>NZ_BDBM01000030.1 GCF_001612985.1 Nocardia gamkensis NBRC 108242 | reverse complement strand
GTGTTCACGCGCGGTATCGGCAGCGGCTGGACCATGCTGGCCCGCGGGCTCGGCGTGACCACGCGCACGCTGAGCCGCGCGGGCGAGATCGAACACGGACATCGGCGCGATGGCGCGGCGCTGGCACTGATCGCACTGAGCGCCGTGATCGCGGCGGCGGTCTGGTTGTCGGCAGGCGGGCCGATCGGCCACTGGGTGGAGGATGTGATCCGCGCGATCGCCGGATCGGCCTCCGCCGCACTGCCGTTCGTCGCCTCCGGGATCGCGGTCGTCCTGATGCGTACCGAACCGCGCCCCGAGATCCGACCGCGGCTGGTGCTCGGCGGCTTGCTGATCGGCTTGCCGCTCCTCGGGCTGTGGCATATCGCCGGGGGCGCGCCCACCGACGCGCACGGGCGTTCCCGTGCCGCCGGCTTCGTCGGTTTCGTCACCGGCGGGCCACTGACCAACGGCCTCACCGCCTGGCTCTCGGTTCCGATCCTGTTGCTGGCCATCGTCTTCGGCGCGCTGCTGGTGACCGGGACGACGGTGCGCGAGGTGCCGGAGAAGCTGCGGCGATACTTCGGCACCGAGACCGGTGGCGACGACTACGGCGAATTCGACGGCGAGTACCGGGATTACGACCCGGCCGACTACGACGCCGACGGCTTCCCGGTGCATCGCAGCACCGCCAAGCGGCGCGGTCGCACGCCCGCGGAGAACTACCCGCCCGACGAGTTCGGTGACCCCGACGCGGTCACAGAGGCGCTCGGCGAACCACCGCTGCGCGACGCCAAGCAGATTCCGGTCGAGGAACCCGCGCCGAAACCGAAGCCGAGGAAGCAGCGTCCCGCCGCGGTGGTGCAGGATCAGACGCCACCGCCGCCGCAACCGCAGCAACTGGAGTTCGTCCCCGATCGCGAGGTCGAAGGCGATTACACCCTGCCGCCGTTGTCGTTGCTGACCGACGGGGATCCGCCCAAGAAGCGCAGCGCCGCCAACGAATCGATGATCGAGGCGATCACCGAGGTGCTGGTGCAGTTCAAGATCGACGCCGCCGTCACCGGGTTCGTCCGCGGCCCCACGGTCACGCGCTACGAGGTAGAACTCGGGCCCGGCGTGAAGGTCGAGAAGATCACCGCGCTGGCGCGCAATATCGCCTACGCCGTCGCGACGGAGAACGTCCGGCTGCTCGCGCCGATCCCCGGCAAGTCCGCCGTCGGCATCGAGGTGCCGAACGCCGACCGCGAGCTGGTCCGGCTGGCCGACGTGCTGAAAGCGCCCAGTACCCGCACCGACCACCACCCGCTGGTGATCGGTCTTGGTAAGAACATCGAGGGCGAGTTCGTCTCGGCGAACCTGGCCAAGATGCCGCACCTGCTGGTCGCGGGCTCCACCGGTTCGGGTAAGTCGAGCTTCGTGAACTCGATGCTGGTGTCGCTGCTGCAGCGGGCGACGCCCGACGAGGTCCGCATGATCCTGATCGACCCGAAGATGGTGGAACTGACGCCCTACGAGGGCATCCCGCACCTGATCACGCCGATCATCACCCAGCCGAAGAAGGCCGCGGCCGCGCTGGCCTGGCTGGTGGAGGAGATGGAGCAGCGCTACCAGGACATGCAGGCCAACAAGGTGCGCCACATCGACGACTTCAACAAGAAGGTGAAGTCGGGAGCGATCACCGCGCCGCTGGGTAGCGAGCGGGTGTACCGGCCCTACCCGTACGTCCTGGCCATCGTCGACGAGCTGGCCGATCTGATGATGACCGCTCCGCGCGACGTGGAGGACGCCATCGTCCGCATCACCCAGAAGGCCCGTGCGGCGGGCATTCACCTCGTGCTGGCCACGCAGCGGCCGTCGGTGGACGTGGTGACGGGTCTGATCAAGACCAACGTGCCCTCCCGGCTGGCCTTCGCCACCTCGTCGCTGACCGACTCCCGCGTCATCCTCGACCAGCCGGGTGCGGAGAAGCTGATCGGCATGGGTGACGGCCTGTTCCTGCCGATGGGCGCGGGCAAGCCCACCCGTTTGCAGGGTGCGTTCATCAGCGACGAGGAGATCCATGCCGTCGTCGAGTTCACCAAGAACCAGGCCGAGCCGGAGTACCAAGAGGGCGTGACCGCCGCGAAGGCCGGGGAGAAGAAGGACGTCGACCCCGACATCGGCGACGATCTCGACGTCTTCCTGCAGGCGGTGGAACTCGTGGTCACTTCGCAGTTCGGGTCCACCTCCATGCTGCAGCGCAAGCTGCGCGTCGGTTTCGCCAAGGCGGGGCGGCTGATGGACCTCATGGAGACCCGCGGCGTGGTCGGTCCGAGCGAGGGTTCCAAGGCGCGTGATGTGCTCGTGAAACCCGATGAGCTGGAAGGGTTGCTGTGGTCGATCCGCGGCGGCGGGGACGACGGCGATGCGGAGCCGCCGGAGTGATCCGGCTGGTTCCCTCGGCGAGATTCGAACTCGCATCTCCCGGAATCTAGGTCCGGCGCCTCTACCGATTGGGCTACGAGGGATGGGTCGGAATTCCGACTTGGGGGATCGGCACGGACGGAGGGACTCGAACCCCCGGCCCGCGGTTTCGGAACGAAAAAGGGGCCACTCCTCGGCGGTCGGCCGCGGAGTGACCCCTTCGTACGGGTCTGCGAAAGACACGTTCAGGGGCGGCTCCGCGCGCTCATCCGCCACGCGGATGGGGCCGATAGCGCGGCGCGAGCATACGATTCGCGGGCACCGCTCGGCGACCCCTGCCGCCGCTCCGTCCCGGTCATCGTCTCGCCTTCCTGTGGTCTGATCTTCGCCGCTCAGAAACTAACATCGGATGCCGGTGTCGGGAACCGATTTTGCTTCGCCGACGACCCTACCTGGTTCAGTTCTCCCGGGCCTGAAGGGTATAGCTCGACGGCCGGTCTCTCCGGGTGCCGGGTCGGCCGCCCTTCGCCGTCCGGGCCCGCTGGAATCAGGGCGGGCAACACCGGTCGTCCGGGCGAGGAACCCGCGCAAGCGAGAGCGTGTCGCTGCCCATGTGGCATCGCGGGTGTCCACCGGGCAGCCCCGCGACGTCGCCGACGCAGGGCGTAGATCGAAGTGCGCCACGGCACCGAAGACGGGCGGGTCCCGTTGTGACGCGATGCATCGCCTGATCGGCAAATCCTGCGTGTGCGGGCGCGTTCGTCCCGGTCCTCGCGGTTCAGGGTGCGGTTCGTCGGTCACGCTGGAGGACTGCGGCACGAAACGTCGGCTGAACGCATGTGGAATTATGGGCGGCAATCACCCCGCTACCGAGCCTTACCGGACAAAGCGGGCATTATGGACATCATGATCTTCGCTACCGATCGGCATGCCGCATGCACGTAACCGCACTCGAATGGGCCATCACCGTCGTGGTGATCCTCGGATTGTTCGTCTTCGACTTCTTCGCCCACGTCCGTACCCCGCACGAGCCGTCCTTCCGCGAATCCGGATTCTGGTCCGCGGTCTACATCGGGCTGGCGCTGCTGTTCGGCGGCGTGGTCGCCTGGCAGTGGGGCTCCACCTACGCGGGGGAGTACTACGCGGGCTTCGTCACCGAGAAGGCGCTCTCGGTGGACAACCTGTTCGTGTTCCTGATCATCATGTCCACCTTCGCCGTGCCGCGGATCTACCAGCAGAAGGTTCTGCTGATCGGCATCGTGGTCGCCCTGGCCATGCGCGGTGCGTTCATCGCCGTCGGCGCGGCCGCGATCAGCGCGTTCAGCTGGGTCTTCTACCTGTTCGGGATCTTCCTCGTCTACACAGCGGTCAAGCTGCTGCGCGAAAGCGGCCACGAGGTCGAAGTCGAGGAGAAACGCGACAGCCGGATCGTCGCGCTGGCCAAGCGCGTGCTGCCGACCACCGACGAATACGACGGCGACAAGCTGGTGACCAGGATCGACGGACGCCGGGCGGTCACGCCGCTGTTGCTGACGTTGCTGGCGATCGGGTTCACCGATCTGCTCTTCGCGCTGGACTCGATCCCGGCCATCTACGGCCTGACCGAGCAGCCCTACCTCGTCTTCACCGCGAACGCGTTCGCGCTCATGGGCTTGCGACAGCTGTACTTCCTGATCGGCGGGCTGCTCGACCGGCTGGTCTACCTGTCCTACGGACTGGCCGCGATCCTCGCGTTCATCGGCGTGAAGCTGGTGCTGCACGCCCTGCACGAGAACACGCTGCCGTTCGTCAACGGCGGCGAGCACGTCGCGGTCCCGGAGATCTCCACGCCCGTCTCGCTGGGCGTCATCCTGGGCATCCTGGTGGTCGCGACGGTCGCCAGCCTGCTTCGGACGCGCGTGCGCGCCGACCGTTAACCGGTCAGGACGCGAAGGCGCCGAAGACCGGGGCCCACTCCACGGCGCGGACGTCGTCGATCAGGTTCTCCCTGGCGAACGGATCCCGGGCGAGCAGGTCCTTCAACTGCCCCGCGTCCTCCGAGCGGAAGATCAGCAGCGCTCCGGACCCGTCCGGGTACGGACCGCTGCTGAGCAGGGCGCCCGACTCGAGCAGGCCGGCCAGCCAGGCCCGGTGCTCGGGACGGTGCGCGTCCCGGCCTGCGATGGTGGACTCGGAGTAGACGTAGTGGACGGCGAAGATCGGCACGGGTATCGCTTTCCTGTGGGGACGGACTCAGAGCGTCAGCAGCATCCGAGTATTGCCGAGAGTGTTCGGCTTCACATAGCTCAGATCGAGGAACTCGGCCACGCCGGTGTCGTAGGAGCGGCACATCTCGGCGTACACCTCGGCGGTGACCGGGGTGCCGTCGATCTCGACGAAGCCGTGCCTGCCGAAGAACTCCACCTCGAAGGTCAGCACGAACAGTCGCTGCAACTCGAGTTCGCGGGCCACCGCGACCAGTCGCTGCACGATGAGCTTGCCCACACCGGAGCCCTTGACGTCGGGGTGCACCGCGACCGTGCGCACCTCCCCGAGGTCGGCCCACAGCACGTGCAGCGCGCCGCAGCCGACGACGCGGCCGTCCAATTCGGCGACCCAGAACTCCTGCACCGCCTCGTAGAGGGTGACCAGGTTCTTCTCCAGCAGGATCCGGCCCGCGTAGACGTCGATGAGGCGCTTGATCTCGGGCACATCGGAGGTTCGCGCGCGTCGGACGACCGGGAGGGAACTCTGCGCGGCAGAAGCCGCGCCCGGATACGCGTCGCTGGTCGAACCACCTAATGGTCCCCGAGAGGTCATGGGGTGCACAGTAGTCGGCCCGGCTACCGATACTCTGAACGTGTGCCGCGGATCAACTCGTTCAGCTCATCGCGTCGCGCCGGGTGGCGCGCCGCGATGACGAGGCGGCCGTGACCGAGCCTGTCGCCGGTGAGGCGAAGGCATGAGCGTACAACCCGACGAGACGGACCGCCCCTGGAGCGCGCCCGCCCCGCTCCGTCCCGGCTTCGCACCCGCGCAGGCCGAGACCGGGCCGCCGCTGCTGAACATCGCGAACGTGCTCACCATGCTGCGCATCGCGATCGTGCCGCTGTTCGTCGCGGCGCTGTTCGTCGGGGATGGCCACGAGACCGGCTGGCGAATCGCCGCCGCGGCGCTGTTCGGCCTCGCCGCGATCACCGACCGGTTCGACGGGCAATTGGCCCGCAAATACGGCCTGGTGACCGATTTCGGCAAACTGGCCGATCCCATCGCGGACAAGGCGCTGATCGGGTCCGCGGTGATCGGGCTGTCCCTGCTCGGTGATCTGGCCTGGTGGATCACCCTGGTGATCTGCGGGCGTGAGATCGGCGTCACACTGCTGCGTTTGATCGTGGTGCGGCGCGGCGTGATCCCGGCCGGACGCGGCGGCAAGCTCAAGACGCTGGTCCAGTCCCTGGCGATCGCCATGGTGCTGTTGCCGCTGTCGGGCTGGTCGGCCGGGATAGGCATGCCGCTGATGTACCTGGCGGTCGCGCTGACCGTGGGCACCGGACTGGACTACGTCGGTCAGGCGGCCCGGGTGTGGTTCGCGGGCGGCCCGGGGCGGACGCGCGGCGTATGAGCGATCCGCTGATCGCCGACGTGCCCGCCATCGATCTCGTGCGTGCACTGGTGACCGTGCGGCAAACCGTGGCCACCGCCGAATCCCTGACCGCGGGCCTGCTCGCGGCGACCATCGCCGGGGTGCCCGGCGCCAGCGCGGTGCTGCGCGGCGGTCTGGTGGTGTACGCCACGGACCTCAAGCACAGCCTCGCCGGTGTCGACGCGGAGGTCCTCGCGACCGAGGGACCGGTGGCGGCGAGCACCGCCGAACAGCTGGCCGTCGGCGCCCGCACGCGCTGCGGCGCGGACTGGGGGGTCGGCCTGACCGGCGTCGCGGGCCCCGATTCGCAGGACGGGCATCCGGTCGGCACGGTCTTCCTCGGACTGGCCGGTCCCGGGCATACCGAAGTGATGCGGTTGAAACTCCCGGGCGACCGGTGGACGATCAGAATCGGTGCGACGCGCACGGCGGTGTCGGAATTGCTGCGGTGTGTGCGGGAGGCGGGCTCGGGCCCGGCCGACCGCGTCGGGCGGAGCGGCTGAGGTGTCCCGGACGGGAACCAACCGCCCCGGCTCCGACGTTGTGCCAGAAAGAACGGCATGCGTGGGGTCGAGAATCTGTCGGCCCGGCGACCGGGAGCGAAGGAGAACGAGATGACGCTGCTGCGAGAGGCCATCGGGGACAGTCTGCGGCGTGCGCGTCTCGCCCAGAACCGGACCCTGCGCGAGGTGTCGACCTCGGCGCGGGTCAGCTTGGGCTATCTCTCCGAAGTCGAGCGCGGTCGCAAGGAGGCCTCCAGCGAACTGCTGGCCGCCATCTGCGAAGCGCTGGACGTCCCGCTGTCACGGGTGCTGTGGGATGTGAGCACGCTCATGGCGGGGGCCGACGGACCGACGGCCGGTGCGCCCGCGGACGACGCGGCGGCCGCGGCCGCCGTCGAGTCGGAGCGGACGGCGGCCGAGCCCGCGGCGCAGGAGGAATCCGCGCCCGCTCCGGCGACGGCGAGCATGTCGGCGGCCGACGCGGCCGCGCGGCCGCTGCCGCTGGCGGAGGACACGCGGATCGTCATCCCCGCTCCGCGATCGGACATGCTGGTCCTGGTGAAGGGCGTGTGACGCGCTACGAGACGTGGCCACGGCGGCAACGCTGCGGGCCGCCGCGGAAAGCGGATAGATTCTCCCTAGGCGTCGATCGGGCCGGGTTCGCCCGGCCCGGGTGCCGCATGATGGAGGATAGGCACATATCGGGTGCGTGACGGTCGCGCACTGGAGTCGCGCCGGAGCGCGGCATGTCAGATGGAGGCGGGATCAATCGATGGCTAGTCCGTTCGTCAAGGCCTGGAAATACCTGATGGCCCTCTTCGATTCGAAGATCGAGGAGCACGCGGATCCGAAGGTCCAGATTCAGCAGGCTATCGAGGAAGCCCAGCGGCAGCACCAGGCCCTCTCCCAGCAGGCCGCGTCGGTCATCGGCAACCAGCGTCAGCTGGAGATGAAGCTGAACCGGCAACTGGACGAAGTCGAGAAGCTCAACGCCAACGCGCGCCAGGCCGTCCTGCTGGCCGATCAGGCCACCGCGGCGGGTGATACCGAGAAGGCGATCCAGTACACCAACGCCGCCGAGGCGTTCGCCGCGCAGCTGGTCACCGCCGAGCAGTCCGTCGAGGACCTGAAGGTGCTGCACGACCAGTCGCTGCAGGCGGCGGCCCAGGCGAAGAAGGCCGTGGAGCAGAACGCGATGCTGCTGCAGCAGAAGGTCGCCGAGCGCACCAAGCTGCTCAGCCAGCTGGAACAGGCGAAGATGCAGGAGCAGGTCTCCGCCTCGCTGCAGCAGATGGATTCGACGCTGTCGGCGCCGGGCAGCACGCCGAGCCTGGACGCGGTCCGCGAGAAGATCGAGCGCCGCTACGCCAACGCGCTCGGTGCCGCCGAACTCGCGCAGAACTCGGTGCAGGGCCGGATGCTCGAGGTGCAGCAGGCCAGCATCCAGATGGCCGGGCACAGCAAGCTGGAGCAGATCCGCGCGTCCATGCGCGGCGACCAGCTGCCGGCCGGTGGCGCCCAGCCCGCCATCAATCCGGCGCAGGCGAATTCGGCACAACCCCAGATGAACAAGGGGCAGGCCGCGCAGCAGTAACCGCCGCGACCGGGCGTTCGGCCAACGCGTGTCGGTGGGGGCTGGTTCACTGGAGGACAAGGCGTGGGGACCCGACCGGCCGGCCGTCGGCCGAGTCGGGTCTCGGTCTGTCCGATGTGTGCAACCGGTGGGAGAGAAGGTATGAGCGGCAGTGTATTTCGCGAGCGGCAGCTCGACGCGCGGCGCCTGCGCGAGTCGGCGATGATCCGGGCACAAGCCGCGCTCGCGCCACAGCCGGGCAGCCTGCCGGACAGTCTTCGCGAAGTCGGCGAGAACGCGCTCGTCGCCGTGCGGCGCTGGGCCGATCCGCGGGAGCGTGAGCTGCGCCGCCGCCGCAGGGCTCGCAGGCGCAGTTTCCAGCTGGGCACCGTGTCCGGCCTCACCACGGCGGGAACTGTTGGCCTCGTTGTCGTTTCCGCGCCGGTGTGGGCCGTGGTCATGGTCGGCGGCGGCGCGGTCGCGTTGGTCACCGGTGCGGCGCTGAGCACTCGCCGCTATCTGCGGCTGCGGGGCGCACCGCTGCCGCAGGCGGCGTTCGTTCCGCGCAAGCAGCCTCCGTTGTGGTCGATCGCGCGCCCGTCGATCGCGCGTCTGGTGCGCGCGGAGAAGGCCTTGCACGGGATGGGCGTTCACATCGCTCGCTCGCATCGGCTGCCCCCCGACGAACTGGCCGACATGCTCGAGACGGCCGCTTCGGGCGCGGCGGCGCTGCACGCGCTGGCCGCCGACATCACGGCGATGGAACAGGGCCTCGGCGCCATGGGAAGCGCGAATTCGCCCGCGGCGGTGGCACTCACCGAGAACCTGCGGCTGACCTCGGCCAGGCTGGACGCGGGCGTCGCGGAGTACGAGCAGGTCGTCGCCGCGGCGGGCCGGATTCTCGCGGTTCCGGAGAACACCGTGGTGCGCCACCACTTCGACACCATTGTCGCGGATCTGCGCCACGCCTCCGACCGGCTGGACGGATGGGCCCAGGCCCTCATCGAGGTGGCCGACAAATCGGTGCCCGCGTCGCCGCGGCCACCGATCTGATCGGACCCGTTTCAGTTCTGCCGGTCCCGGCGGCGGAGTTCCTCGGCCCGGGCGCGAAACGCCGCGCCCATCAGTTCCCGGCTCTCGGCCATGAGATCGAGCACCTCCCAGGACGCCTTACGGGCGGCCGATCCGACGATCCCCGCGATCGCCGAACCGTGCCGCCGTGCCGCGGCCGCGAGTTCCTGCGCCAGCTCGTTCGTGTTTTCCATCGAGTCCCGGCCGCTACCTGAGATTCGGTGCATGACTGTGTGCTGATTGGGGTGTCTGCGTCATTCGATCATCCCTTCCCTGTTGTCGCGCAACGCCACTGTGCGTTCGAGATCAGAGTACATCCGTGCACTGAAATGGCGTACTGGCCGGTTTGTGACAGCGCCGACAGCGTCCGCGAACAGCTGAGCGCGCGGCCTCCCGCGCAGCGGTAGCCCCGACGCGGCGCCCGCGCGGTCGGTAGGCTGCGGCGATGCGGTTTCTCTCGACTCGCGGGCGCGACGGTGGGGTGGTCGGACTGACGGGCAGCCTGGATCGCTGGCTGGTCGGCCGCAGTGCGCGCGTGCGGCCGACCCCGGCGGACCGGGTGCTGAAGGCGTTGAGCACCTCCGCTGACAAGAATCGCTTGTGGATCGCGCTCGGGGCGATCCTGTTCGTGGCCGGGGATCGCTCGACCCGGCGCGGCGCGGTGCGCGGGCTGCTCGCGCTGAGCATCGCCAGCGGCGTGGCCAACGGCGTGGCCAAGCCGCTGTTTCCGCGCCGCCGTCCGCCGGACGAGTCCGTCCCGTTCGTGCGCAGGCTGGTCACACCGCCGGTCTCGTCGTCGTTCCCGTCCGGGCATTCGGCTTCCGCGGCCGCCTTCGCGACGGGCTTGGCGCTGGAATCTCCCGTGGCGGCCGCCGCGGTGGCCCCGGTCGCCGCCGCGGTCGGCTATTCGCGTGTGCACATCGGCGTGCACTGGCCGTCCGACGTGGTCGCGGGCGCGCTGTTCGGCGGTGTGGTCGCCCTGGTCACCCGGCGGTGGTGGGCGGTGCGCGACGACGGGCCCGCCACCCTGGGGCCGGTCGAGCACGTGGATCCGCTGCCGGGCGGCGCCGGGCTGCTGCTGATCGGCAATCCGCACGCGGGATCGGGCGGCGGCGACGACGCGCTCGCCGCCCTGCGTGACCGGCTGCCCGCCGCCGAGGTGCTGGAGCTCGGCGGCGACGAGGATGTCGAGGCGCGGGCCGGTGAACTGCTGCGGCGCGACGACATCCTCGCGCTCGGCGTCGTCGGCGGAGACGGGACGGTGTCGGCGGTCGCGGAGTACGCGGTGCGCCACCGGATGCCGCTGGCGGTCTTCGCCGGCGGCACGCTCAACCACTTCGCCAGGGATGCCGGAGTCGAGGACGCCGAGGTGACCCTCGCCGGGTTGGAATCGGGCGAAGCGGTCCGGGTCGACGTGGCCGAGGTGTGCTTCGACGACGCCGAGCGGCGCGTCTTCGTCAACACCGCCAGTCTCGGCGGTTATCCCGACTTCGTGCGCGTCCGCGAGCGCTGGGAGCGCCGGATCGGTAAATGGCCCGCCGCGGGAATGGCCATGGTGCGCGTGCTGTTCCGGGCCCAGCCGCTGCACGTCACCATCGACGGCGCCCGCGCCGCGCTGTGGATGCTGTTCGTCGGCAACGGCACCTACCACCCCGCCGACCAGATCCCGATGTCGCGCCCAGAGCTGCACGGCGGCACCCTCGACGTTCGCTACCTGCGCGCCGACGTCCCCTTCTCGCGGCTGCGGCTGGTCTTCGCGACGTTCACCGGCACGCTGGAGTATTCGCCCACCTACCGGCACCGCCGGGTCTCCCGCGTGGACGTGCGGGTGGCCGAGCAGCCGGTCTCCTTGGCCACCGACGGCGAGGTGGACCACCGCGGCAAGGACTTCCGGTTCACCAGCGGGCCCTCGGCGCTGATGCTGCTCAAGGGGGCTTCCGATACCGCGCGGCACGGGCTGCGGTGATCGTCTAGATAGCTATTTGATTGCTATCTCGCCTTGTCGGTCGCGTCGAGTCAGTGGATTACGGCTTGGTTCTGTTTGATTGTGACACCCGGGGGTAGTTGCCACCCTGTAGCTGATCTCTTCCGGCTTCGTCTGGGGCCGGGAACATGCACTACTGGGCAGGAGCACGTCATGCTTGATGTTTCCTACCGTCGATCGCTGCTCGACCAGGACACGCAGCGGCTGGATGTCAGCCGGTATCTGTCGTGTGAGACCGCCGAGGACCCGGTGCGGCTGTCGCGCAGAGCGCAGCGCGTCGTAGGCCCCGACGTCACCGATCGACCCACAAGCGATTGAACCCTTTTCCCAGCACGTGCGGTGGTCGGCCGCGTTCTGTCGGGCTGCCCGCCGCACGGACGAACTGCGGAGGAACCCATGACTGAAATGCTGGAAACGCTCATCGGAAGCTCGGTGTACGGTCTCGAAGGCGAGAAGATCGGCAAGGTCAAGCGGGTCTACGTCGACAACAATTCCGGATCACCCACCTGGATCGCGGTGTCCACCGGCCTGTTCAGCGCCGACGCCTTGGTCCCGCTGGCCGGGGCCGAGCACCGCCCCGAGTCGGCCACGTTGCAGGTGCGGGTCGGCAAGGACGCGGTGAAGGCCTCGCCCCAGCTCGACCACAACGGGCAGATCAGCCCGCAGGCCGAGCAGGAACTGTTCGATCATTACCAGATCGACCCGGAGCAGGCCGCCTGGGACGTCTACGGCAGGCAGCCGGTGCCGCAGCCGCGGCGAGCCCGCCCCGAGATGACTCGCCCGCCGGAGGAGCGCGCCGGGCAACCCGGAGACCCCGCCTCGGCCCGGATGCGGGCCTATCCGGGGAGTGACGAGGAGACGCTGCGGATGCCGCCGGCGGGCGAACGGGCACGCGTGGGACGCGAGCCGATGATCGACTCCTACGCCGTCGACACGGCCGATCTCGGCATGCGGGAACCGGAGAGCATGCCGCGTGAGGAGTCCATGGCCGAGGAACTCCCGGACGCCGAGCGCCGAAGGGGCTGATCGGGTGTGCGGAGCCCGGTCGCGCCCCCGCGCGATCGGGCTCCGGCCACTGCCGGACTCGACATGTGCCGGGTCCTGGACTCCGGGCTGTGACGTGCACGGTCAGTTCTGGCGAGCCAACTGAGATCACCGGCCCAGCGGTGCCGAGAGAAAACCCTGATCGCCGCCTTTGCGCGAGCGCGCGGCCTCGGGGGGAACCCTGATTTCCACCCCCATATCCCGCCTCACCTGGTGATTCGCACTCATTCGGATGCCATGCTCGAAGCGTAAACGGACTTCGGAAGGCATCGAAATGTTGTGGAAGATCATCGGTATCGTCGCGGTCGTCTGGATCGCGCTGGCGGTCATCGGCGCGCTGATCAAGGGCCTGTTCCCCATCTTGGTGATCAGCGCCATCGTGTTCGGGCTGTACCTGCTGTACAAGGCGGTGTCGGGCTCGGACAACTCGACGGTGAGCAAGCTGTAGCGGGAGAGGCGGCGGCGCCCTCGACTCCGCGCCGCCGCGACACGGGTGTGATCGGCTCGCACGCGGGTGTGGCAGGCTAGGCGGATGCGAGTAGCCGTCGTCGCAGGGCCCGATCCCGGTCACGCGTTCCCCGCTATCGCGTTGTGCCTGCGGTTCTTGGCGGCAGGTGACGAGCCTGTCTTGTTCACCGGTCCGCGCTGGTTCGACGCGGCCCTCGCCGCGGGCATCGGCGTGCGCAGACTCAAGGGCCTGGCACCCCGGCCGGTGGACGACGACGCCGACGCGGGACAGCGCATCCACGAGCGGGCCGCGCACATCTCTACCGAGATCCTGCCCGAACTGAGCGCCATGCTGCCCGAACTGGTGATCTCCGACGTGCTGACCGCCGGCGGCGGGATGGCCGCGGAGCGGCTCGGCGTCCCGTGGGTGGAACTGTCCCCGCACCCGCTGTATCTGCCGTCGAAGGGTTTGCCGCCCATCGGAAGCGGGCTCGCCCCCGGCGCGGGTCTGCGCGGGCGGATGCGCGACGGTGTACTGCGCGGCATGACCGCGCGTGCCCTCCGCAACGGGCGCCGCCAGCGCGAGCGGGCCCGCGAGAGCGTCGGTCTCCCGGCCGTCGACCCCGGTCCCGCCGCTCGCCTGATCGCCACGCTGCCCGCACTCGAGGTGCCGCGTCCCGACTGGCCGGAATCCACCCACGTGATCGGCCCGCTGCTGTGGGAGCCGACCGACGCGGTTCTGGACCTTCCGCCCGGTGACGGACCGCTGGTCATGGTCGCCCCATCGACCGCGCACACCGGCGTGGCGGGCATGGCGGAGACCGTGCTCGAGGCTCTGGATGGAACCGGTGTCCGCGTGGCGATTTCGATGCTGGACGCGCCGCCGGCCGACCTGCCGCCGTGGGCCACGGCGGGGCTGGGGCGGCAAGACGAACTGCTGACCCACGCGTCCGTCGTCGTGGGCGGCGGCGGACACGGTCTGCTCGCCAAGACACTGTCCGCGGGCGTCCCGATCGTCACCGTTCCCGGCGGCGGCGACCAGTGGGAGCTGGCCAATCGTGCTGCGCGGCAGGGCAGTTCGATCGTCGTCCGGCCGCTGTCGCCCGCTGCCGTCTGCGCCGCGGTTCAGGAAATCCTCGCCGACCCCCGCTACACCGCGGCGGCCGGGGAGGCCGCGGCCACGACCGAGTTCCCGGATCCTGTAGGCCTGTGCCACCAGGTCCGCTACGCCGTGCACTACTGATCGACGCGGGTGCCGGGTGTGCCACTGACCTGGCGACGCGCGGAATGGGAGTAAGTTCGGGACGGTGCGGTTGACCGAGTTCCAGGAACTGTTGCACACCGAGTTCGGTGTGGCCCGGGGCGACGCCCTGCTGGCCGACCATGTGATCCCCATGCTGGGCGGGCGCACCGGCGCCGACGCCATCGAGGCCGGGATCGATCCACGAGACGTGTGGCGCGCCCTGTGCGCCGAATTCGACGTGCCCAGGGCGCGCTGGTGAGCGCCTCGGGGCAGGTGGAGCGGGACGAGCCGCTGTACCGGTTCGACGAGCGGCAGCGGATGATCCCGCACGACCCGCAGCGCCTGGCCGCCCGGGTGGCGCAGGCCCGCCCCGACGACTTCGCCGGCTACCGGCAGACCGGCGTAGAGCTGATGTTGCTCGGCCGCTACGACGAGGCGCTCGATCACCTCGATCGCGCGCTGGAACTGGTGGACACCGAGCGGCGCAGGATCAGTGTCTGGATCAACCTGGGTGACGTCTACCGCTACCGCGGCGACGTCGGCACCGCCGAGACGTTGTATCGCCGCGCCGTGGCGCACGCGCGAGCGGCCGCTCCGGAAGTGCTCTCCTTCGCCGTGCAGCACTTGGGCAAGGCGCTCGCCGAGCGCAATCACCTGACCGAGGCGCGCGCGCTGCTGACCGAGGCGATGCGGCTGCGCGTCGCCGAAGGTGATCCCGAGGAGATCGAAGCCACCCGCGCCGCCCTGGACACGCTGGGCGAGCTGCCGATCCCGTTGCCGCCCACCGTCGCTGCGCTGTTCGGCGAGGCATCGAGCTGGTCGGACGAACACGAGGGCCTCAGCGGTGGGGTGGTGTCGGTCGACGGCGCCTACTGGCTCAAACGCGGACCGAAGGCGGTCGCCGAGTACGAGCGGCTCACCTGGTTGCGCGAGCACGGGATCGCCGTACCGGAGGTCGCGGCGTTCGAAGACGACGTCCTGGTGCTCACGGACGAGGGCGCGCCCAGCCTGGCGGCGCGAGCGAACTCCGCGCACGGGGCGTCGATCGGCACCGTGCTCGGCGGGCTACTTCGACGGCTGCACAGCATTCCGGTGACCGAGTGCCCGTTCGACGGCCGCCTCGACGTCGTTCTGGCACAGGCGCGCCGTAACGTCGTCGAAGGGCTCGTGGACGCGGAGGAGTTCGACGAAGACAACCGCGGAACCACCCCGGCGGACGTGCTCACCCGGCTGCTCCGGCAGCGGCCGACGGGGGAGGACCTGGTGGTGGCGCACGGTGATTTCACCCCGCCGAACGTGCTGGAGAACGAGATCCTGCTCGACGTGGGCGCACTCGGCGTGGCCGACCGCTACCGCGATCTGGCACTTGCCGTCCGCGATCTGCGCGCGGACTTCGGAGATGCGGAAGTGACGGCCTTCTTCTCGGCCTACGGGCTGACCGCGCCGGACGAGAGCCGCTTGGAGTACTACCGGCTGCTCGACGAATTGTTCTGAACTTCATTCTTTGCGCGCGTAGTGGCGAGCCGCTTTGGTGCGGTTGCCGCAGGTGGCCATGGAGTGCCAGCGGCGGGTTCCGTTCTTCGAGGTGTCGTAGAAGAACAGCACGCACTCCGGGTGCGCGCACTGACGGATCCGATCGGGCGCGGCGCGCAGCAGTTCCAGCAGGTTGTCGGCGGCCAGCCAGGCGGGCAGCCAGGCTTGTTCCGGCACATCCGCCAGGTCGGCGGGTCCGGTCTCGGTGAGTGCGCGGCGGATGCGGCCGTGTGCCAGCACGTCGTTGAGCCCGGTTGGGGAGGCGTGCACCACCACGTCGTAGATGGCTGTGCGCGCGGCCAGTACGGCGTGCAAGGTGGGCTCGTCGGCGGTCGCGCGATCGGTGAGGCCTGCGGTCGCCAGCCAGGTGCGTAGGCCGGCGACCTCGGTGAGCAGGTCCTGTGGTCCGTGCTCGATCCATCTCGTGTTCAGCAGATCGAGCGCCAGCGGTTCACCGAGGTGGGGGCGTGGATCGGGCATGCCCGAGGGTATCGAGTGCGCGTCGCGGTCCAAGGCGGCCACCTCCTGTCTAACTGATCAAATCATTTTCAGTGGTTGACGCGAGTGACGCCGGGCAGTATGTTCTAACTGTCAAAACCGTATTGAACGGTTAATCATTCCGAGGAGGAACTCATGACCGCGGTCGCCGCACCTCAGCTCGCCACCGGGCACATCGGCCTGAACGTCTCCGATCTGGATCGTTCGGTGGACTTCTATCGCCGGGCCCTCGGCTTCGAGCAGCTCGCCGCGAGCGCCGACGACCAGCGTCGCTGGGCCTTCCTCGGCGCGGACGGCAAGCTGGTCGTCACGCTGTGGGAACAGAGCGATGGCGCCTTCTCCACCGAAACGCCCGGCCTGCATCACCTTTCCTTCCAGGTCGACAGCATCGACCAAGTGCGCGCGGTGGAGCGGGTGCTGCGTGAGCTGTCGGTGGCCTTCGCGCACGACGGGGTGGTGGCGCACGGCGAGGGCGTCGCCTCGGGCGGGATCTTCTTCACCGATCCCGACGGCATTCGCCTGGAGGTCTACGCGCCCAGCGGCGCGGAATCCGCGCCCGCACCCAGCGGCGCCGCCCCGACCTGCGGCTTCTTCTGATCCGATCGTCCGCGTAGCGAAGGGAGCATCGTGGCTGAGCCGTTTCATCGCGGAGAGGTCGCCGTCCAGCGCCGGATGGGCCAGGCGGACATCGCCGAACGGGTCGGCCGCATGATCCGTCCCGATATCCCCGCGGTCGCCGCGGGGTTCCTGGCCGAACAGCGGATGGTCGTGCTCGCCGCCGCCGACACGGCGGGCAGGCTGTGGGCGAGCGAGCTGGTCGGGCAGCCGGGTTTCGTCCGGGCGGTGGACGACCGGACGATAGCGGTCGGCGTCCGGCCCGCGGCCACCGATCCGTTGCACGAAGCGCTGACCCATCGCTGCGGGGTCGGCATGATCGCCCTGCAACCGCAGCGGCGCAGGCGGATGCGGGTCAACGGCAGATCGACGCCGGAGGGCGCGGGCCTGCGCATCGTCACCGACCAGGTGTACTCGAACTGTCCCAAGTACATCGCCCGGCGTGAGGTCGAGAGCTATACGCCCGCTGCCGAGGCGCCGGTGATGCGTCACGGTGTCGAACTCGATGCCGACCAGCGGGCCGCGGTAGCGGCGGCCGACACCTTCTTCGTCGCGACCGCGGACGCCGACGGCAACGCCGACGCCTCGCATCGTGGCGGGAATCCGGGCTTCCTCCAGGCGCTTTCGCCGACGCGGCTGCGCTGGCCGGATTACCGGGGCAATTCGATGTTCATGACGCTCGGCAACATCGAGGTCAACCCCCGGTGCGGGATCCTGATCCCCGATTGGTCCACGGGCGCCACATTGCAACTCACCGGCACCGCCGAGTTGATCTGGGCTCCAGAGACTTTCGCGGCAGGCGCGCAATGCTCCCTCGAATTCACCGTCGAGGAGGTACTCGAGCGGCCCGGGGGAGCGCTGCGGTGGGGGCCTGCCGAACTGTCGCCCGTCAACCCCTGAACCTCACGAGAAAGGAGCCCTCCCATGCGACCTCCCCTGCCACCGTTCGACGCGGAATCAGCGAAAGCCAAAGTGCGGGCCGCCGAGAACGCCTGGAACACCCGCGATCCGGAGCGAGTCGCCGCCGCTTACACCGAGGACTCGGTGTGGCGCAATCGTGCGGAGTTCTTCACCGGCCGCGCCGCCATCGTCGAGTTCCTCACCAGGAAGTGGTCCATCGAGAACGGCTACGCGCTGCGCAAGGATCTGTGGGCCTTCGAAGGCAACCGAATCGCGGTGCGCTTCCAGTACGAATGGCACGACGAGTCCGGCCGGTGGTTCCGCAGCTACGGCAACGAGCAGTGGGAGTTCGCGCCGGACGGGCTGATGTCACGGCGGGAGGCCAGCATCAACGACGTCCGTATCGAGGAATCCGAGCGGCGCGTCTTCGGGCCGCGCGATCCGGGCGACGAGACGGTGCTGCCCCAGCGCTGAGGAAGTCCTCCGCGCCACGCGGGCACAGGAGACGGCGGCGCCCATGCGCCGCCGCCTCGTCGTCTCGGATCGTGGTCAGGCGGCGACGGCCTGCCGCTGGGCTTCGGATGGCTCGGCGTTCGCGCGCTGCCGGTGGAACAGGGCGAAGGCGACCAGCCCGAATCCGACGCCCACCGCCGCCGCGACGCCGAACGCCGCGTCGAGCCCGGCGACGAAGCGCGACAACGTCATCGGCTGCTCGGCGGTCGCCACACCGCGGAACACGGTGCCGAGTACCGCGACGCCGAGGGCCAAGCCCAGTTGCCGCGCGGTGTTCACCGCCCCCGCGGCCGTGCCGGCCTGCTCCGGGGCGACGGCCGCCATGCCGACCGACACCAGCGCGGGCGCGTTGACGCCGATCCCGAGGCCGATCACCACGAATCCGGGGATCAATGCGAGCCAGGAGGACCCGGGGCCGACGAGCATGAGCAGCCAGGCGCCCAGGCCGACCACCACCAACCCCGCTCCGATGGTCCACTTCGGTGCGACATCGTGCAGCAGCCGCCCGAACGTGCCCGCCACCACGAACGCGGTGGCGGCCATCGGAAGCATCGCCAGGCCCGCGTGCAAGGGGGACATGTGCAGTTGCTGCTGCAGCCACAGCGAGATCAGGGGACTGCTCGCGAACGCGGCGAACGTCTGCCCGGACGCGCCGAACAGGGTCGCGGCGAAGTCGCGGTTGCGCAGCAGCGCCAGCGGGAACATCGGCGCGGCACCGCGCGCCTCGACGAAACCGAAGACCAGCGCCGCCGCGGCGCCGCCGGCGAACGCGATCACCGCGGCCGTGTCGGTCCAGCCGTGTTCGCCACCGCGGATGACGCCGTAGGTGACCGCCGTCGCGGCGGTCGCGAACGACAGCATGCCCCGCACATCCACTACTCGGTCGATCCGCCGCGGGGAGGGTGGGAACACCGTGGCGGTCAGGGCGATCGCCAGCACGGCGATGGGCAGGTTGACGAAGAAGATCCAACGCCACGACAGCGCCTCGGTGAGGACCCCGCCGAGCACCACGCCGATTCCCGCCGCCGCTCCGGACACCGCGCCCCAGACGCCGAAGGCGACGCCGCGGTCGCGGCCGGTGTAGGTGGCGTGCAGCAAAGACAGCGTGGTGGCGAACATGGCCGCGCCGCCGACGCCCTGCAGCGCCCGCGCCGCGACGAGGACCGCCGCGGATCCGGCGACGCCGCAGCCGAGCGACGCGACCGCGAAGACGACCAGTCCGGCCAGGTACGCGCGCTTCGCACCGGCCCGGTCGGCGAGTGAGCCCAGCACCAGCAGCAATGCCGCCAATGCCAAGGCATAGCCGTCCACCACCCACTGCAAGCCGGACAATCCGGTGTCCAGATCGGCGGCGATGTCGGGCAGGGCGACGTTCACGATGGTGACGTCGATCAGCAGCATCAGCGTGCCGAGGCACGCGGCGAACAAGGGGAGCCATTTCCTCACGGGAGCCTCCACGGCGGATTCGAATGATTTCGACGCCAAGCGTGCGGCATCCGGACAGATCCCCCTAGCCAGCCGCGTGCGGGCGTTAGATTCTTCCAGTGCTCGACGAAACCTCGACGGAATCCTCCGAATTGGATGTCCTGGACAAACAGATCATGCAGGCGCTGGTGCACGATGCCCGGATCCCGTTCGCCCGGCTCGGCGGCATCCTCGGGGTCTCCGAGCAGACGGTGGCGCGGCGCTACCGCGCGCTGCGTCAGCGCGGCATCCTGCACGTGTCCGGGCAGGTGAACGCGGTGCCGCTCGGCCACGCGCGCTGGGTGCTGCGCCTGAGATCGACGCCGGACAAAGCGCTGCGGCTGGCCGAAGCGCTGGCGCGGTTCCCGGACCTGAGCTGGGTGACACTGCTGTCCACCGGTTCCGAGGTGACCTGTGTGGGCAGGCCGCGTTCGATCCAGCGGCGCGACGCCCTGCTGCTGCACATCCTGCCGCGCGCCCCGCAAGTGCTGGAACTGACCGCGCACGAGGTCATCCACCGTTTTCCGCTCGACGAGGAGTGGCCGCGCCATCGGCACCTGCTGACCGCCGCCCAGCTCGACGAGCTCGGCGCCGCCCGGCCCCGGCCCGCGGACGCGGGGCCGGAGACGCCGGTGGATTTGTCCGCGGCCGACGAGGCGATGCTCGCGCTGCTCGGCCGGGACGGGCGCGCTCCGTACGCCCGACTCGCCGCCGAAACCGGGTGGACCGCGCCGCGGGTCGCGCGGCGGATGGCCGAGCTGACGGCGGCGGGAGTGCTGTACTTCGACGTCGATTTCGCGATCGAGCGGATGGGCTACGGGGTGCGCGGCGCGCTGTGGCTGCGCGTGCGTCCCGCCGATCTGGACGCGGTGGGGCACGCGATGGCGACCCATCCGGAGATCGTCTTCGTCGCCGCCACCACCGGACCGTCCAATATGTTCGCCTCGATCATCTGCCGCGACACCGCGGACCTCTACCGGTACGTGACCGGGCGGCTCGGCGCGCTGGAGGGGATCACCGGCCTCGAGGTGACGCCGTCGCTGCGCGTACTCAAGCAGGCGCAGACGCTGCTGGACACCGACCGGATCGCGCTGATGCCCTGATCGCACGGCGTTTGCCGAGGACGGCGCCGGCGGTGCGGAGGGCGCCGGGCGCGTCACTTGACTCGAACACCTGTTCGTCTAGTCTGGTCGCCAGAACTTGTCGGTGCCGGGCTCTACTGTAGGCGCCAACCACAGAACGAGACTCACCCGTCGAAAAGGGGATCAGGACATGGCACCACAGGCGTACGACCGGGACAAGGCGCTCGAACTCGCGCTGGCCCAGGTGGAGAAGAGCTTCGGCAAGGGCGCCGTCATGCGCCTGGGCGAGGAGGCGCGCCAGCCCATCTCGGTGATCCCCACCGGCTCCATCGCGCTCGACGTGGCGCTGGGCATCGGCGGCCTGCCGCGTGGCCGCGTCGTCGAGATCTACGGTCCGGAATCCTCGGGTAAGACCACCGTGGCGTTGCACGCGGTGGCCAACGCGCAGGCGGCGGGCGGGGTGGCGGCGTTCATCGACGCCGAGCACGCGCTCGATCCGGACTACGCCCGCAAGCTGGGCGTCGACACCGACGCGCTGCTGGTCTCCCAGCCCGACACCGGTGAGCAGGCGCTGGAGATCGCCGACATGCTGGTGCGCTCCGGCGCCATCGACATCATCGTCATCGACTCGGTGGCCGCGTTGGTGCCGCGCGCCGAGATCGAGGGCGAGATGGGTGACAGCCACGTCGGTCTGCAGGCGCGTCTGATGAGCCAGGCGCTGCGCAAGATGACCAGCGCGCTGAACAATTCCGGTACCACCGCGATCTTCATCAACCAGCTGCGCGAGAAGATCGGCGTGATGTTCGGTTCGCCGGAGACCACCACCGGCGGTAAGGCGCTGAAGTTCTACGCGTCGGTGCGCCTGGATGTGCGCCGCATCGAGACGCTCAAGGACGGCAGCGACGCGGTGGGCAACCGCACCCGCGTGAAGGTCGTGAAGAACAAGGTCTCCCCGCCGTTCAAGCAGGCCGAGTTCGATATCCTCTACGGGCACGGCATCTCCAAGGAGGGCTCGCTCATCGACATGGGCGTCGAGCAGGGCTTCATCCGTAAGTCCGGCTCCTGGTACACCTACGAGGGCGATCAGCTCGGTCAGGGCAAGGAGAACGCCCGCAAGTTCCTGCTGGAGAACATCGACGTCCGCGACGAGATCGAGAAGAAGATCAAGGAGAAGCTCGGCATCGGCGCCGACGTGACGGCCGACGTGGCCGCGGAGGTGCCCGCCGATTTCTGAGCCGACGAACCGCCGCCGCTCACCCGGGGCGTCTTCGGCCGACCCGGGGGCCGACGTCGTGCAAGACATGCGGCGCCGGCTGGAAGAACTCCTGTCCGCCTCCGGCTCGCCGAACGGTGGCCGGCCGCGCGGACAGGATTCCGAACTCGTCCGGAGTACCGAAGGTGGTTCGGTTGCGCCGGACACCATGGGAACTCGGCCGGACGCGTCCGATCCGCAGCGGGCGCGTCCGGCTGGGTCCCGTCGCGGTCACCGCGGCGTGCGGGGGCGTGCCCGCTCGTCCTCGACCGACTCCGACCGGCCCGAGGGCCGATCGGCGGATACGGTGGCGGCCGGATCCGAGGGCGGGACGGTCGAGCAGGCGAAGGAGGCGTGTCTCCGCTTGCTCGCCGCCCGCGCCCGCAGTCGTGCCGAACTGGCCCAGCGTCTCGCCGCCAAGGGGTATTCGCCCGAGGTGAGCGAAGAGGCGCTCGATCGCCTCGCCGAAGTGGGCCTCATCGATGATGCCGCTTTCGCCGAGCAATGGGTGCACTCTCGCCACGCCTTCTCCGGTAAAGGCAAGCAGGCGCTCGCTCAGGAACTCCGGCGCAAGGGCGTCGCGCAGTCGGACGCCGCCGCCGCCCTAGACGCCATCACCACCGACGACGAGGAGACACGGGCCGGTGAGCTGGTCCGCCGCAAATTACGCTCCTTGCCGCGAGACCTGGACCGGGACAAGATGATTCGTCGTCTCGTCGGCATGCTCGCCCGGCGCGGATACAGTCAGGCCACGGCCTATCGGGTGGTCAAAGCCGAATTGGCCGATCGAGGGGTCGAGGGCGACCTCGACGGGCCCGTCGACTGAGCTTCCGGCCCCTGGCCGCTCGCGGTAATGGCGCGCCACGCTTCACCGGCTCGATAAGACAGCGGCTCGGCCCCATAGCGCGAAGCCGTATCCCGCTCACAACTGCGTTCCACGCCGGTCGGATACGCGGGATACGGATGGTAGGTGCGGCTACCGGCTCGGTGCCGCGCCCGCGGCTAGCGGAATCTGGGCCGGCTGCGGCGTTTTCGATCACTTCGCTGATTGTCGCTGCTGGGACAGCCGATCGGGGCCCGGCCCGCGGCGGTCGAGGTCAGCACCCTTCGTACCGCCGCCGCGGAGGTGCACCGCTGCGTGGGTTTCGGCTGCGGCATCGCCGGTCTACCCCGCTCCGGTGTCGGCTGATGGACCGGCGGCCTCGATACCCGCCTCGGCGGCGTGTTCGTCCTCCGACGATGTGGCGGTCCCGGTCACCTCGACCGCGCCGAGGATCACACCGCCCGCGTGCCGGATGAAGACGCCGGCCCGCGCGGGGCCGGCGCGGCGCAGTTCGCCAGGGAAGGAGAACGACTCGTCGAACAGTAGGTCGGAGGTACGGCTGGTCATCGATCATCAACTCCCGCAGGTACGAAGCACTGATGACCGTCCCACCGGTCGAATACCGGGGATCGGCGTATGCCTACGAGATTGGCGGGACGCCGCCGAGTGCACGAGTGTTGCGCTCAGCTCGAGCACAACACCCCGGCGCCTCCATCGGTGCCGCCCGGTATTGCCGCGCAGTAGCCAGTTCGCTTGCGCGGCAACGACTCCGCCGGTCGGCTCAGGGCTTCTTGCCGATGTCGACGCCGGGTGCCGCGTCGGTGATGATCGAGTCCGCGGCGACGACGGCGCCGCCGCCCTTGCCACGTTTGCGCGCCCGCAGCCGTCGTTCCAGCCTCGTGGCAACGAGCGTCAACGCGCTGTTGAGAGCGATCATGATGATCGCGATGATGATCAGCGCCGGAATCGTGTTCTGTTCGGCCGCGCCGAGTTGCTGGCCCGAGCGCACCACCTCGACGTAGGTGATCTGGTAGCCCAGCGCCGAGTCCTTCAGCGCGACCACCATCTGCGAGATCAGCGCGGGCAGCATCGCCGTGACCGCCTGCGGCAGCAGGATCAATCGCATCAACTGGTTCTTGCGCATGCCGAGCGCGACAGCCGCCTCGGTTTGTCCTTTCGGCAGCGAGCGGATGCCCGCTCGCACGATCTCCGCGATGACCGAGCCGTTGTAGATGGTCAAGGCGGTGACCACCGCGGCGAGCGCGAGATCATCGGACTTGAACACGTCGTACTCGGAGTACACGGCGAACAGGAAGATCATCAGAATCAGCACCGGGATGGCCCGCGCCACCTCGACGATCGCCCCCGCGACCCAGCGCACGATGCGATGATCCGACAGCCGCAGGACGCCGAAGACCATGCCCAGGATCAACGCGAACACGATGGACAGCAGCGCGGCCACGATCGTGCCGCGCAGACCGGGCAGCAGATAGGTCGACCAGACCTCGGCCTCCAGGAACGGCTTCCACTTCTCCGCGGTGAACTGCCCCTTGTCGGCGAAACCGCGGTAGAGCAGCCAGCCTGCCGCGGCCACCACGGCCAGTACCAGCACCGAGTAGATATTGTTGCGCAGTCTCGCCTTCGGGCCCGGCGCGTCGAACAGGACCGAAGGGCCCGCGCTCATACCCGCGCCTCGCTGACGCTCATCGAGCCACCTCGTACTTCTTGGCCAGCCAGCCGAAGAACAGGCCGGTCGGCAGGGTCAGGATCACGAAGCCGAGCGCGAAGATCGCGCCGATCGCCAGGACCGCGGCTTCGGTCTCGGTCATTTCCGCCATCAGCGTCGCCGCTTCGGCGACACCGATGGCCGAGGCGATGGTGGAGTTCTTGGTCAGCGCGATCAGGACGCTGCCCAGCGGGGCGATGACCGAACGAAATGCCTGCGGCAGCACGACCAGCCGCAGGTTCTGCAGGAAGCCGAGGCCGAGCGAGCGCCCCGCCTCGGACTGGCCCATCGGTACGGTGTTGATGCCCGCACGCAGCGACTCGCAGACGAAGGCGGCGGTGTAGATGCTCAAGCCGACGACTGCGAAGCGGAAGTTGTTCTGCGCCAGAGAGTCCGGCCCCTCACCTGCGAGGCGCCAGCCCATCGTCGTGTAGAGACCCAGCGACATGAACACGATGATCAGCGTGAGCGGGGTGTTGCGGAAGATGGTGACGTACGCCGTGCCGACCCAGCGGGCGACGGGCACGGGAGACACGCGCAAGCCCGCGACGACAGTGCCCAGGATCAGCGCGCCGACCGCGGAGAGCACGGTCAGTTGGATTGTCACCCAGAAGGCTTCGAGGATTTGGTCGTCATACCTCGAGATCAGGTCGAACACGGCGGACGCGTCCCTCCGATCAGGTTTCGATGGTCAGGGAAGTGCGGCGGGTGGCCCGCGCCGGGCAGGGGCCGGGCCACCCGTCCGTATGCGGGGAGGTCAGTACCGATTCACGGTCGGCGGCTGCGGGGCCTGGTAGCCGGACGCGCCGACGGTCGAATCGAAGGCCTTCTTCCAGGAGCCGTCGGCGATCATCGCCTCGATGGCGTCGTTGATCTTGTCCCGCAGTTCCTTGTCGCCCTTCTTCAACCCGATGCCGTAGTTCTCCGTGGTGAACGGCTTGCCGACCACCTTGAACGCGCCGCTGCTCTGCGCGGCGTAACCGGCCAGGATGATGTCGTCGGTGGTCACCGCGTCCCAGGAGCCGGCGCGCAGGCCCTCGAGGCAGAGCGAGTAGGTGTCGTTCGTCTGCAGCTGGGTGTCGGGGAAGTTCTTCTCGATGTTCTGGGCCGGCGTGGAGCCCTTCACCGAGCAGACCTTCTTGCCCTTGAGGTTGTCCGGGCCGTTGATGTCGGCGTTGTCGGCCCGCACCAGCAGCGATTGCCCGGCGGTGTAGTACGGACCGGCGAAGTCGACCTTGTCCTTGCGCTTGTCGTTGATCGAGTAGGTGGCGACGATGTAGTCGACCTGCCCGTTCTCGATCAGCGTCTCACGCTGCGGCGACGGCGCCTCCTTGAACGTGATCTGGTCCGGTTGCACGCCCAGTTTCCCTGCGACGTACTTCGCCACCTCGATATCGAAGCCGCTGTATGACCCGTCCTTGTTCCGCAGGCCCAGACCGGGCTGATCGAATTTGATGCCGATGGTGAGTTTGCCGTCCTTGGCGTTGTCCAGGGCGGACTTGTCGTCGCCGCCGCCGCAGGCGGTGGCTGTCGCGGCGGCGAGTGTCAGGGCGATCGCTCCGACGCCGATGCGCAGAGCGCGATTGATCCTCATCGAGTTCCTTCTCCCTATCCGTGGGTGCTGGCCGCTGTCCGGCAGATCAGTGGCTCAAAATCTTGCCCAGGAAGTCTTTGGCCCGCTCCGACTTCGGGGCGGTGAAGAACGCCTCCGGCGGCGCGTCCTCCACCACCTGGCCGTCGGCCATGAAGAGCACCCGGTTCCCGGCGCGGCGCGCGAAGCCCATCTCATGGGTGACGACCAGCATCGTCATCCCCTCCTTGGCCAGCGACACCATCACCTCGAGCACTTCGTTGACCATCTCCGGGTCCAGCGCGGAGGTCGGCTCGTCGAACAGCATCACCTTCGGGTTCATCGCCAGCGCCCGGGCGATGGCGACGCGTTGCTGCTGCCCGCCGGACAGCTGTGCGGGGTACTTGTCGGCCTGATCGGCGATGCCGACCCGGTCGAGCAGTTGCATCGCGCGGGCGCGGGCGTCGTCTTTCTTCACCTTGCGGACCTTGATCGGCGCGAGCATGACGTTCTCGACGATCGTCTTGTGCGCGAACAGGTTGAACGACTGGAAGACCATGCCTACGTCGGCTCGCAGGGCGGCCAGCGCGCGGCCCTCGGCGGGCAGTGCGACACCATCGATGGCGATGTCCCCGGAGTCGATCGGTTCCAGCCGGTTGATGGTGCGGCACAGCGTCGATTTACCGGAGCCCGACGGGCCCAGAACGATGACGACCTGCCCTTTCGGGACCTCGAGGGTGATGTCCTTGAGTACGTGCAGGTCGCCGAAGTGCTTGTCCACATTGCGCATCAAGATCATCGGCGGCGCGCTGGTGGCGGCGCTGACGTCCCCGGCAGAGGCGTCCCCGGTCGTGCCGGGAGCGGCGGCGTCGTCGGTCATGGTCATGACCTTAGGCAAAAATCGGGGATTTGCCCGGCTTTCCGCGACACACCGTCTCGCCGCGCCGATTCGACATGTGCGCGTAACCTCACAGTCCCTTCGGCGTCGGCGGCAGACGCCCGGAGCCTGCGCCGATGCGCGCGAAAACCGCCGGAGGCCGCCCCGTACCCTGGATGGGTGGATTCGATCGGACAGGCACTGTCGGCTCCCTCCGAGGGCACAGCACGCAGTTACGAGGTCCGCACCTTCGGCTGCCAGATGAACGTGCACGATTCCGAACGCTTGTCGGGTTTGCTGGAGGACGCGGGATACGTGAAGGCCGCGCCCGGCGCGACGGCCGACCTCGTCGTCTTCAACACCTGCGCGGTGCGCGAGAACGCCGACAACAAGCTCTACGGCACGCTCGGTCACCTGGCGCCGACCAAGGCGAGCCGTCCGGGCATGCAGATCGCCGTCGGCGGCTGCCTGGCGCAGAAGGATCGCGACGTCGTGGTGCGCAAGGCGCCGTGGGTGGACGTGGTCTTCGGCACCCACAACATCGGTTCACTGCCGGTGCTGCTGGAGCGGGCCCGGCACAACCGGGAAGCCCAGGTGGAGATCCTGGAGTCGCTGGAGGCGTTCCCGTCCTCGCTGCCCGCCAAGCGCGAATCCGCCTACGCGGGCTGGGTTTCCATCTCGGTCGGCTGCAACAACACCTGCACCTTCTGCATCGTCCCCGCCCTGCGCGGCAAGGAGGTCGACCGCCGCCCCGGTGACGTGCTCGCCGAGGTGCAGGCGCTGGTGGACCAAGGTGTGCTCGAGGTGACGCTGCTCGGCCAGAACGTGAACTCCTACGGCGCGTCGTTCGCCGACCCGAGCGAGCCGCGCGACCGCGGCGCGTTCGCCAAGCTGCTGCGCGCGTGCGGGCACATCGACGGCCTGGAGCGGGTCCGCTTCACCTCGCCGCACCCGGCCGAGTTCACCGACGACGTGATCGAGGCCATGGCCGAGACCCCCAACATCTGCCCGCAGCTGCACATGCCGCTGCAGTCCGGCTCGGATCGGGTGCTCAAGGCGATGCGCCGCTCGTACCGCAAGGCCCGCTACCTCGGGATCATCGACAAGGTCCGCGCCGCGATGCCGCACGCCGCGATCACCACCGACATCATCGTGGGCTTCCCCGGCGAGACCGAAGAGGATTTCCAGGAGACCCTCGATGTCGTGCGGCAGGCGCGTTTCACCAGCGCCTACACCTTCCAGTACTCCAAGCGGCCCGGTACACCCGCCGCGGACATGCCCGACCAGCTGCCCAAGGCCGTCGTGCAGGAGCGCTACGAACGCCTCATCGCGCTGCAGGAGGAGATCTCCTTGGCCGCCAACCGGGAACTGGTCGGCACCGAGGTGGAGTTGCTCGTGGCCGAGGGCGCGGGCAAGAAGAACGCCGCGACCGCGCGCATGAGCGGCCGCGCCCGCGACGGCAGGCTGGTGCACTTCCGGCCGGGCGGCACCGCCGAACCGATTCGCCCCGGCGACCTGGTCACGGTCGACATCACCGCCGCGGCGCCGCACCACCTCGTCGCCGATGCCGCGATCAAGACGCACCGCCGCACCCGCGCCGGTGACGCGCACGAACGCGGTGTCACGCCGAAGACCGCGCCGATCGGTGTGGGGCTCGGGCTGCCCCGCATCGGCGCGCCCACCCCGGAACCCGCGGCCGCGGGTTGCTCGACCGGCTGCGGCGCATGACCACCGGCCCGGACGACGACGCCACCCGCGATGGCGACGGGGCGGTTCCCCCGTCCGGTGACGACGCGTCCGCGACGCGGCACCGGCCCGGCAGCCGCGACGCAGACGAACGAAACGAGGACTCAGTGAGCTCGGTCGAGAGCACCGGCGATTTCGAACAGTTCCGCGACGATCTCGACGCCGTCGAGCGCAAGATCGCCGGTGAGATCGACCCCGGCATCCGCGCCATGGTCGTGGCGGGTGCGGTGTTCCTGCTGCTGGCCTCGCTGGTCCTGTCGCACGCGGGCGCCGCGCGCGGCTTCGACGTGCTGTTGAACACCGACGTCGCGCGGGCCGAGCACATCGGGCTTCCCTCGCGGGTCTTCGTCTGGTTCCTCGTGGTCTTCGGCATCGGGTTCTCGATGCTGGCGCTGATGACCCGCCGCTGGGTGCTGGCCTGGATCGCCGTCGCGGGCAGCGCCGTGGCAAGCGTGTTCGGCGTGCTCTCGATCTGGCACCGCCAGACCCCCGGCGTGGGCAACTACATCGGCGCGGGCCCTGGCATCGGGCTGATCCTGGGCGCGATCGTGACCGTGGTGCTCACCTTCCACTGGGTCCGCGTGGTGTGGAGCCGCACCGCGCTGCACCTGGCCGCCGAGGAGCAGCGCCGCAACGCCGCCGCGGCCGCGGAGGAACGCGACCGGCGCCGCCTCATGGGCGACTCCTGACCTGATCGCGCACACGAGCGGCCCTTCCCACCGGGAAGGGCCGCAATCGTCGATCGAGCGAACTCAGCGGTTGCTGACGGCGCCTTCGGCGGCCTCGGCCCATTCCCGCCACTGCTTGGCCTGCTCCAGCGCCTTCTCCGCGTCGCGCGCGTTGCCCGCGGCCTGCGCTTTCGCCGCCTGCTCCTCGAACTGCGCCACGCGCTCGCGGAACTGGGCGGCGCGGGCCATCGCCTCGGGGTCGGTGCGCCGCCACTGCGCGTCCACGGCGTCGCGCACGCGCTTCTCGATCGCCCGCAGCTTGCCTTCCAGTTCCTGCATGCGCTCGCGCGGAACCTTGCCGATGGCGTCCCACTTCTCCTGGAGTTCGCGCAGCGCGCTGCGGGCCGCTTCCAGATCGGTGGACGGATCGATGAAGGCGTAGGCGCTCAGCAGTTCCTCTTTGGCGGTCGCGTTCTGTTCGAACTCGGCGTCGCGCTCGGAGACGGCGGCGTTGCGGGCGGCGAAGAAGACATCCTGCGCGCTCTTGAAGCGCCGCCACAGCGCCTCGTCGGCCTCGCGTGGCGCGCGCCCGGCGGCCTTCCACTCGGCGAGCAGATCGCGGAAGACGCCCGCGGTGGCCACCCATTCGGTGGAGCCGGACAATTCCTCGGCCTGCACGCACAGTTCTTCCTTGCGTGACTTCGCGGCGGCGCGTTCGCGATCCAGCTCGGCGAAGTGCGCGCCGCGGCGGCGGTTGAACGCCTCACGGGCCTTGGAGTAGCGCTTCCACAACGCGTCGTCCACCTTGCGGTCCACGCCCCGGATGGACTTCCACTCGTCGAGGATCTCGCGCAGCCGATCGCCCGCGGCCTTCCACTGGGTGGACTCGGCGGCGATCTTCTCCGCCTCGGCGGCCAGCGCCTCCTTGCGCTCGGTGTGCTCGTGCCGGGCGCGCTCCTTCTCTTCCTTGGCGTGCGCGGCGGCTTCTTCGGAGTGCTCGGCGATGGCCTGCAAGCGCCGGCCCAGCCCCTCGATGTCCCCGATCACCGCGGCGGTCGGCAGCGACTCGGCCAGCGCCACGGCGGCGGCCTTCGTCTTGCGCGCGTCCGCACCCGCGGCCAGCCGCGCCTCCAGCAGGGCGACCTCGGTGGCCAGGTCGTCGAACCGGCGGCCGAAGTGGGCCAGACCCTCCGTGGCGTCACCGGCCTGCCACGAGCCGACCTGGCGTTCGCCCTCGGGGGTCTTCACCCAGGCGGTGCCGTCCTCGTCGACCCGGCCCCACAGGCTCGGATCGGAGACGGTGGGGACCACGACGGGATGGGGATGCTGCTGGGCGGGGCCCGGGGCGGGTTTGACCGCGTGCGGCTTGGGCGGTGGAATCGAGCGGCCCGGTTTCGGGGCACCGGAAGAACGGGGCATCTTGCCGGGGCCGGCTTTCGCGGTTCCGTTGCTGTCGGTCATGTTTCCTCGTCCCTGCCGCGCGTCACGGCTGCCTGGTTACGCCCTCGCTCATCCCATTCAACCCGGTCCGAGCCCTTGTGACCATCGACCCATGCCTTCCCGAGGAGGAATCCCGGGGGTTTCCAACCCCTGATGACCTGGGTTGTAGCTCCTCGAACACTATCAATTCCGGCGGTATTTCCGGCAGAGACACTCGAAGCCGGGCGGTACCGGTGGTCCCGGCAACGACTACGGTTACGACGTGTTCTCCGTCGCCGCTCTCGTTCCGTCGCCACCCGTGCTGGTCCCCGAGCTGTGCGGCGGCGTGGCGGACGCGATGGGAGCGGGCGATCCGGACCCGCGCGTGGTGCTGCGGTCCGCCGTGCTCGACGCCGTACGCGCCTTCGCCGCCGTGGCGCAGCGCTGGACGGTGCTCGGCGTCGGCGCAGGTGAGAGCACGTTCGGTCCGGAGACCGCGGGCACGTTCCGCGGATTCGGCGCGGACGTGCGCGTCGGGCTATCCGGCGCGGCGGTCGCCGCGGCGCAGCGGGCCGATGCCGGCCTGCCGTTGGCCGTGCTGATCGGAGGATGGCTACGCGGGCAGGTCGCCCCGAGCGCAACCGCCGAGGCTCGCATCGTCCCCGCGGACGCGACGGCGGAGCACTGCCGCGAGGCCGGGGCGAAGCTGCGCGCCGATCTGGACGGCGATGCCGCGCCGCGCGGTGTGCTGGTGGTCGCGGACGGCGCCGCGACACTGTCCACCAAGGCGCCCGGTTACCTCGACGAACGGGCCCGGCCGGTGCAGGACCGGCTGGACCACGCGCTGAGCACGGGGGATCGCGCCGCGCTGCGGGCACTCGATCCCGGTCTGTGCGCCGAACTGAGCCTCTCGGGACGCGCCGCCTACCAGGTGCTGGCCGGGCTTTTCCTGGCCGACCCGCTGGTCGAGACGCGGTACTGCGATGCCCCGTTCGGGGTCGGTTACCACGTGAGCATCTGGCGGCCCGCGGAAGGCGAGGCCCCGTGACCCATTCCGGCATCACTCCGATCGCGGTCGTCGGTCCCACCGCCACCGGCAAATCCGATCTCGCCCTCGATCTGGCCGAACGGCTCGGCGGCGAGATCGTGAACATCGACGCCATGCAGCTCTACCGCGGCATGGACATCGGCACCGCGAAGCTGCCGCTCGCGCAGCGCCGGGGCATTGCGCATCACCAGCTCGACGTGCTCGACGTGACGGATACCGCGTCCGTGGCCGCCTATCAGGCGGCGGCAAGCGCGGACGTCGTCGCGATCATGGGGCGCGGCCGGGTGCCCATCATCGTGGGCGGTTCGATGATGTACGTCCAGGCGCTGCTGGACGAGTGGGAGTTCCCGGCCACCGATCCGGCCGTCCGGGCGCGCTGGGAGGCGATGCTCGCCGAGCGGGGTGTCGCGGCCGTGCACGCGGCGCTGCGCGAGGCCGATCCGGTGGCCGCGGCCACCATCCTGCCCACCGACGGCCGCCGCATGGTGCGGGCGCTCGAGGTCGTCGAACTCACCGGACGGCCGTTCGCCGCCTCGGCGCCGACCATCGGGCCGCCGCGGTGGGGCACCGTCATCATCGGTGTGGACCGGGAGACCGCGGCGTTGGACGAGCGCATCGAGCGGCGCACCGCGGCGATGTTCGAGGGCGGGCTGGTCGAGGAGGTGCGCGGCCTCGTCGAGCACGGCCTGCGCGAGGGCGTCACGGCGCGGCGCGCCATCGGCTACGCACAAGTCCTGGCCTATCTGGACAACGAATACGACCTGAACCACGCTCAGGAACGCACCCTGATCGGCACCCGGCGCTACGTGCGCAGGCAACGCTCCTGGTTCCGGCGCGATCCTCGGGTGCGGTGGGTGGACGGCGCCGCGCCGGAACCGGCCGCGAGGGCGCTGGCCCTGCTCGAAGAGAAAGAACGGACTCCGCAGTGACCCGACGAGTGAGCACGCGCAACGCCTCCGTCCAGGTGTGGCAGGCATATCTCAACAACCGCACCAAGCGTCATCGCGACGGTCGTTTCCTGGTGCAGGGGGTGCGTCCGATCACGCAGGCCGTGGCCAACGACTGGCCGCTCGAGACGTTGTTGTACCGCCTGGGCGGCCCGGAGCTGTCGGGCTGGGCGCGCGAAGTGCTGGACACCAGCAGCGTGCCGCAGGTCGGGCTGGTGCCCGAGCTGATGGCCGAACTCGGCGAGAAGTCCGGAGGGATACCGGAACTCGTGGCGGTCGCGGAGTCGCGGCAGCCCGAGCTGGAGACCTTCGAGCCGGGTGAGCCCGGGGAGGACGCGCCGGTGGTCGTGGTGTTCGACCGGCCCAACTCGCCGGGCAATCTCGGCACCCTGATCCGCTCGGCCGACGCGTTCGGGGCCTGCGTTGTCATCGTCACCGGGCACGGCGCCGACCAGTACGACCCGCAGGCCGTACGGGCCTCGACCGGTTCGCTGTTCGCCGTGCCGGTGATCCGCGCCGCCGGGCCCCCGCAGGTGCTGGAGTTCCGCGACCGGCAGATGCGCCGCGGCATTCCGACCCGCATCGTGGGGACCGACGAGCACGCCCCGCACGCCGCCTACGACTACGACTTCACCGACGCGACCATCCTGGTCGTCGGCAACGAGACCAGCGGGATGAGCGCCGCCTGGCAATCGGCCTGCGACGACATGGTGTACATCCCGATGGGCGGCACGGCCAGCTCGCTGGGGGCGCCCTCGGCGGCCGCGGTGGCGCTCTACGAAATTTCCCGGCAGCGCCGGACGTTTGCCAAGTGACGACGAGATAGGGAGACATCGCCCGTGCCGGATATCGAGTTCACCAAGGGTCACGGCACCCAGAACGATTTCGTGGTGCTGCCGGACCAGGGGGCCGACCTGGCGCTGACGGCCGCGCGGGTCGGCGCGCTCTGCGATCGCCGCCGTGGCCTCGGCGCGGACGGCGTGCTGCGGGTCGCGCGCGCCGGTGCGCTGCTGGCCGCCGGGGTACTCGCGGAGATCCCGGAAGGCATCGGCGCCGACGACTGGTTCATGGACTACCGCAACGCCGACGGTTCGATCGCCGAGATGTGCGGCAACGGCGTGCGCGTGTTCGCCCACTACCTGAACGTGTCGGGACTGGAGACCCGCGACAGTTTCGTCGTCGGCAGCCGCGCGGGCGCGCGCCCGGTGACGGTGCATGCCGGGAACTCGGTCACCGGCGACGTCACCGTCGGTATGGGGCCGGTGCGCGAACTCGGCGCGTCCACCGCGACCCTCGCGGGCTGGGCGCTGCCCGGGATCGGCATCGACGTCGGCAATCCGCATCTGGCCTGCGTCGATCCGGGGATGTCCGCGGACGCGCTCGGGAAGCTCGACCTGACCGTGGCGCCCGGCTTCGATCCGGACCTCTTCCCGCACGGGGTCAACGTCGAGATCGTCACCGCGCTGGACGCCGACGGTTCGGTCGACATGCGGGTCTACGAGCGCGGTGTGGGCGAAACCCGTTCCTGCGGAACGGGTACCGTCGCCGCGGCCGCCGCGGCGCTGGCCGCCGACGGCTTCCGGATCGCCGCGGACACCGGCCGGGTGACGGTCCGGGTGCCCGGCGGCGAGCTGACCGTCGGGCTGGAACGCGGCTCGGCGTGGCTGCGTGGGCCGTCGGTTCTGGTGGCCGCGGGCCGCCTCGCCGGATCGTGGTGGGACGGGCTGTGAGCGCCGCCCTCCGATAACCGCGTGCGTGCTGCGGTGATGTCGTGGCAGCATGGATGGTGTATGAGGAAATCAGAGACGTATGAATTCACTCCGGCGGACGCGAACGATCGCGCTGCCGAGGCGGCCGACGACGCCGTGACCGGCGACGACGCGGTGACCGGCGACGTGGTCGCCGAGCACGCCGCGCGAATGCACCGGTCCGGCTGGTCGGCCGATCCCACCGTGGGCGAGCTGCAACTGGAGGACCGCAGCTCGCTGCGGCGTGTGGCGGGCCTGTCCACCGAGCTCGCCGACATCACCGAGGTCGAGTACCGGCAGCTGCGCCTGGAGCGCGTCGTGCTGGTCGGTGTCTGGACGGCGGGTACCGCCGCGCAGGCCGAGGCGAGCATGGCCGAGCTGGCGGCGCTCGCCGAGACCGCGGGCTCCGAGGTGCTCGAAGCGCTGATCCAGCGCCGCGACCGGCCGGATCCGGCCACCTACATCGGCTCCGGCAAGGCCGAGGAGTTGCGCTCGGTCGTACTGGAGACCGGCGCCGACACCGTCATCTGCGACGGCGAGCTCACTCCGGCGCAGCTGACCGCCCTGGAGAAGGTGGTCAAGGTCAAGGTGGTCGACCGGACCGCGTTGATCCTGGACATCTTCGCCCAGCACGCCACCTCCCGGGAGGGCAAGGCGCAGGTCTCGCTGGCCCAGATGGAGTACATGCTGCCCAGGCTGCGCGGTTGGGGCGAGTCGATGTCCCGGCAGGCCGGTGGCCGCGCGGGCAGCAACGGCGGCGTGGGTCTGCGTGGTCCCGGTGAGACGAAGATCGAAACCGACCGTCGTCGCATCCGCGAGCGCATGGCCAAGCTGCGCCGGGAGATCCGCGAGATGAAGACCGCGCGCGACACCATGCGGGCGCGCCGCAACTCCAGCGGCATCCCGTCCGTCGCGATCGTCGGCTACACCAACGCGGGCAAGTCGAGCCTGATGAACAAGCTCACCGGCGCGGGCCTGCTGGTCCAGGACGCGCTGTTCGCCACCCTCGACCCGACCACCCGCCGGGCGGAACTGGACGACGGGCGCGAGGTCGTCTTCACCGACACCGTCGGCTTCGTGCGGCATCTGCCCACGCAACTGGTCGAGGCGTTCCGTTCCACCTTGGAGGAAGTGACCGGCGCCGATCTGCTGCTGCACGTGGTGGACGGTTCCGACGCCCTGCCCGCCGAGCAGATCAAGGCCGTCCGCGAGGTGATCACGGACGTGATCAAGGAATCCGGCACGCCCGCCCCGCCGGAACTGCTGGTGGTGAACAAAACCGACGCGATGGGGCCGACCGAGCTCACCAACCTGCGCGCGCTGCTGCCGGACGCGTCGTTCGTGTCCGCGCACACCGGTCGTGGCATCGATACGCTGCGCGAGCGGCTCGCCGAAATGCTCGGCGGGCTGGACGTGGAGATCAGCGTGCTGCTGCCGTACACGCGCGGCGACCTGCTCGCCCGCATCCATGCCGACGGCCGCATCTTCGACTCCCAGCATGAGGAGGGCGGAACCCGCGTTCACGCGCGCGTCCCGCACGCCCTGGCGGCCGCCCTGTCGGAGTACGCGCACGCGGGCACGGGGGAGTCCGGCGAGTAAGCCACTCCGTGCGGGGACTCGGTCCAGCGCCAGCGGGCGCCGGTGGTCGCCTGTGCCTCGTCATGTGTGCACAAGTCGGCCCGGGGCGCTCCGGCCGCAGTCGTGCGGGGGTCAATCCGCTGCGCGGTAGGCCGCCTGACGTAGCCCGGCTGCCATATGGCTTCCGTGGGGTGGAGACGGCCTCGGTATGGATGCCTCGGCGGGGGCGATGACTTGCGAGTTCGCGACGGGCTTGCCGGGACGGATGAACGAGCTGGTCGCTCGACCAAATGGGCGTGTCGCGATATGACGCGCACATCCGGTGCGACGCAGTCGATTTCGTTGCGCTATCGTCATCGAATCGACACCAGGAGGGTTCATGTCGGACGCCCGCTCCGATTCCCGCACCCGGCGCTCCGGCGCCGTGAGCAGCGCCGATCCGGCGCTCACCGACGGTGCGCCGCTGTCGGTCGCGCTGACCGACACCGATCTGCGGGTGATCGACACCCTGCTCGCGCCGCTGCGCGCGTGGACCAGCCCGCGTTTCTACGGCCTGGAGAACATCCCCGCCGACGGCCCGGTGCTGCTGGTCGGTAACCACAATCTGCTGGGCGGCATCGACGCGCCGATGCTGCTGCCCGAGGTGCTGCGCCGCCGCGGCCGCCTGATCCGCGGTCTCGCCGAGAACGTGCTGATCAATGTGCCCGGTATACGTCACCTGCTGCACCACTACGGCGCGGTGCGCGGGACTCGGTCCAACTGCCTGGCCCTGCTGCGGCGCGGCGAGGCCGTGATGGTGTTCCCCGGCGGCGGCCGGGAGGCGGTGCGCCGCAAGAACGAGAAGTACCTGCTGAAGTGGGAGGGGCGCAGCGGCTTCGCGCGCATGGCTATCGAAGCGGGCGCGCCCATCGTCCCGGTCGCGATGATCGGCGTCGACGACGCCTACGACATCGTGGTGGACGGCGACCATCCGATCCTGCGCCCGCTGCGCTGGACCGTGGAAGCGCTCGGCCTCAGCCGCGACCTCACCCCGCCGCTCATCCGCGGAGTAGGTCCCACCGTGATCCCGCGGCCGGAGCGCTTCTATTTCTCCGCGGGCGCGCCCATCGACCCGGCGCCCTGGCGCGACGCGGGCGACATGCACGCCGCCGCGGTCGAATTCCGCGACGTGGTGCGCAAGGCGCTGGAGGAGGAGATGAACTTCCTCTTCGCCGAACGGGCGCGGGACCAAGGCCGCACCCTGGTGGGTCGTGTGCGGGGTTGGCTGAACCTCTGAGGTTCGCTGTCCGGTCTATCGCGGCTCTCGATCCGGTGACTACCGCGCGGGGGCATGGGGTCGCTCCGGTGTAGTCGCCGCCGAGCGGGGACGAAGTCGATGTCGGATGCACTCCGAGTCCGGTCGGTACGGCCGGTTCGCGGCGCTGATGCCATGTGTCCGGCGGCTCGATCGGCAGGTCAGCCCGTCGGACGCAGCTGGATGTGACTGCGCCCGCGTGATGGCGCCTGAGTGGGATTGGTCCGCGCCTCCGTGAAGCCCCGGTCGTCGTGGAGCCGAGGCGCAGAAGGCGTCCGTGACGGCGGGGCGGCTGTGATGCACCGGTTGCGCATCAGGGCGCCCGCTCGCGCACGCATAGGTGGGCTGGCTCGAGTGTCCGCCGCCGACCGACGCGCGCTCTGGCACTACCAGCGGGAAAGAGCCGGTAGCGGACAGCCTCGAGCTGCCGGGTAGCGGCCACCGGACCGGTGATCGGCCGACCTCGCCGAAGAATCGGGGTGGAATCCAGCGATGCCCGGCGATGTCGTCCTTGTCCGCCCCCGAGTCTCCGATCGTTTGCGGGGAATCTCGCCTGCTGATCCGGACCCGTGCCGCCGCTCCTGGTGAGACCATGGTTCTGGCCCCAGAAGTGAACAGGGATTCTCCTTCCGGGTACGGTATGGGGCAACGACTGGTCGGTGTGGACCGGCCGGTGTGGTCACTAGGAGGTTGGCGTGGAACGCACACTGTTCGAACCCGAACACGAACTGTTCCGGGAGTCGTTCCGCAAGTTTCTCGATCAGCACGTCGCGCCGAATCACGCGAAGTGGGAGGAGCAGGGCATCGTCGACCGGGAGGTCTGGCTGGAGGCGGGCAAGCAGGGCTTCCTCGGCATGGCCATGCCGGAGCAGTACGGCGGCGGCGGGGTGAAGGATTTCCGCTACAACGCCATCGTCTCGGAGGAGTCGGTGCGCGGCCAGTACTCCGGTCTCGGCTTCTCGCTGCACAACGATGTGATCGCGCCTTACCTGCTCGAGCTGGCCAACGAGGAGCAGAAGCAGCGCTGGTTGCCCGGTTTCTGCGCGGGCGAGATCATCACCGCGATCGCGATGACCGAACCGGGCACCGGTTCGGATCTGCAGGGCATCAAGACCCGCGCGGTGCGCGACGGGGACGACTGGATCCTCAACGGCGCCAAGACCTTCATCACCAACGGCATCAACTCCGACATCGTGATCGTGGTGGCGCAGACCGACCCGGAGAAGGGCGCGATGGGCTTCAGCCTGTTCGTGGTCGAGCGCGGCATGCCCGGCTTCGAGCGCGGCCGCAACCTGGACAAGCTCGGCCTCAAGGCCCAGGACACCGCCGAGCTGAGCTTCACCGATGTGCGCGTGCCCGGCAAGAACCTGCTCGGCACCGAGGGGATGGGCTTCATCCACCTCATGCAGAACCTGCCGCAGGAGCGGCTGTCGATCGCCGTCATGGCGGCGGCGGCCATGGAGTCCTGCCTGGACATGACCGTCCAGTACGTCCGCGACCGCAAGGCGTTCGGCAAGCCGATCGGCGCGCTGCAGAACACTCGCTTCGTCCTCGCCGAACTGGCCACCAAGACCACCGCCGTTCGTCTGATGGTGGACAAGTTCATCGAACTGCTCAACGAGAACAAGCTGACCGCCGAGGACGCGGCGATGGCCAAGTGGTGGAGCACCGAGGAGCAACTCGACCTGATCAACCGCTGCCTGCAACTGCACGGCGGATACGGCTACATGAAGGAATACCCGATCGCGAAGGCCTACATGGACGCTCGCATCCAGACCATCTACGGTGGCACGACCGAGATCATGAAGGAGATCATCGGGCGGAGCCTGAAACTCTCCTGACAGCGCGCGGTTTTTCGCTCGGGCCGCCGTCCGCCGTCGGCCCGGGCATCGCCTGGGGCACAATCGCCTCCCGAGGTGCCGACGGACTCGACGTCCGTCCATCACCCGAAGTGGAGGAGATGCGATGCCGAGTCTGGCCAACCAGGTCGTGCGCGGATATTTGAAGGCGACGCGCGCCAATCGGGTATTCGTCGACGTCGGCGCGGCGCGGGAGCGCGTTCGCGATCTGAGCCTGCGGCCCCGGCGCTACGGTCCGCCGCGCCGGCTGCGCGCGGATGTGGCGATCACGGTGGACCGTCGCGGCGGCTGGCCGGTCTACACGCTGACTCCGCGCGGGCAGCGGCCCCGGGGGAATGTCGTGTACGCGCACGGTGGCGGCTGGGTGCACGAGATCGCACCGCAGCATTGGGCACTGTGCGCGGCCGTCGCCGCGGAAACCGGTGCGGCCGTGACTGTCGCGATCTACCCGCTGATTCCGTTCGGGACGGCCGCGCAAGTCGTCCAAGGCTTCGTCGACCTGGTGCTCGCGAACCGGGAAACCTACGAGAACGTCTGTTTGGCAGGGGATTCCGCCGGTGGGCAGATCGCTCTGTCTGCCGCGGTGGTGTTGCGGGACGAGCATCGCGTGCGGCTGCCGGGCACCGTGCTGATCGCACCCGCCCTCGATCTCTCGCTGAGTAATCCGGAGATTCCGGTTGTACAGCCCCGCGACCCGTGGCTGGGCGTCGCGGGGACTCGGGTGCTCATCGAGCACTGGCGGGGCGACCTCGCGATCGCCGACCCGAGGGTCAGCCCGCTCGCCGCCGACCTGCGCGGGCTCGGTCCGCTGACGGTCTTCTGCGGCACCGACGACATCCTGCACCCGGACACGCGCCTGTTGGTCGATGCGGCTCGGGGCGCCGGGGTCGTCGTGGACTACCACGAGGCCCCTGGCCTGCCACATGTCTATCCGCTGACCCCGACCCCGGAGGGGCGTGCCGCGCGTCGGGCCGTCATCGAAAGTCTGCGTAGCGCGCTCGCCAGTTGAGCGAAGGCTCGGTGCCGTCGAAGAACGGGCCCGCACCGGAGAAGGCGGTCACGGCGGCCGAGTAGCGGCGCGCAACGCTCGGCGGGCTGCGGACCCGCTGCCGGAAACGAACGGAATTCGCCCGCGATGCACTCGATCGAACCGGCGCAGACTTCGATCACCGCCGGTCTCGAGTCGTGGCACGACGTCGAAACCCGTTCCGGGCCCCGGCTCACCCAGCGGTTGCGGGCAGCGTCACCACGAAACAGGCGCCAGGCGTGCCGTCGATGACGTGGATGGTGCCCCCGTGGCGTTCGACGACGTCGCGGACGATGGCCAAGCCCAGGCCCGCACCGCCTTCGTCGCGACTGCGGGCGTCGTCCAGACGGACGAATCGCTGGAAGATGCGGTCGCGATCGGCGGGCGGCACGCCGGGGCCGTCGTCGGTGACCGACAGCGTCACCCGCCCGCCGTCGATTCGCTGCACGGCGACCCGCACGATGCTCGCGGCATGCCGCTGGGCGTTGTCGACGAGGTTGCCCAGGACGCGCGCGAGCTGGGTACGGCTGCCGGTGATCGCGACGGCGTCCTCCGGTGTCGCGATCTCCACGGCCACCCGGTCGCCCGCACGGTGCTCCAATTCGTCGCGAACCAGCACCGTCAGGTCCACGCGATCCGCACGCGGTTGCTCGCCCGCGTCGAGCCGGGCCAAGAGCAACAGGTCGGCCGCGAGGTGTTCCAGCCGGATGGTGTCGCCGATCAGGCCGTCCAGTTCCAACAGATCGGGGTGGGCCTGGGCTACCTCGAGCTGGGTGCGCAGGCTGGCGATGGGGCTGCGCAATTCGTGGGCGGCGTCGGCGATGAACCGGCGCTGGCGCTCCCCGGATTCCTCCAGGGCGGCGAGCGTGGCGTTGGTGGTGGTCGCCAGCCTGCCGATCTCGTCGCGGGAGCCCGGTTCGGGCACGCGCCGGGACAGATCGCCGTCCATGATCTCGGCGAGCTGCCTGCGGATCGCCTCCACCGGGCGCAGGGCGCGTCTGGTGACCAGCCAGGTCACCAGGGCGACCAAGGCGAGCAGCGGCAGCAGGCCGATCAGCATCGCTTGCCGCGCGTCCGCCACCGCGCTGTCGGCGGTCTCCAGCGAGGAGCCCGCGTAGACGGTGGCGGGCTGCCCCCCGGGGGCGGTCACCGCGAGGGCGGCGACCCGGAACGGGTGCGGGCCGTCCTCGGTATCAACCGTCAGCCGTACGTCGCCGAATTCCGCGTCGGCTGTCGTGAGGTCCGCGCTCGGGGAGGGGTTTTCGTCGTCGTCCGATTCCCCCTCGTCCTCGTCATCTGCGTCGTCCTCGTCGTCCTCGTCGTCTCGGTCCCCGGAGGCCTTCGCGAGGGGCCCGAAGTCGGCCATCGGAGGTTTCCCCGCGAGTTCGTCAGCGGCCGCGAGGACTCGGCGGTCGATCGAAACGATCTGCACCGGTCGATCTTCGGCGTCCGGAAGCGACAATCGCGCGAGGTCGGCGCCCGAGGCGAGCTGGGTCGCCACGTCACGCGCGGTGGTCTCCGCCTGCAATTCGGCGCTGTGCACCAGGTTGTGCCGCAGCACCGCCAGCACCGTGAGCCCGGCGGCCGTCAGCGCCATCGCGACGACCGCCGTCGCCGCGACCGTGGTGCGCGTGCGGACCGATCGCCACCAGGCGCGCCTGCTCCGCTCAGGCACGGTCGGCTGCCAGCCGGTATCCGGCGCCGCGGACGGTGGTGATCGTCCGGCGTCCGAACGGCGCGTCGATCTTGCGGCGCAACGTGCTGATGTAGACCTCGACGATGTTCGGATCGCCGTCGTAGGCGAAATCCCAGACATGGTGCAGGATATCGGCTTTCGACACCACCTCTCCCGCTCGGACGGCCAGGTGCTCGAGCACGGCGAACTCCTTGGCGGTGAGCGTCACGTCCTGCGAGCCGCGGCGGCAGGTCCGGGTGCCCGGGTCCACGATCAGGTCGCCGACGCGCAGCACCCGTGCGCCGCCGCGGGTTCGGCGGCGCAACAGGGCGCGAATGCGGGCCAGCAGCACGAGGTAGGAGAACGGCTTGCTGAGGTAGTCGTCGGCTCCGGTGTCCAGCCCCTCGGCCTCGTCGTATTCGCCGTCTTTCGCGGTCAGCATGAGCACCGGTGTCTCGTGGCCCCCGGCGCGCAGCGCGGCGCAGACCCGGTAACCGTTCATGCCGGGCAGCATGATGTCGAGGATGATCAGGTCGTAGTCGGTGGTGGTCGCCAGGTGCAGCCCCTCGGCGCCGTCGTGCACCACATCCACGGCAAATCCCTCGGCCGACAAGCCTTTTGCCAGTGTGAGAGCCAGACGTTTCTCGTCCTCCACGATCAGCAGACGCATCCACCAAGAGTGGCAGACCGATCCTGAAACCGTCTTCAGGTGGCTTCAGCTCGCCTTCAGTTCCGTGCGTCACCGTAGTCGCACTCGAATCAGCACTCCCGCAGGAGGTTTCGCATGACAACCGTTTTCCGCCGTGCCTACGCCGGTCTTCGCTGGCTCCTCGTCGGCACGGCCGTCGCGGCCGTCGTCGTCGGTCTCAGCGCGGCCCTGGCCGCTGTCGCCACCGGCGGACCGGACGATCACACCGTCGCCTTCCGCTCGTCCGCGGGGGACTGGTCGCTGGTGGCCGACACCGGGATCAGCAGGCAGGAGGCGATCGACAAGGCAGTGCGGGCCGTGCCCGGCGGGCAGGTCCGGTCCACCGAACTCGACTCCGATCGTGGCACCCCGGTCTGGGAGGTCGAGCTCACCACGCCAGCGGGCGTGCGGTACGACGTGACGATCGATGCGCACAGCGGCGCGGTCCACAGCGCGGTCGACCACGACTGAGCTTCCGCGGCGGCGCAGGTGTGACGGGTCGGTGCTCGGGTAAGCAGGAGGTGTTTGCTGCCCGGCGGCGGGGATCCGGAGGGGGATCCCGGCCGTGGCTTCACCGATGCAGGCGCCGGTCGGCGTCGTGCGTAACGCCATGGAGATGCGTTCGCCGAGCATCGTAGATTTGGTCCGCGCCGCGTTTGCCCGAGAGTAGCCTCAAGGTTGTCCGCTCGAGGAATCGAGGTCGCGATGCACGAGATGGCCATCACGCAGAGCGTCATCGACGCCGTCTGCGAGCACGCGGCGGGCCGGCGGGTGCACTCGGTCACCGTCGAGGTCGGCGCGCTGTGCGCCGTCGTGCCCGAGGCCATGCGGTTCTGTTTCGAAGTCGCCGCCGAGGCGACGGTAGCGGAGGGCGCGCGGCTGGTCCTGGTGGAGATCCCCGGGGTAGGGGCGTGCCGGACCTGCGGAGCCGAGTTCCGGCTGCCGGACCCGATCCTGCTGTGTCCCTGCGGCAGCGCCGATGTCGAGATCCGCGCCGGGCGCGAACTGCGTATCCGATCCATGGAGGTGAGTGAGGCATGTGCGCAACCTGCGGTTGCGGCGACGACGCCGCCGCGCTGATTCGCGTCCCGCACGACCACCAGCACTCCGAGACACACGACCACGCCCATGAGCACTCCCATCCCCATGAGCACACGCACGGCCCGGACGCCGACCACGTCCACGTGCCCGCAACCGAGACCGTCAGCCTGGAGCTGAAGGTGCTGGCCAAGAACGACGAACTGGCGCAGCGCAACCGGGCCTGGCTGGCCGAGCGCGACATCGTCGCGTTCAACATGACCAGCTCGCCGGGCGCGGGCAAGACCAGTCTGCTGGAACGCACCATCCGCGAGTCCGGCCGGACTCCGATCGCGGTGATCGAGGGCGACCAGGCGACATTGCTCGACGCCGAACGCATCCAGGCCACCGGGTGCCGCGTCGTGCAGGTCAACACCGGCGCGGGATGTCACCTGGACGCCGAGATGATGTATCGCGCGCTGGAGAAGCTCGACCCGGCGCCGGGCACGCTGCTGTTCGTCGAGAACGTCGGCAATCTCGTCTGCCCGGCGCTGTTCGACCTGGGGGAGCGGGAGAAGGTGGTCGTCATCTCGGTGACCGAGGGGACCGACAAACCGCTGAAGTATCCGCACATGTTCCAGGCGGCGGGACTGGTGTTGGTGAACAAGACCGATCTGCTGCCGTATGTCGATTTCGATCTGGACCGATGCCGGGAGTACATCCATTCGATACATCCCGGCGTCGAGGTCCTTCCGCTGTCCGTTAGCAGCGGTGCAGGCCTGTCTACCTGGTATGACTGGCTGGCCGAGCGGCGTCGCGCGGCCGGTTCGGCGGCTCTTGAGGATGCCGCCGGGCGCGCTTAAGGTGAAGTGATCAGGATCACATCGACGGGTGACCCCTTCTTCGAGAAAGGCGAGATTCGGCCCCCGGTGGTCCGCTGCGGAAGGTGGCGAGACATGCCCACTCAGGAAGCAGTACGAGCCGAAGAAACGCTGATCCACGTTCTCTGGATCAACGCCGGACTCAGTTGTGACGGTGACTCGGTCGCCTTGACGGCGGCCACGCAGCCGAGCATCGAAGAAATCGCTCTCGGCGCCCTGCCCGGTCTGCCCAAGATCGCCGTGCACTGGCCGCTCATAGACTTCGAGTGCGGCCCGAACGGCGGCGCCGATGATTTCCTGGAGTGGTTCTTCAAGGCCGACCGCGGGGAACTCGAGCCGTTCGTTCTGGTGGTCGAGGGCTCGATCCCGAACGAGCAACTCAAGGAAGAGGGCTACTGGTGCGGGTTCGGCAACAATCCCGCCACCGGACAGCCCATGACGACCAGCGAATGGCTGGATCGTCTCGCGCCGAAGGCCACGGCCATCGTGGCGGCGGGCACCTGCGCGACCTACGGGGGCATCCACGCGATGGCGGGCAACCCGACCGGCGCGATGGGCGTGCCGGATTACCTCGGCTGGGACTGGAAGAGCAAGGCGGGTATTCCGATCGTGTGCGTGCCGGGCTGCCCGATCCAGCCGGACAACATGTCGGAGACGCTCACCTATCTGCTCTACATGGCGACCGGACAGGCGCCGATGATCCCGCTCGACGAGGCGTTGCGGCCCAAGTGGCTGTTCGGGGCGACCGTGCACGAGGGCTGCGACCGGGCGGGCTACTACGAACAGGGTGAGTTCGCCACCGAGTACGGCTCGCCGAAATGCATTGTGAAGCTCGGCTGCTGGGGGCCCGTGGTCAAGTGCAACGTCCCCAAGCGCGGCTGGATCAACGGCTTGGGTGGCTGCCCGAACGTCGGCGGTATCTGCATCGGCTGCACCATGCCGGGCTTCCCGGACAAGTTCATGCCGTTCATGGACGAACCACCCGGCGGGAAGCTCTCGTCCAGCGCATCGGGGCTCTACGGATCGGTGATCCGCAGCCTCCGTCACATCACCGGACGCACCGTCGACAAGGAGCCGCACTGGCGGCACCGGGGCCGGAAGCTGGAGACCGGCGCGACCCGCACTTGGTAGGAGGATCTCTGATGACACAGATCATCCCGGAGCCGTCGCACCGGACGATCGAGCCGGACCGTCTCGTCGAGATGGCGTGGGACCCGATCACCCGCATCGTCGGCAGCCTCGGCATCTACACCAAAATCGACTTCGAGAACCGGGAAGTGGTCGAGTGCCACAGCACCTCGTCCATCTTCCGCGGCTATTCGATCTTCATGAAGGGCAAGGACCCGCGCGACGCGCACTTCATCACCAGCCGCATCTGCGGCATCTGCGGTGACAATCACGCCACCTGTTCGTGCTACTGCCAGAACATGGCCTACGGCGTGCGCCCGCCGCACCTCGGCGAGTGGGTCGTGAACCTGGGCGAAGCCGCCGAGTACATGTTCGACCACAACATCTTCCAGGAGAACCTGGTCGGCGTGGACTACTGCGAGAAGATGGTCTCCGAGACCAACCCGGGCGTGCTGGCCAGGGCGGAGAACACCGAGGCGCCGCACGCGGGCGACCACGGGTACCGCACGATCGCCGACATCATGCGGGCGCTCAACCCGTTCACCGGCGAGTTCTACCGGGAGGCGCTACAGGTCAGCCGGATCACCAGGGAGATGTTCTGCCTGATGGAAGGCAGGCACGTCCACCCGTCCACGCTGTATCCCGGTGGACCCGGCACGGTCGCGACGATCCAGTTGATGACCGACTACCTGTCCCGGCTGATGCGCTATGTGGAGTTCATGAAGAAGGTCGTGCCGATGCACGACGACCTGTTCGACTTCTTCTACGAGGCGCTGCCGGGCTACGAGAAAGTCGGTCTGCGGCGCACGCTGCTTGGTTGCTGGGGCTCGTTCCAGGACCCGGAGTTCTGCAATTTCGAGTACAAGGACATGGCCGACTGGGGCCGCAAGATGTTCGTCACCCCCGGCGTCGTGGTCGACGGCAAACTGCTGACCACCTCCCTGGTCGACATCAACTTGGGCCTGCGGATCCTGCTGGGCAGTTCGTACTACGAGGACTGGACCGATCAGGAGATGTTCGTGAAGACCGATCCGCTGGGCAACCCGGTGGACCGGCGCCATCCCTGGAACCAGCACACCAACCCCCGGCCGCAGAAGCGAGACCTGGACGAGAAATACAGCTGGGTGATGTCGCCACGCTGGTTCGACGGCACCGACCACCTCTCGCTGGACACCGGAGGCGGCCCGCTGGCCCGGCTGTGGTCGACGGCGCTGGCCAACCTGGTCGACATCGGGTACGTGAAGTCGACCGGGAACAGCGTGCAGATCAACCTGCCCAAGACCGCGCTCAAAGGCCCGGTCACGCTGGAGTGGAAGATCCCGGTGCACGGCAGCAACACCCTCGAGCGCAACCGCGCGCGCACCTATTTCCAGGCGTACGCGGCCGCCTGCGCGCTGCACTTCGCGGAGAAGGCGATGGCGGAGATCCGGGCAGGCCACACCAAGACCTGGGAGAAGTTCGAGGTCCCCGAGGAAGGCATCGGCTGCGGCTTCACCGAGGCGGTGCGCGGCGTGCTGTCGCATCACATGGTGATCCGGGACGGCAAGATCGCCAACTACCACCCGTATCCGCCGACGCCGTGGAACGCCAGCCCGCGCGACAGCTATGGCACGCCCGGCCCCTACGAGGACGCGGTGCAGGGCCAGCCGATCTTCGAGGAGAACGACCGCGAGCACTTCAAGGGCATCGACGTCATGCGCACGGTGCGCAGTTTCGATCCGTGCCTGCCGTGCGGCGTGCACATGTACCTCGGCAACGGAAAGTCGCTGGAGAAACTGCACTCACCGACGCAGACGCTCACCCCCGAGTGAGTCCGCGTCGGGCGAAACGACCGGAGGTGACGGTGGAGGATCGCCCGGACGACCAGGACGACGCGACATTTGGTGAGGCCCGGTGGAGGGAAGCCGGCGATCGCATCGAGACCTTGCTCGAGGCGAGTTCGGCGGGCGGTGCGCTCGCCCGCGAGCGCGCCGAGCAACTGGTGCGCGAACTGGTCGGACTCTACGGCGCGGGGCTGACCCGCGCGGTCGCGCTGCTCGACGCGGACGCGGTCGAGCGGTTGGCCGGCGACGATCTGGTCGCCAGCCTGCTGCTGGTGCACGGGTTACATCCGCACGATGTGTCCACCCGGGTGCGCACCGCGCTGGACAGCGTGCGCCCCTACCTCGGTTCGCACGGCGGCGACGTCCACCTGGTCGACATCGTCGACGGGGTGGTCCGCTTGGAACTGGCGGGTAGCTGCAAGAGCTGTCCGTCCTCGTCGGTGACGCTCGAACTGGCCGTCGAGGACGCGGTGCGGGCGGCGGCGCCGGAAATCGAGTCCATCGAAGTGGTGGCCGCGCAGACGGAGTCGGCGGGGGTGATCTCCGCCGACTCGCTGTTCTCCCGCGTGCGCGCGGATGGCGCACGGTCCGGCAACTGGGTCGCGGTCCCCGAACTGGCCGAGTTGAGCGCGGGCGAGGTGGGCGGCTTCGACGTCGCCGGGCTGACCGTGCTGGCCTGCCGGGTGGGCGAGGAGCTGTACGCCTACCGGGACCACTGTCCCGGGTGCGACGGCTCCCTCGCGGGCGCGGTGCTGGAACGGCGCGTGGGATTCCCGGCCGGTGACGCGGTGCTGCGCTGCCCCACCTGCCGGGCGCACTACGACGTGGTGCACGCGGGCGCCCGGGTCGACGGCGACGGGCATCTCGAGCCGCTTCCCGTGCTCGTGCGATCCGGCGAACTGTCGGTGGCGGTGCCGGTGGGGGTGCACGGGTGAGCACACCGTTTCGCGCGCTCCAGCGCATCGCCGCCGACCGCGGGCCCGCTCCCCGGCCCGGCGAACGGTGCGAGATGTGCGCGGAACCGATCGCCGAGCAGCACCGGCACGTCGTGAACGTCGAGGGCAGACAGCTGATGTGCGTGTGCCGCGGCTGCTATCTGCTGTTCGTCGACCAGAACGCGGCGCTGCGCTATCGAGCGGTGCCGGATCGGTATCTCGCGTTCCCCGATTTCACGATCAGCCGGGCGGAATGGGATGCGCTGGAGATCCCGGTGAGCCTTGCGTTCTTCTTCCGCAATTCCGCGCTGGAGCGGACGGTGGCGTTCTATCCCGGGCCCGCGGGCGCGACGGAATCGGAGTTGCCGCTGGAGCAATGGAACGCGATCCTGCACCGGCATCCCGAGCTGGATGTGCTCGCTGCCGACGTGGAAGCGCTGCTCATCCGGGTGCCCGACCGCCGGGCCGAGCAGGCGGCCTGCCTGCTGCTGCCGATCGACGCCTGCTACGAGTTCGTCGGCCGGATGCGGCTGCTGTGGCACGGCTTCGACGGCGGTCAGGACGTGCACCGGTATCTGGAACAGTTCTTCGCCGAGGCGTCGGCACGCGCGAGAGCCGGGGGTGCGGCATGAGCCCGGTGTACTCGACGACGTTCGCCGTGCTCGAGATGAAACCCGAGCCGTACGCCGTCGCGCCGATCCTGTCCGCGCGCGTCGGCATCGCCGCGCTCGCGGAGGAACCCGTGCACGCCATCGCCCTGCGCGCGCAGGTGCGCATCGAGCCGTTCCGCCGCGGCTACTCCGACGAGGAGGCCGCGGGCCTGGTCGATCTGTTCGGTCCGCGCGAACGGTGGCACGAGACCCAGCGTTCGTTTCTCTGGATGCACTGCGCCACCATGATTCCGGGTTTCACCGGCGGCGCCGAAGTGGATCTGCCGATGCCGTGCACCTACGACTTCGAGGTGACCGGGTCGAAGTACCTGCACGCGTTGCGCGACGGTGTGGTTCCGCTGCTCTTCCTGTTCAGCGGCACCGTTTTCATCCGGGGCAGTACCGGATTCGCCATCCAGCAGATCCCGTGGGACCGCGAGGACAAGTTCGAGATGCCCGTGGCGGTGTGGCAGAACCTGATGGCCGCGTACTTCCCGAATTCGGGGTGGGTGCGGCTGCACAACGACACCCTCCGCGCGCTGGCCGCCTACAAGTCCGGCCACGGCCTGCCCGGTTTCGACGACGCGGTGACCCGCCTGCTGACCAGCACCGAGGAGACGCCGTGACGACCGCCGACGCCCGCGCCCGCGCTCGTGCCGTTGCCGACGCGGTGCTCTACGAGGGCTACTTGCTCTACCCCTACCGGGCCGACGCGCGCAAGAACCAGTCGCGATGGCAGTTCGGCGTGCTGGGGCCGCGCGGAGCCGCCGCCGCGGGGCTCGGTGAGGAGCAGGCGCTGTCGGCGCAGTGCCTGGTCGCCCCCGGCGAACATCCGGAGATCACCCTGACCGTCCGGTTCCTCCAGCTCCAGCGCCGCCAAGTGATGGACGCCGGCGGCGCGTCCGTCGCCGAGTGGTCCGACGGTGAGCGGTCGTGGCTGTCCTGGGACGAGGCGGTCGAGCAGGAGGTCGTCATCGGTCCGGTCCCGCCGGGCCGCCTCGTCCGGCCGCTGGACATCCCCGGCGGCCGCGAGACCGAGGAGATCGCCACGGCCGCCGCCCCCGGGCGAGGCACGCTCGTGCGGACCCGGCTGCCGCTGGCGGGCGAGCTGGAACTCGCGGCCGACCGGGACGACGGCTTCGCGCGGCTGACCGTCATCCTGCGCAATGTGGGCGAACCCGCGACCGACCAGCGCGACGCCATCGCCCGCTCGCTGATCGGCGCGCACGTCATCGCGGAGATCACCGGCGGCGAGTTCGTCTCGCTGCTGGAACCGCCGCCGGACGCGGTGGCCGCGGCCGCCCGCTGCGATCGGTACCGCTGCTTCCCGGTGCTCGCGGGGCCGCCCGGCGACTACAGCATGCTGCTGATCTCGCCGATCATCCTCTACGACCACCCCGAGATCGCGGAGCAGAGCGAAGGCGCGCTGTTCGACTCCACCGAGATCGACGAGATCCTCACCCTGCGGATCCTCACGATGACCGACGCGGAGAAGGCGCTGGCGCGGGCCACCGATCCGCGCGCGGCGGAGATCATCGACCGCTGCGAAGCCATGTCACCCGACGCGATGCGGCAGCTGCACGGGGTGCTGCGCGACCCGCACGCCGAGGGTCCGGGACTGATCCCGGAGATCCCCGAGGGCCTCGATTGGTGGGACCCGTCGGCCGACCAGGCCGTACGCCCCGACCTCGACGCGGTGCCGGTCGCGGGCGTGCTCGTGCGCAAGGGCAGCAGGGTCCGGCTGCATCCGTCGCGGCGGGCCGACGCCCAGGATCTGTTCTTCGACGGCCGGTGCGCCCGGGTCGTCTCGGTCCACGAGGACGTGGACGGGCAGGCGCACGTCGGGGTCGTGCTGGACGACGACCCGGCCGCCGAGTTGCACGAATGGTACGGCCGCTACCTGTATTTCGCCCCCGACGAAGTGGAGCCGCTCGACGGCACCGAGAAGTGAAAGGAAGTCCGCTATGGAAACCGTGGGAGTGGTGTCGACAACCGTCGTCGCCGTGCTGGTGGCGGCGGGAGTGTATCTCGGCCTGCGCTCGATCCCGGATCTGCGGCGTTACCTCAAGATCCGGCACATGTAGCGGCCGACCCGAAAGGAGCATCATGGCTGAGCATCGCGAAGAGCCGCAATCGGCACGGGGCGCGCCGGGTTCGCGCGACACCGGCGCCGACGTCGCGGCCGGAGGTCCGGCGGATCGGGAGCCGGGGCACATCGATCACGAGGAGATGACCTCCGCGCACTCCGACGACGCCAAGAAGGGCACCGAGTTCACCTCGCAAGCCCCGCCCGGCACCGAATCGGCGGCGCCTCCCTACGACGAGCGCAAGGAGACCGCCAACGCCCCCTCCGAAACGGCGACCGGAAAGGTCGACGACGCGCGGGTGGGCGGCGCGACAACGCCGACCGAGGAAGAGGGGTGAATCCACGGGCGCGGTGCTGATCGCCGGGATCGGCAACATCTTCCTCGGCGACGACGGATTCGGACCCGAGGTGGTGCGGCGGCTGCCGCCCCACCCCGACCCGGGCGTGCGCGCGGTGGACTACGGCATCCGGGGCATGCACCTCGCCTACGACCTGCTGGACCCCTGGGCCGCGCTGGTCCTGATCGACGCGCTGCCCGATCGCGGCGCACCCGGCCGGATCGAGGTGTTCGCCGCCGCGCCGGAGGACACCGGCGCCGCGCATCTCGACGCGCACGCGATGAGCCCGGACGCGGTCTTCGCCGGGGTGCGCGCCCTGGGCGGTGCGCTCCCACCCACCGTGGTGATCGGCTGCCAGGTCGCCTGCGTGGCGGAGGGCATCGGCCTGTCCGAGCCGGTCGCCGCGGCGTTGGACGAGGCCGTGGCGGCCGTGGGCGGCGTGCTCGCCGAGTTGCTGTCCGCCGGCGCACCCGATGATTCCGAGCCGCTGCGGCGGGCCACAGCACGACAGGAGGACTGACGATGTGTCTGGGCATCCCGGGACGCGTGCTGGCGATCCCCGACGGCTACCACGGCCAGATCGCGCTGGTCGAGGTGTCCGGCGAGCAGCGGAAGGTGAACATCGGCCTGCTCGACGAGGATCCGGCCCGGCCGGGTGACTGGGTGATCATCCACATGGGCTTCGCGGTGGAGAAGACCGACGAGGCCGGGGCCACGGCGGCGCTGGACGGGTTGCGCCTGCTGCAACGCGGAGACCTGCCATGACCACCCAGCGGCTGCGGCGTCGTCTGCTCGTGCGCGGTGTGGTCCAAGGTGTCGGGTTCCGCCCGTTCGTCTACACCACCGCCGCCGAGCTGTCCCTGTCCGGCAGCGTCGGCAACGACAGCAGTGGCGTCGTCATCGAAATCGAGGGAGCGCCGCCGGATCTGGACCGGTTCGCCGAGCGGCTGCGGCTGCGCCCGCCGCCGCTGGCGGTGGTCGAGGCGGTCGAGCAGGCCGACATCCCGGTGCGTGGCGGCACCGGCTTCCACATCGCGGGTACCACCCGCGACGGCGGTGGCCGCACGCTGGCCTCTCCCGATGTCGCGATCTGCGCGGACTGCGAACGCGAGTTGCGCGATCCCGGGGACCGCCGCTATCGCCATCCGTTCGTCAACTGCACCAATTGCGGTCCGCGTTTCACCATCATCGCGAGTCTGCCCTACGACCGCGAGCGGACGTCGATGGCCGACTTCGCCATGTGTGCCCGGTGCGCGCGGGAATACGCCGATCCCGCCGACCGCCGCTTCCACGCGCAGCCGATCGCCTGCCCCGACTGCGGTCCCACGCTCGCGTACACCGGACCGGGAGCCGGCGCGCCGCTGACGGCCGCGCGGCAGCTGCTGCGCGCGGGCGGCATCCTGGCGGTCAAAGGGATCGGCGGATACCACCTGGCCTGCGACGCCACCGACGAAACGGCCGTGGCACAGCTGCGCGGGCGCAAACGCCGCGGGGACAAGCCGTTCGCCGTGATGGTGCCGGATCTCGCCACGGCAAGGGCCATCGTCGCCGTCGACGACGCCGCCGCGACGCTGCTGACCAGTCCGGCTCGCCCGATAGTGCTGCTCGCTCGCCGGTCCGCGGCCGGGGAATCCTCCTTGTTCGCAGCCGATTCGATCCGCACCGCTCGGCCGGGTGAAGACATCGCGTCGGTGGGCGCGGCGCGGGCATACCGCCCGATCCCGGCTCCCTCGGTGGCGCCGGGCAACCCGGACCTGGGCGTCATGCTCGCCTACACCCCGCTGCATCTGTTGCTGTTCGGTCTGCCCGGCGACCCGCCCGGCCCGCAGGTGCTGGTGATGACCTCCGGCAACCTCGGCGGCGAGCCGATCTGCTACCAGGACGAGGACGCCCGCACCCGGCTGGCCGGGCTGGCCGACGGCTGGCTGACGCACAACCGGCGCATCCTGGTGCCCTGTGACGACTCGGTGGTGCGTTCGCTCGACGGCCGCGAACTGCCCGTCCGGCGCTCGCGCGGGTACGCGCCGCTGCCGTTGCTGCTACCGGTTCCACTGCCGCCGACGCTCGCCGTCGGCGCCGACCTCAAGAACACCTGCGCGGTGGCCGACGGTCGATACGCCTGGCTGAGCCAGCACATCGGCGACATGGACGATCTGGCGACGCTGCGCTCCTTCGACGCGGCCCAGCGCCACCTCGCGGAACTCACCGGGGTGCGGCCCGCCCAACTGGTCGCCGACGCGCATCCCGGCTACCGCTCCACCGCGTGGGCGCGCAGGCACGCGGGTGAGCGAGCCGTGTACACCGTCCAGCACCACCACGCGCACATCGCCGCCGTCATGGGCGAGCACGGACTCGGCCCGAGCGAGCAGGTGGTCGGCATCGCCTTCGACGGCACCGGATACGGACCGGACGCGGCGGTGTGGGGCGGTGAGGTGCTGCTCGCGGGTTACAAGGGCTATCGCCGCCTGGCCCATCTGAAATACGTGCCGCTGGCAGGCGGCGATCTCGCGGTGCGCAGGCCTTACCGCATGGCGCTGGCGCATCTTCGGTCGGCGGGGATCGAGTGGACCGAGGACATTCCGGCGGTCGCGGCATGTCCGCCCGCCGAGCGTTCGGTACTGGCCCACCAGTTCCGGACCGGTTGGGGCTGCGCTCCCACGTCGAGCATGGGCCGGCTGTTCGACGCGGTGTCCTCGCTGTGCGGCGTGCGGCACGTCGTCGACTACGAAGCGCAGGCGGCCATCGAGCTGGAAGGGTTGTCCCGGGCGGGCGCCGAAGGCGCCACCGCGTACCGGTTCCCACTGGTCGACGGTGATCCCGCCTTGATCGATCCCGCACCGGTGCTCGCGGATGTGGTCGCCGACGTGCGCGCGGGCGCACCCGCGCAGGTGGTGGGCGCCCGGTTCCACGCCGCCGTCGCCCGGCTGGTGCTCGAGCTCGCGGCTCGCTACGCCGCCCCGGCGACGGTCGTCGCCCTGTCCGGCGGCGTTTTCCAGAACGCCCTGCTGCTCGCGCGCTCGTGTGCGCTGCTGCGCGACAACGGCTTCACCGTGATCACCCACCACCGACTGCCGCCCAACGACGGCGGCCTCGCGTTCGGGCAACTCCTCGCGTGCAGCGAGGGATGAGCGAAGGAGAGCAACGATGTGTCTTGCGGTACCTGGAAAAGTGCTCAGCCTGCACGAGCGGGACGGCACGCTGATGTCGGTCGTCGACTTCGGCGGCTTGCACAAGGATGTTTGCTTGCAATACATCCCGGACGCGGCGGTCGGTGACTACGTCGTGGTCCACGTCGGTTTCGCGATCCAGCGGCTGGACGAGGAGTCCGCGTTGCGGACCCTGGCCGAGTTCGAGCACCTCGGCGTACTGAACGAGGAATTCGGCGACGGTTTCGCCATCGCCGCGAAGCAGGCGGGCATGGACAATCCAGCCGCCGAGCAATCACGCGAGGAACCGGAGGCCCGGTCATGAAATACCTGGACGAATTCAGCAATCCCGAGCTGGCCCAGCGCCTGCTCGATCGGATCCGCACCGCGACCAGCCGCCGCTGGGCGATCATGGAAGTCTGTGGCGGACAGACCCATTCGATCATCCGCCACGGCATCGACCAACTGCTGCCCGACCAGATCGAGATGATCCACGGCCCCGGCTGCCCGGTCTGTGTCACGCCGCTCGAGGTGATCGACAAGGCGCTGGAGATCGCCGCGCAGCCGGGCGTGATCTTCTGCTCGTTCGGCGACATGCTGCGCGTGCCCGGCAGCGCCAAGGACCTGTTCCGGGTCAAGAGCGAAGGCGGTGACGTCCGGGTGGTGTACTCGCCGCTGGACGCGCTGAACCTGGCCAAGGAGAATCCCGACCGGGAAGTCGTGTTCTTCGGCATCGGCTTCGAGACCACCGCTCCGGCCAACGCGATGACGGTGTACCAGGCGAAGCGCCTGGGCATCCGGAACTTCTCGCTGCTGGTGTCGCACGTGCTGGTCCCGCCCGCCATCGCCGCGATCATGGAGTCGCCGACCTGCCGGGTGCAGGGGTTCCTCGCCGCCGGGCACGTCTGCACCGTGATGGGCACCGACGAGTATCCGCCGCTGGCCGAGCAGTACAAGGTGCCGATGGTGGTCACCGGGTTCGAGCCGCTGGACATCCTGGAGGGCATCCGCCGCACCGTGCTGCAACTGGAGTCGGGCAGGCACGAATTGGAGAACGCCTACCCGCGCGCGGTGTCCGCGGCGGGCAATCCCGCGGCGAAGGCCATGCTGCAGGACGTCTTCGAGGTCACCGACCGAGCCTGGCGGGGCATCGGCGTGATCCCGCGCAGCGGCTGGCGGCTGTCGGATCGCTATCGCGAATTCGACGCCGAACACCGCTTCGCCGTGGGCGACCTGCACACCGCCGAATCGGCCATCTGCCGTTCCGGTGAGGTGCTGCAAGGGTTGATCAAACCCAACGAGTGCGCCGCCTTCGGCAAGCAGTGCACACCGCGTAACCCGCTGGGCGCCACCATGGTGTCCTCCGAAGGCGCGTGCGCCGCCTACTACCTGTACCGGCGGCTCGATCTGCCCGCGGAGGTGGCCCATGCGTGAGGACGGCGCCGCTCCCGTGGCGATCGACGTGGAGGGCTGGGTCTGCCCGATGCCGCTGCGGGACGCGCCGAACATCGTGATGGGCCACGGCGGCGGCGGAGCGATGTCCGGCGAACTGATCGAGCATCTGTTCCTGCCCGCGTTCGGCTCGGCCGCGCACGCCGACCTCGGCGACTCCGCGGTGGTCACGCTCGACGGCGCGCGGCTGGCCTTCTCCACCGACTCGTTCGTGGTGAAACCGATCGTGTTCCCCGGCGGCACCATCGGTGAGCTCGCGGTCAACGGCACGGTGAACGATCTGGCCATGTCCGGTGCGCGTCCGATGGTGCTGTCCACCGCGTTCATCCTGGAGGAGGGCACCGCGCTGGCCGACATCGCGCGCATCGCGCAGGCGGTCGGCACCGCCGCGCTGGCGGCGGAAGTCCAGCTGGTCACCGGCGACACCAAGGTCGTCGACGCCGGACACGGAGACGGGATCTACATCAACACCGCGGGAATCGGCGTGGTGGCTCCCGAGGTCGACATCCGGCCGCAGCGCGCCAGGCCGGGTGACGTCGTGCTGGTCAGCGGTGACATCGGCGTGCACGGTGTCGCGGTGCTCAGCTGCCGCGAAGGACTGGAATTCGGCACCACCGTGCTCAGCGACACCGCGCCGCTGCACGGCTTGGTCGCGGCGATGCTGGCCACCGGCGCCGACGTGCACGTGCTGCGCGACCCCACGCGCGGCGGCGTCGCGGCCTCGCTCAACGAGATCGCCCGCGCCGCGGGGGTCGGCGTATCCCTGGACGAGCGGCAGCTGCCGGTGCCCGACGGCGTGCGCGACGCGTGCGGGCTGCTCGGCCTGGACCCGATGTACGTGGCCAACGAGGGCAAGCTGCTGGCGTTCGTCGCACCCGAGGACGCCGATCGGGTGCTCGCGACGATGCGGGAACACCCGCTGGGTGCGCAGGCCGCGGCGATCGGCCGGTGCGTCGCCGAACATCCCGGCATGGTGGTGGCCCGCACCGCGCTCGGCGGGACCCGGGTGGTGGACCTGCCCGCGGGCGAGCAATTACCGCGAATCTGCTGACCGCGGACGCAACGGTCCCGAGCCAGAAGGCGAGGTGTGCATCATCGTTCGGATCGCCGATAGCCCCTCGGCGGCGCGCCGCCCACTGGACGGACGGCAGCGGCGCGGCGTCACGGGGATGGCGGCGGTCGTCGTCACCCTGCACGTCCTCGGGTGGGCGGCACTGCTGCTGGTCGTGGTCCCCGGCGGGTACGTCGTGGACGGTGCGGTGTTCGGCGTCGGTCTCGGTGTCACCGCGTACACGCTCGGGATGCGGCACGCCTTCGACGCCGACCACATCGCCGCCATCGACAACACCACCCGCAAGCTGGTCGCCGACGGGCGCAAGCCGCTGTCGGTGGGGTTCTGGTTCTCCCTCGGCCACTCCACCATCGTCTTCGTCCTGGTCGCGCTACTGGCGTTCGGCGTCAAGGCGCTGGCGGGAAACCTGCGGGACGAGCAGTCCGGGCTGCACCACTGGACCGGGGTGTTCGGAACCGGCGTCTCGGGAACCTTCCTGCTCGCCATCGGGCTGTTGAACCTGGTCTCCTTGATCGGGATATGGCGGGTGTTCCGCGGCATGCGTCGCGGGACGTACGACGAGGCCGCGTTGCGGAGGCAGCTGGACGACCGCGGCGCCTTGCAGCGGGTGATCGGCCCGCTGACCCGAGCGGTGCGCGCGCCGTGGCAGATGTACCCGGTCGGACTGCTGTTCGGCCTCGGCTTCGACACCGTCACCGAGGTGAGCCTGCTGGTGATCGCGGGCGGCGCGGCGGCGACCGCCCTGCCGTGGTACGCGATCCTGGTGCTGCCGGTGTTGTTCTCGGCGGGAATGACGCTGTTCGACGCGCTGGACGGCGCGTTCATGAACTACGCGTACGGGTGGGCGTTCGCGGGGCCGCTGCGCAGCGTCTACTACAACATCGTCGTCACGGGGCTGTCGGTCGTGGTGGCCCTGCTGATCGGCGCGCAGGAGATGATCTCGGTGCTGGCCGACGAATTCGGCATCGCCGACGGTCCGGTGGCCTGGGTCGGTGGGCTGGATCTCGGCGCCATGGGTTTGCTGATCGCCGGACTGTTCGTGCTCACCTGGGCGGTGGCGGTGGCGGTGTGGCGATTCGGCAGGCTCGAACAGCGCTGGTCCGTCGAGCGCGCCGGTGGAAGGCCGTGCCGATGACGGGCGGCGGCGCGGAGATGTTCGCCCGGTACGCCTACGCGCCCAACCGGCTCGGCTACTGCGGGCCACCCGACGCGGTCGCGTTGCGGGACGGCTCGGAAGAACAGGTGCGCGCGGTGGCACGCCGGTTCACCGGCGCGTGGCCCTACCTGCGGGTGATGGCCCGGATGACCGGCATCGCCGATCCGCTGGACCGCAGGCTCGTCGAATCCTATTGGCTGGGCGGTGGAGTCGGCGCGAGCCTGGACCCCCGTGAGTTCACCGCGGAACTGCTGAGTCTGCTCGGCCCGGTCGCGGGCGGGTACTGGACGCATCTGACCCCGCGGTTGGCCGAGGAAGCCGCGGCCAACCATTGTTTCCACGTCTTCGGTGTGTACCCGTGGTCGCGGCTGCTCCGGCACGGCAACGCGCATCCCCTGCACATCCTCGACAGCTGCCGGATCACCTGGGGAACGGTCCTCGACCGCAGCGGCGGCGAGGTCTCGCTGCGCTGCCGCAGGCTCCGTTGGGACGGAGAACGCCTCACGCTGTCGGCGGAGACGTCCGAGTCCGTGCCGATCCGGGTGGACGGGTACGCGGCGCTGCCGGATGTGGCGGCGGGGGAGCGGGTCGCGGTGCATTGGGGGCGGCTGTGCGGGCGACTGGACGACGCCGGGGTGCGGGCTCTGGAGTCGGGCACGGTGCGTCAGCTGGAGGTCACCAATCGGCGGCTGGCCGCGCGGCGGAGCCCGGCGAGCTGACGAACTCCGTGCCGCGCCGCCGATCACGAACGCCGAATTCGTGGCGGCGGGCTTCATCGCCCCGACAAGGTCGCCGTCGTCGTCCGAGGCCTATGGCGATGTTCCATTCGGACGCAAAGGTCCGATCGGTGGAAATGCCCGGCCCTCGACGGTTCGGCGAATTCGTAAGGCGCGACGACGTTTTTCGGCAACCGTGCTCGGAGTAGAATGTACACAGCTGTCGATCCCGACCGCGAGGAGTGCCGCGTGAATTCGCCAATGGTCACCCGGGCGGAAAATTCATTGCAACCCAGGAATTGTTTCCCGGTGATTATCGCGGCGTGTGAGCGCGTTTCCCCACCTTCGAGGCCGATGAGCTGACCTGCTTCTCGAGTCCTGTTGAAGGGAGGTGAACTACCGTGATGGATCAGATGATGGGGATGGCACGCGACTGGTGGAATCGCATGTTCCCCGGCATGCAGATGCCGATGTTGCCAATGATGTAGTGGCCGTTCCACAGGCGGAAAGTCGAATGATGGCTCGGTGTGGCGTGCGTGTGTTTCGGTCACTGTACCGGTGCCACAAAACCAGCGCGTCACGCGCCGAGTATTCGCCGGCCGAGAATCGACCCCGGGGTCGATTGTGGTCGACCCGATGCGCGGTGTGAATGTCCCGCGCGGCGGGTAAGACTACTTTCGTCATCGACCTGATCGACCTCGGCGGAGGTATGCGATGAGCGGCGATCCACGGCAGGGAAAGCGGCCGGTGAGTGCGGTGCTGGCCGGTCCGTACGGGCATCCGTTCCATCCGATACTGGTCACCGTCCCCATCGGCGCCTGGGTCGCCAGTTTCGTGTTCGACATCGCGTCCCGCCTCGTCGACGATCCGGACTTCTTGGTCGAGGGATCGTCCTGGTTGATCGCGATCGGCGTGCTGGGCGCCTTGATCGCCGCGACGATCGGGTTCCTCGATCTGCTCGCGATCCCGACCGGTACGCCCGCCTTCCGTACCGGATTGCTGCACATGACCCTCAACTTGCTGGTGACCGTCGCATATGCGCTGGGTTTCGTGTGGCGGCGGGGTGCGGACCTCGCGGTCGCGGTCCCGGCCGGTCCGCTGGCGCTGTCGGCGGCGAGCCTGGTGACGCTGGCCATTTCCGGGTATCTCGGCGGCAAGCTGGCTTATCGCTACGGCGTGCGGGTCGCCGACGAAACCACCCAAGCCGGCGGCTTCACCCACTGAATCCCTTCGCATCCCTCAGGAGGCACACCATGGGCATCGCCGCACTGGTTTCTTGGCTGCTCACCGCGGGCGGCGGTTTCTTCATGCTCGGCACGTGGATCGCCCGGGGCGGGACGCGGCAACCGAGTTCCACCCAGCTGCCCGTGCCGGTCGTGTTCGGTCACTTCACGCTCGCCGTCGCCGGACTGATCTGCTGGATCCTGTACCTCGTCCTCGACACGGACGCACTGGCGTGGGTCGCGTTCGTACTGCTGATCCCCGTCGCGCTGCTCGGATTCGCGATGCTGCTGCGCTGGCTGCCCACCTACCGTGCCCGTTCGGCGGGTACGGCAGAACCTCCCGAAGGGCACTTTCCCGTCGCCATCGTCGCGGGCCACGGCGTGCTGGCCGTGCTCACCGTCGTGCTGGTGCTGCTGACCGCACTCGGTGTGGGCACGAGTTGACACCCCGTCGTACCGGCCGCCACCGGAACGCGCCATCACCAGTGGTGCAGGCGGTGGCACTGCCGGGGCTGTCCGATCATTTCGCGCAGGCCCTTCCGGGTGCATCGGCGCAGGCCTGCGCGGTGAGGTCGTAGACGGCGACATTGCCGATGTGTACCGCCGTGTAGTGCGCGGACACCCACTCGGCGATGTCTTCGTGCCCGGCCGGGCGCCACCATCCGTTGTCCGGACCCGGCCCGGCGGGCGCCTCGGCCCGGCCGGGCACACGCCACGAATCGGGCAACCGCACCTCTTGCGCGAGGTAGTACGTCACCTGATGAGTGCGGACCATGGTCTGGAATTCGTCGAGGGTGGGTACCGGGTCGTCGGAGGTGAAACCGCCGATGGCGACGACCGGGGTGTGGCTGGCGAGTTCGAGCGACGCGGCGACCGAGGAGCGGTCCACAGCGGCCGACCAGGTCGTGGAGGTGTCGCGCAACAGCGCGGAAAGTCGAGGTTCGACCTCTCCGTTCACGAACGAGGTCACCTCGCGGCGGACGTCGTTCACCGGATCCGGAGCCGCGGGCTCGGCGGGGCCGACGGTCGGGCTGCCCCCGGTATGCGCCTGCGGCAGGGTGGCCGCGGCGTACGCCGTCGATCCGCCGATGCCTGCGAGCACCCCCGAGACGACGAGCACCGAGACGGCTCCGGCCCGCACCCGCCGCGCCCCGCCGGGGAACGCGGCGGCGACCAGAGCGACCGCCGCCACCGTCGAGACCACCGCGAGTGTCCAACGCAGGGGCGGCAGCCACTCGGGGTTGCGGTCGAGCAGGACGAACGCCCACAGACCCGACGTCAACACCAGTGCGGCGGCGCCGATTCGGCCGAACGCGGCGGACCGCCGCCGCCACATCTCGGCCACCCCGATCGCGAACATCCCGGCCACGGCGGGACCGATCGCCAGCGTGTAGTAGGCATGCATGCCGCCGCGCATCACGGTGAACGCGACGCCGTCGACGATCAGCCACAACCCGAAAGCCAATGCGGCCGCACGCATCGGGTCGGTGCGAGGCGCCCGCCCACGGGAGACGAGCACCAGTACGAAGGCGAGCAGGGCAGCCGGAAGCAGCCAGGAGATCTCGAATCCGATCTCGCCGCTGAACAGGCGAACCGGACTCGGTCCGCTCGATCCGGCGAACCCGCCACCGGTATGCCCGGCGGCCGGTGGCATCTCGTATCCGGGCGGCAGTGCGAACCGGTTGCCGCCACGGTGATTGTGCCCCAGGAAACGAGCGAACCCGTTGTAGCCCAGCACCAGATCCATGAAGGTGTTGTTCGTCGAGCCCGCCAGGTAGGGCCGCGCGGTGGTGGGCCACAGGACCGTCAGAAGGACATACCAGCCCGAGGAGATGATCAGCGCCGCCGCGGCGGCGGACAAGTGCAGCAGGCGTTTTCGCGCCGAAGCCGGCGCGACGATCAGATAGGTGAGCGCCAAAGCGGGCAGCACCATGAGCCCTTCGAGCATCTTCGCCAGAAACGCGAACCCGAGCGCGACGCCCGCCAGTATCAGCCAGCGCGCGCTCGCCTGCCGCGCCGCCCGGAGCGTGCAGTACGCGCCCGCGGTCATCAGCAGCACCATCACGGCATCCGGATTGTTGAATCGAAACATCAACGCCACCACCGGCGTTGCCGCCAGAACGGCTCCGGCCAGCAGACCGGCGGCCCGGTTGGCGGTCGCCTCGGTGACCATCGCGTACAGCAATGCCACCGCGGCCACGGCCATCAGCGCCTGCGGCGCCAGCATGCTCGCGCTGCCGAATCCGAACAGGTGCCCCGATACGCCCATCACCCATTGCGACACCGGCGGCTTGTCCACGGTGATGAAGTTGGCCGGATCGAGGGAACCGAACAGCGCCGCCTTCCAGTTCCCTGCACCGGACCAGGCTGCCGCGGCATAGAAGTCGTTGCCCATCCCGTTGACCGTGATGTGCCACAGGTACGCGACCGCGGTCCCGATCAGCAGGAGAGGCAGCCCCGCGCGCTCCCACCCTCGCGCGGGCGGTAAGCCGGCCGATCCGGCGCGGGTGGCAATCGGATGCGCATCGGGCACGGCGGGAATCGCTGTCACCGCTGGAGCTTCGCAAGCGTCCTGGTGAATCGCCTGCGCATCAGCTGGCAATCAGCTGTGAGTGTCACGCCTTGTGCCGGTCGGCGAACGCCGACGGCGCGCATCAGCGCACGGTCGGCGTTCGCCGTTCCTATGAAACCGTCAGATCTTGCGGATGACCGTGACGACCTTGCCGAGAATCTGGGCGTCGTTACCGGGAATCGGTTCGAAGACGGGGTTGTGCGGCATCAGCCAGACGTCCTTGCCGGTGCGCTTGAAGGTCTTCACCGTGGCCTCCCCGTCGATCATCGCCGCGACGATGTCGCCGTTGTCGGCGACGTTCTGCTGTCGCACGACCACCCAGTCGCCGTCGCAGATCGCCGCGTCGATCATGGACTGGCCGACCACCTTCAGCAGGAACAGGGAACCGTCGCCGACCAGCTCGCGCGGCAGCGGGAAGACGTCCTCCACGGCCTGCTCGGCCAGGATCGGGCCACCGGCGGCGATGCGACCGAGCACCGGGACGAACGTGGGGACGGGACGGTCGACGTCGACGGTGATCTCACCGTCGTCGACCGCCGCGGCCGGCAGGCTGGTCACCGACCGCACCACCTCGTCCAGGCCCCGGACGTCCACGGCGCGTGGCCGATTCGGATCGCGGCGCAGGTAGCCCTTGCGCTCCAGGGCGCGCAGCTGATGGGCGACCGACGAGGTGGACGTGAGGCCGACGGCGTCACCGATCTCCCGGATGCTCGGCGGGTAGCCGCGCTCGCTCACCGAGGAGCGGATCACCTCCAGCACTTTGCGCTGACGCACGGTGAGATCCGCTCCGCTACCCGCCGCGTCGGCGCCGCTCTCGTCACCCGTGTCGTCCGTCTGCCTCACCGCAACCGCCCTTTCCTGCTGTGCCAGGCCGGTCGGTGCCCGGCATGTGTCCTCATGGCCTGTCGTGTCTTCGGTTCTTCGAATCTAGTCCGGTCGCGCCGCTGGATCAAACATCTGTTCGACGCATGTCGGGTGTTCCTGCTGACTTTGTCGGCGACGCGTGGTAGAAATCGAACACCAGTTCTTCGAACACATGAGCGAATAGCCCCTGAACACATGTTCGAACAGCTCGAACGCCGACCGGAGCACCTATCACGGAGGTTTGTCCGATGAGCACTGCGATCAGCGATGTCACCCCTTCCCTCGGCTCGGCGGTCGCGCGACCCGAGCGCCCCGCCGATCCCGATCGGGACGATCTCGGCTACGAGACCGCCCGGCAGTTGCTGGGTGATGGTGCGCGTGCCCGCGCACTGGCACCCGTGCACCGATCAGCGGCCGATCGGCGCCCGCCCGGGGCGCGTCCCCGTGCCGGCGCGGTCGCCTACGACCGGGGTTCGCGGCCGCTCGCGCGGCGGCGTGCTCATGGTGAACACCCGATGCGCCGGGTCGAGCAAGCGCAGATCGGGTTCGCCGTCCTCGCCGTCACCGCGCTGGTCACCGCCTTGGTGGTGGCGGGGCTGATCGCTCTGGCGCATGTGCGGGCGGGCGAGTGGGGCGGTGATGCCGGTCGGCCGGTACCGGCGGTGGTGGACGGCCCGGGTGCGCCGGTGGGCGGCATTTCACGCTGAGCGGAAGGGAATTCGGCCACCCTGGGCGGCCGGATTTGTTGATCGACAAACTAGAACGTGTTGCTACCGTGCTGAAAACGTGATCCGGGCAACACCGCCCGAACGATGTCGGGATCTTTCAGCACATGACACTCCTCAGCGCAGGCCGCTCGGTTCGCCTCTTCCTCCGCGCGGCCGCCTTGTCCCTCTGTCTGGTCCTCGGACTCGGCGCAGCCTCGATCGCCCGGGCGGAACCCGCGTACGCGGCCTATCTGGACCTGCCCTCCGTCAACGGTGACGGTGCGGGGGCGGGCGGACTCGGTCCCGCTCTGCCACTGAACGAATCGGATCTCGCCGAGGCGTTGCGGCAGGCACGGGCCGACGGTGTGGCGCCGCGCCGCTACGCGACACTGCTGCACCAGTACTGGCTGGTGATCGCCACCGGGAACGCCGATATCGATCTGGCGGCCTGGGATCCCGCGCAGGGCCCGCGTGCGAACGAACGCACTTTCAACCAGGTCTACGTCAACTATCTGCGGCTGGCCACGCGCCACCCGGAGTTCTACTGGGCGGGGCTGGCCGGCATCGCGGGCGGGTCGTTCGCCTCCGGATTCTTCGACATGGGTGATGTGGGCGTGGTCTTGGACGTGCCCGGCATCCATCGGCTCGGCGACGCGGTCGCCGATCTGCTGCGCGCGACCCCGCCGGAATTGACGCGTGCGCTGCCGGAGGACATCCGGCTGCTCGCCACCGAGGGCTCCCGCCTGAGCGCCGCGGACGTCGCCTGGTATCAGACCCGCCTGATGATCATGCAGAAGCACATCTTCACGGATCTGGTGCCGATGCACGAAGCCTACGTCGCGCTGGGCATGCGCGGGATCGACGAGATGTACGCGGCTGGTGTGCTCGATGACGACATCCACGCGGCGTGGCAGTCGATCGCCTCGGGCACCAGGGACGGTTACATCGACGCGCTGATCCGGATGACCGATCGGGAACAGAACCACGTCGTCGCCGACCAGTGGGACGAGACGTCGGCGGGCCGGGCGCCGATCGGCCGCGTGCTCACCTATGTCAGCACCATCGCGGGCAAACCTGGAGTGCCGGGCGTCCGCGCGCCCGGCGTGTACGCCCCCACGGTGGTCGGCGCCGAGGTAGGTGGCCGCAGCCTCACGCTCCGCATGCCGTTGCCCGGCTTCAACTGGGCCGATCGCGAGACGCGCTGGCACTACATCACCGGTGACCTGGTGCCCCGCCATATCGATATGGAGACCGACCCCGCCGTGGCGGGCGCCGTCCTCGGCGAGGCGTTCTGGGGCAAGCTGGCCCGTGGCCGCCTCGCCGCCCGATTGCCGGACCTCCTCGCCGACTTGACCGCGCACTGGCAGATCGCCGGATGAGGAAGCCGCGTCCGGCAGCGGGGGTGAGTGCGGCAAATCGGGAACCCGGACGGGTATCCTCGAAGTGTTATGCAGGTATTCCGCGTGTCGCACGAGGAATGTCTGGTGCCGGGGTATAGACCTCTGTACACGGGCTCGCCGGACCGATCGCCCCGATCGGTGCCCGGTCCGGACGCGAGCACGCGCATCGACGAAGGATTTCTCGGATGCATTGCCCGTACTGCCGACACCCCGACTCCCGGGTGGTGGACTCGCGCGAGGCCGACGAAGGCGCGGCCATCCGCCGGCGTCGCGCCTGCCCGCAGTGTGGGCGGCGGTTCACCACCGTGGAGACCGCCATCCTGTCGGTGGTCAAGCGGAGCGGCGTCACCGAGCCGTTCAGTCGCGAAAAGGTCATCCGGGGTGTGCGCCGGGCCTGCCAAGGTCGTGAAGTCGACGACGACGCGCTGAACCTGCTGGCGCAGCAAGTCGAGGACGCGGTGCGCGCCAAGGGATCTCCCGAGGTGCCCAGTCACGAGGTGGGGCTGGCCATCCTGGGCCCGCTGCGCGATCTCGACGAGGTGGCCTACCTGCGGTTCGCCTCGGTCTACCGGTCGTTCACCTCGGCCGAGGACTTCGAACGCGAGATTCGGGAGATGCGCCAGGCACGCGCCGAAGCGCTGTCGGCCGCCGACTGACTCAGCGCCGCACCGCGGCGATCACCTTCTCGATTCGCTTGGCCGACACCGGAAACGGGGTACCGAGCTTCTGCGCGAACAGGCTGACGCGGAATTCCTCGATCATCCACCAGATCTCGGTGACCGCGGGCGCGTGCCTGCGGCTCTGCGGGAGCGACGCGACCAAGCGGTCATAGGCGGCGAGCACCCGATCGAGTTCGGCCATGCCTTGCCGATCGCGAACGGCCGAGCCGGGCAACGCCTCCAGTCGCGCCACCGCCGCCTGGAGGTAGCGCGGCAGCTCACGCAGCCTGGCCGCGCCCGTTTCGGACACGAAGCCGCGGAACACCAGGTTGTCGAGCTGATGACGGACGTCTTCGACGATGTCGCGCTCGCTCGTTCGCGCCAGCGCCACCGAAACCTGGTGGGCGCCCGCGAGCACCGGCACGACCAGGCGCACATAACGAGCGACGGTGGCGGCGAAATCCGGACGGATCCGGGCGACGAGCGCGTCGAACTCCGCCGGGTCGTGCACCGGCCCGCCGGCGGCCGCGAGCAGTTCGTCGGCGGCAGCCGCGCGGCAGTCGTCGAGCAGCGCCTCCAGCGAGCCATACGGATTCTGGCTCAGGGCAAGGCGATCCGCGGGCGACAGGCCCGCGGTGGAGCTACGGGCCGAAGCGGGCAGCGTGTGCAGCAGCAGCGCTCTGGTGCCGAGGCGCATGGCGGCGGCCTGCTCCGCGGGGGAGCTGAGCACCCGGACCGCCACGCCGTCGCCTTCGGCGACGAGCGCCGGGTATCCGGTGACGGTCTGCCCCGCCACCTCGCGCCGCACCGTCGGCGCGAGGGTGCCGAGCGATTCGGAGGTCCACACCGTGGCAGGCGGGCGTTCGGCTCCCGCGGTGGCCCGGGCGACGGAGGCGGAAACCTGCTCGGCCAGGCGGGTTTTCAGCGCGGCGAGACTTTTGTCCCGGGCGAGCACGGCGCCGTCGTCGCCGATGGCCGCGAAAGTCATGCGCAGGTGGTCGGGCAGTGCGGAGACGTCGAAGTCGGTGGGGGCGATCGACACCGAACCCAGCCGGGACAGCTCGCGCGCCAGCCCGGCCCGCAGCGGCTCCGCCCGCGGGGTCAGCGCCGCCAGGGCGGCGGCCGCGAAGTCGGGTGCGGGGACGACGCTGCGTCGCAACGTCTTCGGTAACGTCTTGATCAGAGCGGCGGCCAGTTCGTCGCGCATGCCCGGCACCAGCCAATCGAAGCCGACGGCGCGGACGTGGGCGAGCTGCTCCACCGGGATCCGCACGGTCACGCCGTCCTCCTCGTTGCCCGGCTCGAACTGGTAGGAGAGCGGGAAGGCGAGTTCGCCTTGGCGCCAGGAGTCCGGGAAAGCCGCCGGGTCCAGTGCGGCCGCCCCTTCGTTGACCACGATGGAGGTGGAGAAATTCAGCAGCTCGGGGTCTGCCCGGCGTGCGGTGCGCCACCAGCTGTCGAAGTGACGCACCGAGACGATGTCGGCGGGCAGGCGCTCGTCGTAGAACGCGAACAGCACCTCGTCGTCGACCAGGATGTCCCGGCGGCGGGCACGATGCTCCAGGTCGGCCACATCGTCGAGCAGCGCGCGATTGCGGTGGAAGAACTCGTGGCGGGTCTGCCACTCGCCCTGCACCAGGGCGTGCCGGATGAACAACTCCCGCGACAACTCCGGGTCGATCCGGCCGTAGTCCACCGGCCTGCCGGTGACCAGCGGAATCCCGTACAGCGTGACGCGTTCGTAGGCGCGCGCCGCGCCCCGCTTGGCCGACCAGTGCGGCTCGGAGTAGACGCGTTTGACGAGGTCGCCCGCGAGCCGCTCGGCCCATTCGGGCTCGATCTTCGCGGCCATCCGACCCCACAGCCGTGAGGTCTCGACCAGTTCGGCGGCCATCACCCAGCGCGGCGGCTTCTTCGCCAGCGACGAGCCGGGGAAGATCATGAACTTGGCGTTGCGCGCGCCGAGGAATTCCCGGGATTCCGCTTCCCTGACGCCGATGTGCGACAGCATGCCCGCCAGCAGCGCTTGGTGGATGGCGGTGGAATCCCAGGGGAGTCCGTCGTTGTCCGCGACGGTCGCCGCGGTGGCGCCCCGGCCACGTTCGGCGCCGGGGCGCCCGTCGCCCCCGCGCGTGGACCGGCTGCGGCGTGATCGGTTGCCCTGCTTGCCGTCCGGCGCGGCCGCTTCGGTTCGGTCCGGTTCCGCCGGGCTCGCCGAGTCCTGTGCCCGCGCCGACCATCCGAGGCCCTTGGTGATCGTGCGCAGCTGCCCGTGCAGGTCCTGCCACTCCCGGATCCGCAGGTAGTGCAGGAACTCCTCCCGGCACAGCCGCCGGAACTGATTGGACGACAACGACTTCCGTTGCCCGCCGAGGTAGTCCCACAGCCGCAGGTAGGCCAGGAAGTCGGAACCCTCGACCGTGAAGCGCGCGTGTTCGGTGTCGGCTGCCTGCTGCTGCTCGGCGGGCCGTTCCCGGACATCCTGGATCGACAGCGCCGCGACGATGACCAGCACGTCGGCCAGGCAACCGGTGTGTTGCGCCTCCACCAGCATCCGCGCCATGCGGGGGTCGACCGGCAGCTGCGCCATGTCGCGGCCGATCGGGGTCAGCGTCAAGGCGGTCGCGCCGTCGCCGTCCGTCCGGGACTTTCCGTCCCGGCGCGCGAGGGCGCCGAGCTCTTCGAGCAGGGCGATGCCGTCGCGGATGGCGCGGCGGTCCGGTGGCTCCACGAACGGGAAGTTCTCGATGTCGCCGAGGCCGAGCGCGGTCATCTGCAGGATGACCGCGGCCAGGTTCGTGCGCAGGATCTCCGGATCGGTGAAGACGGGCCGGGATTCGAAGTCGTCCTCCGAATACAGCCGGATGCAGATGCCGTCGGCGACGCGACCGCAACGCCCGGAGCGCTGCCGCGCCGATGCCTGCGACACCGGTTCGATCGGCAACCGCTGCACTTTGGTCCGCATGGAATAGCGCGAGATCCGCGCCGTGCCCGGGTCGACGACGTACCGGATGCCCGGCACCGTGAGCGAGGTCTCCGCGACATTCGTCGCCAGCACCACCCGGCGCCCGGTGTGCGAGGCGAACACGCGGTGCTGCTCGGCGGCCGACAGCCGGGCGTACAGCGGGAGGATCTCGGTGCGCGGCAGCTTCAGATCCCGCAGCGCGTCCGCGGTGTCGCGGATCTCGCGTTCACCGGACAAGAACACCAGCACGTCGCCGTCACCCGCGGCGAACAACTCCGTCACCGCGTCGCCGATCGCGTCCACCGGGTCCCGGTCGACGATGCGGGTGTCCTCGTCGTCTTCGTCTCCGGCGGCGCCCGGAAGTTCCAGCGAGAGCGGCCGGTAGCGGATCTCCACCGGATACGAGCGTCCGGAGACTTCGACGATCGGTGCGGGAGTGCCTTGCTCGTCCGCGAAATGCCGGGCGAACAGCTCGGGATCGATGGTCGCGGAGGTGATGATCACCTTGAGGTCGGGCCTGCGGGGCAGCAGTTGCTTCAGGTAGCCGAGCAGGAAGTCGATATTGAGGCTGCGTTCGTGCGCCTCGTCGATGATGATCGTGTCGTAGCGGCGCAGCAGCCGGTCGCGCTGGATCTCGGCGAGCAGGATGCCGTCGGTCATCAGCTTGATCAGGGTGTGCTCGGCGGCGTGGTCGGTGAACCGCACCGTGTAGCCGACGACGTCGCCGAGTTCGGTGCCCAGCTCCTCGGCGATCCGCTCCGCGACGGTGCGCGCGGCGAGCCTGCGGGGCTGGGTGTGCCCGATCGTGCCGCGGACGCCGCGGCCGAGTTCGAGGCAGATCTTCGGGATCTGGGTGGTCTTGCCGGAGCCGGTCTCGCCCGCGACGATCACCACCTGGTGCTCGGCGATGGCGGCGGCGATGTCCTCGCGGCGGGCGGTGACCGGTAGCTGCTCCGGATAGCGGATCTCCGGCACCGCCGCGCGCCGCGCTTCGACCCGCAGTTCGGCGGCCGCGATCTCGGCTTCCACCCCGCCCAGGTCGCCGCCGCGCGCTTTGTCGAGCCTGCGCCGCAACCGGTGTTCGTCGCGAAGGGAGAGATTCGCCAAGCGGGTGCGAAGTTCGCGGGAGTCGGTGGCGGCTGTCCTGGTCATTGCATCGACCAGCCTAGCGAAATCCGCCAGCGGATTTTTCCACCAGCCACCGCGGCCGGTGGCCGAGTGGACGCCGAAGCCCCGTCCCGGCCGGTGACCTGCGCCGATACGCGGGACCGGACGAGGACCGAGGATGCGGGCCCGGCGTCGCCGGTGGTCGCTCGTCACGGTCGACGTGCTGCCGCGCATCCCGGATCAGCGCCGTCCGGCGCTGTGCACGGCGCCCTGACTGCAGGGAGTGGACCACGACCCGGGAACCGGTAAAGGTGGAGACATGAACGCGCTATGGCATGGCTTTGCCGACATGGGCGCCGTCGAGCGGGACGGAGCGTTCGTGGTCGCTCGCGGAGACGGCGTCTACGTCTTCGACCGGGCGGGCAATCGGTACCTCGACGCGACCGCGGGCCTGTGGTTCGCCAACGTGGGCCACGGGCGCGGCGAGATCGCCGACGCGGTGGCCGCCCAGCTGCGCACGATCGCGCACTACTCCAATTTCGGCGACATCACCGAGCCCGCCACCCAGGAACTCGCCGAGCGGCTCGCCGGCCTCGCCCCGGTGCCGGGCAGCAAGATCTTCTTCACCTCGGGCGGCTCCGACTCCGTCGACACCGCGACCAAACTCGCCCGCCGCTACTGGCACGAACTCGGGCAGCCGGGCAAGACGATCGTGGTCGGGCGGCGAATGGCCTATCACGGCATGCACGTGGCGGGTACGGCGCTGGCGGGCCTTTCCGGCAATCGGGAGGGCTACGGCGAGCTGATGCCCGCGGCGCGGACCGTCGAGTGGGACGACGCGAAAGCCCTGCTCGCGCTGATCGAGGAGGTCGGCGCCGAACGGATCGCCGCGTTCTTCTGCGAACCGGTCATCGGCGCGGGCGGTGTGTATCCGCCGCCTGCGGGCTACCTCGCCGAAGTCCGGCGCATCTGCCGCGACTACGACATCCTGTTCGTCGCCGACGAGGTGGTGACCGGGTTCGGCCGCATCGGCGGAGCGTGGTTCGCCTCGTCCCGGTTCGGGCTCGAACCCGACCTGATGACCACCGCGAAGGGACTGACCTCCGGGTATGTCCCGATGGGCGCGGTCTTCGCCGCCCCGCGCGTGGCGGAGCCGTTCTTCGGCGGCGGCGTCTGGTGGCGGCACGGCTACACCTACGGCGGCCACGCGGGCGCGGCGGCCGCCGCGCTGGCGAATCTCGACATCATCGAGCGCGAAGGCCTGCTCGAGGCCGCCCTGCGCGTGGAGGCGAGCCTGCACGAGCAGCTGTCGGTGCTCGCCGGACATCCCAGGGTCGCCGAGGTGCGCAGCGGGTTCGGCGCCGTCGCGGCCATCCAGCTGGCGGACCCCGCCGAAGGGTTGCCGCTGGTGAAGACGCTGCGTGCGCACGGGATATCCAGTCGCGCCGCGGGGCAGGGGGCCATGCAGATCTCTCCGGCCTTCATCATGACCGACGACCGGATCGCCGAACTCGTCGACGGATTCACCCGCGCGTTGAACGATGTGTGATTCGCCCGCGTCGGTGATCGGAGCCTCGCATCGGACCCGATCTCAGAGCGCGCGGGTCATGAACACGCTGTGCGGATCGGGACGGCGGTCTGGTCGGACATGAGTCCATCATCGCGGGTGGTCGGGCGCGCTCGCGCCGCCCCTGGTCCTGGTGCATGCGAGCTCCTGTTCGCCGGGCGGGGCGACTCCGTGACTCGAAGTGATCGCCTCATCTCGTCGCCGTAACGGACTGCGGCACAGTCTGTCTCGGCCGTGCGCTGCCGGAAGTATCGCTCTCGGTGCGGAAATGCTGCTCGATTGCCGCAGCGGCGGCCGATCAGCGATGTGGGCGAATCGAAAAGGTGCACCTCCACCACTTCGGGATGCGAGCATGGGAGGGCGACGACCGTGGTCGCCGTGCTGAGAGGTGGTGGGGTGTGGCGGAGTTCGTGCAGGAGTATGCCGCGTTGCGGTGGGCGGCGGTGGCGGCGTTCGTGATCGCCGCGGTGATCGTGCTGGCGCGGGTGACGGCGCCTGCGGTGCCGTCCGCCGATCCCGTCGACGCGTCGCCGGATTCGTCCGCCGCCCGGGATGCCGCGGCCGGGCACGCCGAGTCCGACGCTGCCCATCTGGTGATGTGCCTGGTCATGCTCGGCATGCTGGTGTTCCCCTCGGGCGCGAGCCCGCACGCGTTGCGCGGTGTGCTGACGGCGATGGCCGTGGTCTTCGCCGGACTGTTGATGCTGCGCGCCGCGGAGCACGCCACCCGGGGGCGGGCGCTGCCGATCGACCGCGCGGTCCCGCTCGGCTACCACATCGCCGCCGCCGCGGCGATGCTCTACGCGATGTCCGGTCACACCGCCTCCGGCCACGCAGGCGGCCCGGCCGTCGGCCCCGCGCTCGGTCTCGCCGCGCTGTTCCTCCTCGACGCACTCCTGGTCGCGGTCGCCGCCTGCACCGGCTGGGCGCATGCGCGGCCGTCGGGCCCGCTGAGGTTGCTCGCGCGTTCCGGCGGTTGCGTCGCCGCCCTCACCGGACCCGCGAAACCGTGGGCGGCGGTGCCGCACGTGGTGATGGACGCCGGCACCGCTTATATGCTGGTGGCCGTAATCATTCGGTGACCGCGACCAATCCGGGTCCACCCGCATACCGAACCCCTGTGCATGCAGGCACGGGATTCGGCGATGAGCAACGAACACGGTTCTGCTTCACCCCACCGATCGGGCGCCGCGGCACGCGCGAGAGAGGATGCCGATGGCCCGGCGCTCGCGTGCCCGCTGCCGACCGGCTACGACCGAACCCAGGCCACCCGGGCGAACCGTGAGCTCGCGGCGTTGCTCGCCGCCACCGGCACCGGCGATCGTGCCGCGTTCACCGAGTTCTATCAGCTCACCAGCCCGCGGGTGTTCGGTCTGACCGTGCGGATCCTGCGCAGTCACGCCGCCGCCGAGGAAGTGACCCAGGAGGTCTACCTCCAGGTGTGGTCGATGGCCGACCGCTACGACGCCTCGCTCGCCAGTCCGGTCGGCTGGCTGATGATGCTCGCCCATCGCCGATCGGTGGATCGGGTCCGCGCGGAGAGTTCGGCCACCAGCCGGGACCTGGTCTACGCGCACGAGCATCTGGGCCGCGCCCACGACGTCGTCGCGGAATCGGTCACCCAGCGCATCGAAGAGCAACAGGTGGCAGGCTGCCTGCAGAACCTGACCCCCACCCAGCGTGAGGCGATCGCGCTGGCGTATTACAGCGGGTGGACCTATCGGGAGGTCGCCGATCACCTCTCGGTGCCGTTGCCCACGATCAAGACCCGCATCCGCGACGGGCTGAAGAGATTGGAGAAGTGTTTGTCCGGGGAACGCACCGATGGTTGACGCCTCGCCACGGTCGGAGGCCGATCTCATCGACCTCGCCTACCCGTGCGCGCTGGACGCGGTCGCCGATATCGAGCGCAGGCATATCGATGCCCGCCTCGCGGCCGCGGACCCGGACGTGCGGCGGGCATTCTCCGACACCGTCTGGCAGGTGCGCGACGTCATGGGGCGGCTCGCCGTGCTCGACGAGTTCGCGCCGCCGCCGGAGCTGGAACGCCGCATCCTGGCCGCGCTGCCCGAGGAGCCCCCCGGGCCCTCCGTCACGCGCCTCTCGGCGTGGCGGCGGCGGCCGCTGCGCTGGGCTGTGCCGATCGCGGCCGTCGCGAGCCTGGTGTTCGGCGCAAGTGTGCTGACCGCGCAGTTCATCGGCTCGCCGTCCGATCCGGCCGCTGCCGACCAGGTGCAGGTGCACCCGGGTGTGCGGACGGTGAACGGCTCGTTCGCCGGTGGCGGTGTGCTCGTCGTGGACGCCTCGCCCGAACTCGGGCGCGCGGTCGTCGTGTTCGACCGGGTCGCGCCGCCGCCTTCGGGTCGGGTGTATCAGATGTGGTTGGTCGGCTCTGATGGGCAAGCCCGCTCGGTCGGGGTGCTGAGCGACCTGCCCTCGACCGATCGGCCGTTCGTCACCGGTTTCCGCTCCGGCGAGGTCCTCGCGGTGAGCGTCGAACCCGACGGTGGCTCCGACGTACCGAGCGGCGATCCGATCGTGGGCGTGACGCTGCCCTGAGCGGGGTCTAGATCTCCACCGGTTGGTCGCCGACGACTCGGCCGCCCAGGTGCACCCACCCGTCGGAGTCCCACCGGGTGAACAATTGCGAGCCTTTGCCCTGGGTGATGACCAGGCCTTTGCGCAGCAAAGCCGTCAACGCGACGGCCGCCGCTCCGGTCGCCTCGTCCTCGGAGATCCCCATGGTCGGCGCGAACATACGCGAGCGCAGGACGGCGCGATGTTCGTCGGTCCACGCCCACAGGTAGTGCGGGCCGCCGGGAAACTCCTCCGGACGCAGGGTGGCCAGCACCTCTGGGTCCTCCAGCTGATGGAAGGTGAACGGCGGAGCCCATTCGCCGCGAGCGGTGATCCAGGTCAATCCCTCGGTGAGTTCCACCGCCACCGGGCCCGCGGGCACAGCCAGGGTCCGCACGGGGATGCCCTGGGACGCGAACCACCACGCGGTCCCCACCGAGGGGTGTCCCGCGAACGGGAGCTCCACCGTGGGGGTGTAGATCCGCACCGCGACCGTGCCGTCGACCGGCTCCTCGACCACCACGGTCTCGCTGTAGCCGGCTTTGGCCGCCAGCGCCTGCCGATCGGCCGCGGCGACGTCGGCCGCCCGCGCGATACCCAGCTCGTTGCCGAAGCGCCCGGCCGCGTCGGTGAACACTCGCACCACATCAACCTGTGTGCTCATGCTCGACGAGCCTACCCGTGTGCCCCCGCCGAGGGCTGTCGGCCGGACCACATCGGGAACGCGAAAGAGGCCCCCGTCGCAGGACAGGGGCCTCTTTTCGAGCGAAATCAGATCGCGGCCGTGCTGAGCGCCTCGGTCGATTGCACCGCCTGGCCGACACCGGCCACGATGGCGGCGGCGCGCAGCGATTCGAAGATCACTTCGCGCGAGACGCCGGCTTCGCGCAGAGTGTGCTCGTGCGCCTCGAGGCAGTGCGCGCAGCCGTTGATCGAGGAGACCGCGAACGACCAGAGCTCGAAGTCGGCCTTGTCGACGCCGGGCGTACCGATGATCTGCATGCGCAGTCCCGCCCGCAGGTCGTCGTAGCGGCCGCCGAGGAACGCCTTGCCCCGATAGAACACGTTGTTCATGCCCATGATCGAGGCGGCCCCGAGTGCGGCGTTGTACGCCTCCGCCGACAGCACGTCGGCGGCTTCCTCGGCGATCTCGCGCAGCGTGGTCGTCGACCGGGTCGCGGCCGCCGACGCCAGCAGGGTGCCCCACAGCTGCTGCTCGTTCAGCACGGTGGTGCGCGCGATGGATGACAAGTTGAGCTTGAGGTCCTTGGCGTACTCGGGAAGGGAGTTCTTCAGGTTCTCAATGCTCATTCGGCGATTCCTCTACTCGATGCGGTCCCGCACGGGGACCGGGTCGTTTCTCGATGATGTGGGGGCGTACCCGAAATCCCGGGTGCGAAGGGGTATTTCAGACGCTGGCGGCCAGAAGTTCGCCGGCGTTGATGGTCGGATCGCCCTTCTTCCAGTTGCAGGCGCACAGCTCGTCGGACTGCAAAGCGTCCAGCACGCGCAGCACCTCGTCGACGTTGCGGCCCACGGAACCCGCGGTGACGGAGACGAACTGGATCTCGTTGTTCGGGTCGATGATGAAGGTGGCGCGGTCGGCGACGCCGTCGGCGTTGAGCACGCCGGTGGCGGTGGCCAGTTCACGCTTGAGGTCCGAGAGCATGGGGAAGGGGAGGGTCTTGAGATCCTCGTGCTGAGCGCGCCACTGGAAGTGCACGAACTCGTTGTCCACCGAGGCGCCGAGCACCTGCGCGTCCCGGTCCTCGAATTCGTCGTTGAGCTTGCCGAACGCGGCGATCTCGGTCGGGCACACGAAGGTGAAGTCCTTGGGCCAGAAGAAGACGATCCGCCACTTGCCCGCGTGGTCGTCGCTGGTGATCCGGGTGAAGTAGTCGTCAGGCTGCTGAGCGTCGACCTTCGACAGATCACCGCCGATGACCGCGGTGAGGTTGTATGCCGGGAATTGGTCGCCGATGGTCAGCAGGGCCATGCTCGTCTCCTCGTCAGGTTGGTTGCCAACTGTGTTCTGCGGTATTGCGGGGCCGTTGCGGTTCCACGAGCCACCGCCTCGGACCGGCACTCACACCGCCGGTGGAAATGCTCACCGGCGATCTTGCCCAAGGGTGCGTAAAAGGTAAAGGTGATCAGTCGCACTACACTGATAGGCGTGACTGATCAGACTTATCAGCCCACCCTGTCACAGCTGCGTGCGTTCGTGGCGATTGCGGAATACCGCCATTTCGGCACCGCGGCCGCGCGCCTCGGTGTGAGTCAGCCCACGTTATCGCAGGCGCTCGCCGCTCTGGAACACGGGCTCGGGCTCCAGCTGATCGAACGGAGCACCCGCCGCGTGCTGGTGACCGCCGCGGGGATGCGCTTGCTGCCCAAGGCGATGGCGACGCTGGAGGCCGCCGACCGCTTCGTCGCCTCGGCCACCGGCGACGGACTCGGCGGCACGCTGCGGATGGGCATCATCCCGACGGTCGCCCCCTATGTGCTGCCCGGGTTGCTGCCGGAACTGCGCAAGCGGCTACCCGAGCTGCGTCCGCAGATCGTCGAGGACCAGACCGCACGGTTGCTGGACGGCCTGCGCACCGGCGTGCTGGACGTCGCGCTGCTGGCGGTGCCAACCGAGATGCCCGGCCTGGTCGAGATCCCGCTCTACACCGAGGAATTCGTGCTGGTCACGCCGCGCGGTCACGAGCTGGCCGGGCGCACCGATCTCGCGGCGGCGGTGCTGGACGCCCAGCCGCTGCTGCTGCTGGACGAGGGGCACTGCCTGCGCGATCAGACATTGGAGGCCTGCCGCTCGGCCGATGTGCACCCGGCCGCCGTCGGTGACACCCGGGCCGCGTCCCTGTCCACGGTGGTGCAGTGCGTCGCCGGTGGACTCGGCGTGACGCTGATCCCGCAGATGGCCGTCGCGACGGAAACCGCGCGCGGCACATTGGATGTCGCGCACTTCGGCGCCCCCGCCCCCGGCCGTACCATCGGCCTTGTCTTCCGTACTTCCACTGCCCGGGCCGATGATTACGAATATCTGGCCGCCATCGTCCGCGCTCAGCGGCCGATGTAGCCGCGCAGCTTGTGCGAGCGCGTCGAGCCAGGGTGAGAGGAGGCGCGAGGTGGTATCGGCGGCGCGGGGCGACGGGCGGCTGGGCCGCCTGTCCGGGCGGGATGACGCGCTGTTCGTCTACGGCACGCTGCAGTTTCCCGAAGTGCTGGAGACGCTGCTCGGGCGAGTCCCGCCGAGCGAACCGGCCGAGCTGACCGGTTGGCGCGCCGCCGCGCTGCCGCGGCGGATCTACCCGGGACTGGTCGCTGCACCCCTCGGCCGCACCCGTGGTGCGGTGCTGAGCGGTCTGACCGCGGCGGAGTGGACGATCCTCGACGCGTTCGAGGACGACGAGTACGACCTGCGCCGAGTGCGCGTCGAGCACCGGAATGTTCCGGTGTGGACCTATGTCTGGACGGTGGCGGCGGATCCGGCCGACTGGCAGCGGGAGCGGTTCGCCGCCGAGCATCTCGCGCATTTCGCCGTTCGCTCCGCGCGGTGGCGCCGAGATCCGGCGAGTTTCCCGGATCCGGCCGGGCAGGGATGGGCGGGGCCCTCGGCGTGAGGCGCACGGACGCCGTCTCTTGCCATTCCAAGACGACCGGTCGTATATTCAACGCATGGCACGACCACGGCGCAGCGAAGACACTCGGCGGCTTCTGGTCGAAGAGGGTGCCGCGGGTTTCCTGACCAGCGGCTATCACGGCACCGGGATCAAACAGATCCTCGACCGTGTCGGGGTGCCGAAGGGTTCGTTCTACAACTACTTCGACAGCAAGGAGAGTTTCGGGCGCGCGATCATCGAGCACCACTCCCTCTGTGTCCAACGCAACCTGACCGAGGCGTTCGCCGGCGCGCCGGACCCGGTGAGCGGTTTGCGGGCGTTCTTCGGGCGGCTGATGGACGACTTCGTCGCGTCCGATTTCACCGGCGGCTGCCTCATCGCGAATCTGGGCGGCGAACTGGAAGGCAGTGAGCTGCTGCGGGAATCGCTGTCGAAGGCATGGGCCGCGTGGCGCGACCGTATCGCCGAGCAACTCGCGCAGGGGCAGCGCCTGGGCATGATCCGCGCCGACATCGAGGCGGGCGAACTGGCGGATCTGCTGCTCGAATCCTGGGAGGGGGCGGTGATCAGGATGAAGATCGATCGCACCCTCGGCCCGCTGCGCAAGTGCCTGGATCGCCTGCTCGGCGACTACTTCCTGCCCTGATCAGGGCATCACACTCATCCGGCGTCTTCGGCCAACCGTTCGAAGACGACCGGTCGTATATACGAAAGGGCAAGCGATGGCGAAGACGGTCATCGTGACCGGTTCCTCCAGTGGGATCGGCCGCGATATCGCACGGGCATTCGTGGAACGCGGCGACAACGTCGTGCTCAACGGGCGAGACGAGGCGAAGCTGACGCAGGTGGCCGCCGCACTCGGCGCGCCGGAGCGAGCGGCCACGGTGGCGGGCGATATCGGCGCGGCCGCCACCGGAGCGACCTTGGTCGGCGTCGCCGTCGAGCGGTTCGGCGGCGTGGACGTGCTGGTCAACAACGCGGGCATCTTCGGAGCCAAACCGTTCGTGGAGGTCACCGAGGGAGACCTGGACGGCTATCTGAACGGAAACCTCAAAGGCACCTACTTCACCACGCAGGCCGTGGTGCGGCGATTCCTGACGCAAGCGAGAGGCGGCAGCATCGTCAATATCGGCACCGTGCTGATCGACCATGCCCTCGCCGGGCTGCCCGCCACGGCGGCCCTGGTCAGCAAGGGCGGCGTGCACGCGCTGACCACCAGTCTGGCCGCCGAACTCGCCGCCGACGGCATCCGGGTCAACGCGGTCGCCCCCGGCATCATCCGCACGCCGCTGTTCGGCGACGGCGACGAACCGGCCTCCGCCGGGCTCGCACTGCTCAACCGCATCGGCGAAGTCGCCGAAACGACGGCCGCGGTGCTGTATCTCGCCGATGCGGAATTCACCACCGGACACATCCTCCCCGTCGACGGCGGGTTCATCGCTGGAAGGGCGGCCTGAAATGCCGTACGTGAACATCAAGGTCACCGACGAAGGCGTGACCCGCGAACAGAAGGCGCGGCTGATCGAGGGCGTCACCGATCTGCTGTACGACGTGCTCGGCAAGGCGCCCGCGAGCACCTATGTCGTGATCGATGAAGTCGCCCTGTCGAATTGGGGTGTCGGCGGGGTCGACGTCGAGCGGTGGCGCGAGCAGCAGCGCTCCTGAACCGCGAATTCCCTGCCGGACAAACAGTTCGGGCGTCATCACGCCGCGTGCGAGCGATGGCGCCCGAACTCGTGGCCGCTGCTGCGGCGGCGGGCCCGGTGCAGGTGGTCACCATCATGATCGCCGGATTCCTGCTCGGGCCCTCGGTGCTCGGCTGGGCCTGGCCGCAGGCACAGGCGTGGTTTTTCCCGACCGAGCTCGCGGCGAGGAGCCCAGAGCGACGGCGGTGCACCGCCCGCGGAGCCGGCGCCACTCTGACCTGTTACCGAACGCCGAATGCGCCGGTACGGAACCGGCGCATTCGGGTGCCTTCGCCTAGACCCGCAGCGCGTGCGGTTCGATCGCGCCGCGCACCAGCGCCCGCGCGTCGATGGTCTCGGGCCGGTAGGGCAACCGCGCCAGGCGATCGGTCATCCCGCCGACCGGATCGTCGACCGTGTCCACCAGCCCGAACAGGAACGACCACTCGTGCTCGTCGCTGCCGTAGTGCACGACGGTGCCGAACTGCTCGTGGAAACGCTCCCAGGACCGCTTCAGCGTCTCGTTGCGCCACATGGTCGCGCAGCCGGCCTGGGCGCACAGCACCCCACCGGGCGCGAGCAACGCACGACATCGGGACAGGAACTCCGCCTCGTAGAGCCGGTTGTGCTGCGCGTCCTCGACGCGCTCGTCCGGCAGGTCGATCACGATGACGTCGTAGCGGGTGCCCGCCTGCGCGGCCGTGGCCAGGAAGTCCCAGCCGTCGGCGTAATGCACCTTGATCGGTCCATCGCCCTCGACGGCGGCGGCCAGCTCGTCGCCGGAGTAGCCGTAGGGCAGGTGCCGGGCGCACAGCTCCACCTCGAGCTGGTCGATGTCGACGTGGTCGACGTGGGTGGCGCCCGCGGCGACCGACATCTGACTGGCGACACCCTCGCCGGAGCCGATGATCAGCACTTTGTCCAGCTTCTCGGCCAGCACGAAGGCGGGGACCATCATCGCTTCGTGGTAGGTGAGCTGGGAGAACTCGGTGGACTGCCGGTCGTCGTCGGAGAACAGGCTGATGCCCTGCTCGGTCCGCGCGATGACCATGTGCTGGAACGGGGTGTGGGTGTCGACGATCACCTCGTGCAGGTCCCAGATGCGGGTCAGGCCCGCGCCCACCGGTTCCTCGATCCGCTGGCTGCCGTGTCCCCTGCGGATGACCTGCATGCGAACATCCTTGGGAGCCAACGCGTCCCGCAGTAGCTCGACCGCTTTCGACGCGCCCGCGCCGATGCTGCCGCAGGTGAACACGTCGACGAAGATGTCGCCGGACTCCGGATAAGTGTGAATCGAGGCGTGGGACTCCGACAACAGCGCGAGGACGGTCACCCCCTGCGGTTCGAACTTCTTGTGTACGACATCGCAGATGGTGACGCCCGCCGCGATCAGAGACTCACGCAACGCCGATTCGAGTCGTTCGAGATCGTCGCAGAGGTCTGCGTCGACACCACCGAACTCGGCCAGCACATGCCAACCGGTGAATTCCGCCGTCATGGGCAAACTCACTCTCGCTCAGCGCCCGAGACATGAACGGTCAAGGGCGGAAAACCATTGAATGACACCGACGAATAGCTCGCGGTATAGGCACCGGTGTCGAGGATTCGAACGCGATCACCGGCTCGCAACGTGGTCGGTAGGAGGACTCGCGTGCGTTGATACAGTACATCGTCGCCGTCGCAGGTCGGACCGGCCACCACCGCCTCGTCGACGGGGTCGCCGTCCCGGTCGGTGACGAACCGGTAGGCGATGTACTCGTTCTCCGTCTCGGCCATTCCGTTGTAGCGGCCGATGTCGAGATACACCCAGCGCCGCCCGTCCGGCGCGGTGCGGACGCCGACGACCTCGGCGTGAATCGTGCCCGCCGAACCGACCAGTGCCCGGCCCGGTTCGACGACCAATCCGGTGTCCCCGGAAAGGAATTCGGCTGCGGCGTGCTTGACCACAGCGGCAATCTCGCCCAGCCCGGGCGCGGGGTCGGCGTAGGAAATCGGCAACCCGCCGCCGATGTTCACCGAACCGACCGCGATGTCCTTGTCGGCCAGCGCCTCGGCGATCCGGCCCGCCTGCTCGATGCCGATCCGCCAGGCGGCGGGGTCCAGTTGCTGGGAGCCGACGTGGAAGTACGGCCCCGCGACCACGAGCCCGAGGTCGCGGGCTCGGACCAGCAGCCGCAACGCCTCACCCGGGCTGCAACCGAACTTCGTGCCGAACGGGGTGCGCGACTCCGGTGCTGAGGCGAGGAACCGGCACTCCACCTCGGAGCCGGGCGCGTGCTCGGCTATGCGCAGCAGGTCGTCCTCGGTGTCGAAGGCGAAGCGGCGCACGCCCGAGGCGTAGGCCCGGGCGATATGCGCGGCCTTCTTGATCGGGTTGCCGTAGCACAACCGCTGCGGCGCCACCCCCAGCCCGAGGCAGAGGTCGATCTCGCCGATGCTGGCGACATCGAATTCCGCGCCCTCCTCGTCGAGCAGGCGCACGATCGCCGGCACCGGGCTCGCTTTCACGGCGAAACGGATCCTCGTCGTGGCGCCCGTGTCCGCGGACAGCGCGGCATCGAGCGCGCGGTAATTCTGGCGGACACGCTCGGGATGGATGACAAGGTAGGGCGATTCGGGCATAGTTGATCTTTCGCTTGGGCAGCGGGGGAGAGAGTATCAGCGGCCCGTACCCAGAAACGAATCCGTCGAAACCTGGGTTCGCCACATGGTCGCGCACCCCCGTCCTCCTGGCGCGACGGAGCTGCTGACCTGCATGGACATGGGACCGAGGGGTGATGCGGGCTCAGCCGGCGGACACGGTGACGTCGTCGAAGACGACTTCGCCCGCGGCGTCGGACTCGGCGAGATCGACCACCGCGTCGATCGACCAGCCGTGCTCTCCCGCCGGGTCGTCCAACACCTGGCGCACCCGCCAGAATCCGGGTCTTCGTTCCACTTGGAACAGTTGCGGACCTCGGGCGTCGGGGCCCGTGCCGATCCGCTCGTACTCCGCGTAGTAGTCCGCGAGCGCCTCGGCCCAGTCCGGTCCGGGGCTCAGTTCGGCCAGTTCGTCCCAGCGTCGCAGTGCGGCCAGTTCGACGCGGCGGAACATCGCGTTCCGGACCATGACCCGGAAGGCGCGCTCGTTGGCGGTGATCGGGCGCACCGTTTCCGCGCCGAAGGCGAGCTGGTCGGCGTCGGTCTCCGCGCCCGGGTTGGTCAGTTGCTCCCACTCGTCGAGCAGGCTCGAATCCACTTGGCGCACAAGTTCTCCGAGCCATTCGGTGATGTCGTCGAGTTCCTCGGTGCGCGCCGACTCGGGCACGGTCCGCCGCAGCGCGCGATAGGCGTCGGCGAGGTAGCGCAGCACAACGCCCTCGGAGCGGGCCAGCTCGTAGAAGGAGATCAGCTCCGCGAAGGTCATGGCGCGTTCGATCATGTCGCGCACCACCGACTTGGGTGCGGGCGCGAATTCCGACACCCACGGGTGGCCTGCGCGATAGGTCTCGTACGCCGGTTCGATCAACTCGGCCAGCGGTTTGGGCCAGGTCACCTCTTCGAGCAGTTCCATCCGCTCGTCGTAGTCGATGCCGTCGGCCTTCATTTCCGCGATGGCCTCGCCGCGAGCCTTGTGCTGCTGGGCCATCAGCAGCTGGCGCGGATCCTCCAAGGTGGATTCGATGAGCGACACCACGTCGAGGGTATAACTCGGAGACTGTTTGTCCAGCAGGTCGAGCGCGGCCAGCGCGAACGGCGACAGCGGCTGGTCGAGGGCGAAATCGCGCTGCAGGTCGACGGTGAGGCGGGCTCGGCGGCCGTGGGCGTCCGGCTCCGGCAGCTGCTGCACCACCCCGGCGTCGCGCAGCGCACGATACAGCCGGATGGCGCGCAGGATGTGCCTGCGCTGGGCGGGACGCGGCTCGTGGTTGTCCTCGAGCAGGTGACGCATGGCGGTGAAGCAGTTGCCCGGTCTGGCGATCACGTTCAGCAGCATGGCGTTGGTCACCGTGAAACGCGACACCATCGGCTCGGGCTGCGCGGCCACCAAGCGGTCGAAGGTCTCCTCGCTCCAGGACACGAAGCCTTCCGGCGGTTTGCGTCGCTGCACCTTGCGCTGTTTCTTGGGATCGTCGCCCGCCTTGGCCAGCAACCGGGTGTTCTCCACCTCGTGTTCGGGAGCCTGCACGACCACGGTGCCCATGGTGTCGTAACCGGCCCGGCCCGCACGGCCCGCGATCTGATGGAACTCCCGCGCCTTGAGCCTGCGGGTGCGCACGCCGTCGAACTTGGTCAGCCCGGTGAGCAGCACGGTGCGGATGGGCACGTTGATGCCGACACCGAGGGTGTCGGTGCCGCACACCACCTTCAGCAGACCGTCCTGGGCCAGACGTTCCACCAGGCGGCGGTACTTCGGCAGCATGCCCGCGTGATGCACGCCGATGCCGTGCCGGATCAGCCGCGACAGGGTCTTGCCGAAGCCCGCGGCGAACCGGAACTCGCCCAGCGCGCCGGCGATCGCGTCCTTCTCGGCGCGCGTCGCGAAATTCACGCTGGTCAGCGCCTGCGCGCGCTCCAGTGCGGCGGCCTGGGTGAAGTGCACGACGTACACCGGGGCCTGGTGGGTGGTGACCAGTTCCTCGAGGGTCTCGGTGATCGGGGTGCGGGCGTAGGAGAAGCTCAGCGGCACCGGGCGCTCGGTACCCGCGACGATCGCGGTGGAGCGGCCGGTCCGGCGCTCCAGGTCGCGGGCGAAGAAGTCGACCTCGCCGAGCGTGGCCGACATGAGCAGGAACTGGGCGCGGGGCAGTTCCAGCAACGGAACCTGCCAGGCCCACCCCCGGTCGGGGTCGGAATAGAAGTGGAACTCGTCCATCACGACTTGGCCGATCGCGGCGTCCGCGCCCTCGCGCAGCGCCAGGTTGGCCAGGATCTCCGCGGTCGCGCAGATGATCGGCGCCTCCGGATTCACCGCGGCATCGCCGGTGACCATGCCGACGCGTTCGGCGCCGAACACCTCGCAGAGAGCGAAGAATTTCTCGCTCACCAGCGCCTTGATCGGGGCGGTGTAGTAGGTGCGCAGCCCCTGGGTGAGGGCGAAGAGATGTGCGCCGACCGCGACGAGCGATTTCCCGGAACCGGTTGGGGTGGCGAGGATGACGTTGGATCCGGATGCCAGCTCGAGCAGCGCCTCGTCCTGCGCCGGGTAGAGCGGGGTGCCCTGCTCGGCGGCCCACGTTCCGAACGACTCGTAGAGCGCGTCGGCGTCGGTCCCCGGGATGTCGAGCAGTTCGGTCAGATCCACTCCGACCACCCTACGGCCTCGCCGGCGGGCGGCCGTGCAGGGGCGACAGGGACCCGGCCGCCGCGGCGCTCAGTCCTGCTCGCCCTCGTCCTCGCCCTTGTCGCGGCTCTGCTCGGCGAGGAACCGCTCGAACTCTGCGCCCAGTTCGTCGCCGCTCGGCAACTCGCCGTCGCCGACCAGCAGGCTCGACTGCCGCTCCTGGGCGGTGACGAAGCTGTCGTACTGCCGTTCCAGGGCGTGCACGACGGTCTCCACCTCGGCGTTGCCCGCGATGTGCTCGTTGACCTGTTCACGCACCCGGGCGGCGGCCTCGCCGAGCGCGGCCAGCGGGAACTCCAGGCCCGCGTTGTCGGCGACGTTCTCCAGCAGCGTCTGCGCGGCCTCCGGGTAGGCGGTCTGCGCCAGGTAGTGCGGCACGTGCACGGAGAAGCCGACCGACTCGTGCCCGTGCTGCGCCATGCGGAATTCCAGCAGCGACGACGCGCTGCCCGGCACCTGCAACTCGCCGGGCCACCGCTGATGGTCGGAGATCAGGTCGCGATCGGAGGAATGCGCGGTCACGCCGAGTGGGCGGGTATGCGGAATGGCCATCGGGATGGCGCTGAGACCGATGCTGCGGCGCACGCCGAGCTGTTCGGCGAGCAGTCGCACCGCGGTGGTGAACTTCTCCCAGCGTAGGTCCGGTTCCAGGCCCGCGAGCAACAGGAACGGGGTGCCCGCGGTGTCCCGCAGAGCCCAGAGGTTGAGTTCCGGCTCGGCGTAATCGGAGAAATGATCGGTCTTGAACGTCATGAGCGGACGGCGCGACCGATAGTCCAGCAGCTCGTCCACGTCGAACGAGGCGACCAGTTCGCTTTCGAGGCTCTCGCGCAGGTGCGTGGTCGCCAGCCGTACCGCGTGCCCGGCGTCGGTGAAACCCTCCAGCCCGTGCACCAGGACCGGGCCCGCGCCGTCGGCGGACGACAGCTGCGGAGCGGGGAACTCCAGTTCGTACATTCGCGACTCGTAGTCCATCGCGTACTCCTTCCTGCGCGGCTCCTGCGGCCCGGGCGCGTACCTCACGCGCCAGTGTGGTTGCCTGCCCGATCGTTCGCCACCCTTGCTGGTGGTGCGAGACGAGCAGTCGTCCGGACCGGGGACCGCTGTCCATTGTCCCCCATGTCGTGGCGGTCACCGCGCACGGCCGAACACCGACCCGTACTCCGAGGCAACAGCATCGGTGGCTCGCGCATTCCCGGCCCGGCGGCGTGGCATCGCCGGCTGGACACCAGGAGTTTGGCACAGTGGGGGTGTGACCGTGGCGGATTCGAGGCGCATGCGGCCGGGCTGGGTGGCGCCCGTCGTCTGCGCGGTGCTGCTCGCAGGGTGCGGGTCGACGGTACCGGGGCGCCCGGTCTCGTCGGTGCCCGCCACGGTGACTCGGCACGTGAGCGCCGAACTACCGACGCTGTTGCCGGATGCGCACCAGTTCCCCCCGCCCTATACGGCGGTGGTGCTGCCGCAGGAAGCCGTGGCCCAAGCGGCGGGCGATCTGGACGGCATGGGCCGCGGTGCGAATGTCCAGCCCAGCCGCTGTGCGCCGCCGGATCAGGACTTCGGCCCCGAGCACACCGCCATGGCGGTCGGCACGGACGACGCCACGCGTGCCACGCTGACCGTCGAATTGACGCGCACCGGCGAACCGTTGACGGCATTGCGCGCCCGGCTGGAGCAATGCGGATCGGTGCGGGTGCAGCGAGCGGGCGCCGCCACGACGGTGACCACCGAGCAGGCTTCGCCACCGCCGATCGACGCCGACGACGCCCTTTCGCTGCGCAGGACCGTGCGGCCCGAGGCGGGAGGCACCCGGCTGATCCAGTCCATGCGCAGCCACGTCGCGCAGACCGGAGATGTGCGTGTCTCGGTGACGTATATGTCCTTCGCCGATGACGAACCGGATACCGCGGCATTGAATGCGCTGTTCGCCACCGCGGTGCGCAAAGCGCGCGAGAGATAGCGGACAGAGGGCGGCACCGTAGCAGGCGCCACCGACACGAATTGCGATACGTCCGTCGTCCCGGTCGAGTCGTGCACAGTGTGAAGCGAAATCCCCAGGGCGGCGAAATCGCCAGGTCGGCGGCGCGGGCCGGAGACGCCCGGGCCGCATGGTCGAAGCATGACCAATTCCGCGACCCCGTTTCCCGCTCCCGAACCGGTCGATGCCGGCTGTGCGGGCGAGGACGACACCTTCCGACCGGGAACCGGCAGTCACCGTTCGTCGCCCTCCGGCGTTTCCTCCGAGGCCGAGGTGTGCGTCTCTCCCGCCGCCATGGTTGCGCCGCACTCCTATTCGCATACCGCGCAGAGCGGAACAAGCGCATGGAACCCCGGTGGCGCGGCGGGCGATGCCCGATGCCGTGATGAACCTCCGCCGTTCCGGGCTACGCCCGATCACGTTGTGCGCGTGGACGACCCGGCGGAGTTGATCGCCGGTGTGCCCGCCATGCTGGGCTTCACCCCGGAACGGTCGGTGGTCGTGCTCGTCCTTCGGCACGGGACTGCGGGTGGTGCGATAGTCGACGCGGTGGTGCGGTTCGATCTGGACTCGCCCAGCGGGCGGCGGGTCCGGGGCGCGACATTGGCGGCGGCGGTCGCGCGGATCTGCGCGCACGACGAGGCGGCCGAAGTCCTGGCCGTCGTCGTGGACGAACGCGCCGTGGAACCGGGGGCGGGCGCCGACCGGCCGGGCTGCGCGACCGGACGGTTCGATGTGCTGGTCGGCTCGCTCGGCAGGAGGTTGGCGGCGTGCGACATCTCGCTCGGCGGAGTGTGGGCGGTGCGTGCGATCGCCGCCGGGCAGCGCTGGTGGACGTTGGCGGGGCCGCAGCGGCACGGGGTGCTCCGGGATCCGGCGGCCTCGCTGGTGACGCTGACCCACGTGCTGGACGGCAGGCCGATCCGCGGTTCGCGTTCCGAACTCACCGCACTGGTGGCGCGGGACCCCCTCGCCCACGCCGAGGTGGCCGCGCATCTACCGGACGCGCTCGCACGCGCCCGTGAACGCTATGCGCGGGCCGCGCGTCGCGGCGATCCGATCGGATACAGCAGGCAAGCGCTCGACCATGTGCTGTGGCAGATCGCCAACACCGCCTCGGGCGCCGCGCTGATGGCGCCCGAGCTCGCGAAAATAGCGGCAGCCCTGCGCGATAGGGCAGTGCGGGATTCGATGTTCGCCTTGGCCGTCGGTGACAACGCCGACGCGGCAGAGGCGGTGTGGGCCGCGCTGACCCGCGCGCTGTCCGGCGCCGATCGCGCCGAGGCCGCCGCTCTGCTCGGCTACAGCGCCTACGTCCGTGGCGACGGACCGTTGGCGGGCATCGCGTTGGAAGCCGCGTTGGAGGCGGACCCCGGACACCCGATGGCGATGCTGCTCGATACCTCGCTGCGCCTGGGCATGCGCCCGGAACAGTTGCGCAGGCTGGCGCATAGTGGCTACCGAACCGCCGCCGGTCTCGGCATCGACCTGGGCGCGCCGACATCGTGAAACCCGTTGTCCCACTTGTGGTCGACGAGTCCGCGACGCGTAGTCCGGTGAGCCGGGCGCCGAAGTGTTCCGACGACTCCGCGGTGCTTCGTCCGCATGCGCGGCTTTACAGCGGACCGGGCTTCGGCACGATCGTGATAGCCCGAGCCGGCGCCGGCCCGGCCCGGGCGGTGGGGGAGCGGCTATTTCGCGCTGTGCGCGCGGGGGCCGAGCGACTGGAGGAAAGCCCAGGCGTCGGTGACGATCTCGTCGAGATCATTGTGTTCGGGACGCCAGCCGAGCTCGGCCACGGCACGGTCGCTGGACGCGATGAGCGTCGCCGGGTCGCCCGGGCGGCGGGGCGCGTCCTGCGCGGTGATCGGCAGGCCGGTGACGCGCTCACAGGCCGAGATCACCTCGCGAACGGAGAATCCGGTGCCGCTGCCGAGGTTGTAGATCCGATGGGTCCCCGCTTCGGCGGTCGCCAAAGCCAGCAGATGTGCCTGAGCGAGGTCGCGGATGTGGATGTAATCGCGGACAGCGGTGCCGTCAGGGGTGGGCCAATCGGTGCCGAAGACCGAGATCGCCTTGCGATGCCCCGCCGCGACCTGCAATACCAGGGGGATGAGATGCGTTTCCACCACCCGGTTCTCGCCGAGGCCACCGTAGGCGCCGGCCACATTGAAGTATCGCAGGCTGGTCGCCGCCAGCCCGTGCGCGACCGCGTAGGAGGTGATGGCGTGGTCGATGGCCAGCTTCGACGCGCCGTACGGATTGGTCGGGCGGGTCGGAGCGTCCTCGGTGATGGGGACCTGCTCCGGTTCCCCGTAGACCGCCGCGGTGGAGGAGAAGACCAGCCGCGGCGTTCCCGCGCGCCGCATGGCCTCCAGCAGTTCGAACGTCTTCACCACATTGCCGTGCCAGTATTTCTCCGGCTGCTGCACCGACTCGCCGACCAGCGACTGCGCCGCGAAATGCAGGACTCCGTCGAAGGGTTCGGCGGCCACGAGCCGGGGCGCGGCGACCGCGACGTCACCCTCGACGAACCGGGCAGCGGAAGGGACGCCGTCGGCATTGCCGGTGGACAGATCATCGACCACGACCACGTCGTGGCCGGCTTCCAGCAGGACCTGGGCGCAGACGCCGCCGACGTAGCCCGCGCCACCTGTGACGAGAAGTTTCACGTCTCAGGCCAGCTTCACCTGGACGGCGTGCGCCATCTCGTCGGGCAGTTCGAAGCCGTCGTGGCCGGGCACGGTGATGACCACCGACCCCTGCTTCGTCTCCACCGTGACGCGCGCGTCGGGCACCACGCCCGCCTCGCGCAGCCGGCCGATGACCTCCGGGTCGGTCTGGATGTGCTCGGCGAGCCTGCGCACGACGACGGCGTGCAACTGGCCGGGCGGCAGATCGGACAGGCGCAGCAGCGTCTCGTCGGCGGAGGCGGGCGGAATGATGCCCAGCTCGTCCAGGCCGGGGATGGGGTTGCCGTACGGGGAGGTGGTGGGGTGGTTGAGCACCTCGACCAGGCGGCGCTCGACGTCTTCGCTCATCACGTGCTCCCAGCGACAGGCCTCCGCGTGCACGTTCTGCCAGTCGAGGCCGATGATGTCGACGAGCAGCCGTTCGGCCAGCCGGTGCTTGCGCATGACCGCGACGGCCATGCTGCGCCCCTTGTCGGTCAGCTCGAGATGACGGTCTCCGGCAACCAGCAGCAAACCGTCGCGTTCCATCCGCGCGACGGTCTGGCTCACGGTGGGACCACTCTGTTCGAGGCGCTCGGCGATCCGGGCGCGCAGGGGCACCACGCCCTCCTCCTCGAGGTCGTAGATGGTACGGAGATACATCTCCGTGGTGTCGACCAGATCCTTCACCTGTTACCCCTTCGTCGGCACGAATTCTACCCACGCACGACGGCACCCCCGTGTGCCGGATCGTGTCGCTCCACGCCGCGTACGACATTCCGGCGGCATTGCGGCAACCCGATCGGCGCACGGCAGGCGGCCATGAGCGTCTTTCTTGTATTTGTACTGCATAGGAACGTTTCGCGGGGTTCCTTGCTTCCCGCTAGCGTTGCGATCATGGCCACTGCACCGCGCGGCGAACCTCAGGCGCCGACCTCACCCGGGACGAGCCGGTCCGGAACCGTCGTCTGGAGCGAGCGGTTCCTGGATTACACCTGGACTCCGGAGCATCCGATGCAGCCGGCGCGCCTGAAGTTCACCATGGCGCTGGCCGGAAGTCTCGGATTGCTCGAGGGTGTCGAGCTGCTCGAACCCGCCACCGCCGGACGTCCGGATCTGCTGCGGATCCACACGCCCGACTACCTAGACGCGGTCGAACGCGCCGTGCCGCCGGTCGGTTCGCCGGCCGCGCCGCCCTACGGGCTCGGTTCCCCGGACAATCCGGTGTTTCCGCGTATGCACGAGGCCGCGTCCACGATCGTCGGCGGCACCCTGGCCGCGGCCAGGGAGATCGCCGAGGGCCGTACCAAACGGGCGGTGAGCATCGGCGGTGGCATGCATCACGCGATGCCCGACTCGGCGGCCGGCTTCTGCGTGTACAACGACCCGGCGGTGGCCATCTCCTGGCTGCTGGATCACGGTTTCGACCGGATCGCCTACATCGACGTGGACGTGCACCACGGCGACGGCGTGCAGCGTGCCTTCTACGCCGACCCCCGGGTGCTGACCATCTCGCTGCACCAGCATCCGGCCACCTTGTGGCCCAACACCGGTTGGCCGGAGGAGACCGGGGCGGGTGCGGCGGAAGGCACCTCGATCAATCTGCCGCTGTTGCCCGGCACGCGGGATGCGCAGTGGCTGCGTGGTTTCCACGCGGTGGTTCCCGGCGCGGTGGCGGCGTTCGGTCCGCAGATCGTGGTCAGCCAGTGCGGGGTGGACACACATCGCGAAGACCCGCTGGCCGATTTGGAACTCACCGTCGACGGGCAGCGCGCGGCCTTCCGCGCCATGCGCGAGCTCGCCGACCGTTATGCCGAAGGACGATGGCTGGCCGTCGGCGGTGGCGGATACGGCCTGGTCCGGGTGGTGCCGCGGGCGTGGACCCACTTGCTGGCCACCGCGTTGGACCGCACCGTCGACCCGGCGACGCCGATTCCGCAGGACTGGGTCGACTCGATCCGCGCGGCGGCGCCGCGGGTGGAACCGCCGCGCACCATGGGCGACGGCGGCGACGTCGCCTACCGTCCGTGGGACGGCCCCGGCGGCACCGGTGAGACCGGTGACGCGCGGGCCGACCGTGCCCAACGTGCCGTCGACATGGCAGTGCTGGCCACCCGCCGAGCGACTTTCGGGTTGCTAGGTCTGGACCCGGAGGACCCTCGTGACTGATTTCCCCGATACCTCGGACGCTCCCGCCACCCCGCCCCCGCCGCCGCAGCACTGGTTCGCCGACGTGCTGGCCTCCGACGGCGGCGTCGTCCGACTGCGCCCGATCACTCCCGGCGACGCCGAGCGGCTGCAGGAGTTCCACAGCGCACTGTCGGATCGAACCAGGTACCTGCGGTATTTCGGCCCCTACCCGCGGATCTCGCCGAAAGACCTGTACCGCACCACGCATGTCGACTATCACGACCGGGTCGGGCTGGTTCTCGAACTGGGCGAGGCGATCGTCGCGGTGGGCCGCTACGAACTGCTGGAGCGGGACGGGCCCCGGGCGGCGGAAGTCGCGTTCGTGGTAGCCGACGGGCATCAGGGACGCGGGCTGGGCTCGATCCTGCTGGAGCATCTGGCGGGTGCCGCCGCCGAGAACAAGATCGAGACCTTCGTCGCCGAGGTGCTCGCCGAGAACACCGTGATGGTAACGGTTTTCCGCGACGCGGGCTATCAGGTCGAGCGCAGCAGGGACGGATCGGTCCTGCACCTCGAGTTCGCCATCGACCCCAGCGAAGCGCTCCTCTCGGTACGCGATTCGCGCGAACGCGCTTCGGAGGCGCGCAGCGTGGGCAATCTGCTCGCGCCGCGGTCGGTCGCCGTGATCGGGGCAACCCCCGCGCCTGGGCGAGTCGGCGGTGCGGTGCTGGCGAACCTGCTGTCGGGTGTATTCCAAGGACCGGTGTTCCCAGTGAACCCGAACCGCAGATCGGTGCGCGGGGTGCGGGCGTACGCCACGGTCCGGGAAATCCCCGACGAGGTCGATCTCGCCGTGGTCGCCGTGCCGCCCGCGGCGATCGGATCGGTGCTCGACGACTGCATGGCCAAGGGGGTCAAGGGTCTCGTGGTGCTGACCGCGGGTTTCGCCGAGACCGGCGAAGGGGGTCTGGCAGCCGAACGCGAACTCGTGGCAGCGGCCCGCGGTCACGGCATGCGCGTAGTCGGGCCGAGCGCCCTCGGCATCGCGAACACCGACCCGGCGGTCGGCATGAACGCGACCCTCGCCACGGTGTTGCCCGGGCGCGGACGGATCGGATTCTTCTGCCAGTCCGGCCCGTTGGGCGCGGCCATCCTGGGCGAGGCGGCCGCGCGCAATCTCGGCTTGTCGACGTTCGTGTCGGCGGGCAACCGCGCCGACGTCTCGGGCAACGACCTACTGCAGTACTGGGACAGCGACCCGGCCACCGATGTGGTGCTGCTGTATCTGGAGAGCTTCGGCAATCCGCGCAAGTTCTCCCGGATCGCGCGCCGGGTGGCCCGCACCAAACCGATCGTCGCCGTGAGCAGCGGCCGCTCGGTCGCGCAGCCCGCGGGGGACATGGACCGTTCGATCGTGCGGGATCTGTTCGCGCAAGCGGGCATCGTCCAAGTCGACTCGATCTCCGAACTGTTCGACTGCGCCGCGCTGCTGGGCTATCAGCCGCTGCCGCGCGGCTCGCGTCTGGCGGTCGTCGGCAACAGCACGGCCCTCAACTGGCTGGCCGTCGACGCGGCGCGGGGCGAGGGCCTGCAGGTCGGCGAGCCGGTCAACCTCGGCCCGCAGGCCACGCCGGGCGCGTACCTGGACGCACTGGTCGCGGCCCTGCGGTCGGATGAGACAGACGCCGTGATCGTGGTTTTCGCACCCCCGGTGCCGCTGCCGACCGCCGGTTTCGCCGATGCGATCCGGGCGGCGGCGGCCGCGGTGCCCGAGTCGGGCAAACCGATTCTCACGACGTTCGTCGCCGAGCAAGGAATCCCGAACCTGCTCGCCGTGCGCGGTCCGGGCGCGACGGCGGCGCACGGGTCGATCCCGTCGTATCCCGATCCCGAGCGCGCCGCGCGGGCCCTGGCGCGGGTGCGGCGATACGCCGAGTGGCGGACCAGGCCCGTGTCGCCGGTGGTGCGGCCGCAGGGCATCGACACCGACCGCGCGCGCCGATTGGTGGCCGACTGGATGGCCGGGTCGGGCGGTCGGCGGCTCACCGATCTGGAGACGGTGGAACTGCTGGCCTGCTACGGCATTTCGGTTGTGCCATTCCGTGAGGTACGCAGCGCCGAGGAGGCGGTGGCGGCCGCCGAGGAACTCGGCTATCCGGTGGCGGCCAAGGCGACCGGTGAATTGTGGCGGCGCAGGCCGGATCTCACGGGCGTCCGGCTCGATCTGTGGCGACCGGAAGCGGTGCGGCAGGGATACGCGGATCTGGCGGAGTTGTGCGGTGATCCCGTACTGCACATCCAGAAGATGGCCACGAAGGGCGTCGGCTGCATTCTGCGCGTGCAGGACGATCCCTCGTTCGGCTCGGTGATCGAGTTCGGCTTGTCCGGCCTGATCATCGAACTGCTCGGCGACCGCGCCTATCGGGCGCTGCCATTGACCGCCGACGAGGCCACGGCCCTGATCGACGCGCCGCGGGCCGCACCTCTGCTGTCGGGCACTCCCGCGAGCCCGCGCGTGGACAAAGCAGCATTGGCCGAGTTGGCCCAGCGCATTTCGGCCCTGTTCGACGATCTGCCGGAGATGCGGGAACTGTCCTTCGACCCGGTGCTGGCCTCACCGACCTCGGCGGAGATCCTCTACGCGCGCGGCCGTATCGGCCCGGAGCCGAGTCGTTTCGATACCGGTCCGCGCCGGCTCGGCTGAGCAGGACGAGCCACCCGGGGTGAGCTGTCCCGGGGGGGAGTGGCGCGGCTGAGACGTCGGCTCGCACAAGTCACAAGCGGGATGTCCGATAACGGACGATCCCTCGCACGGCGATTTGGGGATGCCATATTCGTCCTGAGAAAGGCCCAGCTCGCCATGAAGATTCGCAGCCTTGCCCTGTTGTCGTTGCTCGTGACGGCGCTGACCGCGTGTTCGGTCAGCATCGGTACGCCGAAAGTCGAAGAGGCCGATCTGGAGAGGTCGGTGAAGGATTCGCTCACCGAGAAGGTCGGGCAGGAACCCGACGCCATCGATTGCCCCGGCGATCTCACCGGCAAGGAAGGAACGACCATGCGCTGCACGCTGACCGCGGGCGGGGACACCCTCGGTGTGATGCTGACGGTGACCTCGGTCGACGGTGACACCGTGAAGTACGACATCGCGGTGGATCAGAGCTGAGCCCACCGGACCGACGTGGGGGAAGTACGACACCGCCGACCGGCTCGCGCGACACCCGGCGGGGACGGGCACGCGCGCTTACCGGTCGGCGCGGAGAGGTGACCAGGGCGCAAACGGGTCACCGAGCCGAACGCCGGCGCTGTCTCGACGCAGCCGGCGCCGGGATGATCAGCTGGCGTAGGCGCGGAGCCGATCGGCCCGCTCGCCCTTGCGCAGCTTCGCCATGACCTCACGCTCGATCTGGCGCACCCGCTCGCGGGAGAGGCCGAAGAGCTTGCCGATCTGGTCCAGCGTGCGCGGCTGGCCGTCGTCCAAGCCGAATCGCAGCCGGATGACCTGCTGTTCGCGCTCGTCCAAGGTGGCGAGCACGCTGCGCACGTCGTGGTGCAGCAGGCCTGCGATGACCGCCGACTCGGCCGAGGTGGCCTCGGAATCCTCGATGAAATCGCCCAGCGGGGCCTCTTCGTCGTTGCCGACCGGCATGTCCAGGCTCACCGGGTCACGGCTGTGGTCGAGCAGATCGGAGATCTTGTCGACCGGGATGCCGGATTCGCGGGCCAGTTCCTCGTCGGTGGCCTCGCGCCCCAGTTGCTGGTGCAGTTCGCGCTTGATCCTGGCCAGCTTGTTCACCTGCTCGACGAGGTGGACGGGCAGGCGGATGGTGCGGCTCTGGTCGGCCATACCGCGGGTGATGGCCTGCCGGATCCACCAGGTGGCGTAGGTGGAGAATTTGAAGCCCTTGGCATAGTCGAACTTCTCCATGGCACGGATCAACCCGAGGTTGCCCTCCTGGATCAGGTCGAGCAGCGGCATGCCGCGGCCGGTGTAACGCTTGGCGAGCGAGACAACAAGGCGCAGGTTGGCTTCCAGCAGATGAGACCGGGCGGCCTGACCGTCGCGCACGATGATCGCGAGATCACGCTTGCGGGTCGCCGACAGTCGCTTGCCGGTTTCCAGCAGGTTTTGCGCATAGAGGCCCGCCTCGATGCGCTTGGCCAGCTCGACCTCGTCGGCAGCGGTGAGCAGCGCGGTGCGGCCGATCCCGTTCAGGTACACGCGTACCAGGTCGGCGGCAGGGCTCTGAGCGTCGAGGTCCGAATCGCTGATGCGCACACGAGTGGTGGCGGGGCTTGTCATGACTTGCCTCCTGTCGGTGGTGTCTCACTCCGATAAACGGACCCGACAGAAAGAAAGTTCCCCGTTACGGCTCGCATAAACCGCTCTGAGCAGCGGTTTTCGCCCCTCTCGTCTGAGAAGTTCCTGAGAAGCACCGCAGCGCGAGGACAATCTCCCGCCAGGACCCGAACCGACCGGCGCGCGGTCGCCGTGTGATCACACCGGCCTGATCAATCCGTGCCGTACCAATCCGGTGACCACGGACAACGCGTCGGCCGCGAACTCGGCGCTCACCTGCTCGGATCCGTGTGCGAGCGCCAGCAGCTCGATCAGCTCGTACAACGGAAGGCCCTCGGCGTGCATTCCCGCCAGCAGTGCGATCGTGGCCTCATCCACTTCGTGCTGCCAGCGGGGCCCGTCACCGCGGTGCAGCCGCGCCACCTCCGGCGCCCAGCCCTCTTCGCCCCGCAGATACACCCGTTCCAGTGCTGTCGCCGGGTCCACGGCGAAACGCGAAGACCATGCGAGACTTTCGTCACCGGCGACAGCCCGCAACCAGGCCGAGCGCTCGAAATACCGGACGGCTTCCTCGCCGAGCGGATCCTCGAAGCCGTGGGTGAGATCCTCGGCGAGCAGTTCGGTCGGCCCGTCGATGCTGCGCAGGTAGACGAAACCGAACCCGATGCCCTCGACGTCGGCGGCCTCGAAAGCGTCCAGCCAGCGCTCCGCGCGAGCCTGCGCGGCCGGATCTCGCGGATCCGCTCCCGCGTCCCGCAACCAGGTGCCCACATAAAGCGCGGGATCGGCGACGTCCCGTTGCACCACCCAGGCGTCCACGCCGTGCGCGGGCAACCAGGAGGCGACCCGCCCGCGCCAGTCCTCGTTCTCGACATGGACCCACGCGGCGAGCATCGCGGCGGTGCCACCGGGGGCGAGCAGGTCGGCGGCCTGCGCGATCACCAATTCGCTCGCGCCGTCGAGCGCGAGGCCGGAATCGCGATAGGTGTGCTCGACGCGCCCGGGACCCACCACGAAGGGCGGATTGGCCACCACCTGGTCGAAGCGCCTGCCCCGCACCGGTTCGAACCAGGAACCCTCCATCAGTTCGATGTCCAGCTCGTTGAGCGCCGCGGTGGCCTCGGCCAGCCACAGCGCCCTGGGATTGACATCGGTGGCGGTCACGCGCCGCGCGTAGGACGCGGCGTGCACCGCCTGTACGCCGCAGCCGGTGCCGAGATCGAGCACCGTGCCGACCGGCCGGGTGGGCGTGGCGCGCAGCAGCGAGAGGGAGGCGTGGCCGACGCCGAGGACGTGCTCCTCGGTCAGGGTGCGCCGGTGCATCGAATCGTCGAGGTCGGACAGGACCCATCGGGTGCCCGCGCCCGCGTCCAGCGGCCGCAGGTCCAGCGCCGCCCGCACCTGGTCGCCGTCGCGGTCGAGCAGGCCCGCGGCGACCGCGCGGTCGATCGCCACGGGTGCGATCGCCCCGGCCACCTCCCGTTCGGGCAGCGCGTCGCCGAGCAGCAGAAGGCGGATCAGCGTGCCCAGCTCTCCGGCCCGGCGTGCCGCGCGGCGCACCGGCACCGGCTCCGACCGGCCCAGCGCGGCGTGCGCGTCGCCGAGTACCTCGAGCAGGGTGTCGGCGTCGTAGCCCACCCTCGTCAGCGCGGTCCGCAGGTCCGGGCACAGCGCGGTGAGCAGCGATCCCGTGGTCGTCGATCGGTTCGTAGACACACCGGTACTCTGCCACCGCGACCACCGGGCGCGGATCGAGCGCCCACTGTGTCACGGGACCTCGACGTGGCGGACGTCCCCGTGTCGGGCCTGTGGGATTGTCGTCCGTGCCGCTGTGCCGCTGTGCCGCTGTGCCGCTGTGCCGCTGTGCCGCTGTGCCGCTGTGCCGCTGTGCCGCTGTGCCGCTGTGCCGCTGTGCCGCTGTGCCGAGGCCGATCAGACTCCGCTGGGATCGCGTCCGGTGACGCAGTACAGCGCGTCGGCCGGATCGCTCAGGACGATCCAATGTTCATGACGCTCCACCACGGTCGCGCCGAGCGACTCGTGCCACGCGGCGGTGGCTTCGATGTCGCTCGCGGCCAGGTCGACATGCGCGCTGGTCGGGCGGTTCTCACCGAGGCGCTGCAACAGCAGCTGCACGGGTAACTGCTGTTCCTCGGAGCGCAGGCGGGCGAATTCCGGCCGCCTGCCGGGCTGGAAAGCCCACCCGGTCAGCAACTTCCAGAAGCGGGTCTCCACCTCGTGGTCGAGCGGGCCGATGTCGACGCACACCTGGTCGAGGCGTGAGAACGTGCCGTCCGGGGCCCGGACGGCGGGTGCGGGCGTGCTCCTCGCGCGGCCGCTGGGCGTCAGGCAGAACGTCTGGCCGCCGGGGGAGCGCAGTACGGCGTAGTCCGGATGGTTGGCGACCAGCTCCGCCCCTAGGTCCAGGGCGGTGCGGACGGCGGAGGGGATGTGGTCGACGTCCAAATCGAGGTGCACACCGCCGAGGCCGGTCACCGCTTGCATCTTGACGCTCGCCGCGGCGAACAGCGCGGGGTCGGGCAACAAGGTGAGGAACTCGTCGTTCGCACCGCGCCGAGGGGAGAGTTCGGTGCCGGTGACCGTGGACCAGAACTTCGCGCAGTCGTCGAAACGCTGTGTCGGGCGGTCCAGGAAGACCCAGATCCACCGAATCATGTGCACTCCTGTCTTGTCGCCCGCAACAACGGTGATCGTGGTGCGCGAGGTCCCATGCGACCCTAGGTACGCGTGCGCGCCTTGTCGAGAAGATACCGGCGCTCCCGCGATTGGCACGAATTCGATGGTATGTGGCATTTCCGCCACTCGTTGCGTGGACATGATTCCGGCAGGCTCATCGGGTGACCGAACTGCGGACGCCGCCCACGATTTCTCTCGATACCGCGCCGCGGCGGTTGCATCCGGCATGGCTGGTCGCGGGCGTCGGTTTCATCGCGCTGCTGGGCGCGGCCGGGTTCCGGTCGGTGCCCGGCGTGCTGATGGACCCGCTGCACGAGGAGTTCGGCTGGTCACACGCAACCATCGGGACCGCCGTTTCGCTGAATCTGCTGCTCTACGGTCTGATCTCACCGTTCGCCGCCGTGCTGATGGACCGTTTCGGCATCCGCAGGGTGGTGGCCTGCGCGCTGCTGCTGGTCGCCGCGGGCAGCGGGCTGACGGTGTTCATGTCCCGGCCGTGGCACCTGGTGCTGACCTGGGGACTGCTGGTCGGGGTGGGTGTGGGGTCGATGTCGATGCCGTTCGTCGCGACGATCACCGGCCGGTGGTTCGTGCGTCAGCGCGGTCTGGTCACCGGGGTGCTCACCGCCGCGGGCGCGACCGGTCAGCTGGTCTTCCTTCCGCTGGTGTCGGCGCTGGCCCACGCGCACGGCTGGCGGGTGCCGTCGCTGATCGTCGCGGCCGCGGCACTGGCCGTGGCGCCGCTGGTGCTGCTGTTCATCCGGGACTATCCGAGTGACCTGGGCGTGCGAGCCTACGGCGCCGAGCCGGACAGCGCGGTGGGCCTTCGGGTACCCGCCGCCGGTGGCGCGTCGCGGGCGCTCACAGTGCTCGCCACCATCGCCCGCCGTCCCGGCTTCTGGTTGCTCGCTGGCGGGTTCGCGGTCTGTGGCGCGTCGACCAACGGGTTGGTCGGTACCCATTTCGTCACCGCCGCGCACGACCACGGCATGCCACCGACCACCGCCGCGAGCCTGCTGGCCGTGATCGGCATCTTCGACGTGGCAGGCACCATCGCCTCGGGCTGGCTGACCGACCGGATGGACCCGCGGTACCTGTTGATCGGCTACTACACGTTGCGCGGTCTGTCGCTGCTGATCCTGCCCGCGCTGCTCGGTCCAAACACCCAGCCGAGCCTGTGGGTGTTCATCATCTTCTACGGCCTGGACTGGGTGGCCACGGTGCCGCCGACGGTCGTGCTGTGCCGCGAACTGTTCGGCGCCGATGGTCCGGTCGCGTTCGGCTGGGTGTTCGCCGCCCATCAGATCGGCTCGGCGGTGGCGGCCACCGGTGCCGGTGTCATCCGCGACCTCCAGGGCAGCTACGACCTCGCCTGGTATCTCGCGGGCGGTCTGTGCGGAGCCGCCGCGGTGATGTCGGCGGTCATCCGCCGGGCTCCGGCCCCCGCCGGGGCGTTCGACTCGCGGTGAGTAGGCGCCCCGGAGAACTCAGCCGTCGATGGCGTTGTGCGGACGCGACTCGATGGCGGTGCGGGGACGATCCCAGCGACTGGGCTCGTCCTTGCGGCGGGGTGGGCGATCGTTGGCGATCAGCACCGCGATCCAGGGCAGCGGGATCGACGCGACGATGATCAGGATGGACAGCAGCGGATTGCCGAACGTGCTGTAGGCGATCGCGGCGAGAACCAGGCACGGTATGCGGAACGCCATGATGATCGTGTACCGGCGCACCCTGGCCCGGTGCTGGTCTTCGAGAGAGGGCGCCGCCTCGGTGATCAGCACCGGGTGTTTGTCGTCATTGCCTGGGAAGTATCCGGGGGAACGGCGGGGCTGCGTCGGCATCGTCACGTCGGGGTGCTCTTCGCGGTCGCGGCCGTCGGCGGATGAGGAATCGCCGTTCTGCTGCATACCCCGAGTCTTCCACTCGCGCTCGATCCGCGCACATACGGTCGTCTTCTGCTCCGAGATCGTGGGGCGCATCCGATGCGATCCCGTGATCGGCCTCCGCTCCGAGAACAAGGTCACCGCTGATGCGGCACCGTGCTCGGCCAGGTACCGCGCGATGCGGCATCATGGAATGCGTGAGCACCGACACCATGGTTCGCCCGGATACGACGACCGACGAGACGACGGGCGACGACACCCCGAAGTTCTTCCACTATGTGAAGAAGGACAGGATCGCCGAGAGCGCCGTCATGGGCACCCACGTGGTCGCGCTGTGCGGAGAGGTCTTCCCGGTGACCCGCTCGCCCAAGCCCGGCTCTCCGGTGTGCCCGGAGTGCAAGAAGGTCTACGACGGCCTACGCAAGGGCGAGTGAGACCTACAACTCGCCGGACGAGGACCCCGCTCCGCGCAGACCGAACATGACGTGCGAGCCGTCGGGCCCGGCCTCGTCCGGGCTCGCGGCGGCCTCGTTCCGGTCTGCCGTGTCCTCGTCGGCCCCGCCCTCTCCCTCTCCGCGCACCTGGCTGGCGATCCACTCCTTCACCTGCTCCATGCGCGTCGCCCGGGCGGGCCAGAACTCCTGTACCGCCGCGTTGAACTCCGCGCCCAGGATGACCGCGAAGCCCAGGAAGAACGTGAACAGCAGGAACGCGATCGGCGTCGCCAGCGCACCGTAGGTGACGCCGGTGCGGGTGACCCAGGACAGGTAGCGGCGCAGCACGTCGCTGGCCGCCATGAAGAAGACCCCCGCCACCAGGGCCCCGCCGAAGAGCCGGTGCCAGGGCAGCGAGGTGTGCAGCGCCAGCTTGTACAGCGTGGTCAGTCCGACGATCAGCAGCAGGCCGACGCCCGGGTAGTAGAAGAAATCCAGCAGTCCCAGTCCGGTCGCCCGCCACGCGGTGGGCAGCACCCGTCCGATCAGCGTCGGGCCCAGCGCCACCAGCGGCAGGATGAACACCGACGCCACCAGGAACAGCACATACAGCAACAGGGCGAAGATGCGCTGCCACACCGGGTGCCGCGCGTCCTGCTGGCCGTGCGCCTCCACGATCGAGTCGACGAAGGTCGCCATCGCCGACGACCCGGCCCACAGCGACAGCACGAAGCCCACCGACACCACCGCGCCGCGCCCGCGCCCGAGGACGTCCTGCACCGTGGGCTCGATGAGGTCGGAGACCACGTTCGCGCTGAACAGGTCCTGGCTGAACGCGATGATCTTGGTCTCGACGATCTGCACCGTGTCCGGGCCGAACCAGCCGCCGACGTAACCGAGGCTGCCGAGTACCCCGAGCAACAGCGGCGCCAGGGAGAGCGTCTGCCAGAACGCCGCCGCGGCCGACTTGGCGAAGATGGAATCCGCCCAGGCCTTCCGGGCCACCCGCATGATCAGCGCGGCGGCGCCCCTGCTCACCACCGCCGCCCGCGCGCCGGCGCGGTCGGTCCAGGTGGACGTGCGCACGGCGGCGGCGCGGGGCGACGGTGCGTCGGTCCGCGGCGGATCGCCCGGGAGGGCGCGGTGCTCGGTCATCGTGCTTACAGCATCGCGCACTTCGGCGATCGGCATCGGACTGTGCGCGGGACGTGTCGATGCGCATCGGATGAACTGCCGCGTCCTGGCTGGTGGCCGTGTGATGCCCGTCGCGCCCGCCGCGTCGGTTTGGCGACACACCGTGGCGGGCCGCTAGGGTCGTCTGCGTGACTGGGTCGGGTGCCGCTGTGGCGGGAGAAGCGGAGACGCCGGGCGAGTCGACAGCGGCGAGTACTGTCGTCGGCGGCTCGCTCCGCGCCTGGCAGCGACGGGCGCTGACGAAGTATCTGGCCACCGGGCCGCGGGACTTTCTCGCCGTGGCCACCCCGGGCGCGGGCAAGACCACCTTCGCGCTGCGGGTGGCCGCCGAGCTGCTGGCCGACCGCACCGTGGACCAGATCACCGTGGTGGCGCCGACCGAGCACCTCAAGCATCAGTGGGCGCAGTCCGCCGCGCGCGCCGGAATCGCACTGGACTCGCGGTTTTCCAACTCCACCGGCGGCACCTCGGGTGACTATCACGGCGTCGTGGTCACCTACGCGCAGGTCGCCGCGCATCCCTTCCGCCACCGCGTGCGCACCGAAAACCGCAGGACGCTCGTCGTTCTCGACGAGATCCACCACGCCGGAGACGCCAAGAGCTGGGGCGACGCGACCGCCGAGGCGTTCGGTGACGCCACCCGCCGCCTCGCGCTGACCGGTACACCGTTCCGCAGCGACGACAGCCAGATCCCGTTCGTCGTCTACGAACCCGACGAGTCCGGGTTCCCGAAGTCCCGTGCCGACCACACCTACGGCTACGCCGAGGCCCTCGCCGACGGCGTGGTGCGGCCAGTGGTCTTCCTGGCCTATTCCGGCGAGGCGCACTGGCGCGACAGCGCGGGCGAGGAGTATTCCGCGCGTCTGGGCGAGCCGCTGAACGCCGAACAGACCGCCCGCGCTTGGCGGACCGCGCTGGACCCGGCGGGCGACTGGATCTCCGCCGTGCTGCGCGCCGCCGACATCCGGCTGCGCCAGAAGCGCGCCTCCGGTATGCCGGACGCGGGCGGTCTGGTGATCGCCACCGACCAGGACCGTGCCCGCGACTACGCGGAACTGCTCGAGCACATCTCGGGTGAGAAGCCCGCGCTGGTGCTCTCCGACGACCCGGCCTCCTCCGACCGCATCGCCCAATTCGGCAAGAGCACCCAGCCCTGGATGGTCGCGGTCCGCATGGTGTCCGAGGGCGTCGACGTGCCGCGCCTGGCCGTCGGGGTATACGCGACCAGTGCCTCCACCCCGTTGTACTTCGCGCAGGCGATCGGGCGGTTCGTGCGTGCCCGCAAGCCCGGTGAGACCGCGACCGTGTTCCTGCCGTCGGTGCCGGTGTTGCTGGATCTGGCCGCGCAGCTGGAGTTGCAGCGCGACCACGTCATCGGCAAGCCGCACCGGGAGAAGAACGGCCTCGACGACGACCTGCTGATCGAGGCGAACAAGCAGCAGGACGAGCCGGGCGAGCAGGAGAAGTCCTTCGTCGCGCTGGCCGCCGACGCCGAACTCGACCAGGTGATCTACGACGGGTCCTCCTTCGGTACCGCGACTTTCGCAGGCAGCGACGAGGAAGCCGATTACCTGGGGATTCCGGGCCTGCTGGACGCCGAGCAGATGCGCGCGCTGCTGCGCGAGCGGCAGGCCAAACAGGTTTCCGAGCGCAGTGTGCCCGCACCCGTCCCCGATCCCGGCGCGCAGGTGGCCGGAGCCGCGGAGCGGGTCGCGACGGCCGATCGGCTGGGCGAACTGCGACGTGAACTCAACAGCCTGGTGGCGATGCACCACCATCGCACCGGGAAACCGCACGGGGTGATCCACGGCGAGTTGCGCCGCGAGTGCGGTGGGCCGCCGACCGCGCTGGCCTCCGCCGAGCAACTCGGTGAGCGCATCGCCGCGCTGCGCCGGAAATAGCCCACGTCAGCCGGCGGGCCAGGCGGTCATGGCGCAGTCGATGGAGGCGGTGAGCTCCGCCGCCGACGCGCCGTCGCGTGCCTGGATGGACAGGCCGTAGAGGACCGTGGTGTAGAAACCGGCCAGTGCCGCGGTATCGGTGCCTTCCGGTAGGTCGCCCTCGGCGAGGCCGCGATCGAGCCGCCGCCGGAGATCTGCGATGGTCTCGCGGCGCTTGTCGACAAGGAAGTCGCGGATGCCGGCGTTGCGGGTGGTGTAGGTGGATCCCGCCAGCACCACCATGCACCCGTGCGGCTTGTTCTCCTCGGTATAAGCCCTCGCGTTGTCCCGCAGCATCGCCTCGACAGCCGCCCGCGCGGTCGGCTCCTCCCGCAACGCGCGGGCGGTGTACCCGCCGTCGGTGTGCCCGTAGAGTTCCACGGCCGCGCGGAACAGCTCCTCTTTGCTTCCGAACGCGGCGTACAGGCTGGGGGAGTTGATCCCCATCGCGGTGGTGAGGTCGCTCATCGAGGCGCCCTCGTAGCCGTGCTCCCAGAACACTTCCATGGCACAGCGCAGCGCCTCGGCGCGATCGAAGGCGCGCGGTCGTCCCCGTTCAGCCATGCCGGACCTTTCTGTGTCGATCGTTAAATATACCCCTTGACACCCGCGTGGACGATGCGCTTGGCTATTTATGTATTGATCGACACAAAAATTTGAGGAGTACCGATGCCGGACCTCACGGGCAAGGTCGCGCTGGTCACCGGGGGCAGTCGCGGGATAGGGGCGGCGATCGCGCGCCGCCTCGCCGCGGCGGGCGCGGACGTGGCGCTGACCTACCAGCACGCCGAAGGCCAGGCGAAGACGGTGGTCGGCGATCTGCGGGCGCTCGGCCGCCGAGCCGTCGCGATCCAGGCCGACAGCGCCGATGCCACGGCCGTGCGCGCGGCGGTGGACCGCGCCGCGGCCGAACTCGGCGGGCTGGACATCCTGGTCAACAACGCGGGGATCTTCCCGGCGAAGCCGTTCGAGGAGTTCACCCTCGCGGAGATCGACAACGCGCTCGGCGTGCACGCCCGTGCGGCGTTCGTCGGTGCGCAGGCCGCGGTCGCGCACATGACCGATGGCGGCCGGATCATCAGCATCGGCACCAACCTCACCGATCACGCGCCGTTCGACGGTTTGACGCTCTACAACCTCAGCAAGTCGGCGCTCAGCGGCTTCACCAAGGCGCTGGCGCGCGAACTGGGCCCGCGCGCGATCACGGTGAACCTCGTCCAGCCGGGCTCCACCGACACCGACATGAACCCCGGCGACGGCGCGCACGCGCAGCGGCAGCGTGACCTCACCGCGCTGGGCCGCTTCGGCGCCGCCGACGATGTCGCGGCCGCGGTGGCCTACCTGGCCGGGCCGTCCGGCCGCAGCGTGACCGGCGCGTTCCTCACCGTGGACAGCGGCACCAACACCTGATCAGCCGGAGAAATACCGTCCCGGCGGGATTCCGACCGCCCGCCGGAACGCCGCGACGTAAGCGCTCGGAGTCCCGTAGCCGACCCGGCCCGCGATCCGTGCGACCGGCAGGCCCGCGGCGAGCAGCGGCAGCGAAGCGGCCAGCCTGGCCTGCGTGCGCCACTGGCCGAAGCCGAGACCGGTCTGCGACACGAACAATCGGGCCAGCGTGCGCGGGCTGGCGGCGACGTGGACGGCGAACTCGGCGAGCGTACGCGGGTCGGCAGGATCGGCGATGAGCGCGTCGGCCACCTGCCGTGCCCGGGGATCACTGGGCCATCGCGCACCGATCGGGATCACCGGGACGGGCTCGAGCAGATCGAACACGACCGCCTCGGCCCGCGCTCGCTGCTCCCGGCCGGTGTCGGTCGTGGTGAGCAGGTCGAACAGTTCGTGCAGGAGCCGGGTCACGCGCAACATGGTCGGTACGGCGAACTCGACCGGACAGCGGCCGGGGTCGAGGAAGATGCCGCGCATCGCGGCGCCGTCGGAGGTGCCGGTTCGGTGCGCGACGCCCGCGGGGATCCACAGCGCCCTGGTCGGCGGTAGCACCCAGCGGTTGTCGTCCACCTCGACCGCGAGGACGCCGCGCGAGGCCCAGGCGATCTGGTGTTGCGGATGCTCGTGCCACTCGAACCAGTGCCTGGCGGGCAGCACTCCGACCCCGAACACCATGGCGGTCGCGCCCGCCGGAGCGGGATGGACTACGGCGTGGCCGTTCTGCGACACAACTTGTCACCGTAGCCTGTCGTGCCCGGCGCGATCCGTTCCTAGCGTCACAGGCATGGCGATGAACATATTTCACCGGTTGCTGTGCCGTTCGTCGATGTGGGAGAAGACCAGCGCGACGCGCATCGTGCCGTGGGCGCTGTCCGGCCTCGACCTGGGCTCCGACGCGGTGGAGATCGGTCCCGGCTACGGCGCCAACGTCTCCGCGTTGCTGGCCCGGACATCGGCGCTCACCGGTGTCGAAATCGATCCGGCGCTGGCGACCCGGCTACGCGAGCGGCACGGCGATGCGATGACGGTGATCGACGGCGACGGCGCCGACATGCCCTTGCCGCCGGGGCGATTCGACTCCGTGGTCTGCTTCACCATGCTGCACCACGTGCCGACACCCGGCAGGCAGGACGCGCTGTTCGCCGAAGCCCTGCGGATCCTGCGCCCGGGCGGGGTGTTCGCGGGCAGCGACGGGCTCGACGGCCGCCTGTTCCGGCTGATGCACCTCGGCGACACCTGTGTGCCCGTGCCGCCGGAGACCGCGGCCGACCGGCTGCGCCGGATCGGCTTCACCGATGTGCGGATCGACACCGGCGCTTCGAGTTTCCGCTTCCGGGCCAGACGGCCCGAGTGAGGTCGAGCCGGGAGCGGCCGGTACGAGCGGGTCGCGGGCACCTCCCCGTCGGGTGCCAGGCGGGGAAGGTCGGGGTGCGGAACCAGCCGGCAGGGACGCGTCGGCTGTCGCCCGCCCGTTCAGCCGGGCGTCGTCGTGAAGAATCGCCGCGGGTCCAGCGCACTGATCGGCGTCCACCGCGCCTCCGGTGCGGGCTCGTCCGAATCCATCGGCGCGGCAGCGAAATAGTCCTGGATCGCCAAGGCGAGGCGCGGATCCTCGTCCACTCGACGCGCCATCTCGTAGTAGACGGCCAGGACGTGGACGCACCGGGCCTTGCGTGCCGTGCACGAGCAGTCGGTGCCCGCGAGCTGTGGCCCGAGCGCGATTCCGGCCGCGCCGATCGCGCGGTGCGTGTCGTCGGTCAGGAGGGTCGGGTCCGGCGCGATCGCGGCTATCGCGGTGATCGTCTGCCGGGACAGCGGCGCCACCTCCACGTGGGTCAGCGACGCCTCGCCGCCGCGGTGGATCGTGGCCCGCACCACCCGGCCCTCGACGGTGGCTCGCACGCCGTTGTTGCGGGCGATGCTGCGCGCGCGGGGCAGCAGCGGGTCCGGCCGGGTCTGGCGCAGCGGCTCGGCCAGCCGCACCCAGTCCATGCCCCACGCCGTGTAGCCGAACTCGTTGTCCGCCATCAACTCTCCCTCTTGCGCCGCAGCATCTCGATCAGCCGGTCGTCGTCCAGGGCGGCCAGGGCCGCGATGCCCGCCGCGTCGCCCAGGTCGCGCAGCGCGGCCTTGCGGTCGTGCATGCCCGCGATGTGCTCCTCCACGGTGGTGGCCGAGGTGAGCGTGGTGACGGTGACCGTGCGGGTCTGGCCGATCCGGTGGACCCGATCGGAGGCCTGAGCCTCCACCGCGGGGTTCCACCAGCGATCGAAGTGGACGACGTCGGCGGCGCGGGTCAGCGTGAGCCCGGTGCCCGCCGCCCGCAGACTGAGCACCAGCACCGGCGGTCCGTCCGCGGCTTGGAACCGGGTGACGATCTCGGCGCGCTCGGCCTGGGAGAGCGCGCCGAGGAAGAACGGCGCCCGCACTCCGAACTGTTCGGCGAGGTGCCGCACCAGCAGCTCACCGGTCTGGCGGTACTGCGTGAAGATCAAGGTCGGACTGCCGGTTTCGAGATTGGCGGCGACGATGTCGGTGCACAGGTCGAGTTTTCCGGAGCGGCCTGCGAGTTCGTGGAGTTCACCGGTGATCAGCCCGGGATGGTTGCACACCTGCTTGAGAGCGGTCAGCGCGGCGAGCACGCGGCCGTGGCGCTCGATGCCAGCGCCGAATCCGTCCTCGACGGCTTTGTCGAGCAGCTGGTCGTAGAGCCGCTCCTGTTCGTCGGTGAGGTCGCAGAGCAGGTCGCTGTGGATCTTCGCGGGCAGCGCCGCGGCGACCTGGCTTTTCGTGCGGGCCAGCACCACGGGTTCGATGGTGTCGCGCAGACGCGCCGCGGCGGCCGCCGAACCCTCGTGGATCGGCCGCACGAAACGACGCCGGAACTGCGTCCGGTGCCCGAACAGCCGGGGCGCCACCAGGTGCAGCAGGGCCCACAGCTCCTCGAGGTGGTTCTCGACCGGCGTGCCGGTCAGCGCGACGGTCGCCGCCGCGTCGATCGCGCGCGCGGCCTTTGCGACCTGGGTGCGAGGATTCTTCAGCGCCTGCGCCTCGTCGAAGACGGCCGTCGCCCAGGCGCGCTGCGTCAGCAGCCGTCCGTGCAGCCGCAAGGTCGGATAGCCGGTGACGACGACGGTGGCGGGGTCGGCGTCGAGGGCGCCGCCGCGCCAGACGGCCACCCGCAGCCCCGGCGCGAACCGGCCGATCTCGTGTGCCCAGTTGCCGACCAGCGAGGTCGGGCACACCACCAGCTGTGGACCGCTCGCGGCCCGATCGAGCAGGAAGCCGATGGCCTGCACGGTCTTGCCGAGTCCCATCTCGTCGGCGAGCACCGCGCCGCCGTGCGCGGCCACGGTCTCGCGTAGCCAGCCGATTCCGCGTGCCTGGTAGGGCCGCAGGCGCGCTTTCAGCGTCGCCCGCAGGTCCGCGGCGATGGCCTCGGTGTCGTGCAGTACGCGCTGCGCGCGGTGCGCGGAGACGATCGCCGTGCCGGACGCGTCGGGGACGGCGTGCGCGGCGATGGGCAGCACGTCGGTATCCGTGCCGGGTGGCTCCCCGGCCAGTGCCGAGCGCACGATGCGCTGCCAGGCCGAGACGGACTCTCCGGAGTGCTCGAGCGTCGAGTCGGCGAAGGTCACGGGGTCCACCAAGGCGGCGTCGACGTCGGTGACTTCCAACGTTCCGCCCGCGGCGGCCGGGACGGCCAGCGCGACGGTCTCGCGATCACCCGGACCCACCGGGGCCGGACCCGCGGCGTGTCCCGCCCAGGTCCAGAGTGCGAACATGTGCCGATCCGGCAGATAAGTGGCATGTGTGCTGGGCAGGACGCACCCCTTGAATCAACGTATGGCGTACGGAGTAAGTTGACAACGTACACCGTACCGAGTTTGTTCCGAGGAGCCGGTGAACGACGACATCACACCCGACCGGGCCAGGCAGCTGATGGGCTTGCTCTGGCGGCACGAGCTTCCACCGCGTCCGGTGGGGCGCGGTCCGAAGCAGACGGTCACCGTCGACGCGGTGGTCGCGGCGGCGGTCGCGCTCGCCGACCGGGAGGGCTACGAGAAGGTCTCCATTCGCACGGTCGCCGCCGAGCTGGGGCTGCGGCCGATGAGTTTGTACACGTACGTGCCGAGCAAGGACGCCCTGGCGGTCCTCATGGTCGACGCGGTGGCCGACGAGGACCCGCCGATACCGGCGGATCTACCGCCGCGTGAGCGCTTGGCCGCGGTGGCCCGCCGGGTCCGTGCGGAGTTCGTGGCGCACCCCTGGCTGCTCGAGGTGCCGCCCTGGCGGCTCGTGCTCGGGCCGGGACGGATGCGCCGCTACGAGCGGCAGCTCGCCGCGATCGAGGGGCTCGGCATGCCGGACGTGGTGATGGACCGGGTGATCGCCGTGCTGACGGAGTTCGCCGCCGGGAACGCGCGCATGGCGGTGGCCGCTGCCCGCGAGACCGGGCGGATGAGCGACGCGGAGTGGTGGGAGGTGCACGGGCCGCTGCTGGCCGAGGTCATGCCGCCGAGCCGATTCCCGCTCTCGTCGCGCGTCGGGGCGACGGTCGGCGAGCTGTACCAGGCGCCCGCCGACCCGGGCGGCGCGTTCGAATACGGCCTGGCCAGGTTGGTGGACGGCATCCTCGCCGGAGTGTCCGGCGACTGATCGCCGCCCGGACACGCCGGCAGCGGGCGACCTGTGGGTCGCCCGCTGCCGGTGGAAACGGTGTTCTGTTGTCCGATGCTGTTGTGTCAGGACGCGAGGAGTAGATCAGAGTGCGGGAGCGGACTCCGTGTCGATCACGGCGTCCAGCTCACGCAGCCGATCCATGTGTTCGTTCGCGTGGTGCTGGCAGAAGAGCAACTCTCCACCTGCGGGCAGTACGGCACGCACTCGGGCAGCCGCCCCGCAGCGGTCGCAACGATCGACCGCGGTCAGTGGGGTGCTTGTCAGGGTTCCTGGCATGACTCCTCCGTCCTGGCTCCCGGTCCCGACGACCGTTCACCTGGTGTGGGGCCCGTGGTCACTCACCACGAGCTCGCTACCGCTACTTCCCAGCAGGGGTATGACTACTCTGTCAGACGTTCGGGACGGGGGACTTTGTTCCCGCGGATGAAGCAGTGTGTTTTCGATAACACGACCAGGGATTTCGCTACGGGCGAACGCCACAGGTCCTGTCGCCGATGTGCACTGCGTCACACCCTCGATCGACCGATCCAGTTGTCTACCGGGAGATTACCCGTGACCTATGACACTCACACGCTTGTTCACCTATGCACTTCGGAGGAATGGCTTTCCGCTCGGCAAACGGGGGAGTACCGTGCGCCCTCGCTCGCCGAAGCGGGATTCATCCACCTCTCGTCGCCGCAGCAGGTCCACCTGCCCGCAAACCGGTTGTTCCGAGGACGGCGCGATCTGGTGTTGTTGCGTATCGATCCCGGTCGGGTCGGGTCGCCGATCGAATGGGAGCCGGGCGTGCCGACCGATCCGGAAGCGATGCTCTTCCCGCACCTGTACGGGCCTCTGCCGGTGGCAGCGGTCACGGGCGTCGAGGAGTACCTGCCCGAGGCGGACGGGACATTCGCCCCCCGTGCGGAGTGACTATCGCTCCCGGATCTCGCGCGCCACGATGGCAGCTTGAACCCGCGACCGCACACCCAGTTTCGTCAGCACCCGGGAGACATGCGTCTTGACGGTCGTTTCGCCGATGAACAGCCGACCCGCGATCTGCGCGTTGGACAGGCCGTCGCCGAGACAATCGAGCACTTCGCGTTCCCGGTCGGTGAGTTCGTCGAGCCCGGCGGGAGCCGGTTGCGGGGCAGCCTGATTCGACGAGGCGAATACCGAGATCACCGCTCGCGTCACTTCCGGAGCCAGCACGCCGTCACCCGCCGCCACCGCGCGCACCGCCTCGACCAGCGCCCGCCCCGACGTGGATTTCAGCACGAACCCCGCGGCGCCCGCGCGCAGTGTGCGAAAGACGTACTCGTCCACATCGAATGTGGTCAGGATGAGCACCTTCGCCAGGCCCTCGGCGGTGATCCGCTCGGTGGCGGCGATCCCGTCCATCCCGGGCATCCGCACGTCCATCAGCACCACCTGCGGCCGTAGCGCTTTGGCCTGTGCCACCGCGACATCGCCGTCGGCCGCCTCGCCGACCACCTCGATGTCGTCCTCGACGTCCAGGATCATCCGCAGGCCCGCGCGGATCGCGGCGTGGTCGTCGGCGATCACCACCCGAATCGTCATGTGGCACCGGCGGAGCCGAGCGGCAGTCTGGCCACGACTTCCCAATGGCCGGAATCCGTTCCGGCGCATAAGCTTCCGCCGAGCGCTCCGGCTCGCTCGCGCATGTTCGGCAGACCGCGGCGCGTGGTCGCGGCCGCCGGGTGCGGCCGCGCCGATACGGTCCGGTTGCGGACGGATATCCTCAGCATCTCGTCTTCGGCCCGCACGTCGATGCGGACCTCCTGTCCCGGTGCGTGTTTCATAGCGTTGGTCAAAGCCTCCTGCACGATGCGATAGGCGGTCTGGTCGACCGCGCCGGGCAGCGACGCACCGTCCAGCGCGTCGCGCACTCGCACCGAGATGCCCGCCGCGCGTGCGGCGTCCACCAGGATCGGCAACTGGGCGAGGGTGCGCGGTGCGGCGACCTCCGCCGCGGTGTCGTCGCTGCGCAGCAACCCGATCATGGTGCGCATCTCCTCCAGCGCGCTGACGCTGTTGGAACGGATGGATCGCATGATTCCGGCCACCGCGGGGTCGGCGTCGCGGCGGGCAAGCACCCCGAGCGCCGCCTCCGAGTGCAGCGCGATGGCCGACAGATGCCCGGCGATCACGTCGTGCAGGTCGCGCGCCATCGTGGTGCGCTCGTCGGCGATGGCCGCGCGGCGGTCGAGTTCGGCGACCAGGGTGAGCGCCTGGGCCCGGCTGCGCTCGGCGTGCGCGACCTCCTTGTGCGTGCGCACCGAACTCGCCCACCAGATCGGCGTCGCGACGAAACCGAACGCCGCTACCAACGCCAACGAGACTGCGCGTAGGTCGCCGGTCAGCGCGAGGGCCGACACCACGATGATGCCGCAGAGCACCGACCAGGACAGGGCCGTGATCCGTGACGCCCGGCGCCCGCCGTAGAGCACGGCCGCGTAGATCAGGTCGGCGTAGATGATCCACACCGACACCGTGGCGCCGAGCCGGATGTCCACCGCCAGGGGCAGGAGCCCACCCAGCATGGCCGCGACCGGCGTCCGGCGCCGGGCGAAGGTCGCCAGGCACAGCGTGGCGAGCACGCCGAAACGCACCCACGACGACACCTGCTCGCCCTGCTCGGTCATCGTGGACAGGCCGGTGAGGTACAGCGCCGCGCCCCCGGCGAACGCGATCACCGCGCCCAGCGCATCCCGTGTCCGCTCCGGCACCTCCGACCAACGCCGCACGCCTCCATCACAGCACAGCGCCCGCGACGCGCCATCGGCCGAAGTGATGACCGATCGGGCCGCGGCCCGGGTGATCCGGTTAGTCTGGAGGGTGTGAACGTCGACGTCACCGCACTACCCGGCATCGGTGTCCGCAAGGACTTCGAAGTGCGCTCCGGTCGCCGAATCGGCGTGGTCGCCCACCGCGACGGTGATATCGACCTGATCGTCTCCAAACTCGAGGACCCCGATGCCTGTGCCGCCCAGATCCCGCTGACCACCGATGAAGCGGCGGTCCTGGCCAACCTGCTCGGTGCGCCGCAACTGGTCGCCAAACTCAACGACGACCACCGGGACCTGCCCGGGATCACCACGCGCCAGCTGCCGATCGGGGACAACTCCCCGTACGACGGCCGCACCCTCGGCGAGACCGAGATGCGCACCCGCACGAAGGTCTCCATCGTCGCCGTCATGCGGGCCGGGCAGCTGCATCCCTCGCCCGGTCCCGATTTCACCTTCACCGCGGGCGATCTGCTCGTGGTCGTCGGCACGCCGGAGGGCTTGGATGCCGCCGCGAAGATCTTGACGCACGGCTGAGCCGTGACGGACACCGCGCTCGCCCTGATCGAGCTCGGAGGGGTTCTTTTCGTTCTCGGCATGCTAGGGCGTGTCGCAGGCCGAGTCGGTATGTCGCCCATCCCGCTGTACCTGCTCGGCGGTCTCGCCTTCGGTCAGGGCGGTCTCGTCGAACTCCGGGCCGCCTACGACTTCGGCCACGTCGCGGGCGAGATCGGCGTGGTGCTGCTGCTGTTGCTGCTCGGCCTGGAGTACACGGCAGTGGAGTTGGTGACCGGGCTGCGCCGTTCCTGGCCGGCCGGTCTGATGGACATCGTGGTCAACGCGTCCCCTGGTGCGGTAGTGGCGCTGATGCTGGGCTGGGGCCTCAACGGCGCGATCACGATGGCGGGGGTCACCTACATCTCGTCCTCGGGCATCGTGGCGAAAGTCCTCGACGACCTCGGGCGCCTCGGCAACCGGGAGACACCGGTCATTCTGTCCATCCTCGTGTTCGAGGACCTGGCGATGGCGGTCTACCTGCCGATCCTCACCACGGTGCTGGCCGGGCTGAGCTGGGTCAGCGGGCTGCGCGCGCTGGCGGTGGCGCTGGTCACCATCACGCTGGTCCTCGTGGTGGCCCTGCGCTACGGACGGTACGTGTCGGCGATCGTGGACAGCGCCGATCGGGAGGTCTTCCTGCTCACCCTGCTCGGCGCGGCGCTGCTGGTGGCGGGCGCCTCTTCGGCGCTGAGCGTGTCGGCGGCAGTCGGAGCGTTCCTGCTCGGCATCGCGATCTCCGGCTCGACCGCGCGCGCGGCGGTGAAAATGCTCGAACCGCTGCGCGACCTGTTCGCGGCCATCTTCTTCGTGGCGTTCGGCTTGAGCACCGACCTCCGATCGATTCCCCCGGTATTGGGGTGGGCAATCGTGCTCGCCGTGATCAGTGTCGTGACGAAGGTGGCGACCGGCTGGTGGGCCGCGGCGCGGGAGGGCATCCGGCACCTCGGCCGTGCCCGCGCGGGCGCGGCGCTGGTCGCCCGGGGGGAATTCTCCATCGTCATCGCGGGACTGGCCGTGAGCGCGGGCGCGACGGACGGTCAGCTCACCGCGCTCGCCTCGACCTACGTCCTGCTGATGGCGGTGCTGGGTCCGATCGCGGCGCGTGTGGTCGAGCCGATGGTCGGGCTGTTGCGCAACCGCGGCCGTGCCGAGCCTTCGGTGTCCTGATCAGCTCCGCGCTCAGCGGGCCTTGCGCGCGGCCGTCCGTTCCAGCCGGTGCCAGAACAGGCTCGCGGTCGCGCCTACCGCGAGGCCGATCACGGCGGCGCACAGATGGCCGTAGTCGGTGAAGGTCGGCTCCACCCACAGCGCCGCGCCGAGCGCCACGAGGATCGTCCCGGCCCACACCGCTCGCACCCTGCCACGGAACCGGAACGCCAGCGCCGCGAGCACGGCCGAGAACCCGTAGCTGGTGCCGACATCCGCGGCGACGGCCACCCGCAGGGGAATGACGCCGCGGTCGATGGCATGGGCGATGCCGGTGACGGTCAGCAGCGTCGCCCCGATGTGGCCGGTCGCGAACAGCAGAATCCAGCGCCCGGTGCCCAGCCAGCGCTCCGCATAGGCCATGACGACCAGGAAACCGGCGATGGTCGCCCAGGGAAAACCGCCTTCGGTCCAGAACGCCGAGGCGACCAGTACCTGAACCGGGTTGTGCCGCATGTTGTACAAGTTGGTCGACGCCGAGAAGATCAGCCTGCGCTCCACCGAGTCCCCGACCCCGCGCAACGTCCACCATGTGACGAACAGCGTGAACGCGTACGCGGTGCTCGCGGGCGCGGCGCCCAGATGCCCTCGGATCGCGGGCAGGAGCCGACGCGGCGATTCGGGACGGCGCAGCCATACCCAGGTGTCACGCAGTTCGGCGCGCAGGTCGGCGGTCTGCGTCCACGGCGACCGCGGTACGGGCGAAGTCGAGGGCGGGGCAACCACCCCGCAAGTGTGCCGCGCCGGGCGTGCGCCTGCCGTGAGGCCCCGTGTGCGCTGCGTCACGGCACGAGCGAGGGTCGTCCGTACGAACTAGGCGGAAGTCGCCCCACGATCGGTCCACGGGCGGCGAGGGATCCGGAATCCGATCGAGCGCGCACAGGAGACCCGGGTCACCCGAAGCGCGACGCCCGCATCCGCCGGCCGCTGGAGGAATCGAGCGGCGCGACGAATACGGGCGTCGAGGCGATGCGACC
>NZ_BDBM01000029.1 GCF_001612985.1 Nocardia gamkensis NBRC 108242 | reverse complement strand
ACCGCGATGTTCCCGGCGGCGGCGCCGAGGATACGGATCGGGCGCGCCGGTTCGCTTTCCGCCGGTACGACGGACGGCGGGGCGCCGTTTCCCCGTGCGGACGGGCCGGGCGCCGCGTCACGCTGACCGAACACCTCCACTCGCAGATCCGGCTGGGCGAGGATGCGCAGCGCCGCTTCCAGGTCGGCATCCAGCACCTGAGCGCACCAGTGATCGAGCGCCGGAAGCTGCGCGGCGCGCTCACCGCTGTCGCGGGCCGACAGGCGCACGGCCAGCGGATACGGGATGCGATCACCGTCGGTGCGTGACCAGGCCAGCGCGAACTGGTCCGGGGTCAGCGTCCAGTTCACTCGTACTCGGACCATTCACCGAGCACGGGCGGCGTGGTCGGATCGAGGGATCCGATGAGTTCGCCGCCGTCGTCGGAGGGCTCGAGGAAGGTGGGGAGATCGTCGAGATCGAACTCGTCGTCCTCGTCATCGAGCGGCGCCGAGCGTGCGGACACAGCGTTCGCGGCCACGCTCGAACCCGTGCGCGGCGTGTCGACCGCGGCCACCGCACCGCCCATCAGGCCGCCCATCGCGCCCGCGCTCAGGCCGGTGACCGCCGCGTCGCCGCTGTCGTTGTTCTTGCGCCGCTCGTCGCGCTTGCGTTGTTCCTCGGGCTGTACCTGGCTCCCCACGCCCGGTACGGCGGGTGTTGTCATCGGCTCGCTCGTCGCAGAGGCGGATGCGGTGGTCGGTCCCGACGCGGTCGCGGCGGGCGCGGTGCGCAGGAGGGATGCGGCCGCCGCCACCGTCGGGAGCGCCGCCGTGGCGGCGGATGGGACCCTGGGCGCGGTCGTCGCCGGTGTCTCGGCCGTGATCGGGGCGGCGGTGGGCGCGGCAGCGGCGGCGGACGTGGTCGGAGTCTCCGCGGCGGGCGCCTGATCGGCGGGCGCCGTGCCTACGCTCCGCTCCGCTGCGCCGTTCGGTTCCTGTGTGTGCGTTCCCAGCGATATCGGCTGCGCGTCGGGGGAGGGCTGCGCGGTCCCGACGAGCTTGCTCGCCGGTGCGGGGGTGGGCGCCGTGGCGGTCGGCCGGTCCGCTTCGTCGGGGTACGCGGGCACGTCGGTGCCGGTCTGCACGAACACACCCGCGTAGATGTCGTTCATCGCTCGCACGACGTCCTGGCGGGCGTGCTCACTCGCCTTCTGTCCTTCGACATTGCTGGTCGCCCGGGACGGATCCAGCAGCGCCCCCGCGAGATCCGGTGCCGCGGTGGGCGGCTCGGTCACCGCGGCGCGCAGCGCTTCGGCCGCGTCGCTCGCTTGCCCGAGACGCTGCGAGACCACCGCGAACACGTCGGCCAAGTCCTGGCCGCTCTGTTCGAACACGCGTACCACCGCGTCCGCGCTCTTCGCCGCGGAACCGCGCCAGCCATCGGCGATGGCCGCGCGAATCTCGGTGTGCGCCTGGAAGACCGCGTCGGCGAGGTGCGCCGACGCGTCGCTCCATGCCTGCGTACCGCCCGAGAGCACGGCCGGGTCCAGCAGCTGCACCTTGGCGTGGATTTCGGTGTGTGTGAGGTTGTCGAACACCTCGACGTTCGGCGCGTACGCGGGGTCGGTGCGCCGGTGGGTGGCCCGCTCGCCTGCGCGCGGCATCTCACGCATGCGCGGCTCCCGTCACGTCGATCCGTTCGACCGCCTGCGCGAGCGCCTCGTCGGCCTGCTGGTAGGTGGCGGCCGCGGCGCGGAAGGTCTGGGCGAGATCCCTTGCGGCGGAGGCATATCCGGTCAATCGCGTGATCGCGCCGTCGGCCTTGCGCTCGAAACCGGCGCGCAGCGCGTCGCCGGAGGCGAATCCGCCGAATCCCGGCAGTCCGGTGGCGGCGCTCAGGATGCGGATCTGCTCTTCGACGCGGTCGGCGAGCAGCTCGTACTGGCGCGCGCAGCGTTCGTGCGCGCCGTCGGCGACCAAGAGTCCGTCGATCCACAGCGAGCCGTCGTCGACCGCTCGGTTCAGTGCGGCGATATCGACACCGGGTGCGGTGACCTCCGCGGGCGGCTCCCCGCCGAACCCGTTCTCCTGTGATGGCATCTGCGCCGTCCCCCTTCCTCGTCCGAAGAGCGGTTCACGGATGTCGTGCCAACCCCACGACGACACCCTGCATCCAATCCGCGATGTCGGCAGTGACCCGCGCGTGCACCGGCTCGTGCAACAGGTCGTGCCCTGCGTCGATGTACTCCCGTAAATCTACCGATTCGTGGCGGCTAGTCCAGACCCTGATCGCATCGATCGGCGCGCGCCGATCGTCCACACCGTGCACGGCGAGCGCCGGAAGTTCGCGTGGCAGTGGCGTTCCCGGCGCGCCCGGCGCGCCACCGCCCAGCGCGCGCTTAGGAACGCCCGACAGCACCAGGCCCGCCAGAGCGTCTGTGGGCAGCGCGGGCCGCAGCGGGTAGTCCCGTTCCAATACCGTCGAATGCGTTGTCGCATCGGCCGGATCCGGCACCGCCGCGCCGAGCATGCCCAGCGCGGTCACCGCGCCAAGGGAATGGCCCATCAAGATCAGCGGCCGATCCGCGCGAGCCAGCTCTACCAACCGCAGCGCGTCCGCCACCAGTTCGGCCAGCGTGCCGGGCCGTTCCGGATCGCCCTCGCTCAACCCGTGCCCGGCGGTGTCCAGCGCCCATACCTGCGCCCCGCTGGGTTGCAAGGCGCGCGCGAAGCGATGGTAGTGCCCGCTGTGCTGGCCGATTCCGGGCAGCAGCACCACCGTGCACAAGGAGTTCTCGGTCGACCACCGCCGATAGTGCATCCGGCCGCGCGCGCCGTCGAAGAATGGCATTCACCGATAGTGCCAAAGATCGTGTCGCGGATGGGACCGCACGATTCGGCGTCGAGAGCGGTTAGGATCCGCGGCGACTCCCACCTACCCGAGCCCGAGGTGCCCGCGTTGAGAATCCTCCGCCGTCGAGGCGCTCTTCTTCTGTCCGCCGCGACGTCGACACTCACCGCGATACTCGCGCCGGTCGCGGTCGCCGCGCCGCCGGTCGCCGCGTGCGACCCCGCGGTGGCGGTCACGGCCGTTCCGGCGCCCGTTCCGGTGCTCGACTGGTCGGAGAATCTGGGTTACGACGCGCAGGGCAACCTGTGGGTATCGCGGCTCTATCGCAACGAGGTCCAGCGCTACGACGCCGCGGGCAGGCTGACCGCGACCGTTCCGGTGGAATACCCCGGCGCTGTCCGGCTCGGTCCCGACGGGTTGCTGTATGTCGTCTCCGGTGACGCGCCGGTCAGCGTCGTCCGGCCGGGCGGCGTGGTCCGGTTCGATCCGGCGGCGGCCGTGCCGAAGCCGGAGATCTTCGTCTCCGGCTACACGATGCCCAACGGCGCGGCCTTCGACCCGAGCGGCAACCTCTACGTCGCGACCGTGTCCGGCGTGGTCAAGATCCGTCCCGACGCGTCCGTCGACACCGCGTGGGGCGCGCCGCTGGCGGGACTGGCCGCCAACGGGGCGGCCGTGCACGACGGCGCGCTGTATGTCACCGCCAACGGCGGGCCGCTCGGCCGGATCGTCCGCATCCCGCTCGACGACCCCGCGGCCCGCGGCACCGTGACCGATGTGTCCTCGCGGCTGCCCGGTCTCCCGGATTTCGCCGACGACCTGCTGATCGACCCGACCGGCATCCTCTACGTCACCACCCTCACCGGCCGATTGATTCGCGTCGATCCCGCTACCGGCGCGGCCTGCGCCGTCCTCGAAACGCAGCCGCTCACCGCCGTCGCCGCCACTCCGGCCGACCCGGAACAACTGATCGCCACCACCGAATCCGGCGCTCTCCTTCGCATCGAGCTCGCCCGCTGAGTTCGAGCCGATTCCGCGGGAGCGGTCGGGCGCATTCAGCGGATCCGAACGAGCGCCGACCGAAATCCTCTTCGACTCGGGCATATTCGGGTCCGACTCGGTAGAGGGCCGGATTCGCGTCGGTGGTCTTCCCGGTGGCGTCCACGGAGGCCAGGACCGCCGGATCGAAGCGGCGCGGTCGCCGGGTCGCTTCGATGTTCAAGCCTCGGCACGGGGTGGCGGATTCGGGCCGATCGCGCGCCCGGCGCGTTCGGCGATGGCGCGCAGGTGTGCGATCAATTCCGGCGGTTCGTGCACCTGGAAGTCCGCTCCCAGCCCGAGCAGCCGGTGGGCCAGCCATTCCGGTGCGTCGTCCCGCGGGGCATCGATCCGGCAGGTGTCGGCATCGATCGCGACGACCTCGCCGGGATTCTCGCCCAACCGTCCCGCGACCAGGTCGGCGGGAGCGTGGATGGTGAGGCGAAGACGGAAGGTCGGTGAACCCCAGTCGGTGCGGCGGCCCGCGACGTAGGCGGCGGCATCGGCGGCGGGGAGCGGGCGCGGGGTGAACCGGGCGGCGGTGGGCTGCGGACGGTCGATCCGGTCGACGCGGTACACCCGCCAGCCGGCCCGGTCGAGGTCGTAGCCGACCAGATACCAGCGCCGCCGGGCGGGAACAAGGCCCACCGGCTCGGCATTGCGCCTCGTTTCCGCCCCCGCCTCGTCGCGATAGGTGAAACGCACCCGCTCCCGGTTGGTCACGGTCGCCGCGAGTGTGGTGAGCACGTCGGGGTCGGCGACGGGTCCGCCGCCGGTGGGCGGGGTCAGGGCGATGGCGAGGACCCGCACTCGGCGCCGCAACTTCGCGGGCAGCACCTGCTCCACTTTGGCCAGCGCCCGCACCGACGCCTCCTCGATCCCGGCCACCCCGGCCCCGGCGGCGGCGCGCAGCCCGACCGCGATGGCGACGGCCTCGTCGTCCTCCACGAGCAGCGGAGGCATCGCCGTGCCCGCCACCAGGCGATAGCCGCCCGTCGCGCCGAGCGTCGCGGTAACCGGATAGCCGAGTTCACGCAGCCGGTCGATGTCACGGCGCACCGTGCGATCGGTGACGCCGAGACGTTCGGCCAATTCGCTGCCCGGCCATTCACGCGGCGTCTGGAGCAGCGACAGCAGACGAAGCAGCCGGGCGGGTGTGCCGTTCATGACGTCGAGGATGCCGGAAATCTAGGACCTGGTCAGTCCTAAATGGTCCTTAACGTCGTCCTCGTACCGCAGGACCGACCGGCAAGGAGCCGACCGAATGACCGACATCCGCCCGTTCCGCATCGAGATCCCGCAGGCCGACGTGGACGACCTGCACGACCGGCTCGCCCGCACCCGCTGGACAGCGCAGCTGCCCGGCTCCGGCTGGGATCGCGGCGTGCCGGTCGGCTACCTGCGCGAGCTGGCCGAGTACTGGCGGACCGGATTCGACTGGCGCGCACGAGAAGCGGCGCTGAACGAGTTCCCGCAGTTCAAGACGCGCATCGACGGGCTCGACGTGCACTTCCTGCACGTGCGCTCGCCGGAGCCGGACGCGACGCCACTCATCCTCACGCACGGCTGGCCCAACTCGTTCGTCGAATTCTCCGAGACCATCGGCCCCCTCGCCGACCCGCGGGCGCACGGACTCGATCCGGCGCAGGCGTTCCATGTGGTGGTGCCCTCGGTTCCGGGTTTCGGCTTCTCCGAAGGGCCGCGCGAACCCGGCATGACACCGGCGACGGTGGCCGGGATGTGGCTGACGCTGATGGACCGGCTCGGCTACCGGCGCTTCGGCGCACAGGGCGGCGACCTCGGCGCGTACGTGACGCCGGAACTCGCCATCGCCGCACCGGAACGGGTGATCGGCGTGCACCTCGACGGTGGGATCGGGATGCCGACCGAGGCGGACGTGCCCACCATGACGCCAGAGGAACGCGCCGAGTGGGACCGGATGCAGCAGTGGATGACCGGCGGCGTGAACCATCACGTCCTGTTGCGCGCCGCCCCGCAGACCTTCGCCCACGCGTGGACCGATTCGCCGGTGGGTCTGCTCGCCTGGCTGATGCAGAAGTTCACCGAGTTCGCCCCGCTCGCCGACCGGGTGGAGGACGTGATCAGCCGCGACCATCTGCTGACCGGCATCAGCCTGTACTGGTTCAGCGACACCGCGGCCTCGTCGTCGTGGCCGATGTACAACGGCCTCGGCGACGGGGGATTCGTCTGGCCGAAAGGCCAGAAGCGGGTGCCGACCGGCACTTACGGCGGCGGTTCCGCGCTGATGCGGCGGCTCGCCGAACGCGACAACACCATCGTGCACTGGCCGGAGGGCAACACCGGCAACCACTTCATCGCGATGGAACGCCCCGACGCGCACGTCGCCGACATCCGCGCGTTCTTCGCCGCCCTGGATTGAGTGTCGCCGCCGACGGGTCCGGCACGGTCTCACTCGGTCCGTACTCTCGTGCCCCGCTGTCGCCTGCCGCGGACTGATGCTTGGGTAATCGAAGGAACTCGACGCTCGCGAGTTGCTCGGGTGCGCGCGACACGTGGATCCGGTTACTCGGGCAAGCAGGACTGTGACACGAAAGGCTGGACGCATGTCAGTTCTCCCGTATGACTCCGTGGCGACGTCGACGGACTTCCACCTCGGTCTACACCACGTCCAACTGGCGATACCGCCAGGTAGTGAGCCGGAATGCAGGCGGTTCTACGTCGAGGTACTCGGCTTGCGGGAGGTGCGGAAACCTCCTGTGCTCGCGGCTCGCGGCGGCTTGTGGGTTCGTGGCGACGGACTCGAGATCCACCTCGGCGTCGAACAGGATTTCCGTCCTGCGCGCAAGGCTCATCCGGGCATTCTCGTGGGACGTCTCGACGAGTTGGCCCAGAGATTGACCGAAGCGGACGTCGAACTCTCGTGGGACGAAGAATTCCCCGGATTTCGTCGGTTCTACGCATTCGACTGTGTGGGCAACCGGCTCGAATTCATGTCCCCGCTCCATGAGTCGGCACCGGAGCATGAAATCGACTCGAGCAGTTGACGAAAACCATCACGCGCGCTTCACGCGTCAGCGATTTCCGGGCATCCCGTCGCGGTGCGGCGGGCGTCTCGCCGAAACCGGCGTTCGCCGCGCCGGTCCCGGCTAGGGAGCGGGCGCGGGCTGCGGGGCCGCCGGTGCCGGCTGGGGTGCCGCGGGCGGCGGAGCCGGGAAGTCGGGGACGGTGAACAGGCCGACGGTGGGTGTCATCACGCAGTGGGCGAACGGGTAGTCGATGATGCCCCACATCGAGGCGAGTACGGTCCCCGGTCCGCTCTCGACCGTCTTGGACAGCGTCGGCAGGTGGTACTCGGTCACGTCGTCGAGCGGGTCGAGGCCGCTGGCGCCGGTGTTCACGTTCACCCAGGCGACGACGAGCCCGGAAGCCAGGGGGGCGCCGGAGTGCGACGGTGTCGCGCTGAACCGCAGTTCGCCGGGAGCGACATTCAGGTCCCGGCCGTTTCCCGTCCCCTCGGTGGTCGCGGCCGCGATGATCGTGGTGATCGGCCCGTTGCTGCCGCAGCCGAAGGTGGGTGCGGCGTAGGAGAACGGCGTGAACACGCTGGAGACCTCACGCAGGTGCGCGGCGTCGATCAAACCGGCGTATCGCGTGAGCGCGGCGATGCCCTCCTGGGCGGACGGGTCGGCGCCCGCGATCTCGGTCAGATGGGCCAGGCCGGAGTCGACCGGCGCCTGGTTCTGCTCCGCGCCGGCCGGCGCGGAGAACGTCAGCACCGCGCCGATGCCGAGGGATGCCGCGGCCGCCGCGGCGCGTGCGATGGTCCTGCCGTTCACTCGTTCTCCTCGATACCGAAGCCTGTGGGACCCCGACCCACGTGCAGCAACGTACCAGCTCGCCGCTATCGCCGTCCCGGGGAGCGGCGGGGAATCCGGCCTGGTGACCGGCCCCGGCGGCCCGCTCCTGTGATCCACTCGACAACGGAGGATTACCGAGGGGTAGGTTTGACTCGGACGTACGAGACACGCAGGGAGATGCGTATGAAACTATCCTTGTCCCCCGACGACGTCGCCTTCCGCGACGAACTGCGCAAGTTCTATCGGACCGAGATCCCGGCCGACATCCGCGAGCGCGTCCGGGACGGCCGTGAGCTGTCCCGCGACGACATCGTCACCGCGCACAAGATCCTCAACGACCACGGCCTCGCGGTGCCGAACTGGCCCGTGGCCTGGGGCGGCAAGGACTGGACGCCGATGCAGCGCCATATCTGGCAGGACGAGATGCAGCTGGCCTCGGTGCCGGAGCCGCTGACGTTCAACGCGCAGATGGTCGGTCCGGTGATCGCCCACTTCGGCTCGCAGGAGCTGAAGGAGCGTTTCCTGCCGCCCACCGCGGCGCTGGACATCTGGTGGTGCCAAGGCTTCTCCGAGCCGGACGCGGGCTCCGACCTGGCTTCGCTGCGCACCACCGCGGTCCGCGACGGTGATTCCTACATCGTCAACGGCCAGAAGATCTGGACCACGCTGGCCCAGTACGCGGACTGGATCTTCTGCCTGGTGCGCACCGACCCCAGCGCGGCGAAGAAGCAGGCGGGCATTTCCTTCCTGCTGTTCGACGTGAAGTCGCCCGGTGTCACCATCCGCCCGATCAAGCTGATCGACGGCGGGCACGAAGTGAACGAAGTGTTCTTCGAGAACGTCCGGGTGCCCGCCGATCAGCTGGTCGGCGAGGAGAACAAGGGCTGGACCTACGCCAAGTTCCTGCTCGGCAACGAGCGCACCGGCATCACCGGTGTCGGCCGCACCAAGGTCAAGATCGGCGTGGCGAAGCAGTACGCGGCGAAGACCAAGTCGGGCAACGGCACGCTGCTGGAGGACCCGGTGTTCGCGGCGCGGGTCGCCGAATTGGAGAACGAGCTGCTCGCGCTGGAACTCACCCAGCTTCGGGTGGTCTCCAACTCCTCGGACGGCAAGCCGAATCCGGCCTCGTCGGTGCTGAAGCTGCGCGGTTCGGAACTCCAGCAGGCCGCCACCGAGCTGCTGCTCGACATCGCGGGACCGGATGCCATCCCGGTGGGCGCGGACGACATCGCCTCGCCCGGGTGGGCGCAGCGCAGCGGCCCCGCATACCTGAACTACCGCAAGACAACCATCTACGGAGGCTCCAGCGAGGTGCAGCGCACCATCATCGCCTCCACGATCCTCGGATTGTGAGGCGACACCATGGATTTCGATCTGACCGATGAACAGGTCATGCTCCGCGACACGGTCCGTGACCTGCTCGCCCGCAACTACGACGCGGAGTCACGGCTGAAGGTCGTCGACTCCGAACTCGGCTGGAGTCGCGACGTGTGGCGTCAGTTCGCCGAACTGGGCGTGCTCGGCCTGAGTTTCGCCGAGGAGGACGGTGGCGTCGGCGCCGGTCCCGTGGAGACGATGGTGGTGCTCGAGGAGGTGGGCCGCAGGCTCGCCCCCGAACCGATCCTGGACGCGGTGCTGGTGCCCGGCGGGCTGGTCGCCGCGGTGGGCAGCGCCGAACAGCGTCAGCGGATCCTGCCCGAGGTTGCGTCGGGCACGAAGCTGCTGGCGTTCGCCCACACCGAGCCCGGTGTGCGCTGGTCGTCGAGCGAGCTGGCGACCACTGCCGCGGCGCAGCGTGATTCGTACACGCTGACCGGTGTGAAGAACCCCGTCCCGCACGGCGACAGCGCCGACGAGCTGGTGGTCAGCGCCGCGCTGCCCGAGGGCGGTGTGGGGCTGTTCCTGGTCGCGCCCGACGCGACCGGTGTGGTCCGCAAGTCCTACCGCACGGTGGACGGCCAGCGCGGGGCACAGCTCGAGCTGACCGACGCGCCCGCCGAGCGGCTCGGCGGGGCGGACGCGGCCGAGGCCATCGCGTCCGTGCTGACGCACGCGCAGGCGAGCCTGTGCGCGGAGTCGGTCGGCGCGATGGAAGAGGCGTTGCGGCTGACCGCCGAGTACCTCAAGCAGCGCAAGCAGTTCGGCGTCACGCTGTCGAAGTTCCAGACGCTCACGCAGCGGGCGGCCGACATGTACGTCTCGCTGGAGCTGGCGCGCAGCATGAGCCTGTACGCCACGGCGTCGCTGGCCGACGGGGCCGACGATCCGGTGATCGCGTCGCGCGCGCGGCTACAGGTCGGCCGCGCGGCCCGGCACATCGGGCAGGAGGCGATCCAGATGCACGGTGGCATCGGCGTCACCGCGGAGTACCCGGTGAGCCACTACGTGGCCCGGCTGACCGCGATCGAGCGCACGCTCGGCAGCGGACTGGAGCACCTGCGCGTGCTCAGCTCCCGGGTCGGCGACTACGAGCAGCCGGAACTGTAAGGAGTGCCGCGGTGGTGCGTGCTTGCGCACCACCGCGTCTCACTCGTCGTCGCCCGGCGTGGTCCGCAGTTGCGTGGGCGCCTCGCCGGTCGATTCGTTCGTGGGCGTCCGCGCGGTGCTCGTCCTCGGTTCGTCGGCCGGTGCTGCCGCCTGCGAGGTGTCCTCGTGCGGATTACGTGAGGACGGCTCGGCGGTGGTGCTGCTGACGAAGCCCGCGAACGGGGTCGGGTGCTTCTGATCGGCCGGCGCGATCCGCCAGGTGGGGGATGGCGGGATGACGACCCTCGGGGTCGTCGAGCCGCCGGTAGTGCTTTCGTGGACCACCGGCTCGGCGTACTCGCCCGCTTTCAGCGGCGGGGGCGGCACGTAGGTGTCCTGTCTACCGACGCCACAGGCGCCGATCAGGACGAGTCCGATGGAAACCGCTCCCGCGGCGATCGCCGGACCGGCGATCTTGGCCCTGCTGCTTTCCAACGGTGACACTCCTCGTGTGTATCGAGTGGACTCACCTTAATCGAGGCCCGTCGGCCAGGCGAGGCGAGAGGTCGCTGGGGATACGCCGCTCGGCGCATATAAAACGGTACTAATTCAGATATCGAATTGGTCTCTTCGGCGTGTCGTGGGCACGTGTCGCTATCTTCCGGCGTCCCGGAGTCGTAGCGTGTGTGAGCAAAGTTACGCGTGAGACGCCGGTTTCAGGATGAGAGACACGTTGTGTGAGAACGTGATAGTGGTTCTCTTACCGGCGTCATCGAGGAGTTGATGATGGGAGCTTACTCGACAGCGTCGCGGCGTGGTTCATCCCGCGCCGCCGAGGATGTGGTGTCGGCAACGGCACAGCATCCCGCGTCGAACCAGCAGGGGCGCACGCTGTCCACGATTGTGTCACGGACGCTCGCCTGGTTGATCTTCATCGGCGGACTCGTCGGGGCGGTGCTCGGCATCGCCGGACTGCACGTCGAAATCACGGTCGCCGGACTCATTCTCGCGTGCACCGCGGGACTGGTTCTGCTCAAACTGCGCGAGGGTGGCGGCGAAGCCGACTGAGGCGAACCGGCCGGTCGCCCGGTCGCCGGTCTCGGATCGGCCGCGAGAAAGCAAGGCGCGCAACACTTCAGGCGCCTACCGTGATTTCCATGAGGATCGAGATCACCACCGACGCCGCCGAGTTCCGCTCGGTCGCGGGGTCGTTCCTGCTCCGCGATCCGTTGCGGCACACGGTGCTCACCACGACCGTCGCCAACCACGTCATGGGCATCGACGCCCCGGCCGAGGTATCGCGATTTCTCTGCGTCCGTGGCGAGGACGCCTCGGTGGTCGGTGCCGCCATGCGCGTAGCCGGTCGCGACGTGTATCTCGGCGAGCTACCGCCCGAGGGCATTCCCGCGGTGGCTCGCGCGCTGGCCGACGTCGTCCCCGAGAGCGCGGGTGTGGAGGGCGTCGTCGCCGACGCCACCGCTTTCGCTCAGCACTGGGGTGCCCTGCTGGGGAAAGGCTTCCACCAGTCCTACCTCACCCGGCTGTACCGGCTCGGCGCGCTGCGGATTCCGGACGCGGCCGGAGCGCCGCGCCGCGCCGTGGAATCCGATGTCGCGCTGTGCGGGGACTGGCTGAGGGCCATGCACGAGGAGTCCGGAATGGCGTCCGGGCTGGACGAGGCCGCGATTCGGCGTCGTGTGGACACAGGCAGGTGGTGGCTGTGGGAACGCTACGGGAAACCGGTCGCTCTGGCCGCGCACCACGTTCCGATCCAGGGCTGGTCGCGCATCGGGCCGGTCTACACCCCGCCGGACGCGCGCGGGCACGGTTACGCCAGCGCGCTGACCGCGCATGTCGCCGAGCTGCTGCGCGCCGAGAGCCTGGACGTCTGCCTGTTCGCCGACATCGCCAACGCCACGGCCAACCGGATCTACCGGACGATCGGCTTCCACCCGACCCACGAGTTCGCGCACTACGTCTTCGAGTAACGCCAGCCGCGTCTCCGCACGCCGCGGCTGTGCGCGAAGTCCAGCGCCGTAGCCGTCTCGGCGATGATCTGCACCGCCCGCTGCGACGGCAGCGTCCACGCGTCCAGCGCGGCGGCGTCGGTGCCGTCGATATAGCGCATGCTGATCCACAGCCGATCGCCCTCGACGCCCCGGTCGAACACCGTGACGATGTTCGGGTGGTCGAGCCGCGCGACGAGGTCCGCCTCCCGCTCGAAGCGGGCGCGGATCTCCTTGTCGTCGAACAGCTCCGGGTTCAACAGCTTCATCGCCGTCAACCGGGGCAGCCGCGGATGCCGGGCGAGGTACACCGATCCCATCCCGCCCCGGCCGAGCAGGCGTTCGATGGTGTACCCCGCGAAGACCTCGCCGGTGTGCAGCATCGGTCAGTTCAGCGGCGCCGAGCGCCACCAGCGCAGCGCTTCATCGATGGTGGTGTGGGCGAAGCCGTCGGTGTACATCAGGAACTGGGTCCGATCCGGGTCGCCGGTGAACGCGGTGACCATCTTGGCGCCCTCGTCGACGTACTTGTAATTGGTGTAGGTCTTCCCGCCGTTGGTGTCGCTGGACTTGGTGGCCGACGAGGGCAGCGTCTTCAGCACCGCCTGGACATCGGCCGGGGTCTTGTAGACGTAGATGCGGTAGTACGGATCATCGTTGTTGCCGCCCTTGAAGCAGCGCCACTGCGCGGCCCAGTCGCCGAAATCCGGGTCGCCCTTGGACGGCGAGGGCGGCGAGCTCGGTGAGGCCAGCCAGCACTCCGCGCCGTTGTATCCGACATCCTCGGTCTGGGAGGCGGGCACCATCCGCGGGAATTCCGCGCTGATCGACTCCGGTGTCGCGTCGACGAGGTTCGGCTTCACCGCCGACGTGGTCGTGGTGCCCGCGTTGTTCGAGCCCGAATCGGCGACGGCGCCGATGATGCCGAGCACCACCAGGATCAGCACGACCACGCCCACCGCGAGACCGACGATCAGCCCGGTGTTCTTCTTCGGCTGCTGCGGCGGCGGAGCCGACGGGTGGAGGTGCGCGCCGTGCGGGGGTGCCGGTGGGGCGGCGAAGCCGGAGAACCCGGATTGCTGCTGGCTGTAGGGGTTGGTGGCCGTCGGCTGCGGCGCGGGGCCGGTCTGCGGCCGCGGATTCACCACCGGCGCGGGCGGCGGAGTCGCTGGTACGGCCGAAGCGGCGAGCGCGTTCGGTCCGCTGGTCTGCGGAGTGTGCACCTGGTGACCAGGGCCGCTGACGTAGTGACCCTGTGCCACCGGGTACGGCGAGCCGGTCGTCGGGATCTGCGGCCCGGTCGTCGGACGCGGCCCTGCGGTCGGGTGCGGCGGCCCGGTGACCGGACGCGGACCGCCCACCACCGGCATCGACGGCGCGCTCGAACCGGTCAGCGCCTGTTTGGCGGCCGCGGCGAATTCCGCGCAGCTGCCGTACCGGTCGTCGGGCCGCTTGGCCATCGCCCTGGCCAGGACGCCGTCCAGCGCGAAAGGCAATCCCGCCCGGACGCCGCTCAGCGCGGGCGGCGCTCCTTGCAGATGTCCCTGGATGACCGCGGCGGGGTTCGTCGCGGAGAACGGGCCGGTGCCGGTGAACAACCAGAACAGCGAGCAGGCCAGCGAGTACTGGTCGGAGCGGTGGTCGAGCGAGGCGCCGGTGAGCTGCTCGGGGGAGGCGTAGGCGAGTGTCGCGGTGAAGGTGCCGGTCTGGGTGAGATGACCGGTGTCGTCACGCAGCCGCGCGATGCCGAAGTCGGTGAGATACACCCGCTCACCGCGGCCGGCGGTGGAGCGGGCCAGCAGGATGTTGGCGGGTTTCACGTCACGATGCAGCACCCCGTTGCCGTGCGCGTAGTCAAGCGCGTCGGCGGTCTCCTTGATGATCTGCACCGCGCGTTCGGGTGGCAGCGACTTCGGTTCCACCGAGGCGGCGTCGATACCGTCGACGTACTGCATCGAAATCCACAGCTGCTCGTCGTCGAGCCCGCGGTCGTAGACCGTGACGATGTTCGGGTGATCGAGCTGGGCGACCAGATCCGCCTCCCGTTCGAACCGCGCCCGCACCTCCTTGTCGAAGCACATCTCCCGATTCAGCAGTTTCAGCGCTGTCATCCGCGGCAGCCGCGGATGTTTCGCCAGATAGACCGAGCCCATGCCACCACGGCCGAGTTGCCGCTCGATGACATAGCCGGCGAAAACGTCACCGCTGGCCAGCATGACTGCTCCACTTCCCGCCGCCCGCCGGGACCCACCGGCGAACAGGCGTACAGCATAAGAATGCGTGGCCGGAATGGGCCCGACCACGGAAAACATCGAAACCATAGCAGTAGTCGCGCGCCGCCAATCGCTCGTCGAGCACGGCGACGTCCGTGCGATCGGCGTGCGCCGGACCGCCCGGCGGTGGCCGGGGGTCCGGAGGTTGCCGGTGCTGTCGCACCGCGGATCCCGGGCGCATGGGCAAGTTCGGCAACTCGATCAGGCCGGGATGAACGGGACGGCGCGGCGGCAGGAAACTCGGCAGCGGCCGAGCGGTTTCCGGCTGCCTCGGCCGCTGCCGCGGCGGCGGCGCGGCAGCGCGATGCGTCGGCTCGGCCGCGCGCCCGTCGCCGTGGATGACGTGCGGTGGCGCCGTCCAGTGTCCGGTGGGGTGTCCGCCGAGAGCATGTTTCGCCGCGGCGGCGAACTCGGCGCAACTGGCGAATCGGTCCGCGGGCCGCTTGGCCATCGCGCGAGCCAGCACCGGATCCAGTGCGGGCGGCAGTGCGGGGCGCACGCGGCTCGGTACCGGGATGGGTGCGTACAGATGGTTGTTCACCACGGCCGCCGGGTTGGCGCCGGGATACGGCGGCGCGCCGGTGAGCATCCAGAACAATGTGCAGGCCAGCGAGTACTGATCGGCGCGATCGTCCAGCGGCTGTCCGATCAGCTGTTCCGGAGCGCCGAAGGCGAGTGTCGCGGTGATCGTGCCCGACGAGCCGATCGTGGACTCCGCGCCACGGATGCCCGCGATCCCGAAATCGGTGAGCAGCACCCGCTCCGGCTGTCCGATCGGCGCTTTCGCCAGCAGGATGTTGGCCGGTTTCACATCGCGGTGCAGGACCTGGTTGGCATGGGCGAAATCCAGTGCCGCGGCGGTGTCGGCGACGATCTGCACCGCGCGGCCGGGCGCGAGCACGTCGACGTCCGCGCAGGAGGCGTCCGCGCCGGGCACGTACTGCATGGAGATCCACAGCTGCTGATGCTCGGCGCCGCGATCGAACACCGTGACGATGTTCGGGTGGTCCAGGCCCGCGACCAGATCGGCCTCGCGCTCGAAGCGGCGGCGGATGCCGGTGTCGGCGTAGAGCTCCCGTTCGAGCAGCTTCAGAGCCGTCAGGCGGGGCAGCCGAGGGTGCTGGGCCAGGTACACCGTGCCCATGCCGCCCCGGCCGAGGACGCGTTTGATGACGTAGCCCGCGAAGACATCGCCGGTCTGCAACACCGCTACACCCCCTTCTCGAGTCGAGCGCGCGAACACTACCCATGTATCTCGGCGAGCCATGGGGATGCAACAGTCGCGGCGCAACTTCGATTGTCGTCGGTAGCTGCCAGTATGGTGGCCCGCATGCGCATTGGAGCACACGTCCGGCTCGACAGCGACCCGATCGGCTTCGGGGAGGAACTCGGCGCCGACGTCATCCAGATGTTCGTGGTCGATCCGCAGAGCTGGGACAAACCCACCCCGCATCCGCGGACCGAGGAGATTCTCGCCAGCCCGATCGAGGTGGTGGTGCACTCCTCCTATCAGATCAACGTCGCGAGCCTGAACAACCGGTTGCGCATGCCGTCCCGCAACGCGGTGGCGCAGCAGGCGGAGGCGGCCGCCGACCTCGGCGCGTTCGGCCTGGTGGTGCACGGCGGGCACGTGCGTTCCGACGCCGAACTGGAGACCGGGATCGACAACTGGCGCAAACTGTTCGAGCGCCAGCAGGACAAGGGCGGATTCGCGGTGCCGATCCTGATCGAGAACACCGCGGGCGGCAATCACGCCATGGCCAGGCATTTCGATTCCATCGCCCGGTTGTGGGACGCGGTCGGCGACTACGGCGCGGGCTTCTGCCTGGACACCTGCCACGCCTGGGCGGGCGGTGAGGAACTGATCGGCGTCGTCGACCGGATCAAGGCGATCACCGGGCGGATCGACCTGGTGCACCTGAACTCCTCGCGCGACGAGTTCGACTCCGGCGCCGACCGTCACGCCAACTTCGCCGACGGCACGATCGACCCGCAACTGCTCGCCGAGGTGTGCCGGACGGCAGGCGCGCCGGTGGTCCTGGAAACCCCGGGGGACGGCCTCGCGGAGGACTTGGCGTACCTGCGCGAGCACTGTGTCTGATTTGCAGCGCTGTGTCTGATTTGCAGCGCCTGCGGCGCTGCGTGTTCGCGGCCCCGGGAAGTCTCGCGTTCGAGCGACCGAGACTCGCGACTACGTCGCATGCGCTTCGGTCACTCGAACGCGAGACGGGCCGCGAACGGCGCTCGTAAGACTCGCACCTCTCAAGGCTGGGTCTGCTCGGTCGCTGCGGATTCGTTTGCTCGGTCGTGCGCTGAGCGGTGTGAGGTGTGCGCCGCGTTTGTGGGTCGGGCGACTTCGTTTCGCGATGCCCTGTTTGCGATCAGCGCGACGAAAACCCTGGTCAGCGAGGTTGTCTCGGTGATGTGCTCTAGGGAGCAGTAACCGATCTCGACAGCGAAGGTGATCTCATGACGGTCGCACCCGCCACCCCATCCACCGCCGTGGTGACCAAGCTCGGCGCCCGTATCGGCGCGCGCATCGACAACGTCCGGCTCGGCGGCGATCTGGATCCGGTCACCGTCGAGGTCGTCCGGCACGCGCTGCTGGAGCACAAGGTGATCTTCTTCCGCGGGCAGGATCACCTCACCGAGGACGCGCAGTACGAGTTCGCCGAGCTGCTCGGCTCACCGACCACGCCGCATCCGACGGTCACCTCGCACGGCGTGAAGAGCCTGGCGATCGATTCCGAGCACGGCCGGGCCAACAGCTGGCACACCGACGTCACCTTCGTCGACCGCATCCCGAAGGCGTCCATCCTGCGCGCGGTGCAGCTGCCCTCCTACGGCGGCGCCACCACCTGGGCATCCACCGTCGCGGCCTACGAGTCGCTGCCGGAGCCGCTCAAGCGGCTCGCCGAATCCCTGCGCGCCGTGCACACCAACGTCTACGACTACGCCCGCGTCGAGGAGACGCCGCGTCCCAACACGGCCGCCTACCGGGCGGAGTTCGAGTCCACCTACTACGAGACCGAGCACCCGGTGGTGCGCGTGCACCCCGAGACCGGGGAGCGGGCGCTGCTGCTCGGCCACTTCGTCAAGCATTTCGTCGGGCTGTCCAGCACGGAGTCGCACACGCTGTTCCGGCTGTTCCAGGACCGGGTGACCCGGCTGGAGAACACCGCCCGCTGGAACTGGGCGCCGGGCGACGTCGCCATCTGGGACAACCGCGCCACCCAGCACTACGCCATCGACGACTACGACGACCAGCCGCGCAAGCTGACCCGCATCACCCTGGCCGGCGACGTCCCGGTAGGCGTCGACGGCTCGACGAGCACCACCATCTCGGGCAACGCGGAGCACTACTCGATCATCGAGGACACGCAACTGCTCGCATCCTGAGCGAGGACCCCGCATGGTTGCCGGATCTTCCGGCTGTTGAGGGGCCATGCGGTGTCTTCGCGTGGTCGGGCCCACGAAACGCCATAAGTGACCGAACTGCGAGGCGCGGACGCGATCGGCTGGCGCGGCGGTCATAAAGCCACCACGAAGGGGTGTTGCCCCACCATTCAGAGAGGACCGAGACCAACCCAGCCCCGCTGGGTGCGAGTCTTACGGGCACCGTTCGCGGCCCGTCTCGCGGCCGAGTAACCGAAGCGCATGCGACGTAGTCGCGAGTCTCGGTTGCTCGGGTGCGAGATTTCTCGGGGCGGTGAACACGCAGCACCGCAGGCGCTGCAAAAACCAACACAGCCCATACTGGTTGCCATGAGTATTCGGCCGCTGGACGGGGTGCGCGTCCTGGAACTCGGCAATTACATAGCCGCGCCGACCGCCGGGCGCATCCTCGGTGACTTCGGCGCCGAGGTGATCAAGGTGGAACGCCCGAAAGCGGGCGACGAGCTGCGCAACTGGCGGCTCTACGGCGGCGACACCTCGATGCTCTACCGGACGATCAACCGCAACAAGAAGTCGATCACGCTGGACCTGCGCACCGAGGCGGGGCGCGGGATCGTGCTCGATCTGGTCCGCCGTTGCGACGTGCTGCTGGAGAACTTCCGGCCCGGCATGCTGGAGAAGTGGGGCCTTGGCCCCGAGGTGCTGAACGAGGCGAATCCGGACCTGGTGATCACCAGGATCTCCGCCTACGGGCAGACCGGGCCGCTGTCGGAGCGTCCCGGGTTCGCGGCGGTGGCCGAGGCGGTCGGCGGGCTGCGTGAACTGGTGGGCGATCCGGATCGTCCACCCGTGCGCACCGGCGTCTCGATCGGCGACTCGATCGCGGGCATCTACGCCGCGTTCGGCACCGTGATGGCGCTGTTCCAGCGCGAGCGCCGCGCCGAGCCGGACGCGCCGGTCCCGCTGCGGGAGCGGGTGATCGACGTGGCGCTCAACGAGGCGATCCTGTCGGTGATGGAGTCGCTGGTGCCGGACTATCTCGCCTACGGCATCCAGCGTGAACGCGTCGGCGGGCGGATGGAGGGCATCGCGCCGAGCAACGCCTACCCGTGCGCGGACGGCACCAGCATCATCATCGGCGGCAACGGCGACGCCATCTTCCAGCGCTACATGGCGGTCATCGATAGGCCCGATCTGGCCGCGGACCCGGAACTCCAGGACAACGCGGGCCGTTGGCGCCACCGCGAGCGGCTGGACGCGGCGATCGGCGAGTGGACGGTCCGGCACACCCGCGCAGAGGCGCTGAAACTGCTCGACGCCGCCGCGATCCCGTGCGGCCCGATCTACACCGCGGCCGACATCGTGGCCGACGAGCAGTATCGGGCCCGCAACATGATCCAGCCGTTCGCCGTGGATGTCGGCGCGCCGGAGCCGAAGGTCGTCGGCTTTCCCGGCATCGTCCCGGTGATCGGCGATCAGTCCCTGCCCATCCGGACCGTCGGCCCCGACCTGGGTGAGCACACCCGGGAGGTGCTGTCCGGTCTGCTCGGCCTGAGCGAGGCCGAGATCGACGCGTTGGAGGCGCGATGAGCACGCAGTCGCACGACCGGAGGCGTCCGAAGGGCCGCGGCGCGCGGGAGCTGCTCTCGCCGGGCACCAGCAGGCCCGCCGTCCAGCCGAATCCGACCGGGGCGGGCGAGAAGCCCTGGGGCGGCGTGATGTGCGGTCACCACCGGGCTCGGGAGCAGCGATGACCGCGCCGGTGCTGCGCGACGTCACCTTGCGCGACGGACTGCAACTGACCGGCAAACTGCTGTCCGTGCAGCGCAAGGTGGACCTCGTGCGCCGCCTGCTCGCGCTCGGGGTGCCCGCGCTGGAGATCGGCTCGATGGCGCGCCCGGACCTGGTCGCGCCGATGGCGAACACGATGGAACTGGTCGCCGCGTTGACGCCGGAGGAGCTGCGCCGCTGCTGGGTGTGGGTGGCGACGCCGCGCCATGTCGAGAAGGCCGCCGCGGCGGGCGTGCGCAATTTCCAATACTGCTTCTCGGTCTCCGACGCGCACAACCGGGCGAACATCGGGCGCGACACCGCCGACAGCGTCGCCGCCATGCCCGACGCGGTGCGCCTGGCCCGCGAGGCGGGCGGGTCGATCCAGCTCTGCTTGGCGACGGCCTTCACGTGCCCGTTCGACGGCCCGGTCGATCCGGAGCGGGTGCTGGCCATCGCCCGCGACCCGCGCACCGAGGGCGCGGACGATATCGTCCTGGCCGACACGCTCGGTCAAGCCCATCCCGGCGAGGTCGCCGCGCTGGTCGCCGCGGTCCGGGACCGGACGCCACCGCGCCGCGTGGTCTTCCACGGTCACGACACCTGGGGAATGGGCGTGGCCAACACCCTCGCCGCCGTCGCGGCCGGCGCGGACATGGTCGACGGCGCGCTCGGTGGGCTCGGCGGCTGCCCCTTCGCCCCCGGCGCGAGCGGCAACACCGCATCCGAGGACATCCTCTTCGCCACCAGACCGGACTGGTTCACCCCCGCCACGCTGGCCGCGTTGGTGAACATGTCGGAGGAGCTACTCGCCGAACTCGGCGAACCCAACCGCTCGCGCGCCCTCGAAGGCGCCCGCTCGAAAGCCTCGGCCTTCGAGTGGGTGGTCGGCGGGGAGCGGGAGTGACAGGGCCCGATCAGCTCTCGAGCCCGGTCGGCACAGCGTTCGCGAACGAAGTACGGCAAACCCTGCCGTCCTGCCCGGCTGCAACCGACTGGCACATGCATACGAGGACTCGGCAGCGACAGTCCCGATCAAGGGCGATGCGAGGTATTGCAGGTAGTCGCAGGTAATTGCCACGTTTCGGGCTGCTTGGGATCACCCGCACGGTTCGACCGGGGCGGTTTCGAGCACTAGGTGTCGAGGTCGGGTGCACGGTCGACCGGCGAAGGTATTCGCCTCGATTCGGCAAGCGGCCGTCCTCGGCTTCTAGACGATGCCGGCGAAGTCCAGGTGGTGTGGATCCGCCTCGACGCAACAACACCGGGCCCGCTCCCGGTTTCGAGCGAAGCGAGACCGAGCATGTTCCGTTCGCGGCCCGGCTCGCGTTTGCGTGGCCGTCGCGTACGCGACGAAGGAGCAAGCGGCGGTCGCGCAAACGCGAGCCATAAGGGGGCCGTGAACACCCAGCGCCGCAGGCGCTGGAAAAACAACACAGGGTCTTCCCTGATGGCGTGGGGCCGCGAAGCCGGTAAGACTGGACGGCATGACTTCCCAAGCCTTGGGCGCCGACATCGCCGACCTGGCGGCATCGACCGATGTCGCGGCCCACGCTATCGAACTGACCAAGGTCTACGGATCGGGTGACACCCAGGTCAGGGCATTGGACGGAGTATCGGCCGAGTTCGCGAAGGGAGAGTTCACCGCGATCATGGGCCCGTCCGGATCGGGCAAGTCGACCCTCATGCACTGTCTGGCGGGGCTGGACAGCGCCAGTTCGGGCACCGTCCGCATCGGCGACACCGACCTGACAAGTCTGTCCGACAAGCAGATGACGCGCCTGCGCCGGGACCGGATCGGCTTCGTCTTCCAGGCGTTCAACCTGGTGCCGACGCTGACGGCGCTGGAGAACATCACGTTGCCGCTGGACATCGCGGGGCGCAAGCCCGACCAGGAGTGGCTGGACACCGTGCTGCGGCGGCTGGGGCTGAACGATCGGCTCACCCACCGTCCCAGCGAGCTGTCCGGCGGACAGCAGCAGCGGGTGGCCTGCGCCCGTGCGCTCGCGGGCAAGCCGGAGATCATCTTCGGCGACGAGCCGACCGGCAACCTGGACTCCCGGGCCTCGGAGGAGGTGCTGTCGATCCTGCGCGCCGCGGTGGACGAGTTCGGGCAGACGGTGGTCATCGTCACCCACGAACCGCATGCCGCCGGATTCGCCGACCGGGTGGTGTTCCTGGCCGACGGACGCATCGTCGACGAGATGCGCGATCCGACCGCCGACACCGTGCTCGACCGGATGAAAGCGCTGGAGCAGGCGTGAGCGGGCGTTCACGGGAGAATCGGGGGCGGGCGTGATGGCCGGAAGTCCGATGCGCAAAGTCGCGCTGCGCAACCTCGCCGCGCACAAGGTGCGTCTCGCGTTGACCCTGTTGTCGGTGGTGCTCGGCACCGCGTTCATCGCGGGTTCGTTCGTGTTCACCGATACGTTGCAGAGTACTTTCGACGGGATCTTCGCCAACGAGGCGAAGGGCGTCGACGTCCGGGTGAGCCCGAAGGAGCGCCAAGCGCAGGGCGTTCCGAACAACGTGGTGGACGAGCTGGTGAAGTACCCCGGCGTACGCACGGTCGCGCCCAGCGTGAACGGACCGGTGGTGCTGCTCGACCCGACGGGCAAGAAAGCGGTGCAGACCGGCGGTGCGCCTACCTTCGGCAAGTCGTACCTGCCGCCGGAGAAGGCCGTCGCGGAGCCGGAGAAGTTTTTGCAGGGCGTCCCGCCCGCTCGCCCCGGCGAGGTCGCGCTCAACACCGGCGGCGCCGAGCGGGCCGGGCTGAAGATCGGTGATCGGACCAAGATCCTCATCCCATCCCAGCCCGATCCCATCGACGTGACGCTCACCGGTGTCTACGAAGTCCCGTCCGATACCGGCGGTTTCATCGGGGTGCTGTTCGACGACACGCAGGCGCGCAAGCTGTTCACCGACGGACTGCACGTCGCCTACGTGGACCTCGCGGCCACCGGCATCCCCGGGGACGAACTGCGCGACAATCTCGCGAAAGAGCTCACCGGCTACAAGGTGCAGAACGGCGAGCAGGTGCGTGCGGATCTGAAGAAGGAGATCTCCAACGCGCTGAACTTCATCAACTACTTCCTGCTCGCGTTCGGCGCGATCGCGCTGATCGTGGGCACGTTCATCATCTACAACACGTTCTCCATGATCGTCGCGCAACGACTGCGGGAGCTGGCGCTGCTGCGCGCGGTCGGCGCGAGCAGGCAGCAGGTCGGCACGTCGGTGGTGGCGGAGGCGTTCGTCATCGGATTGATCGGCAGTGCGATCGGCCTGGCCGGCGGCGTCGGGCTGGCGTTCGGATTGTCGGCGGTGCTCAACGCTTTCGACCTCGGTTTGCCGACCGGATCGATGGCGGTGCGGCCGCGCACCATCGCGGTGGGGCTGCTGGTCGGTCTCGCGGTGACGATGGTGAGCGCCTACGCCCCCGCCCGCCGCGCATCGCGGATTCCGCCGGTGCAGGCCATGCGCGAAGAGTTCGCGTCGGCGGGGGAGTCGCTGCGTCTGCGCACGATCTGCGGCGCGGTGCTCGCCGTGTTCGGCGCGGGGTTCGTCGTGCTCGGTGCGCAGCGCACCGGCGGCACGGCGGCCGCCACGGTCGGTGTCGGCGCGCTCGGGCTGATCTTCGCCGTGCTGCTCGCCGCGCCCGCGCTGTCGCGTCCGCTGGTCGGCGGGCTCGGAGCGCTGGTGCGTCCGTTCGGGCCGATCGGCCGGATGGCGCGCAACAACGCGGCGCGCAATCCTCGCCGCACCGCCGCCACGGCCTTCGCGCTCACCCTGGGACTGATGCTCGTCTCGGCGATCGGCATGCTGGGCGCCTCGGCGAAGGCCAGCGTCGGTGTGCTGGTCGACAAGGGTGTGCGAGCCGACTACGTGCTGGCGGGACCGCAATTGCTCGGCGTGCCGTTCGGCGCGGCCGACGCCGTGCGCACCGAGGTGCCGGGCGTGGAGCAAGCGGTGGGGATGCGGGGCGCGGGCTTCAAGCTCGGCGACGAGCAGGTGTTCGCCACCTCGCCGGACGGTCCGCTGGCCGGCGTGCTGAACTACGAGATCGTGCGCGGCAGTGACACTCTGGGCGCCAGGGACGTCCTGGTGTCGGAGGACGAGGCCGGTGACCGGGGATGGAAGGTCGGCGACCAGGTGACCCCGACCAGTGTGGACGGCAAGAAGGTGCCGCTCACCGTGACCGGGGTGTACAAGAAGAACCCGCTGCTCGGTCCGATGGTGGTGTCGCAGACGGTCTACGACGAGGTCGTCCCGCTCAACTTCCGGACCAACTTCCTGGTGCTGATCAAGGCGCAGCCGGGCGCGAACCTCACCCAGATGCGTGCCGACCTGGAGAAGGCCACCGAGCAGTTCGTGGTGGTGCAGGTGCAGGACCGCGAGGAGTTCAAAGGCGCGCAGGGCAAGCAGATCAACACCCTGCTGGCCATCCTGTACGGCCTGCTCGCCTTGGCGGTGGTGATCGCGATCCTCGGCATCGTCAACACGCTCGCGCTGTCGGTGGTGGAGCGGCGCAGGGAGATCGGCATGCTGCGCGCGGTCGGTATGCAGCGCGCCCAGGTGCGCAGGACGATCTACCTGGAGTCGATGCTGATCGCCGTGTTCGGCGCGATCGTCGGCATGCTGCTCGGGCTCGGGCTCGGCGTCGGTTTCCTGCGCACGCTGCGTGAGTTCGGCCTCGACCAGATCGCCATCCCGTGGAGTCAGCTGGTGCTGGTTCTGATCAGTTCGGCGGTCGTCGGGGTGCTGGCCGCCCTCTGGCCGGGGGTGCGGGCCGCGCGCACGCCGCCACTGGCGGCCATCGCCGACCTCTGAAAGCCAGTGCGGCGCACGTCCACCGTGCGCCGCACGCGGCGGTTGCCGACCCAGGGGCGGTTTACCGCCGAGTTGTGTCGCATCTGTGCGAAAACGTCGACGTGCTTCCAGATCTCTCGGCGACGGCCGTCGGCGAAGCGGACGAGGAACATCGCGTTGTCGGTGACGGATCGGCCGGTCGGTGGGAGGTCCGGGTACTCGCCCGGGGTGTGCCACGGTGACCGTGTTCCCGAAGACGACTTCGTCCCTCGGCGATCACATTCTCGATCGGCCGGACCGCCGCCGATCCGGGACTCCGCCGCGATCGTCGGTAACGGCATCAGGGATCAGTTCCCTTCGCGCGGGCATCGGACGGCGATAGCTCGCTTCAGCACAGCTCCGCATACCCGGTGACGCCATTGCCGACACTCTTCGAGCGGGCGGCATGTATCGCGAATTCACTTGTTTCGCAAGCGAACTCGTTCCTCGACGTCCCGGTGTCTGTCCCGTCACATCTTGCTGAAGTTGTCGGTTTCGTAGTGTTAGGTTAAACGGAGGTTACCACTCCACTTAATTCTCGGTAAACGGCCTGATTCAACGGGGAAGGAGGCCGCGCGATGGTCGCGGTGGACTTCGGCGCCGGACTGGAGTTCGCGCCGGGCGGAGTCGTCGAACGGGTGCGGGCGGCGGTTCGCGGTCGCGGCGGCGAGGCGGTCGGGCAGCTCGTCCTCATCACGGTGCTCTACCTCGGCTATCGCGCGGGACGGCTGGTCACCGCCGACGACACCGGGCGCGCCATGGTCAACGCGCACGGTCTGCTCGGCTTCGAAAGACGGCTCGGCCTGCCGGACGAGCGCACGATTCAGGCGTTGTTCCTGGACCGCGAGTTCCTCGCCGTTCCGGCCAACTTCTACTACGCCAGTGCGCATTTCACCGTAGCCGTCGGGGTCCTGCTGTGGCTGTGGGTGTTTCGCCCGGGTCACTACCGCTGGACCAGGAACCTCATGGTGGCGCTGACCGGCGCCGCGCTCGTGGTGCACATACTGGTCCCGCTCGCGCCGCCGCGCATGCTGCCCGATCAGGGTTTCATCGATCTGGCCGCGCGGTACGGCCAATCCGTCTACGGCGACGCCGATTCCGGCGGGCTGTCCAATCAGTTCGCGGCCATGCCTTCGCTGCACGTCGGCTGGGCGCTGCTGCTCGGAGTGGCGGTGGTCGCCGCGACTCGCACGTCGTGGCGCTGGCTCGCGCTGGCCCATCCGGTGCTGACCACGGTCGTGGTGGTGGGCACCGCCAACCACTACTGGCTGGACACCGTGGTCGCTGTCGCGTTGCTGGCGGTGTCCGCAGCCCTGCATCCCTTCATGGTTCCCGCCGCGGCCACCGCGTGGGGCGTGATGGGTCCCGTCTCGAAGAAACCCGTCGCGACCCGCTCGTAGTGGTTGCGTACACGCCCGGCGGCGATGCCTGGAAAAGCCCGCCGCGGCGCGTACGATCGCGGAGCCGTCCTGTTCGCCCGCCCGGACAAGGAGTTGCCATGGAGCCGATGACGATCATGAATCTGCTGTCTTCGCTTGCGATCCAGGTGTTCTCCCTGCTGGGGGGATTCCCCGGGGGTTACCCGGGCTGACGCGTTCCGGCCGCGGCTTGCGCGCCCTCCGTTTCCCTGACCGTCGTCGCGGTGTGGGGGCCGATTCAGTGGTGGGCGGCGTTGGCGTTCGCCCAGGACTGGACGTCGCCGCGATCGAGAGCCAGCGCCAGTAGCTCCGGGAATTTGTCGGGCGTGCAGGCGAACGCCGGAATGCCCAACGCGGCGAGCGCCGCGGCGTTGTCGTGATCGAAAGCGGGCGCGCCGTCGTCGGACAGCGCGAGCAGCACGACCACCTGCACGCCGGACTCCTGCATCGAGCGGACGCGGCGCAGCATCTCGTCGCGGATGCCTCCCTCGTAGAGGTCGGAGATCAGGACGAACAACGTCTCGGCCGGGCGGGTTACCAGGGACCGACAGTAGGCGAGAGCCCGGTTGATATCGGTGCCGCCGCCCAGTTGCGTGCCGAACAGCACCTCCACCGGGTCGTCGAGTTTGTCGGTCAGATCGACGATCTCGGTGTCGAAGACCACCATCGAGGTGCGCAGCGACCGCATCGAGGCGAGCACCGCGCCGAACACCGACGCGTACACGACGCTGGCGGCCATCGAACCGGACTGATCGATGGCCAGCACCACATCGCGCCGCACCGCCTGGGACTTGCGGCCGTAGCCGACCAGGCGTTCGGGGACCACGGTGCGATGCTCGGGCAGGTAGGTGGCGAGGTTCTTGCGAATCGTGCGATCCCAGTCGATGTCCCGCAATCTCGGCCGGGTGACGCGGGCAGCGCGGTTCAGCGCACCGGAGACCGCGGCGACGGTCTGCGCCGCGACGCGCTGCTCGATCTCCCGCACCACTTTCTCCACCACAATGCGCGCGGTCGCCTTGGTGGTCTCGGGCATCACCCGGTTCAGGCTCAGCAAGGTGCCGACCAGGTGCACGTCGGGCTCCACCGCCTCGAGCAGTTCCGGCTCCAGCAGCAACTGGGTGAGGTCGAGCCGTTCCACGGCGTCGCGCTGCATGACCTCGACGACGGAGGCGGGGAAGTAGCTGCGAATGTCGCCGAGCCAGCGGGCCACCCGCGGGGCCGAGCCATGCAAACCGCCGGTGCGCTTGCCGGGCGAGGTCTCGTCATCGGTGTTGTACAGCGCCGACAGCGCCCGATCCATGGCCGCGTCCGTGCCGGAGCCCAGCCCGCCCAGTCCTTCCTCGGCGGCCGCGCCGAGCACCAATCGCCATCGCCGAGACTGTGCTTCGCCGGTCATGCCCTGTCCTCCCCGATCCGAGTGAGGACTCCGCGGACGTCTCGCCGCGCTGCCTGATCACTCATGCTCTGTCCTTCCCGCCAGGGCCGGAGGGCCTCGGTAATCGAGCTGCGCTGCCGCCTCCGGTCCTGACCTCTCATACCGTCACCCCCAAGATCTCCGCCGCGGTGCGCACCGCGGCTGTGGCCCGGTCGACGTCGACGCCCGCGACGGCCGACGCGGCGGCGACGGATCCGCCGTCGCGGACCGCCTGCCCGATCGCGCGGCGCTCACCCGATTCGAACGCGCCGAAGGTGCGGCGCAGCAGCGGCAGGGTTTCGACGAAGGTCTCGTCGCCGAGGCCGCGCAGCCAGTCGTCGATGAGCCGCAACAGTTCCCGGTCGTGCACCAGCAACAGACCGCGACCGCCGAGAAACCCGTCGATCCACGCCGCCTTGGCCGCGGCGGTGGCGCCCACCGACAGCGCCGCGGAGAGTCTGCGCGCGGCTTCGGCGTCGTCGATGCGGCCGGCATCGGCGAGCAAACGGACGGCACGCCCCACCAGCGCGCCGTGCACGTCGTCGCGGTCGGCGACGCGGCGCAGCGCGGCCAGCCACTCGCCGGTGGCCCAGTCGTCGTCCCTGGTGTGGATGGCGGTGTGCGCCGCGTCCAGGAGACCGCGCAGCTCGGTGGCGGCGTCGGTGTCCAATCCGGTCACCGCCGCCGACAGGCCCGCGCAGATACGCACCAGCAGCCCGTCGGCGACATGGGCCAGCGCCTTGGTGTCGGTGCCGCGCACGTCGCCGTAACGCAGCGTCCGGATCAGGCCGGGCAGCGCGGCAAGCAGGTGGGTGACGTCGTGGTCGAGCGCCGCGGTGGATTCCAGCCGGGCGATCAATCCGTCCGTGGCGCCGCCCAGGTCGGCCAGCAGCGCGACTTCCAGCGCGGCGGTCAGTTCGCCGACCGAGCGGTCGGCGCGGCTCGCGGTGTCGAGGATTTTCGACTCCGCCGCGCTGCGGATGGTCGTGCCCCAGCGCGAGGCCTCGATGATCGAGATCGCGTACTCGGGATGCCATTGCAGCGTCCAGGTCTCCCGGAAGGTGCCGGTGCTGCGGACCTCGCTGGTGGTGAGCGTGCCCCACTCGATGTCCAGGACCCGCAGCCGGTGCAACAGACGCGACCGCTCGACCTCGCGTTCCTTGCGCAGATCCAGGTCGACGGTGCGGATCGATGGCTCCTGCTTCATCCGCAGCGACCGGATGGTGGCGCGCAGGTCGGCGTCCAGCGGCACGGTCGGCGTCTGCTCCGGAACGGCGCCGAGCGCCTCGCCGACGACGAGTTCACCGATCACCAACCGCAGCATCGTCTCGTCTCCGCCGCACAGCACCGACCGCGTGGCCTCGGTGACCTCCGACAGACCGGCGAGCGGCCGGGCGCGCAACGCGGCGAGGGCGTCGGCGAGCCGGACGGCTTCGATGACGTGCGCGCTGGAGACGGGCAGATCGTGGGCACGCAGCACACCGGCCACCTTGGTCAGCCAGCGGGCGATCGGCCGCTCGGTCGCGGTGAACAGATGGTGATACCAGCCGGGGGAGGTGACCCCCGCGCCGTAGCCGGAGGACGTGGACAGCCGCGAATGCGTCCACGGCACCCAGGTGAGCCGGGCTTTGCTCTTCGGCAGACCTTTGAGCAACCGGGCGTCCGGCGCGGCGGGACCGAGCGCGCCGGTGAGCGCGGGTGCGTGCCACGCACCGCACACCACCGCAAGCCGCCTCGCTCCGTCCTTGAGCGCCTTGCGCATCGTCTGGCGCATATAGGCCTCGCGCCGCAGCGTGTGGGCGTCGACCACGAGTGGCTCGGATGGTGACTCGCGCGACGGCGATTCGGCAACCGCTTCCGCGACCGAATCGGGCTCCGGCCCCGAATCGTCCGCAAGCATGTCGCCCTGGCCACCCGAGTGCTCGACGGATTCGCGCAGCGCGCCCATCGCCTCGGTGATCGCCTCGAACGCGTCGGCGTCCGGGACGGTCTCGACGACGGCATCCCACCAGCGTTCGGCATCGTCGTAGCCGCCCGCCTCGGCGAGCGCGGCCAGCGGATCGAACCGGTCGCCGGGCTCGTCCTCCGTGGCGAGCGTGACGGTGGCGGGCAGATCGCAGAACCGCACGGGCACGTCGTTGTCCACGGCGTAGCGCAGCGCCTGCCATTCGGGGGAGAACACCGCGTAGGGCCAGAACGCGGCCTTGGCGGGTGCGTCGGGCACGTAGGCCAGCAGCGCGACCGGCGGGGACATCCCTTCGGCGGCGACGAGGCCCACCAGCGGATCGGCGTCCGCGGGCCCCTCGATGAGAATCATGTCGGGCCGGAAGGCCGCCAAGGCCAGCCGCAGCGAGCGCGCCGACCCCGGACCATGGTGGCGGATGCCGAAAACCCTGGTTGTCGCGGCGGTTTCGGTGCCGGAGGTCACCCGCTGACCTCACGGCAGGCGCGGTAGAAATCCGCCCAGTCGGGGCGCTCACGGACCACGGCCTCCAGGTACTCGGTCCACACCACCGCATCGGCCACCGGATCCTTGATCACCGAGCCGAGCACCGCGCCCGCGATGTCGGAGGCGCGCAGCACGCCGTCGCCGAAGTGTGCCGAGAGCGCGATCCCGTTGGTGATCACCGAAATCGCCTCGGCCGTGGAGAGTGTTCCGGACGGCGACTTGAGCTTGGTCCGGCCGTCGGCGGTGCTGCCGGAGCGCAACTCGCGGAAGACCCGCACAACCCGCCGCACCTCTTCGGCCGCCGCGGGCACGGTGGGCAGTTCCAGTGCGGCGCCGAGCTGCTCGACCCGCCTGCTGACGATGGCGACCTCCTCGTCCTCGCTCGCGGGCAGCGGCAGCACCACCGTGTTGAACCGGCGGCGCAGCGCGGAGGACAACTCGTTCACCCCGCGGTCGCGGTCGTTGGCGGTGGCGATGACGTTGAAACCCTTGGCGGCCTGCACCTCCATGCCGAGTTCGGGCACCGGCAGGGTCTTCTCGGACAGGATGGTGATCAGCGCGTCCTGCACGTCCGACGGGATGCGGGTGAGCTCTTCGAGCCGTGCGATTGAGCCCGCCCGCATGGCCGTGAGCACCGGCGACGGCACCAGCGCCGCCTCGCTCGGCCCCTCCGCGAGCAGCCGCGCGTAGTTCCAGCCGTAGCGAATGGCCTCCTCGGCCGTGCCCGAGGTGCCCTGCACCAGCAGCGTCGACGCACCGCTGATGGCGGCGGAAAGATGTTCCGACACCCAGGTCTTGGCGGTGCCCGGCACACCGAGCAGCAACAGCGCCCGGTCGGTGGCCAGCGTCGCGACCGCCACTTCCATGAGCCTGCGCGGGCCGACGTACTTGGGGGTGATCACCGTGCCGTCGGGGAGGGAGCCGCCGAGCAGGTAGGTGACCACCGCCCAGGGCGACAGTCGCCAGGACGGCGGGCGGGGCCGGTCGTCGGCGGCGGCGAGGGCGCGCAGCTCGTCGGCGTATGCCTGTTCGGCGTGGGGGCGCAGCAGATCCGGCGCCGGGTCGGTGGTGGTCACTGCAGCTCCTCGAGCATCATCGAGCGGTGGTTGAGGTCATGGGCGAGCTGATCGAAGGCCCGCTCCCAGGCGGGATCGTCACATCGGCGGGCCACCGCGGTCAGTGTGCCCGCGGCGGCGACGGGAAGGTGCACCGCGGCCGCGGCGAGCAGCGACCGGTGCGCGTTCGGTGCGGCGCCGTGCGTCTCGGGACGCCGCGCCGCCGCCCGCGCCCGCTCGAACAGCAGCAGGACCACGTGCTGGGCCAGCGCTTCCGGCCACGGATGGCCCATCGCGGGCAGCAGCGCCTCGATCTCGGAGAGCCACGAGCCGTCCAGCCGCGTCAGGTGCGCGGTCCGATCCGGCAGCGGCAGCAGCGCGAACAGCTCTCGCCTGCGCAGCATCGCCAGGTCCGTGGGCACACCCGCGTCGAACAGCGCTCGCGCCCACGCCGAATCGCGTTGCGCCAGCGCGGCATCCACCCAGCCGTCGAAGACCGGCTGCCGGAATCGGTCGTCGATCGTGGCGCGCACCGCCTGCTGCGGCGTGCCGAGCACACCGGCCCAGTGCGCGAGCGGGGTGGCGGCGACCACCTGCCGGAGCCGGGCCGCGGAGACGTCGGGCGCGCCGTTCCAGCGGTAGGCGAATTCGGTCGTGCGGTCGGTGATCCCATCGCGCTGTGCGGCGGCGTCGAGCGTATCCGGCAGTGAGAGCAGCACATTCGTGTGCAGCATCCGGTGCTCGGCGCGGATCCACGCGTTCGCCCGCTCGCGCATCCGCTGGGTGAACGCCGATCCCGGCAGCAGGGCGAGCAGTCCGGCGGCGGTGCGGCGCACGTCCGCGCGCCGGTCGTCCAGCGCCGCTTCCAGCAGGGACTCGTCGTCCGGGCCGAGCCGGTCGGCGAGCACGGCCAGCAGTTCGGCCTTCAGCGGCCCGGTTTCCTTCGGCCACGCCGCGGTCAGTGCCGCCCTGGCCGCGCCCGCGTCGTCGCGCCGGAGTTCGGCGAGCCAGTCGCGGCGCTCGGGCGGCCGGCCGAACAGCCAGGTGTCGGCGGGGCGCTCGGACGCGGTGGACGGCTGCCGGACCAGGTCGCGCCAGTCCGGATGCCGGGCCGCAAGCCAGCTGCCGCGGGCGCCCGCGAGCCGGAGCAGCGGCTCGCGCAAGGAGGCGTTGATCTTCGCGTGCTCGAGCAGTTGCTCGCAGAGCGCGTCCGGCGCCCGGTAATCGTGCGGCCGCGCCGCGTCGAACCATTCGGGAAGAAATGCCGAGCGCTCCCGCAGCATGCGGGACAGGCGTGCCGCCGCGGCGCGCGGCAACGACGGGCGCGGATCGTCCGCGGCGGGCTCGGGTGCGGCCGCGGTGGCAGGTTCGAGGCCGCCACGGAGGAAAAGGTCTTGCAGCGCGGCGGTTTCGAGGAGCCGCACTGCGGGATCGCTCGGCAATCGATTCGCCGCGCGCGCGATCGACGGCGCGAGCGCGGCGAGATCCGGTGCTCGGCGTGCGGTGCCCAGCAGGGCGACGGACGTGAGGTCCGCGCCTGCGGTCGACCCGACGGGCGGGTGGGACGCTTCGGATCCGAATATCTCGGTGCGCACCAGGTCGACGACCGCACCGGCGGTGAACACCGAAATCGGCTCCAGCCCGTCGGCGCTCCACTCGCCGACCACGGTCACCGGATGACCACCGGAGACGGCCAGTAGTGTCCACGGTTGCTCGCCCGGCCGGATCGGCAGCGCCGTGCCGTCGGATTCGGTGAGGTACCAGCCTTGTTCGGTGCGGGTGGGCACCACGTCGGCCAACAGCATCGGCCAGGAACGCAACCACGGATCGGCGCCCAGCGCCGACGCGTGCGCGGCCAGCGCGGCGGCGATCGTAGCGGGACTGTCGGCGGTGGGCAGTGTGGTGAAAGGTTCGGCGGCGCTGTGCCGTTCCCCCCACAGTGCACGCATCGGTGCGGCGCCCGGATAGAAATGCAGCTGCGCGTCGGCCATCTGCCCGAGCGCGGGAACGTCGGCGGGGAAGCCGGGGGCCCCGAAGGAATGGTCGACCACCAGCGCCCAGCGTCTGCTTGCCCTCCCGTACAGCCAAGTCCGCCGGGTGTAGAGGCGCTCGTCCTCGGTGATCCGCGATCCGAACACCATCCATCGGTCGCGGGCCGGAGGTTCGGCGCGCACCGCCTCGGCCGGGTTGGGATAGCCGACGTGGGTTCGGATGCTGGCGCGCAGCGCGGGAGCCACCGAGTCGAGCTGCCGGTGCGCGGCGATCAGCAGGTGCATCCGCGCGTACTCGCGCAGCACCACATCGGGCCAGTCGGTTCTGGTGGCGATGGCGACCGGGAGCCTGCGCAGGGTGGAGGCGAGGCCGGGGGCCTGCGCGTCGACCATTCTGGCGGCCACGGCCTCGAAGGCGCGATACGAGCGATCGGCCTGCGCGAGCCCGGTGCGTACCTGATCACCGAGCCAGACGTCGAGTTCCTCCAAGCCTGCCGTCACCCGCACCCGCCGCTGTTCGGCGGTGGCCGGGTTCGCGGTGCGCGACCGGTCCGCGGCCGCGGTGGCCCGCCCCGCACGGCCGCCGATCCACGACGCCGCGTAGTCGGCGGTCTCGGGAACGACGGCGACCTCACCCGCGGCCCAGCACAGCAGCAGCGACAGCGCGTGTTTACAGGGAAACTTGCGGCTCGGGCAGGAGCACCGATATGCCGGGCCGGACAGGTCGACGATCGTCTGATACGGCGTGGCGCCGCTGCCCTGGCACTGCCCCCACAGCGCTGTGCCGTGCTGCCCGCACTCGCGCCAGCGGCTCACCAGCTTGCGGGCCGCGGACAGTGAATTCGCGTCCGGCGCCAGCGCCGTGACCTGGTCTTCGGTCCACGGCGTCGTCATCGGGAGGCTCCAGCTCGGTGGTGGCTCATCGCCTTCCTTCGTTGCTCGGTTGACCGGATTTCTACCGCAGCGCACCGACAAGTGCCGCCACCGGTGCCCGGCCGCGCGCGGAACGGCTTGTCCCGGCGCCGTATTCGCCACCCGAACGAATCTTGCGCCGATCGTGGCGCTCTGGCATTCTGTCCTGTTCGGCTCGACCGAGCCACCCGGAACGGGTGTTGACACCATCGAGCTGCCCGCCGGGGTTGGCGAGGGGTGGACATCGAGACGCGGCGCAGGCGTTTCGATGACCATATCCATCCCCGCGGGCAGATTCGCCTGGGTGCGGTGGGCGATCCCGATGCCATCGGGTAGCGTTTCGCACAGCTTCGACAGGCGCCGCGCACGGGGTCGGAGGACGTGTGGCGGCTCGATGGTGGAGGGGATTTTTCGCATGCGCCTGGATCCCGACGCTGTCCAGGTCGCCGGCTCCGCGGACGCGCCGCCCCGGCTCTCGGAGGTGGTCACCCGGCGCCTCGCCGAGGATCCGGCGGTCACGCCCTCGGTCACGCGGACCGTGCTGCGCGCCCTCGGCGCCGCCGAATCGGACGACGCGGCAACGGCGTTCGATCACTCCGGGATCTTCCTGAGCGCCATCCGGGTGTGCGGATTCCGCGGCATAGGTCCCGAGACGACGCTACAGCTGCCGCCGGGTCCTGGTCTCACCCTCGTGGTCGGCCGCAACGGCAGCGGCAAATCCAGTTTCGCCGAGGCCGCCGAATTGGCGCTGACCGGCGGGAACCGCCGGTGGGACGGGCGATCGGCGGCCTGGCGGGAAGGCTGGCGCAACCTGCACGACGGCACGGCCGCCCGGATCGAGCTGGAGATGCTCACCGCCGGTGACGCGCCCCGGCTCACCATCACCAAGGAATGGGCTGCCGACGCCGACCTGCCGGACGCGCACTGGACCCAGCGGTATCCGCCCGCGGCGCCCACGGATTTCGACATGGACCGGTGGACGGCCCAGCTCGAGCTCTACCGCCCCTTCCTGTCCTACAGCGAACTCGGCGCGCTGGTGGACGGGAAACCGAGTGATCTGTTCGACGCGCTGCACCAGCTGCTCGGCCTGGACGAACTCACCTTGGCGCAGGAACGGATCCGGATGCGCCGCCTGGAACTGGAACGCGCCGTGCGGGATTCGCGTCAGGAACGGCTGGAACTGCTGGAACTGCTCGCGTCGGTGGCCGACGACCGCGCGATCCGGGTGGCCGGCTTGCTGCGGCCCGCCCAGCCCGATCTCGCCGCGGTGGGCCGCGAAGTGCTCGGTGTGGTGGACGATCCGGCCGGCCCGGACGGCCTGCGCGCGATCGTGCGGCTCGCGCTGCCCGACGACGCCGAAGTCGACGCGGTGGCCACCCGGCTGGAAGTGTGTGGCGCGGCCCTCGCCGAGGGCACGACCGCAGACGCCGAATCCGATCTGCGTCTGCTCGAACTGCTGCGCAAAGCCCGCGAGCACCAGGCGGCGAGCGGAGCATGTCCGTGCCCGGTGTGCGGCCGCGGCGCATTGGACGAGACGTGGGTGCGCGAGACCGATGCCGCCATCGAGCGACTCGCCGCCCGGGTGGACGCGCTCACCACCGCCCGCATCGAACTCGGCGACGCCGTGCGCGCCGCGCGGGCGCTTCCCGACCTCGTGCCCGCCGAATTGGAATTCGACCCGCGCAACCCTCCGTCGGTCGACACCACGGCGGTGCGCGAGGCCTGGGCGGAGTGGGCCGCGCTGACCGCCACCGAATACACCCCGGACCTGCCCGGCAGGCTGCGCAGCGCGCACGCGCGGCTGGTCGACGAGCTCGACCTGCTACAGAAGGGCACCCGCAAGGAACTCGACCGCCTGGACGAGGTGTGGACGCCGCTGGTGCCGCGGATCGTGGCCTGGCTGGAGGGCGCGCGCGAGGTAGCCGCGCACGCGGCGGAACTGCGCACGGTGAAGAAGGCCGAGGACTGGCTGAAGTCGGCCACCGCGGGCCTGCGCGGCGAGCGCATGACGCCGCTGGAGACGACGGCCCGATGGGTGTGGCGCACGCTGCGGCAGCAGAGCAACGTGGAACTGGGCGCGATCCGATTGCAGGGCAACGCGGGCACCGCGCGCCGCGTGCTGCTCGACGTCACCGTGGACGAGGTGGACGGCGCAGCTCTCGGCGTGATGAGCCAGGGTGAGTTGCACGCGCTCGGTCTCTCGCTGTTCCTGCCGCGAGCCACGGTGGAGCAGAGCCCGTTCCGCTTCGTCATGATCGACGACCCGGTGCAGGCGATGGACCCGGCCAAGGTGGACGGCTTGGCCCAGGTGCTCGCCACGGTGGCCTGGACCCGTCAGGTGGTGGTCTTCACCCATGACGAGCGCCTCGCCGAGGCGGTGCGGCGGATGCAGCTGGACGCGACCGTGCTCGAGGTGCAGCGGCGCGACCGCTCGGTGGTCGAGGTGCGGGTGTCCAGCGATCCGATCCGCCGCTATCTGGACGACGCCCGCGCCCTGGTGCGCACCCCGCAGCTGCCCGCGGCGATCGCCGACGAACTGGTGGCCACGTGCTGCCGTTCCGCGGTGGAGGCGGCCAGCCTGGCGAGGGCACGGCGCACGCTGCTCGCCGCGGGCATGAATCACCGCGAGGTGGAGCGCCACATCGACGCCGCGCAGTCCACCAGGGCGAAGGTGGCGCTGGCGGTCTTCGGGGTCGGCAGCAAGGTCGACGATCTGAACAAGAACCTCATCGCGGCGGAAGGACGGTGGGTGGTGGACGCACTGCGCGACGCCACGGCGGGCGCGCACGTGCCGATCGGGCGCGACATGCGCGAGTTGATCGGCGAGACCGAGAAATTCGTCGCGTGGCTGGCCCGGTGAGGCGCCGATGAGCGGACGGCGTCGGCCGGTCGGCGCACGTCGCGGCCCCGCGGCCGGTGGCAGCGCGTCCCGGCCCGGGCAGCGCGGGCGGAACGACGGAGCGCACCGGCCGCGCGGGAATCGGCCGTCGGTCGCCGAGCGGCTGGAGACGGTCGATCTGCTGCTCGCCGGATCGGTGACCGACGCGGGCGGGCTGTGGTCCCGGGCGACGGCCTGGATTCTGCGGATCGCCTTGGAGCAAGCCGTGGACGAATTGTGGCTGCGGCTGGCACCACCGCTGGTCCGCTGTCCGATGCGGGCGCAGCTGATCGCGCTGCGCGCCTTCGCGGGCCCGGACGAGGCGGCGCGCGTGGCCGTGCTCTGGGCGGCGCTGTCGCGCGCCGCACACCACCACGACTACGAGCTCGCGCCCAGCGTCACCGATCTGCGGCGCTGGCGGGAGCAGACCGTCGCCCTGGCGGCGGATCTGGCGGCGGTGCAGGCGCGCCGGCATTGACCCGGCGATGATGTCTGTCGGCAAGATCGGCCGGAACCGGCACGATGGAGCGGATCAGGACAAGCGGTAGCGAACGTGACCATGGACGGCGCTGCTCGGACCGGAAAGGACGTGGCGTGAGCGGAGCACGGCGCTGCCCCTGTGGGCGTGGCGAGGCTTTCGACGACTGTTGTGGTCCGGTGCTTCGCGGCGAGCGTCCCGCCGCCACCGCCGAAGCGTTGATGCGCTCGCGCTACACCGCGTTCGCGGTGGGAGATGTGGCCTACCTGCTGCGATCCTGGCATCCGCGGACGCGACCGGCCGATCTGACCCTCGACCCGGCCCAGCGCTGGCTGTTCCTCGATGTCACTCGGACCGACCGCGGTGGCCTGTTCGACGACACCGGAACGGTGGAGTTCGTCGCGCACTACCGGGACGAGGACGGTCGCGGCACGCTGCACGAGACCAGCCGATTCGCCCGATCCGACGGCGCCTGGGTGTACCTGGACGGCACGCACGCCGACTGACCGGTAGCGTCGGCGGGCATGGCACGCGTCGCGATCGAGTACTGCACCCAATGCCGCTGGCTGCTGCGGGCGAGCTGGATGGCGCAGGAATTGCTCAGCACGTTCGCCACCGACCTGGACGAAGTCGCGCTCCGGCCGGGCTCGGGCGGGATCTTCCGGATCACCGTCGACGGCGAGCAGATCTGGGAGCGCAAGACCGACGGCGGCTTTCCCGACATAGCGGTGCTGAAGCAGCGGGTGCGCGACCGGGTGGCACCCGAGCGCGACCTCGGTCACGCCGACCGGCGCGACTGAAACCGCGCCGGGAAGTCAGCCGCAGCAGCCGCCACCGCAGCAACCGCCACCCGCGGGCGGCGCCGCCGGACTCGGCGCGGGCGCGCTCCCGCCGCCCCGTGAGACGGTGGCGAAGGTGGTCAGCAGTTTGACCGTGTCGTCGTGGCCGATCGGGCAGGTCGCGGGCGCCGACGCCTCGGCCATCGGGCGGGAAACCTCGAACGTGTCGCCGCAGCTGCGGCACCGGTAGCTGTAACTCGGCATCCGCTCAGTTTAAGCGCCGCGCCGCGCTGCGTTCGGCTCGGACCGCGCCGAAACGTTCGCGGCCGCGCGGCACATCCGAACGTCGGTCGAACGACGTCGCGATCATGGCAAGGAGCGAGCGGGAGCACCGTTGCGGCTACCGAGGGCGGCGGCGAGTGATGGCCGCCGCAGTGACCGATTCGACATCGCGGCTCCGGACAGGTGCCTGAACAGCGGATGAATCGCAGGCGACGCGGCCATGTCTCGGCAACACAACGTGGACTACCTGATCTTCGACGTACTCTCGAAAAAGAAGTATGAGGAGGTCGGCGATGCGTGCTCAATTCTCCGAGGCGGTGCCCGGTCCCGACGGTTCCGCCGAGCCCATCGCGCGAACGGTGCACGGCGACGTACGCGGCGTGCGCGAGGGCGCGGTGTCCGTCTGGCGCAGCATTCCGTATGCCGCGGCCCCCGCCGGCCCGGCCCGGTTCGCGCGCCCCCGGCCCCCGCGGCCGTGGGACGGAGTGCGCGACTGCACCGCGTTCGGGCAGATCGCGCCCCAGACGATGGGCACCATGGTCCCCATCGATTCGGGCCTGACCATGGGCGAGGACTGCCTGTGGCTCAATGTCTGGTCACCGCGGCCCGAGACCGGCGATCCCGCCCGGGTCGCGGAAACCGAACCGCGCCCGGTCATGGTCTGGCTGCACGGCGGAGCGTACTGCCTCGGCACCGCAGCGCAGCAGATCTACGACGGGCGCAAGCTGGCCGCGACCGGCGACGTCGTGGTGGTGAGCGTCAACTACCGGCTCGGCGCGCTCGGCTTCCTCGACCTGTCCTCGCTCGGCGACGACTTCGCGCCGAACCTCGGCCTGCACGACCAGATCGCCGCACTGGAGTGGGTGCGCGAGAACATCGCCGCGTTCGGCGGCGATCCCGGCAACGTCACGCTCTTCGGCGAATCCTCCGGCGCGGGTTGCGTCACCGCGCTGCTCACCGCACCGCGCGCGGTCGGCTTGTTCCACCGGGCGATCGCGCAGAGCCCGCCCGCGACCACGGTGTTCGGGCCCGAGCGCGCCGCGACGGTGGCGCAGCGCTTCCTCGAGCTGATCGAACTGCCCGCGAGCAGGGCCGAGGAACTGCTGGAATGCCCGATCGACCGGATCGTGGCGGCGGCGGGCGTCCTGCTCGACGAGATACCGCTGAAGGAGCCGGGCAGACTGGCGGCGGCCCCCGTGGTCGACGGCGATCTGCTGCCGACCTACCCGATCGACCGGTTCCAGCGCGGACGATCGCACCGGGTGCCGTTGATCATCGGCACCAACAAGGACGAGGCGTCGCTGTTCCGGCTGCTGCGCTCGCCGATCATGCCGGTGACGCCGGACGCGGTGAACGCGATGCTGCGTGACGTCGCCGCGGGCCACCCGGAGATGTCCGCGGAGCGGATCGCCGAGATCACCTCGGCCTACCCGGACCTGAACAAGGCACGCGGCGCGCTGGCGATGTCCACCGACGCGGCGTTCCGGATGCCCGCGCACTGGGTGGCCGACGGTCACGCCGAGCACTCGCCCACCTGGATGTACCGCTTCGACTACGCCACCCCGATGTTGCGGGCGGCCCGGGTCGGCGCGGGTCACGCCACCGAATTGCCGTATGTCTTCGGCAATTTCGGCACGATCAACCGCGACCCCACCTTCTGGCTGGGCGGCCGCAAGGCGGCCACGGAGGTCTCCGGGCGCATGATGCGCCGCTGGCTGGCCTTCGTCACCCACGGCGTCCCCGCGGCGCTCGACGGCTCCAAACACTGGCCGCCCTACCGACTCGCGGACCGCGCCACCCTGCTCATCGACAGCGTCGATCGCGTGGTCGAGGATCCCGACCGCGACCTGCACACCGCCTGGGGGCAACAGGCCGTCGGCTTCTCCTGACCGGCTGCTTCTCGCACCGTCGCGTGCGTGGAGGTCAGGACGGCGTGTGCGGCCCGGATTCGCCGGACGATCACCTGGGCGTGGCGAGCGGAAGGCGCCTCAGACGTCGGTGGAGAAGCGGATGCCGCCGTCGGGAATCACCACACCGGGCCAGACGCGCGCTCCGCGGAGCAGTTCGCAGCGGGCGCCGATGTGCGCGCCGTCCCCGATGACGCCGTCGCGGACGAGCGCCCGCGGGCCGATGCGCGCCCCGAACCCGATGATGGTGCGCTCGACCGTGGCGCCCGCCTCGATCACCGCGCCGTCGAAGACCACCGCGCCGTCCAGGCGCGCGCCCGCGCCGATCTCGGCGCCGCGGCCGACGACCGTCCCGCCGATGAGCACCGCACCCGGCGCGACGCCCGCGCCGGGATGGACCAGCGATTCACCGCGCTGACCGGGCAGGGCGGGGGAGGGCGCGATGCCGCGGACCAGGTCGGCGGAGCCGCGCACGAAGTCCTCGGGAGTGCCCATGTCGCGCCAGTAGGAAGCGTCGACGTACCCCTGGAGGCGGGCGCCCTCGGTCAGCAGCGCGGGGAACACCTCGCGCTCGACCGACACCGGGCGCCCGGCCGGGATCTTCTCGATGTACTCGCGGCGGAAGACGTAGCATCCGGCGTTGATCTGATCGGTCGGCGGATCCTGGGTCTTCTCCAGGAACGCGGTGACCCGGCCGTCCTCGTCGGTGGGCACGCAGCCGAACGCGCGCGGGTCGCTGACCCGGACCAGGTGCAGCGTCACGTCGGCGCGGGTCGACTCGTGGGTGTCGAGTACCGCGCCGAGATCGGTGCCGCCCAGCACGTCGCCGTTGAACACCATCACGTTGTCCGCGCGCAGCTTGGGCAGCACGTTGCGGATGGCGCCGCCGGTGCCCAGCGGCTCGGTCTCGGTGACGTACTCGATCTCCAAGCCGAGCTCGGAGCCGTCGCCGAAGTGCTCCTCGAACACCTCGGCCTTGAACGACGTGCCGAGCACCACATGGGTGATCCCGGCCTCCGCGATGCGGGCGAGCAGATGGGTCAGGAACGGCAGCCCGGCCGTCGGCAGCATCGGCTTGGGCGCCGAAAGGGTCAGCGGGCGCAGCCGCGTTCCCTGCCCGCCGACCAGGATCACCGCGTCGGTGCCTGTATTTCCTGCCATCAAGCTCCCCTGTTCACAAGGTCGTTTCTCGCCTGCGCCGCCGGTTACCCGGCGTCGCGCGCCTGCTGGCGCAGGGCAGATCGAACCGCAATCCGCGAGCGGATCGCAAGTCCGGCCCGCAACGCCAGCCGCAGCGGAGCCTGCCACCAGTGCGGATGCCGGTCGGCCTGGAACCGGTAGGCGCTGGCGTGATGGGCGGGCAGCATGACCTCGGGATGGCGGCCCGCCGCGTGGCCCTTGGCGTGGGTCACCTCGGCGTCCGGCACGAACACGTTGTGCCAGCCCGCCTTGCCCATCCGGTCGCCGAAGTCGACGTCCTCCATGTACATGAAGTAGCGCGAGTCGAATCCGTCGATCGAGTCGAATGCCGCGCGTCGTACCAGCAGGCACGAGCCCGACAGCCAGCCGACGGCCCGCTCGGAGATCTCCTCGTTCTCCTGCCGGTACCGGCGGGTCCAGGGGTTGGACTTCCACACCGTGCCCAGGATCGCGTGCCCGGCTCCGTCGAGCAGGCCGGGCACCCGGCGGGCCGACGGGTACACGCTGCCGTCCGGCTCGAGCACCAGCGGCCCGAGCGCACCGGCGCGCGGCCAGCGCTTGGCGGCGGCTAGCAGCTTGTCGATGGAATCGGTGCCCCAGCGGATGTCCGGGTTGGCGATCACGATGAACTCGATGTCCGGATCGATCTCCGCGACCGCCCGGTTGATCGCGCCGCCGTAGCCGATGTTGCCGCCGGTGCGTAGGAGCCGCACGTGCGAATTCGCCTCGGCGGCCAGCTCCGGCACACCGTCCACCGACCCGTTGTCGGCGAGGATCACCTGCGGCTTCTCCGCGGTGGCCCCGGCGAGGGTGCTGATGAAGTGCTCGAGGTGCTCACCCGGCGAGTAGGTCACCGTGACGACGGCCAGGCCCGCGGGCGCCGCGGAATCGGAATCACTCACGACAGGCAACTCTAGTGGGCGCAGCCGGACTCCGTTCGCCGATGGTCCGCCCGAGGCCGCGGCGAAGGCGAAGGTACGCGCTAGCCGGACCGTCGTGCCAGCGCGTCCCCCAGCGCGGTCCGCCAATCCCGCAGCGGGCGCAGCCCGGCATCGTTCCAGGCCCGCGGCGACAACACCGAATACGCCGGGCGCCGTGCGGGTCTGGGAAAAGCGGACGAGTCGCACGGGCGGACGCGCCCCGGATCGGCGCCGATACCCGCGAATACCGCGCGGGCGAGTTCGAATCGACTGGCCCGCCCCGCATTGGTGGCGTGCACCACCCGGGGGGCATCCGGGCGGTCCGCCAGTTCCAACAGCGCGGCGGCCAGATCAGCGGCGTAGGTGGGCGAGCCGACCTCGTCGTCGACCACGTCGACGGTGTCGCGTTCGCGCTCCAGCCGCAGCATGGTGGCGACGAAATCGCCACCGCGCCCGGTGTATACCCACGCGGTGCGCACCACGTGCGCGTCGGGGCAGCGGCTGAGCACCGCTTGTTCACCCGCGAGCTTGGACGCTCCGTACACCGACGTCGGCCCCGTCACATCCGCAGTGTCGTACGGCCGATCCTGGGTACCTGGAAAGACGTAATCGGTGGACAGATGGATCAGCCGGGCACCGAGGTCGGCGCAGACCTCGGCGAGCACGGCCGGTCCGGTGGCGTTGCCCGCGTACGCCGCTTCGGCTTCGGTTTCGGCCCGGTCCACGGCGGTGTAGGCGGCGCAGTTCAGCACCACGTCGCCGGGCGCGAGTACCGCGCGCACGGCGACGGGGTCGGTGATGTCGAGTTCGGCGCGCCCGTAGCCGCTGGCGGCCGGAGCCAGGCGCAGCAGTTCCCGGCCCACCTGTCCGTGCGCCCCCGTGACGACGAGGCGGACGGAGACGGTGGACTCGGGCGCGGTGGGGTCGGTCACGGGCGCAAGTCTGGCACGCCGCCGATTGCGCGGTTGCGGCCGTTCGCGATAACCGTTCGATAGCCTTGAGCTATCGGGGATCCCGAAATCGGGCGGGGCGAGCGGTAACCATGGTGGCGGATCGGTTGCGCACGCATCGCCATGACACCGAGTTTCGGCGAGAGGATTGGGATGTCGCAGCGGAGGGGCACATCGGCGTTGTCGCGGACGAGGGGATCCGGCGGCCCGGCCTTCGGGCCGCTGCGCTCGATCGCGGTGGCCGCCGCCGTGATCGTGCTGGCGCTCACCGGTTTCGCCTGGCACAGCGTGGACGCGCTGGTCGCCGACATCGAGCGCTTGGGCGATCTCGGCCTCGGCGGTAATCGCGACGGCGCGGTGGACATCTTGCTGGTCGGTGTGGACAGCCGCACCGACGCACACGGCAACCCCCTGTCGGACGCCGAGCGCGCGATGCTGCACGCGGGCGACGAGGTCGGCACCAACACCGACACCATCGTGCTGCTGCGCGTGCCGAACGACGGGCGCTCGGCGACCGCCATCTCGATCCCGCGCGACTCCTACGTCAACATTCCGGGCCTGGGCATGGGCAAGATCAACTCGGCCTACGGCGCGACCAAGGCGATGCAGATCCAGAAGCTCACCGATCAAGGGGTCTCGGCCGCCGACGCCGATCGGCAGTCCACGCAGGCGGGCAGGCAGGCGCTGATCAAGACGGTGGCCGGGCTCACGGGCATCACCGTCGACCACTACGCCGAGGTCAGCCTGCTCGGCTTCGCGCTGCTCACCGACGCCGTCGGCGGAGTCGAGGTGTGCCTGAAGAACCCGGTGGACGAATGGATGTCCGGCGCCAGATTCCCCGCGGGGCGCCAGCGCCTGGACGGGCCGCGAGCGCTGAGTTTCGTGCGCCAGCGCCACGATCTGCCGCGCGGCGACATCGACCGCATCGTGCGCCAGCAGGTGTTCATGGCCCAGCTGGTGCAGCAGGTGCTCAGCGCGAAGACGCTGGCCAATCCGCTCAAGCTCCAGCAACTCAGCGACGCGGTGGGGCGCACCATCGTGCTGGACGAGGACTGGGACGTGCTGGCGTTCCTGCAGCGGTTGAAGGATCTGTCCGGCGGCCGGGTGAAATTCGAGACCATTCCGGTCGCCGACCTCAACGGGGAGACCGGCAACGGCGAATCCGTGGTCAAGGTCGAGCCGAAGGCGGTCCGGTCCTATATCGCCTCGCTGGTGGGCGACGCTCCGGCCCCGCGGAACGCCGAGCCGGGCTTCGACCCCGCGACGGTGACCGTCAGCGTCTACAACGCGGGCGGCGTCGGCGGACTCGCGGCCGAGGTGGCCCAGGCACTCAACACCAAGGGATTCCGTCAAGGCGTGGTGACCAACTACAGCGGCAACCGCGTGACCAGCAGCAGGGTGCTCGCGGCGGACACTTCCAGCCCGAAGGCTCAGGCGGTGGCCAAGGCGCTCGGCGGCCTGGCGGTGCTCGCGGATCCGGCGCTGTCCCCGGATGCGGTGAGCGTCGTGCTGGCGAGCGACTATTCTGGTCCGGGCTCATCGGCGAGCCGGGTGTTCGATCTGTCCGGAACGTCGACCGCGGCCACGCCAGTCCCACCCGCTCCACCGATCGACGCAGGCCAGAACGGACCGAAATGCGTGAACTGAACCATGCGTGATATCGACCAGGCACACACTCTCACCGAAGCGGTACTCGATCCGATCCTCGCCCGCGAGCCCGCGGGCCCGCGGGTCACCTACTACGACGACGCCACCGGAGCGCGCATCGAGCTGTCCGGCGCGACGCTGGCGAACTGGGCGGCCAAGACCGCCAACCTGATTCGCGACGAGTTCGGCCTGAGCCCGGGGGCCCGGGTCGCCGTCTTGCTCCCGGCGCACTGGCAGACCGCGGCGGTGCTGCTGGGCTGCTGGTGGGCGGGTACCGAGGTGGTGCTGCGCCCCGACGAGGACGCCGATCTGGCCCTGGTCACCCCGGATCGCCTGGACGACGCCGACGGCGCGGGCGAGGCCGCGGCGCTGTCGCTGGACGCCATGGGCTCCCCGGTGCGCGACCTGCCGATCGGAGTCACCGATTTCGCCACCTCGGTACGCGTGCACGGCGACCAATTCCTGCCCCGCGGCGCCGGTGTCGCGCTGGACGGCATGCCGGTCTCCGAAGTGCTCGCCGAAGCGCGGAAATCAGCTATGCGCCAGGGCTTCGCCGAGGGGGACCGGGTGCTGTCCAGCACGCCGTGGGACACTCCGGCCGAACTGATCGACGGATATCTCGCGGTGCTCGCCGCGGGCGCCTCGCTGGTGCAGGTGGTCAACCCCGATCCGGCGTTGCGCGACCGGCGCATCACCTCGGAGCGGGTCACCGCTCAGCGCGGCTGAGCGACTCCTACCACGGTATAAGCGCCGAATCCGACCTGAGGACGTTCCACAACCCGGTGGCGTTCCGTACGGTGGAGTCATTGCACGACGACGGGGTTGGACAATGAAGCCACAGTATTGGTTCCGCTGGTTGTCCGTGCAGGGCGCGCCTCGGCTCGTCCTGCGCATGCAGGCGCGCCGCGGTGACCCGTTCGCCGAATTGATGGGCGGGACCGCGGGCTTCGACGACCCATATCCGCTGATCGAGCGGTTGCGCGGGCAGCACAGGCTGCTGCGCACCTCGATCGCGTGGGCGACCTTCGACCACGAGCTGTGCCGGTCCATCCTGCGCGACAGCCGTTTCGGCGTGCGCACCACGGAGAGCTTCAACATCCCCAAGCCGCTACAGAAGCTGGCCGAGCGCTTTCCGCTGCCGCCGAATCCGGTCGAGCCGCCGTCCATGCTGGTGATCGATCCGCCGCAGCACACGGCGATGCGCAAGCCGGTGGCCTCCGCCTTCACCCCGCGCGCGATCCGCAGACTGCGCGACCGCGTCGAGACGGTCACCGAGGAACTGCTGGACGCGCTGCCCGCGCACGGTTCGGCGGACCTGATCCGGTCGTTCGCCGCCCAGGTGCCGATTGCGATCATCTCCGAGATGCTCGGCTTCCCCGACGAGGACAAGGCGAAATTCCTCGACTGGGGCGATCGGATGACGCCCCTGCTGGACATCGGCATCCCGTGGCGAGCGCACCGCAGAGCACTGCTGGCCATGGAGGTGATGAACGCCTACCTCGACGGGCACATCGAACGGTTGCGCCGCGAGCCGGGCGAGGACATCCTCTCCAGCCTGGTCACCGCCGGTGAGCTGGACTCCGACGCGCTCAAGGCCACCGCCAGCCTGCTCATGGGCGCCGGTTTCGAGACGACGGTCAACCTGATCGGCAACGGTGTCGCACAACTGCTGGCCCATCCGGATCAGCTGGAGCGGCTGCGCGACGACCCGGAGCTGTGGCCCAACGCCGTCGAGGAGATCCTGCGCTTCGACTCGCCGGTGCAGACCACCGCGCGGACCGCGCTGACCGACGTGGAGATCGACGGAATGACAGTGCGCAAGGGCAACACGGTGGTGCTGTCGCTGGCCGGCGCCAACCGCGACCCGGCCATGTTCGCCGAGCCCGGCCGGTTCGATGTCGGACGGGCCAATGCCAAGGAGCACCTGTCCTTCAGCAGCGGCGTGCACGTCTGTCTCGGGGCCGGTCTGGCCAGGATGGAAGGCGTCTACGCGCTGCAAGCCCTGTTCGAGCGCTTTCCGGACCTGCGCCTGGACGGTCCGCCCGAGCGCCGGGCGCTGTTCACCCTGCACGGCTACGAGCGGATGCCGGTGCGCCTCGGTCAGCGCGCACAGGCGGCGGAGCCGGTCTGATCAGCCGGTCGTGGTCTTCCATACGTAGCGGGTCTTCGGGCGTCCGGCCCTTCCGTAGTCCGAGCGGCGCACGACCAGTCCGTCGTCGGCCAATTTCTCCAGGTAGCGCCATGCGGTGATGCGCGAGACGCCGATCGAGGTCGCGGTGTCCGCGGCCGTCACGCCCTCGGCTTCGGCCGCACGCACGGTGCGGGAGATCTCGTCGAGGGTCTGCGGCGCGACGCCCTTGGGGGTGGCCGCGCGCTGGTCGGGGGTGCGCAGCGCGCTCAGCGCCCGATCGATGTCGTGCTGGGAGATGGCGCTCTCACCGGCCGGAAGTGCCGTGCGGAACTCCCGATACCGCTCGAGCTTGTCGCGGAACGCGGCGAAGGTGAACGGCTTCAGCAGATACAGCACGACCCCGTGCGATACGGCGGTGCGCACCATGGCCAGGTCGCGGGCGGAGGTGATGGCGATGACGTCCGGGCGCGGCGCCAGGCCGGTCAGCGCGGCGGCCACGTCGAGGCCGCTCGCGTCCGGCAGGCCGATGTCCATCAGCACCAGGTCGATCGGCGTGCCCTCGGCCGCGGCGTCGGCCGCCGCGCGCATCGCCTCGCGCCCGGTATGGACGACGCCGACGGGCGTGAATCCGGCGATGCGCTCCACATAGGCGCGGTGCGCCTCGGCGATCAGCGGCTCGTCCTCGACGATCAGCACACGAATCATCGTGCTTCCTTCCGTGGAATCGTCACGGTCACCGCGCTTTCGGGGTCCCGTTGCGTGCGGATGCTTCCCCCGTGGCGGGCCACCAGCCGGTGGACCAGCGCGAGTCCCAGCCCGTGGTGGTCGGTCTTGGTCGAATAGCCCCGCTGGGACGCGCGCGCGAACATCTCCTCCGACATGCCGGGGCCGCTGTCGGCCACCCGGATGTAGAGCAGGGACTCGTCCGTGGCGTCCGCGCGCTGGTGTCGCAAGGTGACCTCCACCCAGCCGGACGTACTGTCCGCCGCGGCATCGATGGCGTTGTCGACGAGATTGCCCACGAGCGTGACGGTCTCGTGCTGGGACAGCGGGTCCACCGAGTCGAGCGCGGTGTCGTCGGTGATCGTCAGCTCGATGCCGCGTTCGGCGGCCTGATTCACCTTGCCGAGTAGCAGCGCGGCCAGGGCGGGCGCGCCCACCGCGGCGAACAGCCGGTCGATCAACGACTGGGACAGTTCGAGTTCCGCGGTGGCGAACTCGACCGCCTCCCGGTGGCGGCCGAGCTCGACCATGGTGACCACGGTGTGCAAACGGTTGGCGGATTCGTGCGCCTGCGCCTGCAACGATGCCGCGAAGCCGCGCACGGAATCGAGTTCGCCCATCACCGACTGCAATTCGGTGTGGTCGCGGATGGTCATCACGGTGCCGATCGCCCGGCCATCCCACTCCACGGTGTCCTGGTTGACCAGCAGGATCCGGTCGGTTGTCACGTGCATCTCGTCACGGACGGTGCCCCAGCTCATCCGCTGCAACGACAGCGGGAGATCGCTGCGCCGGACGTCGCCCGGGGGCAGGTCGAGCAGGCGGCGCGCCTCGTCGTTGACCACCTCGGCGTCCTCGCCGGAGGGCCCGAACACCACCAGGCCCTCGTGCACCGAGTGCAGGACCGCGTCGTGGTGTTCGTACATCGCGCGCAGTTCGTCGGGCGCCAAGCCGTGGGTCTGGCGCCGTAACCTGCGGCTGAGCAGGAACGATCCGCCCGCGGCCAGCAACAGACCCGCGCCGGCGACGCCGAGGATCACCGGGAGCTGGGTGGCTACCTGGTCGCCGATCTTCGCCCGCGTCACGCCCGCGGAGACCAAGGCGACGATCCGCCCGTTGTCGTGCACCGGAGTCACCGCCCGGATGGAGGGGCCCAGTGTGCCGGTGAAGGTCTCGGTGAAGGTCTCCCCGGCCAGCGCGCGATCGATGGTGCCGCTGAACGGCAGCCCGATCATGGCCGGATTGGTGTGCGTATAGCGCGTGCGGTCCGGCGCCATGACCACGATGAAGTCCATGCCGGTCTCGTGCCGGATCTCCTCGGTCACCGGCTGCAATCGCGCCGTCGGATCCGCGCCGCGCAGCGCCTCGATGGTGGAGGGCGCGTCGGCCACGCTCACCGCGACGTCGGTGACCTCCCTGGTGGTGGTGACGTCGCTGTCGTGCCTGGCGTCCAGGACCGCGAGCACCACACCGATCGCGATCATCACCGCGAGTACGACCAACTGGAAGACGAACGCCTGCCCGGCGAGGGAGAGCCGACCGCGTCTCACAAGCTCTGCCTCCGCTGAACGTAATGCACCAAACAGTGACCGGGATCACCCGGCCGACCATCATTCTGCCTGGAAGGCGTGAGTCAGTTCGCGTCGGTACCTTTCGAAGGGAAATCCTCGCTATGAGCGACTCGACTCGAACGCGGCGCGACCGCACCCATTGGCTGTATCTGGCCGTCATCGTGGCGGTGGTGGCGGGCGTCCTCGTCGGCTGGCAGGCGCCCGGCACCGCGCAGTCGTTCGCCCCGCTGGGGACCATCTTCGTCAACCTCATCAAGATGATGATCGCTCCGGTCATCTTCTGCACCATCGTGCTCGGGATCGGCTCGGTGCGCGCGGCGGCCACCGTCGGCAAGGTCGGCGGCCTGGCCATCGGCTACTTCCTGGTCATGTCGACCATCGCACTCGGGATCGGGCTCGTCGTCGGCAATCTGCTGCAACCCGGCGCGGGACTGAATATCGCCAAGTCGACCAAGGCCGGTCACGACCTGGCCAACACCGCGCACAGCGCGGGCGGCACCTGGGAATTCATCCAGAACATCGTCCCTTCCACTCTGTTGTCGTCGCTCACCACGGGCAATGTCCTGCAGGCGCTGTTCGTCGCGCTGCTGGTCGGTTTCGCGGTGCAGGCCATGGGCACGACGGGCGAGCCGATCCTGCGCGGCGTGGCGCTGCTGCAGAAACTCGTGTTCCGGATCCTGGTGATGATCCTGTGGCTGGCGCCGATCGGTGCGTTCGGCGCGATCGCCAACGTGGTCGGCAAGACCGGCCTGGACGCCGTGGTGAAGCTGGGCACGCTGATGGCCGCCTTCTACCTCACCTGCCTGGTGTTCGTCTTCGGTGTGCTCGGAGTGCTGCTGTGGAGCGTCTCGCGGGTGTCGATCTTCAAGCTGGTCCGCTACCTCGCGCGGGAGTACCTGCTGATCCTCGCGACGTCGTCGTCGGAATCGGCGCTGCCGCGGCTGATCGCGAAGATGGACCACATGGGCGTGGAGCGCACCACCGTGGGCGTCGTCGTGCCGACCGGCTATTCGTTCAATCTGGACGGTACCGCCATCTACCTGACCATGGCGTCGCTGTTCATCGCCGAGGCCATGGGCAAGCCGCTGTCCATCGGCGAGCAAGTCGGGCTGCTGCTGTTCATGATCGTCGCGTCCAAGGGCGCGGCGGGTGTCACCGGCGCGGGGCTGGCCACGCTGGCAGGCGGATTGCAGAGCCATCGGCCCGACCTCCTCGACGGCGTCGGCTTGATCGTCGGCATCGACCGCTTCATGTCCGAGGCACGGGCGCTGACCAACTTCTCCGGCAACGCGGTGGCCACGGTGCTGATCGGCACCTGGACCAAGACCGTCGACGTCGACCGGGTGCGCGAGGTGCTCGATCGCAAGGTGCCTTTCGACGAGCGGACCATGGTCGACGACGGCCACGGGACGCCGGAGGCCACCCGCACGCAAGAGGCCGAGGCCGTGGATCTGGTCAAGGCTTGACGGCGGTGGGGGAGAGGTCATCCGTAGCGCCGGGCTGAGGCGTGGCAGCCGCCCGGCCGCGGGGTGAATGACGAAGGGCCCGCGGATTCACGGATCCGCGGGCCCTTCGTCGCGTCCGGGGTTAGGCCGCCCATTTCTCCGGATTCAGGTGGTGCTGGGTCAGCGCGGTGGCGTGGCCGTGCCCGAATCCGTGCTCGTTCTTCAGCCATTCGACGAGTGCGACGGGCGCGACCCGAGGACTCCGACGATGCCGGCCGACTGCGCGCGGTGTCGCGGGCGTACCTCGACTTCGCCGCGGTCAACCCGGCGCTCTACGAGGCGGTGTTGCTGATGAACACCGATCTCACCTTCGGACCGGAAGCGCCCCTGCCGCTGCGCGAAGCGTTCGGTGATCTGGAAGCCGTGTTCCGTCCCTTGGTCGGCGAACCCGACCTCGGCGCCCGCACCGAGGTCGCCTGGAGCACCCTGCACGGCCTGGCCACCCTCGAACGCGGAGGTCGTCTTCGACCGGAGCTGCGAAGCCGGCGATGTGAACTCCTGGTGGCGGAGTGGCTCGCCGCGGTCGGTGCGCGCTAGCGGCGGGTGGCGCGTGCACGGTGACCGGTCACGCACGTACGGGAGCCCCTGTCCGGAGTCGGGACCCGATGCCCGGACCGCTGCTGGGTCGGCGTGCCGGTCGCGAAGGGGGGTGGTGTCGGCGAGCACGTCGAAGGCCGGCCGGCCGGTAGCGTGGGGGTATGGCTGATGTGGTGGTGGTCGGTTCCGGACCGAACGGGCTCGCCGCCGCGGTGATCCTGGCCCGGGCGGGGCTCGCCGTGGAGGTTTACGAGGCCGAGGATACGGCCGGGGGTGGGTCCCGCACAGCGGAACTGACCCTTCCCGGCTACCGGCACGACGTCTGTGCCGGCGCGCATCCGATGGCGGCGGCCTCCCCGTTCTTCCGGGCGTTCGATCTGCCCGCGCACGGCGTCGAGCTGCTCGCGCCGGAGGTCTCCTACGCCCATCCGCTCGACGGGGGCGTGGCGGGGCTGGCCTGGCGGGACCTGGAACGGACGGTCGAGGCTCTCGGCCCCGACGGCCCGACCTGGCGCAAACTGTTCGCGCCGCTGGTGCGGCACTGGCCCGACGTGGTCGACATCGCGATGTCGGATCTGCGCCGCGTCCCCCCCGGGCTCGCCACCGCGATCCGTTTCGGCCTGCGCACCGTGGAGCAGGGCTCGCCGCTGTGGGACATCAGGTTCCGCGAGCAGGTCGCACCCGCCCTGCTGACCGGTATCGCCACCCACGCGATCATCCCGCCGCGCGCTATCACGGCCGCGGGCGCCGCACTGCTGCTCGGCACGCTGGCGCATGTCGGAGGCTGGGTGATACCGCGCGGCGGCAGTCAGGCCATTCCGGACGCGCTCATCGCCGAACTCGAACGTCTCGGCGGCCGGGTGCACACCGGGCACCGGGTCGACTCGATCGACGAGTTCGCCGATGCCCGCGCGGTTCTGCTCGATCTCGCCCCTGCCGAACTGCTGCGGATCGCCGAGCACCGGTTGCCCGCGCGGTATGCGAAGCGGTTGCGGCGTTTCCGGTACGGCGGCGCGGCGTGCAAGATCGACTTCGCGCTCTCCGGGCCGGTGCCGTGGCAGGCCGAGGGTTGCGCGCCGGCCGGAACGGTACACGTCATCGGCACCCGCGCCGAGGCCATGGCCGCCGAGCACGCCGTGGCCATGGGACGGCACGCCGAACGGCCCTATGTGCTGTCCATCCAGCCCGGTGTGGTCGATTCCACTCGCGCGCCCGCCGGCGGCCACACCTTCTACACCTATGCCCACGTGCCCAACGGCTCCACCCGCGATGTCAGCGAGGACGTGATCGCTCAGGTCGAGCGGTTCGCGCCGGGCTTCCGCGATCTGATCGTCGCCAGGAACGTGATCACCGCCGCGGAAATGCCCTCGCACAACGCCAACTACATCGGCGGCGACATCTCCGCGGGCGCGATGACGTTGCGTCAGTTCGCGTTCCGCCCCGCCCCGCGCTGGAATCCCTATGCCACACCGATCCCCGGTGTCTATCTGTGCTCGTCCGCCACGCCACCCGGTCCGGGGGTGCACGGCATGAGCGGGCTGCACGCCGCTCGCCACGCCCTGCGCGAACGCTTCACCATCCGCACCGATCCGCTCGACCTCTTACGCACCCCCGCTTTCCAGCACCGCTGAACGGCCCGGTCCTCGCACGGACTCGAGCGCCGTGCGAGGAACCGTCTCCGCTCTAGGCGGACTTATCCCTTGGCGAGTTCGGTGCGGTAGAGATCGGGTTCGAGGTAGATGACGCGCGCCGCGGGGACCGCCGCGCGGACGCGGGACTCGGCGTCATCGATGGCGTCGGCGATCGCGGCGAGGTCGAGACCGGGCACCACGCCGATCTTCGCGGCCACGAGCAATTCGTCCGGGCCGAGATACTGCGTCTTGAGGTGGATCACTCGATCGATGCGGGTCTCGTCGACCAGGCTCGTCCGGATCCGCCGGTTCTCCTCCGGCGTCGCGCCCTCACCGATCAGCAAGCTCTGCATCTCCACGATGAGTACCACCGCGATGACGCCGAGCAGGCTGCCGATGGCCAGGGTGCCGATGCCGTCCCAGACCGGGTCGTCGGTGAGCATGGTCAGGCCGACGCCCGCGAACGCGAAGACCAGACCGATCAGCGCGCCGGTGTCCTCCAGCAGCACCACCGGAAGCTCCGGACTGCGCGAATTGCGGATGAACCGCCACCAGCTCGCGTTGCCTTTGAGCGGCGCGGACTCGCGCACCGCCGTGGTGAAGCTGTAGGACTCCAACGCGATCGCGAGCACCAGGATGACGACCGCCACGATCGGCGAACTCAGCTCCTCGGGGTGCTGGATCTTGTGGATGCCCTCGTAGACGGCGTAACCGGAGCCGAGGGTGAACAGCACGAGCGCCACGATGAACGAATAGAAGTAGCGGTTGCGCGCGTACCCGAACGGGTGCAGCTCGTCGGCTTCCTTCGCGGCGCGCTGCTGCCCCAGCAGCAGCAGTCCCTGGTTGCCCGTGTCGGCCACGGAGTGCACGGCCTCGGCGAGCATCGACCCCGAACCCGTGATCGCCGCACCGACGAACTTCGCCGCGGCGATCCCCGCGTTCGCGGACAACGCCGCGATGATCGCCTTCTTGCCACCGCCAGCCGACATGGAAGCATGTCCTCTCTGTTTTCGAGATACCCGCGAACAGACTAGGGCACCTGGGGATAGGCGTTCCGGATCGGTCAGCCGGCCGCACCGACGCACGCGCAGAACAGCTGGACGCGACCGTCCACCGCCTGCGCGCGGATATCGGTGTCGGCGGCGGAGATCCACGCCGCGCCGCCGCGCGTGAGTTCCAGCGACGAGCCGTCGCGGAACAGGCGCACGGTTCCCGCCGTGCACAGCACGATGCCCGGCCCCGCCGCGGTCAGCGGCACCCGCGCGGACCCGGCGACCAGGTCGAAGCGGCGCAGCGCGAACTCGGGGGCGGGCGTCCGGTAGCGCACCGATCCGTCACCGGCCGGCTCGGGCAGCACCACCGGCAGGCCGATCGGCTCGAAATCCAGCACCCGCAACAGTTCCGGCACGTCGACGTGCTTGGGGGTGAGGCCGCCGCGCAGCACGTTGTCGGAGTTGGCCATGATCTCCACCCCCACCCCGCGCAGGTAGGCGTGCAGATTCCCGGCCGCGAGGAACAAGCCCTGGCCCGGCTCCAGCGTCACCCGGTTCAGCAGCAGCGCCGCAAGCACACCGGCGTCGCCGGGGTAGGCCTCGGCCAGTTCGAGCGTCGTGCGCGCCTCGGCCGTGAACTCGCGCGTGCCCTTGCCGGACAGGTATCGCACGCAGCCGTCCAGCACTTCGGGCAGCAGCGTGGCGAGCACGTGCTGCGGGAGCGTGATCCAGGTGGTGAACAGGGTGCGCAGGCCCGCGGAATCCGGCTGCGCGGCGAGGAGTTCGCAGTAGGAGCGCAACCCGTCCACCGCCAGCGCGCGCAACAATGCGACGGTGCGGTGCGGTTCGCGGAAACCGGCCAGCGCCTCGAACCGCTCCAGCGCGACTACCAGCTCCGGCTTGTGATTGTCGTCGCGGTAGTTGCGCAGGGGTGAATCCAGCGGCACCTTCGCCCGATTCTCCCGGTCGAAGCCGGCCCGCGCCTGCTCGGTACTCGGGTGCGCCTGCAGCGACAGCGGCTCCTCCGCGGCCAAGACCTTGAGCAGGAACGGCAGCTTCTCGCCGAACCTGGTTGCGGCCGAGCCCAGCTCCCGGTCCGGGTCGGCGGCGATCAGTTCCAGCAGCGAGGTGGGGCTGTCCCCGACCTTCACGTACGCCGGGTCGGCCGGGTGGGCGCCGAACCACAATTCCGCTTCCGGATGCGCCGACGGCACCGGCCTGCCGCACAGCTGAGCGAGCGCGGTGCGCGAGCCCCAGGCATACGAGCGCAGCGCACCAACGAGTTCGTGCACTAGTAGCTTCCCCCGTACTGCCCCTGGCCGTCGGTCGCGGCGGTACGCGCGCCGATCAGCCGCAGGTAGGCGGCGGCCATCTCCAGTCGCAGCGCGAGCACCGCGAGCTGTTCGAGTTCGGTGCCGTTCGCCTGCGCGGGCTCTTCGGCGTGGGCCTGCGCGGGAGCGGCGGGGTCGGTCATCTCGGTGTGCAGCAGATCGACGTCGGCGTTCACCAGGTCGGCGTCAACCAGATTCGGTCCACCACCGCCGAAGATCGCGACGCGGCGGCGCGCGGCCGCACGATCGCGATCGGCGCTGAGCACGAACACCCGGATGCGCTCCACGGGCGCGGGGCCGTCCAGCTCCTCGTCGTGGAACATCGGGTCGAAGCCGGGCGCGGGTTCGCCCGCCGCCTCTGCGATCCGGGTCCGCGCCGACACGGCCTCGGCCAGATCCACCGCGGTGGCCACCTTGCCCGCGGTCTGCAGCAGCACCTCGGCGCCATGCTCGGCCAGTTCGGCGGCGGCGGGCGAATCGCCCGCGAGCACGATGCCCCGCTGCTGCATGCGGGCCGCCAGCGTCTTGGCGGGGTTGTGGAAGACCTCGTTGTGCGGGCCGTCGCGCAGCGCCTCCGCGTCCAGCACGTCGGCCAGTTCGGCGAGTTCGGGCACGGCGGATCCGGTGCGCTGGGGGTCGACCGCGCGCAGGACCGCGATTCCGGCGGCCAGGAAGCGCAACAGGCGGTTGTGCCCGAGCACCTGCACCCTGGGTTCCAGAACGGCGGCGCGACCGGCCGCGGCGGCGCGCAGCGGCCCCTCGTGCGGCGCGGCGACGACCACCTCGGCGCCGCGGCGCAGCGCCCGGTCGACGGCATCGATCAGGCGGGGATCACCCGCGTCGTCGCCGGAGACCAGGACCACGTCGAGCGGTCCCACCCACGGCGGGAGGGCGGCGGCGGGCACGACCGGCAGGCCCGCGCGGTCCCCGAGTGCGGCCACGAGCAGTCCGGCGGCACGCGCGGCACGTCCGGAACCGGAGACCAGCACCACGCTGCGTGGCCGCAGATCGGCCAATCGGGCGAGCGCGTGCTCACCCACGGCGGCCGCGGTGGCGCGCACCTGGGCGCCGCCCGAGGCGGCCGAGCGAAGGGCGCCGCCTGCGTCGGCGGCCTCGAGTGAAGCGGCATCGTCGAGGTCGAGCACCGGTGTTCCAGCGATCATCGGGCGTCCCACCTCCCCTCATCGCGCTGTATCTTTTCCGCCCCCGCGCCCACCCGGTCCAGCTGCCACACCGAGACCGAGCCGGGCGAATCCAAGGCCTGTGATTCCACTATTCCAGTCAGGAGCGCACGATGCTCAGGATCTCGGTCACGAGTGCGTCTACTTCCTCCGCCGATCGGGCCTCGACATTCAGCCGGAGCAGCGGCTCGGTGTTCGACGCGCGCAGGTTGAACCAGGCGTTGTCGGCCAGCTGCACGGTCACCCCGTCGAGGCGGTCGACCGAGTGCGCCCGGTCCGCGAAGGCGTCTACCACGGCCGATGTCCGCGCCGCGGCGTCGGCCACCGTGGAGTTGATCTCGCCGGAGGCCGCGTAGGCCGCGTAGGACGCCATCAGATCCGACACCGGCCGGTCCTTCTCGCCGAGCGCGGCCAGCACGTGCAGCGCAGCGAGCATCCCGGAGTCGGCGCCCCAGAAGTCGCGGAAGTAGTAGTGCGCGGAGTGCTCGCCGCCGAACACCGCTCCGGTGGCGGCCATCTCCTGCTTGATGAACGAGTGGCCGACCCGGGTGCGCACCGGCGTCCCGCCCAGCTCGTGCACCAGCTCCGGCACCGCGCGGGAGGTGATCAGGTTGTGGATGATCACCGCGCCGGGCTCCTTGCCCAGCTCGCGCTCGGCGACCAGGGCGGTGATCGCCGACGGCGATACCGGCTCGCCGTTCTCGTCGACCACGAAGCAGCGGTCGGCGTCGCCGTCGAAGGCCAAGCCGATGTCCGCGCCGGATTCGCGGACCAGCTTCTGCAGGTCCACCAGGTTGGCCGGGTCGAGCGGGTTGGCCTCGTGGTTCGGGAAGTTGCCGTCCAGCTCGAAGTACAGCGGCACGATCTTCACCTGGGGCAGCGCGCCCAGCACCGCGGGCACCGTGTGCCCGCCCATGCCGTTGCCGGCGTCCACCGCGATGGTGAGGGGCCGGATGCCGCCGAGTTCGACCAGGCCGCGCAGGAACTCCGCGTATTCGGCCAGCAGGTCCAGTTCGGTCGCGGCGCCGCGCTCGCCCGCGTACGCGGGCACGCCCTCGATCAGCTCGTTCTTGATGGTGGCCAGACCGGTGTCCTGCCCGACCGGAAGGGCTTTGGCGCGACACAGCTTGATGCCGTTGTACCGGGCCGGGTTGTGACTGGCGGTGAACATGGCGCCCGGGCAGTCCAGGCGGCCGGAAGCGAAGTACAGCTGGTCGGTGGACGCGAGGCCGATGTGCACCACATCCAGGCCCTGGCCGAGCGCGCCGTCGGCGAAGGCGGCCGACAGCTCGGGTGAGGAGTCGCGCATGTCGTGACCGATGACGATCCGGTGCGCGCCCTCGGCGCGCATCAGCCGGGCGAAGGACGCGCCGACGTCCCTGACGAATTCCGCGTCGATCTGTTCACCGACCACACCGCGAACATCGTAGGCCTTGATCACCGCGTTCACGAATTCGGCAGAGCGGGCGACTGTCATGCCCAACACCCTAGTGGTTGCGCCGGACCGGTCCGACACCGTCCTCGCCGATCAGGACGGCGGGTCGGGCAGGACGCGCAGATGGCCGCGGCGACCCGTTCGCGTGGTACGCGGCGGCGGGGGAGAGTAGTCGTGGTAGCCGCGCTGCTCGCGCTCCGGCGGTCGGCGGCGCAGCCCGGCCTCCCGCACCGCCTCGGCGAGCGCGGTCAGATCGTCGTCGTCCGGTGTGCTGGAGGAGAATCCGCCTTCGTGGCGAACCAGTTCCCAGCCTTTCGGAGCGGTGATGCGTGAGCCGTGCGTTTCGCAGAGATCCCAGGAGTGCGGTTCGGCGACCGTCGCGAGTGGTCCGACCACTGCCGTCGAGTCCGAGTACACATAGGTGAGCGTCGCGACGGCCGGATTCTTGCAGCCTGGACGGCAGCAACGACGCATGGGAATCACGCCGATGAGAGTAACCCCCCTGGCGCGTCGATGGGGACAGACACGCTCGAGGAATCTCGGTCCGCATGCCACGAAACGAGGGCAGCACGGCGTTCCGCAGTGCGCGCGACGCGCTCTGCGGCGTTGTGGACGACGTCCCCCGGACGCGCGGGCATCGGTTTCCCGGACGCGCGCGCGAGTGGTCTGTCGCGGAGTGGAAGTGCAGGGGTACCCGGCGACCGGCCGGCCTACACGTGCCCGCGCTTGCCCCGCAACGGCATTCGAGGACCGCCGCCGCGTGGATGGGTGCGACTCACTCGGCTTCCGGATCGATCACGTCCGGGTCGACGCCCAGGTAGGTCGCGACCTGCTGGACCAGCACTTCGCGCAGCAGATCCACCAGATCGTCGGGGTCGCTGGCGCGTAGTTCGAGCGGCTTGCGGAACAGCACCACCCGCGCTCTGGTCGCCGCGCCGTGCCGGTCGACGCCTGCCGGGATGAGCCGGGAGAGCGGGACCGGGCCGTCGGCGACCACCTCGTCCGGCCAGGTGACCGAATCGGGGTGCAGCGGACGAATTTTCGGAACGTCGTCGACCGCGATGTCGAGTTTGGTGAGCCGGTCGTGCCAGCGGGAGTCCAAGGGGGCGAAGGCCTCCAGCACCAGCCGGTCGAACTTCTGGCCGCGGGTCCGCCAAGCGGGAACGGTGGGTGGCAGCATCGGCCCGCGTACTCCGCGGCCACGGCGGATCACCGACCGCGCGGTGGGCGGTCGACGCTTACGGGAACGTGCCATGAGACAAAATCTAGGCCAGCGGGCCGCGGCCGTCCGCACCGAGGCGGTGGGAGGACTTCGGTCGTGTCGCGCGCGCCCGGAGCGCCCTGGTGGGCGGGCGGCTCCGGGCGCCGCGTACGTCTGTCAGCCGATGCCGCGCTTGAGGCGGCGGCGCTCCCGTTCGGAGAGGCCGCCCCAGATACCGAAGCGCTCATCGTGCGCGAGCGCGTACTCCAGGCACTCGTCGCGTACCTCGCAGCCCATGCAGATCCGTTTGGCCTCACGGGTGGAGCCGCCCTTCTCGGGGAAGAACGCCTCCGGATCGGTCTGCGCGCACAGGGCGCGCTCCTGCCACTGCTCCTCGATGGATTCGAACATCTCGTCGAAGCCGGTCACGACCAGGCTGAGCCGGGGCGTCGTGACTCCGTCACCCCCCTCTTGGTCCTTCCAGCCGCCGTTGTCTGCGCAGACGCCACGTGCTGCGCCTGCTGTGGAATCGGTCGGCGAGACCATCTCGTTGGCCATCGCTCCGCCTCCTCACTGTGTGTTAGCGCAGAATGATTCTTTCCGTCGGACCAACACATGCACCGACGGCCATACCCCGCGACGTTGTCCCGCGGACGTCCCCGAGCTTGTCACACCGATGCGAACAGGTGTTCGAAATACCGTTCGCGCGTTGATCTCTCGCGCGAACCCGGAATGACATGACTGTGATTAGACACGCCGGACGCGTCGATGGTCAAGCCGCCGTCGCTATTCCGTTACTATCCGCACCCGCATTCCGAGACGATCTTGTGATCTGCAATAGCAAATAAACAGCAAATTTGCCGCGAACGGGAGCCGCCACGCCAGCGCATAGGCTGTGCGGATGTGACTGGACAACAAGCGGACGCCACACCCGCGAACGGACCCCGGGTCGCCGTGCTGGTCGGCGGCGTCGGTGGCGCGCGTTTCCTTCAGGGCGTCCGGGAGCTACTGCCCGAGGCGGAAGTCTCCGCGATCGTGAACGTCGGCGACGACGTCTGGATGCACGGCCTTCGGATCTGCCCCGACCTCGACACCTGCATGTATACGCTCGGCGGAGGTATCGATACCGAGCGCGGCTGGGGTCGCGTGGGCGAAACCTGGCACGCCAAGGAGGAGCTCGCGAAGTATCGGGCCCAGCCGGACTGGTTCGGCTTGGGGGACCGCGATATCGCCACGCATCTGATCCGTACCGAAATGTTGCGCGCCGGATACCGGCTCTCGACGGTGACCGAGGCGCTGTGCAACAGGTGGCAGCCCGGCGTGAAACTGATCCCGGCAACCGACGATCGCTGCGAAACGCATGTCGTGGTGACCGATCCGGACAACCCTGGCGAACGGCGCGCGATCCATTTTCAAGAGTGGTGGGTTCGCTACCGCGCGAACATCGACACCCATGGATTCGCCACAATTGGCGCCGATGAAGCCAAACCTGCCCCAAATGTGATCGATATCATAGAATCCGCCGACGTGGTTCTCCTCGCACCGTCGAACCCCGTCGTGAGCATCGGCGCCATCCTCGCCGTGCCCGGTATCCGCGGCGCGCTGCGCACCACCCCGGCCAAGGTGATCGGCGTGTCCGGCGTGATCGACGGGAAGCCGCTACGCGGTATGGCCGACGAGTGCCTGTCGGTGATCGGTGTGGAAACCACGGCCGAGGCGATCGGCCGGTACTACGGCGCCCGCTCGGCCACCGGAATCCTGGACGGCTGGCTGATCCACAGCACCGACACCGCCGAGGTGCCCGGCGTGGAGGTACGCAGCGTGCCCTTGTTGATGACCGACCCGCCCACCACCGCCGAAATGGTGCGTCAGGCGCTGGATCTCGCTGGAGTCGCCCTGTGAGCACACCGAACGACCACGCGGCCGGAGAGCTGCGCATCCTGCCCGTCACCGGACTGCCCGAATTCCGGCCCGGCGACGACCTCGCCGAGCAGATCGCCCGCTGCGCGCCCTGGCTGGCCGACGGTGACGTGCTGGTGGTCACCAGCAAGATCGTCGCCAAGGTGGAGGGGCGCATCGTGGAAGCGCCGCTGGATCCCGAGGAGCGCGACGCCGTCCGGCGCGGGCTCATCGACCAGGAGGCGGTACGGGTGCTCGCGCGCAAGGGGCGCACCTTGATCACCGAGAACAAGCTGGGGATCGTGCAGGCGGCCTCCGGCGTCGACGGCTCGAACGTCGAACAGGGCGAGCTCGTGCTGCTGCCCACCGACCCGGACGCCAGCGCCAAGGCGCTGCGCGCCGCGCTCGCCGAACGACTGGGCGTGACGGTCGCGGTGGTCGTCACCGACACGATGGGCCGCGCCTGGCGCAACGGGCAGACCGACGCGGCCATCGGCGCCGCGGGCCTGCGCGTGCTGCACGACTACGCGGGCGCGGTCGACGGCCAGGGCAACGAACTGTTCGTCACCCAGGTGGCCGTGGCCGACGAGCTGGCCGGGGCAGCGGACCTGGTCAAGGGCAAGCTCGGCGGTGTTCCGGTGGCCGTGGTGCGCGGGCTGCCGATCGTCGACGACGGCTCCGCCGCCACCGATCTGCTCCGCGGCGGCACCGACGATCTGTTCTGGCTGGGCACCGCGGAGGCGATCGAACGCGGTCGCAGGGAGGCGATCCTGCTGCGTCGCTCGATCCGTCAGTTCTCCGACGCGCCCGTCGATCCGGAGCGGATCCGCTCGGCGGTGTCGATCGCGCTGACCGCGCCCGCTCCGCACCACACGCGGCCCGTGCGGTTCGTGTGGCTGCGCACGCCGGAGCTGCGCACTCGACTGCTCGAGGCGATGGCGCGGAAGTGGCGCGCGGATCTGGCCGCGGACGGCCTGCCGCCGGAGCGGATCGAGCGCCGGGTCGCGCGCGGGCGCATCCTGTTCGACGCACCCGAGGTGATCATTCCGTTCTGCGTGCCGGACGGTGCGCACGATTACCCGGACGAGCGCAGGCGCGCCGACGAGCGCACCATGTTCACCGTCGCGGTGGGCGCCGCGGTGCAGGGGCTGCTGGTCGCCTTGGCCACCGAGGGAATCGGCAGCTGCTGGATCGGGTCCACGATCTTCGCGCCCGAGGTCACCTGTGAGGTTCTGGGCCTGGCCGAGGACTGGAGTCCGCTGGGCGCCGTCGCCATCGGCCATCCACTCGAGGAGCTGACCCCGCGCCAGGCGCCCGGCGCGGGCTCCGGGCTGGTCGAGCTGTGATCGGACGGATCGCCTTCCGCGCCACGGGGGGTCACCGGTGAGCGCGGAATCGCTGCACGCCTCGGCGACGGAGCTGCTCGCGACCTGGGGTCCCGCGACAGATCCGGAGCGCTCGCTGCGCGAGGCGATGCTGGCCTTCCTCGGCTCCGCACCGCGTGGCTGCCTCCGTGAGCACGCGCCCGGGCACATCACCGCCTCCGCGGTGGTGTTCTCCCACGACGGTCGCGAGGTACTGCTCACCCTGCATCCGCGGGTCGGGCGCTGGATCCAGCTCGGCGGTCACTGTGAGGAGCGGGACGAGACGGTCGCGGGCGCCGCGCTGCGGGAAGCGACCGAGGAGTCCGGCATCGCGGACCTGCGCCTGCATCCGGGCCTCTACGGCGCGCAGGCGCATCCCATCACCTGTTCGCTCGGTACGCCCACCAGGCACTTGGACCTCCTGTTCCGCATCACCGCCCCCGCGGGCGCGATCCCGGTGCGCAGCCACGAATCCACCGACCTGCGCTGGTGGCCGGTAGACGCCCTGCCCGCCGACGCCGACGTCCTGCTGCGGTGACCTAGCCGCGTTACTTCCAGACGAGCCCCGGCCGGATGACATCCGGCCGGGGCTTTCAGCACTCGGGCGAGTTTACAAATTTCCATATTTGTATAGACATGCGACAAATATGCCTCTATCGTCCATAAGTGAGGTAATGCGCGTCACAGATGACGCGCCGTTCGGAATGGAGACGACGATGTCGACGCACGCCGACATGTCCGCGCAGCCGGTCGAGGTGCCGGCCTGGCGGGACCGCAAGCGTTATATGTGGCTGTGGGGGTTGTTCGCCCCGACCGGCCTGTTCACCATCGGCCTGCCGCTGATCTGGGCATTGAACGAGCTCGGCTGGCATCGCCTCGCGCAGGTGCCGTTCTGGCTCGGGCCGATTCTGATCTACGTGCTGATCCCGATCGCGGACGTCTTCTTCGGCCCGGACGGCGACAATCCGCCCGACGAGGTGATGGAGTACCTGGAGAACGACAAGTACTACCGCTACCTCACCTACCTGTACCTGCCGTTCCAGTACGCCGGGCTGGTGATGGCGGCTTATCTGATCACCGCCGACCAGGTGAGCTGGCTCGGCATCGACGGCGGGCTGAACGTGGTGGACAAGATCGGCCTGGCGATCACCGTCGGCATGATCGGCGGCATCGGCATCAACACCGCGCACGAACTCGGCCACAAGAAGGTCGACCTGGAGCGCTGGCTGTCGCGCATCGCGCTGGCCCAGTCCTGCTACGGGCACTTCTACATCGAGCACAATCGCGGCCACCACGTGCGGGTCGCCACCCCCGAGGATCCCGCGAGCTCCCGGGTGGGCGAGACGTTCTGGGCCTTCTGGCCGCGCACGGTGTGGGGCAGCCTGAAGTCGTCCTGGCATCTGGAGAAGGCCCGGCTGGAACGGCTCGGCAAGAAGCCGTGGAGCCCGCGCAACGAAGTACTCAGCGCCTGGCTGATGTCGGCGGCGCTGTTCGCGGTCCTGGTCGCGGTGTTCGGCGTCGAGCTGCTGCCGTACCTGATCCTGCAGGCGGTGGTGGGCTTCAGCCTGCTGGAGGCGGTCAACTACCTGGAGCACTACGGCCTGGTGCGGCAGCGCACGGCGAGCGGCCGGTACGAGCGGCCCGCTCCCGTGCACAGCTGGAACAGCGACCACATCGTCACCAACATCTTCCTGTACCACCTCCAGCGGCACAGCGACCATCACGCCTACCCCACCCGGCGCTACCAGACGTTGCGCAGCTGGGACGGCGCGCCGAACCTGCCGAGCGGCTACGCCAGCATGATCCTGCTCGCCTACTTCCCGCCGCTGTGGCGTCGTGTCATGGACAAGCGGGTACTCGCGCACTACGACGGCGACATCACCCGCGCCAACATAGATCCGGGCAAGCGGGAGAAGGTGCTGGCGCGTTACGGCGCCGCTCGAGCGGGAAAGGCCACGGCATGAGCGTCCGAGGCCGGAGGTGGCGGCGAGTGACCACCGCGGAGGATTGCGCCTGTGTCCGAAAGGAGACGGCGTGAGCGCGTATCGCTGCCCGGTCTGCGACTACGTCTTCGATGAAGCGAACGGCGCTCCGCACGAGGGCTTTCCGCCGGGCACCCGGTGGGAGACGGTGCCGGACGACTGGTGCTGTCCGGACTGCGGCGTGCGGGAGAAGATCGACTTCGAGCCGATGGGGAGTATGAAATGACCGAGTACAAGCTGTATCAGTGCATCCAGTGTGGCTTCGAGTACGACGAAGCCGAGGGCTGGCCGGAGGACGGCATCGCCCCGGGCACCCGCTGGGACGACATCCCCGACGACTGGACCTGTCCGGACTGCGGCGCCGCCAAAGCGGATTTCTTCATGGTCGAAATCGAACGGTCGTGAGATTTTGACTGCGGCAGGCGCCCGTGACAGTGTCGCGGGTATGCCGCGGAACGGAACCAGGATTCCCTACCAGGAGGCCGCGCGGGATCTGCTGCGGACGTCGGTCCTGGACGCGATGCGCGAGCTGCTCACCGAGCGGGATTGGTCCAAGATCACGCTCGGTGACGTCGCGACCAGGGCCGGCGTGAGCAGGCAGACGCTGTACAACGAATTCGGCTCGCGCAGCGGGCTCTCCCAGGCCTACGCGCTGCGCTTGGCCGACTTCCTGGTCGATCACGTCGACGCCGCCATCAACGGCAACGTCGGTGACGTCCGCGCGGCTTTCCGCGACGGGATAACGAATTTCCTGTTCGACGCGGCGTCCGACCCCTTGGTGCAGTCGCTGGTGGCGGGCGAGGTCAAGCTGGATCTGCTGCGCCTGATCACGCTCGACGCGGGGCCGTTGCTGGAGCACGCGACCGAGCGGCTGTCGGGTGCCTTCCAGCACAGCTGGGTGGCGTCGACCGCGGCCGAATCGGACGTCATCGCACACGCGCTGGTGCGAATCGCCCTCAGCTACATTCCCACTCCGCCCGGTCCCGGGCGCGACGCGCCCGAGGAACTGAGCGCGCTGCTGAGCCCTTATGTCGAAGCGATCCTCGCCGCGCGGGTGCCGCGCTGAGCCCTGACGGGCAACCGGCTCGCGACCTGGCGCATATGCAGCACATTGAAAACAGACTGCCCGGCTTGTAATAGCGATCACGTTTCAACCGACGGCATCGTTGTAACGGACCACAAGTCAAGAAGTATTCTCAGGCGACGGTGTTCGGGTCTTCTCTGAGTGGAGCAAAAGTGCAAACGGTTGGCAAACCTATGGGATCGGTCGATCCCAAACGCCATCTGTGGGTTCTCGGCTTGCTCGCGCCCTCGTCGGCATTGCTGCCGTCACAACTGGTGCTGCACACCGGCTCCGCGGTCTTCTGGTGGATCGGCCCGATCATCGTGCTGATCGTCATCCCGGTGCTGGACTGGGCGGTCGGCGTGGACGGGAGCAACCCCAGGGACGAGGACTACGAGCTGCTGTCCAACGACCGGTACTACCGGTGGTGCACCTATCTGATGCTCCCGGTCCAGCTGATCGGCCTGGTCATCGCGAGCTATATGTGGGCCGGTGACGAACTGAGCACGGTCGACAAGTTCGGTCTGGCCACCACCCTCGGATTCGTCAGCGGCATCGGCATCAACGCCGCCCACGAACTCGGGCACCGGGTCGAGCACATGGAGCGCTGGCTGGCCAAGATCGCGCTCGCCCAGTCCGGTTACGGGCACTTCTTCGTCGAGCACAACCGCGGCCACCACGTGCGCGTGGCCACCCCGGAGGATCCGGCCAGCGCCCGGCTGGGCGAGTCGCTGTGGGAGTTCCTGCCCCGCAGCGTGTCCGGCAGTTTCCGCTCCGCGATCGCCCTCGAGCGCGAACGGCTCGCGCGCAAGGGCAACGGCTGGTGGAGCGTGCACAACCACATCCTGCAAGCCTGGTCGATGACGCTGGTGCTGTTCGGCTCCCTGATCGCGGCGTTCGGCTACCAAGTGCTGCCCTGGCTGCTGTTGCAGGCCGTGATCGGCTTCGGCCTGCTGGAGACGGTGAACTATGTCGAGCACTACGGCCTGCTGCGGGCGCGCCGCCCGGACGGCAGGTACGCTCGCTGCTCGCCGCGCGACAGCTGGAACAGCGACCACCTGGTCACCAACATCTTCCTGTTCCACCTGCAGCGCCACAGCGACCACCACGCCAATCCCGGCCGTCGCTACCAGACGCTGCGGACCTCCGAACAGGCCCCGCAACTGCCCGCGGGTTATGCCGCCATGATCGTGCTGGCCGCCATCCCGCCGCTGTGGCGCTGGATGATGGACGACCGCGTCCTCGCCCACTATGGCGGCGACATCACACTGGCGAACATCCAGCCGCGCAAGCGCCGCCGCATCCTGGCGGCCCGCGGGGCCACCGCGTAACGGGCGCATCGGTGCCCCGGCGCGACCCCGGTCGGCGCCGGGCCGGGCGAAGAGGACGGCCGCGTAGTCCGCACCCGGCCGTGAGCGACTAGCCTTGCCTCGGTACTTGCCGAACCAGGAGAGGCTGATGACCACCTCAGAACTTCCCGCACGCACGTCGTTGACCGCCGATGTCCGCAACGGCATCGACTACAAGGTGGCGGATCTGTCGCTGGCCGATTTCGGCCGCAAAGAGATCCGCCTGGCCGAACACGAGATGCCCGGTCTGATGGCGCTGCGCCGTGAATACGCCGAGGTGCGGCCGTTGCAGGGCGCGCGCATCTCCGGCTCGCTGCACATGACCGTGCAGACCGCGGTGCTGATCGAGACCCTGACCAGCCTCGGCGCCGAGGTCCGCTGGGCCTCCTGCAACATCTTCTCCACCCAGGACCACGCGGCGGCCGCCGTCGTCGTGGGCCCGAACGGCACCGTCGAGGAGCCCAAGGGCACCCCGGTGTTCGCCTGGAAGGGCGAGACGCTGGAGGAGTACTGGTGGGCCGCCGAGCAGATGCTCACCTGGCCGGGTGAACCGGCCAACATGATCCTCGACGACGGCGGCGACGCCACCATGCTCGTGCTGCGCGGCGCGCAGTTCGAGAAGGCCGGCGTGGTGCCGCCCGAGGACGAGGACCACTCGGCCGAGTACAAGGTCTTCCTGAACCTGCTGCGCGAGCGGTTCGAGACCGACCGGGGCAAGTGGAGCAAGATCGCCGAGTCGGTGCGCGGCGTCACCGAGGAGACCACCACCGGCGTGCTGCGGCTCTACCAGTTCGCGGCGGCGGGTGAACTGGTGTTCCCCGCGATCAACGTCAACGACTCGGTCACCAAGAGCAAGTTCGACAACAAGTACGGCACCCGCCACTCGCTGATCGACGGCATCAACCGCGGCACCGACGTGCTCATCGGCGGCAAGAAGATATTGATCTGCGGCTACGGCGATGTCGGCAAGGGTTGCGCGGAATCGCTTGCCGGACAGGGCGCCCGGGTGCAGGTCACCGAGATCGACCCGATCAACGCGCTGCAGGCGCTGATGGACGGCTACGACGTGGTGACGGTGGAGAACGCGATCGGCGAGGCCGACATCGTCATCACCGCGACCGGCAACAAGGACATCATCACCCTCGAGCACATGAAGGCGATGAAGGACCAGGCCATCCTGGGCAACATCGGCCACTTCGACAACGAGATCGACATGGCGGCGCTGGAGCGTTCCGGCGCAACGAAGTTGACCATCAAGCCGCAGGTCGACCTGTGGACGTTCAAGGAGAGCGGCCGCTCGATCCTGGTGCTGTCGGAGGGGCGTCTGCTCAACCTCGGCAACGCGACCGGCCATCCGTCGTTCGTGATGTCCAACAGCTTCTCCAACCAGGTGATCGCCCAGATCGAGCTGTGGACCAAGCCCGAGCAGTACGACAACGAGGTCTACCGGCTGCCGAAGCACCTGGACGAGAAGGTCGCCCGCATCCACGTCGAAGCGCTCGGCGGCGAGCTCACCAAGCTCACCAAGGACCAGGCCGAGTACATCGGCGTCGACGTCGAGGGCCCGTACAAGCCGGACCACTACCGCTACTGATCCGCGGAACTCCCGGAGGCCGCGGGCACCGAAAGGTGTCGGCGGCCTCCGCCCATCTCGCTGAGGCCATGGGCAAGCCGACGGGCCCGGGGTGACCCGGATCGGTGAGTGCGGGCTGACGGCAGTTGGCCGGACCGAGCCGCGCGGTGACCGTGACGCTCGGCCGAGTAACCAGCATATGTGCTGGTGAGGTGATGTCAGCCGAATGTGGGCGGCGGGGTAGTCTGCCTGGTCATGGGAGTGCTGATAGCGGTCGAGGGGCTCGACGGCGCCGGCAAGCGGACGCTGATCGAGCGGGTTGTCGCCGATCTGCGTGGGCGCGGGCTGCGCGTCGCGACGGTGGCCTTCCCGCGCTACCGCGTCTCGGTGCACGCCGATCTGGCCGCCGAAGCGCTGCGTGGCGCGCACGGCGACCTCGCGGGCTCGGTCAGCGCCATGGCCCTGCTGTTCGCGCTGGACCGCGCGGACGCGCAGGACGAACTGTCGAAGCTGTTGGCCGACAACGACGTTGTACTCCTGGATCGCTACGTCGCCTCCAACGCCGCCTACTCGGCCGCCCGGCTCGGGCAGTCGGCCGACGGTGAAATCGTGGACTGGGTGGGCGAATTGGAGTTCGGCAGATTCGCCCTGCCCGTGCCTGCCCTGCAGGTGTTGCTGGATGTACCCACCGAACTCGCGGCCGAGCGTGCCCGCAGGCGTGGCGAACTCGACGCCGAGCGCGCCCTCGACGCCTACGAGCGCGACGGCGGTCTGCAGCACCGGACCGGCGCGGTGTACCGTGAGCTGGCCGAACGCGACTGGCGCGGACCCTGGTGGACATACCGATCCGACGACGGTCCGGCTGAGCTGGCCGCGCGGATCGCCGAAATCGTTGGTCGATAAGGTTGGCTGTGCCGTGGGTTCGCACCAGTGTTGGCGTGGCGGCCCGATCCTGGCCTGGGAGATGACAACATAGTAGTTATGAAGCCGAAGATTCTGGTCGTCGACGACGATATGGCACTCGCCGAGATGCTCACGATCGTCTTGCGCGGGGAAGGGTTCGACCCGCACGTGGTCGGCGACGGCACACAGGCCCTGGCGGCGGTTCGCGAGATCCGCCCCGATCTGGTGTTGCTGGACCTGATGCTGCCCGGCATGAACGGCATCGACGTGTGCCGTGTGCTGCGGGCCGATTCCGGGGTTCCGATCGTGATGCTCACGGCGAAGACCGACACGGTCGACGTCGTGCTGGGTCTGGAGTCGGGCGCCGACGATTACATCGTCAAGCCCTTCAAGCCGAAGGAGCTCGTCGCCCGGGTGCGGGCGCGGCTGCGCCGGACCGAGGAGGAGCCCGCCGAGCTGCTGTCGATCGCCGATATCGTGATCGATGTGCCCGCGCACAAGGTCAGCCGCGGCGGCGCGCAGATCTCGCTGACGCCGCTGGAGTTCGACCTGCTCGTCGCCCTGGCTCGTAAGCCGCGCCAGGTGTTCACCCGTGAGGTCCTGCTCGAGCAGGTCTGGGGCTACCGGCACGCCGCCGACACCCGCCTGGTGAACGTCCACGTGCAGCGGTTGCGGGCGAAGGTGGAGAAGGATCCCGAGAACCCGGAGATCGTGCTGACCGTCCGCGGTGTCGGTTACAAGGCCGGACCGCCGTGATCCATGGCGTGATCACGCGTCTGGAACGATCGCTGGCTCCGGTGGTGGCCTGGTTCCAAGCGGTCGGCATTGCCTTAGGCCACCTGTGGCGTCGTTCGCTGCAGTTGCGCGTCATCGTGTCCACGCTGACGCTGTCGCTGATCGTCATCACGATCCTGGGCGTGGTGCTGACCAGTCAGATCACCGACCGGTTGTTGGACGCCAAGATCAACGCCGCGGTCGAGGAGATGGACCGTGCGCGCAACACGGTGGAGAGCCAGCTGGCGGGTGTGCACGACATCGGCGCCCAACCGCAGCGGTTGGAAGAGGCCCGCAACGCGCTGTCCAACCGCGGCGGCACCGGCCAGTCCACCGGCGCGGCGGGCAGCTTCGATTCGGCGCTGAGCGTCATCGGCGGGATGCCGCCGCAGCAGATTCCGCGCGGCCCGATCCAAGAGGTGCCCGACGAACTGCGCCGGTTCGTGCAGCGCAACCAGGTCAGTTACCAGTTCGCCACGGTCGACGACGCGGATGGCTACCGCGGGCGCGCGCTGATCATCGGCAGCCCGAGCGCGGAGATCCCGACCCTGGAGATCTACCTGATCTTCCCGCTGGCCAATGAGGAACGCAGCCTGTCGCTGATGCGCGGCACCATGCTGGTCGGCGGCATCGTGCTGCTGGTGTTGCTGGCCGCGATCACCGCGCTGGTCACCAGGCAGGTGGTCCTGCCGATTCGTTCCGCCGCCCGGATCGCGGGCCGGTTCGCCGACGGCAGGCTCAAGGAACGCATGCTGGTGCGCGGCGAGGACGACATGGCGCGGCTGGCCCAGGCGTTCAACGAGATGGCCGAAAGCCTGTCCAACCAGATCACCCAGCTGGAGGAGTTCGGCAATCTGCAGCGCCGGTTCACCTCCGACGTCAGCCACGAGTTGCGCACCCCGCTGACCACCGTGCGCATGGCCGCCGACCTGATCCACGGCAGCAGCGACGACCTCGATCCCGCCCTGGCCCGCAGCGCCGAGTTGCTGGTCAACGAGCTGGACCGGTTCGAGGGCCTGCTCAACGACCTGCTGGAGATCAGCAGGCACGACGCCGGCGTCGCCGAACTGCAGGTCGAGTCGCTGGACGTGCGGATGTGCGCGCGGGCCGCGATCTCCACCGTGCGGCACCTGGCCAAGGACGCCGGGGTCGAGGTGATCAGCGACATGCCGGAGGAGCCGCTCGTCGCCGAGGTCGATCCGCGCCGGGTGGAGCGCGTGCTGCGCAACCTGCTGGCCAACGCGATCGATCACAGCGAGGGCAAGCCGGTGCTGATCCGGATGCGCGGCGACGTCGAGGCCAACGCCGTCGCCGTCGTAGTGCGCGATCAAGGCGTCGGCCTGCGGCCGGGCGAGGAGAAGCTGGTCTTCAACCGGTTCTGGCGCTCGGATCCGTCCCGCATGCGCCGCTCCGGCGGCACCGGTCTCGGCCTGTCGATCAGCGTGGAGGACGCGAACCTGCACGAGGGCAAGCTCGAGGCCTGGGGTGAGGCAGGCATGGGCGCCAGCTTCCGCCTGACGCTGCCGCTGGTGCGCGGCAAGAAACTCGGCCCGAGCCCGCTTCCGCTGGAACCGGCGCGCAAGTCGATGCGCCTGGTCGAGCCGGAACCGCCCGTCGAACCGGAGAAGGCGCCGCCGATCGCCGCCGAACCGGACGATGCCACCTACGACTCGACCGCTCCGGGCGCTGCGCAGGGGACGAGCGCCGTGCCGCATAGCGCGGAGCCGGGCAGTTCCGATCCGGCCGGTGCGCAGCAGGGCGATTCCTTGACAGCGCCCGACAACGGGCGTTCGGAGCACGCGAACGAGCCGGACGGCGACGGGCCCACCGACACCGCCTCGACCGACGAGGCGCACGCGTCCGCAACGAACGGCTCATCGGCATCGGCATCGGAATCGGCGCAAGCCGGGGGCGGCGGGACGCGCGAACCGGGGGACGTACAGTCATGAGAATGCGTGTCAGATCTGCGCGGGGGCGGCGACTGACAGTGCTGGTGGCGACGATCCTCGCGGTCGTGACACCGCTCACCGCCTGCGCCAGCCTGCCCGAGTCCTCCGCTCCGGAGGCGCTGGGCACCATCAACCGGGAGCCCACCTCCGAGGGTCCGCCGCCGCCGGTCGCCAACCGCGATCCCGATCTGCTGCTACGCGACTTCCTCCAGGCCACGGCCGATCCCGCCAACCGGCATCTGGCCGCCCGGCAGTACATGACCCCCGCGGCTTCCACCCAATGGGACGACGCGGCGGGCACCGTCATCGTCGAGAAGCCCGACACGTTGCGAGAGTCGCGCTCCGGAGACAAAGCCAACTACCTGATCCGCGCGCGCAAGGTAGGGGAGCTGTCCGCCGACGGCGGGTACCGCCCCAACGACGACATCCCCTACGTCGAGAACAAGATCGAGCTGACCAAGATCAACGGTGAGTGGCGCATCGACGAATTGCCCGACGGCGTCGTCATGGACTCCACCGCGTTCTTCAAGTCCTACCGCCGCTACGTGCTGTACTTCATCGATCCGGGCGGCAATATGGCCGTCCCGGATCTGCGCTGGCTCGCGGTGCCGAAAGCCCAGCTGGCCCAGCGATTGCTCAGCTCGTTGCTCGAGGGGCCGCAGCCCGCGCTGGCGTCGGTGCTGCGCAGCGAGCTGACGCCGCCGATCGCGCTGCGCGGGGCGATCACCAAGGCCAACGGTGATCCCGACGGCGTCGGCATCGGGCTCGGCGGCGTCAAGATCGATCTGGCGGGCGCGTCGGCGTTGAATCCGCGCGAGCGCGAACTACTGGCCGCGCAGGTGGTGCTCACGTTGTCCAGCGCCGACATCCTGGGGCCGTACATGCTGCTCGCCGACGGCAAGCCGTTGGACGAGCGGTTCGCCGCGAACGGGTGGAGCGTGGCCGACGTGCAGCAATTCAATCCGGCCACCTCCGCGCGCAATCAGACCGGGCTGCACGCGCTGCGCGGCGGGGGATTGGTGCAGATCGCCGAGAACGGTGGCATCATCCCCGCTCCCGGCTACTTCGGCGGGGTGAACAACCTCCAGTCGGCGACGTTGTCCCCGGACGGTCAGCTCGTCGCCGCCGTCGCGGAAGCCGGAAGGCCCCCGGGCGTGCCGTCGCGCACGCTGATGGTCGGGACCTACGGCGGCAACGCCTTTCCGGTGGCCGAGGGCTTCACCATCACCCGGCCATCCTGGACCGCGGACGGCAGCGCGGCATGGGCGGTGGTCGACGGCGACCGGGTGATCCGCGCGGTCAATGACCGGGGCAGCGGCAACGTATCGGTGCAGAACGTCGACATCTCCGGGCTGACGGCGGCATCCTCGGCCACCTCGCCTCGGCTGCCGATCACCGAACTGCGGATCTCCCGGTCCGGAGTGCGGGCGGCGATGATCGCCGACGGCAGGGTCTACGTCGTGGTCGTCGTGCCCAAGCCGGACGGAAAGGTGGCGCTGACCTCGGCGCTTCCCGTGGGCGTCGGACTCAGCACGGCCGCGGTCTCGGTGGACTGGCTCGACGCGGACACCATCATCATCGCCCGTGAGGGCAATGTGGACCCGGTCAGCACGGTGTCGGTCGACGGCTCGGAGCCGACCCCGCTGACCTCACAGAATCTGACGGCGCCGGTGCGCTCGGTGAGCGCGAGCCCGGATCACCAGTACGTCGCCGACTCACGCGCGGTGCTGGAGCTGACCTCCGCTCCGGACCAAGGGCAGCCGTACTGGCGCGAGGTTCCGGGTCTGGGCGCGAACGCCATACCCGTCCTGCCCGGCTGAGGGTGCGTCCGGTCCCGGGTATGCGGCCATGGTGGACCGCCGGAGGCCCGCCAGTGGGACGACCCGGCCGGATCGCTGGTTGCTTCATCAGGGGTCGCTATGGGTGGGTGCGAGGGTCGGAGCAGCGGCGACCTAGCGCGTAAACGTCCCTGCCGCAGAAACATACGTCCCCCCGGGCATCGCCGTCGACCTGAGCGAGCGAACTTGTCGGGGGACGGGCGCACACTCGGTCGATGCGAACCCTGCTCGATCTGGTGCTGCCCGCCGCCTGCGCGGGCTGCGGACGTTCCGGAGCCGATTGGTGCGCCGCCTGTGCCGTCACCCTGACCGGCCCGCCGGTGCGGGTGTGGCCGCGCACCGATCCGGGCGTTCCGTGCTGGGCGCTCGGGCCGTACGCCGGGCCCGCGCGCCGGGCGGTGCTCGCCGTCAAGGAACGCGGCAGGCGGGATCTGGCGAAGCCACTCGGGGCGGCGCTCGCGGGCGCGCTCGCCGAGTTGCGTTCGCCGCGCCGTCCTTTGGTGCTGGTCCCCGCGCCGAGCAGGGGCGTGGCGGCGCGACGCCGAGGCGGCGATCCGGTGCTGCGTTCGGCCGCGGTAGCTGCGCAATGGCTACCGGACACCCGCATGGTACCCCTGTTGCGAGTGGGGCGAGAGGTGCGTGATTCGGTCGGCTTGACACCCGCCGAGCGGGTTCGCAACCTGGAGGGGCGGGTGCGCACCGCCCCCGGTCGTTTCGCCGATCGGGGAATACCGGCGAACGCCGAGATAGTGCTGGTCGACGACGTGCTGACCACCGGTGCCACGGCCCGCGAATCGGTGCGTGCACTGCGGCACATCGGATTGCCGACACATGGCGTTCTGGTTACGTGTGTTGCTTGACTCCGGGAAATTTGCGTGAACACTGGCGATCAGCGCGTCGGCGGACTAGCGTCGCGGACACACACCCGAACCGCAAGTTTGGAGGTGGCGCCTCGGACAACTTGTGCCGAGTAATTGTCGATCGGCACGGCTCAATCCCGCCGCACTGGAATCGGTCGGTGCGGCCAGATCCGGGAGGTACGCGTGACGACTTCTTCACGACCTTCAGTGAAAGATCCCGCTCCTTCGGTGCTGGACTCCGGCACCCAGGAAGCAGCACCCGAGCAACCCGCAGCGGAACGACCACGTGCGCCACGCGGCGACATCGTGGTGAAGGGCCGCAACGTCGAGGTGCCCGACCATTTTCGTATTTACGTCGCGGAAAAACTCTCCCGATTAGAACGCTTCGATCCATCGATCTTCCTCTTCGACGTGGAGCTGTTCCACGAGCGCAACCGGCGTCAGCGCAAGAATTGTCAGCGCGTCGAAATCACCGCGCGCGGAAAGGGTCCCGTCGTGCGGGCCGAGGCCTGCGCGGACAGCTTCTACGCCGCCTTCGAGTCGGTGACCGCGAAGCTGGAGAGCCGGCTGCGCCGCACCAAGGATCGGCGCCGGGTGCACTACGGCGACAAGACGCCGCTGTCGGTTGCCCAGGCCACCGCCGATCTGGTGGATGACTCCCTCTTCGAGCGGCTCACCGAGTCCGATGCCGCGCACACCCACCTCGAGCAAGGGCGCGAGCACGATTACGAGGCCGGTCCCGGCCACATCGTGCGCACGAAGGTGCACTCGGCGACGCCGATGTCCGTCGACGACGCCCTGTACCAGATGGAACTCGTCGGTCATGACTTCTTCTTGTTCCACGACAAGGAGAGCGACCGGCCCTCGGTGGTCTACCGCCGCCATGCCTTCGACTACGGCCTGATCCGCCTGGCCTGACGGCACGAACCATCCGTCCCACTTCTCCGGGCATTCGGCTCACCGGCCGGATGCCCGGAGAATCATGTGGAGACGCCTCTGGCACCCTGCGGCCAGTCGCGCGCCATCGCGAGCAACAGCCGCAGATCCGAGTCGATATCGCCCACCGGCGGCGCGGCGGGATGGTCCGACCGCCGCGTCCGCACCGCCGCGCCGCTCGATTTCGCGGCGATGGCGCGCTGGATCTGTGCCACGTAGTCGGCGTCGGCGGCGTCCTCGGGCAGATAGTGCCGCAGGTGCATCAGGGCGTCGCGGATCTCGACCGTCATGCGGATCAGCCGCGCGTCGGATTCGGCCGCGGGCAGGTCCGGCTCGAGCACGACCTCCGGTACCGCCGCGGTCAGATCGCGCCACAGCGGACGCAGGCGTCGGCAGTATCGCCCGGCGCGGTCCCAGCCCGTGTGGGCCCGCAGCCAGGCGACCAGCGGCACGGCCAGGAGCGCCGCGCCGAGCGCCGAGACGGCGAAAGTCGGTGCGGCCCAGCGCACCAGAGCCGGGTCGGCCGGCGCGCCGGGCCCTGCGAGCTGTATTGCGGAGATGACCAGGCCAGCGGACCCGACGACCAGTGTGGCCAGCAGGGTGACATAGACGGTCCGCTCCGCGGCGGTCGATTCGTCCGAGCGCAGCTCGCGCACCGCCGCGCGCCAGCACAGCCGACCGGCGGCCAGCAGCGGAAACCACAGGATCGCCCACACCACCAGCGCCTGCCAGTCCGGCGATTGCCCCACCAGCCCTCCCTCCTGGCGTGCCGCGGACCCCACGACCAGGATGATCGCCGCTCCGGCCAGCCCTGCGAGGTCGTAGACCCGCTGCCGGGCGAACGCGGACGCGGGTTCGGCGCCGGACCACAGCCGGGCCGCGCCGTACAGGCCGACCACCTCCATCAACAGCGTGCCCATCGAAAGCTGGTGCAGCAGACTGCCGATCTGCGGTGCGATGCCGCGTTCGAGCAGGATCAGCGTGGCGATGCCCCACAGCATGGCCCGGTTGAGGAGGCGATCGACGGTGGCGTGGTGCAGCACGAGACGACGCCCGAGCACGACCACCGCGACGAACACGATCAGCGGAATCGCGATCGGCGCCGGGACCGGCGAGGTCATTGCCGCCGGTCGCGGAAGAACGTGCGGTGCAGCAGCGAATCGCGGCTCGGCGGACGCATGGCGTGCAGCATCACCATGTCGGCGAAGGTCTCCGCGTCGCGTTCGCGCCGGGTGCCGTAGTCGGTGCGGCCGAGCACGTGGGCGATCGACTCGGGCGAGATCGAGGGCAGCAGATCGGCGACCGCGGCCACGGTCGGTGCGCTCGCGGGCGCCTCACCGGATTCGGACTGCTCCGGGCCGTGTCCGAGCAGCATGTGCCCGAGCTCGTGCACGATGATGTGCTCGGCGTGCCATTCGGTGGTGTCGGCGCCGTAGGCGATGACATCGCTGTCCTGCTTCGCGATCCACAGGCCGCTGCCCGTGCCGCACCCGGTCCCCGCGAGCAGCGCGGTATCGATCGGTAACAGGCTGATGCTGCGGCCCCGGTGCGCCGCGACATCATCGAGGTAGGTCTGCAAATCCCATGGGTGGGGTATCGGGAGGTCCCGGGTCAAGCTCCGGAACCGGGCCTGGATGGCCATGCGATCGGTCTCCTACAAAAGCTCAGTGGCCCATGTAGGAAAGCATGCTACCGACTCGGCGGCATCGACCCTGCCGTGCTCTGGATGATCTTGGCGAGCATGCCCCGATCGATGTTGGAACCGCGCAGCGCGATGCTGGCGACGTTGGCGTCGCGCATGGTGGCGAGCAACTCGAGTTCCCGGTCGATCGCGTCGGCGGCGGGGCCACGGGTGAGCAGATAGTCGGCGGCCACGCCGAAGCTGCGCGCCACCGCGGCGAGGATCTCGGGATCGACCGCGCCCGCGTGCTCGTCGTCGAACTCGCCGTCGCGCAGGCGCGTCAGGAGGCCGGGCGGCACCGGGCGACCGAGAAAATCGCCTGCCTGCTCGGCGACGGATTCGACGCTGCGTTCCGGTGCGTCGCGCGGATGCACGACGGCGAACAGCCGATTGATCTTGCGGCTCAGCGCGAGTGCCGCGCGGTCGGGCGCGTTATCGGTCATGGCTGCCTCGTCACTCACCGTTTCGAACCGTTGTCGTCGCCATGTTGGCCGCCAGCCACCGTGCGCGGAATCGGGCTTCGGTCGCCGCATCGATATCCTCCGATCGACCGGCCAGCCAGCGGCGGTACCGGCGTTCCTGTAGCTCGCCGGGGTCGCTGGCCTCCGCGGGGATCGCGAGCAGGTGCGCGAAGGCCATCTCCACCAGCGGATGCACTTGCCTGCCCGGTCCGCCGTTGCGTTCGAGCATGGCGGTCGCGTAGCGCGCGGACAGCTTGGAGACCACCCGGTTGAGTTCCGCGATCGCCGCGACCACCTGCGGGTCGGTGGTGCGGCCGTTCTCGACGGCGTCGGTGAGCCGGCCCGAAGCCGCGAGAAGACCGGTGAGATCGGAGATTTCGAAGCGGATCGCGTCCGGGCCCGCCACGACCGATTCGCCTGCGCCGCGCGGAGCGTTCGCGGGTTCGTCGGCGGCGGGAACGCCGCCCGCGTAGGCGCGGGCAGCGCTGCCCGGCAACCATCGCAGCGGGGCGTCGAGCTTGTTCAGCGTCTGCATGCTGATGGTCGCCTCGCCGTCTTCGATCTTCCGGATGGTCGGCGCCGAAGGTCCCCCGAGGTCGCCGATCTGTAGCTGGGTGAGGCCGAGCTCGTCCCGGCGTTCTCTGATGATTCGCCCGAATCTCTTCTGCCGCGACAGCTCCGAAGGGCTATGCATAGTGCGTTCATGGTAAGCCGCTAGGAGGTCTTAGGCAAATCAATAGAAAATATTTGGAAAATCGGTCGAAAGTTTGTTACGGTTCTTTGCGTCGGAAGGTCCCGGGGAGGGCCTGCGGCGGTTCCGGGACGGGCAGGGGCGTTCGCCGGGACGGGCGTCTCCGGTCTGTCGCTCAACGGCGCGCGGCGGACCGGTTCAGCGGCGGCGGAGGGGAGTGCCGCTACGTCGGGTTCACCGTCGGCGAAGGGGGTCGACGGTGAACTTACTTTAGAGTAAGTTTGGTGGACCGAGGCTTTCGAAAGGAAATCGCATGGCCACCAAAGCTGCTCGCCGTGCCGTGATCGTGTCCGGAGCGCGCACGCCGTTCCTGCGCGCGTTCACCGGATACACGCGGATGGATTCCATCGCGCTGGCCGACGCCGCGGTACGGGGACTGCTCGAGCGAACCGGCCTGCCCGGCGCGCAAGTGGAGGCGATCGTGTGGGGCGGTGTCATCCTGCCCGGCGCGGCGCCCAACATCGCCCGGGAGATCGCGCTGGACCTGCGGCTGGATCCGGGCTGCGAGGGCTACACGGTGACCAGGGCCTGCGCCTCCGGCTTGCAGGCGGTCACCTCGGCCGCGGCCGCGATCGAGCGGGGCGAGTACGACATCATGATCGCGGGCGGCAGCGATTCCACCTCGAACGCCGAGGTCAAGTTGCCGCAGAAGGTCGTGCACGCGGCGGCGCCGCTGGCGCTGGGCAAGCCGAAGCCGAAGGACTACCTGTCCGCGGTCGCGCGCCTCGCGCCGTTCACCGATCTGCTGCCGAGCCGGCCCAGAATCGCCGAGCGCACCACCGGTGAGGTGATGGGCGAATCGGCGGAGAAGATGGCTCGCATCCACGGCGTGAGCCGCACGGACCAGGACGAGTTCGCCGCCCGCTCGCACCATCGCGCGGCGGCCGCCATCGAGTCCGGCCGGTTCGACGACGAAGTGCTGCGGGTCCGCACTCCCGAAGACGTGGAGATCCTGCGCGACGGCTTGGTGCGCGGCGATACCAGCATCGCGAAGCTGGCCGCTCTGAAGCCGGTTTTCGCCGCGGACGGCAGCGTGACCGCGGGCAACGCCAGCCCGCTCACCGACGGGGCCGCCGCGGTGCTGTTGATGAGCGAGGAGAAGGCGCACGCCCTCGGGTATCGACCGCTGGCTGCGTTCCGGTCGTGGAGCTACGTGAGCGTCGATCCGGCCGATCAGGTGCTGATCGGTCCGGCCATCTCGATGCCTCGGGCGCTGGAGAAGGCCGGGATGTCGCTGGGCGACGCCGATCTCGTCGATATCCACGAGGCCTTCGCCGCCCAGACCTTGGCGGTGCTGACCGCGCTGGCCAGCGACGAGTGGGCCAAGACCCGGCTGGATCGCGACACCGCCGTCGGTGCGGTGGACATCGACAAGCTGAACGTGCACGGCGGCTCGGTCTCGCTCGGCCACCCGTTCGGGGCCACCGGGGCGCGCATGGTGACCACCATGGCCAACGAGTTGGCCCGCACGGGGAAGAACACGGCACTGCTGGGGATTTGCGCCGCCGGCGGCATCGGCGCGTCGGCGGTGCTCGAACGCGTCTGACGCGAGGGAGTGGCCGCACCTGCCGGCCATAGTCCCGGGCCGGGCGGCGGTGGCCTCGACTACCGTCGCCCCGGCGTCCTCACTTGCCCGTGGCGCCCCGCCGCTTGCGTCCCTCGTCCGCGAGGATCCGCAGACAGGTCTGGTGCTTGGTCTCGCCGGGGACGCTTTCCCGACGCAGGCGCAACGTCGCCTGTGCCAGATCGATGCCCAGCTCGCTCGACAGCCGAACAGCATCGACATTGGCCATGTGCAAAAACCTCCTGGAACCGACGAACTTCCGTGAAGAACACTGCGTCAGAGGCAGTTTCGCCCTTGTCGTACCCAGTGGGCATCCGATTGAACCATGAACGATCCACACATTTGCGTAACGATGCGCGATCGGGACGGGGAGATCAGCCGCGATAGGTTTCGCGGTGCACCGCCTCGGTGAGCGGTCTGCCCGCGCGCCAGCCGAAGCGCTCGAGATCGGGGACGCGCTGGAATTCGTGCACCGGCCCGACGCACAGCCAGGCGACCGTGCGGACGCCCTCCGGAAGGCCGATCAGGTCGGACAGGAAGCCGGGATCGTAGAACGACACCCACCCGACGCCGACGCCTTCGGCGGTGGCTGCCAGCCAGAGATTCTGGATGGCGAGAACCGCGGAGTAGATACCGGTTTCGGGCACCGTGGCCCGCCCGAGCACCTGCGGTCCGCCGCGCTCGTGGTCGTAGCAGACCACCACTCCGGTACCGCTCTCCAGAATGCCCTCGATCTTGATCGGCTCGAAGGTGGCGGCACGCTCGGGCGGCAGCGCGTCCCGGAACTCGATGCGCTTGCGCGCCACGTGGTCGGCGAACGTGCGCAGCGTCGCCGGATCGCGGACCACCACGAAATCCCATGGCTGCGAATTGCCCACGCTGGGCGCACGGTGCGCGGCGTCCAGCAGCCGCCACAGCGTCACCTCGTCCACGACCTCGCCGGTGAACTCCGCGCGCACGTCGCGGCGCCGCCGGATGGCCTCGTAGACGCTCAGAACCTCAGGATGCACCGTCCGAGTCAATCAAATCCGGCGAACTCACCGCACACGGCCCGGCTGAGCGGCCCGTGACTCCCGTCGGCTCGGATTCCGAGACCGAGCCGACGTCCCCGCGCGAGTGGAATCAGCGCGCCGCGGGCGCCCCGCGCCGGGCGAGCCGCCGCCGACCCTGAGCGAGTGCGGTACGCAGACCACGGCGCCGGCCGGTCACCGGATCGATGGTGGCCGCGGCGCTGCCCCCGAACTTGCGTTCCGAGGCGGTCTCCGGCGCGTCGTCGGTGGTGGCCCGCAGGTACTTGTTCGGCAGCGACAGCTTGAGGATGGTGCGCCACGCCTTGAAGTACTGCACCGGCAGCGAGCCGGTGGTGTAGGGCAGGTCGTACTTGTCGGCCAGCTCGCGCACCCGCACGGCGATGTCGGCGTACCGGTTGCTCGGCAGGTCGGGGAACAGGTGGTGCTCGATCTGGTGGCTCAGGTTGCCGGTCATGAAGTGCATGACCGGGCCGCCGGAGATGTTGGCGCTGCCGAGCATCTGGCGCAGGTACCACTGGCCGTGTGTCTCACCGTCGATGTCGGCCTTGGTGAACTTCTCCGCCCCGTCGGGGAAGTGCCCGCAGAAGATGACCGCGTTGGACCAGACGTTGCGGATCGCGTTGGCCGCCAGGTTGGCCGTCAGTGTGGAGAAGAACGCCGGGCCGGTGAGGGCGGGGAAGATGACGTAATCCTTGAGGATCTGTTTGCCCATCTTGGTAAGCGCCTCGCTGCGCTTGCGCTCGAACTCGGCCCGCTCGGGGGAGCCCGGCTTGTACCGGCCCGCCACCAGCTTGCCCAGCTCCATGTGCTGGATGGCGACGCCGTACTCGAAGAACAGCTGCAACACCAGGTTGTAGATCGGGTTGCCCAGGTTGAACGGCTTCCAGCGCTGGTCGCGCGTCACCCGCAGCAGGCCGTAGCCGATGTCGTCGTCCATGCCGAGCACGTTGGTGTACTTGTGGTGCAGGTAATTGTGGGTGTGCTTCCAGTGCTTGGCGGCACCGGTGTTGTCCCATTCCCACGAGCTGGAGTGGATCTCCGGATCGTTCATCCAGTCCCACTGCCCGTGCATGACGTTGTGCCCGATCTCCATGTTCTCGATGATCTTGGCGGTGCCGAGCAGGGCGACGCCGGCCAGCCAGGCGGCGCGCACCGGGCTGGCGAACAGCACCGCCCGGCCGCCGATCTCGAGGGCTCGCTGCAACCTGATGACATTGCGGATGTACTTCGCGTCGCGCTCGCCGCGCGAGGCTTCGATTTCCCGCCGGATCGCGTCGAATTCCGCGCCGAGTGCTTCCACGTCGGCCTCGGTGAGGTGCGCATATTCCTTGACATCCGAGATCGCCATACGGGTTACTTTACCGTAAGTTACGAAAGCGTAGGTTGCGAGGTGTGCCGCGTGGGTGTGTCGATCACCCTATTGCGATCCCAGTTATCGGCTGGTAGGTTAGCGCGCCCTTCGGAGAAAGCGAAACCGCCTGTCCCGCATAGCTTTTTCGCGCAGCGCCGCTTGTTCGTGCCGGGCTCGCTCCTGGAACGCGACCTTGGCTTCCCGCAGAACCTGACCTTCGTGCTCGGCCTTCTCCTTCAGCGCCGCCTTGGCCTCGCGCAGCATCTCCTTCTCCTGTCGCGCCTTCTCCTTCAGCACGATCTTCGCCTCGTGCAACGCCGAACGCAGGCCGCGGCGCTTGCCGGTCTCCGGATCGATGCGCAGCCAGTGCGTGGACTCCGTGCCGAGCGACGGCAGCGTGATACCGGCGAACTTGCGTTCCGACGAGGTCTCGGGCGCGTTGTCGGCGGTCGCCTTGAGGAACCGGTCCGGCAGCGCCAGCTTGTGGATCGTGCGGAAGGCGAGCAGGTACTGCTTGCCCAGCGACCCGGTGGTGTAGGGCAGGTCGTACTTGTCGCACAGCTCGCGCACCCGCACCGCGATCTCCGGGTATCGGTTGCTCGGCAGATCGGGGAACAGGTGGTGCTCGATCTGGTAGCAGAGGTTGCCGCTCATGAACGCCATGGCGGGCCCGGCCTTGAAGTTCGCGCTGCCGAGCATCTGGCGCAGGTACCACTCGCCGCTGGTCTCGTTCTCCAGCTGCTCGATGGTGAACTTCTCCGCGCCGTCGGGGAAGTGGCCGCAGAAGATCACCGCGTACGCCCAGAGATTGCGGACCAGGTTCGCCGTCGCGTTCGCTTTCAGCGTCTGCTTGAACGCCCGTCCGGTGAGCGCTGGATAGAACAGGAAGTCCTTGGCCACCTGACGGGAGATCTTGCGTCCGAACTCCAGGTTCGGCTCCGACATCAGGCGGCGCGGTGCGCCCGACAGCTCTTTCTCGATGTCCCAGTCGTGCAGCGCGATGCCCCACTCGAAGGTCGCGGCCAGCAGCAGGTTCGCCAGCGGCTGCACCAGGTGGATCGGCCGCCACGGCTCGTCGCGGGTCATCCGCAGGATGCCGAAGCCGAGATCCTCGTCCTTGCCCAGCACATTGGTATAGGTGTGGTGGGAGTAGTTGTGCGCGCGGCGCCACTGCGCGGAGGGGCCGGTCATGTCCCACTCCCACGAGGTGGAGTGGATCTCCGGGTCGTTCATCCAGTCCCATTGCCCGTGGCTGACGTTGTGCCCGAGCTCCATGTTCTCGATGATCTTGGCGACCGACAGCAGCGCGGTGCCGGTCAGCCAGGCCCAGCGGTTTCGGCTGCCGAACAGCACGGCGCGAGCCGCGACTTCGAGACCGCGCTGCGCCGCGATCGCGCGCCGGATGTACTTCGCGTCACGCTCGCCACGGGACAACTCCACCGAACGCCGGATGGAATCCAGTTCCTGTCCCAGTGTCTCGATATCGGCCGCTGTCAGGTGGGCGAATGTTTTGATGTCGGTGATGGCCACCGGCGTCCTTTCCCTACTCGATACACCTCGAGGGTACCCGGAGGACTACACGTCCAGGGTGCAGTCGCCCGCCGCTACCGAGATACAGGTCTGCACCTTGTCGCCTTCCCGGCGCTCCTCACCGTTGCGCAGGTCGCGCGTGTGGCCGGAACTCAAGGTGACCACGCAGGTCTGGCAGATGCCCATCCGGCAGCCGAACGGCATCTGCACGCCGGCGGACTCACCGGCCTCGAGCAGGCTGGTCGCGCCGTCGGCCTCGACGGTGCGGCCGGTCTTGCCGAAGGTGACCGTGCCGCCCGCGCCGACCGACGAGCGCTCGATTTCGAAGCGCTCGACGTGCAGCCGGTCCGACAGGCCCGCCTCGCGCCAGTGATCCTCGATCTCGTCGAGCATCCCGACCGGGCCGCACGCCCAGGTGTGGCGTTCGCGCCAATCGGGGAACTCGGAGTCGAGGTCGGCGAGTGCGAACTTGCCCTTCTCGGCGGTGAGATGCAGACGGGTGTCGAAGCTCGGGTTGCGCTCGTGCAGCGCGCGCAGTTCCGCACCGAACATCACGTCGTCGGCGGTCCGGGCCGAGTGCATGTGCGCCACGTCGGTGAACAGCTCGCGCCGGTCCATCGCACGCAGCATGGACATCACCGGGGTGATGCCGCTGCCCGCGGTGAGGAACAGCACCTTCTCCGGCGGCGGGTACGGCAACACGAATCCGCCCTGCGGGGCGGCGAGCCGGACGACGGTGCCGACCGGCACGCCGCTGACCAGATGGCTGGACAGGAAGCCCTCCGGCATCGCCTTCACGGCGATGGAGATCAACCGCTTACCGGCGTGACCCGGCACCGACCAATCCGGCGGACAGGTCAGCGAATACGAACGCCAGTGCCAGCGTCCGTCGACCAGAAGGCCGATGCCGATGTATTGGCCGGGCAGATATTTGAAGTCGAAGCCCCATCCGGGCTGAATCACCAGCGTCGCGGAGTCGGCGGTTTCCTTGCGCACCTCCACGATGCGCCCGCGCAGTTCGCGCGCCGACCACAGCGGGTTGGCCAGGTGCAGGTAGTCGTCGGGCAGCAACGGCGTGGTCACCCGCGCCACGGCGCCGCGCAGCACGTTCAGTTTGCCGCCACGCTCGGCGACGCTCGCGGCGGGCGCCTCCAGCCACGCGCGGACGCTTCGCACGGAGAAGCTCCCAATTTTCGAACCCATCGCTGCCGTTGATCTCCCTGTCGTCCGGATGCGCAGGCCGCCGTCTCGCCGATCGGATGCCTCGCCAGCAAGGTTACGGCATCGTAGGTTATCGCGGTGGGTGAGCCCGCGCACGCGGGCGCGATCAGAGCAGTTCGAGCAGGAACGGCAGCTCCTGAGCGGCGTACCAGGCCAATTGATGGTCCTCGGCGTCCCCGAGGACGAACTCCGCGTCGGTGTCGCCGAGATCGGCCGCGTCCACCACGTCGACGGCCTTGGCCACCTGCGGTTCGGCGTCGGCCAGATCGACGTGCACCGAGGCGATCTGCTGGTAGCCGATCGGACCGGCCAGCCGGACCACCGCGTCGTCGAGGTCGGGCCTCAGTTTCGCGCCGGTCACGTCGGCGGCGATCACCGCGCGCCGGTAGACGGGACTGCCGCCCGCGACCGGCGCGGCCTCGTCGTCGGACTCCTCCGACGACCCGATCGCCTCGCGTTCGGCGGCGAGCAGCCGCAGCGAGGCGCGGGCGGCCTCGTTCATGGCGACTTCGCCGAGCTCCTCGTCGTCGCCGGAGGCGTAGGCCTCGCGCAGCGCGGGCGTCACCGCGAACGCGGTCCCGCCGACGGCGGACAGTTCCCGGTTGTCGACCAGCTCGCGCAGCATCGGCACCGTAGCCGGGATGTAGACCCTCAGCTTGTTCTGATCAGACGCAGGCACCGAGCATCTCCTCCATGGAATCGCGCACCGCCGTGGCGAGCACGCCGATGTCGGCCATCGCGTCGCGGTCGGCGTTGAGACCGTAGAACACCCGTCCGTCGTAGGACGTGATCCCGATGCTCGATGCCTGATTGCGCAGCAGTGGCGACACCGGGTACATCTCCAGCATCCGCGCGCCGCCGATGTACATCGGCGCCTGCGGACCCGGCGCGTTGGTGATCACCAGATTGAACGTGTGTTCTGCGAACGTACTCGCCGCGCGCACGCTCATCGCATGCAGGCTGGCCGGAGCGAAACCGGCCAAGTGCACCAGGGTGCGCGCGCGGACGCCGCGCCGCTGGCGTCCGTTCAGTTCGGTCGCGTGCGCGATGTGCGACAGCCGCATCACCGGATTCGGTTCGCCGACCGGCAGGTCGATCAGGAACGACGACACCTCGCTCGCCGTCTGCGCCTGGTCGCCGTCGGCTCCCTCGACGTACACCGACATCGGCACCACCGCCCGCAGCGCGGTCGACTCGGTGAGCGCTTCCCCGCGCGAGAGCAGCCAGTTGCGCAGCGCTCCGGTGACCACGGCGAGGATCGCGTCGTTGATCGAGCAACCGAAACGCCCGCGGATGGTGCGGTAGTCCGCCAGGTCGGTGCGCACCACGTCGAAGCGCCGGTTGCGCGAGGTACGGGCGTTCAGCGGGCTGGCGGGCGCGCCGGTCGCCGCCGTGCGCACCGCGGCGACCACCGACTCGACCGCCTTGCCCGCCGTCCCCAGCACCGCGAACGCACCCGCGCTCGCGTCGCGGGCCACTTCCAGCGCCTTACGCGGCTGCGCGGCGAGATCGGCCAGCGCGCCCACCAGCAGCTCGACCTCGCCCGGTTCGCGCGGCGCGATCCAATCGTCACCGGCCAGTTCGCGGGGCGCGGGCCCCGCGTCGAGGATCACGTGACCGATCTCCAGCGCGGTGTCCCCGTCCACCAGGGCGGAATGCGACTTGGTGAAGATCGCGCAGCGGCCGTCGGACAGCCGTTCGATCAGGTACATCTCCCAGAGCGGCCGGGCCGGATCCAAGGGGTGGGAGGTGAGCCGGGCGACCAGGTCGTGCAGTTGCTCGTCGGTGCCGGGACCGGGGAGCGCCGAGCGCCGGATGTGGTAGGTGATGTCGAACCGGCTGTCCTCGACCCAGACCGGCCGCCCGAGCGACAGCGGGATCTCGCGCACCTTGCGCCGGTACCTCGGCACCAGCGCGAGCCTGCTCTCGACCAGGTCGACCAGCCGGTCGTAGTCCAGAACCGCCCGGTCCGCGCCGTCGCCGGGTTCGGTGTTCCGCAGGATCGCGAGAGAGCCGATATGGATCGGATTGCTACTCGACTCGAGCCGGTAGAAGGCCGTGTCCTGCGGCGTCAGTCTCGTGATCACGCTGCCCGGTACTCCTTTTCCCGATGCCGTCCCCCGCTTCATTGTGCTGCCGCAGCGACCGTTACCCCGGCCGTTGCGGCATTTCCGATGAATCACGTACACCCTATTCCCGCACCCCTGGATTCGGTGGCACGCCGCCCACTCGCCCTGGGGCCTCGATCTGATCACAGTCCGCACCGGGTCGCACCGTCGAAACTGCCTACCGGTTGTCGCACTTGTGACGATGAAGTCGCGAACGACGCCGTTCGCCTGCTCCACCGTGTCGCGCACACCGAGATCGCACGAGAACCACATCACCCGCCCACATCGGCCCAACCACCGGTTTCGAGCGAAGCTAGACCGAGCATGCGCCGTTCGCGGCCCGGCTCGCGTCCGAGTGGCCGCCGCGTCCGCGACGAAGTCGCCAGCGGCGGTCGCTCGGACGCGAGCCATGAGGGGGCCGCGAACACGCAGCGCCGCAGGCGCTGCAAATTAGATAGAGCATTACCATGAAGCATGCAGCGGATTCCGCGCAACCGCGTGGGCCCGCACCGGCCCGGGGGCCGACGACACGATTTGACACACCGACCAGAGGACTGACGAGACCCGTGCCTGCGCTGACACTGACGAGGTTGCTACGGATTGGTGAGGGTCGCATGGTCAAGCGGCTCGCGCATTTCGCCGACCAGGTCCTCGCCCTCGAACCGGATTACGAAGACCTCAGCGACGCGGAGCTACGGGCCAAAACGGACGAGTTCCGCGAGCGCTACGCCGAGATGGCCGAGGAAGGCGAGACCGATCCGCTCGGCCAGTTGATGGCCGAGGCGTTCGCGGTCGCGCGTGAGGCGTCGTGGCGGGTGCTCAACCAGAAGCACTACAAGGTGCAGATCATGGGCGGCGCCGCGCTGCACACGGGCAATATCGCCGAGATGAAGACCGGTGAGGGCAAGACCCTCACCTCGGTGCTGCCCGCCTATCTCAACGCGATCAGCGGTGATGGTGTGCATGTTGTCACCACCAACGACTACCTGGCCAAGCGCGACTCCGAGTGGATGGGCCGTGTGCACCGCTTCCTCGGCCTCGAGGTGGGCGTGATCCTGTCCGGCATGAGCCCGGCGCAGCGGCGGGTGGCCTACGGCGCCGACATCACCTACGGCACGAACAACGAGTTCGGCTTCGACTACCTGCGCGACAACATGACGCACTCGCTGGACGATCTGGTGCAGCGCGGGCACAACTTCGCCATCGTCGACGAGGTCGACTCCATCCTCATCGACGAGGCACGTACCCCGCTGATCATCTCCGGCCCGGCCGACGCCTCCTCGAAGTGGTACGCCGAGTTCGCGCGCATCGCGCCGCTGCTGAAGAAGGATCTGCACTACGAGGTCGACATCAAGAAGCGCACGATCGGCGTGCACGAGGCGGGCGTCGAGTTCGTCGAGGACCAGCTCGGCATCGACAACCTCTACGAGGCCGCCAACTCGCCGCTGGTGAGCTACCTGAACAACGCCATCAAGGCCAAGGAGCTCTACACCCGCGACAAGGACTACATCGTCCGCGACGGCGAGGTGATCATCGTCGACGAGTTCACCGGCCGCATCCTGGTCGGGCGCCGCTACAACGAGGGCATGCACCAGGCGATCGAGGCCAAGGAAGGGGTGGAGATCCAGCCGGAGAACCAGACCCTGGCCACGATCACGCTGCAGAACTACTTCCGCCTCTACGACAAGCTCTCCGGCATGACCGGTACGGCCGAGACCGAGGCCGCCGAGCTGCACCAGATCTACAACCTCGGCGTGGTCCCCATCCCGACCAACAAGCCGATGGTCCGCGCCGACCAGTCCGACCTGATCTACAAGACGGAGGAGGCCAAGTTCTCCGCCGTGGTCGACGACGTCACCGAGCGGCACGAGAACGGCCAGCCGGTGCTGATCGGCACCACCAGCGTCGAGCGCTCGGAGTACCTGTCCAAGCAGTTCACCAAGCGCGGCATCCCGCACAACGTGCTGAACGCGAAGTTCCACGAGAAGGAAGCCGAGATCATCGCCGAGGCAGGCAGGCCGGGCGCGGTGACCGTCGCGACGAACATGGCAGGCCGTGGTACCGACATCGTGCTCGGCGGCAACCCGGACATCATCGCCGACATCCTGCTGCGCAAGCAGGGCTTCGACCCGGTCGAGACGCCGGAGGAGTACGAGCGCGCCTGGCTGCCCACCCTCGACCAGGTGAAGGCCCAGACCGCCGAGGACGCCGACGCGGTGCGCGACGCGGGCGGCCTCTACGTGCTCGGCACCGAGCGGCACGAGTCGCGCCGCATCGACAACCAGCTGCGCGGCCGTTCCGGTCGTCAGGGCGACCCGGGCGAGTCCCGCTTCTACCTGTCGCTGGGTGACGAGCTGATGCGCCGGTTCAACGGCGCCGCGCTGGAAGCGATCATGACGCGGCTGAACCTGCCCGACGACGTGCCGATCGAGGCGAAGATGGTGTCCAAGGCCATCAAGAGCGCGCAGACGCAGGTCGAGCAGCAGAACTTCGAGATCCGCAAGAACGTCCTCAAGTACGACGAGGTGATGAACCAGCAGCGCACCATCATCTACGGCGAGCGCAACCGGATCCTGCGCGGCGAGGACATGGAGGGCCAGGTCCAGAGCATGATCACCGACGTGATCACCGCCTATGTGGACGGCGCCACCGCCGATGGTTACGTCGAGGACTGGGATCTGGACAAGCTGTGGACGGCGTTGAAGACGCTGTACCCGGTGGGCCTGGACTACCGGGACCTGACCGGGGAGACCGAGGTCGGCGAGGCGGGCGAGCTGACCCGCGAGGAACTGCTCGAAGCGCTGCTGGACGACGCGCACGACGCGTACGAGCGCCGCGAGGCCGAGATCGACGGACTGGCAGGCGAGGGCAGCATGCGCAATCTGGAACGGCAGGTGCTGCTGTCGGTGCTCGACCGCAAGTGGCGCGAGCACCTCTACGAGATGGATTACCTCAAGGAGGGCATCGGGCTGCGCGCGATGGCGCAGCGCGACCCGCTGGTGGAGTACCAGCGCGAGGGCTTCGACATGTTCACCGCGATGCTCGACGGTCTCAAGGAGGAGTCGGTCGGCTTCCTGTTCAACCTGCAGGTCGAGGTGCAGCAGCCGCAGCCGGAAGGCGTCGCCGTCGGACCGGGCCTGCGTTCGCCGGTCGGAGCCCCGCCCGCCCCGCAGGCATTGCCCACCGAGGAGGCTCGGGTCGCCAACGGACACGCCGCGCCCGCGGCCCTGCGCGCCAGGGGTATCGATGAGACCGGCCAGCGCGGTTTCAGCTACTCCGGCCCCGACGAGGGCGGCCGGGCCGCGGTGCACAGCGACGCCGAGGAATACGGCGCGGACGGTTCCCCGCAGCCCACCCGGCGCGAGCGCCGCGAGGCGGCTCGCGCGGACGCGAAGGGCCGTCGCGGCCCGAAGTCCCGCCGCCGCCACTGAACCGCTGAAAACGAAGGCGCCCGAGGTCTCCTCGGGCGCCTTCGTCGTGTCGTGGAATTCGCACGGCTCCGGCAGCACCGACCTGGCGCGCCAGCACGGACGCCAGCCGGTGCAGCACGACACGCGAGCGGTGAGCCGAACGCGCCGGAACAGCCGGGCGGACCGGCGTATCTTCCTGGCGTGGACCGCGCAGCTGTCGAAGCATGGATCGCCGGATACGAGCGAGCCTGGCGGTCGGCGGGCACCGAACAACTCGCCGACCTGTTCGCCGCGGACGCCGGATACCTCGTCTCGCCGTGGGCGCGGCCGCTGACCGGTCTCGATGCGCTCGCCGACTTCTGGGAAGGCGGCCGAGACGGGCCCGACGAGCAGTTCGCCCTGCGATCGAGCATCGTCGCCGTGGACGGGGACACCGCGGTGGTCCGGGTGGAGGTGGAATACGCGCGGGACACCCCGGCGCGGTGGCGAGACCTGTGGATCCTGCGCTTCGACCAGGGTGGCCGCTGTGTGTGGTTCGAAGAGTGGCCGTTCGCGCCCGGACAGCCGGACGGGCACTGACCCGCTTACCAGGGATCGTTGGAGGTCAGGGCGACGAGCAGGAGGCGGATGGCGGCCACCCGGCGTTCCTTGCCGGGAAGCTCGTCCAGCGCGCATTCGGGGTCGGCGGGCGGGCCGAGATGGGTGCAGCCGCGCGGGCAGTCCTCGATGGCTCCGGCGAGATCGGTGAAGGCGGCGATCACGTCGTCGGGAGTGATGTGGGCCAGGCCGAACGATCGCACCCCGGGTGTGTCGATGACCCAGCCGCCATCCGGCAACGGGAGCGCGACCGACTGGGTGGAGGTGTGCTTGCCCTTGCCCACCCCCGACACCACGCCCACGGCCCGCTCCGCATCCGGCACAAGACGATTGACCAGTGTCGACTTGCCGACGCCGGAGTGGCCGATCAGCGCGGTGAGGTGGTCGGTGAGCAGCTCCAGGACCGGCTCGAGTGGATCATCTATGCCGCCGTAGACGATGGTGAGATCGAGATCGTCGAAGGCGGCGGCGAATTCGGAGTCGGCGGCCAGATCGTGCTTGGTCAGGCACAGAACCGGTTGCAGCCCACCGGCGTACGCGGCGACCATCGCCCGTTCCACGAAGCCGGTGCGCGGAGGCGGGTCGGCGAGCGCGACCACGATGAACAGCCGCTCCGCGTTGCCGACCACGAGTCGCTCGTACGGATCGGTGTCGTCGGCGGTGCGGCGCAACACCGTTCGCCGATCGGCGACCCGGACGATACGGGCGAGGCTGTCCGGTCGCCCGGACAGATCGCCGACCACGTCCACCTGGTCGCCGACCACGATCGGGGTGCGACCCAGCTCCCTGGCCCGCATCGCGACGATGCGGCGCTCCGGATCACCACCGAGTACACACCCCCAGCGCCCCCGGTCGACCGAGACCACCATGGCCGGCTCGGCGTCGTTGTGCTGCGGCCGGGTCTTGGTGCGGGGACGGGAACTCCGCCCCGGCCGAACCCGGACATCGGATTCGTCGTAGCTGGCCGCGGAGCGCCGTCCCCCGCTCAGTGCGCCGCTCCTTCGTCGGATAGCGCGGGCTCGAGCATGCGCTCCCAGAGGGCGACGAAGTTCGGCAGAGTCTTGGCCGTGGTGCCGATGTCCTCGATCTCGATGCCGGGCACTCGGAGGCCGAGAATGGCTCCCGCCGTGGCCATCCGGTGATCGGCGTAGGAATGCCACGTGCCGCCGTGCAGGTCGGCGGGCACGATCTCCAGCCCGTCCTCGGTCTCGGTCACCTTGCCGCCGAGGCGGTTGATCTCGGTGGAAAGCGCTGCCAGGCGGTCGGTTTCGTGCCCGCGCAGATGCGAGATCCCGCGCAGCACCGACGGGGAATCGGCCAGCGCCGCCAGCGCGGCGACGGTGGGCGTCAGCTCGCCCACATCGTGCAGGTCGATGTCGATGCCCGCCAGCCGGTCCGGGCCGTGCACGGTGAGCACGCCGTCGAAGATCCGCGCTTCGGCGCCCATCCGCACCAGGATCTCGCGGATCACGTCACCCGGCTGGGTGGTCAGCCGCGGCCAGTGCGGGATGCTGACCGTGCCACCCGTGACCGCGGCCGCGGCCAGGAACGGGGTGGCGTTGGACAGGTCCGGCTCGACCTCCCAGTCCACCGCGCGGATCGGTCCCGGTTCCACGGTCCAGGTCTGCGCCTTGAAGCTGTCCGCGGGCGCCTGCACCCGCACGTCGGCGCGGCGCAGCATCTCCACCGTCATCTCGATATGCGGCATCGACGGCAGCGGCTTGCCGTCGTGGTGCACCACCAGGCCTTCGTCGAAGCGCGCGGCCGACAGCAGCAGGCCGGAGACGAACTGCGACGACCCGGACGCGTCGATCGTCACGGTGCCGCCGCGCAGCGCGCCCTTGCCGTGCACCGTGAACGGCAGCGTGTCGCCGTCGACGTCGGCGCCGAGCGCGCGCAGCGCGTCCAGGATGGTGCGCAACGGACGGATCCTGGCCTGTTCGTCACCGTCGAACGCGACATCGCCCGACGCCAGCGCCGCGACCGGCGGCAGGAAGCGCATCACCGTGCCCGCGAGCCCGCAGTCGACCGTCCCGCCCCCCAGCGGCGCCGGGGTCACGGTCACCGTGTCGCCCGCACCCTCGATGCTCGCGCCGAGCGCGCGCAGCGCGGTGATCATCAGGTCGGTGTCACGGCTGCGCAGCGCGCCGGTGATCGTGGACGGGCCCTCGGCCAGGGCGGCCAGAATGAGCGCCCGGTTGGTGATCGATTTCGATCCGGGCAGGGTCACGGTCGCGTGTACGGGGACCTCGACATGGGGCGCTGGCCAGAAGTTCACTCGTCCATCATCACACGGTGTTGTTTTTCCAGCGCCTGCGGCGCTGGGTGTTCGCGGCCCCCTTATGGCTCGCGTTTGCGCGACCGCCGCTTGCTCCTTCGTCGCGTACGCGACGGCCGCGCAAACGCGAGCCGGGCTGTGTTGGTCTTTCCAGCGCCTGCGGCGCTGGGTGTTCGCGGCCCCTTTGCGGCTCGCGTTTGCGCGACCGCCGCTTGCTCCTTCGTCGCGTACGCGACGGCCGCGCAAACGCGAGCCGGGCCGCGAACGGCGGATGCTCGGTCTCGCTTCGCTCGAAACCGGGAGTGGGGGTGCGCTGGGCACGTTGGCATCGGAGCTTGCCAGCCTGGTGCACGGGTTGTATGGCCGATTGTGGGCACGGCTCGACTGCCGCTCCTTCGGTGCGTACGCGGCGGCCGCGCAAACGCGAGCCGGGTCGCGAACGGCGGATTGCTCGGTCTCGCTTCGCTCGAAACCGGGAGTTCCGGGGCGCTGGGGCACCACCTATGGCACGGGGCCGGGTAGTCGACGACGTCGAGTACCCGGCCCCGGCCGTTCGGATTCTTACTTGTGCCGCCCGTGCAGGAACGGAACGAGCTTGCGCAGCAGCTTCATCGTGGAGTCGGTGCGGCTGTAGCTCAGCAGCGCCATTCCGGGAACGGTGAAGCGCTGCACCGCGATCGAGTGCGGGCGTGTGAACTCGCGCAGACCCGGCTCGCCGTGGATGCGGCCGATGCCGGAATCGCCGACGCCGCCGAAGGGCAGGCCGGGGATGGCGGCGAAGGCGAGCACGGAGTTCACCGAGGTGGCGCCGACGCGCAGCCTGCGCGCGATGTCCAGGCCGTTCTTCTTCGAGTAGACCGCCGAGGACAGGCCGTACTTGGAATTGTTGGCCAGTTCGACCGCCTCGTCCACGCCGTCGACGGTGCGGATGGTGATGGTCGGGCCGAAGGTCTCCTCGGCCACCGCCTCGGAGTTCTCGTCCACGTCGACCAGCACGACCGGTTCGATGAACGGCGCCTTGACCGACTCGGGCCCGCCGAGCACCGCGGTGCCGCCGTTCTTCAACGCGTCCTCGATGTGGCGGCGCACGATGTCGATCTGGCTCGGCATGGTCATCGGGCCGTAGGCGGCCTTTTCGTCCGAGCCGGGCTTGATGTCGGTGAGGATGCGCTTGACCTCGGCGACGAACTCCTCGCGCACCGAGCGGTCGACGTAGACCCGCTCGACGCCCGCGCAGGTCTGGCCGCTGTTGGCGGTGGCGCCCCAGGCGACCGCGTCCGCCGCGGCCTTGATGTCGGCGTCGGCGGCGACGATCACCGCGTCCTTGCCGCCGCACTCCAGCAGTACCGGGGTGAGCCGTTCCGCGGCGGCGGCCATGATCCGCTTGCCGGTGGCGGTGGAGCCGGTGAACGCGATCTTGTCGACCTCCGAGCGGACCAGCGCCGCGCCCGTCTCGCCGTAACCGTTGATCGTGATGAAGACGCCCTCGGGCAGCTCGGGGTTGGCCGCGGCGAACGCGTGGGCGAGGAAGTTGCCGATGCCGGTGGAGTATTCGCTCGGCTTGAACACGACGGTGTTACCCGCGGCCAGCGCGTAGGCGATGGAACCGTTCGGCGTGTAGACCGGGTAGTTCCACGGGCCGATCACGCCGACCACACCGAGCGGGCGCTGCTCGAGCCGGGCACTGAAGTTCGACATCAGCGCGCCGGGGGAGACCTTCTTGGGTCCGAGTACCTTCTTGGCGTTCTTGGCCGCCCAGGCGATGTGCTCGAGCGCGAGCATCAGTTCCAGGAAGGCGTCGTCGAGCGGTTTGCCGTTCTCGGCGTGGATCAACTCGCAGAATTTCTCCGAGTCCTGCACCAGCTTGCTCGACCAGCGCAGCAGATGCGTGCGCCGTTCGTCGAAACTCAGCGCGCCCCAGGTGGCGGCCGCTGCGCGAGCCTTGGCGACCGCGGCGGCCACCGCGGCGTCGTCGGCGATGACGTGCGTGCCGATCACCTCGCCTGTCGCCGGATTGACCGACGTCAGTGCCGTGTCGTGATCGGCCGGTTTGGTGTCGGTGGATGTCACAGTGGTTCTCCTCTTGCCGTCTCCGGTGGACGGTCGATGCGCGTGTCCGAGTGGACGGGCAGCCCGTCCTTCCGATGAGAGAATGCTATGCCACAACTCTCAACAGGTCACCAGCTATGCGTCAATTGTCCCCGACTCTGTCGGTGGCGAGTGGGACTATCGGGATATGTGCGGACGATATGCGACCACGACCAACCCCGGCAGGCTCGCGGTCGAGTTGGATGCGATCGACGAGACCGACTCCGCGGACCAGAGCTCTTTCACCAACTACAACGTCGCTCCGACCACCCAGGTCCTCACCGTGGTAGAGCGGCACGATCACGGCGGCGAGCACGACGACCCGAAGCGGCGGATCCGGCGGATGCGCTGGGGATTGATCCCGGTGTGGACCAAGGCCGCCGAGCCCGGTGTCCCGGTGAAGGGCAAGCCGCTGTTCAACGCCCGCGCGGACAAGGCCGCCACCACGCCCTCGTTCCGCGACGCCGTGAAGTACCGGCGTTGCCTGGTACCGATGGACGGCTGGTACGAGTGGGTCGTGGAGCCGAACGGCGAGAAGGGCGCGAAGGGGAAAGTCGCCAAGCATCCGTACTACATGGCCCACGCGGACGGTTCCCGCCTCTACATGGCCGGTCTGTGGTCGGTTTGGCGCGACCGGTCCCAGCCGGAGAGTCAGCCCCTGCTGTCGTGCACCATCCTCACCACCGACGCGGTCGGCGACCTGACCCGCATCCACGATCGGATGCCGCTGCCCATGCCGCGGCAGCACTGGGACGCGTGGCTGGATCCTGACCACCCGGCGCCCGCGAGCCTGCTCGAGACGCCGTCGGAGGAAGCGGTCGCCGATATCGTGGCCCGTCCGGTGCCCGCGCTGGTCAACAGCGTGCGCAACAACGGACCGGAACTGCTTGCCCGTGTGGAGGATCAGAAGGACGCCGAGCAGATCAGCCTGTTGTGAACGAGTCCTCGGCCCGCGTCGGTCCGGCCGCCGCATACTTACGCAGGCCGACTGGGTAGCCGGAACTACTGGTCCAGCGGTATCTCGCGGGCCGAGGTGCCGGTGTGACCGCCTTGCGCGACCACACCGGCCCAACTACCGGTTTCGAGCGAAGCGAGACCTAGCATGCGCCGTTCGCGGCCCGGCTCGTGTCCGAGCGGCCGCCGCGTCCGCGACGAAGTCGCCAGCGGTGGTCGCTCGGACACGAGCCATAAGGGGGCCGCGAACACGCCGCGACGCAGTCGCGGCCAGAATTACAGCGAGCACTTCACGCTCGGTGAGGCGATATTGAGTCCGCATTTGATGATTCCGGCGACCAGGTCGATCAGCTTGGTGGTGACGTTCCCGCTGAGTTTCTCGGCTTTTCCGGACTTGTCATCACTCTTCGATCCCTGACCGTCGAAGTCGAACACGGAATCGCTGACCTGCGTGACCGGCGAGGTGCCCGGCGAGGCGGCGGCCTCGGGCGCTAGGAGCGTTACCGGACCGAGAGCCAAGACGAGCACTCCGGACAACGCGACGATCACGGTGCGCACACGCTGGTGCGTAGACATTCGCATCACATCCTCACGAGTCGGGTCGATCTGGCCAGTTCAGTAACGCACAGATCGCGCCGATGGTGGACGAATTACGCGGATGTCACGGGCGCGGTCACCGCGGTGGTCAACCGGATCAGGTCGGCGGGCGCCAGCTCGATCTCCAGTCCGCGCCGTCCGGCGCTGCACAGCATCCGGTCCCAGCGCAGCGCCGAGTCGTCGATCACGGTGGGCAGTGGCTTGCGCTGACCGAGCGGGGAGATGCCGCCGAGCACGTACCCGGTGGTCCTCTCCGCCCTGATCTTGTCCGCCATGCCCGCCTTGGGTGCGCCGAGCGCCGCGGCCGCGGCTTTGAGCGACAGGGTGTTCGGCACCGGAAGCACGGCCACCGCGAGCGAGCCGGTGGCGAGTTCGATGACCAAGGTCTTGAAGATCTGCTCGGCCGCGACGCCGAGTTCGGCGCCCAGCGCGTCGACCGCCTCGGTGCCGTAGGAGTCGGCGCGCGGATCGTGCTTGTAGGCGTGCACCCGATGGGACACCTTCGCCTGGGTCAACGCGCGGATCGCCGGAGTCGAGCCTGCTGCCATGGCCAAACCTTAACGGCGGCCGTAGCCCGGCCCGCAACGGGATTTCCTGCGCATTCACCGCGAACGGGAGGAACCCGGGAACACCGGACGGGTCGCGCATGTTGTAGCCGGTACACCGCGCTCGGACTGGTTTCCAGCGCGTGAGCAGGCCCTATGGATACGTGAAGGAGATGCCTGTGCCCGTGCTGCTCGACGACCGCCCGGTATGGACCGAGACGTCCCCGGCGGACGGCGGATTCTCCTTCGATATGCCGATGCCGGTAGATTTGGCAGGTACGGCGATCGAAGGGACAGGTGTGACGAGCGACGATGACGTGGCGGCCGACGATGTCGGCGCCGTCGACGATGCCGAACTGGCACAGCGGTTCGAACGGGACGCGCTCCCGTTGCTCGACCAGCTCTACGGCGCCGCGCTGCGCATGACCAGGAATCCGGCGGATGCCGAGGACCTGGTCCAGGAGACGTACGTCAAGGCCTACCAGGGCTTCAAGTCGTTCCGGGAGGGCACCAACCTGCGTGCCTGGCTGTACCGGATCCTGACCAACACCTACATCAACTCCTATCGCAAGAAGCAGCGCCAGCCCGCCCAGTATCCGACCGACGAGATCACCGACTGGCAGCTGGCCGCGACCGCCGAGCACACCTCGCAGGGTCTGCGCTCGGCCGAGGTCGAGGCGCTGGACGCGTTACCGGACGACGACATCAAGGCCGCGCTGCAGGAACTTCCGGAGGAGTTCCGCATGGCGGTGTACTACGCCGATGTCGAGGGCTTCCCGTACAAGGAGATCGCCGAGATCATGGGCACGCCCATCGGTACGGTGATGTCCCGGCTGCACCGCGGCCGCAAGCAACTGAAGGGTTTGCTCGCCGATGTCGCGCGCGAGCGCGGTTTCAACCGTTCGGGGGAACGCCAGGAGGTCAAGCAGTGAGTACCGAACGGGACCCCGACATGGAGCTCGACTGCACGGCGGTGCTGGCCGACGTGTGGTTGATGCTGGACGGGGAGTGCGACGAGGCGACCAGGGCGCGGTTGCAGCACCACATGGAGCACTGCAGTCCGTGTATCGAGGCCTATGGCATCGAGGAGAAGGTCAAGAACCTGCTCAGCCGCAAATGCGGCGGTGATCGCGCGCCCGATTCGTTGCGCGAGCGCCTGACCATCGAGATCCGCCGGACGTTCGTCGTCGGGGAGAGCTCGGTCGACACCTCGGAGTAGCCGGTCGGTGAAACGTGAGCGGCACGCCTTCCCGCTGGAAGTGCGTGCCGCTTCGTGCTTTTCGAGCCGAGCGTCGCGCTCAGGCGTTGGGCCGCTTGCCGTGGTTGGCTGCGTTCCCCTTGCGGCTACGCTTCTTACGTCCGCGCTTACCCATGAGTAGTCTCCCTTCTGATTGAAGGCCATTCTTTCACGTGTGGTTGGCTGTACCGTCAGCGGATACAGGCCAACGAGTGAATGGGGTGCCATGGCTGAGGAAGTGCTCGCCGAGCTGGTGTCGGTCGTCTACCAGGTCGTCGCCAAGGAGGGCGACGAAGTCCGGGAGGGCGACACCCTGGTGATCCTCGAGTCCATGAAGATGGAGATCCCGGTGGTCGCGGAATCCAGCGGCACAGTGACTTCGATCGGCGTCAAGGAGGGCGACGCGATCAAGGCGGGCCACCTGATCGCGGTCATCTCCTGATCGATTACGGCGGTAGATCTGCATGTCGACACTGAGCGAGCTGCTGGCCGAGCACACCGACCTCCCCGGGGTCGCCGTGGACCATCTGCAGCGGGTGGTGGGCGATTGGCAGCTGCTGGCCGATCTGTCGTTCGCCGATCTGCTGCTGTGGGTCGGTGCGGGCCCGGTGACGGAGGGCGCGGACATCGTGTGTGTCGCGCAGTGCCGTCCCACCACCGCCCACACCGTGCACCAAGAGGATCTGGTCGGCACGTCGGCTGTGCAGGCCGAACATCCGCAGGTTTTCGAGGCGCTGGCCAGCGGCGATATCGTGCGAGCCGACAGCGACGTCGAGACATCCGGCGTCTACCACCCGCGTCCGGTGCACGCCATCCGCGAGGCCATCCCCGTGCGCTGCGGTGACGATGTGATCGCCGTGCTGAGCCGGGACACCGATCTGCAACGCTCCCGGGTGCGCAGTCAGCTGGAGAGCGCGTACGTGGCATGCGCGGACGATCTGTGCCAGATGATCGCCGACGGCACCTTCCCGACCACCGAGGATCGCGCGGCCACCCATTCCAGCCCGCGCGCCGGGGACGGCTTCATCCGGCTCGACACCGACGGCATCGTCGTCTACGCCAGTCCGAACGCGCTGTCGGCCTATCACCGGATGGGCCTGCAAGCCGACCTGGTCGGCCAGGATCTCGCCGTCACCACCCGGTCCCTGATCACCGATCCATTCGACGCCCAGGAAGTGGTCGGCGACATCCAGGCCGCGCTGGCCGGGCGGACCGGCCGCCGGATGGAGGTCGAGGCGCGCGGAGCGACCGTGCTGCTGCGCACCCTCGTGCTGCGCCCGCACGGCGAGCTGGCAGGCGCCGCCGTGCTCGTCCGCGACGTCACCGAGGTCAAGCGGCGCGATCGCGCTCTGTTGAGCAAGGACGCCACCATCCGGGAGATCCACCATCGGGTGAAGAACAATTTGCAGACCGTCGCCGCGCTGCTGCGCCTACAGGCGCGCCGCACCGAGAACGAGGAGGCGCAGGTCGCGCTCACCGAGTCGGTGCGCCGGGTCACCTCCATCGCGTCGGTGCACGAGATGCTGTCGATGTCGGTGGACGAAGAGGTCGATCTCGACGAGGTCGTCGACCGGCTGCTGCCGATCATGGCCGACGTGGCCACGGTGCACACCACGCGCATCAAGGTGCGCCGCGCGGGCTCGCTCGGTGTGTTCTCCGCCGAACGCGCCACCCCGCTGGTGATGGTGCTCACCGAACTGGTGCAGAACGCCATCGAGCACGCCTTCGATTCGGGCGAAAACGGCACGGTGACAATCCGTTCCGAGCGTTCGGCGCGCTGGCTGGACGTGATCATCAGCGACGACGGCCGCGGCCTGCCGCCCGGGTTCAGCCTGGAGTCCTCCGATCGGCTCGGCCTCCAGATCGTCCGGACCCTGGTCACCGCCGAACTCGGCGGTTCCATCGGCCTGCATCCCGGCGCCGACATCGGCACCGACGCCGTCCTGCGGGTCCCGCTGGGCCGTCGTTCGGGCCGCTGACCGATCGACGGGACGGATCCGCCGCTTCGGCACCGGTCGCGTGCGAACTCCCAGGACCTGTTGCTCGGAGGTCGCGGGCGGCCGCTTTCGGGTGCGGTCGGCGGCTCGGGGTGCAGTACTCGTCCGAATGTCCGTATCGCGCGGAATGCGAGGTGTGGGCCGGATTCGCTACTCGTCCCATGCGCTGGAGAACCGACTACTTTCGCACAGTTCTCGCGCATTCGCGAGTCGAATCGCCGCCCGGCCGCAATTGCCGCAATTGCCGTTCCACGCAACCGCATTGGTCGGTTCCCGTTTCCTCCGCGAAGCGAGACCGGGTATTTCCAGTTCGTGATCCGGCGGCATAAACAACACAGCCCGGCACCTATGGGTGCCGGGCTGAAATGCGTTACCGGGCCGGGCTGAATGGCCCGGTAATGCTGATCGTCTGGCTCAGACGACAGTGCGCGTGCGGGTGCGCGCGTTGCGACGCTTGAGCGCCCGGCGCTCGTCTTCGCTCATACCACCCCACACGCCGGCGTCTTGTCCGGACTTCAGGGCCCAGGACAGGCAGTCGGCGGTTACGGGGCAGCGAGCGCAGACCAGCTTGGCATCGGCAATCTGCGCGAGCGCCGGACCACTGTTACCCACCGGGAAAAACAGCTCGGGGTCCTCATCGCGACAGATGGCCTTGTGGCGCCAGTCCATTCCTCTGCTCCTTTGCTGGGCGCCGCATGAGGCGCCTATGGGTTTGTGGTTCGTTCACTTGTGCGACTCGAATGTTTCCGCACGGTTGCTTGTGAATGCTTTCACGAACACCGTAGATGTCAATAGGCACGCGGTGCACCGTGGGGAAGCTCACGCTCTGAAGGCCCCCACAGGGGGAAGCCTGCCCGGTCCTTTGTACTCGCTCCACCGGGTTTTCGCAGCACTACCCGCGATGTTTTCGGGGGTGTTTCGCCCTCAGTGCGGCCGCGGAGCGACGACCGCGAGGACGTCGGGCACGGCAGTGAAATCCACCACGTTGCGCTTGCCGATGAAGTCGCCATCGATTTGCAGGCCGATGGGTTCTTTGGACTCGATTCGTACGGTGGGAACGTCGTCTTCACGAAATAAATTGCGGGACTTGGGGTTTCCGTCGGCTGCGAGGAGCTGTCGCGCGAGCAGCAGGGTGGGGACGACGGCCATGGAGCGCACCGCAAACACTCCGAGCCCCGTTTCGAACCGGGTGCCGGGGTTGGTGTGCACCGGCGTGGCGTTCAGGTAAGTCCACGGTGTGGTGTTGGTTACGAAGGCGTAGTGCACCCCGTCCACCGGATCACGGCCGGGAATTTCCACCTGAACGCCCGGTTCGTTGCGCTTTGCCCGGAAGAATTGCCGAACAGTCGTTCGAACATATCGCGCGGGGGTGGCGGCGCGGCCGCGGGCGCGGCTGGCGTCGATCGCCTCGCACACGTCGGCGTCCAATCCGACGCCCGCGCTGAAGCAGAACCAGCGGTCGTCGGCCAGTCCGAGCCCGATCCGGCGATCGGTTTCCACCGTGAGCAGGTCGATGAGCTGATTGGTGGCGGTCACCGGGTCGGGGGAGATGCCGAGCGCCCGGGCGAAGACGTTGGCCGAGCCGCCGGGGATCACACCGAGGCGCGGCAACCAGGCTTGACCGTCGTCGAGGACCGGCAACGGCAGGAAGCCGTTGATGGTCTCGTTGACCGTCCCATCGCCGCCGTGCACGACGACGAGGTCCATCTCGTTGGTCGCCGCCCATTGGGCCAGTTCCGCGGCGTGGCCGCGGTGCTGCGTGTGCGCAACGGTCAGCTGGGTGCGGCTCTCCAGCGCGTGCGCCAAGAGGTCCCTGGTCGCCGGCGTGGTGGAGGTGGCATTCGGGTTCACGATCAGCAGCGTCCGCACGATGGCAGCCTAGTTGGCCGCAGGCCCGCGCCGGAAAAGCGGCGAGCGGCGCCCCGCCTGCCGTCGCGCGGGCATACGCCAGGACGAGGGCGGCACCGAGCGGGTCGTAGGCTTGCCGCGTGAACGAGCGTCAGCGAGGGAAGCGAGGACACCGTGCGCCGTCGCGCACGACGGAGCCGAGTGCGGGCGAGGCGCTGGCGTGAGCGACGAAAAAGCGGGGGTGGTGCCGACGACGGTGCGGGCGGCTGGTGCCTTGGTGACGCTGGAAGGCGTGGTCGCGGTGGGCGTCGCGATCGTGCTGGTGGTGCGCGGGCTGCTCGGTCACGATCAATCCACGACCAGCGGCTACGGCACCGCGGCCTGGTTCGGCATCCTCGGCGGCGCGGTGCTGGCCGCGGGCGCGGGACTGCTGCTGGGGAAACGCTGGGGGCGCGCGATCGCGGTGATCGCGCAGTTGCTGCTGCTCCCGGTCACCTGGTCGCTGCTCACCGACTCGCATCAGCCGGTCTACGGCGCCGCGCTCGGGGTCGTCGCGGTCGCCGCGCTGGTGCTGCTGTTCGCGCCCGCGTCCACTCGCTGGATGGCCCAGGACTACGGGGTCGAGCCGGAATAGTCCCCGGCCGCCGCGCGCAGCGCCGCCCGGCAGAAGTGGTCGGCGTGGCGGGTGGTTTCCGGTAGCCGGTACCGCGGGGTCAGCGCCAGCACCTGGGCGCAGGCGGTGTCGAGGTCTATGCGATGGCCCACGGAGACGAACACCGGCTTGACACCGCTTCTGGTGCGCAACGCGCGCCCCACCACCACCGCGTCGATGGTGATGTCGGTGGCCGCGCCGCGTTCCGGACCGGGTTCGGCATACTCGCCCCACACGGTTTTCGCCACGCCGATCGTCGGGATCCCGGTGAGCAGGCCGAGGTGGCAGGCGAGGCCGAAGCGGCGCGGATGCGCCAGTCCCTGCCCGTCGCAGACCAGCAGATCCGGTGCGCTGTCCAGTCTTCCGAGCGCGGCGAGGGTCGCCGGGATCTCCCGGAAAGCGAGCAGGCCCGGCAGGTACGGGAAGTCCGCGACGCCGTGCGCGACGGCGGAGGTGACCGGGCGCAAGGTGTCCGCCGCCAAGACCACGGCGGCCGCGGCCACCGCGCCGGTGTCGTCGTAGGCCGAGTCGAGTCCGGCCACCGTCCGGAACCGCGCGCCCGGCGGCGTCACCGGCGAGACCAGCGGCCGCAATTCGTCCTGCATCGCCATGGCCGATTCGGCGGTGGTGGGCCAGGCCCCGAGGTCGAGCGGCGGGAGCCAGGACATGCGCTACCGCGCCTCGGCGGCCAGCTTGCCGAGCGCGTCACCCGCCAGCCGATAGCCCGCCCACTCGACCTGCGCCACCGCGCCGATCGACTCGTAGAAGTCGATCGATGGCTTGTTCCAGGTCAGCACCGACCAGGCCACGCGGCTGTAGCCGTGGTCGACGGCCTCCTTCGCCAGGGCCGTGAGCAGCGCCTTGCCGTAGCCCTTGCCCCTGGTCTCCGGCTTGACGTAGAGGTCTTCCAGGTAGATGCCGTGCACGCCGTCCCAGGTGGAGAAGTTGAGGAACCAGATCGCGCAGCCCAGCAGACCCGACTCGTCCGCGACCACATGCGCGAACACCTTCGGCTCCGGCCCGAACAGCGCGGTGCGCAGCTGCTCGGCGGTGACCGTGCATTCGTGGCGCGCCTTCTCGTATTCGGCCAGGTCGTAGACGAGATCGACCAGGGCGGGCACGTCGGAAGGGACCGCGCGGCGCAGGACGGCGGCGCCGAGGTCGACGGCGATGGGGTCGGCGGGGCCGGTTCGGGTCACAGTGACGCTCCGTTGGGTACCAGGTTGTGCGCGCGGATCGCGCGCACGTCGTGTTCGTAGCCGAGCACGGTCAGCGCACCGGTCGACATGGCGAACCGGCGGCCCTCCCGGATGTCGAATTCCGCCCAGCGGGCGATCAGTGCGCGGGAGAAGTGGCCGTGCCCCACCAGCACGATATCCCGCTCCGGCAACACCGGCGGCACGGCGGCCAGCACCCGATCGGCGCGCTCGCATACCTGCTGGGCGGTCTCGCCGTCCGGGACCGGACCGGTCCAGATGGTCCATCCGGGTACGGTCTCCCGGATCTGCGGGGTGGTCAGGCCCTCGTAGGCGCCGTAGTCCCATTCGGCGAGGTCGTCGTCCACCACGGCGCCGGTGAGTCCGGCCAGCTCGGCGGTGCGTCTCGCACGGAGCCGAGGGCTGGTGCGTATCAACGGGTTTCGCAATTTCAGTGTGGCGAGCAGGCTACCCGCCGCCTTGGCCTGCTCTTCGCCGCGCTCGGTGAGCGGGAGATCGGTGCGGCCGGTGTGCCGCCGCTGTGTGGACCAGCTGGTCTCGCCGTGCCGGAGCAGCACAACGCGGGCATCGTCGAGTGCGGACATGTCTCAATGATGGTCCACCGATGATCATGGCGGTGCGCTGGATCGGACGCCCTCCGGATCCGAACCCGCGCCCACCGCCGGGACTAGGACTCGATCGGGTCCCCCAGTTCGAGCACCACCAGGGGAAGCGGCCGCGTGACCTTGGCCTGGTAGTCCGCGAGCAACGGATTGTTCGCCATCGCCCACGCCGCGAACTCGTCGTACTCGGCTCCCTCCAGCGCCCGCGCCGTGCCTCGATGGGTGGTGGTCCCCAACTCGACGGTGACGGCGGAATCGGCTTTCACGTTGTGGTACCAGGCGGGGTATCGGTCCTCGATGAACGAACTCACGTAAAGGGTTTCGCCACGGCGCAACAGGCCGAGCGGGACCATGTGCGTCTTGCCGCTCTTGGCTCCGGTGGTGGTGAGCAGGATCAGTTCACCGCCTTCGTACGCGCCGCCGACCTTGCCCGCGTTGTCGCGGAACTCCTGGATGACGCCGTCGTTCCAGTGCGCGATGTCTTCGTCGGAGTACCGCTGGTTCCACGGCGCGTCCGGATCGTCGTAGGAGGTGATAGCAGCGCTGTTTTCGCTTGCGGCGGGCGGGGTTTCGCTCATGCACCCAGTGTGCTCCACGGCACCGACAAGTTCGCCGGGCCTCAGGCGAAGGCGTGCAGTTCGCCCTCGCGCAGTTCGAGTACGGTCGTACCGATCACGGTGAGGGAGATGGGGCCGCCGCCGTAGCCGGGTCGCTCGACCGGGATGCGCCCCGCTTCGGCTCCCGTGGCAGGGTCGAGGACGGCGAGCGCGCCGGCGGTGGGCAGCAGCAGCTTTCCCGCCATCAGCGCCGGTGCGCCCAGCGCCGCGCCCGCGGTCCACAGCGGGTCGAAAGTGCTGCCGTTCAAGGCGATCACGCTGTTACCGGTGAAGACCAGATAGGCCGACCCGATGCGGGTGGTCGTCGACGTCTGGCTCAGCGGTGCCGAAAGCTGATGCACCACAATAGGATTGCCGTTCCCGTCGTAGACGGCCAGGCGTGGCGGCAGCGACTCCGCACCGGCGGTGGCGCCGGGGAAGTACAGCACGATCCGGCTGTCGGACACCGCGATCACCCGGGCTTCCGCGGAATCCGCTCCGGGACCGGTCAACACGTGCGAGCCGTACTCCTCCGGCACCGTGTTGTCGTTGGGGGCCGGATTCAGCACAGTAAGCCGTTCGGCCGGGTCGGCGGGGCAGCGTTCCAGCACGGCGAGCCGGGACGGGCTGGAGCCGGACGACAGCAGCGTGCAGCCCCTGCGCGGCTGGGTCTTGACGTTCACCGGGGCGTCGACGAAGCCGTACTCCACGGTGCGCACGAGGTCCGAGCGCCACATCTCCAGCCGCTGCGGTCCCTGCGCGAGCAGGTAGGTGCCGTCGACCGACAGCCGCAGGTCGCGATCCATGTAGCTGCTGCGCGCCGTGCGGCGGGCACCGCTGTCGCCCGCCAGCATCGTGGCCTGGCTGCACCCGCGCTCATCGCGGTAGACCGCGATCACCATGCCGTACTGGCCCTCGAGCCCGCACAGCGGCAAGTCGCGCCGGTACTTCCACAGCTGGTCACCGGTGCGCGGATCCCGGCCGGTGACCGTATCGCCGTCGCCGGTCACCGCGACGCCGCCGGACACGAGCGCACGCGCGCTCGCGCCGTCCGGCGCGTGCCACAGTTCGCGCAGCGCGGCAGGCAGTTGATCGGCCGCCGCCGGGGTCGGCACCGTGGAGGACGCGGTCACCGACTCGGTGCCGTGCGCGTCGCCGCGCACCCACACCAAGGCCCCTGCGATCACCACGAGAACCGCGATCGCGACTGCGGAGATGATATCGGCGCGCGTCCGCCGCTCGGGTGCGAGCACGAAAGCGAGACTAGCCGATCCGAGCGGTCAGGCCGAGGCCGCTGTCGCGGGCTCCGCCGCGCTCCCGGCGTCCTCCGCCGCCGCGTCGCCCTCGCCTGCGCGACGGCGCCTGCGCCGCCGGCGAGCGGGCCGGTCGGCGGTGCCGGTCTCGTCCGCGTCGTTGTGGTCCGAGCTGCCGTGCTCGTCCGATGCCTCGGTGCTCGACTCGTCGCCTGCGGTGTTGTCGGTCCCGTCGCCGCTCGGCTTGCGCCGCCTGCGCTTGCGGCGGGCGGGCTTGTCGGCGTCGGACTCGGCCCCCGCCTGCTCCGAAGACGTGCTCTCGGCGTCAGCGGGCGAGTCGGTCTCGGCCGCGTCGGTGACGTTCGGCGTACCGTCGATCGGCTGGCCGGCGCGGGTGCGCCTGCGGTTGCGCTTGCGCGGGGCGCGGGCCGGGCGTTCGACCACGACCGCGTCCGCGTCGCGTTCCACTTGCGCCTTGCGCACCACGCCCGTCACGCCTTCGGGAATACCGAGATCGGAGTACAGGTGCGGCGAGCGCGAGTACGTCTCGACCGGCTCGGGGATGCCGAGGCCGAGCGCTTTGTCGATCGCCGACCAGCGGTTGAGCTCGTCCCAGTCGATCAGCGTGATCGCGACGCCGGTGCGCCCGGCCCGGCCGGTGCGCCCGATCCGGTGCACGTAGGTCTTCTCGTCCTCCGGGCACTGATAGTTGACGACGTGCGTGACGTCGTCGATATCGATGCCGCGCGCCGCGACGTCGGTGGCGACCAGCACGTCGATGGTGCCCTTGCGGAACTTGGTCAGCGCCTTCTCGCGGGCGATCTGCCCCAGGTCGCCGTGCACCGCGCCCACCGCGAACCCGCGCTCGGCGAGGTCGTCGGCCACCTTCTGCGCCGTACGCTTGGTGCGCGTGAAGATCATCGTGGCGCCGCGGCTCTCGGCCTGCAGGATGCGCGCGATCAACTCGCTCTTGTCCAAGGCGTGCGCGCGATAGACGAACTGCGCGGTGCGGTCGTGCACCGCCGAGTCGTGCGGCTCCTCGGCCCGGATGTGCGTGGGGCGGGTGAGGAAGGTGCGCGCCAGGGTGATGATCGGCCCTGGCATGGTCGCGGAGAACAGCATGGTCTGGCGCTTGTCCGGGACCATGTTGAGGATGCGCTCGATATCCGGGAGGAAGCCCAGGTCGAGCATCTCGTCGGCCTCGTCCAGCACCAGCACGCCGATCTTGCCGAGAATCAGGTGCTGCTGGTCTGCCAGGTCCAGCAGCCGGCCGGGCGTACCGACCACCACGTCGACACCCGCGCGAAGCGCCGAGATCTGCGCCTCGTAGGGGCGGCCGCCGTAGATGGACGCGACGCGCAGCGGTCCCTGGTGATTGGTCAGGTACTTGCTCGCGTTCTCCAGATCCTTGGTGACCTGGATGCACAGCTCGCGCGTCGGCACGATGACCAGTGCGCGCGGTGTGCCGTCCAGTGGCGTCGTGCCGGATTCCGCGGTCGCGATGCGGTGCAGCAGCGGCACGCCGAATCCGAAGGTTTTACCCATACCGGTGCGGGCTTGACCGATGAGATCTTCCCCGGCGAGCGCCAGCGGAAGGGTCAGTTCTTGAATGGCGAAAGTACGTTCGATTCCGATCTCGGCGAGCGCGCGGACGATTTCCGCGCGCACGCCCAATTCGGTGAAAGTCGGGGCGGTGTGCGTTGCGTCCAGCTCGGCCGTCAACAGGGTCTCCGCCAGACCTGGTTCCTGATCGACTGTGATCTTGCTCAGGGTTCGTGCCTTCCTCGTAATCACGTCCCGCGCGCACGAGGTGGGGCGGACCGGGCGGTCCACGACGACCACGACTCCGCAGGCGATACTTCACCCGGCCACGCTCCGGATGCCGGGCGCCTGCCGCGACAAGCGGCGGCTACCTCGCAAAACATCGGCGCGGCGCACTGGTGACGCGGATTGGTGCGCGCACATTTTCCTGTCCAACGAAAACTTCGCACCCGAAACCGGTCAGCGGTCGCAGCGGCGTCTCCGCGATGTGCGTGAGCGCGACGTCCGGCAACTCTGTCGAGCGAAACTTTCCGTTGTCCGACGCGATTGTAGCGTGATATTGTGCGTCGCTCGAATTGCCACTGCGGCGCGCTCCCGAAAATCCGCCGGGCCCGTCGCGTGCTTTCGCCGCATCGCGCGCCCACGTACGCTGCGCCACATGGGAATTCATCCGGCCCGGCAAATCTGGGCGACGCTCGAACCGCTACACGATGTGGTCTATTTCGGAACCGGCGTCAAGGAGGCGGGCGTCGGTATCGGCCTGCGCGGCTACTGGCAGACCTACTTCGCTTTCCGCGCCGCGCCGCTGGGCGCGGTGACACCCGCGACGGTGCAAGCGGTCTTCGCCGGATTCCACCCTGATATGGTGCGGCGCGCGCTGCCGGAGGCGTGGGAGCGGGCGACGCCGCAAAGCTGCCTGACCGCCCGGCTCGACCTGGCCACCGGTCTGCTGCGCGGCATCGGCGCGGGTGACGCGGTGTGCGCTCGCGCGGTGGAGTTGCTCACGCCCGCGCAGCGGGAGGCCGATCCGACCGGCCGGGCGCTGTTCGCCGCGAACGCGGACCTGCCGCTGTCGGCCGACCCGGTGGCGGCGCTGTGGCAGCTGAGCACCTCGCTCCGTGAGCACCGCGGCGACGGTCATGTCGCGGCCTTGGTCACCCACGGTCTCAGTGGACGTCAAGCGCTGGTCGCCCAGGTGGCCGCGGGTAAGGCGCCCGAATCGGTGATGCGTCCCGCGCGCGGGGTGTCGGAGGCGGAGTGGGCCGATGCCTTCGACGAGTTACGCGCCAGGGGCTTGGTGGAAGGCGAACCGGTCACGCCCACGCTCACCGGCAGCGGCGCGCAGCTGCTCGCCGAAGTCGAGGCCGAGACCGACGACGCGGCGTGGACCGGCGCGCTCGCGGTGCTGTCGGCCGACGCGATCACCGAACTCACCACGTCGCTCGAGCCGCTGGTGCGCAGCGTGCAAGAGGCCGTGGTCCCGCCGCTCAACCCGGTCGGCATGGGCCCGCGGTAACGCGCTCCGGGGCTTGCCTGTTACCGGCGGTACCGGCATATGAGACTCTCTTCGATGTGAGCCTTGCCGACACTGTCACCCTCGCCGCACGCAACGCGTGGGCACTGACCTTCGGCTCCGGCATCGAGGCGCCGGACCCGACTCCCGCGACGATCCTGTGGGACCAGCCGCATCGGCAACTGCGGCGCTTCGAGCGGGCGGACGCGACGACGCCGGAAGGGGATTCGGCCGTCCTGCTGGTCCCACCGCTGGCCGCGCCCGCCAACTGTTTCGACCTGCGGCCCGACCAGAGCCTGGCCCGCTTCCTGCTGGAGATCGGCCGCAGCCCGTATGTCGTCGACTACGGCGAGATCACCTTCGCCGACCGCCGCATGGGTTTCGAGGACTGGATCGATGACATCCTGCCCGAGGCGGTGCTGCGCACCAGCGCCGATCGCGACGGACGCGCGGTCGATCTGGTGGGCTGGTCACTCGGCGGCACGCTGGCCTTGCTGACCGCCGCGGCGCACCCCGAGCTGCCCATCCGGTCCATCACGGCCGTCGGCTCACCGCTGGACTACGACCGGATGACCGGCGTGCCGCAACTGCGCGCCGTCGCGAAACTCACCGGCGGCCGGGCCACCTCCACCGTCATCCGCGCGGCCGGTGGCGTTCCTGCGACACTGACTCGAATCGGCTACCGCGTCACCGCCTGGGACCGCGAGCTGACCCGGCCGTGGTTCGTCGCGAGCAATATCGCGCGCACCGAGGCGCTGGCCAAGATGGAGACGATCGATCGGTTCATGGCCGAGATGCCCGGGTACCCCGGCCGTTTCTACGGCCAGCTGTGGGGCCGGTTCATCCTCGCCAACGACATCGGGCGGGGTGTCGTCGTGCTGGGCGGACGCCGGATAGAGCTGGCGGATGTGACCGCGCCGGTCCTGCTCGTGGGCGGGCCCTCCGACGTGATCACCCCGGCTCCCGCCGTCGAGGCGGGCGCCCGCGTGCTCACCGGAGCGGCGATGGTCCGCTACGAGAGCGCCCCCGGCAGCCACTTGGGCATCCTGGCCGCACCGACCGCGCGTGACACGACATGGAGTTATCTCGAGAAGTTCCTGGCCGAGACCGCCTGAACCGCCGTGAGTATTACGCTGGGGCACATGGGAGCACAGTCACCTGCCGCGTCAGGTGTTTCGTCGACCGACCCAGCAAACCTCTTCATCCCCGCGAGTCATCCCGGCGTGACCGACCTGTTCGCGGTGCTCGCCTACGGCGAGATCTCCGCGTTCTACCGGCTGGCCGAGGAGGCCAAGCTGTCGCCGACCCTGCGGGGCAAGGTGGCGGTGGCGAAGATGGCCGCGGCCGAGATGGAGCATTTCAAGACGCTGGAGTCCGCGCTGGCGGCGCGGGGCGCCGATGTCTTCGACGCCATGGCGCCGTTCGTGCGCGCGCTGGACGACTATCACACCTCCACCGACCCATCGACATGGCTCGAGTCGATGGTGAAGTTCTACGTCGGTGACGGCATCGCTGCGGACTTCTATACCGAGATCGCGGGCGCGCTGACGCCCGATGTCGCCGCGGTGGTTCGCGACGTGCTCGCCGAGACCCGGCACTCGGAGTTCGTGGTCGAGGAGGTGCGCCGCGCGGTCACCGAGAGCCGCTCCGAACGCGACCGGCTCACCCTCTGGGGCAGGCGGCTGCTCGGCGAGGCGATCACGCAGGCCCAATACGTCATGGCGCAGCGCGACGAACTCACCGACCTGGTGCTCACCGCCACCGGTGACCTCAACGGCATCGCGGCCCTGATCGAGCGAATGCAGGACAGTCACGCCGAGCGCATGGCGGTACTCGGCATCTGAGCGCGGGCTACGCGTTCGCCGCGCGGTCGGTCACCAGCCGCAAGCCGGGCGCGTGTGTGCTCGCCCGGTCGGCCAGCCAGACGACGACGCTCTGGTCGCGGTCGGCTGCCAGGGTCTCGAACGGTACCCCGACCATGCCGTGCACGGGATGGTCGAGGTGAAGCATCCCGGAGCCCGCGGCGCCGACCCGATGCGGTTTCCAGCGCCGCGCGAATTCCGGGAGTTCGCGCAGCGCCTCGATCGTCTCCAGCAGTGCGTTGTCGCCCGGCCAGTGGAGTTTGGCGCGGCCGAGCGCGGCGGCGAAGGCGTCGGCGGCCTGCTCCCAGTTGCGCAGGACGCGTCGCGCCGCGGGATGCGCGAAGGTGTACCACGCGAGGTTGGGCCGGTCGGCTCCGTCCAGCAGCCCCAGCGGGGCGACGAAATCGGCCCACGCCTGGTTCCAGCTCAGCACGTTCAGCCTCCGGCCGACCACGAAGGCCGGCGTCGGATGCAAGGCCCGCAGGATGGTCTCGATCGTCGGGGCCACCTCCTCCTCGGCGGATTCGTTGCCGGGGCACCGTGATTCGTTGCCCGAGGTGAGTGCGAGCATGCCGAAGTGCTGGCGTTCGTCGCCGCTCAGCAACAGTGCGTCGGCCAGGGCGTCGATCACCGCGACCGACGGGTTGGTGTCGCGTCCCTGCTCCAGCCGGGCCAGGTAGTCGGCGCTCACCCCCGCTCGGATGGCGACCTCTTCGCGACGCAGGCCAGGGGTCCGGCGGCGTCCGCCCTCGGGCATGCCGACGTCCGACGGCCGCAATTCGGCGCGACGCGCGATGAGGAATTCCGCGAATCCGTTTCGAGCCATGTGTCCCATCGTGCCCGGTCCGAGGACGGTTATCCGCGCCCTGTCAGGTCCAGGATAACGGCGGTCTGGCTAGCGGACCGCGGTCCGTTCATTGTCGGAGGTATGACATCTACCTCGGAATCCACCGCGTTGAAAACCGGTTCGTGGGCACTCGACACCGCGCACTCCTCGGTCGCCTTCACCATTCGTCATCTCGGCATCTCCAAGGTGCGTGGCGGATTCACCCGGTTCGAGACCGAATTCGTGGTCGACGAATCTGGCGCGGCCACCATCGGCGCGACGATCCACCTGGACTCCTTCGACACCGGCAACGCCGACCGCGACGCCCACATCCGCACCGCCGACTTCCTCGACGTCGCCAACCGCCCCACGCTGACCTTCCGCGCCACCCGGCCGGTGGTCGTCGCCGAGACCTTCGAGGTCGAGGGCGAGGCCACGCTCGGCACGATCACCAAGCCGGTCACCCTGGAGGTCGAGTGGGGCGGCGTGCAGGACTTCGGCCCGACCGGCGACCGGCACGCGGGCTTCTCCGCCACCGGCGCCATCAAGCGCACCGACTTCGGCGTCGGCGGCCCCCTGCCCGGCATGCTCGGCGACACCGTCAAGATCGAATTGGAGATCCAGCTCATCGAGCCGAAGTGAATGTCGTCGGCGGCCCCCACTAGCCTGGACTCGACAGCACAGGACTCTCAGGTTCGGAGGTTGGCCGTGGAGGTCAAGATCGGTATTTCGGATAGCCCGCGCGAGCTGGTGATCAACAGCGCGCAGACCCAGGACGAGGTCGAGGCGCTGGTGTCCGGTGCGTTCGGCGGCGGCGACGGTGGCGTCTTGTCGCTCTCCGACGAGAAGGGCCGCAAGTTCCTGATCCAGGCGTCGAAGGTCGCCTACGTCGAGATCGGTTCCACCACCGGCGGCCGCGTCGGTTTCGCCGCGGTCTGATTCCCGGTCCGGCCCATAAGCAATCGAGCCCCTGCCCCCGACAACTCCGGGGACAGGGGCTCGTTCGTCGTCGTGACCGCTCAGTCGATCGGGTGCAGCGGCACGTGCTTCAGGCCGCCCCACGCGAGCGAGACGGTGGTATCGACCGCCTCCTCCTTCGGAATCGGCCGATCGGCCTCCAGCCAGTACCGCGCGGTGAACTGGCTCGCGCCGACCAAGCCGACGGCCAGGATGCGGGCACGGTAGGGGTCCAGGCCCGAGTCGTGCGCGACCAGGTCGAAGACCGCGTCCACGCAGGCCTCGGTGGCCTGCTCGACCCGGCGCTGCACCTGCGGCTCGCTGGTCAGGTCGGACTCGAAGACCAGTCGGAAGCCCTGCATCTCGTTGTCCACGAAGTCGAAGTACGCCTGCACCGCGGCACGCACACGCTGCTTGTTGCTGGTGGTGGAGCGCAGCGCTTGGCGGACGCTGGACACCAGCATGTCCACGTAGTTCTGCAGCACCGCGAGATAGAGCTCCAGCTTGCTGCTGAAGTGCTGGTACAGCACCGGTTTGCTCACTCCGGCGCACTGCGAGATCTCGTCCATGCCCGCGGCGTGGTACCCGCGCTGCACGAAGACTTCGCTTGCCGCCGCGAGTAGCTGTTGACGTCGCTCGTCGCGCGGAAGCCGGGTACCGCGTTTGGCGGGTGCCATGGCCTCGGACGACGATCTACGGGACGTCATCCGGTCCACGAGGTCAGTCATTTCGGCTCTCCCAGTCGATTCCCCGGCAAAGGGGTGTGCACCGGGTTATCTCATGAACGATACCCGGTTGTCGCCCGCCCGCGGATCGGGGCCGGGCAACTGGTGCCACCCGGAAAGGATTCTCGCACCGACCGGGCCGCGAGGTGTGCCCGTGAGTGGGGATTCGCCGCTGTGAGACGCTGGTGAACGTGACCGACCGACCGGAGAGACCCCCCGCCGGACGGCGCGGTGCGCGCCGCCCGGCTGGCTCCGGCGCGTCCGGTTCCGTAGGGTCGGACCACATGGCGAGAACCTGGCCAGAGGCGCGATCCGATGGTGCGGCTCGAACCGGCGCGGCCGAGCGGTCGGGGGCAGGCGGCGGGTCACCCGGTCGCGGGAAGAAAGAGCGCAAGCGCCGCGAACCGCCCGAACCCGTTGTGTCGCAGCCCGATCCGGAGCCGCCCGATCGAGACGCCGTCGAGGTCTACGACCCGCTTGGTCTCTACTCGCACAAGGCCGAACGATCCCATCAGCCGCTGCGCGCCCGCTGGGATCCCACTTCCCCCGACGACGGCAGGGACCGCGGCCGACCCGAGCGCGACGCCAAGAAGCAGAGCGCGCTCGGCAGATTCGTCTCGACCTATGGCTGGCGGGCGTACGCGTTGCCCGTTCTGGTCGTGATCACCGTCCTGGTCGTGGTAGACGCGATCCGCGCCGCCGACCCGGACAGCATCGCGGGCTCGGATCCGGGGCTCGGGCGCCTCAGTACTGCCACCGCCATCGCGGGCATCATCGGCGCCCCGCCGGGCGACGGGCACTTCTCCACCGATCTACCCGCCGGGGCACTGCCAGAGGGCGGCGCGTTCGCCGAGACCGGCGTGGGCGACTGGCACGTGGTGCCCGGCACCACCGCCCAGGTCGGCACCGGAACCACCACCGTCTTCCGCTACACCGTGGAGATCGAGAACGGCGTGGACACCTCCGGTTTGGGCGGTGACGAGGCCGTCGCCAAGATGGTCGATTCCACCCTGGCCAATCCGAAGAGCTGGGTGCACGACCCCAAGTTCGCGTTCCGCCGGGTCGATCAGGGTGACGCCGACTTCCGCGTCTCGCTCACCTCCCGGGGATCCAGCCGCAAGGAATGCGGCTTCGACATCCCGATCGATACCTCCTGCTACAACGCCGACGACCGCCGCGTGGTGCTGTCGGACGTCCGCTGGGTGCGCGGCGCGCTCGCCTTCGAAGGCGACATCGGGTCCTACCGGCAATACCTGATCAACCACGAGGTCGGCCACGCCATCGGCTACCACCAGCACCAGCCGTGCGAGACCGACGGTGGGCTGGCTCCGGTGATGATGCAGCAGACCTTCGGCACCAAGAACGACGACATCGCCTCCCTCGATCCGCACGGCGTGGTCCCGATGGACGGCAAGCACTGCCGCTTCAACCCCTGGCCCTACCCTCGGGGATAGCTGTGTTCGATTTGCCGCGACTTCGTCGCGGCGTGTTCGCGGCCCCTTTGTGGCTCGCGTTTGCGCGGCCGCCGCTTGCTCCTTCGTCGCGTACGCGGCGGCCGCGCAAACGCGAGCCGGGTCGCGAACGGCGGATGCTCGGTCTCGCTTCGCTCGAAACCGGGAGTGGGGGAGCGCTGGGCACGTTGGCATCGGAGCTTGCCAGCTCGGTGCACGGGTTGTATGGCCGATTGTCGATTGTGGGCACGGCTCGACTGCCGCTCCTTCGGTGCGTACGCGGCGGCCGCGGCAAACGCGAGCCGGGCCGCGAACGGCGGATTGCTCGGTCTCGCTTCGCTCGGAACCGGGAGTTCGGTTCGTGGGCTCGTAGGGCGGTGATCGCATGATCTGGGTTTCGCCGTCGTTGGTGGCCGGGTGCTTTTCGTCGCGGGTGCGGCGAGTCACTCGGGCGTGCACGCCGGGCCGCGAATGGCGGATACTGGGTCTCCGCTTCGCTCGAAACTCGAGGCCGGCCCGACACCGTCGGCATGGGAGGGCGGCGTTCGTCGCACCGAGAGGGTGGTTGTCGCGGCGCGCTGGGTATACGGAACGATGGGCGGGAAGAACGGTCCGGTCGCCGGTGTTGCACAGTTGAGCCAGCCCGACACGGGCGTCACACCGCCGCAGCGATCGGCCAAGCGATTCGAGGAGTCCTGGACGTGTCATCACCCAAGTCCCTGCCGCCACTTGTCGAGCCGGCCGCGGAGCTGACCAGGGATGAGGTAGCCCGCTACAGCCGACACCTGATCATCCCCGATCTCGGCGTGGACGGGCAGAAACGTCTGAAGAACGCCAAGGTGCTGGTGATCGGCGCGGGTGGTCTCGGCTCGCCCGCCCTGCTCTACCTGGCCGCCGCGGGTGTCGGCACGCTCGGCATCGTCGAATTCGACGAGGTCGACGCCTCGAACCTGCAACGGCAGATCATCCACGGCGAATCCGATATCGGCCGCCCCAAGGCCGACAGCGCGCGTGATTCGATCCTGGAGATCAACTCCGGCATCGACGTCCGGTTGCACAAGATCCGGCTGGAACCGGAGAACGCGATCGAGCTGTTCCGCGAGTACGACCTGATCGTCGACGGCACCGACAACTTCGCCACCCGCTACCTGGTGAACGATGCCGCGGTGCTGGCGGGCAAGCCGTATGTCTGGGGCTCGATCTATCGCTTCGAGGGCCAGGTCTCGGTGTTCTGGGAGGACGCGCCGGACGGGCGCGGCATCAACTACCGCGATCTGTACCCGGAGGCCCCGCCGCCCGGCATGGTTCCGTCCTGCGCCGAGGGCGGCGTGCTCGGCGTGCTGTGCGCGTCCATCGGTTCGGTGATGGTGACCGAGGCCATCAAGCTGATCACCGGCATCGGCGAGCCGCTGCTCGGCCGGCTGATGGTGTACGACGCACTGGACATGAACTACCGGACCATCAAGCTGCGCCGTGACCCGGAGCGTCAGCCGATCACCGAGCTGATCGACTACGAGGCGTTCTGTGGCGTGGTGTCCGACGAGGGCCAGGCGGCCGCGGCCGGGTCCACCATCACCGCCCGCGAACTCGAGGAACTGCTGGCATCGGGCAAGCCGATCGAGCTGATCGACGTGCGCGAGCCGGTCGAGTGGGACATCGTGCACATCGAAAGCGCCAGGCTGATCCCGAAGGACCGCATCCTGTCCGGCGAGGCCTTGGCCGAGCTGCCGCAGAACCGTCCGATCGTGCTGCACTGCAAGACGGGCGTGCGCTCCGCCGAGGCTTTGGCCGCGCTCAAACGCGCGGGCTTCTCCGACGCCACCCACTTGCAGGGCGGCGTGATCGCCTGGGCCAACCAGGTGGACAAGTCGCTGCCGGTGTACTGAGGCGAACACGGCGCGCCGAAGGCGCGCCAAATCAGACACGACGTACCGTACGGCCGTGACTTCTGTGGAACCTCCCGAGCATGTGCGTGCCACGTTCGGTCTGCGCGAAGTGACCCCGGTTCCGATCGGCGACTGGGAAGGTGGCTGGCGCTTCGGTGACGTGGTGCTCAGTCCGGTCGCCGATCACGCGCGCGCGGCGTGGTCGGCGAAGATCCGCGAGACGCTGAAGGTGGACGGGCTGCGGCTGGCGCGTCCGGTGCGGGCGACGGATGGCCGCTACGTGGTGTCCGGGTGGCGCGCGGACACCTATCTCGAGGGTGCGCCCGAGCCGCGGCACGACGAGGTGGTCTCGGTGTCCCTGCGCCTGCACCAGGCGACGGCGCATCTGGAGCGCCCGCGCTTCCTCGCGCAGCCCCCGGTCGTGCCGTGGGTGGACGTGGACGTGTTCGTCGCGGCCGATCGCGCCGCCTGGGAGCCGGTGCCGCTGCGCAGCCTCCGCGCGGGCGGCGCTTCGCTCTCGACGTCCCCGGACGGGCGGCGCAGCATCGAACTGATCGGTCAGCTGGCCACCCTCCGCAAACCGGTGCAGACCCCGCCGCAGCTGGTGCACGGCGACCTGTTCGGCACCGTGCTGTTCGCGGGCCCGCAGATCCCCGGCCTCACCGACATCACGCCGTACTGGCGGCCCGCGCCTTGGGCGGCCGGAGTGATCGTGGTGGACGCACTGGCTTGGGGTGGCGCCGACGACGGGTTGCTCGAACGCTGGGCGGACCTGCCGGAGTGGCCGCAGATGTTGTTGCGCGCGGTCATGTTCCGGCTCGCGGTGCACGCGCTGCACCCGAGGTCGACTCCGCAGGCCTTCCCGGGTCTGGCGCGCACGGCGGACATGGTGCGCCTTACTCTCTGAGCCGGGCTTCCCGCTGTTCACAGAACATTCGTGCGGTGACACGTCGAATCGCGCGACTGGGTGTCGGTGGCGGCGCTGCGAGCCTCGGCGACCAAACGCAGCTGAGTGCTCGCGGCCGTGAGAAACGGCCACCGAGGGCGTCGCGAGTTGCCAATGCCGGGAATGCCCGATACTCGGCCGTAGAGATGGGTGTGCCGCCACAACGTCCGGCGGTCTCGGCCGAGTGAGGTTACGGATGCTGTTTGTCGGCCTGCGGAGAACGGCCGTGTCGACCGCGCCGGGTGGAGGGCGTGCATGACTACTCTGAGTGACATAGATCTCGAAGACCTTCCACATCCCGCCTATGCCAGCGATGGTCTCAATGCGGTTGTCGACGCGGCCAGTGTGTACATGCAGAACGCGGTCGTGCTGTTCGCGTCCGGGTGGGACGGTGGGCAGCCGGACATGATCGCTTGGCTGGCGGATAAGAAGCTGCTGAGCGCCGACGGCCGCAAGCTCACCAAGGATGGCGCCCAGACGCTCGATCCCGGATCGTCGGTGCTGGTCGACAACTACGACGACAAGCGCGGTGCGTTCCGGGACAAAACGTCACAACTGCAAGCGCAGAACGACGGTGTGAACGAAAGCGCCATCGCGAGCTTCGACACCTCCAACAAAGCGTTCCAGGATGTCAAAGGGATTGTGGCCGGGCTCAAGACCGAGTTGAGTCGCGAACCAGGCGAGCACCAGCTGACCCGTCTGCCCGATGGGAACTTGCACCTGACCGCCGCCGAGGAGAATCGGCTGTTACAGCTGATCTTGGAGGGCGTGGACCGTGTGCACGACACGATCGAGGACGCGGACAGCGGTATGCAGAGGGACGCGGGCGATATCTACAAGATGATTCCCGACCTCCCGCGCAACCCCTATGGCAACGCGCCGGATGTCGGGTCCCGGTCTCCGTGGGCGCCGACCGCGAGCAACGCCACCTGGACCCGAGGTACGGGAACTCCGGACGACATCGTCGCGAAGGCACGAGAGCAACTGGCGCTCGGTGTCTCCGAAAGCGGAGGCAACAACGTCCCCATGTTCCGCGGCCCGGACGGCAAGCTCTACAAGGCCCCGTACAACATCAACGACGCGTGGTGCGCGGCCTTCTCCACTTGGACGTGGGATCAGGCCGGTTACAACGTCGACTGGACCAACAAGAACTATGTGCCGTCCATCTGGAACGACGCCAAGCACATGGGGTTGGCTTCGAATATCTCGAATGCCCAGAAGGGGGACATGATCATCTTCGACTGGGAAGGTGACGGCACCCCCGACCATGTGGGAATCGTGGAGTCCGTGGATCCGCGAACCGGCCGGATCACCACCATCGAAGGCAATTCCAGCGATCAACTGAAATCCAACAGCTATTCCATGAACGCGGGATCGCTTGTCGGCGTGGTCAAGCCGCCGTCCAACAACGCCGCGCGGGCGTCCTGACGGTCCTACTCGCGGTATCGGGCGGGATCGCGGTGAGATTCCAGCCGGTGTCCGTCCGGACGCGTGCGCTTCTTTCCGACCGTGGCAGTGCACCGAA
>NZ_BDBM01000028.1 GCF_001612985.1 Nocardia gamkensis NBRC 108242 | reverse complement strand
CCAGCAGCAACGCCGCGACCAGCAGCGCGGCTCCCGCCAGTCCCGCCGCCGTGAGGCGTTCGCCGAGGATCACCGCCGCAAGCGCCGCTCCCGTGAGCGGTTCCAGCAGTGCCAATACCGCGGCGGTCCCCGGCCCCGCGTCCGAGAGGCCGCGGAAGTACAACGTGTAGGCGACCGCGGTGGGCGCGAGCCCCAGCACCAGGACCAGCGCGATGCTGCCGGGCGTCGGGTCGAACGCCAGCCCGCTCGTGGCCGCGAGTGGCGCCAGCAGCAACGCGCCTCCGGTGAACCCGAGGCCGGTGGTGGTCATCGCGTCGAGCCCGGGCACGGGCACGGCGTTGAGGACGGTGACCGTCGCGAACGCCGCGGCGGCCACCGCCGCGAACGCCGCGCCCACCAGCAACCCGTGCGCGCCGCCGGCACCGCTCGGCATACCGACCAGCAAGGCCAGTCCGCACACCGCGATGCCGATCGTCGCCGCGCGGCGACGGTCCACCGCGTGTCGTCCGGTGACATGCTCCAACCCGGCGACGACCACCGGCGACATGCCGATCGTGATCAGCGTCGCGACGCTGACCGAGGAGGCGGCGACCGCCCCGAAGTAGGCCGCCTGGAAGGCCGCCGCGAGCACGGCGACCGTGCCGATCCGGCACCAGGCCAGCGGGTCTCGCGGCCACGGCCGCCGCGTGCCGACGAGCAGAACCACCAGGAGCAGCCCGCCGACAGCGAGCCGGCAGGTGGCCACCGAGACGGGTGACAAGCCGGTGGCCCGGTGCACCAACGTGCCGAGCAGACCGCCGGTGCCCCACAGGAGGCCGGCGCCGACGAGGTAGACCAGCCCGGGACGGGCGGCAAACACAGTGGAGGACATGAGAGATCGCGCTCCTGCGACAAGAGGGATTGGGGTCGCGGAAGCGAGGTGCACAGTGCTGCCGAAGGAAGCGCGCCCACCCGTTCGGCGGCGCGCTGCATGCCTACACCTCGCTCAGGAAGCGGGCGGCGGAGTGATCGGGAAGCACCGGTGCACGGCACAGATACTAATACGGGGCCGAGTGAGTCATCCCATGAGTCTTGATTTCGGCGGCGGGCGAGTTCACCGGCAGGCCGTGACGACCGACGCGACCTCGGTGGCGCGGCCGGTCGTCGGTAACATCGCCGCATGGCGGCACTCTTCGCGCGATCAGGACCGCTCGTCCTGCTCGCCCTCTGCACGGTGGCGGCGTGTTCGAGCGGTGAGCCCGGCCGCGGCGCCGACGAGCCGACCCCGGTGGGCCGCACATTTCTCTCCACCGGCGTCGAAGGCACCCCGATTCCCGGTGGCGGGCCGCTGACCATCAGCTTCACCGAGGGCCGGGTAGCGGCCGACGCGGGATGCAACAAATTCACCGGCGCGGCCTCCCTGGACGATCAGGTGCTGCACGTCTCCGGTCTGGCCACCACCCTGATGGCCTGCGAGGACGATCGGCGCGGCGCCGACGAGTGGCTCAGCGGCCTGCTGAACTCGCAGCCCACCTGGCGGCTGGACGACTCGCGGCTCACCCTGCACGGCCCCGACCGCACGGTGAGCTTGATCGACAAGAAGGTCGCCCAGCCGGACAAACCGATCGTGGGCACGCCTTGGCTGGTCACCGCGCTCATCACGGACAACAGCCAGATCCGTTCGCGTGCCCTCGACGAGGCGCAGCCGACGCTCACCATCGCCGCGGACGACAGCGTCTCCGGCGGCGCCGGGTGCAATCGCATGACCGGCAGCGCCCAGGTGTCCGGCACCCGGATCACCTTCCGGATCGCCACCACGAAGATGCTGTGCTCGCCGGAGGTGATGGAGGTCGAGCAGGCCGTGTTGAGAACCCTGGACGGCACGGCGACCGCCACGGTGGACGCCGACACGCTGACCCTGCGCAACGACAACGGCGCGGGTCTGGTCCTGCACGCGCAGTGACGCCTGCTACTTCTGCCGGGTGAGAACGACGCGGTCGGCGACCAGCTCCGCCGCTCCGGGCGGCGTGAAGTAGATCTCCATGATCACCCGGTCGGCCGACTCCAGCCGGATCACCGTGCGCATCGGGATCGTCTTGCCCGCGAACTGCGCGCCGAGCACGCCCGGATCGGTGAATTCACCGGCCATCACGATTTCGGGGTCACCGCCGCTCCCCTTGGCGCCCTTGTAGCTCATGGTCATCGGCGTGACACTGTCTACGGTCGTCCATTCGTAGCGATTGTCGGTCGGTCCGAATCCGAGGAGCCCGAGCCGGTAGTACGCGCCGCTGCCGTGGACGTCCTCGGCTTCTTCCCGCAGGAAGTTGTTGCCGGTCTCGGCGATCCATTCCCAGTGCGAGACGATCTCCCTCCGGACCGGGTTGTCCGCCGTGCCACCCGCGACGAAGGTAGATTTGTCGCCCTTCCACGTCCCGACGAGCTGATTCAGTCTGCGATGCCCCGCGTCCTGCCGCTCTGGGTCGACCGCCGCCGCAACGGTGCTCGATGCCGCGTCGTGCCCGGCGTGTTCGTGGGACGAGTCGTCGGAACAACCGGCAAGAGCGGCCAGCGCGAGCAGCGCGACAGGAAGTGCGGTGTACATCTTGCGAAGAGTCACGAAAATCCTTGCGGTGCCGGGGGATCGAGCTGCGACATCATCGCACGATTCCCGCTCGCGCGGCATCCGTGATCGCTCTCGGCGTATACGGCACAGCCCGGTACCGCGGGAAGCGATACCGGGCTGTCGCGCGTCTGACCCGGGTCAGGGCAGGGGGCCGCCCGCGGCGATCGCGGAGAGGGTGGCGAATTCGTCACCCTTGAGCGAAGCGCCGCCCACCAATGCGCCGTCGATGTCGCTCTGCGCGATCAGTTCTCCGACGTTCTTGGCGTTCACCGATCCGCCGTAGAGCACGCGCACCCCTGCCGCGACTTCCGGCGAGGCGAGCTTCTCCAGCTCCCCGCGAATCGCGCCGCAGACCTCTTGCGCGTCGGCGGGGGTGGCGACCTTGCCGGTGCCGATCGCCCACACCGGCTCGTAGGCGATGACGATCTTCGAGATCTCCTCCGCCGACAGGCCTTTCAGCGATCCGCGCAGTTGCTCGAGGTTGTACTCGACGTGCGTTCCCGCCTCGCGGACATTCAAGCCTTCGCCGATGCACACGATCGGGGTGATCCCGTGCTTCAACGCCTGCTTGGCCTTGGCCAGCACGGTGGCGTCGTCCTCGTTGTGGTACTGCCGCCGCTCGGAGTGCCCGACCACGACGAAGGTGCAGCCCAGCTTGGCGAGCATGCTCGCGCTGATCTCACCGGTATAGGCGCCCGCCTCGTGCACCGAGACGTCCTGACCGCCGTAGGTGAGCAGGAGTTTGTCCCCTTCGACCAGCGTCTGCACGCTGCGCAGGTCGACGAACGGCGGGATCACCGCGACGTCCACCTTGTCGAAGTACTTTTCCGGCAGCGCGAACGCGATCTTCTGCACCAGGGCGATGGCCTCGAGGTGATTGAGGTTCATCTTCCAGTTGCCCGCGATGAGCGGTTTGCGTGCCATGCTCAGTCCTCCAACACCGCGATGCCGGGGAGCTCTTTGCCCTCCAGGTACTCCAGCGACGCGCCGCCGCCGGTGGAGATGTGCGAGAAGCCGTCCTCCGGCAGGCCGAGCGCCCGCACGGCCGCGGCCGAATCGCCGCCGCCGACCACGGTGAACGCACCCTTGCCGGTGGCGGTCACGATCGCCTCGGCGACCCCTCGGGTGCCCGCGGCGAACTTCTCGAACTCGAACACGCCCATCGGCCCGTTCCAGAAGACGGTCCGCGCCTCGGTCAGCAGGACCGCGAAGCGGTGCACCGAGTCCGGGCCCACGTCCAGACCCAGCCAGCCGTCCGGGATCTCGTGCGCCGGTACCACCTTCGACTCCGCGTCGGCGGCGAACTTGTCGGCCACCACGATGTCGCGCGGCAGGTGGATGACGTCGGCATACTGCTCGAGCAGCTGCTTGCAGGTGTCCACCATCTCCTCCTGCAGCAGCGAGTCGCCCACCGAAAGGCCCTGTGCGGCAAGGAAGGTGAAGCACATGCCGCCGCCGATAACCAGGGTGTCGACCTTGGGCGCGAGCGCCTCGATGACCGCCAGCTTGTCGGAGACCTTGGAACCGCCGAGCACCACCGCGTACGGCCGGTCCGGGTTCTCGGTCAGCTTGGCCAGCACCTCGACCTCGGCCGCGACCAGCGTGCCCGCGTAGTGCGGCAGCAGCTCGGCGACGTCGTACACCGACGCCTGCTTGCGGTGCACCACGCCGAAACCGTCGGAGACGAACGCGCCGTCGTCGCCGACCAGCTCGACCAGCGCCGCGGCCAGCTTGGCCCGGTCGGCGTCGTCCTTGCTGGTCTCGCGCGCGTCGAAACGGATGTTCTCCAGCAGCAGCACGTCGCCGTCGGTGAGGCCCTCCGACCGCGCGAGCGCGTCCTGGCCCACCACATCGCCGGCGAGCTGGACATTGCGGCCCAGTTCCTCGGCGAGGCGGGCGGCCACCGGCGCCAGCGAGAGCTTCGGGCCCGGTTCACCCTTCGGGCGGCCGAGGTGCGCGGTGACGACAACCTTGGCGCCCGCCTCGGCGAGTGCCTTGATGGTCGGCGCCGAGGCGATGATGCGGCCGGGATCGGTGATCTGTCCCTGGTCGTCGAGGGGGACGTTCAGGTCGGAGCGCACCAGCACGCCCCGGCCTTCGACGCCCTCGCCGAGCAGATCCGCGAGTGTCTTGACAGCCATGCGCGTCAGAGCGACTTGCCGACGAGGCCGATGAGATCGGCGAGACGGTTCGAGTAGCCCCACTCGTTGTCGTACCAGGACACGACCTTGACCTGGTTGTCGATCACCTTGGTCAGCGGCGCGTCGTAGATCGACGAGGCCGGGTCGGTGACGATGTCGCTGGAGACGATCGGGTCGGTGTTGTACTTCAGGATGCCCTTCAGCGGGCCTTCCGCGGCGGCCTTGTAGGCGGCGTTGATCTCCTCGATCGAGGCCGACTTGCGCAGCGTCGCGGTCAGGTCGGTGACCGAGCCCGTCGGGACCGGCACGCGCAGCGCGTAGCCGTCCAGCTTGCCCTGCAGCTCGGGCAGCACCAGGCCGATGGCCTTCGCGGCGCCGGTGCCGGTGGGCACGATGTTCAGGGCGGCGGCGCGAGCGCGACGCAGGTCGCTGTGCGGGCCGTCCTGCAGGTTCTGGTCCTGGGTGTAGGCATGGATGGTGGTCATCAGGCCGTGCTCGATGCCGAACTCGTCGTTGAGCACCTTGGCCAGCGGGCCCAGGCAGTTGGTGGTGCAGGACGCGTTGGAGATGATGTTCTGGCTGCCGTCGTACTTGTCGTCGTTGACGCCCATGACGATGGTGATGTCCTCGCCCTTGGCCGGGGCGGAGATGATGACCTTCTTGGCGCCCGCGGCGAGGTGGCCCTTGGCCTTGGTGGCATCGGTGAAGATGCCGGTGGACTCGACCACCACGTCGACACCCAGGTCACCCCAGGGCAGCGCGGCGGGGCCTTCCTTGATCGCCAGCGCCTTGATCCGCTGGTCGCCCACCACGATGGTGTCGTCGCCGTCGAGCGAGACGTCCTGGGGCAGACGGCCCAGGATCGAGTCGTACTTGAGCAGGGTCGCGAGGGTCGCGTTGTCGGTGAGGTCGTTGACCGCGACGATCTCGATGTCGGTGGTGCCGAGCGCCTTCTGCGCCTCCACCGCCCGGAAGAAGTTACGTCCGATACGACCGAAGCCGTTGATGCCTACCCGGACAGTCACGTTATCGCTCCTCAACTTTCCAGCGGATCATTCCGATGCCCACTCACACTAACGTCCTGCGGCGACCTCGCCGACACGCACCTGGCATTCGCCAGGACGGGATGCCTGGTCAGACGCCCGACCAACACGGTTTCCGCAGCCGAAACGCCGCGATCCCCGCGACTGGCCCAGTCGCGGGGATCGCGGCGAACGTCCGGAGCGCGGGCTCAGGCTTCGTCGAGCAGTTCGGCCGTGACGGCCGATTCGGTGTCCGGAACGCCCAGTTCCTTGGCGCGCCGATCGGCCATCGACAGCAGCCGCCGGATGCGGCCCGCGACAGCGTCTTTCGTCATCGGCGGTTCGGCGAGCTGGCCGAGTTCCTCCAGTGACGCCTGCCGGTGCTGCACGCGCAGCCGGCCCGCGGCGGCGAGATGGTCGGGCACGTCGTCGCTGAGGATCTCCAGCGCGCGTTCCACCCGCGCCGCGGCGGCGACCGCGGCGCGCGCCGAGCGGCGCAGATTGGCGTCGTCGAAATTGGCCAGGCGATTCGCGGTCGCGCGCACTTCGCGGCGCAACCTGCGTTCCTCCCAGACCATCCGGGTGCCGTGCGCGCCCATCCTGGTCAGCAGCGCGCCGATCGCCTCACCGTCGCGCACCACCACGCGGTCGGTGCCGCGCACTTCGCGGGCCTTGGCCGTGATGCCGAGCCGCCGAGCCGCGCCGACCAGCGCCAGCGCCGCCTCGGGTCCGGGACAGCTGACCTCGAGCGCCGAGGAGCGTCCGGGTTCGGTGAGCGAGCCGTGCGCGAGAAACGCACCGCGCCAAGCGGCTTCGGCATCGGCGATGCTGCCGCCGACCACCTGCGCGGGCAGGCCGCGCACCGGACGGCCGCGCACGTCGAGCAGACCGGTCTGCCGGGCCAGCGCCTCGCCCTCCTTGGAGACACGCACCACGTACCGGGAGGTTTTGCGCAGTCCGCCGGCGCCGAGCACGTGCACGTCGGAGCCGTAACCGTAGAGTTCGAAGATCTCCCGGCGCAGCCTGCGCGCGATGGACCCCATGTCCACCTCGGCCTCGACGATCACCCGGCCGCCGACGATGTGCAGGCCGCCCGCGAAACGCAGCAGAGCGGACAGTTCCGCCTTGCGGGAACTCACCTGCGACACCGTGAGCCTGCTCAGCTCGTCTTTCACATCGGCTGTCATCGCCACGGGACGCGCTCCTTTCCACCCAACCCGGAACGCACATCCTGGCCCATGTGCCGTCCCTCGACTCGAAGCCCTGCCATTTGCGGCCGAGGTTGCCGGATCAGTTGATCCAGTGCGGCGGCAAGCTTTCCGGGGTGATGCCGGTCCGTTCCCGCTTCGGCGACATCGGAGAACGTTACTCGTGCCCGCAACTGTTCGGCAGCCCTGGCCACATGTTCCCGTTCACGACCCTCCGGCACCGACCCGGAGTCGACCAGCACCTCATCGACGACGAATTCCGGTGCGTGCTGGGACAGTACATGCAAATGCCGCTCCGCGGAGAACCCGGCGGTCTCCCCCGGCTCCGCGGCGAGATTGAGCACGAGCACTTTCCGGGCCCTGGTGTACACCAGGGCTTCCCGTAGCTCCGGAACGAGGACGTGCGGAATCACGCTGGTGAACCACGATCCCGGCCCGAGCACCACGACATCCGCGTGTTCGATCGCCGAGGTCGCCTCCGGACTGGCCGGTGGGTCGGACGGAATCAGCCGCACCCGCCGCACCTTACCCGGCGTGGTCGCGATGGCAACTTGGCCGCGAATGCAACGGCTCACCCGTGGATCCGCCTCCAGCCCAGACACATCCGCCTCGATGTCCAGCGCGATCGGCGACATGGGGAGCACTCGTCCGGTGATGCGCAACATGCGGGCGACTTCATCGAGCGCGGCGACCGGATCGCCGAGCACCTCGGTGAGCCCGGCCAGGATCAGATTGCCCACGGAGTGCCCGGCCAGCGCGCCGGTGCCGCCGAAACGATGCTGGACGGTCTGCGTCCAGACGCCGTCGGCGTCCGCGGCCAGGGCCGCGAGCGCCATCCGGAGATCCCCCGGCGGCAGCACCCCCAGCTCGGCGCGTAGCCGGCCCGAGGAGCCGCCGTCGTCGGCGACGGTGACCACCGCGCAGATCTTCCTGGTCAGCCGCCGCACCGCGGTCAGTGTCGCGTACAGCCCATGTCCACCACCCAGCGCGACGATGCTGGGATTGGATTCCCAACCGGTCATTCGCGCCCCAGGTCTCGATGGACGACCCGGACCACGTCGGCGGACTCCTCCGGCCCACCGGTGACCTCACTCATCAACTCACCCAGTGCCTCGGCAATCGCGACGCTCCGGTGCTTGCCTCCGGTGCAGCCCACTGCGACCGTCATGTATCGCTTCCCCTCTTGGCGGTAACCGTTCGTGGTCAGCTCGACCAGGTGGTGGCAGGTACGCAGATAATCGTCCGCGCGGGGACGCGACAACACGTACTCGCTGACCACCGTCTCCTGACCGGTGTGTTCCCGCAACTCCGGTATCCAATGCGGATTGGGTAGAAAACGCACATCCAACACCATGTCGGCGTCCAGCGGAACCCCGTACTTGAAGCCGAACGACTGCACGGTGAGTTGCAACGCGCTGGGCGCGCCGCCGCCGTAGGCCTCCTCCATCTTGCGGTGCAATTGATGGATGGACAGCTCGGTGGTGTCGATCACCAGGTCGGCGGCGGCCTTCACGGCGGACAACCGCACCCGCTCGGCGGCGATACCCGCCGACAACGTGCCGTCCTTGCTCTCGCTCTGTAGCGGATGCCTGCGCCGGGCGAAGCCGAAGCGGCGGATCAGCACGTCGTCGGAGGCCTCGAGGAACAGGACCCTGGTGCGCACGCCGAGGATCCGCAGCTGCTCGGTGACCACCGACAGATCACCGGTGAAGAACCGGCTGCGCACGTCCATGACCAGCGCGAGACGGCGGATCGGCGGCTTCGCGGACGCGCCCAGCTCCACCATCCGCCCGAACAGCTCGGGCGGCAGGTTGTCGGCCACGTACCAGCCGAGGTCCTCGAGTACGCGGGCGGCCGTGCCGCGGCCCGCGCCCGAGAGCCCGGTCACGATCACGACCTCGACCTGCGGATTCGCTCCGCCGACGGCGCCGGACGAAGCCACTCGTCCCGCACTCGTCGGCGGACTGCCCGCACTGCTGTTCGATTCGACGCGTGTCATGTCCTACCGGATCCGTGTCTGGGGTGCCTTCCGATCATCGCGCACCGGTTTCGGTATCGGCCGCAGACACACAACGTACGCGATACCGAAATTTCCGGTGCACTGTCGACTGTCTATTCGGACTCGAGCGCCGCAAGGACCGCTTTCGCGGTCGCCATCCCGATTCCGGGCACCTCGGTGATCTCCTCGACCGTGGCCTGCTTCAGCTTGGCGACCGATCCGAAATGGGTGACCAGCGCGGTCCGGCGCGCCGTGCCGAGCCCCGGCACCGAGTCCAGGGCCGAGGCGGTCATCCGGCGTGAGCGCTTGCTGCGATGGAAGGTGATGGCGAAGCGGTGCGCCTCGTCGCGCACCCGTTGCAGCAGGTAGAGCGCCTCGCTGTTGCGCGGCAGGATCACCGGGTCGCTCTCGCCGGGCACCCACACCTCCTCCAGCCGTTTGGCCAGGCCGATCACCGCGACATCGGTGATGCCCAGCTCGTCGAGCACCTCGGCGGCCGCGGCGACCTGGGGCGCGCCGCCGTCGACGACGAACAGGTTGGGCGGATAGGAGAACTTGCGCGGGCGCCCCGTGCGGGGATCGATACCCGGACGGGAGGTGAGGTCGAGCGCGTCGTCGTCGCTTCCGGTCGCGGCGAGATCGTCCTGCTCCATCATGTCGCGCTCACGGCGCAGCTTGAGGAACCGGCGGCGGGTCACCTCGGCGATGCTGCCGACGTCATCGGAGCGGCCGTCGCCCGCCGCTTCGCGGATCGTGTAGTGGCGGTAATCGGACTTGCGGGCCAGACCGTCCTCGAAGACCACCAGCGAGGCGACCACGTCGGTCCCCTGTACGTGACTGACGTCGACGCACTCGATACGCAGCGGCGCGCTGTCGAGTTCCAAGGCGTCCTGGATCTCTTGCAGCGCTTGCGATCTCGAGGTCAGATCGCCCGCCCGCTTGAGCTTGTGCTGGGCCAGCGCCTCCATCGCGTTGCGCTGCACGGTCTCGGCGAGCGCCTTCTTGTCCCCGCGCTGGGGCACCCGCACCTTCACCGCCGAGCCGCGCAGGCCGGACAGCCACTGCTGGACCTGCTCGATATCGGCGGGCAGTTCGGGCACGAGCACTTCGCGGGGCACCACGGTGGCGAGCAACTCGTCGGCGGACTGCTCGGCCACCGTGACCTGCTCGCCGTAGAACTGGGTGAGGAACTGCTCGACCAGCGCGGCGAGTTCACCGCCCGCCTCCGGGACGTCGACCGCGTCACCCGACTTGTCGACCACCCACCCGCGCTGGCCGCGCACCCGGCCGTCCCGCACATGGAAGACCTGCACCGCCACCTCCAGCTCGTCGGCGGCGAAGGCGATGACGTCGGCGTCGGTGCCCGTGCCGAGCACCACCGCCTGCTTCTCCAGCGCGCGGCGCAGCGCTTGCACGTCGTCGCGCAGCCGGGCGGCGGCCTCGAAATCCAGATCTTCCGCGGCGTCGTGCATGCGGCGCTCCAGTTCGCGGACCAACCGATCGGTGCGGCCTGCGAGGAAGTCGCAGAAGTCCTCGACGATGGCGCGGTGCTCCTCGGCGCTCACCCGCCCGACGCATGGCGCCGAGCACTTGTCGATATAGCCGAGCAGGCAGGGACGCCCGATCTGGTGGTGCCGCCGGAAGACGCCGTTGGAGCAGGTGCGCGCGGGAAACACCCGCAGCAGCAGATCGAGCGTCTCGCGGATGGCCCAGGCGTGCGCGAACGGGCCGAAGTAGCGCACGCCTTTGCGGCGCGCGCCGCGGTAGACGAACAGCCGCGGGTAATCCTCGTTCAAGGTGACCGCGAGCACCGGGTAGGACTTGTCGTCGCGGTAGCGGACGTTGAAGCGGGGATCGAATTCCTTGATCCAGTTGTATTCCAGCTGCAACGCCTCCACCTCGGTGGAGACGACCGTCCATTCGACGCTCGCCGCCGTGGTGACCATCTGCCTGGTGCGCGGATGCAGGCCGGCGACGTCGGCGAAATACGAGTTCAGTCTGCTGCGCAGGCTCTTTGCCTTGCCGACGTAGATGACCTGCCGATGGGCGTCCCGGAATTTGTAGACACCTGGTTCGACGGGAATCGTGCCCGGCGCGGGCCGGTACGTCGCTGGATCTGCCACCCATCCAGCGTATCGACCGCGACCGACAGCCCGGCCGACGGCGGCCGCGCGTGACTATCCGGACCCCGGGACCCCGAACCACGCCTTGGCTTCCGGGCGGCACAGCAAGTACACGACGGCAGCCGAGGTGGCGAGCGAATACGCCGCCGAGACGATGGCTACGACGGGCGGGACGGTCGCCGAGTCCCTGATCGCCCAGCATCCGACGACCGCCTGCAGGAATGCCAGCCCGATCGTCAGCTTGCGCACGGCGGGCGCGCTCTCCGCGAATCCGAGCACGAGCAGACCCAGTGCCCACGCCACGCAGAACTGGGTGGACGCCGTGGCGGCCGCGTCGCCACCGCGCGTCAGATTCATCAGCACGGGATAGGCGAGTCCGAATCCCGCCATCCCGGCGACGGCTTCCCGCACATCCCGAACCGCCTCCGGCATGGCCGTTTCCACGCCGACGGACGGCTCCTCACCGGAGAACGCCGAACTCACAGCCGTACCTCCGTTGGTACCGAACCTTCCGGCACATCCTGCGAATACGCCGGAATCGCACCGTAACACGGTGACATCCCGCGCAACTCGAAGTTCGGCAAATGAACCAGACGGTCGCGGTGGGGACCGACCGCGAGGTCAGTCCACGAGACCGTGCCGCCGCAGCGCGGCCAGCAGCGCGTCCGGGCGCTCCCCGGTGGGCAGGGCCTCCACCAGAGCGAATCGACTGCCCAGCGCCTCGGCGCCGCCGTCTGCCTCGGCGCTGTCACCGATCATCAGCGCCGCCTCGGCGGGAACGCCCAGATCGCGCAGCGCGGAACGGAAGATCTCCGGGTCGGGCTTCATGGCGCCGACCTCGAAGGAGAGGGTGAACGCGGCGACCAGCCGATCCCAGCCGCGCGCCGCGAACGACGGGCGGATGTCGAACGGGATGTTGCTCACCACCGCGACCGGAACGCCTTGTGCGGCCAACAGATCGAGGACGGCCTGGCTGTCCGGGTACGGCGTCCACTCCAACGGGTCGAGCAACCGAGCGTACAGCCGTTCGGCGTCCTCGTCGGTGGGCACACCCGACGTGCGCAGCACCTTCATCATCACCTTGCGATGCAGTGCCGGGTCCAGGTCACGGTGGTCCCACGCGTATTGCGTCTCTTCGTCGAATTCGGCGATGTGGTCGACCGGCGCCGTCATCCGCCGCATGATCTCGGCCTTCTCGTCCACGTCGAACGCCCGTCCGTCCGGCCGGGTCAGATCCGCGTACCAGGATTCGTCGGCCTCCAGGCGGAACAAGGTTCCGGAGAAGTCGAACAGCACCGCCTCGATCGCCACCCTGCCAGCCTACCGACCGCTCGCGTCGCGCCGCCGGTTCGCACGGGCCGGTCCGCACCGGCCCGACCTCGACACACGCTGCGGCCACGGCGATTTCGTCCGTGGGAAGGAAACCGGCGCGGCTGCCGGTGCCTGGGGTTAGAGTCCGGGCATGGGGCACAAGCGAGGAAGTTGGGTCGCCGCCGCGGCGGCGTTCGCACTCACCGTCGGAATGGCCACCGCGTGTTCGTCCGGCGAAAGCCAGGCGGGCGGGGTGTGCGAGACGGTTCCGAACGGCACGCCGGTGACGGCCACCGCGGCGGGACCGGCGGGCGGTGGCACCAAGGATCTCAGCACCAACCCGGAAATAGCGAGCGGCTATCGCACGAACATGACGCCGGTGCGCACGCATACCTTCGCGGTGTCGACGGCGAATCCGGTGTCGACCAAGGCCGCCTGCGAGGTCCTCCGCGACGGCGGCACCGCGGCGGACGCGCTGATCGCGGCACAGACGGTGCTCGGTTTGGTCGAACCGCAGGCCTCCGGTATCGGCGGCGGCGCGTTCCTGCTCTACTACGACGCGAACACCAAGACCGTGGACGCCTACGACGGTCGCGAGGTGGCCCCCGCGGCGGCCACCGAGAACTATCTGCGCTGGATCAGCGACACCGACCGCACCGAGCCCAAACCGAACGCGCGCGCCAGTGGCCGATCCATCGGCGTCCCCGGTGTGCTGCGGATGCTCGAGCTCGCGCACCGCGACCACGGCAAGACCGCGTGGCGCGAGCTGTTCGACCCGGCCATCGGACTGGCCGATCAAGGGTTCCCGATCAGTCCCCGCCTCGCGGGGCAGATCGCGGAATCGGCCAAGGACCTCGCCGCGGACGAGGACGCCAAGGCGTATTTCCTCGAGCCGGGCGGCAGCCCGAAGACCGCGGGCACCGTCCTCACCAACCCCGCCATGGCGAAGACGCTCGGCGCCGTCGCCACCGAGGGCGCGCAGGCCTTCTATACGGGCGCCATCGCCCGGGACATCGCCGCGGCCGCGGGCCGATCCTCCGGCGGGCGCACCCCCGGCCTGATCACGACCGAGGACTTGGCCGGTTACCAGGCGAAGAAGCGCACCGCGCTGTGCACGGGCTATCGCGAGCACGAGATCTGCGGCATGCCCAGTCCCTCGTCGGGCGGCATCGCCGTCGCCGCGACCCTGGGCATCCTGGAGAACTTCGACCTGGCCACCATGCGGCCGGACAACATCGACCGCAACGGCGGCAAGCCGAACCCGCAGGCCGTGCACCTCATCTCCGAGGCCGAACGCCTCGCCTACGCCGATCGCAACAAGTACGTGGCCGACACGGATTTCGTGCCGCTGCCCGGCAATTCGGCGCAAACCCTGCTGAATCGCGACTATCTGCGGCAGCGCGCCGGGCTCATCGATCCGAACCGCAGCATGGGCACCGCGCAGCCGGGTGACTTCGGCCCCGTGCCGCTCGGTGTGGGCCCGCAACCGCCCGAGCACGGCACCAGCCACATCTCGGTGGTCGACAAGTACGGCAACGCCGCGGCGATGACCACCACCGTGGAGTCGGCGTTCGGTTCGTTCCATCTGGTCGACGGCTTCGTGCTGAACAATCAGCTCACCGACTTCAACGCCGATCCGCTGGGCGCCGACGGCGTGCCGATGGCCAACCGGGTGCAGCCGGGCAAGCGCCCGCGCAGTTCGATGAGCCCGACGCTGATCTTCGCCAAGGCCCCCGACGGCTCGCGCGGCGAGCTGACCCATGTCGCGGGCTCGCCAGGCGGCTCGGTGATCATCCAATTCGTGGTGAAGACGCTGGTCAACATGTTCGACTGGGGCCTGGATCCGCAGCAGGCGGTGTCCGCGGTCGCGTTCGGCGCCGGGAACGGACCGTCCACCGGTATCGGCGGTGAGCATCCGGCGATCAACGCCACCGATAACGGCGACCACGACCCGCTCGTGGTGCGGTTGCGCGAGCTGGGCCATCAGGTCTCGGTCGCACCGCAGACCAGCGGCCTGAGCGCCCTCAAACGCAACGGCGCGGACGGCTGGATCGGCGGTGCGGACCCGCGCCGCGAAGGCGCGGTCCTCGGCGACACCCACTGAATCGACCCGGTCCCGGGCTCACTGAGGAGGGGCCCAGCCAGCCCGGGCTGACGGCTGACGAGGTTCGACATGGCCGCCGGAATAGGGCGTTACTTCCTCCGGATCATCGGATACACCACCGGACCCCGTCCCATCGGCAGCTCCCCCTGCGGCTCGAACCCGAATCGCTCATAGAAGGGCACCGTGCCGCGGGTATTCGAGATGAGGAAGCCGTCCTGCCCGTCCGCCGACAGCCGTCGCTGGAGCAACGCGCTCGCCAATCCCCTGCCCTGCGCGCCGGGCAGCGTCCCGATGGCGGCCAGGTACAGATGCGGCGTGGCCGGGCGTGCGCGCTCCATCCGCCGCCCGGCGGCCAGCGCCCGCGCCGCGCTCGGCCCCAAGGCTCGCAGCAAGGTCACCGGCTTCGCCGTCGGCGCCACCACGTCCGCCGGTTCCCACAGCGCCACACAGGCGACATTGCCCTCCGCGTCGTGCGCGAGATCGACCAGGCCGTTCTTCCGGCGCGACGCGATGCGCGAATCCCAGAACAGCGGTAGGGCTTTGCGCCGCCGCGGCGACCCCGGCCAGAAATAGGTCATCAGCGGATCGTCGGCGAAAGCCGCCGCGAGGACGAACGCACCCGGCTCCATACCGGCGAGGCTAGACCAGCTTCCGTACCGGTGCGAGCGCTGAATGCCGCACCAGCTCACTTGCTCCCGGAATACTTCGCGCCGAGTTCACGCAGCCGAGCCATGGCTCGGGCCGCGTGGTCCTTGTCGTTCGAGCGGATCGCCAGCATCGGGACGTAGTCGTCGTCGACCAATTCCAGGCGCGCCCAGGCCTTCCGGTCCGGGAACGACACGCCGCGGATGTAGTCCCAGGGGAAATCGTTGTCGCCCAAGATGTTTCGCACCGACACACCGCGAGCGCCGACGCGAACCCGCGGCCTTGTCAACAGCAGTACCGCGGCGGCGCCGAGTACGCCGATCCCGATCATCGCGATCTGATCGGCCACCCGGAAGTCGACGCCGGTCGACCCGCTGCGCAGCCAGACGCCGCCCACGGTGAAAGTGGCCGCGATCAGCACCGCCGCGATCCAGGCCGTCCGCACCGCACGGCGGGGACGCACCTCGAACTCCCACTCGGCGCCGTCACCGGCCGCCGGGGCCGAGCCCGCGTTCCTGCGGAAGATACGGACGACCGGCATCGTCACGCGGACTGTCGCAGGGCGCGCAGGGTCAGCGCGGCGTCCAGCGCCGCGGCAGCCGCCTGCTCGCCCTTGTTCTCTTGGGATTCCGGCAGCCCGGCCCGGTCCAGGGCCTGCCGCTCGTTGTTGGTGGTGAGGACCCCGTTCGCGACCGGCGTGCCCTCGTCCAGCGAAACCCGGGTGAGCCCAGCGGTCACCGCGTCGCAGACGTACTCGAAATGCGGGGTGTCACCGCGGATCACCACGCCGAGCGCCACCACCGCGTCGTGCGACCTGGCCAGCTCCTGAGCCACCACCGGCAGCTCCATCGCGCCGGCGCAGCGCACCACCGTGATCTGCTGGACACCCGCCTCCTTGGCCACCCGCTCGGCGTTCGCCACCAGGGTGTCGCAGATCTGGGTGTGCCAGCGCGAGGCGACGATACCCAAGGAGAGGTCCTTGGCGTCCGCCAGCGCGAAGGTCGGTACCCCGGTACCGCTCATCGATGTCCGCCTTTCCGGTCTGCTCGCAGTTCAGTGCGCCGTCTCGCCGAGATCGAGTTCGTCGAGGCCGATCAGGTCATGCCCCATCCGGTCCCGCTTGGTGCGCAGGTAGCGCAGGTTTTCCGCGTTCGCACGCAAGGGCATCGGCACGCGATCGGTGATCCGCAGGCCATAGCCGTCCAAGCCGACCCGCTTGGCCGGGTTGTTGGTGAGCAATCGCATCGAGCGAAGGCCCAGATCCACCAGGATCTGCGCGCCGGTGCCGTAATCGCGCGCGTCCGCGGGCAGCCCCAGCTCCAGATTCGCGTCGACCGTATCGTGGCCGGAATCCTGCAACTGGTAGGCCTGCAACTTGTGCATCAGGCCGATGCCGCGCCCTTCGTGACCGCGCATGTACAGCACCACGCCGCGCCCCTCGGCCGCGACCATCTCCAACGCGGCATCCAGCTGCGGACCGCAGTCGCAGCGCAACGACCCGAACACGTCGCCGGTCAGGCACTCCGAGTGCACCCGAACCAGGACGTCCTCACCGTCGCTGATGTCGCCGCGCACCAGCGCGACGTGCTCTACCTCGTCGTAGATGCTCTGATAGCCGACAGCCATGAACTCGCCGTGCGCGGTGGGGATGCGCGCCTCGGCGACGCGCACCACATGCTTCTCGTGCCTGCGCCGCCACGCGATCATGTCGGCGATCGAGATCAGCGCCAGCTCGTGCTCGTCGGCGAAGACGCGCAACTCCTCGGTGCGGGCCATGTGGCCCTCGTCCTTCTGACTGACGATCTCGCAGATCACACCCGCCGGACGCAAACCGGCCATGCGCGCCAGATCCACGGCCGCCTCGGTGTGGCCGGGCCTGCGCAGCACGCCACCGTCCTTGGCGCGCAACGGCACCACGTGGCCGGGGCGGGTGAAATCGTCGGCCTTGGCGTCGGCGTCGGCCAGCAGCCGCATGGTGGTGGCGCGGTCGGCGCCGGAGATACCGGTCGTGACGCCCTCGCGCGCGTCCACCGAGACGGTATAGGCGGTGCCGTGCTTGTCCTGGTTCATCGCGTACATCGGCGGCAGGCCCAGCCGATCGCAATCGTCACCCGTGAGCGGCACACAGATGTAACCGGAGGTGTAGCGGATCATGAAGGCGACCAGCTCCGGGGTGGCCTTCTCCGCCGCGAAGATGAGGTCGCCCTCGTTCTCGCGGTCCTCGTCGTCGACGACGACGACCGCCTTACCGGCGGCGATATCGGCGACTGCGCGCTCGATGCTGTCGAACCTGGTCACGTCTGTTGTGCTCCATCTCGAAATAGGTGCCTCACCACAGTACTGTGTTCGATTTGCAGCGCCTGCGGCGCTGCGTGTTCGCGGCCCCTTTGTGGCTCGCGTTCGCGCGGCCGCCGCTGGCGACTTCGTCGCGGACGCGGCGGTCGCGCAAACGCGAGCCGGGCCGCGAACGGCGCATGCTCGGTCTCGCTTCGCTCGAAAGCCGGAGTGTGGTTGAGCCGGTTACTCGATGCCGTTATCACCGGACCCGCATGTTCGCCGCATTCCGGCGCCTCGTGGGCGGAGGGCCGGCGCAGGCCAACGGTAGTGAGTAGGCAGTCCGACGGCTCCTCGGCCGCAAGCTGGGCCGACTTGCTTCCCGCGGGAACCGGAGTGAGATCCACCTGGTTACGCGGCGACGTTGTCGCCCGACCCGCGCACCCGCCGCATTGCGGCGCTCCGTGGGCCGGCGGCCGGCGCGGGCTCACAGTACTGAGTAGGCAGTACAACAGCTCCTCGGCCGCAAGCTGGGCCGACTTGCTTCCCGCGGGAACCGGAGTGAGATCCACCTGTTTAGGTGAAGTCGCTTTCACCGGCCCCGCAGGTTCGCCGCATTCCGGCGCTTCGTGGGGCGGCGGGGGGCGAAGGCTATTACTACGGGGTGGGGGTTCGGGCTTCTCGAGTGTGAGCCGATCCGCGTCTCCCTTGTGTCCGTGCGCGCCGAGAACTGGGGGCCATTCGCGGCAATCGGGGCGCGGACGCGGGAAAGATGCGGGCTGAGGCGCGGACCATGCCCGCTCGGTCTCGGTGCCCGCGGCGACCGGGATGGAGCAGACTCGACCGCGCCGGACAGTGATCACCGCTCCCGCGCGCACGGCGCATCCCGGCAGGCGACGCCGGAGGAGCGCGCTCGCCGTCGCGCGCCCTCGTCCGGCGTGGGCGGGGACGAGCGGGGCGGTCACGGTCAGCCGCGCTGCTGGAGGCGTTCGACGTACTTGGCGATCACGTCGACCTCCAAGTTGACGGTGGTGCCGACGGTGGCGAAGCCCAGGTTGGTCAGCGAGAGGGTGGTGGGGATGAGGGAGACCTCGAACCAGTCCCGGCTGCCGGTTTCGGCGGGGTCGTCGGAGACGCCGAGTCCGGAGACGGTGAGCGAGATGCCGTCGACGGTGATCGAACCCTTCTGCACGACGTAGCGGGCGATGTTCTCGGGCAGCGAGATCCGCACCACGTCCCAGTTCTCCGAGGGAGTGCGCGAGAGCACGGTGCCGGTGCCGTCGACATGGCCTTGGACCAGATGTCCACCGAGCCTGCTGTTCAACGCCGCGGCGCGCTCGAGATTCACCTTGGCACCGACGTCCAGTTTGCCGATGCTCGAGCGGTTGAGCGTCTCGGCCATGACGTCGACGGTGAACGAGTCGCCGCCGATCACCTCCACGACGGTCAGGCACACCCCGTTCACGGCGATCGAATCACCGTGCCCGGCATCGGAGGTCACCAGCTTGCCCTTGATCGTCAGCCGCGCGGCGTCGGTCAGCTGCTCGCTGGCGACGATCTCGCCGAGTTCCTCGACGATGCCTGTGAACATGTGCCCTGACTCCCTGTCGCGTCGTTGTCGTCCGGTTGCGGAACCGCGCGGGGCCCGGCCGATATTCCCGCGCCCACTCAGCCTAATGACGCGGGGGCGGCCGCAGACAGCGGCGCTCCGGAGCGGAACGGCGCACCGCCGAGAGCACCGTAAGCAGACCGGCGGGCGGGCCGAGGCGCGCGGAACCGGCCGGTCCCATCGAATTTGGAACGAAATATGTCCACATAGGCCGCGAAACACCGCGGAGCACGGGATCCGATGATTATTCGGCAGCAAAGGCATACCGCGCGTATTTATTTACCCCAGGGGAGTTTGCTGATTCTTACTCGATACCCGAAAGAAACACGCTTATAACGCAGATTCCGCGCTCCGACGAGAGCGGAAGCGATATCGTTACGCGGCCGACTTCTCGCGTTCAACTATTCCGCCCAAGCAGTTCGATGGGGTGCTCTACCAGGTCATACGGCGGACGACCGGGAAGCCTGTCGCATGATGTCCACTCCTCGAGAAAGCCGGAGAACACAGTGGAACAAATTGGGTCGGACACAGCCGGGGGCGCGGTGTGACCACATTTCTCGATTCGACGCCGGAAGTTCGCTGCTCACGGTATCGGCGCGAATTCCAGTTGCCCGCATCGATGGATCCCGGTTCGCATCGCATCCTCCTGCACATCGGTGTCGACTACGGTGCCGTCACCATGCCCGCCGAACTCGGCCAGCAGGTACTGCGACAACTCGTCCAGGACGGAATAGCGGGCCCGGTCGTCGACCATCCGCGGGCCAGGCACTGGACCTTCCTCACCGGACCCGCCGGGCCCGACGCGATCAGCCCGGCGGTCTCGGCCGAACTGTTCCGCCTGTACGCGGCGGTGGCCTGCGCGGGCAGCCAGGTTGTGCTGCCCTCACCGGAGGACGAGCGCACCGGCTACCGCGTGTGGATCCGGTCGCCCGAAGCCGGGCCGCGCCGCCCGTCGATCAGCGCGATGATCGAGACGATCCGCGCGGTCGCCGCACGGCGGACCCGTGCCGGATAGACCCGATCAGCGCGCCCACGCCGAGGCCGCCTGATCGCGCAACTTCTGCACGGTGGCCCCGGGGTCGGCCGTGCTGTACACCGCGGAACCGGCGACGAAGCAGTCCACTCCCGCCTCCGCGGCCGCCTCGATGGTGTCGGCGTTGATACCGCCATCGATCTCCACCAGCAGCCGCAGCTCACCGGAGTCGACCAGGTTCCGCACGATGCGCGCCTTCTGCAACACCTCCGGGATGAACGACTGCCCGCCGAAGCCCGGTTCCACGCTCATCACCAGCAGGGTGTCGAAATCGCGCAGGATCTCCAGGTACGGCTCGATCGGTGTGCCGGGCTTCACCGAGAGCCCCGCCTTGGCGCCCGCGGCGCGGATGTCGCGCGCCACCGCGATCGGATCGTCGGTCGCCTCCGCGTGGAAGGTCACATTGTGCGCGCCCGCCTCGGCGTACGGCGGCGCCCAGCGGCCCGGATCCTCGATCATCAGATGGCAGTCCAGCGGGATCTCGGTCGCCTTCAGCAGGCTCTCCACCACCGGAAGGCCGAGGGTGAGATTCGGCACGAAGTGCGCGTCCATCACATCCACGTGCAGCCAGTCGGCGCCTGCGACAGCCTTCGCTTCGTCCGCGAGATGCGCGAAGTCGGCGGACAGAATGGACGGGGCGATCATCGGAACGGCCGGACGCGGGTAAGTCGGGTTGGACACAACGCCGGAGTCTAACGGTCGCCGGGGTTGCCCAGCGCGGGAGTGGGTAGCCTGCATAGGGTGATCAATATTTCGGCGGAACAGGGGCTCTACAGCACCCCGGTGGAGATTCGGGTGGCGGCGTCGGTGACACAACTGCCCATCGTGCGTGGGCTCGCCGAAACCCTCGTCCTACTCAGCGAATTCACGCTGGACGAAGTGGCCGACATCCGGCTGGCCGTCGACGAGGTCTGCTCGACGCTGATCGCGGTCGCCGCCCCGGAAACGAGCCTGAACTGCCGGTTCACCGTCGGCGACACCGAGCTGCTCGTCCGGGTCGAGGGCATCGCGGAGAAGCCGGGACTGCCCGACCAGCGCAGCTTCGGCTGGCATGTGCTGCGCACCCTCACCGACGCGGTGGACGCGACCCAGGATTCGTACGACGCGGCGATCTCCGGATATCCGACAACGGTCGAGTTCCGTCGGGTCCGGGGGAAGGCGTAGTGGCGGACGAAGAAACCGTGTTCGATGCACAGCGCGACGAGGACGCAGACACGCTGACCGCCGAGGACGCCGAGGACGCCGTCGACGCCGAGGAAACCCTGGAAGCGGCGGGAACGGTCCCCGGCTACGACGACGTCGGATTACTCTTCGAGCAACTCGCGGCCAGCGAGAAGGGGACGGCGCGGCACGCCGCGCTCCGCGCGGAGCTGATCAGCCGCTGCATTCCGCTCGCCGATCACATCGCCCGCAAGTTCAGCGGGCGCGGTGAGCCGTTCGATGACCTGACCCAGGTGGCGCGGGTCGGCTTGGTGCACGCGGTGGATCGTTTCGACGTGGAGCGCGGCTCGAATTTCCTGTCTTTCGCGGTGCCGACCATCATGGGCGAGGTCCGCCGGTATTTCCGCGACAACACCTGGGCGATGCGAGTGCCGAGACGGGTCAAGGAGACTCACCTACGCATCGGCGCGGCGATCGACAGTCTCTCCCAGACCCTCGGCCGCTCCCCCACGGCGAAGGAGATCGCCGCGGAGCTGGACGTCGATCCGGACGAGGTGACCCAGGCGGTCATCGCGGGCAACGCCTACCAGCCGAGCTCGATCGACGCGGCCACCCTCGGCCGTGACACCGACGCCTCGCTGCTGGACACCCTCGGCGAGGAGGAGTCCCAGTTCGACCGGGTCGAGGAGTACGTCGCGATCCGGCCGCTGCTGGCCGGGCTGCCCGAGCGGGAACGGCGCATCCTGACGATGCGGTTCTTCGAATCGATGACCCAGACCCAGATCGCGCAGCAGATGGGCATCTCCCAGATGCACGTGTCGCGCATCCTGGCGAAAACCCTTGCCCGGCTGCGAGAACAGTCCAGCCGGGAATGAGATAGCCGCCTCCACCTCCGGCTGTTCGGCAGCCATGGCCACCGTGTACCGCCCGGTCATCGTCATGGTCCGAGTGCGCGGCCAGGTTCCGCGCGTCCAGCGCGGTCGCTGCGCATGCCGCTCAGCGCGGCTTGCGCAGCGCGGCCAGGAACATGGCGTCGGTGCCGTGCCGGTGTGGCCACAGCTGCGCCCCCGGCCCGTCCCCGACATCGGTGACGCCGGGCAGCAGCTCGCGGGTGTCGAGTTGCTCGGCGCCGAGGCGGCGCACCGCGTCGGCGACGATCGACACCGTCTCCGGCAGATGCGGCGAGCACGTCGAGTACACCACGACACCACCCGGGCGCAGCAAATCCCATGCGGCGGAGAGTAATTCGCGCTGCAGGACGACCAGTTCGCGGACGTCCGCGGGGGTGCGCCGCCAGCGCGCCTCCGGCCTGCGGCGCAGCGCGCCGAGCCCGGTGCACGGGGCGTCCACCAGGATGCGGTCATAGCCCGGGGTCAGTCCGCTGGCGCGGCCGTCGGCGACGTGGATGTCCACCGGCAGGTCGCGCACGGCCTTGCGCACCAGTTCGGCACGGTGCGCGGCCGGCTCGACCGCGTCCACCCGGAAGCCATCGATCGCGGCGATCGCGCCGAGCAGCGCGGCCTTGCCGCCCGGTCCGGCACACAGGTCCAGCCAGCGACCGGTGTCCGGTCCGTCGAGTTCGGCCCTGGTCAGCGCCAGCGCCACCAGCTGACTGCCTTCGTCCTGTACGGCCGCCATGCCCTCGCGTACCGGCTCGAGCTTGCCCGGGTCGCCGCCGTCGAGGTAGACCGCGTACGGCGACCAGCGGCCCTCCTCGCCGCCGGTCACCAGCGCGAGTTCCTCCGCGGTGATGTCGCCCGGGCGGGCCACCAGATGCACCAGTGGCCGAGCGTCGTCGGCGGCGAGCACCTCGCGCAACTCCCCCGCTCGCGCTCCCAGCGCGTCGGCGAACGCCTGCGCGATCCAGGCCGGGTGGGCGTACTCGAACGCCAGCCGGCCGACCGGATCGGCGGGCGCGAGCGCCTCCACCCACTGTTCAGGGGTCTTCTCCCCCGCCCGCCGGAGCACGGCGTTGACGAATCCGGCCTTGCCCGCGCCGAATTCGGAGCGCGCCAATGCCACCGAGGTGTCCACCGCGGCGTGCGCACCGATCCTGGTGCGCAGCAGTTGGTAGACGCCGAGCCGGAGCACGTCCAGCAGCGGTCCGTCGATCTCCTCGATCGGCCGGCCCGCCCCCTCGGCGATCACCGCGTCGAGCAGACCCAGCGACCGGCACGCGCCGTAGGCGAGTTCGGTCGCCAACGCCGCGTCCCGGCCCGACAACCCGAGGTCCCGCAGCAGCGGGGGTAGTACGAGGTTGGCGTAGGCGTCGCGCTCCCGGACCGCTCGCAGCACATCCCTCGCGGCCGTCCGCGGCGGATCGGTGGGCTCTTTACGATGCGGTCGCCTGCCTGCGGCGGCTTTGGACCCCGGGGACGGACGCCCGGCGGCGGAACGATCCGGCCGGCCCGTCGCCGCGCGTTGTCCCGCGGCGCCGCGCCGTTCGTCGCGGTCGCGACCGCGCGCCTCGGCTCGCCCGCTGCCTGCCCGCGGATCGGCCGCTCGTGACCGTCCCGCGCCGGAGCGGTCCTGCCGCGGGCCACCCTGCGCACGAGGCCGACCGGCCTCGCCGGAACGGTTCGGCGCGGACTCACGGTCGTCGCGCCGCCGGTCGCGGGCGTTGTCGTCACCGGGCCGATTGCCGCGCGGCGTCATTCGACCACCGCGCCGGGCTGCAGGCGGGCGCCGCGGGCCCAGTCGAGCGCGGCCATCATGCGCTTACCCTGCGGCTGCACCTGATCCAGCCGCACCGCGGTGGTGGCAGTGCCGACGAACACGCCGGACTTGCGCACCTCGATGACGCGTTCCGGCAACTCCTCCTCGACCAGCTCGACCGGTCCCAGCTTCAGCCGCGTGCCGCCCACGTCGGTCCAGGCGCCGGGAGCCGGGGTGACCGCGCGAATCCGCCTGCTGATGGCCAGGGCGGGTTGGTCCCAGCGCACATGCCCGGCCTCGACACCGACCTTGGGCGCGTACGAGACGCCGTCGGTGGACTGCGGGACGGGCTGCAAGGCCCCGTCCTCCACTCCGTCGAGCGTCGCTTCCAGCAGGCGGGAGCCGCTGTCGGCCAATCGCTGCAGCAGGGCGCCCGCGGTGTCGGTGACGGCGATCTTCTCGGTCACCATGCCGAAGACCGGACCGGTGTCCAACCCGGCCTCGATCTGGAAGGTGGAGGCTCCGGTGATCTCGTCGCCCGCGTCGATCGCCGCCTGTACCGGCGCCGCGCCCCGCCAGGCGGGCAGCAGCGAGAAATGCAGGTTGATCCAGCCGAAGCGCGGGATGTCGAGCACCGGCTCGGGCAGCAGCGCGCCGTAGGCGACGACGGGACAGCAGTCCGGCGCCAAGTCGGTGAGCTGCGCCACGAATTCCGGCTCGGACGGACGACGGGGAGTTAGCACCGGGATGCCGTGTCGGTCGGCCAGTTGACCGACCGGCGACCTGGTCACCTTCCGGCCGCGCCCCGCGACCGCGTCCGGCCGCGTCACCACGGCGATCACCTCGTGACGCGCCGATTCCAGTAGACGCCGCAGCGACGGAACCGCCGGTTCCGGGGTGCCCGCGAAGACGACGCGCATCAGCGGCCGGCCCCGAACGGGTTGGGCCGGCCCGAGCCGCTCATCGAGCGCGCGGGACGCACCGTCGATCCCGCTGTGAACCAATCGGATTCGCGGATCACCCGCATCGCCTCCTTGCGCTGGGCCGGGTCGAGACGGTCGATGAACAGCACCCCGTCGAGATGATCGGTCTCGTGCTGCACGCACCGCGCGAGCAGGCCTTCCGCCTCGAAAGCGACGGGCGCGCCGTCGACGTCCACACCGGACGCTCGCACACGCAAGGCCCGGCGCGTGTCGTAGCGCACGCCGGGGATCGACAGGCAGCCTTCCGGCCCGACCTGCTCTTCGTCGCCGACGACCTCCCACCGCGGGTTCACCAGATGCCCCGAAGCGTCGCCGGTGTCGTAGACGAACACGCGCAACCCGACCCCGATCTGCGGCGCTGCCATACCGACCCCGCCGTCGTCGTGCATGGTCTCGGTCAGGTCGGTGACCAGCTGCCGCAGATCGCGGTCGAACGCGGTGACCTCCGCGGCGCGGGCACGCAGAATGGGATCGCCGAACAGGCGAACGGGCTGGATGGTCACGGCTGGCTCCCGGAAGCGGACGAATACGGTCGCCCCATTCTAGTGAGACACCCGGAAATCCCCGATTCGCCGGCCGGAAGCTGGTAGAACTCCTATGCGGTCCGGGCGGGGTGTCGATCCCTCCGCCCGGCCGCCCGGAAAAGCGCTGGTCAGCGGCCTGGCGCCGACCCGGGCGAAGGGGTCACGCGGTCGCCCTCTCGAACCCCGCGGTCAGCACCGCGACACGACGGCGGGCCGGGCCACATCGGCAAACCGCCGCAGCCGTTCCGATCGCGGGCGGCGGCGACGACGTCCTGCCGTATGCCGCAGGCCCGCCGTCGACTGGTCCCACGACGGCGCGTGAGAGTGCACCGCGACCCGGCCCCCGCCGCTACCGCCCGAACGTTCCTCGGCTACGTCATGGGAACACTGCCACCGCCCACACTCGGCTCGCACCGCATCCGACCGGCACCCGTGCGCCCGGCAACTGCGAGACACTCGACCACTCGGGCCTGAGGCGATGCGGTGGGTTCCGCGTCGTCCTCGACGAACAGTAGGGCCACGCCGCCCGGTCGGCTCGGAAAACCGGTCGGGCGGCGGCGCCCCGGGGGAAGGTCACAGTGTCCGGCCGAAGTGCGCCGCCACCGTGTCGACGGCGACCGCATAGCCGCGTTCGGCCAGCCTCCGGGCGTAGCGGTCGGCCATCATCTCCTTCACGCTGGTCCAGGTTCCGGCGACCACCACGGCGGGCGCCGGCCCCGATGTGTCCGGCAGAAAGAGGTTGCCGACGAGTTCCACACCGGCGCTGTCGAATACGACCTTCATCAGTTCGTCTTCCTTTCCGTACGACCAGATCAGGAGGGTCGGGGCAGCAGTCCGCGGTTGCCGTCGCCCCACACGGCGGTCATCGCCACCCCGCGGATGCGCCACGCGCCCTCGACCCGGACGAGGTCGAACCGGTAACTGCCGCCAAGGGTCCACAGCGACGCACCGAACGCCTCGGCCTTGCGGTGGGTCGCCTGGAACGACGCCGTGCAGATCGCACTGTCTGTGTCGATGTCGACCAGATGGTTGGCCAGCAGGTGCTGGGTCGAAGCGAAACCGCCCAGGGTGTCGCGCCAAGCGGCGACGATCCGGTCGGGTGTCAGGGTGACCGCTTCTCCGCCGTCGAGGCTGGTGTAGTCGAGCGTCACCTCGTCGGCGAATACGCCTGCGAGGGCGTCCCATTCGCGGTGGTCGGTGTACCAGGCCATGCGGGTGCAGGTGTCGATGACATCGAGGCGATCCATGCGCTCAGCCTCGCCGCCCGGCCGGCCCTGCCGGTAGAGCACCGGCTGCACAGTGTGCTGCAGGAAGCTGCAACCGGAACGGCGCTGCTCGACCACCTTCGCCGTCCTGACGCGGAGGGCCGCGGTGCCGCCACCGGCGAATCGTTTCGATGGCCGCGTCCGACGCCCTTTCAGTCAGTAGCGAACGCGGCGGTGTGCGCGACAGCCCAGTCGGTGAATGTGCGCGGTTCGTGTCCGGTTACCTCCCGGACGGTCGGGTAGACCCGTGACTCGTCGAGTGAGCCGTCGAGATAGAAGTCGGCGAAGGCCGCGGCGTACTCCGGGGGCAGAGAGGCCGCGAGTTCGGCGCGGGTCTCGTCGTCGGTCAGTTCGCGGCAGACCAGGGGACGGTCGAGTACTTCGGCCAGGATGGCGATCTGGTCGGCGGGGCACAGGGACGCTGGGCCGGTCAGATCCAGGATCCGGTCGGCGAACGCATCGTCGGTGAGCGCCCGCGCGGCGACGGCGGCGATGTCGGCCGGGTCGATCGCCGCGACCGGCACCCGGGGGAACCGCACGCGGACGACGTCACCGGCGGCCAGCTGGGGCAGCCAGCGCAACGCGTTCGACATGAACGAGCGCGGCCGCAGGAACGTCCACGCCAGCCCCGACTCCCGCACCGCCTGCTCGGACCGGGCCATGGAGCGCGCGACCACATTGGCCGAATCCACCAGCTCGGCCGATCCGCTCGACAGCAACACCACGTGTTGCAGCCCAGCCGATTTCGCTCGGTCCAGCAGTGCGGGCAGGTTCGCGTGGCCGGGCAGCAGGAACATCGCCCGCGCGCCGTCGATGGCCTCGGCCATGGTGTCGGGCACGTCGAGGTCGCCGGATACCGCCGTCACTCCGGGCGGCAGCGCGACGCCATCGATGTCACGCACCAGCGCCCGCACCGGCTGCCCGGACCGGCGCACCGCCGCCACCACTTCCGAGCCGACATTTCCGGTCGCACCGGTCACCAGGATCACTGCTCCTCCTTCATTCACCCACAAGCCCGTCTCACGCGGGCCCCACCAGGGGATAGCCCCGCGAACCCAGCTTCGCCCAGCGCACCGTCGCAACTGAAGAGCAGTCGCTGCACCGCGGGGTGCAGGAAGCTGCACAGCCTCAGATCCAGCCTTTCTCCTTGACGAGCAGGGCAGCCTGGAACCGGGTTCGTGCGCCGAGCCTGTCCATCACCGCCGCGACATGCGCGCGGAACTTGCGGACCGAGATGTTGATCGATCGTGCGGCCGATTCATCGGTGTCGTGGCAGGTCAGCGCATGCAGGACACGCAATTCCGTTGGTGAGAAAGGTGGTTCGGCGACGTCGTGCGCAAGCGCCCACATCCGGTCGAAGACGCCGACGAGCAACCGCGCCAAGCTGGTATGGCGGATCTGTATCACGTCGTCGCCCGGCCCGGCCGCGACGAAGACCACCGAGCGATTGACGATCGCCAGCGGACCGATCTGCTGGGTGGTCGCCCGGTGCAGATCGCCGAGCGCGTGGCGGCGCCGGGCGTACGCCACCTGGGCGGGATCTTCCATCGCATCGATCGGGAAGATCACCCGGCTGCGCAGACCGGCCGCGAGCTGACGCTCGTATCCGGCCCGTGTGCGCCAGAAGGGGGTGTGGCGTGGATCGGCCTGGATCGACAGCAACTCGTCCGGTTCCCGGGCCAGCAGTCGGTGGATGCGCCGCCCGGATTCCGCACCGCCGGGCAGGAATTCGACGGTCCCCGCCGGCTTGCCGGTGCGGTGTTCCTCGCCCCATTCCCGAAGCGCGTCCCAGGCGGCGCCGAGTTCGGCGAATTGCCGCTGCGCCTCGCTCAGCCGCCTGCGGACCAGTACGTCCACCGCCGTGACGGGAGACACCGCTGACAGGTCGTCGTTCAGCAGGCCCAGCTGCCGCAGTTCACCGAGCACCAGGCGATCGGCCGGTGCGAGCGCCGCCGTGCGGTTGCGCTCTTGGAGCAGCCACCGGTACACCCGCTCCTGGTCGGGGGTCAGCCCCAACCGGTCCAGGGTCATCGCGGCCGACCCACCGGTCGGGGCCGCCGCTCCAGCCACCACTGTGCGATCAGCAGCGACAGCGTCCATCCCAGCCAGGTGCCGATGCCCGCGATGGTCTGGACGAGCAATGTCTCGTCACCGTGGAAGGTCGTGTCGAGGCGGGGGTCCAACACCAGGAACAGAATCGCCCCCAGGACGCGGTTGAGCACGATCGACAGGGTCAGCGCGAAGCTGCGGATCATCCACCGGCGGTGGTCGCCGAATCGACGGCGGCGGGCCATCCGCCAGCCGGCGATCGTAGTGAGCAGCCACAGAACCGACAGCATCACGTTGCTGACCCGGGCGACCGGTCCGAACGGGCTCGTCGCCCCGATCACCAGACCAATCAGCCCGGCGGGCAGTACCCCGGCGACGACATAGACGCGGCCCAGGCCGCGGTGCAGACCCGGATACGTTCGGCGAAACCACGGCCACACCTGAAAGCCACAGACCAGGATTGCCACCGAACCGCAGACGACATGGGCGACCAGCAGGGGGTAGTGCAGCGCGAAGCCAGGGTCGGGGACTCGGGACCGCGACCGGTCGAAGGTGAGATAGGGCGGCAAGGAGAACGCGACGAAGGCGAAGACGAGAACCAGCAGCGGTCCGGTCCACGGCCGCTGCCACCAGGTTCTGCGGGGCGGGGCGGGAACGGGGGGAGGCGATTGGCGGGTCGAAACACCCATGGTGGACCATCCGGGAAGCCGAGACGACAAGTACTGCGTACAAGCTACGCGTAGCGTATTGCATACGCAATAAGGAGGGACTGTGACCGACGAACTGCCACCGGTGGCACGGCTGCTGTGGTCGGGCCACCGGCCGACCGGCCGCGGGCCGAAACCGGCTCTCACCCTCGACCGCATCGTCGCCGCGGCCGTGGAGGTGGCGGACGCGGATGGGATCGGGGCGCTGTCGATGCAGCGCGTCGCCAAGCAGTTGGGCGCGGCGACCATGTCGCTGTACCGGCACGTGCCCAGCAAGGACGACCTGGTCTCGCTGATGTTCGACGCGGTGATGGGTGACCCGCCCCGCTTGCCCGCCGACGACTGGCGTGCGGCGCTGCGCCAATGGGCCGGCGCGACCAGGGAGCTGTACCTGCGCCATCCGTGGGTGCTGGTGGTCGGCACCGGCAATCGGTTCATGGGACCGAATGAAGCCGCCTGGGGTGAGGCCGCCATGCGCGCCCTACTGGACGGCGGGTTGCCCCTTGCGGTCGTCACCGAGGCTCTGCTGTCGGTCAGCGCGTTCACCAGTGGGGCGACCCGGCTCGAGATCGATCCCGGCCTCGGGCGCGACACCGACGGCCACACCGGGCCGGTGCTCGATCCGGCCGTGTTCGTCGAATTCGGCGGGCCGGATCGGTTTCCCGCCCTCGCGGCGGTCGCCGCCGCGGGCTCGCCGGACGACCGTGGCGCGGGTGCCGGAGCCGGATCAGTGTTCGCATTCGGGCTAGCGGCGCTGCTCGACGGCATCGCCGCGCTCGTGCGCGAGTGATCCCGCACGCTCTCCTTCCACCTCGGCCACCTCCACATGGCGGCCGCACCGCGGAACCGGAGGCTTGGCCGGCTTCGCCCGATGGGCTACGCTGTGCGGCGATGACTACCGGGACGGCCTTGCGCCACACACGGATTGGTTACCCGGCGCTCTTCTGAGCGCCGTTCGGGCCTGCCGCGGCCCGAGCCGACCATTCGATCGAAGTCCTCGCGCCGGTGCGCGGGCCCCACCTCCGTCGTGATGATCACACGCTTCACAGATCGATCACGACAGGAGAAATCATGCCCGCACGCTTCAACCACACCATCATCGCGGCCAAGGATCGCCACGAGTCCGCGGCCTTCTTCCGCGATCTCTTCGAGTTCGCCGAAGCCCCTTCATGGGGAGTGTTCACCAACCTGCTCTGCGAGGACGGGGTGCTGCTGCAGTTCGCCGAACCACCGGTCGAGGACATCCAGATGCAGCACTACGCTTTCCTTGTCGACGACGAGCTGTTCGAACGGGCCTACGGGAAGCTGCGTGAGCGGGGTGTCGAGCACGCGGCCGACCCGTTCTTCCAGCGGCCGGGCACCACCAACACCGAACACGGCGGACGCGGGGTCTACTTCCGCGACCCCGCCGGGCACGGGATCGAGATGATCACCCGGCCATATCTGTGACCTGCCGCGGATATCGTTGCGACCCTGCGCTTTGCGCTTCGCCCGGCCGGGGTCGCGACGCGGCTCCATCGGATTCCGCGCGGCATCACGGAGATCGGGAATCCACCTCGTCGTTACGCCGACGGCGGCGCTGACGCTCAGTAACATGAGCGTTGCTCATTTTTCATGATCAGCAGGAGGGCGTGATGCCGTCGAAGGCTGTCGGTCAGCGCCGTCGTCCGACGCAGGAGCGTGCGAAGGCGACCAGGGAGCACATCCTCGATACGGCCGCGCGACTGTTCGGTGAGCGCGGTATCGCCAACACCTCGACCAACCGGATCGCGGTGGAGGCCGGTGTCAGCATCGGGACGGTCTACCGCTATTTCGCCGATCGCGCCGTCCTGGTCGAGGAGTTGCTCGAGCGGCTGCTCGAGACCATCGAGCGGCGCTTCACACAGCAGGTGTTCAATCTGTCGGAGAAATCGATCCCGCAGATCGTCAGCGATGTCCTGCAGGTGATCACCGCGGAACTGGTCGCGAACGCGCAATTGGTTCGCGCGCTGGTCGGCGGAGTGCAGTTCTACAGCAGTGGTATCCCGGAATTCGAACCACGACTGCGTCTGCTGGTCAAGGTGATGCTGATCCAGATCCTCGGCCCGGGAGACGATCACGAGTACGACGTGATGACCTTCGTCATGATCAACACCGGATTCGCGGCGGTGCTGCGCGCGTCGGCTCTGGATGTGGACAGCCGGGCCCGCGCGGATGCGATCGATATGACCGGGCGGATGATCGGCGCGTGGATGGAGGCCGAAGCCGAGGCCGCCGCCGTCTGATCGACGCGGATCCTCTGGCACGGTGACGATTCCGTCTGCCGTCGTGGCCGCGCAGCGCGTGGCCGCCTACTGATCGGACGACTGTCCACGTGCGGGGAGAGGAAAGTGAGCGGGTCACCAGGTTCTGGCTCCTGAGCACTCCCCCAGGCTACGGCCGCGGTCCCTATTCCTACTGTTCAGGAGCCGTTTTCGCGGTCGTCGGCCGACCGGCCGAAAGCGGAGTAGTAGCTGATCTAGGACTCGGATTACCGTTGAGGACAGGGTGAACAACCGGTGACGCCGAGGCGCCGCACGGTTGCTTCCCCGGGCGGTTCGAGCTTGGACGTGGCCGCGGATGCGCGGTGGCGAGGAGGTCACACGTGATGATCGAAGACATCGCTCACCCTGCGGTCGATCCGGAAGGGCAGCCGGTCATCCGGCCGCTGCACGATGTGCACAGACTCGCGCGCGAAGTGGTCGCACACGTCGCGGATACGGCGGCGCCCTGCCGCACACTGCCGGGTGGCGCGGTCGGCGCCGACGTCGCCGAGGTGGTCCGTGCGTGCATGCGGTGGGCCATCCAGCGATTGGACGGGCAGGCGGTGCCGGACCGCATCGACGGTTTGCAGGTCGCGGCAGCGGGATGGGCGCGCGAGGGGATCCCGGTCGACGCCGTCCTGCACGCGGTTCACGTGGGGTTCAAGTTCGGGCTCGGCTTGCTGTTCGGCGACCGCGGATCCACGCATCGCATCGACATCGCCACCGGCACCGCGACCATAGTGGAGCTGTTGAATCTACTGACGTCGACGGTCAGCAAAGCCTACGTCCGCGAATACAAGGCCATCGCCGCCGAACACCACACCGCGGTGCACACCCTGACCTCGGCGCTGCTGGGCGGGCACGCGACATCCGCGATGGCCCGCGAATGCGGAATACCCCTCGCCGACCGATATTTCGTGCTCGCCCTCGCCGTGCCCGCGCATCCCGACGAAGCCCACCCCGGGCTCGACAGCCAGGTCGTCGCGCGGCGCAAACTCCGCCGCCTCCAGGCCGCCCTCGCGGGCCTGTTCGACGACCGGGCACTGTCGCTGCTGTCGGTCGACGGGGGAACCATCCTCATTCCCTGCGCCCGGCCCGCAGATCCCGGCGACGACATAGACCTCGACAAGGTCGTCGCGACACTTTCCGGCGCCGCGCAGGTGCCGATCACCGCCGGCGTCGTGTCCGCCGGTCCCGACGAGGTCTCCGCCGCGGCTGTCCAAGCGCACGAACTGCTGGACACGGTGCAACAACTGGGACGTGGACCAGGGCTGTACAGGTTCCCCGAGCTGGCGCTGCACTATCAACTGACCCGCCCCGGAGTCGGTCGAGACCAGCTCCGCACACACCTCGCCCCACTGATGGACCATCCGGAGCTGTTGGAAACCCTGCGGACTCATCTCGACACGGGCATGCACCGCTTGCGCACCGCGCGGCGACTGCATGTTCATCCGAACACCGTCGATTACCGGCTCCGGCGCATCGCGCAGCTCACCGGGTTCGACCCCGCCGACGGCAGAGGCCTGTGGTATCTGCGGTCGGCGCTCATCGCCTCGGCCGTCAGCGACCTTCCGAGCGAGGTACCGGCCGGCACCCGCCGCCCGGCCTGAAGAAGCACCCCCACCGGTCGACAAGCGGCGGTCGGGCTGCGAAGAATACGGACGTGCGGCATCGGCGGCACGAATGCTCATGGAGGTGCATGCGGTGGCCGGACGGGTACCGAAAGGTCGCCTGGCGAGAAGTGGCCGCCTCGGCGGCCTGGCCGCCGGCCAGGCGGTACGCGGGGTCGGGACCCGGCTGTCGATGATCGGCAGAACCGAGGAAGCCCGGCGGGTTCTCGCCGAGCGCTCGACGCTGCAGACGGCGCAGCAACTCGTCACGGTGCTCGGCGCGATGAAGGGCGCCGCGATGAAGCTGGGGCAGATGCTGTCGGTTCTCGAGGTCGACCTCGTGCCCGAATCGCACCGTGAACTGTTTCGCACCAAGCTCGCCGAACTCCGGGATCGCGCGCCGGCCGTGCCGTTCGCCGCGATGAAGCAGGTGATCGAGGACGACCTCGGGCCGTTGGCGCGCGTGTTCGCCGACTTCGACGAGACACCGATCGCCGCGGCGTCGATCGGGCAGGTGTATCGGGCCCGGCTACACGACGGACGCACCGTGGCGGTCAAGGTGCAATACCCGGGGGTGGACGCGGCGATCCACGCGGACATGCGCAATCTGGAAGTGCTCAGCAAGCTGTGGAAAACCGTCCTGCCGAGCGCGGCCGACACCGCCGTGCTGGACGAGATCGCCCGCAACATCGGCAACGAACTCGACTACCCCCGCGAAGCCCGGACCCAGCACCGGGTAGCGATGCGCTACCGCGACCACCCCTTCATCACCGTCCCCGACAGCATCGAAGAGTACTGCACGCGAAGCGTTCTCGTCTCCGAGTACGTCGAGGGCGGTGATTTCCAGCGGATTCGATCACTGCCCGCCGCCGAACGCGACCGCCTCGGCGAGTTGATCTACCGCTTCTACATCAGTGCGCTGTTCAGCGACAACGAGTTCTGCGGCGACCCGCATCCGGGCAACATCCTGCTCGCCGCCGACGGCCGGCTGGCGTTCGTCGATTTCGGGCTCTACGACCACATGGACCCCGTGCACGTGGACTTCGAGCGCGCGTGTCTGCGGGCCGCCGGTGAACACCGCGCACGAGACCTGTACGACGCCTGGGTCGGACGCGGCATCATCGACCCGGACGCGGGAGTCACCACACAGGAATGCCTGGACTATGTGTGGGCCGCCGCGGGATGGCATCTGCTCGACGAACCGATCACCATCACGCCCGAGGTCGCCACCGGCGCGGTCATCCTCGCCATCGACCCGCGAGCCGCCGAGTTCAAAGGTATGCGCCACCAACTACTCCCGGCCGAGCACGTCTTCTCCCGCCGCGCGGACCTGTTCACCTTCGCCGCGCTCGGCCAGCTCCACGTCACCAACAACTGGCATCGACTCGCGCGGGAGTGGCTCTACCACGAGCCCGCCACCACCGACATCGGCCGGGCGATCGAGCAGTGGCAACGCGACCGGGAACACCGAGCGTGACTCGCGACGGCACCGGACTTGCGCCTCGTACGGCACCCAACGGATATGCGCGCTCCGCGTGAAGTCCACGCCGATGGGTAGCCCACGGGCGTGACCGAACCCAGAAACAAGAACGCACCCGAACTGGGCGACCAGACCGATACTTCCCACCCTGACGACCTGGACCTCGAGACCCGCGAAACACCCGAGAACGAGGACGTGAACGAAGAGGCGGGCACCGTCGAACCACCCGACTGAGCACGGTTTCACCCACGGCGGCCGGGGAATTCCGGCCGCATGGGTATCACTGTCGCCGTCACCGGGCCGACCGGCGAGATCGGCATCTCCGCCGTCTCCGCACTCGAACACGACCCCGCGGTCGACCGGATCCTCGGAATGGCCCGCAGGCCGTTCGACCCCGCGGCACACGGCTGGACCAAGACCGAGTACCGGCGCGGCGACATCCTCGACCGAGCCGCCGTGGATGCCTTGGTCGCGGATGCCGACGTGGTGATCCATCTGGCGTTCGTGATCATGGGTTCGCGGGAGGAGAGCGCGCGGGTGAATCTCGCGGGCACCCGCAATGTCTTCGAGGCGACGGTGGCCGCCGAGCGGGTCCGCCGCCTGGTCTACACGTCCTCGGTCGCCGCCTACGGCTACCACCCGCACAATCCCTCCCCCATCACCGAAGACGTGCCGCCCGAGGGCTCGCCCGAGCACTACTACTCCGAGCAGAAGGCCGCGTGCGAGGCGGCGCTCGCCGAGATCACCGCCGGTTCCGGTCTCGAGGTGTTCGTGCTGAGGCCGTGCATCGTGGCCGGCCCGAAAGCGCCGGCTCTGCACGACCTGCCATGGGAGAAACTTCCCGGCCCGCTGCGCACTCTGGCCCGCTCGAACCCGCTGTTCAAACCGGTGATTCCAGACCCGGGCCACCCGCTGCAACTCGTCCACCACGACGACGTGGCCGCCGCCATCGCGCTGGCCGCCACCGCGCAGGCGCCACCCGGCGCCTACAACATCGCGGGCGATGGCACCCTCACCCTGTCCGAGGTGGTCGCCGCGCTGGGCGGCAGGCCGGTGCGCGTTCCCGCGGTCGCCGCCACCGCCGCGTCCGCCGCCCTCGCCCGCCTCCCGTTCATGCCCGCCACGCTCGAATGGCTGCACATCGTCCGCACTCCCGTGGTCATGGACACCAGCCGCGCGAAGCGGCAGCTCGGCTGGGAGCCCGCGCATACCTCCGCGGAGACCCTCGCGGCACTCGCCGCTGCCCGCTGAGCCGCCTGGTCCGGCGTCCGGACGTCGTCGCGGATCGCTACCCGTGCGCGGCCATCCGCCGATCGATCACCGACAGGGCGAACTCCGCCCAGCGGACGTTCTCTTGTTCGAAGGAGATGCCACGCAGCAGGGTGAGATACGGGCCGACTCGTTCGGCCTCGGCGAGATACGCCTGTTCGCTGCCGCCGTTCAGCAGCCGGGTGCGCAGCCGTTCATATCGCGCCAGTTTCGCCTTCGACCAGTCCAGGCGCTCGGCCACCGCGGCGCGCACCGCCGCGGCGTCCTCGACGTCCATGCCCTGGACCTTCACCATCATCTCGTCGCGGATGGCGGTGGGTTTGGCGGGCTCGGCGACGAACTCGTGCAGCGCCGCCCGTCCGGCGGGGGTGATGGAGTGCAGGCGCTTGTTGGGGCGGCGCTCCTGGTGAACGACCCGGGTCTCGATGAGACCGTCGGCAGCCATGCGTTCCAGTTCCTTGTACAGCTGCTGGGGCGTGGCCATCCAGAAGTTCGCCACCGAAGCGTCGAACCCCTTGGCCAGGTCGTAGCCGGACGCCTCGCCTTCCAACAGGGCGGCCAACACCGCGTTACGTAGCGCCATCCAGCCAGGCTAGCACCGGATGCGAATATTAAATTATTTGTCCTCCGAGCCCTGGACATATTCAGTGAGCCGCAACTACTGTTCAGTCCACCTATTCAACTTCTTGAGTATGCGAGGTGCACATGCATCCCTTCCGGGCAGCCGTGGAGGCCCGCGACGAGGCCGCCATCGAGGCACTACTGGCCGACGACGTCGTGTTCACCAGTCCGGTGGCGTTCCAGCCCTATCCGGGCAAGGCCATCACCGCCGCGATCCTGCGCGCGGTGATCCGGGTCTTCGAAGACTTCCGCTACGTGCGCGAGATCGCCGATGCCGATGGCCGCGATCACGCGTTCGTCTTCGAGGCCACCGTCGACGGCAAGCAGCTGACCGGCTGTGACTTCCTGCATTTCGACGATGACGGCAAGATCGACGACTTCACCGTCATGGTGCGCCCGCTCTCGGCCGCACAGGCCCTGGCCACGCGGATGGGCGAGCAGTTCGAACGCATCAAGGCCGAAGCCACCGCGCAGCTCGAGGGTGAGGCGAGCGGAGCATGAGCGACTACGACGCCGTGGTGGTCGGCACGGGCAGTGCCGAGCCGGCCGCCGCGGCGTTGCAGCGCGCCGACGCTCGCACACCTGCGACCCGCGGCGGTTACTCGCGGTATGTCGCTCTCGGCGACAGCCAGACCGAAGGCGTCGGCGACGGCGACGACCGGATCGGAGTGCGCGGTTTGGCCGACCGCCTCGCCGAACGGCTCGCCGAGGACAACCCCGATCTGCGCTACGCCAATCTCGCGGTCCGCGGCAAACTCGCCCGGCAGGTCCACGCCGAACAACTCGATGCCGCACTCGCGCTGCGACCGGACCTCGCCACCGTCATCGCCGGGGTCAACGACCTCCTGCGACCGGGATTCGACGCCGACGAGGTCGCAGGCCACCTGGACGCCATGTTCGCCGCGCTCACCGCGCAGGGCGCGGTCGTGGCCACGGTGACCTTCCCCGACATCGCGCGCATCACCCCCCTCGCCCGGCCGTTCAGCACCCGCGTCACCGCGCTCAACCTGCGCATCCGCGACTCGGCCGCGAGCCACGGCGTCGTCGTCGCCGAAACGGCGCGGCACGCCGTGGTCACCGATCCCCGTCTCTGGAGCCCCGATCGGTTGCACGCCAGTCCGCTCGGGCATCAGCGCATAGCCGACGCTCTGGCGCACGCGCTACGGCTGCCCAGCGCCGACGACAGCTGGACCAGCCCCGTGCGGCCACCACTGGTGGCACGAGGCCCGGCCTCCGCGGCCGCGTACGAATTGCGCTGGGCGGCAACCTTTCTCGGCCCATGGCTACGACGCCGGGCCACCGGACGGTCCTCCGGTGACGGCCGCACCGCCAAACGCCCGGGGCTAGGCCCGGTTCGCGACAACCGGAACCCGACGGAATAACCGCGATCGGCGCGGCGAAACCGCGCCGGTCATACTTTCCTGAATATCCACTTCTCCCGTTCGCTTTCTCGATTGACCAGCAACTGCGGTTGATCGTTCTGGATGACGCCGATGACGAATTCGTCGTCACTGGTGGCAATCGGGGATATCTCGGGGAACTCGGGCATATCCCAGCCACAATGCTCGTCGGCGCACAGCAACCGCCCATTCGCACGATTCGCCGCGAGGTGCCCGCCGGTTTTCTTGTTGACGATGTCGAAGTCGCCCTCTTCGGGATTGGCCGGGCACGTCCACAGTTGGGCCTCGTCGTCGGCGGCACGCTGTCGCATGGTCACACTGTCCGCGCTGCCGTCGACCGCGAGTGCTTGGCCGGTTTCATAGTTGATGATTTGATATGTGGTGGCAGTCTTCTCAGCCATGGTCTCGTCCTCACTGTGTGAGCGCACCGCTACCGAGCTCGGCACCGCCGGTGACGCTGCGCTGATCTCGTAGTCGTCGTCCGAGGCGAATCGCCGGGAGCAAGTACAGCAGAATCGGCGCCACGCCGGAGCGAATTGCATCAGCCGTGACCTGATCGCCGTCGTCCCCCGCCACTCGATCCGGAATCGCGCGCTATTTCATCCGAAAAAGGTGAGGGAAGCCCCCGTTGCGTATTCATATGCTGCGAAGCGGCGCGAGAAACACTGCCATCCATCGACGTTCGCGCCGATTTCTCGGACTCCGTGTGCACGATCCGAAGGGAGACGACCGATGACCGGAACCGGCATGGACGCCAAGCGAAAGACCGTACCTCTGTCATCGCTGAGCGAAGGGACGCCTGCCGAGCGAAGCTCGTCCGGCTGGTACAAGCTGTACAACGACACGGATATGCATGTCTCGATCTACCGGCAAGAATGGGACAAGCCCAAATCGCTGTTCATTCTCGCTCCCGGCCAGACCAGCTCGGAATACGAGGCCGGGCACGAGATCTACATCCTCTGGATAACGAACGTCGGCACCGAGTCGACGCCCATCACCTGGGACAGTTCCGGCGGGTTCAGCTGCGAGTACGTGCAGAGCGGCTACACGCAATCGAACCAAGTGAACAACGTGAGTTCCTTCCTGTAGGTGACGGCCACGGAGGTATCGCGATGAGGGCCCTGCAGTACCGGACCATCGGGTCCGCGCCCGAGCTGGTCACGGTGCCCGACCCGGAGCCCGGTCCCGGGCAGGTGCTGCTGAAGGTCTCGGCGGCGGGTGTGTGTCACTCCGATATCGCCGTGATGTCCTGGCCGGAGAGCGAGTTCCCCTACCGGTTGCCGCTGACGCTGGGCCACGAGGGCGCCGGAACGGTCGCCGCCCTCGGCGACGGGGTCACCGGCTTGGCGGTGGATGATTCGGTCGCCGTCTACGGTCCGTGGGGCTGCGGGATGTGCCCGCCGTGCGCGACCGGCAAGGAGAACTACTGTCTGCGCGCGGCCGCACTGGGCATCTTCCCGCCGGGGTTGGGCGCTCCGGGCGCCATCGCCGAGTACCTGCTCGTGGACGCCGCCCGCCATCTGGAGCCGCTCGACGGACTCGACCCCGTGCGGACGGTGCCGCTGACCGATGCCGGGTTGACGCCGTATCACGCCATCAAGCGGTCGCTGCCGAAACTCGTGCCGGGCTCCACGGCGGTGGTCATCGGCGCGGGCGGGCTGGGCCACGTCGCGATTCAACTGCTGCGGGTGATGAGCCCCGCCCGGGTGATCGCGATGGACGTGAGTGCGGACAAACTCGAGCTCGCGCGATCCGTCGGCGCCCATGAGGCGGTGGCCTCCGACGAGCGGGCCGCCGACCGGGTCCGGGAACTCACCGATGGCCGTGGCGCCACCGCGGTGTTCGACTTCGTCGGCGCCACGACGACGACGGCCACCGCCGCCGCGTGCGTCGCGATGGAAGGTGACGTGACGATCGTCGGCATCGCGGGCGGCACCGTCGCGGTCGGCTTCGGGGTGTTGCCGTTCGAGGTCAGCGTGACGGCGCCGTACTGGGGCAGTCGCGGTGAACTACGCGAAGTGCTCGACCTCGCCCGAGCGGGCGCGGTCGAGGTGCATGTCGAGACCTTCGCCATGGACGAGGCGCCGCTGGCCTACCAGCGGTTGCACGAGGGAAAGATCACCGGGCGCGCGGTGATCCTGCCCAACGGATGAGCCGAAGGGCGGGATCAGCCGCCGATGTGGCCGAAACTGTGGATTTTCTGACCTCAGGTGTTTGGCATAGGTCTTTGTCGAGGTCATAGCGTTGTCGCCATGAGCACACCTTCGATCGTCATCATCGGCACCGGATTCGGCGGGCTCGGCATGGCGATGGAACTGCAGCGTGCGGGCCTGCACGATTTCACGATCCTGGAGCGGGCCGAGGACGTCGGCGGCGTCTGGCGAGAGAACACCTACCCCGGCGCGGGCTGCGACATACCCTCGCCGCTGTATTCCTATTCCTACGCGCCGCGCATCGACTGGCCGAAGCGATTCTCCCAGCAGCCCGACATCCTCGCCTATCTGCGCGGCATCGCCCGCGATCACGACCTGCTGCCCAAGATCCGCTTCCGCAGCGAGGTCACCGAGGCCGAGTTCGACGACGCCACGGGCCGGTGGACCGTGCGCACCGCCGACGGCGCCCAGCTGACCTGCGACGTGCTGATCTCCGCGGTCGGGCAGCTCTCGCGGCCCGCCCTGCCGAACATTCCCGGTGTGGAGAGCTTTCGCGGCACGGCCTTCCATTCCGCCGAATGGGATCACGAGGCCGACCTGACCGGCAAGCGGGTGGCGGTGATCGGCACGGGCGCCAGCGCGGTGCAGTTCGTGCCCGCGATCGCGCCCTCGGTAGCGCATCTGACGCTGTTCCAGCGCTCGGCGGCGTGGATCATGCCGAAGCCGGACGTCGAGTACAAAGCGTGGCATCACCGCGCCTTCCGGCTGCTGCCGGTCACCCGCCTCACCGAGCGCTTCGCGTTCTGGCTGTTCTGCGAGTTCCTCTCCCTGGGCATCGTCGACGTTCCGGTCATCCGCAAGCTGGTGACGCGGATCGGCCTGCGGCATCTGCGACGTCAGGTGGCGGACCCGGGTCTTCGGGCCCGGCTGACCCCGGATTATCCGGCCGGCTGCAAGCGGGCGCTGTTCTCCAACGACTACCTGCCCGCGCTCATCCGGCCCAACGTGACGGTGGAGACCACCGCGATCACCGAGATCACCCCGGAGGGCGTGCGCACCGCCGACGGTGCGCTGCACGAGGTGGACGCCGTCATCTACGGCACCGGGTTCAAGGGCACCGAATTCCTCTGGCCCATGCGGATCTCGGGCCAGGGCGGGCGCAAGCTGGCCGACGAGTGGTCGCAGGGCGCTCGGGCGTATCAGGGCATCACGATGCCCGGCTATCCGAACTTGTTCCTGATCTACGGCCCGAACACCAACCTCGGTGTCGGCTCGATCGTCTACATGATCGAATCGCAGGCCCGCTACATCCGCCAGGCCGTCCAACGTGTCGCCGAACGCCCGGGCCACGTGCTCGAGGTGCGTCCCGAAGTCGAGGCCCGCTTCGATCGCCTGCTGCAGCAGCGTCTCGACCGCACGCCGTGGAACTTCTGCTCGAGCTGGTACCGCAACGCGGCCGGGCGGATCACCAACAACTGGCCGGGCACCGTCACCAGCTACCGCTGGCGCACTCGCAAGCTCGACGCCGCGGACTTCGAAACGAGGAAAGTCGCTTGACCCGGCCCACCTCTTCCGCGGCAACAACTTCGACAACTGGTGGAGATCAGATGACGTTCGACTACGACGTGGTGGTCGTCGGTTCCGGCTTCGGCGGCAGCGTGACCGCACTGCGACTGACCGAGAAGGGCTACCGGGTAGGCGTGCTCGAGGCGGGAAGGCGCTTCGCCGACGACGAGTTCGCCGAAACCTCGTGGGACGCGAAGAAGTACCTGTGGGCCCCGGGACTGGGTTGCTTCGGCATCCAGCGGCTGACGCTGCTGAAGGACACCTTCATCATGGCGGGCGCGGGGGTCGGCGGTGGCTCGCTGGTCTACGCGAACACGCTCTACGAGCCGCCGGACAAGTTCTATCAGGACCGCCAGTGGGCGCACATCACCGACTGGAAGGACGAACTCGCTCCGCACTACGACCAGGCCAAGCGGATGCTGGGCGTCACGGCCAACCCGGCGACAACGCCGTCGGACCGCGTGCTGGCCGAGATCGCCGAGGAGATGGGCGTCGGCTCGACCTACCGCAGCACGCCCGTCGGCGTCCTGTTCGGCGGCAACGGCGTGCGGCCCGGTCAGGATGTGCCCGACCCGTACTTCGGCGGCGTCGGCCCCGCCCGCAGCACCTGCACGCACTGCGGCGAATGCATGACCGGCTGCCGTCACAACGCCAAGAACACCTTGGTCAAGAACTACCTCTATCTCGCCGAGCAGGCCGGGGCGGCGGTACACGCGCTCACCACGGTGACCGATGTGCGTCCGCTGCCCGGCGGCGGCTACGAGATCGCCACTGTCCGCACCGGACGCTGGGTCCGTAAGGCGCGCCGCAAGTTCACCGCCGAGCAAGTCGTCTTCGCCGCAGCCGCCCTGGGCACTCAGAAACTGCTGCACCGGCTGCGCGACCGCGGTTCGCTGCCGGACATCTCTGCGCGCCTGGGCGAGCTCTCGCGCACCAATTCCGAGGAACTGCTCTCGGTGCGCAGCCGCCGCAAGGACTCCGACTTCACCAAAGGGGTGGCGATCACCTCCTCGATCCACCCGGACGACGACACCCATATCGAGCCGGTGCGCTACGGCAAGGGCAGCAACGCCATCGGCCTGATCGGCACCGCCATGATCGACCCGGACGGGCACACCCCGAAGCTGCGCCTGTGGGCGCGGACGATGCGCAAGCTCGGCCGCGACGCTCTGCACCTGCAGAACCCGCGCGGCTGGTCGGAACAGATGATCGGGCTGCTGGTGATGCAATCGGTCGACAACTCCATCACCACCTACACCAAACGCGGTCTATTCGGTCGCAAGATGACCACCAAACAGGGTGTGGGCGAACCGAATCCGACCTGGCTTCCGGCCGGGCACGAGGTGGCCCACCGGGTCGCCGACAAGATCGACGGCATCGCGGGCGCCGGCTGGAGCGCCCTGTTCGACATCCCGATGACCGGGCATTTCATCGGCGGCTGCGTCATCGGCGACTCCCCCGAAACCGGCGTGGTGGATCCGTACCATCGGATGCACGGATATCCGGGGCTGCACGTCATCGACGGCTCTACCATCTCGGCCAACCTCGGTGTGAACCCTTCGCTCACCATCACCGCGCAGGCCGAACGGGCCGCCGCCCTGTGGCCGAACAAGGGTGAGCCGGATGCCCGTCCGCAGCTCGGCGCGCCCTACCGGCGCATCGCCCCGGTGCCGCCGCGCAATCCGGTGGTCCCGGCCGATGCGCCTGCCGCGCTACGGCTGCCGATCGTCGAGATCAAAGGGTCGGTCCCCCGGTCCGAACCGGCCGGCGACCAACGCGGCTGAGCACCGGAATCGTGGCCGGGTGATCCGGGTCAGGCGCTGATGAGGCGTTCGGTCAACGGCGCCAGACCCGCGCCGGCCAGGTCGCGCAGCCGCGCGGTACGTCCTGTGACCGCCAACAGCAATGCCCTGACGGGACCGTGGACCTCGGGCCCGGCGCCGTACGACCAGTCGATATCGGTGGCGCGCAGGCTGATCCCGCGCAACCGCCGGCGATCGAAGACCGGCCGGCCGAGAGTGACCGCGTGGGCGATAGCCATAGCGGCGGCCGCCGGGGGAAGGTCGAGAGTACGTCCGAGCGGGATGGCGATGTCCTGGCCGTGGACCACGGTGTCCATCAGGACGTTGCGGTAGTTGGTCAGCACCGGCATGCGGCGTGCGCCCGCCTGGTCTCGTATGCCCGAAACCAGCTGATCCACGGGCACTTCCGCGTAACGCCTGGCGAGCGGATCGACCAGACGGTTGTAGTCGCCTCCGACGCGCAGACCGGTCGCGATCATGACGCCGACCGGCGGCGGGGACGGTGTCATCGCGAGGTGGGCGGCTACGTGCCGGACTCGCCGACCGGCGCAGAGCGAGGGATGGTCCCACTCCTTCGGAGACAGCTCGGCCAGCAGGCCCGCGATCGCGCGGCGCTGCTGCTCGACGACCTGCCAGCTGCTCTCACGGTCGAGGACTGTCGATCGGGCGGGCATGAGGGCACCTCCGATATAATTGGTCAGGCTATCTGACTAATATTGTCAGCCTCTCGTACCAACGTCAAGGAGTGGGATGGCGGAGGAGATCAACGTCGGCCTGTTGATGCAGATCGCATTTCGGGCGATGGAGCAACGGGTGCTGACAGCTCTGACCGACTCGGGATTCGGCGACATCACCGTCGCGCAGGCGAGAATAGTCGCCCAGATCGACGCCGCGGGCACCCGCCTTACCGAATTGGCCGAACGAGCGCAGATCACGAAACAGACCGCCGGCTTCCTCGTCGACCAGGTCGAACGTGCCGGTTATGTGAAGCGGGTCCCCGATCCGAGCGACCGCAGGGCCCGCCTCGTGTGCCTGACCGAACGCGGCGAGCAAGCGGCCGGTTTCGCCAATTCGGTGGCCGAACGCGTCGAGCAGGAATGGGCGGCGCATCTGGGCGCCCAGGGAATGCGGCAGCTGCGGCAAGCGCTGAATCGCCTGCGCGAGATCACCGACCCCTACCCCGCCGCCGCACGCACCGACCGGTAGCGATCAGAATCGGGAGCGATCATCATGAGCGAAGATCAGGGTGCTACGCCACTGCGCTACAACCAGACTGGCCTGCGCGGAAGGCTCGCCCGGTTGCTCGTCGAGGAGGCCACCGACGAGATCGATTGGCCTGCGGACCTTCCGTTCGGCACCGACACCGTGGTGATCATCGATGACCGGCCGAACCCCCATCACACCTTGCGCGTGCACCCGCCGGATGACCCCACGCGCGTCGCCTTGGTCGTGTACGACCAATTGGCGCTCTGCGACGACCGGCCACGCATGGATCCGCGACGAATCGAGCTCAATCGCAGACACAGCCGGGAGATGGGTTCGCTGTTCGCCCGGTTCCTCGACGCCCACCCCGATGTCGAATCCGAAGTGCACGCAGCACAAACGACTCCGGAGCAAGAGGACGCGTGGACTGCCTTCAGCGCTGAACTCTTCGCTCGGCAACAGGCCGAGCGGTCCGCCCTTGCCGCGAAGATCGAAGCCGAGCGGCGGTAAGCGACGACGACGCCGCCTACCTTCGCCCGATTCACACCGGAACCCCTCCGTAGGTCCGCCGGTACTTCGCTTGCAGGAACGACAGAACCCCGAACGCCATCAAGCCGACGGATACCAGGATGAGCAGCCAAGGACCGAGCGTACTGCCGGCGAAATCGTGCAGTACCGCATCGACGCCCTTGACGTTCGCCGGCTCGTAGTTCGCGGCCGCCACCACCGCGGCGAGCCCGATCCCCATGACGATCAAGCCCCGCGCCAGATAACCGAACCGGCCCAGCCAGATCACGCTTTCACGGGACGCCTGGGTCATCCAGCCCATCCGCAGGTCGTCGACGAAAGCCAGACGAAGCCCGCGCAGGGTGGTCAGGACGCCCAAGGCGAGGATGACCGAACCGATCAGCAGGACGACCACTTGCCCACCGTCCCAGGCCAGGATCCGGGCGGTCACGTCGCGTGCGACGGCCTCACCGGGCTGTGGCGTCCGGCCGTCCACGACGAACCGCAGGATGACGAAGAACGCTATGGCGTAGACCAGCCCGATGGCCAACGCGCGCAGGCGGAGTCCGCTCGGGCTCCCCGCGGGCGCGCCGGCAGCCTGCGCCAGCCGCCACGCGGCCAGGGCGGCGAATCCGAGGGCAAGGATCCACAGCAGCAGATAGCCCAACGGTTTATCGGCGAGCGCGGCGAGCGCCCCGCCCGCGGTCGGCTCATGTTGCGCGGTGCCGACCGCCAGCATGAAGGCGAGAATACCGATGACGATGTAAGCGATTCCGCGTGCGATGAAGCCGAATCGCGCGGCCCCCGCCAATCCCCCGGATCCCGCGTGCCTGCGCGGACCCCTGCTGTCGCGCCGCCATCGGCTGCCATACCGGCTGCGCCAGCCGCTTCCGTAACCGCTGCGCCACCGGCCGTACCCCCCGCTGCGGGTGCGGCGCCGTCGATATCTGTCAGCACTTCGGAACAAGCTCATGATTCTCACCTCTCCATGGACCGTATTGCCCACTTCGAGTGGAATAACCGGACGAACATCGTCGAAAAGCGTGAACCCGCTGCGCCGCTCAGGGCGCGGCGGCCACAGCAGGCCGATCACGAGCTGGTGCAGGGTCGGCTTCCGCAACGACTGGGGCACGCCGATGTCGCGGAACCAGCGGTCGGCGGTCATCGCGTCCGGCTCCGGCGACGGCTTCCACGCCGCGGCGCCGATCCACAGCCGAGTTCGCAGCGCAGCGGGGCGGTCCGGCCACGGGATCGGCGGCCAGGCCAGCCCGGCCAGTCGGCTCATCGCCTCTCCGGCCCGAAATCGATTGTGCCGAATAAACCAGAACCGCCGTTTACTTTCAGCTATCGTACGGTGGCAGAGCAACCGCTCTGCGGGACACCAGGGATGTCGGCGCGGCCGACGGTCCGGGGAGCCCGCGCAGGCCGGGCGGTCGGGCACCGACCGCTCCGTTCCACCGAGGAGCCGCATGTACCCCGGCGCACACGTCGACCGATTTCCTGAAAAACCGGCTGTTGTCCGCGCCGAGAGCGGTGAAGTGCTGACCTATCGGGAACTCGAGGAGAACTCGGTCCGGCTGGCCCGCCACCTGTACGACGCGGGGTTGCGCAAAGGTGATCATGTCGCGCTACTGTCCGGGAACGACCCGAAAGTCTACGAGGTCTACTGGGCGGCATTGCGAACGGGGCTTTACATCACCGCCGTCAACCGGCATCTGTCGCCGAGCGAGATCAGCTACATCGTCAACGACTGCGGAGCCAGGGCGCTGATCGTGTCGGCTGGTCTCGCCGGCGCCGCCGAGCAGATCGTGGCGCAGACCCCCTCGGTCGATATCCGCCTCGCCTTCGGCGGCCCGGTGCAGGGGTACAAGTCCTATGAGGACGCCCGGGCGGCGGCCTCGCCCGAACCCCTGCCGGACCAGCCGCGCGGCGCGGACATGCTCTATTCCTCGGGCACCACCGGACGGCCCAAGGGCATCAAGCAGCCCCTGCCGGACCGGCAGGTCGGCGATGCGCCCGGCGACACCTATACCGCGATCTTCGGCCCGCTCTATGGATTCGACACCGAGACGGTCTACCTCTCCCCCGCCCCGCTCTATCACGCCGCGCCGCTGCGCTTCGGTGGCGTGGTCCACGCGCTCGGCGGAACTTTGGTGATCATGGAGAAATTCGACGCCGAGCAGGCGCTGGCCGCAATCCAGCGCTACCGCGTGACGCACAGCCAGTGGGTGCCCACCATGTTCGTCCGGATGCTGAAGCTCGACGAGGCGGTCCGCGCCCGCTACGACGTGTCCAGCCTGCGGGTCGCCGTGCACGCGGCGGCACCGTGTCCGGTCGACGTGAAGCGGGCGATGATCGATTGGTGGGGCCCGATCCTGCACGAGTACTACGCCTCGACCGAGGCCAACGGCGCCACCTTCATCGACAGCGAGCAGTGGTTGCGCAAGCCGGGCTCGGTCGGCAGGGCCGGTCTGGGGGCGATCCGGGTGTGCGGCGACGACGGCGCGGAACTGCCCACCGGCGAGATCGGCACCGTCTATTTCGAACGCGACGAGATCCCCTTCGCCTATCACAACGACCCCGCCAAGACGGCGGAGGCGGTCCACCCCGAACACCCGACCTGGACCACCACCGGCGATATCGGCTACGTGGACGAGGAGGGCTATCTGTTCCTCACCGACCGCAAGGCCTTCATGATCATCTCCGGTGGCGTGAACATCTACCCGCAGGAGGTCGAGGACGCGCTCGCCCTGCACCCCCGGGTGCTCGACGTGGCGGTGATCGGCGTGCCCGACGAGGAGATGGGCGAATCGGTCAAGGCAGTCGTCCAACCGGCGCCGGGCGTCGAACCGGGCCAGGAACTCGCCGCGGAGCTGCGCGACTACCTGCGCGAGCGCATCGCCCACTACAAGGTGCCGAAGAGTTTCGACTTCGCCGACGACCTGCCCCGGACCCCCACGGGGAAGCTGGTCAAGGGCAAACTCCGCCAGCGGTACGTGTGAGTGTCGCTCAGGCGGCGTAGGTGAGGTCGGCGGCGCCGACCTCACCGGCCCGCGCCATCAGGCGTGCGACGGCCTCGGCCACCTGGCCGGGCTGCTCCAGGATCACGGAGTGACCCGCGCCATCGATCATCACGAAGTCCGAGTACTCGACGGCGGCGGCCATCGCGACGGAATGCGACGGCGGCGTCATCAGGTCGGCGGAGCCGCACAGCACCAACGTGGGGATCCGGGAGAGAACCGGGAGCGCGTCGGTTCGGTCATAGACCATGAAGTCGCTCAAGAAGCTCGCCATCGTGACGATCGGTGTCTCGTTGCGCATCGCGTTGGCCAGGGCGAGCACCCGGGAGCTCACCTCGCCATCACCGAATTCCGCGGTGCGGATGATCGGGGCGAAGAGCTTGCAGGCCGCGAGCTTCGCGTGGTGCATCAGGCGCGGGGCACGGCGGACGGCCGCCTGGAAGACGGAGACGACCGGGTTGCGCAGCAGCCGGCCGAAGCCCGCGTCGGCCAGCCCGTCGGCAGCGGTCGCGAGGAGCGCGACGCCGACGATGCGGGTGCCGATCTCGTGCGGGTTGCGGCGGGCGTAGGTCAGCGCGGTCATGCCGCCCATCGAGTGACCGACGAGGGCGACCGGTCCGGTGGGGGCCACGGCGTCGAGAACCACCCGCAGGTCGCGGCCGAGTTGCTCGAGGTTGTAGGTCTGCCGGGGCGCCGAGGCGGACTCGCCGTGACCGCGGTGGTCGTAGCAGACGACCCGCGCGCCGGGGTTCCTGCGCAGCAGGGCGTCGCGAACGTAGGTCCAGGACTCGGTGCGCAGGCAATGTCCGTGCAGCAACACGACGGTGAGGTCCGCGTCGCGCGGACCGTATTCGCGAACCGCGAGGGTCACGCCGTCTTCGGTCCGGACCGTGGCACGCCGCTCCGCCGCGGTGGGGATTGTGCTGGGGATCGACATGGGATGCTCCGGTTCGCCGGCGGTGACACGTCTTACTGTCCGCCGTTCCAGCCGCCGGCATCAGGCCCCCGAGTGGTGGTGTCCGGTCCCCGAGGGTGTGGTCTATCGCCACCTAGGTGAGGCGGGAGCGATGCGGCTGGTTCGCAGGATGGATCCCGAGCACGCCCAGGGCGAAATCGCCGTACCGTGCGGCCACTTCCTCCGGCGTCGCCGGGCCGGACTCGCGAAACCACTGCGGGATGGCGGTGCACATGGTGGCGATGGCTCGACCCGCCGCCCGGATATCGGGAGTGGCGATGCGGCCCTCGCCATGGGCCTCGGTGATCGCGTCATCCAGGATGGCCTGGATGTCACGGCGGGAACGGGCGATGCGCACGCGTTCGCCCGGAGACAGACTGCGCATCTCGCTGGCGCCGATGAACCCGAGGTCGCGGCGGTGGGTGTGGAACAAGGCCAAGGCTTCGACGATCAGGCGCACCCGGTGCACGCTGTCGCGGCCCTCCGCGCGGGCGGCGCGCACGCGCCAGTGCAGTTCGTCCATGGTCAGGTCGAGGATGCGCACAAGTAGCTCGTGCTTGTCGCGGTAGTGGTGGTAGAGGCCGGGAACGCTGGTGCCCGCCCGCCGGGCCAGGGCGCGCACGGTCGTGCCGTGATAGCCGATCTCGACGAACGAGACGAGGGCGGCGGCCAGCACCGGGTCGACGTCCAGCGGAGCGAAGTCACGCCAGCCGCCGTGTGCCCCCGGCTCGGTGTCGGTCCGGTCGTAGCTCGGCCGGGACACGGAGGCCATGTCACCGAGCAAATGCGTGACACGCACACCGAGCACGTCGGCCAACCGGGTCAGGCGTGCAATCGAGATTCCGGTCTTTCCCGTCTCCACGGCGCTGAGCGTCGCGGGACTCACCTCGAGCCTGCGGGCCACTTCGCGCAGCGACAAGCCGGCGGCGCGGCGCGCACTACGGATCGCCTCGTGCGGCGACGTTCCCTCATCTTCCATAGTGTTCAGAATAACTGAATCCGAAACTTCGACCATTCCCCCGCCGATAACCTGCGGCCGAGGCACTTTGACACGGATCGAACCCAGTGAGACAGTGTTCAGATGGAGCGATCGTTCGGTCCGATGACGAGGCTCCGGACGCCGAGGAGGAATGCGCGATGCCGATCGATCTGACCTATTCCGACGAAGTACGGGCGCTGACCGAACGCACCCGCGCGTTCGTGCGGGAGACGGTGCTGCCGATCGAGGACGAACACCACGGCGACATCACCGCCGCGGGTGGTGACGAGCTGCGCGTCACGCTGAACGAGCAGGCGCGCCGAGCAGGCGTCTTCGCGCCGCACGCGCCCGTCGAGTACGGCGGTCACGGGCTGTCGATGTCGGATCGCGCCCCGGTGTTCGAAGAGGCGGGCTACTCGCTGTTCGGTCCGACCGCGCTCAACATCGCGGCGCCGGACGAGGGCAATGTGCACATGCTCGCCCACATCGCCGACCCGGAGCAGAAGTCGCGCTACCTCGAGCCGCTCGCCCGCGGGGCGGTGCGCTCCGCCTTCGCGATGACGGAGCCCGCACCCGGCGCGGGCTCCGATCCAGCGGCGCTGGCCACCCGGGCCGTCCGCGCCGACGGCGGCTGGCGCATCGACGGTCACAAGTACTTCATCACCGGCGCGGACGGCGCGGGCTTCTTCATCGTGATGGCCCGCACCTCCGGCGAACCCGGCCAGCGCGGCGGGGCGACCATGTTCCTGGCCCCTGCCGACACCCCCGGCCTGCGTGTGGGCAGGCACATCACCACGCTCGACCGGGCCATGATCGGCGGCCATTGCGAGGTCTTCTTCGAGGACATGTTCGTTCCCGACGAAGCGGTACTGGGCGCTGTCGACCGCGGCTTCGAATACGCCCAGGTGCGGCTGGGTCCTGCCCGCATGACGCACGTGATGCGGTGGCTCGGCGCGGCTCGGCGCGGTCACGACATCGCCGTCGCGCGCGTCGCTCAGCGCGAAGGATTCGGTGCCCGCATCGGCGATCTCGGCCTGGCGCAGCAGATGATCGCCGACAACGAGATCGACATCGCCGCCACCCGTGCGCTGCTGGTGCGCGCCTGCTGGGAACTCGACGGCGGGGAGCACGCGGGCAACGCCACCTCGATAGCGAAGACGTTCGCCGCCGAGGCGATCTTCCGCATCGTCGACCGGAGCATCCAGTTGTGCGGCGGTCTCGGCGTCTCCGACGACCTGCCGCTGGCGCGCCTGTCCCGCGAGGTGCGGCCTTTCCGCATCTACGACGGGCCCTCCGAGGTGCACCGATGGGCTATCGCCAAGCGGGCGGTCGGTGCCGCCCGGCGGGCCGCGGCCGACGGGTCCGGCCCTTCGCACTGATCCGGTAAGCCGCCGGGCGAGGCTGTAAGTCCGCCCGTCGGCCGCCTACAGGCACAGCTCTCCGCGTAACATGCGGACTTCATGGTTCCGCCAAACGGAGTTCCTCGCCGCCACGAGCGGCGAACACACCGATCCGACCGCGTCTCGGGATGTTCGAACGGAGAGCCGTATGTCAGCGCACGACCGTCGATACCTCATCTCGCTGAATGCGGGAGAACCCGGCGACGACGCGGCGATCATGGCGATCCGGTCGGCGTTCTTCGACTGGCTGAAGAAGGCCGGCGCCGAAATCGTCGAAGACGGCGGCGCCAACCGGGTAGTCATCGCGGCGGCGCCGGAAACAGCCGAGCGAGCCTGCGGCCTCGCGTACGTGCGCACCGTCGAGCCATACGCCTGACAGCGCTGCTCGGTCACGAGCGCGAGCCGGGGTGTTTCGCCCTCGGCGAGGCGTGCCGACTCGATGACCAACCCACACGCGAACACCCCGCCGCCGCCAGCTCGGCTGACGGCGGCGGGGTGTGTCTGCGGTCGGACGAACCGACGGGTGATTACCGTCCGTGCTGATGCGCGGACTGGCGGGCCTCGTCGACGTCCGCTTCGGCCCTGGCCTTCTCGGCGGCGGCTTCCTTGCCTGCCGCCTCGCGCTGCGACTCCGCCTTGTCCTGCTGCGCGCGGCCCTCGTCCTTCAGATTCTCGTGACCGGTGACGGTACCGGCCGCTTCCTTCACCTTGCCCTTGACATCTTCGACGACGCCTTCGACGCCTTCACGAGGACCGCTTCCATGTTCAGCCACAACAACCTCCTGGAATATCGGAACAAGCTGACATCTCGCGCATACCCGGGAGACCGGCCTCGAACCGTCTTCGGCGAGAAAGACCGGCGTCGCGCGTGTCGTGCCTGGTCGCGGGCGGCAATCATCGAAGCGGGCTGGTCTCGCTCGGGCCTTGCCGTGACGGCGATGCTGGTCGCCGCGCTGGCAGCGCCCGGTCCGGACGGATCAGCCGCCGCCCTGACCGCCGGGCTCTGAACACCGGAACCGAGAGGCGCCGCGTCGTCACGTGGCCGCCGGGAGCGCGCCGCTCGCCCGGCGCCGTGTGGATCGACCGCGGACCGCTACACCTGCGCTTCGGTGCCGCCGATGCCCGACATGGTCAGCTCGACGGGTTCGCGCGGCTGGTCGGGACGGAACACGCAGCGTGTGCACGTGTAGATCGTGGGCATACACTCGTTGCAATGCACGCAGGCCGACCGGGTCGTCGCGTCGGATCGGATGCGCTGCAACAGGTTCGGTTCCCGGAGCAGAGCACGGCCCATGGCGACGAACTCGAAGCCTTCCGCCATCGCGAGCCGCATGGTGTCCAGATTCGTGATGCCGCCGAGCAGAACCAGGGGCATGGTCAATTCTCGCCGGAAGTGCCGCGCCCGCTCGAGCAGATACGCCTCCTGATACGGGTACTCCTTCAAGAACGCCTTGCCGACCATCCGGAATCCCCAGCGCGCGGGCACCGGGAGAACATCGCCGAACGACCGCCGCGGGGCGGCACCGTGGAACAGCAGCATCGGATTCAGCAGCGAACTGCCCGCCGTCAACTCCAGCGCGTCCAGGGTGCCGTCGGCTTCCAGCCAAGCGGCGACCTGCACCGACTCCGGCACGGTGAGCCCGCCCCGCACTCCGTCTTCCATGTTCAGCTTCGCCGTCACCGCGAGCCGGCCGCCCACGGCCTGCCGTACCGCGGCGGCGATCTCGCGCGCCAACCGCGCCCGGTTGGCCAAGCTTCCGCCGTAACGATCGGTGCGGCGGTTCAGCTTGGGGCTCAGGAACGAACTGACCAGGTAGTTGTGCCCGAAGTGGATCTCCACCGCATCGAAGCCGGACGCTTCGGCCAGCTTCGCCGCGTCGGCATGAGCGGCCACGAGTTCACGGATCCCGTTCTCGTCGGGAGTGCGCATCATGCGCATCGAGAGGGGGCTGAACATCCGGCTCGGCGCCAACGCCGGAACCCGATTCGAGGCCGCGTTGGCCACCGGACCCGCATGCCCGATCTGCGCACTCACCGCGGCACCTTCACCATGGACGGCTTCGGTGAGCCTCCGCAATCCCGGCACCGCGTCCGGACGCATCCAGATCTGGTGCCGGTCGGTCCGGCCACCGGGAGCGACAGCGCAGTACGCCACCGTCGTCATCCCGACGCCACCGGCGGCGACCTCGCGATGGAACTCGATCAATTCATCGGTCACCAGAGCGTCCGGCGTGCGGCCTTCGAAGGTCGCGGCCTTGATCACCCGATTGCGCAGGGCGATCGGTCCGAGCCGGGCTGGTGCGAATACGTCGTTCATCGTTGTTTCTCTCCTGTCGGCGCGGTCAATCCGGCCACTACGAATTCCCGGAGGGTGGCCACCGCCTCCCGCGACATCTCTCGGTGCTCCGCACTGCCGAATCGCATGATGAGAAGGTCGAACGCCAACATCCACCGGCGGCGGCTCTCACGCTCGCTCACACCGGGCAACAGGCTCACCCACGCATCGATCCGGAACCATGGCTGCCGCCATTCGGTCACCTGCCTGCCGAGGACGAACTGCGCCAGCAGTCTCAGGTGCAACCGCCCCACGGGATCGGCGGCCAGCGCGACGAACGGCTCGATCACCGCATCGACCACCTCGGCGATCGACCCGTGCCCGCTGGTGACAGCGGCCAAGCGGTCCTCCCACACCGGCCCGAGCCGCTCCTCGAGCAACGCGGCGACGAGGGCGTCCTTCGACCCGAAGTGGTAGTGCACCGCCGCCGGGTTGGCCCCGGCGTGCGCGCAGATCCCGCGCACCGACACCTCGTCGTAGCGGCCCTCCAGCAGCAGTCGTTCCGCGGCTGCCAGCAGGCGATCGCGGGTGGTCGCGGCCTCGGAGACCTGTTTCGGCATGCGCTAAGTGAAGCACGTCTCCATCGCCGATTCAATCACTGATTGAAACAATGTTTGACCGGCCCGAGCCGGTTCCTCAGGAATTGCCCGCGATGATCACCTCGGGGATGCCGGTGCCGAGCGGGACCGGCCGGCAGATCGGGGCCGGACTGCCCGGAGCCAGCACGGTGAGCAGCAACTCCTGCACGAACGGGTCGTACACCATGTGGAAGTGCCCGGTGAGATCTGCGGGACACAGGTCCTGCAAGGCGATGTTCCGCGCGCCGGGCCCCCGCAGCGCGATGTTCTCGAACGGCTGGATCATCTCGTCGACGCGGCTGCCGATGGTCACGTATCGCACCCCGGGCACCGTGTCGCCGCCCGCGTTGAGATCGAGCATGGTCGGCGACCCCTCGGCCTGCTGCACGGCGGCGAGCGAGGTCACCTGGGCGAACGCCTGCAACGCGCCGGGGATCGCCTGGGCCACCGGCACCAGCCCGTACATCACACCGCCGTAGGTGGGCGACGCGAGGCCGACCCACTGACCGACCTTGGGCGCACCACCCAGCTTGTTGACGTAGTACCGAGTGACATTGGCGCCCTGGGAGAATCCGATCAGATCGACCTGGCCCGCGCCGGTGGCCGCGAGCACCTGATCGACGAACGAGCCGATCTGATAGGCGCTGAGCACCAGATCCTCGGTACCGTAACTGTCCGCGCCGGGCTTGCCGCCGTAGTTCAGCGCGAACACGCAGAATCCGGCCGCGGTCAGGCGCGGCGCGATCCCCGACCAATCGGAATACGCTGTGGAGTCGGTTCCGTGCGCGAGCACCAACGGATGGGGATGCCGGGCGCTGGGAACGCATCCGAAGTCGTTGGTGCCGCTCGGGACCGCATTCGGATGGCTTTTCTGATACCACGCGGCGGCGAGGTGGTCGGACTGCGGCGGAGCGGGGTACGTCGGCACGGCGGGCGGGCGGAGGCCGGACGGCTCGGCCGACGCCACGCCCGGGCCCAGTGCGGCCGCGCCGGCGACCACCAGGGCCAGCACGGCGCGACGCAAGTGTGAACTACCCCAAGCTTCCGCTCGACTCGACTGTCGCATCTCACAATGATCGCTCCGATCGGCTCGAAATGCGCGCGGTATCGGGGTGTTTCGCCTCCCCTACTTCTCGGGGGTCTCGTCCTCGGCGAGGATCCGGTAGAGCGACTTGCGGGTCTCGGTGAGCAACTCCGCCGCACGCGCCGCCTGCTGCGGGGTACCCGCCGCCGCGACCTGCGCGACCGCCCCCATCAGCTGCCCCACGAGTCCGCGCAGGTCCATCGCCTGGGCTCCGACGTCCTGCTGCACGTCCGCCCACGGATCGCCCAGCTCGTCCCGGTGCGCGGCGACGTACTCGTTGCCGGTCTCGGTGAGCTTGGCGGTCTTGCGCCCGGCGACCTTCTCGATGAGGACAAGACCCTCGTCCTCCAGCTGCGCGAGCGCGGGGTAGATCGAACCGGGGCTCGGCCTCCAGATGTCGTTGCTGCGCTCGCGGATCTGCTGGATGAGTTCGTAGCCGTGCATGGGCTGCTCGGCGAGCAGCAGCAGCACGGCGGCGCGCACGTCACCGCGCCTGCCCCGACCGCCACGGCCGCGTCCGCGACCGAATTGCGGGCCGAAGCCAGGGCCGAAGCCGGGACCGAATCCCGGCCCGAACTCGGGGCCGAAACCGTGGCGTCCACCGCGGCGGAAGCGCAGCCGGTGTTCGAAGCCCTCGGGCCCGGGCAGCGGCCCGCGGCCACGCCGGCCGAATTCTCGATCTTCTCGGTATTCCATGTCAGCCTCCCAGGGCTCTCGTGTTTGTTTCATGCTATCGACGATATATCGACAATGCATCGAACGCAAGACTCGATATCGGAACCAGGGCCGGCAGGGAGGTCAGCTCACCAGTGAGTCGATCCAGCGCGACAGCCGCGCGCCCTCGGTGACCATGAGTTCTGGATCGCGAAAGGTGTTGGTGAGCAACGAGATTCCTTGATACGCCGCGACATAGGCGATCGCGAGCTCCCCCGCGTCGGCGCGGCCCATCGCGGCGAACTGCCGTTCGGCCCAATCCACCAGCACGCGCATCACATCGGCGGCCGCGGTGCCCAACCCGTCGCCACGCTTGTCCAACTCCGAGGACAAGGTGCCGAACGGGCAGCCGTACCGCACAGTCTGCTCACGATCGGCCACCCAGCCCGCGATCAGGGCCTTCAGCCGCTCCGACGGCGTCTCGTGGCGGTCGCTCGCGGCGATCACGGCATCGAGAATGTGCGCGTGCGAGCCGATCGCCGCTTCGATGAGCTGGTCTTTCGTCTTGAAGTAGTAGTAGACGTTGCCGACCGGAACGTCGGCGGCGCGGGCGATGTCGGCGATCGTCGTCTTCTCCACACCCTGCTGGTAGAACACCCGCACCGCCGCCTCGACCAGTCGTTGCCGCTTGCTCGGCCTGGTTTCCGCCACTGAGTCAGTCACACAACTAACTGTAGACAACGGGCCCGCGACCGGCTACGTTGTATTTAGTCAGTCAACTAACTAAGGAGAAACGATGATAGTGGTCACCGGAGCCACCGGAAATATCGGCGCGCCCCTCGTGCGCTCGCTGTCGGACGCGGGCGAGGAGGTGACAGCGGTCGCCCGCCATGCGGACCTCTCGTTGCCCGACGGCGTCCGGTCGGTTCGGGCCGATCTCGGCGAGCCGGAAAGCCTCTCCCCTGCCCTGTCGGGAGCCGACACCCTGTTTCTCCTGATCACCGGTGAGCAGTTGGTGGCAGGCCCCGAGCCCGAACAGGTGCTGAAAGTCGCCGCGGCCGGAGGCGTGCGGCGCGTCGTCTTCGTGTCCTCACAGGGGGTGGCCACCCGCCCCGACGCGGCGGGCTATGCCCGGCTCGTCGCCTATGAGCAGGCGATCAGGGACTCCGGCCTGGCCTGGACCTTCCTGCGACCGGCCGGGTTCTTCTCCAATACCTACGCGTGGGCGGCTTCGGTGCGCACGCAGCGTATGGTCGCCGCGCCGTTCGGCGATATCGGCCTGCCCTCGATCGATCCGGCCGATATCGCCGCCGTCGCGGCGGCGGCGTTGCGCGACGAACGGCACGCCGGACAGGTCTACACCCTGACCGGACCCGAACTCGCCACACCGCGAGCCCAGGCCGAGGCACTCGGCGCGGCGCTGGGCGAGCCGCTCGGATTCATGGAGTTGACTCGGGCGCAAGCCCATTCGGCGATGCTCGACTTCATGCCCGAACCGGTGGTCGAGCACACGCTGACGATCCTCGGCGAACCGACACCCGCCGAACAGCTGATCAGCCCCGATGTGCCGCGTGTGCTGGGGCGGCCCGCCACGAAGTACGCCGAGTGGGCGATTCGCAATCGGGCGGCCTTCGCCTGACGCGTCCGGCGGGGCGGATGGCCTGTGGCTTCGTCTGTCAGCCGATGTCGACCGGGTCGATCTGCACGCGAAGGGGGGCGTCGGAGCGGTGCGTGCTGCGGATCGCCTGGGCCGCGCGCAACGCAGCCGCGAGCACCGCTCCGGAGCGGCGCTCGACCCGCAGCAGCAGACGTTCGACTTCGGCGGGCGAATCCTCGGCGGAGAAGGGCTTGCGAGCGCCGTCCGGCAGCGGCACCGGGCCGAGGCGGTCGACCGTCGCGGGCAGATCCGCCGCCGAGAGCAGTTCGGCGATGCTCTCGGCGGTGCCGTCGATCGCGGCGAGCCGGACTGCGGGCGGGAAGCCGACCTCGGCCCGGGCCGCGACCTCCGCCCGCGCCGCGCCCACCGGGTCCCACCGGACCAGCGCCTGCACGGTGGGGATCGAAGGTTCGGCCATGACGATGACCTGCCCGTGCGCGCGGACCAGCGTCGCGGCGGCCATCCAGCGACGCAGTGCGTCCTCGGCGGCCCGCAGGTCGGCGCGGCCGAGCAAGGCCCAGCCGTCGAGCAACAATGCGACGCCGTACCCGCCGGGGACCAACGGCTCGGCGCCGACCGTGGCGACGACCACTTGCGGGCCCGGCTCCACGGTATCGAGCATGGCGCCGCCCCCGGAGCCACGGATCGGCACGCCGGGAAAGGCCCGGCCGAGTTCCTCCGCCGTACGCGCCGCCCCGATCACCACGGCCCGCAGCGCGCGCGAGCCGCAGGTGGTGCAACGGAACGCCGCCTCGGTGATCCCGCACCAACGGCAAGCGGGGCTGTGCGCGGCGGCGGCGCTTTCCGCTGCCGATCCGCGGGTCTCCGGCAGCGCGAGCGGCCCGTTGCAGTGCCTGCATCGGGCGGGAGTGCGGCACTTCCCGCAGGCCAACGCGGGGATGTACCCGCGGCGTGGCACCTGCACCAGCACCGGCGCCCCCTCCTTCAGCGCGGAACGGGCGGCCGCGAAGGCGACGCCGGGAATCCGGACGGCACGGGCGACCGGATCGCGCTCCAGGGCGAGGTCGCTGTCACCGGGGGCGCTGATCCGCGGTGCGGCCTTGCGCAGCACCGCGCGATCGGCGACCAGATCGTGTGCCCAGCCGGAATCGACCACCGCTTGGATCTCCGCGGTCCGCGCGAAACCCGCCGCGACGAATGCCGCACCGGTCTCGTGCGCTCGCAACATCGCCACCTCACGCGTGTGCGGATACGGTGCGCGTGGTTCGGCGTAGGTGTCGTCGCCGTCGTCCCACAGCGCGATCAGCCCGAGGTTCGCCGCCGGTGCGAACACCGCGCTGCGCGTGCCGACCACAACCCGCGCCGAACCGCGCAGCACCGCCAGCCAACGCCGGTACCGTGCCGCTGGCCCGAGACCGGCGGCCAGCCCGACGGCCGAGTCGCCTACCAGCGCAGCACATTCCGCCAACACCCGGTCGAGGTCGCGTTGGTCAGGGACCATGAGGATCGCGCTGCGCCCCTGCCGGGCCACCAAGGCGGCGAGCTCCGCCAGCCGGCGCGGCCAGTCCTCACCGGGCAGTGCCTGCCAAGCCGCCCTGGCCCCTTTTCCTTGTGCGAGCGCACCGACGAATGCCGGGCCGTGCACATAACGCTCCCAGGCGGCGAGGTCGACGGCCGAAAGTTCCGGCGATACCGCCTCCTGGTTCGTGGCGCCGCCGCGAGGCTCCGCGCTCTGCCCGACACCGATTCGCCCCTCACCCGAAGGCGGTTCAAGCGGCTTCGAGGACCCGCCGGTGCCCGCCTCCGATGACGGCGCCTGTCGCACGGCCACTGCGCTCTGCCCGACATTGATTCGCCCCTCACCCGAAGACGGTTCAAGCGGCTTCGAGGACCCGCCGGTGCCCGCCTCTGGCCGGTGCTCCTGTTGCGCGGTGCCCATGCCCACAGTGTCGGGATCAGCATCCGATCCGGTCGCGGTGCCGGGTTCGGTATCCACCCCCGGGGCTGCGTGGCCCGCAACCGCCGATTCGGCTTGCGGTACTGCGGGATCCGAGGAGCGCGAATCGGGGAGCGCCTCTGCGGGCGCGGAGTCCACTCTGGCTGACCGCACGGAATCCGTTGCAGTGCAGGGTTCTCCGGCTTCGACGTCGCTCGCGGACGCATCGGGGTCCGCCGCGGCAGCAGGAGCCGTGGACCCGACGGAAACAATCTGTGCCCCAGCGGACTTCTTCGCACCACCGGTCTCGGTGCGGGCGTGGCGCGGTGGAATGGCCAGACGCAGGACGTCGGCGCGTGTGCCCGCGTAACGGGCCGCCACCTTGCCGGCCAGCTCCAGGATTTCCGGCGTCAGCACGCGTTCGCCGGAGACGACGCGTTCGAGTTCGACCAGTTTGCCGCCGTGATCGCTGTGCGCGGAGCGTGCGAGAAGGTAACCGTCGACCAACCGGCCGGCGAAACGGACGCGCACCCGGACCCCCGGCTGGGCGATCTCGTCCTGCTCGGGGGGCACCAGGTAGTCGAAGTCGCGGTCGAGATGCGCGGGCGACAGCAGTGGGAGCACCCGGGCGATCGGCAGCTCCGCGCCCGCGGGACCCGCGGCCGGACGGTCCGCCTCGGTGGCGGGGGTGCCCGCCGCGGGTGCGTTCACTCGGACCTGATCGAGGTCAGAGTCCGACGGCCGCGCGCAGCTTGTCCGCGCGGTCGGTGTGCTCCCACGGCAGGTCGACGTCGGTGCGGCCGAAGTGGCCGTACGCGGCGGTCGGCGCGTAGATCGGGCGCAGCAGGTCGAGGTCGCGGATGATCGCGCCGGGGCGCAGGTCGAAGACCTCGGTGATCGCGGTGGAGATGCGCGCAGGGTCGACCTTCTCGGTACCGAAGGTCTCGACGAACAACCCGACCGGAGCCGCCTTGCCGATCGCGTAGGCCACCTGGACCTCGACCCGATCGGCCAGATCGGCCGCGACCACGTTCTTCGCGACCCAGCGCATGGCGTAGGCGGCCGAGCGGTCGACCTTGGACGGGTCCTTGCCGGAGAACGCGCCACCACCGTGGCGGGCCATGCCGCCGTAGGTGTCGACGATGATCTTGCGGCCGGTCAGGCCCGCGTCGCCCATCGGACCACCGAGCACGAACTTGCCGGTGGGGTTGACCAGCAGGCGGACGTTCGAGGTGTCCAGCGAGGGCACCTCGAGGTCGGCGAGCACCGCTTCGAGGACCTTCTCGCGGATGTCGGGCGCGAGCAGGTTGTCCAGGTCGATGTCGGCGGCGTGCTGGGTGGAGACGACCACCGTGTCCAAGCGGACCGGGCGATCGCCGTCGTACTCGATGGTGACCTGGGTCTTGCCGTCCGGACGCAGGTAGGGCAGCACGCCGGACTTGCGCACCTCGGTCAAGCGGCGCGACAACCGGTGCGCGAGCGCGATCGGCAGCGGCATCAGCTCGGGGGTGTCCTTGGTGGCGTAACCGAACATCAAGCCCTGATCGCCCGCGCCCTGCCGCTCGATCTCGTCGTCGGAGCCGCCGACCCGGGCCTCGTGCGAGGTGTCCACACCTTGGGCGATATCCGGCGACTGCGCGCCGATCGCGATATTCACACCGCAGGAATTTCCGTCGAATCCCTTCGCGGAAGAGTCATATCCGATTTCCAGGACCTTTTCCCGGACAATACGGGGAATATCGGCGTACGCCGACGTGGTGACCTCACCCGCGACATGGACCTGGCCGGTCGTCACGAGGGTTTCCACCGCGACCCGGCTGCGCGGATCCTCCGCGAGCAACGCGTCGAGAATGGAATCGCTGATGGCATCACAGATTTTGTCCGGATGACCTTCGGTCACGGACTCACTGGTGAAAAGCCGGCTCCCGGACGTGCGCACAGTTGTTCCCTCTCCCTCAACGGGTTACTCGTATCGGCTTGCGACAGTAACGCCATGTCGCGCCTGCGCAACCCTTACATTCCAGACTATTCCAAATCACCGACAGGGCGGACCTCAACTACAAAGCCGCCCCGGACCGCTGAATTCCCGGTGTCCCGGCGATGCCGAAAGGATGACGACGCCGCGAACGAACGACGGATCGGATGGCAATCCCGGCAGGCCCGCCACCCGGCTCAGCGCAGCAACCCACTCAGCGCGTCGAGCACACGGCTGGCCAGCAATGCCTTCGAACCGTGGTCGAGCGCCTGCTCGGTACCGTCCGCGCCGAGCAGCCAGCCGTCGTTGGTGTCCACCTCGAACGCTTTGCCCTCACCGACCGCGTTGACCACGAGCAGGTCGCAGCCCTTGCGGGCGAGCTTGGCCCGCGCGTGGGTGAGGACGTCGCCGTGCTCGTCACCGGTCTCGGCGGCGAAGCCGACGATCGCGGTACCGGGCAACTGCCCGTCGCGGCGCGCCTGCACCAGTCCGGCGAGGATGTCGTCGGTCTTGGTCAGCGGAATGACGTCGGGCTCACCCGCGCCCTTCTTGATCTTGGCGGCGGCGACGTTGGTCGGCCGGAAATCGGCGACCGCCGCGGCCATGATCACCGCGTCGGCGCCGGCGGCGTGCTTGTCGACGGCGGTCTTCAGCTGTTCGGCGGTGGTGATGTGCACCAGGTCGACAGCGGCCGGTGCCGCCATCTCGATCGTGTTGCCCGCGATCAGGGTGACGTGGGCGCCGCGCTGGGCCGCGACCCTCGCGAGCGCGTAACCCTGCTTACCGGAGCTGCGATTGCCGAGGAAACGCACCGGATCCAGCGGTTCCCTGGTGCCGCCCGCCGTGATGACGACCCGGCGGCCCTCCAGATCCCGCGGAATCGCGTCGGCGCGCTCCATGAGCAGCGACGCGAGGCCGAAGATCTCCTCGGGCTCGGGCAGCCGTCCGGGGCCGGTGTCGGCGCCGGTGAGCCGCCCCGCCGCGGGCTCCATGACGATCGCACCGTGGGCGCGCAGCGTCGCGACGTTGGCGACGGTCGCCGGATGCTCCCACATCTCGGTGTGCATCGCGGGCGCGAACAAGATCGGACATCGGGCCGTCAGCAACGTGGCGGTGAGCAGGTCGTCGGCGCGGCCGGAGGCGGCGCGGGCCATGAGGTCGGCGGTCGCCGGGGCGATGACCACCAGGTCCGCCTCCTGGCCCAGCCGAACATGCGGGACCTCGGGCACGTCGGAGAACACACCGGTGTGCACCGGGTTCCCGGACAGTGCTTCGAAGGTCGCCTTGCCGACGAACTCCAGCGCCGAGTGGGTGGGGATCACCCGGACGTCGTGTCCGGTCTCGGTGAACCGCCGGACCAGAGAGCACGCCTTGTAGGCGGCGATCCCTCCGGCTACGCCGACGACGATCCTTGTGGTCACTACGCCTCCGGCCTAGTCGTGGTCACGGGCGAACGCGGTTCGCCTCACTCGCCTTCGGAGTGCTCGAGCAGGTCGGAGTGGATCTCACGCAGCGCGACCGACAGCGGCTTCTCCTGTAGACCCGGCTCGACCAGCGGGCCGACGTACTCGAGGATGCCGTCGCCGAGCTGGTTGTAGTAGTCGTTGATCTGCCGGGCCCGCTTGGCCGCGTAGATGACCAGGGCGTACTTGGACGACGTGCGCTCCAGCAACTCGTCGATCGGCGGGTTGGTCAGGCCGACCGGGGTGTCGTAGGCGGGCGCGGTCTTGGTGTCCGTACTGCTCACTAGGGGGACTCCTGGTGTTTGGGAGGTCACGAACTCGAATTTGTGCTAACGAACAACGATACCAACTGCTCACAGGCGCTGGTCACCTCGTCGTTCACGATAACGATGTCGAACTCGTCACAGGCGGCCAGCTCGATCCTGGCCGTCTCCAGGCGGCGCTCGATCACCTCGGGCGACTCGGTGCCCCGCGAGGTCAGCCGCGCCACCAGTTCGTCCCAGCTCGGCGGGGCCAGGAAGACCAGGATCGCTTCCGGGATGGCCCGGCGCACCGACCGCGCGCCCTCGAGATCCACTTCGACCAGGACCGGAAGGCCCTCCGCCAGAGCGGCGCGCACCGGCCCGGCGGGGGTGCCCGACCGCTGCAACCCGCCGTGGATGTCAGCCCACTCGAGCAGCTCGTCCGCCTCGATCATCGCGTCGAACTCCGCACGGGAGACGAAGCGGTAATCGAGGCCGTCGACCTCCCCGGGCCGCGGGGCCCGGGTCGTTGCCGACACGCTGAAGACCAGGTCGGGCAGTCGTTCGCGGACACAGCGGACCACGGTGGACTTGCCCACGGCCGAGGGGCCGACCAGTACTACCAGTCGACCCTTCCGCGTGTGTTCGATCACCCTCGTCGTCAGGCGTCGAAGTCGAACCGGGCGAGCAGCGCCTTACGCTGCCGGTCGCCGAGTCCGCGCAGCCGCCGGGTGGGGGCGATCTCCAGCTCGCTCATGATTTCCGCCGCCTTGACCTTGCCCACCTTCGGCAGGGCCTCCAGCAGCGCCGACACCTTCATCTTGCCGAGGATCTCATCGGTCTCGGCATCGGTGAGGACCTGCTTCAGGTTGGTGCCGCCACGCTTCAAGCGCTCCTTGAGCTCCGCCCGAGCGCGGCGAGCGGCAGCCGCCTTCTCCAAAGCAGCGGCGCGCTGCTCGTCAGTCAGCTGGGGAAGGGCCACGGTTCCTCCGTCTCATCGTTCATTGCATCAACTCCTGCCGGTAACCCAGCAGTCTCAGCGACCGTACCCACGACGTCCGCCGATTGCGAACCCACCCCCCAGGTCAGCGCATGATTCCGGATACCGACGACACCAGGGGGGTGCGTCGCCCGACCCGCCCGCGCCACCGCGCGGAGCGCGCTGCGGGATTCGCGAAACACGCCGCCAGCAGGGCGTTTTCGGCAAACCGAGGGGTTTGCGGGAGGGTTGCGGTAGCGCAGCGCATCGTTCCAGCAACCCCTCACGCGCCCTACCAGGAACTTTCTCGAAATTTCCCGCGTGTCGCGAGTTCTTCCCGCGTGTCGGGCGTCACATCAGAGACATTCGGCCCGCTCGGCACGGCATCCGGTGCCGGTTCGCGGCCCTGTACGCCGGTCCAGCAGGCAGGCGCCCAGCCGAGCACCGATGAGCGCCGAAATCGGCGCAGGAGAGCGCACAGGCACCGGCAAGGCCGCGTGTGTGAGTACAGCTGCACGCGCACGCGCCCCGGAAAGACCGAAGGCCGGCGCGGGTGCGCCGGCCTTCGTGGTCATTTCTGCAGAAACGCGAACGCGTCCTGGAGCTCGTGCACCCTGGCACGCAGTGCCGGGACGTCGGGTCCCGCTCGCAGCAGCTCGCGCGAGACGTTCGGGAGGACGGCCCCGAGCATCGGCTCGGGGACCAGCTCGCGGATCGTGTCCGGGCCGCCGCCCTGAGCGCCCACACCGGGCATCAGAATCGGACCGTTGAGCGCGGACAGGTCCGGCGCCTCCCGCAGCGTGGCGCCGACCACTACGCCCACCGAACCGAACTCGCTGCCCGCGTTGCGGGCCGCGGCCTCGTCCACCATCGTCTGCGCGACCGCGCGGCCGTCCGCCCCGACCGCCCGCTGCACCTGCGCTCCCTCGGGATTCGACGTCGCCGCGAGCACGAAGACGCCGCGGCCGTTGGCCTCGGCGAGGGTCAGCGCGGGCGCCAGCGAACCGAATCCGAGGAACGGCGAGACCGTCACCGCGTCGGACGCGAGCGGACCGTCGGCCAGCCAGGTCCGCGCATAGGCGTCCATGGTGGACCCGATGTCGCCGCGCTTGGCGTCGGCGAGCACCAACGTGCCCGAGGCGCGCAACACCTCGATGGCACGCTCCAGCACCGCGATACCGCCGGAGCCGTAGGCCTCGAAGAACGCGACCTGCGGCTTGACCAGCGCGACCAGACCGTCGAAGGCCTCGACACAGATCTCGGCGAAGCGCTCGAGGCCCTCGACGTCCTCGGGGAGGTCCCAGGACCGCAGCAGTTGCGGATGCGGGTCGATCCCGACGCAGACGGGCCCGAAGTCCCGCATCGCGTGCCGCAAGCGCTCGCCGAAGGTCTTCATCTCGCCCACTCCGTCCGGTCGCGGCTCACCCACGCAGCACCGAGTGCAGTTCCTGCAGGGACCGCACACCGATGCCGCCGTTGATGCTGGCCTCGATGCCCTGCACCGCGGCTGCCGCACCCTGCACGGTGGTGATGCACGGGATGTTCACCCCGACCGCCGCGCTGCGGATCTCGTAGCCGTCCACGCGGGGCCCGGAGTTGCCGTAGGGCGTGTTGAACACCATGTCGACCTCACCGTCGCGGATCTGCTCCACGATCGTAGGCTGGTCGTCCGGACCCACCTCGGAGTGCTTGCGCACCTGCTCGCACGGAATTCCGTTGCGGCGCAGCATCTCCGCGGTGCCCTCGGTGGCGAGGATGCGGAAACCGAGATCGTGCAGGCGCTTCACCGGGAACACCATCGCGCGCTTGTCCCGGTTGGCGATCGAGACGAACACGGTGCCCTCGGTGGGCAGCGATCCATAAGCGGCGGTCTGGCTCTTGGCGAAGGCGGTGCCGAAATCGGCGTCGATGCCCATCACCTCGCCGGTGGACTTCATCTCCGGCGACAGCAGCGAATCCACGCCGCTGCCGTCGGCGCGCCGGAAGCGATGGAACGGCAGCACGGCCTCCTTGACCGCGACCGGAGCGTCCAGCGCGACGTGCCCGCCGTCGCCCTCGCTCGGCAGCATGCCCTCCTTGCGGAGTTCGGCGATGGTGGCGCCGAGCATGATCCGTGCGGCGGCCTTGGCCAGCGGCACCGCGGTCGCCTTGGACACGAACGGGACGGTCCGGCTCGCCCGCGGGTTGGCCTCCAGGACGTAGAGCACGTCGTCCTTGAGCGCGTACTGCACGTTGAGCAGGCCGCGGACGCCGATGCCCTTGGCCAGCGCGATCGTGGAGCGGCGCACCGCCTCGATGTCGCTGCGGCCCAGCGTGATCGGGGGAAGCGCGCAGGCGGAGTCGCCGGAGTGGATGCCCGCCTCCTCGATGTGTTCCATCACACCGCCGAGGTAGACCTCCTCGCCGTCGCACAGCGCGTCGACGTCGATCTCGATCGCGTCCTCCAGGAAGCGGTCGACCAGCACCGGGTGCTCCGGGCTGAGCGCGGTCGCGCGAGAGATGTAGCCCTCCAGGGACTTCTCGTCGTACACGATCTCCATGCCGCGGCCGCCGAGCACGTAGGACGGGCGCACCAGCACCGGGTATCCGATCTCCGCGGCGATCTTGCTGGCCTGCGTGAACGTGGTGGCGGTGCCGTACTTCGGCGCGGGCAGCCCGGCCGCGACCAGCACGTCGCCGAACTCGCCGCGGTCCTCGGCCAGGTCGATGGCCGCCGCGCTGGTGCCGACCACCGGCACGCCCGCCTCGGTGAGGCGCTGCGCCAGTCCGAGCGGCGTCTGCCCGCCCAACTGCACGATGACGCCCGCGACGGTGCCCGACTCGCACTCGGCGTGGTAGATCTCGAGCACGTCCTCGAAGGTCAGCGGCTCGAAGTAGAGACGATCGGCGGTGTCGTAGTCGGTGGAGACGGTCTCGGGGTTGCAGTTGACCATCACCGTCTCGTAGCCGGCCTGCGACAGGGTCTGCGCCGCGTGCACGCACGAGTAGTCGAACTCGATGCCCTGGCCGATCCGGTTCGGTCCGGAACCGAGGATGATCACCTTCTCGCGCTCGGGCTGCGGCGCCACCTCGGATTCGGCGGCGGGATCGAGTTCGTAGGCCGAGTAGTGATACGGCGTCTTGGCCTCGAACTCGGCGGCGCAGGTGTCGACGGTCTTGAAGACCGGACGGACACCGAGCCGGTGCCGCAGAGCGCGCACGCCGGTCTCCCCCGCCAGCTCGGGCCGCAGCGCGGCCAGCTGACGATCGGACAGGCCGTAGTGCTTGGCCCGGCGCAGCAGCGGCTCGTCCAGCACGGGCGCGTCGAGGATCTCCGTGCGCAGCTCGACCAAGCCCGCCACTTCCGCGACGAACCACGGGTCGATGCCCGAGGCTGCGGCGACGTCCTCGATGCTCGCGCCCAGGCGCAGCGCCCGCTCGACCTGGTAGATGCGCCCCTCGGTGGGCGTGCGCAGATCCTCCAAAATCGCCTCGACGTCGGTCCACGCGCCGTCGTCCTGGGTCCAGAAGCCCGCGGCCTTGGTCTCCAGCGAACGCAGCACCTTGCCCAGCGACTCGGCGAAGTTGCGGCCCAGCGACATCGCCTCGCCGACGGACTTCATCGTGGTGGTCAGCGTTCCGTCGGCGCCGGGGAACTTCTCGAACGCGAACCGCGGCGCCTTGACGACCACGTAGTCGAGGGTCGGCTCGAAACAGGCCGGCGTCTCTTTGGTGATGTCGTTGACGATCTCGTCGAGCGTGTACCCGATGGCCAGTTTGGCGGCGATCTTCGCGATCGGGAAGCCCGTCGCCTTCGACGCCAGCGCGGACGAGCGCGAGACGCGCGGGTTCATCTCGATGACGATCAGGCGGCCGTCGCTCGGGTTCACCGCGAACTGGATGTTGCAGCCGCCGGTGTCCACGCCGACCTCGCGCAGGATCGCGATGCCGAGATCACGCAGCTTCTGGTACTCGCGGTCGGTGAGCGTCATCGCGGGGGCGACGGTCATCGAGTCGCCGGTGTGCACGCCCATCGGGTCGACGTTCTCGATCGAGCAGACCACCACGACGTTGTCGCGGCCGTCGCGCATCAGCTCGAGCTCGTATTCCTTCCAGCCGAGAATGGACTCCTCGATGAGGACGTTCGCGGTGGGCGAGGCGGCCAGGCCGCCGCCCGCGATGCGATCGAGGTCCGCCTCGTTGTAGGCCATGCCCGACCCGAGGCCGCCCATGGTGAACGACGGGCGCACCACCACCGGGTAGCCGAGTTCGGCGACCGTCTCGCGGGCCTCGTCCATGGTGAAGCAGACCCGTGAGCGGGCGCTCTCGCCGCCCACCTTCGCCACGATGTCCTTGAACTTCTGCCGGTCCTCACCGCGCTGGATGGCGTCGAAGTCGGCGCCGATCAGCTCCACGCCGTACTTCTCCAACACCCCGCGCTCGTGCAGTGCGACCGCGGTGTTCAGCGCGGTCTGGCCGCCAAGGGTGGCCAGGATGGCGTCGGGGCGCTCCTTCTCGATGACCTTTTCCACGAACTCCGGTGTGATCGGCTCCACGTAGGTGGCGTCGGCGAACTCCGGGTCGGTCATGATCGTCGCCGGGTTCGAGTTGACCAGCGACACCCGCAGGCCCTCGGCCCGCAGCACCCGGCACGCTTGCGTGCCGGAGTAGTCGAATTCGCACGCCTGGCCGATGACGATCGGGCCAGAACCGATCACCAGGATGTGCTCGAGATCCTCGCGGCGAGGCATCAGGCTCCTTCCATGAGACCGGCGAAACGGTCGAACAGATATGCGGCGTCGTGGGGTCCGGCGGCGGCCTCCGGGTGGTACTGCACGGAGAAGGCGCGGCCGTCGACCAGCCGGACGCCTTCGACCGTGCCGTCGTTGGCGCAGACGTGACTCACCTCGGCCGTGCCGAAGGGCGTGTCGAACCGCTCGCCCCGCTCACCCTCCAGCGCGAACCCGTGGTTCTGCGCCGTGATCGAGATCCGGCCGGTCTCGTGCTCCACCACCGGGATGTTGATGCCGCGGTGACCGAACTTCATCTTGTAGGTGCCCCGGCCGAGCGCGCGGCCGAGGATCTGGTTGCCGAAGCAGATGCCGAACAGCGGCAGGCCCGCGCCCAGCACGCCGCGGGTCAGCTCGACCGCGGTGTCGGCGGTGGCCGGGTCGCCCGGACCGTTGGACAGGAAGACCCCGTCCGGCTTCAGTTCGAGGATCTGATCCAGCGTGGTGGACGAGGACACCACGTGCACCCGCATGCCGCGCTGCGCGAACATGCGCGGGGTATTGGTCTTGATCCCGAGGTCGACCGCGACGACCGTGCGACGGTGCTCGCCGTCGGGCTCGATCGTGTAGAGCGCGTCGGTGGTCACCTCGCCCGCGAGGTCGGCGCCCAGCATGGATGGCTGCCCGGTCACCCGGGCCACCAGCTCGTCGGGGGCGGCGAGCGCGTCACCGGAGAAGATGCCCGCCTTCATCGAACCGCGGGTGCGCAGGTGCCGCACCAGCGCCCGGGTGTCGATGCCCGCGATGCCGACGATCCGCTGCCGCTCCAGTTCGTCCGGCAGCGTCGTGGTGGCGCGCCAGTTGGACGCGCGCCGCGCGGGGTCGCGCACCGCGTACCCGGCGACCCAGATCTTGGTGGACTCGTCGTCCTCGTCGTTCCAGCCGGTGTTGCCGATCTGCGGTGCGGTGGCCACCACGATCTGCCGGTGGTAGGACGGGTCGGTGAGGGTCTCCTGGTACCCGGTCATCGCGGTGCAGAACACCGCCTCACCGAGCGTCTGGCCCACGGCGCCGTAGGCCCGGCCGCGAAACACCCGGCCGTCCTCCAGCACGAATGCCGCTTCTCCTGTCATCCCTCGTCATCTCCCGTCATCGTCCCGCTCTGATCCGCCGTAGGAAGCCGGCGCCAAGCCGGGTAGACCGACTTGTCGTCGCCGCGGAAACCCGTATCGATCTCGGTTCCGGTCGGCAGCTTCCAGCGAATGACCAGCACACCATCTTCCGTCATCACTTTGCCCGCGTGGCCGCGTTCGGTGCGCACCGCCGTGATGGATTCCTGCGGAATCCAGATCACCGTCGCGCCGTCGCGCTCGAGCAGAATCCCCCGTTCGAACCGCGTGAGTTCCGCGGTGGCCCGGAAACCCAGGTCGCCCACCGTGATCCGGTCCTGCCAGCTGGGCGCGATCGTGCTGCCCAGGTACAGGCCGGTAGTCGGCTCCAGCACCTGCGCGCCGAGCTCGGCGGGCACGGCGGGCAGCGCGCCGATGCGCTCCGCCTGACGTGCCGCGCGGTTGCGCCACCCCCGGTACATCAGCCAGAGGCAGACCGCGAACAGGATCAGCAGCCCGGCGACCCAGAGCGTTCTCTCCACTACGAACCTCCTCGAAGAGCTGCGCCCAGCGCCTTGCCGTCGCGGGCGGTGACCCGGCCGCGCAGCAGCGTCGCCGTCACCCGCGCCGGGAAGGTCATCGCCTCGAACGGCGTGTTGTTCGAGATGCTGGCCAGTTCCTTCCCGCGCACCGTCCAGCTCGCCTTCGGGTCGACCAGCGTCAAGTTCGCCGGCTCACCGACCTCGAGCGGCCTGCCGTGCTCGTCCAGACCCACGATCGCGGCCGGGCGCTCGCTCATCACGCGGGCGACGCCGCGCCAGTCCAGCAGCCCCGGCTCGACCATGGTCTGCACGATGATCGACAGCGCCGTCTCCAGTCCCAGCATGCCGGGCCGGGCAGCGGCGAACTCGCAGCACTTGTCCTGCTCGGCGTGCGGAGCGTGGTCGGTGGCGACGCAGTCGATGATGCCCTCGGCCAGCGCCTGCCGCAGCGCGGCGGCGTCGGACGCCTCGCGCAGCGGCGGGTTGACCTTGTTGACCGCGTCGTAGGTCTCCAGCCGGGAGTCGTCCAGCAGCAGGTGGTGCGGGGTGACCTCGGCGGTGATGGAGATGCCCTGGGACTTCGCCCACCGCACCAGTTCCACGGTGCCCGCGGTGGAGGCGTGGCAGATGTGCACTCGGGCGCCGGCGTCCCGTGCCAGCAGGGCGTCGCGCGCGACGATGGACTCCTCCGCGGCGCGCGGCCAGCCCGCCAACCCGAGCCGGGCCGCGGTCGGTCCCTCGTGCGCGATGGCGCCCTGGGTGAGCCTCGGCTCCTCCGCGTGCTGGGCGATCAGCACCCCGAGCGAATTCGCGTACTCCAGGGCGCGACGCATGATCAGCGGGTCGTAGACACAATGGCCGTCGTCGGAGAACATGCGCACCGCGCCGACGCCCGCGGCCATCGTCCCCATCTCGGCGAGCTGCTTGCCCTCCAAGCCGACGGTGACCGCGCCGACCGGATACACATCGACCAGGCCCACCTCCCGGCCGCGCCGCCATACGTGGTCGGTCACGACCACCGAGTCGGCGACCGGAGCGGTATTGGCCATCGCGAACACCGCGGTGTAGCCGCCGAGCGCGGCGGCGGCGGATCCGGATTCGATGGTCTCCGTGTCCTCGCGGCCCGGTTCACGCAGATGGGTGTGCAGATCGACGAAGCCGGGCAGCAGAACCTGCCCCCGCGCGTCGATGATCTCGGCGTCGACCGCGTCCAGATCGGTGCCGATCCGGCGGATCTCCCCATCGGCGACGAGCACGTCGACCGGTTCGCCTTCGCCGTACAGCAGCGCACCCTTGATCAAGACAGCGGTGTCGTTGTTTCCGCTCATGCTGCGTCCTCTCCGGCATGAGCGGGGCCCTGCGTGGTCACGCTGCGCTGCCTCCTCCGGGCCTGACCGCTCATGCTGTGTTTGTCGTCGGCATGAGCGGGGCCCTGCGTGGTCACGCTGCGCTGCCTCCTCCGAGCCTGACCGCTCATGCCAGTACCTCCTGTGTCCCGACGAGCAGGCGGAACAAGACCGCCATCCGCAGGTGCACGCCGTTGGTGACCTGTTGCAGCACCGCGGCTTTCGGCGAGTCCGCGACCGAGGACGCGATCTCCATGCCGCGCAGCATCGGTCCGGGGTGCAGCACGACGGCGTGGTCCTCCAGCAGGGCCAGCCTGCGTTCGGACAACCCGTAGGTGATCGAGTACTCGCGCGCCGACGGGAAGAACCCGCCGTTCATCCGCTCGGCCTGCACGCGCAGCATCAGCACCGCGTCGGCGCCGATCAGTTCGGCGTCCAAATGGTGCGAGACGCGGGCGGGCCAGCTCTCCACGCCGACCGGAAGCAGCGTGCGCGGGGCGACCAGCACGACCTCCGCGCCGAGCGTGGCCAGCAGGAAGACGTTGGACCGCGCGACCCGGCTGTGCAGGATGTCGCCGACGATGACGACCCGCTTGCCCTCGATATCGCCCAGCCGCTGCCGCAGCGTCAACGCGTCCAGCAGGGCCTGGGTCGGGTGCTCGTGTGTTCCGTCACCCGCGTTGACGACCGCCGGGCCGGAGGCGCGTCCTGCCGAGACCGCCCACTCGTCCATCCAGCGGGCGATCTGGTGGGCGGCGCCGGACGCCGGGTGTCGCACGATCAACGCGTCGGCGCCCGCGGCGTGCAAGGTCAGCGCGGTGTCGCGCAAAGACTCACCCTTGGCGACCGAGGAACTGCTCGCGCTGACGTTGATCACGTCCGCGCTCATCCACTTGCCCGCCACCTCGAACGAGACCCGGGTCCGGGTGGAGTTCTCGAAGAAGACCGTCATCACGGTGCGCCCGCGCAGCGTGGGCAGTTTGTGCACCTCGCGGCCGAGCAGGGCCTGTTCGAACCGCTCGGCCTCGTCGAGCAGTTCGGTCGCGGCGGCGCGATCCAGCGCGGCGACCGACAGCAGATGCCTCACGCGCATGCCTCCTGCCGCGAGCCGGCGTGGGGCAGTTCCATCACGCCTCCTCCTGGTGCAGGTAGACGCCGTCGCGGCCGTCGTGCTCGGACAGCAGGACCGAGATGTCCTCGGACCGGCTGGTCGGTACGTTCTTGCCCACGTAATCGGCGCGGATCGGCAGTTCCCGGTGACCGCGGTCGATCAGCACCGCCAGCTGCACCGCGCGCGGGCGGCCCAGGTCGCGCAGACCGTCGAGCGCGGAGCGGACGGTGCGACCGGAGAACAGGACGTCGTCGACCAGAACCACCAGCGCGTCCTCGATGCCTCCTTCCGGAACAGAGGTGCGTTCCAGCGGCCGGTGCGGACGGCTGCGCAGATCGTCGCGGTAGAGGGTGATGTCCAGCGAGCCCAGAGCCGGACGGACGCCGGAGAATTCCTCGATTTTCTCGGTGAGCCGCGCCGCCAGGGTGGTTCCCCTGGTGGGGATGCCGATCAGCACCAGCCGCGGCGCGTCCGGCTCACCCGCGTCCAGCGCGGTCTTCTCGATGATCTGATGCGCGATGCGCGCGACGGTCCGCCCGACATCCGAAGCCGACAACAGCTCTCGCCCCGCCGCCACCCACTCCGGGGTATGTCGCTGCGATGTCTCGGCAGCGCCGGACTTGGCGGCCCGCTCTTCGGGCACGGCCATGCCGACCTCCTTCCCCGCCTCACCGGACGGTCCGTTAAAGGATGTCTTACGGCAAGCAGCGTATCAGCGCCGTCAGCCCCGCTTTCACCAGGCATATCACGGTGTGAGCGGGGCCACTGACCGCCGCAGGCGACGCGGTCGCGGCTACCGACGGCCGCGAGAAGCAGTCCGAGATCCCGGCCGCCCAGACCCGCCGGGCGACCGAGCGGCGCCACCGGATCGTCCCAGGCCCGGCAAGTGTTCCGCCATCCGGACCCGGCGAGCTACGGGCGAGATCCGCAACACGACGCTCCGCAACCGTGGCTGAAAACCGCTAGCACATATGTTCGATCAGCGGTACGCTCGGCCGCATGTCCACACCGCTGCAGGGATCGCTGCTCGACGGATTCGGCGACACCGAATTCGCGCCGCTGCGCGATATCCGCCGTACCGTGCTCGACCACGGGGCCTGGGTGGACCTGCTGCCCGGATGGCTCTCGGGCGCGGACGCGCTGTTCGACCGGCTCGTCGACCGGGTGCCGTGGAGAGCCGAGCGCAGGCCGATGTACGACCGCGTGGTAGACGTGCCCCGGCTGCTGCGGTTCTATTCCGAGCACGAACCGCTGCCGGACCCGGCATTGGCCGACGCCCGCACGGCATTGAGCGAGCACTACCGGCACGAACTCGGCGAGCCGTTCCGCACCGCGGGCCTGTGCTACTACCGGGACGGACGCGACAGCGTCGCCTGGCACGGCGACGACATCGGCCGCGGGGCCACACACGACACCATGGTCGCGATCGTGTCGATCGGGGCGCCGCGGGCGCTGCTGCTGCGGCCGCGCGGCGGCGGCGCGAGCATCAAATACGCTGTCGGCCACGGCGATCTACTCGTGATGGGCGGCTCGTGCCAGCGCACCTGGGAACATGCGGTGCCGAAGACACGCAAACCCACCGGTCCGCGGATCAGCATTCAGTACCGCCCACGCGGCGTCCGTTGAGCGGGCCCCGGGCGCTCCGTCGCCCGTCACGTGTCGCCATGTCCGGTTAGCCTGGCAACATGAGCAATCCAGGGGCGGGGGTCTTGGCCGTGATGCCGCTGCACACGATCAGCGAGGTCTACGGCGAAGCCGGGCTGCGGGAACGACTACTACTGGAAATCGCCGAACTTCCGGACACGCAGCGCCTGGCCGCGGCGCTCGATCTCGCGGCCGACCTGCACCGTGACGACCGGTACGGCCGCGAGCCGTACCTCAGTCACCTACTGCGCGTGACGATTCGGATCATCAGCCACTACGAGGTCCGGGATCCCGATGTGGTCGCGGCGGGGCTGTTGCACGACTCGGTCGAGGACCACGCCGCCGAACTGGCCGCCGATCGCCCCGGCCCGGCCGTCGACGCCGCGCTGGACGCCCTCACCGATCGGTTCGGTGCGCGAGTGGCCGATCTCGTCGCCGCGGTGACCAATCCCGAACCGGATCCTGCGCGCGACCGGCAGGCGCAGTACCGCGAACACGTCGCGGCCAACCTGGACCGGGACCCCTGGGCCCGCGTCATCAAACTCTCCGATTTCACCGACAACGGCGTCGGCATCCTCTACGCCACCGGTCCCGCGATGACGAAGCTCGCCGCCAAATACCGCCCGCTCACCGACGTCTATCGCGACCTGGTCACCCGCCCGGACACACCGCTGGCCGACCACGTCCGGCAGCACATCCTCGACCAGCTCGACCGCGCGGACGAACGCTTCGAGGCCATCCTGTCGCGGGACTGATCGCCGCATAGCCCCGGACCGGAAGACATTGCGGCACCACGGAATCGAACATAGGGCATCCCGAGAACGGCCTTTGCGACCCGAACCCGTACCGTTCCGGCGCGGACGAACTCTTGTCGTCGCGCCGACTCGGTCCTCGGCCGCCGCCCCGGGCACACGGGGCGATCAACGCGGAGGGTTGAGCGGTCAGGGCGTGCGCAGCACCGACTCGACCAACTCCCGCACCGCCGCCAGCAACCGATCGGCCTCACCGGCCCGGACCATGGCAGGCACCAACTCGGCGCTCAACGCGCCGAGCAGCAGCCGCCCGACCACTTCCGCGTCCAGGTCCGGACGCGCTTCGCGCAGCAACGTGGTGACGTGGTTGTCCCAGAACGCGTGGAACTCGGCGGTCCGCGGATGCGGCGGCTCGGTGCGATAGGCGACCATCAGCTCGGAATTGTCGATCACCAGCCGCGCCATCGCGTCGAAGTAGGCGATCAAGCGGGCATCGGCGGGCGCACCGGGACCCAGCGGCGGTGGGCCGTTGGTGATCGCGTCCATGAGCGTGAGCGCGCTCTCGGCGACCATCTCGTGCAAGAGCCCGGCGCGGTTGCCGAAGCGATGGAAGATGGTGCCCTTGCCCACTCCGGCGGCCGCCGCGACACGGTCCATGGTGATCGCCTCGGCTCCGTGCTCCGCGAGCAGCGCGCTGGTGGCCTCCAGGATCGCCCGTCGATTACGCGCCGCGTCCGCCCGTTCTCTCGGCCGTCCGTCGCCCATCGCACCCGCCTTCTAGACAAGTTGACCAGCGGTCCATATGATCGAGTAATCAATTGGACCGTCAGTCAACTTATGGAGTTCGTGATGCAGGCAATCGTAATGACGGCAGTAGGAGACCCCGACGTGCTGGTCGCCGAGGAGGTCCCCGCGCCGCGACCGGCCGAGGACGAGGTGGTGATCCGAGCCGAGGCGATACCGGTGCTGTTCCCGGAGACAAAGCTGCGCTCCGGCGAGTTCCCGCTCGCCGCGCCACCGCCGCTGATCTTCGGTTTCCAGGCCGCGGGAATCGTCACGGAGGTCGGCGCCCGAGTCGATTCCGCGCTGCTCGGACGGCGAGTCGTAGTGGCGACCAGAGGTTTCGGTGCCTACGCCGAATTCGTGGCCGCGCCCGCTGATTCCGTGGCGCCCATTCCGGACGGCCTGTCCTTCGTCGATGCCGCCGCGGTGCTGATGAACGGATCGGTGGCGATTCCACTGCTGGAGACCGCCGCGCTGACGGGCGTCGAGACCGTCCTGATCGAGGCGGCCGCCACGGGCGTCGGCAGCGCCCTGACCCAACTGGCCGGAGAATTCGGGGCGGCTCGCGTCATCGGCACCGCGGGCAGTCCCGAGAAAGCGGCCCGGGCGCGCGAGCTGGGCGCCGACGAAGTGATCGACCACAACGATCCCGCGTGGACCACCCGGTTGCGTGAAACGCTCGGCGGCGCAACGGTGGACGTGGTGTTCGATTCGATCGGCGGTGCGAGCGCTTCCGGCCTCCTCGATCTCATGACTCCGCTGCGCGGACGGATGCTGGGCTACGGCTGGCTGTCCGGCGCACCCGCGCAGGTGTCGGCGACCGACCTGATCATGCGCGGGTTGACCTTCACCGGCTGCGCGGGGCCGGACTGGCTGAACCGAGTCGCGCGGGCGCGCGCAGCCGTGCTGGCCCGCGCGGCGGCGGGTGGGCTCGATCCGCTGGTCGAGACGGTCCTGCCGCTCGGCCAGGCGAGTCACGCGCATCGGCTGCTGGAGAACCGGGCTCCGCTGGGCAAAATCGTGTTGCGTCCGGAAGCCGCCACGTCCTGAGAGCGGCGCGAAGCCCGCGCCGCCGTGGCTAGGGTGGGTGCCGTGCGGACTTCTCTGGAATCCCATGTCGGCGCCGCCAACGCCCTCACGGCACGCTGGTGCGCGGCGGCGGGCGAGCGAGACTTCGTGGTGTCCGGCGCGGGCGTCTGGCCGCTGCTGGCCTTGCTCGCCTCCGCGGCGGACGGTCCGGCACGGGACGAACTGTCGACGGCGATCGGCGTACCCGCGGCGAACGCCCGGGAAGAAGCGCTCCGGTTGCTGCACGACCTCCAGCGCGCGGACGCGGTGTCGGCGGCACTGGGCGTGTGGGTGCGCCATGATCTTCCGCTGCACGAAGCCTGGTCGCAGGCGCTGCCCGAGGGAGTTCTCGCCCGGCTGGCCGGCCGGTCCGAGCTCGACAGCTGGGCGGCCCGGCATACCGACGGGCTCATCGAGCGGTTCCCCCTCTCGGTCGATCCCGGCACGCTGCTGGTGCTCGCCACCGCGCTGGTCGCGAAGACCCGGTGGCAGGTGCCCTTCGAGGTCGCGACGCTGACCCCGAAAGACGGTCCGTGGCAGGGGCATCGCGGCCCCGGGTTGTCCCGCGCGAGCACAGACCTGGCGAACGCCGCGATTTTGGACGCGCCGGAGCCGGTCACGCGCGTCGTCGTCGAAGGTGTGGCCGACCTCGACGTCCACCTGCTGCTCGGCACGGGCCGATCCGGGACCGTGCTCGGAACCGGCCTGGCGGCGCTGGCCGGCGCCGTGCCGGTCCGCTCCGACCTGCCGGTCGGCACCGAGGGGCCGGGCCTCGCCGTGCGCACCGAGCAGGTGCCGACCGGCACCGGTCAACTGCGAATCCGGCTGCCGCCCTTCGAGGTCCGATCCACCCATGACCTGCTCACCGCGTCCGGCTTGTTCGGCCTGACCGCCGCGGCAGACTGCACCCAGGGCCATTTCCCGGCGATCTCGCCTTTCCCGCTCTGCGTCGGTCGAGGAGCGCAGGAGGTCCTCGCCCGGTTCAGCCATGAAGGCTTCGAGGCCGCCGCCGTGACGTCCTTCGCGTTACGCGCGGCAGCGGCGGCGCTGCGACACCACCACGCACCCGTCGTCTCGGTGAACTTCGACCGTCCCTTCGGCTTCCTCGCCGTACACCGCCCGACCGGTCTCGCAGCCGTCGCGGGCTGGATCGCGACCCCGCCCGCCTCATCCCCCGACGTTCCGGCCTGAGCGCCCGCCCGGACCGCTACCGCCGGGCGAAGTGCGGAGCGTGCTCCGGCAAGACGCCGCGAGCGAGCAAGTACGGTGGCACGCTGCGGATCACGGGGACGCGGCGCAGGATCCGGACCGGCAGCGGTGCGCGGGTAGCGCTCGCGATGTCGATTCGCCCGTCCAGGGCCGGAGCGATCGCGATGGTGTGCAGGAGCCGCTGTATGCCCTGCGTCACGACGGTCGGGAATCTGCGCCGTCGCTGCACCTTCGCCAGATCCCTGATCCGCAGCGCGCCCGAGAGCAGCGGCGGGGCGAGGATTCTCGCCGCGGCGACGGAGTCCTGAACAGCCAGGTTGATGCCGACGCCACCGGCGGGTGACATGGCGTGGGCGGCGTCGCCGAGGCAGAGCAGGCCGTGGGTGTACCACTGGGTCAGCCGGTCGAGTTTCACTTCCAGCAGCTTGACCTCGTCCCAGCCGGACAAGGCGTCGACCCGGTCGTGGAGCCAGGGCGCGGCCTCGGCCAGGCCGCGCATGATGTCCTGGACCGGTCCGCGGCGGGCGGATTCGTCAGCGCCCTTGGCGATCAACGTCGCGCACTGCCAGTAGTCGCCGCGGTCGAGCAGAACCGCCACCCGCCGGGCGCTGACGATCGGCAGCGCGCCGGCGGGGTCGATCTCGGTGCGCGGCAAGCGGAACCACCAGACGTCCATCGGCGTCGACCAAGTGCGTGCCGACAACCCCGCGGCCGACCGCAGCAGGGAGCCGCGGCCGTCGCAGGCCACGGTGAGGTCGGCTTCGATCGAGCCGGTCGCACCGTCGGCGGTGCGGTAGACGACGCCACCGACCCGTCCGTCGATCCAGACCAGGTCGGTGGCCTCGGTATTCATCCGCAGGCGGAAGGTGGGCTCGGCCGCCGCGGCACGCGCGAGCAGATCCAGCAGATCCCATTGCGGCACCATGGCGACGTATTTGTGCTTGCCCGGCAGGTTCTTCAGCGTCGCGAGGGTCTGTAGGCCGCCCGCGATCGGCAACTGCACCTGATCCACCTTGCGCGCGGGAAGTTTCGCGAATTCGGCGCCGAGACCCAGTTCGTCGAGCAGATCGAGGGTGGTGGGATGCACGGTGTCGCCGCGGAAGTCACGGAGGAAATCCGTGTGCTTCTCCAGCACCGTGACCTCGACACCGGCCCTGGCCAGCAGCAGCCCGAGGAACATTCCGGCCGGTCCCCCGCCGACCACCAGGCATGTCGTGCGTTCCATCGACTGTGCCTCCTCGGTCGCCGCATCCCGCAAGGTCTCGCCTGTCGCGCAAATCCTAGTGCGGTGGGGGCGGCACCGGATCCGGATCGGCTGCGGCCGACCGGATCCGCGGCCGCCTAGCCGATGTCCCTGCGCAGGACGAAGAAGTACGGTTCGGCCATACCGCGCAAATCCATCACGCCGAGCAGGGTGTGCTCGTCGGCGCGGCGGAAGTGATCGATGATCGGCAGGTGGTCGTAGACCATCGCGGCACTCGTCACGCCGCGGTATTCGACCGCACGCAGACGCGCGGTGGGTTTGCGCGTACGCAGCGCGGGAGCGAGGGCAGGCAGCAGTTTGCGCAGGGCGCGCACGCCGGACAGCGGCACCCGCCCGGCCAGGCCGAGCGGGACGCGGCGCGGATCGATCGGGAAAACTTCGCCGCCCGAGGTGAACAGCAGCGGATGCACGCGATCGGGGCCGTCGAACTGCTTGCCGTACCAGCCCGAAGCCACCAGCACACCATCCATCGGATGGCCCGTGTGCAGTTCCTCTCCCCGCCACCGCCCCGTCGTGATCTCCTCGACCGGCGCCGCGGGGAGGCGGTCGAACAGTGCCCACGCCTCCTGCGTGGTGCGGACGTCCGTCACGGTCAGCTCGTTCGTGGCCATGTCTCCTACTTCCCTCGGCGAGGCAACGTTGCGAGAGATACCCTATCGGTCTCTCAGAACGCAACAGACCAGTAGGTCCTGGGCGTGCCTCGCCCGCGTGGTCAGTAAGTCGCCATGAGATAGATCCCGGCGATGATCATGACACAGGCGACGATGCGCTTGGAGTTCACCGCTCGCCGCGGGAAACCCATCAGCCCGAAGTGATCGATCGCGAGGGCACCGAACATCTGCCCCGCGATGATCAGGGCATTGAAGGTGCCCGCGCCCACATCGGAAGCCACCGAGATCATCGCCAGGATCGCGGCGCCGCCGAGGAGACCTCCGAACGGCGCCCACCGGGGCATGCTTCGGATGTCGAGCCGCGTCGGCCATGGCCGACGGGAGGAAACCAGCAGCGCCACGGTGAGAAAGATCGCGAAGCCGGTGAATGCCACGGCGTAGGAGATCACGCCGCACAGCCAGACATTCTTCAGTGCGAGCTTGAGGGAGTTCTGACATCCGGCTTCCACGGAGCGCAGCGCACCTCCGACCAGGATGAATGCGAAGATGAATGCCATCGTGGCGCGGGGCAGGGCGGCACGGGTCTTTTCGGCGGTCTGAACCGTCATCGAGGATCCTCGGAGGGCGCGAAGGTTGGATGGTTGGACCGGCAGCGGTGCGTGTTCTCGGGTCAGGTGACGCTGACCCTGGGCTCGCCGGCCGCGGGCTCGTCGGCCATCAGGTAGATCGCGAGCGTGATCAGCCCGCATGCCAGCAGACGGGGCAGACTGGCGGATCGCTCGTCGAATCCCATCAGTCCGAAGTGGTCCATGATCACGGCGACCACCATCTCGCCGACGATCACCAGCGCGCTGAACGTCGCCACACCGACGTATCGGGCGACGGCGATCATTCCCATCACGGCCGCGCCGCCCAGCAAGCCGCCGAACGGCGCCCACCACGGCATGTTCCGCAGGTCGTCGAGCGTCGGCCACGGCGACTTCGACGACAGTGCGAGGAAAATCGAGAAGCCGGTAAGTGCTACGGCGTAGGAGATCACGGCGCAGAGCCACATGTTCTTCATATGGTCCATCAACGTGTTCTGACAGCCCGCTTCGGCCGACCGTAGGCTGCCTCCGACCAAGATGAACAGAAAGACCAGTCCGATGGCGATGCTCATGGGCAACACATCCTTGATTCGGCGGCGGACGAGAACCGGAGTCGGCTCGGACACCACACCCCGGGCCCCCAAAACGGCCTGAATGTGTTCGAGCCGACATCCGGGCCGACCTGTGACTTGAATAACGTACCATCGGATAACGGCACGTTCAACGGGTAATGCGTGGGGTGTCGACTACACAAGCCGCCCCGGCCGAAAGGGGCGCGAACGAAGGGCTGCGATCATGGCACTCGTGCCCGACCTGGTCGATTCCTCTTCACGCAACTCGCCCTCCGCCCCGGCCACGCCGGCATCGAAGCCGCGGCTGAGCGTCCTGGACCGGGTCCGGCTCGGCTTGCTGGGGGCAGGTCTGCTGTGTGTGCTCACCGGTCTCCTGCCCCGCGCCGAAGCCGTCGCGAACATGCGCCGCGTCGGCCCGTTGCTGCTGTTCCTCGCCAGCGTGATCGTGCTGGCCGAACTGACCAGGCAGGCCAAGGTCTTCGACGTCATCGCCCATCGGCTCGCGATCCTCGGTCGCGGTCACTATCCCGCACTGTTCGGACTCTGTGTCCTGTTCGCCTCCGCCACGACCATCGTGCTGAATCTCGACACCACGGCAGTGCTGATCGCCCCGGTCATGCTGGCCCTCGCCGCGCCCGCCCGCATTCCGCCGCTTCCGCTGGCCATGACCACGCTCTGGCTGGCCAACACCGCGAGTCTGCTGTTGCCGGTCTCCAATCTCACCAATCTGCTCGCCGCCGATCGCGTGGCACTGACCGCGACCGGCTTCGCGGCGAAGATGTGGGCGCCGCAACTGGTTTCGATCGCGGCGACGATGGTGTGCCTGTGGCTGTGGTATTGGCGGCGAGGACGACGGGACGCCGATCGATATGTACCGCCCGAGCCGATTCGCCCCGCGAACTTCCGGGAGCGCTCACTGCTGCTGGCCACCGCGGGCGCCTGTTCGCTGTTCGTCATCGCGATCCCCCTCGTCGGCGACCGGATCGGTATCGCCGCGACGCTCGCCGCGCTCATCGCCGTGGCGGCATTCGCCGTCTTCGACCGCGCCGCCCTGCGGCTCTCGCTCATCCCGTGGCGGCTGCTGGTCTTCGTAGTCGGCCTGTTCCTGGTGGTGCCCACCCTGAGCCGGTTCGGCCTCGCCGACGCGATGCACGCCTTGATCGGGACCGATTCCGGTGCGTCCGGCGCGTTCCGGGCCGCCGCGGCAGGCGCCGGCCTCTCCAACATCGCGAACAACCTACCGGCCTACACCGCGGGCGAGGCGGTGATTCCCCGGCAGAACGGCGATCAGCTTCTAGGGCTGTTGATCGGTACCAATATCGGCTCGATCGTCACGCCGTGGGCCTCGCTCGCGACGCTGCTGTGCTTGGAGTTCTGCCGCATGCACGATGTGCGCGTTCCGATGAAGCGATTCGTCCTGACCGGCCTCGTCCTCGCGGTGACCGCCACCGCCGGCGCGGTCGCGGCGCTGTTGATCACGGGTTAGCCCGCCGAGACAGCGGTCGCCGATCAGTGCCTGCGACGCCCGCTTGACCTCGAGTGCGGTCGAGGTACGAGGATCGGTCGTGCTCCCGCTGGTCATCCGTACACCCACCAGCGGGAGTTCCATCTTCGAGACCGGGTCGAGGCGCTGGGCGGCGTCGGAACGACCGCAATGAAAACGGGCATCGCCTTCGGCTTCGGGCGGTGAGCGGAGCTGGACCTGCGACCGCCTATACCGGGACCGAAACGAGGATGCGGCGCCTCAGTTCGGTGTGGTGATTTCCCACTCGTAGACGGTCAGTTCCGAGGCGCCGGTGGTGTGCACGGGATCGGTGAACGCTATTTCACGTGCGGCGTCGAGATTCTCGGCGAGAATCACGTACGCGCCACCGGTGCCGTCGGTGAAGCGGCCGCTCTCCTGCAACTGCCCACGGTCGTGCAGCGACCGCAGGAACTGCCGGTGCGGCTCGGTCACGGCGGCGTCGAAGCGCGGGGTACGCATCACCAGGACGAGGTACTTGTTCACGGCTCGGGCTCCGGGCGCGGCGCCCTTGTCGCGGCCGCCGCGGCGCGCACCTGCGGCGCCACCAGGACGACCTGCCCGAGCACGCCGTTGAGGAAGGACGGGGAATCGTCGGTGGACAGCTCCTTGGCCAGCTCCACCGCCTCGTCCACGGCGACGACCGGCGGGACGTCGCTCGCGTGGAACAGTTCCCAGACCGCGATGCGCAGGATCGCGCGGTCCACGGCAGGCAGACGCGCGAGAGTCCAGTCCTGCAGGTACGACTCGATGGTGCCGTCCACCCGGTCGAGGTCGTCGGCTACGCCACCGACCAAGGTGCGGGTGTAGGGGTGCACCGGCGCGACCGACTGGTCGCGGGTGGCGAGTTCGGCGCGCTCGTCGAGCAGGTCGGCGGCGTCGACGTCTCTGGCCTCCGCCTCGAACAGCAGGTCGACCGCCCGGCGGCGGGCCTTGTGCCGTGCGCCGAGCTTCTTGTACGCGGACTTCTTGTCCACGGGCTGTTCAGCCACGGTCACATCATCCCGGATTCGCAGGCCCGGGCGCTCAGGCGTTGACCCGGCCGAGGTAACTGCCGTCGCGCGAGTCGATGCGCAGCTTGTCGCCCGTGTTGATGAACAGCGGGACCTGCACCTCGGCGCCGGTCTCCAGGGTGGCGGGCTTGGTGCCGCCGGTGGAGCGGTCACCTTGCAGGCCGATGTCGGTGTGCTGGACCACGAGCTCGATCGAGACCGGGAGCTCGACATACAGCGGCGCGCCCTCGTGCATCGCGACCTGGACGTTCATGTTCTCCAGCAGGAAGCGGGCGCCGTCGCCGATGGTGGCCTCGGAGATGGAGATCTGGTCGAAGGTCTCACCGTCCATGAAGACGTAGTCCGAGCCGTCGTGGTAGAGGTAGGTCATGTCGCGGCGGTCGACGGTGGCGGTCTCCACCTTCACACCGGCGTTGAAGGTCTTGTCGACGACCTTGCCGGACACGACGTTCTTCAGCTTGGTCCGCACGAACGCGGGGCCCTTGCCCGGCTTGACGTGCTGGAACTCGATGATCTGCTGGAGCTGACCGTCGATCTTCAGCACAAGGCCGTTCTTGAAGTCGCTGGTGTCCGCCACTGTCTTCGGATCTCCTCGTTCTACCGCTTGGTCTCGGGCAGACCGGCGTCAGGCGACGACGGTCAGGTCTTTGCTGGTGTGGGTGAGCAGCTCAGGGCCCCCTTCGCGCACCACGAGCGTGTCCTCGATTCGGACCCCGCCGCGGCCGGGAAAGTACACACCTGGTTCGACGGTCACCGCCACGCCAGACAGAAGTGTACCGGTTCCGGTTTTCGCGATTCCGGGCGCTTCGTGGATCTGCAGACCGACCCCGTGGCCGAGTCCGTGCACGAACAACTTCCCGTGCCCGGCGGCCTCGATCACTGCCCGCGACGCCGCGTCCACGTCGGCCACCGGAATCCCCGGCCGCAGCGCCTCGCACCCGGCCCGCTGCGCCGCGGCGACCAGCGCGTACACCTCGCGCTGCCAGTCGCTCGGCGTGCCGAGCACGAAAGTACGGGTCATGTCGGAGTGATAGCCGCCGACCACCGCCCCGAAGTCCAGCTTGACGAAATCACCCGCCGTCAGCACGGCATCGGTCGGACGATGGTGTGGGACAGCCGAGTTCGGGCCGGTGGCCACGATGGTCTCGAACGACACCGCTTCCGCGCCGTGCTCGAACATGGCCCATTCCAGATCCCGCGCCACCTGGCGCTCGGTGCGACCGGGCCGCAATCCGCCCCGCTCCAGCAGCGCGGCCAGACCGGCGTCGCCCGCCGCGCACGCCGCGCGCAACTGCTCCACTTCGTAGGCGTCCTTCACCATGCGCAACTGCTCCACCAGTCCGGGCGAGGCGACGAACTGCAGGCCGGTGCGCTGTTCGAGGAAACCGCGATGCTGCTCGACCGTGACGACATGGCTTTCGAAGCCCACCCGGCCGACCTGCCACTCCCCCGCCAATTGCACGATCCGCCGGGAGGTGGCCCGCGCGATCTCCGCCCGCAGGTCGGGAACCTGCTCGGCGACCTGGGTCCGGTACCGGCCGTCGGTGCCGATCACCGTGCGTTCCTCGGCGGTGCGCGTGTCCCAGGAGTGCACGAGCAACGCCGCGTTGGAGCCGGTGAACCCCGTCAGATATCTGATGTTCACCAGATCGGTGACCAGCAGGGCGTCCACCCCGTTCTCCACCAGCAGGCTGCGCAGCGCGCCACGCCGCGCCGCGTAGTCCGGCACATGACCCTGGTGATCTGCACACATACCTCAAAACTACCGCCGAGGCACCGCACGCCGACAGTCAACACGTGCTCGCCCGCCGTCCGCCGCGTTCGCCGCGTGAGGGCTTTCGCGAAAACCGCTGGCAGGCAATGTTTCTCACGATCTATGACGACTGCTGAACAACGACCTCTTCACATCCGACCATGTTGTGCACATTCCGGATCGGCCCAGCGTTCCCGCGCCTGTGCCGGGTGAAGGTGGAGGCATGACCCTTCTCGCATGCGCCGTCCTCACCGTGTGGTGCGCGGTTCTGACAGTGTTCGACATGCGCGAACGCCGCCTACCGAACGGACTGACCGGTACGGGCGCGCTGATCGTCCTCGGATACGCCGTGCTCACAGGGCAATTCACCACGGCACTGCTGGGCGCACTACTGCTGTCCACGCCGTACCTGCTGGTACATCTCGCCGCACCCGCCGCGCTGGGTGCCGGCGACGTCAAGCTCGCGGTGATGCTGGGCGGGGCTGCCGCACTCGGCGGTGCGCGGCCGTGGATGTGGGCGACACTCGGAGCACCGGTGCTCACCGCGTGTGCCGCGCTCGGCGCATCGGCCTGCCGGAGCGTACTCACCTCTCGTGCCGCCGGGCCGGGCAACCGCGCGGTCACCGTGCCACACGGTCCCGCGATGTGCCTGGCGACTTTGCTGGCCTTGCTGTCGTCGGCCCTGGATTCGACCTGAGTTCGTCCGCCACTGGCGTCGGCGCGTCGCCACACCACACAGCCCGCTATCACGAAGCCAGCAAATACACCGCAATTCATCGGTAGCATCAGTCGCGGGCAACGACTTTCCGAGCAGCCACCGCGGCGGCATTCGTGGGGGCCGGCAGTTCGGCGAGTCGCCCGGTCTGAGTCGCCAGGACAGCGGAAGCGGCGTCGGGAAGGAGCCACCCAGTGCATCCGAGGCATTCGTCGCGGAGACCGATCGTGGTGGGGACCGACGGTTCGGACCCATCGATCGTCGCGGTCCGCTGGGCGGCGCAGACCGCCGCGCTGCACGACGCGCCCCTGCACATCGCGCTGGTCGTCGAGGCGCCGCTCGCCTCCGACGACGATGATCCGCCACGCCCGGCGGCATTGCTGCGGGTGCGTGAAGCGGACGAGGCGATCGAGCGCGCCGCGAACGCCGCGGTAGCGGCCGCGCGTACCGTGCGCGACATCGCCATCGGCACCGAGATCCGCACCGCGCACATCGCCACCGCCCTGATCGAGCGTTCTCGCAGCGCGGCGATGCTCGTGGTCGGCACCCGCGGTATCGGCCGCGTCCAGCGAGTCCTGCTCGGCTCGGTCAGCACCGCCGTGGCCCGGGACGCCGATTGCCCCGTGGCAGTGGTGCCTGCCGAAACGCCGCTGTTGGACCGGGCCGGCACCGGGCCGGTGATCGTCGGGGTGGACGGCTCCGCCGCCGAGCAAGCCGCCATCGAGGTCGCGGCCACCGAAGCCTCGCTGCGCGGGGTCGAACTGGTGGCCGTGCACACCTGGGGCGAGGTCGAGCCGCTCGGCGCGATCGGCACCGACTGGACCGCGCTGCGCCGGACCGAGGAAGCGTTGCTCGCCACGAGCCTGGCCGGTTGGCAGGAGCAGTACCCGGAGCTCACCATCCGGCGCGAGGTCGTCCGCGACCGGCCGGAGCGGCAGTTGCTCGAACGCTCCCGCGACGGGCAACTGCTGGTGGTGGGCAACCGGGGCCGCGGAGCCCTGGGACGGCTGCTGTTCGGTTCGGTGGGTGACGCGCTGCTGCGCTCGGTGGATCGCCCCATCGTCATAGCCCGCTGAGGCGTCGGCGGGTGGTATCGCCCCTCCTCCGGCGTGCGCGTCGTCACGGCGGGCCACGTTCCCGAGCACCGGCGTCGACATGGGAAGATGAACGACGTGCTGCGTTGGATAACTGCTGGAGAATCCCATGGTCCCGCTCTCGTCGCCATCCTCGAGGGGATGGTGGCAGGCGTCGAGGTGACGTCGGACGAGATCTCCACGCAGCTCGCGCGCCGCAGGCTGGGCTACGGCCGCGGCGCGCGGATGAAGTTCGAGGCAGACAAGGTCACCGTCGTCGGCGGAGTGCGGCACGGGCGCACGATGGGCGGCCCGGTCGCCATCGAGGTGGCCAACTCCGAGTGGCCGAAGTGGACCACCGTGATGTCCGCCGACCCGGTCGATCCGGCCGAACTCGCCGAGCTGGCCCGCAACGCACCCCTGACCCGCCCCCGGCCCGGGCACGCCGACTACTCCGGCATGCTCAAGTACAACTTCGACGACGCCCGCAACGTGCTCGAGCGCGCCAGTGCCAGGGAGACCGCCGCGCGCGTCGCGGCGGGCACCGTCGCCCGCAACTTCCTGCGCCAGGCGTTCGGCGCGGAGGTCGTCTCGCACGTCGTGTCGATCGGCACGGCGCAGAACACCTCCGGCATCGTGCCGACCGCCGCCGATCTCGCCGCGGTGGACGAGAGCCCGGTGCGGGCGTTCGACAAGGACGCCGAAGCCGCGATGATCGCCGAGATCGAGGCGGCCAAGAAGGACGGCGACACCCTCGGCGGCGTGGTCGAGGTGGTCGTGGAGGGACTTCCGGTCGGCCTCGGCTCGTTCACCAGCGGAGAGAACCGGCTGGACGCGCGGCTCGCGGCCGCCCTCATGGGCATCCAGGCCATCAAGGGCGTCGAGGTCGGTGACGGTTTCGAGACCGCGCGCCGCCGCGGCAGCCAGGCGCACGACGAGATGCGGCCCGGCCCCGACGGCGTGCTGCGCTCCACCAATCGCGCCGGTGGCCTGGAGGGCGGCATGACCAACGGCGAGGCGCTGCGTGTGCGTGCGGCCATGAAGCCGATCTCGACGGTGCCGCGCGCGCTGTCCACCGTGGACATGACCACCGGAGACGAGGCCGTCGCCATCCACCAGCGTTCGGACGTGTGCGCCGTTCCCGCGGCGGGCGTGGTGGCCGAATCCATGGTGGCGCTGGTCGTCGCGCAGGCGGCGCTGGAGAAGTTCGGCGGCGATTCGCTCACCGAGACGGTCGAGAACATCACCAGCTACATCAAGCGCATCAGCACTCGCCCCCACGTGCCCGCGGACAGTCGGTCGCAATGATCGTGCAGACCGATCCGCGCGCCCCGCGCGTGGTGCTGGTCGGACCGCCGGGGGCGGGCAAGTCCACGATCGGCCGCAAGCTCGCCAGGGAACTCGGCGTCGAGCTGTACGACACCGATGCGGGTATCGAGCGGGAGACCGGTCGCACCATCCCGGAGATCTTCGCCGAAGACGGTGAGCCCGAATTCCGCAGGATCGAGGAGCGGGTGGTGCGCCGCGCCGTCCTCGCCGAGCGCGGTGTGGTCTCGCTGGGCGGCGGCGCCGTGCTGTCCGCCGACACCAGGGCCCTTCTGCGCGGCCGCACCGTGGTCTACCTGGAGATCAGTGTGGCCGAGGGTCTTCGGCGCACCGGCGCGAGCACCCAGCGGCCGCTGCTCAACGGCGCCGACCCCGGCGCGAAGTACCGGGAGCTGATGCGCGCCCGCAGGCCGCTCTACCGGGAGGTGGCCACCGTCCGGGTCCGCACCGACGGTCGCAGTCCGGGCCGGGTGGTACGGATGATCATGACCAAGCTCGGGATTGAGCCGGTCGAGCACGCCGAAACGGACCTCCGGCCGCCACCGAGCGGAATTCCGCAGGGCAGCAGCCGATCCCGGTCCCGGCGTCGCGCCAGGGCCAGGGCCGCGGCCCGGCGCACGACCGCCGATCAGGGCGAGAGCACCGCCACCGAAACCGGCGCCACGAAGGAATCGGCGGCGACCACCACCGCTCGATCCCGCCGTACGCGCAGGGGCCGCACGAGCGAACCCGACGCCGCGAGCGGAACGAGCGACAGCGAGACCGCGGCCGGCAACCGATCCAGGCGTGCCCGCGCACGCCGTGCCCGCGCCCGGGCGCGTCAGCAGTCGACAACAGCAACAACAGAATCGGAGCAAGCCACGTGACAGAGCCGAGTCGTCTCGAAGTCCGGACCGCCGACCCGTACCCGGTGATCATCGGTCGCGGCTTGCTCGGCGAACTCGTCGAGTCGGTCAGCGGCGCGACCAAAGGCGTGCGCACCGTGGCCATCTTCCATCAGCCGCCACTCGCCGAGACGGCCGAAGCGGTGCGGAAGGCGCTGGCCGACACCGGCATCGACGCACATCGTGTCGAGATCCCGGACGCCGAGGCGGGCAAGGACCTGGCCGTCGCCGGGTTCTGCTGGGAGGTGCTCGGGCGCATCGGCCTGACCCGCAACGACGTCGTGGTCAGCCTCGGCGGCGGCGCGGCGACCGACCTGGCCGGGTTCGTCGCCGCCACCTGGATGCGCGGGGTGCGCATCGTGCACGTGCCCACCACACTGCTGGCCATGGTCGACGCGGCGGTCGGCGGCAAGACCGGCATCAACACCGAGGCAGGCAAGAACCTGGTCGGCTGCTTCCACGAGCCCGCCGCCGTGCTGGTCGACCTGGCCACGCTGGAGACGGTTCCGCGCAACGAGATCGTGGCGGGCATGGCCGAGATCATCAAGGCCGGTTTCATCGCCGACCCGGTGATCCTCGATCTGGTGGAGCGCGACCCCGAGGCCGCCCTCGACCCCTCCGGCGAGGTGCTGCCGGAGCTGATCCGCCGCGCGATCCAGGTGAAAGCCGACGTCGTCGCCGCCGATCTGAAGGAGTCCAGCCTCCGCGAGATCCTCAACTACGGTCACACCCTCGGGCACGCGATCGAGCGGCGGGAGCGCTACCGGTGGCGGCACGGCGCGGCGGTCTCCGTCGGGCTGGTGTTCGCCGCCGAACTCGGCCGTCTCGCGGGCCGTCTCGACGACGAAACCGCCGACCGTCATCGCGCGATCCTCACCGCCGTCGGGCTGCCGACCAGCTACGACGCCGACGCACTTCCGCAACTGCTGGACGCCATGCAGACCGACAAGAAGACTCGCTCCGGCGTGCTGCGCTTCGTCGTGCTCGATGGTCTCGCCAAGCCGGGCCGACTCGAGGGACCCGACCCCACGTTGCTGGCCGCCGCCTACTCCGCCGTGGCGCGCGAAGGCAAGCCCGACACCGGTGGCATCCTGCTGTAGAGCCATGACACGTCCGGTGCCGGACGACGTGTTCGACCGAACGAGGAACGGCGGACCCTCCAGGAGGGTCCGCCGTTTCTCGTCTCAGTGGGACGGAACCCAGAGGTCGTACCTACCACTGCCGTCGTTTCGCGGAACGCACTCCGCGTGATCGTTCCAGAGCGGCGCGTCCTTCATGCAGCTCGCCAGTGAGACGTTCGACGCCGACGACACGCATTGGAACCCCCACTTGGGTTGCGCCGAGGCGCAGCCATCGGCTTTCGCCGCCGCCTGACCGCCGAACACGAACGCGGACGCGGCGATCGCCATCGCCGCGGTAACCCCGAATCGAATCAGCACAACGCTTCCCCTCCCGTTGAAATGCATTGCACAGCAGCATAACCGGCGGCGTCGGCAGCGAAAAGGGGAGGTACGCACCGGCGCTGCCGGTCGGCTGCATCACCACCTATGGCAATGCGTCAGCAAATGACGCGGACGAGCAACTTCATGCGCGGATCACCCGCCGTCCATCCGATTGCGTCGATGCGCGAGCCGGGTCAGGCGAGGGTGGACTGTTTGCTTGCGGCGCGGTCGGCGAGAGCGCGCCCGATGCCCACGCCGATGAGGGCGAAGATGAAGATCAGCAGGACGATGAACGCCGCGGCCGCGGTGAGTTCGAAGAGCAGGCCGTTGTCTCCCAGGTCGAACTTGGGCAACCAGTCGAGCAGCCAGGCGGCGAGACCGCTGCCGACGCCGGCCACCACCGCGGCCTTCAGCCACAGCAGTGTCAGGTCGGTGCCGCGGTCGGGATCGGGCTGGGCCGCCCTGTCCTTGCGTCCGTCCAGGAAACCCCAGTACAGGGCGGCTGCGACCAGCACGATCAGTGCGAGCGCACGCATCCACGCCCCGTGGGTCGGCCAGTACACCATCGCGAACCCCAGCGCGGCGCGCAGCACGACGACCAGCGCACCGAGCACGATCGCCCGCAACACCCAAGCATTCATGCGCACCACCCTAACCCCGCGTCGCGCTCAACAAAACTAGAACCGGTATCAATTCCGGGGCCGGTGCCCCTCGTCCAGCGCCGCCGCCATCTCCGCGCGCGGCGCGGGCTGCCCGGTGAACAGCTCGACCTGCCCGTAGGCCTGGTTCAGCAGCATCTCCAAACCGCTGACCACCGTGTGCCCGGCCCTCCACACCGCCTCGGCCAGCGGTGTCGGCCATGGGTTGTAGATCGCGTCGAGCACCACCGGAGCCTCGGCCACCGCGGGGGCGACGACCGCGGCCGCCGTGGCGGGAACGGTACTGATCACAGCGCCTGCGGCCGCGCAGATCCCCTCGAGCGGCCCGGCCTCGAATGCGGCCAGCGCGGCAACCATTCCGAGCCGCTCGGCGAGTTCGAGCGCACCGCGCGCCCGGTTCGCGTCCCGCGCGACCACGGTGACCGACTTCGCGCCCAGTTCCGACAGCGCCAGCAGAGCGGGCCGTGCGGTACCGCCCGCGCCCAACACCACGCCTTCGGCCAGTTCTCCGGCCCCGGCGCCGCGCAGCGCACCGAGCACGCCGTCGACGTCGGTGCAGTCGGCCAACCAGCCTGCGCCGGTGCGGACCAAGGTGTTGGCCGATCCGACCAGCACGGCACGCTCGGTGCGCTCGTGCGCGTAGGCCAGTGCCGCTTCCTTGCCGGGCATGGTCACCGAGAGCCCCACCCATTCCGGGCCGAGCCCTTCGACGAACCCGGGCAGTTGCTCGGCCGAGCATTCGATGCGCTCGTAGCTCCAGTCCAGCCCGAGCGCGCGGTATGCGGCCAGGTGCAGCTGGGGCGATCGCGAGTGCGCGATCGGCTTACCGAGCACCGCCGCCTTGCGACTACCGGCCACCGCTGTCCTTGGAACTGTCGAGAATGCCGCTGCGCTGCGCACGTGCGATCAGGCGCAGATGCTCCTGGTAGTCGTCGGTGAACAAGGTGGTGCCCTGCTTGTCGACGGTGACGAAGTACAGCCAGGGCCCCACTTCCGGATTCTCCATCGCACGCAACGCGTTCAACGACGGCGCGGCGATCGGAGTCTTGGGCAGGCCCTGCATCGCGTAGGTGTTCCAGGCGGTTTCCTGAGCGCGGTCGGCGTCGGTGGTCGCCACCTCGGTGCGATCCAGGGTGTAGTTCACCGTCGAGTCGAACTGCAGCATCTGATCGACCCGCAGCCGGTTCACGATCACCCGTGCCACTTTGCCCATGTCCTGTGGTTTCGCCTCACGTTCCACCAGCGAGGCGGCGACCAGCGTCTCATAGGGCGTCAGTTTCGTGTCGGCGCCGGACTGCAGCAATCCGGTGGATTCATAGCTCTTCGCGCTCGCGGACACCAGTTGCCGCAGGATCTGTTCCGGTGTGCCGCTGGGATCGAAATCCCATGTGCCCGCTGCGATCAGGCCCTCCAGCTGTCTCGCCCGGTCCGGGCAGTCCTTGACACCCTGCATCGCCCACGCCGGCACCCCGAGCGAGGCCAGGTCCAGGCTCGCGCCCGCGGCATCGAGCTGTTCGTAGGTCACGCACTTCTGGTTCGCGCCGGTGCCGATGCAGCTGGCCTCGGCGATCTTGCGGTAGATGCCGTCGTACCGCCCGCCGGTGCTCATGTCGTGCTGGTCGTGCAGCAGACGTCCTTCGGAAACGACCAGGTTGCCGACCCTGGAGTCCTTGCCGACCAGCGCGGCGACCGCCTGCGCGGCGGGACTGCGGCTCGCGATCGCGTAGAAGCCCGGCTGCACCGAGTTCATGTTCGAATTCCGCACGGCCGCTTCGATGAACGCGCCGGTGCTGGCGACGACGCCCTTGTCGTGCATGGTCGCCGCGATCTGCGTCGAGGTGTCGCCGTCGTGCACTTGCACGATCACCAAGGGTCCGGGCGGACCCGCGAAGTCCTCCGGCGGGCCGAAACTGGCGACCAGCTTCATGCCCGCGAAGACGACAGCGCCGGCGAATATCAGCGCGAACACGCCGCCGACGATCCATATGGTCCGGCGGCGCCGCTTGCGCTCGGCGGCTTTGCGCGAGGCCACCCGGGATCGCTTGCCACGTCTGCCAGGGCGCTCGGAACGCTCCGGCTGCACGCGCTTCGCGCGGCGCGGCACCTGCTCGCGAGTCGCGCTCGCGCGCTGCCCGCCACGCCGCGGGGCGGGCGGAGCCGGCGTGGGCGGCTCCTCCTCCTCGTCATCGACGTAGCGGGGGATGACGGTCGTATCGTCGTCGTAGTAGTCGTCGCCGTCGTCGTGTTCGCCCCAGGCCCGGTCGTCTCTCCGATACCGCCGATCAGCTTCGCGCTGTCGGAACAGTTCCTCGGCCCGCGCCCACCGATCCGTCATGCATCGTCCCCGGGCGACGCGGGACGTCCCGCTTCCACCGACCTCAACACCGCACTCCGTTCGTCCAACCATCCTTGCAGGATCGACACGGCCGCCGCCTGATCGATCACCTGCCGCTGGCCACGCGCGCGAACTCCACTGTCCCGCAATGCACGTGCAGCTGACACCGTAGTCAAACGTTCGTCGGAAAGCCGGACCGGTACCGGCCCGACGGCAGCCCGCAATCGCTCAGCGAATGCGCTGGCCAGCGTAGCCGCAGTCCCCTTCTCCCCGCGTAATGTTCGCGGCAATCCGACGATTACCTCGACTGCCTCGTACTCCCGCACAATTTCGGCAATTCTTTCGATATCGGGTGCGGGAGCCGAACGCCGTGACGATTTCGCGCGCGGTACGGTCTCCACCGGCGTGGCGAGAATGCCGTCGGGATCGCACGCGGCGACCCCGATCCGGACACTGCCGACGTCGACGCCGATCCGCCTGCCCCGGCCGGGGTCGGTGGCGGGATCCGGCCGGTCGGCGCCGCGCTGCGCCGACCTCTCCGATTCCGCGGGCTCGCCCATCACCCGGCGAGTTCGGCCACCCGCGCGCGGACCGCGGCCAGGCCCGCCGGAATGCCGGACGGATCCGACCCCGCGCCCTGGGCCATCTCCGGCTTACCGCCGCCGCGTCCGGCGATACTCGGGCCGAAGCTGCCGACCAGATCACCCGCCTTGATGCCGAGTTCCTGCGCAGGCTTGTTCACGGCGACCACGAACGGCACCTTGCCGTCGGCGTTGCCGAGCAGCACCACCACGGCGGGCTCGCTGCCGAACCGGCCGCGGATGTCGGTGGCGAGGGTGCGCAGATCTCCCGCGGGCACGCCCTCCGGCGCGGCCACGGCGACCAGCAGCAGGCGGCCGATCCGCTCGGCTTCCTCGACGAATGTGGCCGCCGACGACAGCACGGCCGCCATCTTCGTGCGCTCGAGTTCTTTCTCGGCCACCTTGAGCCGCTCCACGAGCTGCTCGACGCGACCCGGCACCTCTTCGGAGGGCACCTTCAGCGCGGAGGCGACACCGGCCAGCAGCGCGCGCTCCTTGGCCAGGTACTTGTAGGAGTCCAGGCCGACGAACGCTTCGACGCGCCGCACACCGGAGCCGACCGACGACTCGCCGAGCACGGTGATCGGGCCGATCTGCGAGGAATGCTGCACGTGCGTACCGCCGCACAGCTCCATGGAGAACGGGCCGCCGATCTCCACGACGCGGACCTCGTTGCCGTAGTTCTCGCCGAACAGCGCCAGCGCGCCCATCTGCTTGGCCTTCGGCAGATCGGTGAGGAAAGTGTTCACCGGGAAGTCGGCGCCTACCGCGTCGTTGGACACGGCCTCGATGTCGGCCTTCTGCTGCTCGGACAGCTGGCCCTGCCAGTTGAAGTCGAAGCGCAGGTAGCCCGGCTTGTTCAGGGAACCGGCCTGCACGGCGTTCGGGCCGAGCACCTGCCGGAGGGCGGCGTGCACCATGTGCGTGCCGGAATGGCCCTGCGTGGCGCCGCGCCGCCACGCGGGATCGGCCTGGGCGAGCACGATATCGCCCTCGGTGACCTGGCCGTGCTCCACGGTGGTCTTGTGCACCCACAGCTTCTTGGCGATCTTCTGCACGTCGTTGACGCGCAGCTTCAGGCCCGAGGAGGCGGTGATGGAGCCGCGGTCGGCGATCTGGCCGCCGGACTCGGCGTAGAGCGGGCTGCGGTCCAGGATCACCTCGACGTCCTGTCCGGCGGTCGCGGCGGGCACCCGGACGCCGTCGGCGATCAGGGCGAGCACGGTGGCCTCGGAGGTGAGCTCGTCGAAGCCGGTGAACTCGGTGGCGCCCCGGTCGACCAGCTCCTTGTAGATCGTCAGGTCGGCGTGGGCGTGCTTACGGGACTGCGCGTCCTCCTTGGCGCGCTTGCGCTGCTCGGCCATGAGCGAGCGGAAGCCCTCCTCGTCGACCGACAGCCCGGCCTCGGCGGCCATCTCCAGCGTCAGATCGATCGGGAAACCGTAGGTGTCGTGCAGGGTGAACGCGTCCGACCCCGCGATCGTGCTGCCGCCCCCCGCCTTTACCGCGGCGGCGGTGTTGTCGAACAAGGTGGAGCCGGTGTTCAGTGTCTTCAGGAACGCCGTCTCCTCGCCGACGGCGACGGTCTCGATCCGGCGGAAGTCGGTGGCCAGCTCCGGGTAGGACGGGGCCATCAGGTCGCTGACGACCTTCATGAACTCGCTCATCACCGGCTTCTCGGCGCCGAGCAGGCGCGCCGAGCGCACGATGCGGCGCAGCAGGCGGCGCAGCACGTAGCCGCGGCCGTCGTTGCCGGGGTTCACGCCGTCGGCGATGAGCATGGCGGCGGTGCGGGCGTGGTCGGCGATCACGCGGAAGCGGACGTCGTCCTCGTGCTGGACGCCGTAGGAACGTCCGGTCAGCTCCTCGGCCTTGTCGATGATGGGGCGCAGCAGGTCGGTCTCGTAGACGTTGTCCACGCCCTGCAGCAGCAGCGCGATCCGCTCGACGCCCATACCGGTGTCGATGTTCTTCTTCGGCAGCGACCCGACCGGCGGATGCCCCAGCTTCGGGCTCAGCTCACCGCGGACGTCCTGCATGAACACGAGATTCCAGATCTCGAGGTAGCGGTCCTCGTCGGCGACCGGTCCGCCGTCGCGGCCGTGCTCGGGCCCGCGGTCGTAGTAGATCTCCGAGCAGGGTCCACCGGGGCCGGGCACGCCCATGTCCCAATAGTTGTCCTTGCCGTCGCGGAACTGGATGCGCTCCTCGGGCATGCCCGCGACCCGCTTCCAGATCTCGGCGGCCTCCGGGTCGTCCTGGTAGACGGTCACCCAGATCCGCTCGGGGTCGAAGCCGTAACCGCCTTCGTCCTGCGGCTTGGAGATCAGCTCCCAGGCGAGCGTGATCGCCCCCTCCTTGAAATAGTCACCGAAGGAGAAGTTCCCCGCCATCTGGAAGAACGTGTTGTGCCGCGTGGTGACGCCGACCTCTTCGATGTCGCCGGTCCGCACGCATTTCTGCACGCTGGTCGCCCGCGGGTACGGCGGCGCCTCCTGACCCAGGAAGTACGGCTTGAACTGGACCATGCCTGCGTTGACGAACAGCAGGTTCGGGTCGGCCAGGATCAGCGAGGCACTCGGCACCTCGGTATGGCCGGCACGGAGAAAGTGGTCCAGGAAACGCCGTCGAATCTCGTGGGTCTGCACGAATACCCAGCCTACCGGTGCCGCGCACGCGAATTTTCATCGACCGTGCACCCGTCGCGTCCCCGCGATCGCTCAGCGAACCCAGCCCAGCAGCGGTTCTGAGCGGTCAGCCTCGGACGATGCGGCGCAGCTTGTCGACCCGCGGACCGATCTCGCGTTCGTGCCCGTGGTCGGTGGGACGGTAGTAGTCGACGCCGACCAGTTCGTCGGGCGGATACTGCTGGGCGAGCACGCCGTCTTTGTCGTCGTGGGGGTACCGGTAACCCTGCGCGTTGCCGAGTGCCGCCGCACCCGCGTAGTGACCATCACGCAAGTGCGGCGGGACCGGGCCCGCTTTACCCGCCGCGACATCAGCCATGGCCGCTCCGATCGCGGCCACCACGGCGCCGGACTTCGGGGCGGTCGCCAGATGGATCGTGGCCTGCGCGAGCGCGAGGCGGCCCTCGGGCAGGCCGACCAGCTGCACCACCTGCGCGGCGGCGGTCGCCGTCTGCAACGCCATCGGATCGGCCATGCCGATGTCCTCACTGGCGTGGATCATCAGCCTGCGGGCGATGAAGCGCGGATCTTCGCCCGCGCTGAGCATGCGTGCCAGGTAGTGCAAGGCGGCATCGACGTCCGAGCCGCGGATGGACTTGATGAACGCGCTGATCACGTCGTAGTGCTGGTCGCCAGCGCGGTCGTAGCGGACGGCGGCCTTGTCCACGCTGGCCTCGACCAGGTCCACGTCGACGGTGCCGTCGAGCGAGGATTCGGCCGACGCTTCCAGCGCGGTCAGCGCGCGGCGGGCGTCGCCGCCCGCGATCCGGACGATGTGCTCGAGCGCGGCGTCGGTGACGGTGTACTCGCCCGCGAGCCCACGCGGGTCGGCGATCGCGCGGCCGAGCACTTGGCGGATGTCGGCTTCGGTCAGCGACCGCAGTTGCAGCACCAGCGACCGCGACAGCAGCGGCGACACCACCGAGAACGACGGGTTCTCGGTGGTCGCGCCGACCAGCAGGACGATGCGGTTCTCCACCGCGGCCAGCAGCGCGTCCTGCTGGGTCTTGGAGAAACGGTGCACCTCATCGATGAACAGCACGGTCTGCTCGCCCGCCGACAGCCTGCGCCGCGCCATGTCGATGACCGCGCGCACCTCCTTGACGCCGGCCGAGAGGGCCGACAGCGCCTCGAACCGCCGTCCGGTGGCCTGCGAGATGAGCGAGGCGAGGGTGGTCTTGCCCGTTCCGGGCGGCCCGTACAGCAGCACCGAGGCGGCTCCCGATCCCTCGATCAGCCTGCGCAGCGGCGAGCCGGGGCCGAGCAGATGCTGCTGGCCGACCACTTCCTCCAGTGTGGCCGGACGCATGCGCACGGCCAGCGGCGCACCCGCGTCCCTGCGCACCACGGTGTCGATCGAATGCTCCGGGGGCACCGCGGCACCGGGCACGTCGAACAAACCATCGCTCACCAGACGAACGTTACCCAGCCGCACCGACAGCGCGACATGCCGTTCCCCCGGTTCTCATTGCGCGGCGGAGCACTGCGCGGACCGGCGCGGCGGCGAACCGAGTTGCGCGTCGCCGGTACTTCGGATGGGATCGGTACCCGTGCCTGAAAACGCATTCGTTTCAGATCCATCGTCCGCCGCCCGCTTCGCTCGGCGCACCCTGCTGAAGGGCAGCGCGGCCGCCGCCACCGCCACCGCGGTGGCGGGCGCCGGACGCGCGCAAGCCGCGACACCGGCATTCCGGCACGGCGTCGCCTCGGGCGACCCGCTTCCCGACGGCGTCATCCTCTGGACCCGCGTCACCGTCTCCGACGACGCGACGCCCGGTTCGGGCGTGGGCGACCCGGCGACCGTGCGGTGGGAGATCGCCGCGGACGAGCGGTTCCTCTCGATCGCCGCCTCCGGAACCGTGACGGCCGCGGCGGAGTCCGACCACACCGTCAAGGTCGACGTCTCCGGCCTCGCGCCGAACGTCGAGTACTTCTATCGCTTCAGCGCCCTCGGCCAGACCTCCCCCATCGGCCGCACCAAGACCGCGCCCGCCACGACGGACACACCGGACCGCCTTCGATTCGGCGTGGTCTCCTGCTCGAACTGGGAGGCGGGCTGGTTCGGCGCCTACCGTCACCTGGCCGGCCGCACCGATCTGGACGCGATCGTGCACCTGGGCGATTACATCTACGAATACGGTCGCGGCAAATACGGCGGCCGCAACGGCACCGTGCGTGCGCACGAACCGGCGAACGAGATCGTCAGCCTGACCGATTACCGCATCCGCCACGCCCAGTACAAGACCGACCCGGATCTGCTCGGTCTGCACGCCACGCTGCCGTTCATCTGTACCTGGGACGACCACGAATCCGCGGACAACTCCTGGTCCGGCGGCGCGCACAACCACGATCCCGCGACCGAGGGCAGCTGGATCGACCGGCGCGCCGCCTCCGCGCAGGCCTACTTGGAATGGATGCCGGTCCGCGCATCCGGGGCCGGCACCGACGTGCGGATCTACCGCAGGCTGCGCTTCGGCACCTTGGCCGAGCTCAGCATGCTCGATCTGCGCAGCTATCGCGACGAGGAGGCGAAACCGGGAGCGAACTGGCGGGAGGCCGACAACCCGGCGCGCACCATCACCGGTAAGGCGCAGATGGAGTGGCTGACCGCGGGCTTGGCGTCCGCGCCGGTGCGGTGGAAGCTGGTCGGCAACTCGGTGATGATCGCTCCGCTGGTCTTCCCGCCGCTGGAGCCTGCCACCACGGCGGCGATCACCAGTACCTTGGGCGTCCCGGAGTCCGGCCCGGCACTGAACGGCGACCAGTGGGACGGTTACACCGCCGACCGCACCCGCCTCTTCCGCGCCATCCTCGATCAGCAGATCTCCGACGTGCTGTTCCTGACCGGGGACATCCACTCCTCGTGGGCCGCGGATCTCCCGGTGGACGCGGCGAGCTACCCGGCCGGGGCGACGGCGGGCGCCGAGTTCGTGGTGCCGTCGGTGACCTCGTCCAGCATCGGCGACCTGCTGCGGACGAATTCCGCGCCGATCGCGGAATCGCTCGGGGCGATCAACCGTCATCTGCGGTACGTGGAATTGGATTCGCACGGCTACGGCGTGCTGGAGGTCACCGCGGAGCAGGCACAGATGGACTGGTTCTACCTGCTGAACGTCACCGATCCGAATTCCGGTGTGCGCCACGGAGCTTCGTTCGCCGTACGTTCCGGGGGCCGGGTCGAGCCGCGCCCAGGGCCGCTCGGCTGATCGTCGGGCGGTAGCTCACTCTCCGCCCGCGCATCCGCCACCGCATCCACCGCCACCGCTGCTGCTGTTGTCGTCCGACTTGCCATGGGACCGGTTCCGCCATTGATAGGCGCGAACCTCTTTGCTGAGCTGCGCCCCGGCCGCGCGGGCACGCGTCGCCGGGTCGCCTTCGATCCGGCTCCGGCCTCTGTTTCTTCGCAGGAACACGCCGCCGACCGGCGCGGCGACGAGAACGAGCGCAAGCAATACCAGCGGTAGGTGACCCATTCGGCACTCCCTCTCCCCGCGCCCGTGCCCCTGAACCGAGCGCTCCCGACCTCTCATCATGCAGGTCCCGCAGGCCGATTCGCATCCGTACGCGTATTCGGCTCTGCGACGGCCGCAAGCCGTGCAGCGCTATGGGCTTTCCTAGGGCCGATCCATCCCGGTGGCGATCGGCCACCGGGATGGATCGCCTCGGCGCGGTCGCGGGCATCGACGGCGCGGTCGTGGTGGCGGTCGGAACCGCTCGCCGCCCTGGCCGATCTCCTCGCGGCTGCGGGCCGCCACAGTGAGTCCCGCACCGCGGGCAGCAGGTCGCATCACATGGGTGTCACGCGAGCGCACCCAGCGCTGGAATGCGGCAAAGGCACCGGCGAATCTTTCTGCTCATGCCTGCGACGCGGTCAGGAGGTAGGCCCGGGATGCGCTGGACGCTTCCCAGCCCGGTAGAAGACCGCCGGAGCGGCGACAACAGAGCTGACGGCCGAATTCGCACCGCTGAGGTCCAGCACAGCCCACGCCCAATTGCTCGAACGCGGTGCCTTACTCCGACCAGCGCTCTTCCAGCATCGCCGACACGTCCTCGGCGAAATCGCCCACGATGTCGTCCCCCGTGCACCGCGCGTCTTCGGCGAGCGCGGCCCAGCGGTTGATCAGGGCCGCCGAGCGCGGCACCGACAGCCCGTGCTCCCGGGCAGCCGCGATACGCGTGTGGTCGGCGGGCAGGAACCAGTAGGTGGACAGCCACACCCAGATCAGCCGAGCTTCCAAGATGCGTTCGGCCAGCTGGTCGTCGTCGGCCAGCGCGGGCCACACGCCTACGACTTCCGCGCGCCACGCCTCGACCATCTGGTTGGCGCGTTCGCGGGAGAGCTCGAGGTCGCACAGGCACCCCGGGAAGGACACCAGCGCGTAGGCGATGTCCAGGGTGGCGTCGCGGAACCCGCCCCACTCGTAGTCGAGGAAGCGGGCGCCCTCCTCGTTCAAGATCACATTGTCCGGGCAGAGGTCCGACGGGCTGAACGCCCGGAAGCGCCCCGCGGAGTACAGGCGGTTGCCGCGCACGATCCGCTCGGCGATCTCGCCGGGCACCTCGATGCCCAGTTCGCGCTGGAGCATGCCGGGCACCTCGGCGATCGCCGACTCGGCCTGCTGGGCGATGCCGTCCACCCGGTGCACCACGTCCACCCGGCGCAGCAACGCGACGAAGTCCGCCTCGCGCCCGACGGTGGCGGCGTGCATCCGGCCCAGCGCCTGGGCGAAGGCCATGAGGGCATTGCGGGTGGCCGGCTCGGCGCCGGAGCGCAGCACGGCGGTGAGCAGTGAGTTCTCACCGAGGTCGCTGAGGATCAACAGCCGGTCGGGGAGGCTGTGCGCGATCAGGTACGCGCCCGGGCGGTGTTCCCGGCTCAGTGCGGTGGTGAACTGGTAGGACACCGTCTCGCGGAGGAACGCGGAATCGATGCTGGCCACCCCGGGCGCCAGACCACCGGTCCGGCGATCCTGGGCGGCGCCACGGACCTGCTTGATTATCAGGGTTCGCGGCAACGAGAAGGCGTTCTCCGCTACTCGCACACGTAGGACGGTCGTCCTACCACTACCGCTGAGTTCGATCGGATCGCTCAGCTTTACCGGAGCACCCATTCGCTTTGTGAGCAACTGTTGCGCTGCGGACACGACTTCGGCGGCGCGTTCGGCCAATAGTGCGGTCATCGCCTCTCAAAGTACTCGCATGGGGTCACTTCTAGCGAGCGGTTACACAACCTTTCCGCGTCGCCCGGCGTGTCTCCGGCCAGGCCGGAGGGTGGCCGCCGGTCGCTTGACACCTGTGCACCCGTCGGGTTTTCTCATCGTGAACTGCCGTGCGCCACACCGCAAACCAGTTGAGTGGAAAGGTCTACGCATGACCGAAACACCGCCCCCCGCACCCAAACAATCACCTGGTGGCGCTTCCTCCCCGAACGACGAGGAGCGCTTCGCGGCACGGCCGGGGCAGCACGAGAACCCCGATCCGCGAGGCGGCACCCCCGCAACCGGCCAACCCCGCCACGAGATGGCCGGTTCGTCAGCATACCCGCAGTTCGAAGGTCCCGGCGCGGCGCACTACGGCAGCGAACCGGTGCAGCCACCCCCGCCCGTGGGCGCGCCGCACCCCAGCTACGGCCCACAGGGAACCGGCCCGGGCTGGACGCCACCGCCCGGCCCGGCGCCCGCCCAGGAGCCGGTCTACGGCTACCAGCAGGTCACCACGGGACCGGGCACGCTGGACGTGGGCCAGGCGCTCAGCTACGGCTGGGCCCGTTTCCGGGCCAATCCGGGCCCGTGGGTCGGGGTGACCGCGGTGGGCCTGGTCATATATCTGGCGTTCGTGCTCGTCGTCCAGCTCACCGACCCGACGACGATGCTGCCGCTGCTGCTCGTCTTCCTGGCGGTCATGGCCGGTATATGGCTGCTGCAGGCGGCGATGGTGCGCGGCGCCCTGTACGAAACCGACGGCACCCCGCCACCTTTCGGCGCCTACTTCCGATTCGTGAACGCGGGCAATGTGCTGCTCACCGCGCTGCTGGCGTTCACGCTGACCTTCCTCGGCTCGGCGATCTGCCTGATCCCCGGGCTGATCGCCGGCTGGCTGTGCATGTTCTCGCTGCATTTCGTCGTCGATCAGGACCAGGGTCCGTTCGAGGCGCTGAAGTCCAGCTTCACCCTGGTGGTCGCCAACGCCGGGCAGATGCTGCTGCTCGCGCTGGCGGTGCTGGTGGTCACCTTCCTGGGGCTACTGCTGTGTGGTTTCGGCCTGCTGATCGCGGGCCCGGTCGCCGTCATCGCCGTGACCTACGCCTACCGCGCCCTCACCGGCGGTCCCGTCGCCGCGCTGTGAAACCCGCCTCACTTCTCGATCGGTGAGCGCATGCCGATCAGGCGTTTGAACCGTTCCACCGGCCCGGCCTCGCCGCCCGCGCGAGGCCGGAGCGCGAGCACGATGATCCCGGCCACGATGATGCCCCCCATATTCACCGCGAGCTGACCCGCGGACAGGAACGCCACCCGCCACTCCCCCAAAGTCGCCGCCACCACGGCGAATCCGGCCGCGGGCACGGTGGTCACCGAGATGAACACGCCGACCAGCGCGGCCGATTTCGCGGTCACCAGCGACAACATGCCCGCCGCGCCCGCGAGCAGGGCGACGACCAGAGAGAACGGGCCGACCTGGTAAATGAAGTCGACCTGTTCGATACTGCCCACCCCGTCGATGGTGATCCAGCCGACCTGCTCCCACACCAGCGTCGCCAGCAGCGTCACCACCATCGCCACCGGAAAACCGACCGCGAGCGCGACGGCCGAACGGCGGGCGAGCCGGAAATCCCTGCGCACCAACGCCACCGCGAACGCGGCCAACGGACCGAACTCCGGACCGACGACCATCGCGCCCACGATCGTCACCGGCGAATCGGTCGTGACGCCCACGGCGGCGAGCAGGCAGGCGATCGTCAGGAACGCGAGGAACGTCGCGTTGAGACTCGACTCCTCGTGCGTCTGCGCTACCAGTTCCTCCCACACCACCGCGTCGCTCGGATCGCCGGGCGCCTCGTGCACCGCGCGTTCACCCGCGTCCGACAAGACCGTCTCGACCGGTGTGAGCGTCAAGCCGCCGGAACGGCAGATCCCCAGCGCCGTGAGGTCCTCGATCACGGCGTTGGCGGCCTCGCGAGCCACGTCGGCCTGGACGAGGTCGCCCTTCGGCTCCAGCGCCGCACCGCGTGCCAGGGTCACGTGCGTGACCCCGGGATCGGCGGCGAGTACCGTGAGCACCTCGTCGGTGCTCTCCGGCGGGCTGATCATGCGCAAGTGCAGCAACGGGTTTCCTCGTGGTCGGCGTCAGCTGGCACGGACGCGGCTGACCAGAAAATACCGTTCGCGGCAGCGGCCGCTACGAGGCGGGCGCGTCCTTCTTCTGCTCCGGCTTGACGTCCAGTCCCGCCTCTTTGCGCTGCTGCGCGGTGATCGGCGCGGGCGCGTCGGTCAGCGGGTCGACGCCGCCACCGGTCTTCGGGAAGGCGATGACCTCTCGGATCGAGTCCTCCCCCGCCAGCAGCGCGGTGACCCGGTCCCAGCCGAAGGCGATGCCGCCGTGCGGCGGAGCGCCGAAGGCGAAGGCGTCGAGCAGGAAGCCGAACTTCTCCTGGGCCTCCTCGTGTGTGATGCCCATCACCTCGAAGACCCGTTCCTGGACGTCGCGGCGGTGGATACGAATCGACCCGCCACCGATCTCGTTGCCGTTGCAGACGATGTCGTAGGCGTAGGCCAGCGCCGAGCCCGGGTCGGTGTCGAACGTGTCCAGCGACTCCGGCTTCGGCGAGGTGAACGCGTGGTGCACCGCGGTCCAGGCGGAATGGCCCACCGCCACGTCACCGCTCGCGGTCGCCTCGACGGTCGGCTCGAACAGCGGCGCGTCCACGATCCACACGAACGACCAGGCGTCCTCGTCGATCAGGCCGACCTTGCGGGCGATCTCGACGCGCGCCGCACCGAGCAGCGCGCGCTGCGCCTTCGGTGCGCCCGCGGCGAAGAACACACAGTCCCCCGGCACCGCGCCGACATGCTTGGCCAGGCCCTCGCGCTCGGCTTCGCTCAGGTTCTTGGCGACCGGGCCACCCAGCGTGCCGTCCTCGTTCACCAGGATGTACGCCAGTCCCTTGGCGCCGCGCTGCTTGGCCCATTCCTGCCAGGCGTCGAGCTGGCGCCGCGGCTGGCTCGCGCCGCCCGGCATGACCACCGCGCCGACGTAGGGCGCCTGGAACACCCGGAACGGGGTGTCCTTGAAATAGTCGGTGCACTCGGTGATCTCCACGCCGAAGCGCAGATCGGGCTTGTCGCTGCCGAAACGGCGCATGGCCTCGGCGTAGGTCATGTGCGGGATGGGGGTCTGGATCTCGTAGCCCACCAGCTTCCACAGCGCGACCAGGATCTCCTCGGCCAGCAGGATCACGTCCTCCTGGCGCACGAAGCTCATCTCGATGTCGAGCTGGGTGAACTCCGGCTGCCGGTCGGCGCGGAAGTCCTCGTCCCGGTAGCAGCGCGCGATCTGGTAGTAGCGTTCGATGCCGCCGACCATGAGCAACTGCTTGAACAGCTGCGGGCTCTGCGGCAGGGCGTAGAAGCTGCCCGGCTGCAAGCGGGCGGGCACCAGGAAGTCGCGAGCGCCCTCGGGCGTGGACCGGGTCAGCGTCGGAGTCTCGACCTCGACGAACTCGTGGTGGGCGAGCACCTCGCGGGCGGCCGCGTTGACCTTGGAGCGCAGCCGGATGGCGTGCGCGGGGCCTTCCCGGCGCAGATCCAGGTAGCGGTGCTTCAGGCGCGCTTCCTCACCGGGCTGCTCGTCCAGCTGGAAGGGCAGCGGCGCGCTCTCGTTCAGCACCTCGAGCTCGGTGACGTTCACCTCGATCGCGCCGGTCGGCAGTTCCGGGTTCTCGTTGCCGCTCGGACGCGGTTCCACGGTGCCGGTGACGCGCACGCAGTACTCCGCGCGCAGCCGGTGCGCCTGTTCGGCGGGTTCGCCCTCGCGGAACACCGCTTGGGCCACGCCGGACGCGTCGCGCAGATCGATGAAGATCACCCCACCGTGGTCACGCCGCCGGGCCACCCAACCGGTGAGAGTGACGGTCTGACCGGCATGCTCGCTTCGCAGCGAACCAGCCAAGTGGGTGCGCAGCACGGGGTTCCTTTCGACGACGCTGACACCGGGCGCGGGGTGACCAGGTGCGAGTCCATCGTAGTGAGACACATTCCCCGAGAGGAAACCGATATCGACGCGCCCATGCCAAGCTGTATCCGAGGGAGAGCGAACCGGGGCCGTACGACCGAGGGCTGCGTGTTCCCCGGGGACGAGCGAGAAAGCGACGACGATGACCTTCAACGAGGGCATGCAGATCGACCCGGACCGGGTTTCCTCCGGCGGTCCCGGCATGGGCGGCAAACTCGCGCTGGGCGGTGGAGCGGGCGGACTCATCGTGCTGGTGCTGGCGCTGCTGCTGGGCGGCGACCCCGGCTCCATACTCGGCAACTTCACCGGTACGCCGGAGGAGAGCCAGACGCAGCCGGGCACGGAGGGCACGCCGAGCCACTGCAAGACCGGCGCGGACGCCAACAAATACGTCGACTGCCGGGTGGCGCTCACCGCGCAGAGCCTGGACGCCGTGTGGTCGGCCGAACTGCCGAAGCAGGCGGGCAAGCGCTACTCGCAGCCGAAGGTCGTGCTCTTCTCCGGGGCCACCTCCACCGGATGCGGCAACGCCACCAGCGACGTCGGGCCGTTCTACTGCCCGGCCGACCGGACCGCCTACTTCGACACCAGTTTCTTCCAGGAACTGGTGGATCGCTTCGGTTCCAGCGGCGGCCCGCTCGCGCAGGAATACGTGGTGGCGCACGAGATCGGCCATCACATCCAGAACATGCTCGGCGATCTCGGCCGCGCGCAGCGCGATCCGCGCGGGCCGGAGTCCGGCGCGGTACGCACCGAATTGCAGGCCGACTGCTACGCGGGTATCTGGGCCCACTTCGCGGACAAGCAGCCTGCGCCCGGCAGCGACCAGCCGTTCCTGAAACCGCTGTCGGACAAGGACGTCGACGACGCGCTGTCGGCGGCCGCGGCGGTCGGCGACGACCGTATCCAGCGCGCCGCGCAGGGCCGGGTGAATCCCGAAGCATGGACGCACGGTTCGTCCGAGCAGCGACAGAAGTGGTTCCTCACCGGCTACAAGACCGGCCAGGTCCGGGCTTGCGACACGTATTCGGCGCAAGACCTGAACACTCCGTCGGGCCTGCGATAGACCCGGATCCGATCGATCCAGCGCGCCGGTTCCTCCCGAAAGCCGGCGCGCTGTCATGATCTACGGCAGTTCACCTGTGTCGCGGGTGGACACGGACAGCACCGGAAGATGGGATCGATGCGAGTAACGAAAGCTGTTGTGCTGGTTGTGCTGCTGATCGTCGCGGCGGGCTCGGGCGCCGCCACGGCCGACCCGGGCCTGGATCGCCCCAGCGCCCTACCGCCGATCGCCGCGCCGCTGGCGTTGTTCACGCTGACCACCATTCCGGACGGGTGGCAGGCCCGCACGGACCTGCGTCCGCAACTGGAGATCTTCGCCGACGGCCGTGCGGTCAGCAGCCCCGACGCCGTGGCCGCCGAGCGCCGGCCGGAGACCCCGCCCAAGCGGATCGACGGCCACATTCCGCCCGACGTGCTGAGCGCGGCGCTGGCGGAGACCAAAGCGCTCGCCACGGTGGACCTCGGCGTGCCGGCCGCCACGGATCAGAGCAGCCGGATCATCGACTTCATGCCGCAGTCGCCGTCGGAGGACGTACATCTCGTGGTGTATTCGCCCGACACCACCGAGGGGCTCGGCGCCGAGCAGCAGGCCGCGCGCAAACGCTTCGCCGACCTGTACCGGAAACTGCTCGACGCGTTCGCGCAGGACAACTGACCGTCGCTCGTCATCCGGCCCGAACGGTGATGATCCCCGTTCGGGCCGGATGCCGTGCGTGGCCTCCCCCGCGACGCGTCAGAACTGGTCTTGCTCGTAGTCCGAACTGATGATCTCGTCCGAGTGCGTGGCACCGATGACGTCCGGCGTGGACTCGCCCAGCGGGCCGGTGAGGTCGTCGTTGCCGGTGGGACTCAGATACGGCTGCACGGAGCGCGAGTGTTCATCGTCATTGCCGCGCTGCCCCGCCGCGCCGGCCGGGCCACCCATGAAACCGTTCGACCCGGCAGGTGTGGTGCTCGCGGGCGAGCCGGTACCGAAGGACGTGCCCGGGACGCCGGCGACCGAGCGGATCGGGGGAACCGTGGTGCCGGGCAGGCCGGTGGCTTTCGGGACCGATGGCGTGCTCGGACTTCCGGGCCTGCCGGGACTGCTGCCGAGCAGTCCGCTCGGCGTGCCGTGGCTGGTACTCGGACTGTGCGTGGTGTGCACCGACGACGGCGTTGTCGAGGGGGTCGAAGTCCCGGGCGTGGCGGAGTCCAGGCCCGCCGCCTTGGTCGCGGTATCCGAGGCGGTCGACTGCGCCTGCTCCAGGATCGGCTGGCCGACGTTCTCCGCCAGCGCCTGCGCGACCTCCTGCGGCGCCGGACCGCCGCCCGGCGCGACCAGTTGCTGCACCATGCCGCTGAGTTCGGCGGTCTTGCCCGCCAGATCACCGCGGGTGGCGTTGACCACGCCGACGGCGTTGCCCAGGTGTTCGGTGGCCGAGGCGATCAGCGTCGCCTGGGCCGGCGGGGTCAGGATGACCGGCGCGAGCGCGGTCGCCTGGGTGGCGAACGACGACGCGATGCCGAGCAGCTGCGCGTTGCCCTGCTGTACCACCGTGGCGGCACGCTGGGTGAGCTCGGAGATGTCGATACCGCGCTGGCCGGTCTGCTGCCCCTCCACGTTCGCCTGCTGACTCGCGGCCTGGGCGTTGCGCGCGGCCTGGCTCTGCCACAGCTGCTCGACCGTGCTCATGCTGCCTTTGCCCACCTGCATGGCCATCTCGATGACCTTGGAGGACTGGCTCAGGATCGCGGTCGGATCGAACGCGCCGATGACGCCGGTGCCGAAGCTGCTCAGCAGGTCCAGGATCGGCTTCATCAGCAGATCGACGCCGGGGAGCGCGGGCACCGCGACACCCTGCATCAGCGCGGCGACCGGGTCGGCGGGCAACGGGGGCAACGCCGCGGCGGCGGCCGCCGCCTGGTTCACCGTGCCCGCGACCGCGCTCGACGCGTCGGCGAGTGCCCCGTTCAGCACGCCGGGGGCCTGATCGAGCGCCGCCTGGACCGCGGGCGCCGCGACGTGGTCGACCGCCGTGTTCATGTCACCGAGCAGCGCCGACGCCTCGTGCGGCGCGCCGAGTACGTTCTCGGCGCCCGGTGCGCCGTTCAGACCCGGCAGACCGGAGGGCATGGCGCCGACCGACTGCTGATCCTCCGCGATCTTGCGCGACAGCACGAAAGCGGGCGGCTCGATGGGCGGCAGATCGTCGGGCAGCTGCGGCAACGGCAGGTCCAGCACCGCCTGCGCGGGTGCGTTCTGCAGCGTGTCCAGCACGGACTGCTGGCCGATCGCGACGTTCTGCTCGGCCGCGTGCGCGACGGCGTGGTCCTCCGGCGCGATGACGCCACTGTCGAGCGGCCTCATACCGCGCCCCCGATCTGGCCCGCGATCGATCCGAGCGCGCCCGCGTTGGACCAGTCGACCGCGTCGTAGGCCGCGGCGGCGCTGAACGCCGAGTCCGAGAGCTTGGCGTACTTGGCCGACAGATCGTTGATGTCCTTGGCCTGCAACACCTGTGCCGCCGCGAACATCGCCAGGTAGTCGGCCCCGATCAAGCCGAACACCGGAACGAGCGCGGAAACGTTCTTCACCGCGTCGAAATTGCCCGCCCCCGCGAGATCACCGGCGATACCGGCGTTCGTGGCGGCGAACGCCCGGACCGCTTCGGTCTCTACCGAGAGATCACTCATCGAGTTGCCCCCCAAATCGTCGTACAGATCTGCGTCATGAAGTTGTCGTGATCCGCCAGCTCCCTGCCGAATCGGCAAGGGCCGCTACGGTTGCGCTCAATATAGCCGACCCGACCGGCAAGTTTCGAGCCCGAACGCGCCGCACGGCAGGGCGAAAGGGGCAGAATTGGAACGTGTTGCAAATTAGAACAAGTTCTATATTCTCTGTCCCATGAAGGTCGCAGTGACCGGCGCAGCCGGCTATCTTGGCACGAATCTGCTCCGCCTCCTCACCGAGCGCGGCCACCAGATCACGGCCATCGATCGGGCGATTCCCGCCGAGCAGGCCGCGCCCGGCATCACCTGGGTGCGGGGCGATGTGCTCGACCCGGCGTCCATGCGTGCCGCACTGGACGGCGCGGAGGTGGTCTACCACCTGGTCGCGGTGATCACCCTGGCCGACAAGAACGACCTCGCCTGGCGGGTGAACACCGAGGGCGTGCGCGTGGTCGCCGAGGCGGCGCTGGCCGTCGGCGCGCGGCGGATGGTGCACGCCAGCTCGATCCACGCGTTCGACCAGTACAGCTGCGGTGGCCGGATCGACGAGAACGCGCCGCGGTCGACCGACCCAGGCCTGCCGGTCTACGACCGCTCGAAGTGGGCGGGCGAGGTGGCGCTGCGCAAGGTGATCGATCAGGGCCTGGACGCGGTGCTGTGCAACCCGACCGGCGTCTTCGGCCCACTGGACTTCGGCAAGCCGCTCTCGCGCATCAACCGGACGCTCAGGGACGCGGCGCTCGGGCGCGTGCCCGCCATGATCGGCGGGGGCTTCGACCTCGTGGATGTGCGCGATGTGGCCGAAGGCCTGGTACTGGCCGGAGAGCACGGCCGCACGGGTGAGAACTACCTGCTCGGTGGATCGATGATCTCGATGCTCGAATTGTGCCGCGTCGCCGCGACCCACGGCGGCAAGCGGGGGCCGAGGTTCGCCATCCCCGCCAGGTTCGTGTCCGGCGTCATCCCGGTGCTCGCGCCGATCGGCAAGCTGTTCAACTCCGACATCGTCTCCAAGGCGGCGCTCGGCGCGCTCATCTCCGCGCCCGTCGTCGACCACGGGAAGGCGGAACGCGAACTCGGCTACCGGCCGCGTTCGCTCGACGACACGGTGCGCGATCTGGTCACCTTCTTCGCCGACCCGGCCCGGCTCACCCCGCCGGACACCCGGCAGATCGCTTGACAGCTTCTAGAACACATGTTCGACTGAGAGGGTGCGGTGGCAAAGCCAGACCCTGGACGCCGAGGACGGTGCCTTGCCCGGGCTGTCCCGGGCGGGCCTGGTGCGAACCGTGCGGACGCCGGAGTTCGAGGGCATCACCTTCCACGAAGTGCTGTGCAAGAGCGCGTTGAACAGGGTGCCCGAGGGCGCGAACGTGCCGTTCCAGTGGACCGTCAATCCGATGCGCGGTTGTTCGCACGCGTGCCGCTACTGTTTCGCGCGCGGCACGCACGAGTATCTGGACCTGGACGCGGGCCGCGACTTCGACTCGCAGATCGTGGTGAAGACCAATGTCGCCGCGGTGCTGCGCAAGGAACTCGGCAGGCGGTCCTGGCACCGCGAACCGGTCGCGCTCGGCACCAACACCGATCCCTACCAGCGCGCCGAGGGTCGCTATCGCCTGATGCCGGGCATCATCCGCGCGCTGGCCGAGTCCGGCACCCCCTTCTCCATCCTCACCAAAGGCACCTTGCTGCGCCGGGATCTACCGCTGCTCACCTCGGCAGCGCGCGAGGTGCGGGTCAGCCTCGCGGTGTCCATCGCGATCCTCGATCAGGATCTGCACCAGAGCCCGGAACCCGGCACGCCGTCGCCACGGGCCCGGCTCGACCTGGTTCGCGCGCTCACCGACGCGGGCTTCGCGGTGAACGTGCTGGTCGCCCCGGTCATCCCCTGTCTCACGGACGGACAGGCACATCTGGACGCGATCTTCGGCGCCATCGCCGAGGCCGGGGCGGCGTCGGCCGTCGCGTTCCCCATGCATCTGCGCGGCAGCACCAGAGGCTGGTTCCTGTCCTGGCTGGCCGAGCACCATCCGGCGTTGCTGCGCCGGTACCGTCAGCTCTACCGCCGCGGCGCCTACGTGACGCCGGAGTACTCCGCCTGGCTGCGCGCGCGGGTCGCTCCGCTGCTGGCCGAGCACGGTTTGACGGCGCGTCGACATGCCGAACCGGAGACACGACCCGAAACCGCGCACACGACCGCCGCGCAACTGGCATTGTTCGCCTGACGCCACCGTCGCCGGATCTCACCGGTCCGCGCGCTTCGGGGGCGCGCACCGCACTCGACGGAGTAGTTTGGCGATGGCACCTCTCAGCGACGAGGAAGTGAAGCAGGCATATGGTTTCACACCAAAACGATGTCGGCACAGCGAAGTTGGAAAAGGTCGTCATTCGGTTCGCCGGGGACTCCGGCGACGGAATGCAGCTGACCGGCGATCGCTTCACCCATGAGGCCGCCGCGTTCGGCAACGACCTGGCCACCCAGCCCAGCTTCCCCGCCGAGATCCGGGCGCCGCAGGGCACCCTGCCGGGCGTCTCGTCCTTCCAGATCCAGATCGCCGACTACGACATCCTCACCGCTGGTGACCAGCCCGACGTGCTGGTCGCGATGAACCCCGCCGCGCTCAAGGCGAACCTGGAGGATCTCCCGCGCGGCGCCACCGTCATCGTGAACACCGACGAGTTCACCAAACGGGCCCTCGCCAAGGTCGGCTACGCCGCCGATCCGCTGGCCGACGAGACGCTGTCGGACTTCGTGGTCCACCGCGTCCCGATGACCTCGCTCACGCTGGGCGCGACCGAATCGACCGGGGTCGGCAAAAAAGACGCCCAACGTGCGAAGAACATGTTCGCCCTCGGCCTGCTGTCCTGGATGTACGGACGCCCGATCGGCGGCACCGAGCAGTTCATGCGGGAGAAGTTCGCCACCAAGCCGGACATCGCCGAGGCCAATATCCTGGCGTTCCGGGCGGGCTGGAACTACGGCGAGACCACCGAGAGCTTCGCCACCACCTACGAGATCGCGCCCGCGAAACTGCCGCCGGGCACCTACCGCCAGATCACCGGCAACACCGCGCTCGCCTACGGCCTGATCACCGCGGGCCGGCTCGCGAAGCTGCCGGTATTCCTTGGTACCTACCCCATCACGCCCGCCTCGGACATCCTGCACGAGCTGAGCAAGCACAAGAACTTCGACGTCACCACCTTCCAGGCCGAGGACGAGATCGCCGGAATCGGTGCCGCGCTGGGCGCTTCGCTCGGCGGCGCCCTCGGTGTCACCAGCACTTCGGGCCCCGGACTCGCGCTCAAGAGCGAGACCATCGGCCTGGCGGTGATGACGGAGCTGCCGCTGATCGTGATCGATGTGCAGCGCGGCGGACCGTCGACCGGACTGCCCACCAAGACCGAACAGGCCGACCTGTTGCAGGCGCTCTACGGCCGCAACGGCGAATCACCGGTGGCGGTGCTCGCGCCGCGCTCCCCGGCGGACTGCTTCGCCACCGCGGTGGAGGCCGCGCGGATCGCCCTGACCTACCGCACCCCGGTGCTGCTGCTGTCCGACGGCGCGATCGCCAACGGCTCCGAACCGTGGTCCATTCCGCAGGTTGCGGAACTGGAGCCGATCGACCCTGGATTCGAACCGGACGGCGACGACGCCGACCCGTTCCAGCCGTACGCGCGCGATCCCGACACGCTCGCCCGACCGCTGGCCGTCCCCGGTACGAAGGGCCGCGCCCACCGCATCGGCGGTCTCGAGAAGGCCGACGGCAGCGGCAACATCTCCTACGACCCGGCCAACCACGAACTCATGGTCCGCCTGCGCCAAGCGAAGATCGATGGCATCGCCGTCCCCGAACTCGCCGTCGACGATCCGGACGGCGCCGCCGAGCTGCTGCTGATCGGCTGGGGCAGTTCCTACGGCCCGATCGGCGAGGCGTGCCGGCGCGCGCGGCGGCGCGGAGTCCCGGTCGCGCAAGCGCATCTACGCCATCTGAATCCGTTGCCCGCCAATCTCGGTGACGTGCTGCGCCGCTATCGCCTCGTGGTCGCGCCGGAGATGAACGGCGGCCAGCTGGCCACGCTGCTGCGGGCGAAGTACCTGGTCGACGTGCGGCCGTGGACGAAGATCGCGGGCACCGCGTTCTCCGCCCAGGAACTGGTCGGGGTGATCGACGCGGCGCTGGACGGGTCGATCGAGGAGATGGAACAGAACAAGGTCTTCGCCGCACGGGCGCGGGCTACTCATCGAGCGCTGCCGGACGAAGTCCGACCACAACCCTGCGCCGGGCCGAGCGCAGGCGAGGCAGCCGCAGATCGAGCGCTGCCGGACGACGTCCGACCACAACCCTGCGCCGGGCCGAGCGCAGGCGAGGCAGCCGCAGATCGAGCGCTGCCGGACGACGTCCGACCACAACCCTGCGCCGGGCCGAGCGCAGGCGAGGCAGCCGCATACAGCATCGCTGGGGGTAACGCATGACCATCGTGGAGACCTCGCTGATCGGTACCGATCTGGGACTGACCGGTGTGTCCGGGGTGCCGACCGCGGACGGGCCGCAGAAGGTGAAGGAGTTCACCTCCGATCAAGAGGTGCGCTGGTGCCCGGGCTGTGGCGACTACGTGATCCTGGCGACGGTGCGCGGCTTCCTCGCAGAACTCGGATTGCGCAGGGAGAATCTGATGTTCGTGTCCGGAATCGGCTGCTCGAGCCGCTTCCCGTACTACTTGGAGGCCTACGGTATCCACTCCATCCACGGTCGTGCTCCCGCCATCGCGACCGGATTGGCGGTCAGCAGGCCCGACCTGTCGGTCTGGGTGGTGACCGGTGACGGCGACGCGCTGTCCATCGGCGGCAATCACCTCATCCACGCGTTGCGCCGCAACGTGAACATGACGATCCTGCTGTTCAACAACCGGATCTACGGTTTGACCAAGGGGCAGTACTCACCGACCTCGGAGCAGGGCAAGGTCACCAAGTCGACCCCGATGGGCTCGGTGGACCACCCGTTCAACACGTTGTCGGTGGCGCTGGGAGCGGAAGCGACCTTCGCGGCTCGCGCGCTCGACTCCGATCGCGCGGGTCTCACCGAAGTGCTGCGCGCCGCCGCCGAGCACCGCGGCACGTCGTTCGTGGAGATCCTGCAGGACTGCCCGATCTTCAACGACGGCTCGTTCGACGTGCTGCGCCGGGAGAACGCCGCGGACCATCTCATCCCGTTGCGCCACGCCGAACCGATCCGGTTCGGGGCCGAGGGCGAATTCGCCGTCGTCCGCCGGGGTTTCGGGCTCACGGTGGCTCGCACAGACAGCGTCGCGGAGTCCGACATCGTGGTGCACGACGCCTACGCCGACGACCCGGAGTACGCCTACGCGCTGTCGCGGTTGTCCGATCAGGGACTCGAGCATGTGGTCACCGGCATCTTCCGCAGCGTCTCGCGGCCGACCTACGACGACGGGGTGCGCTACCAGACCGAGACCGCGCGCGAGAAGAAACCCGTCGGCCCCGAATCGCTCCAGTCCCTGCTCACCGGGACCGAGACCTGGACAGTCGGATAGGGCGACCGGGCGGACGTCCGCGAGCCGGTCAGGCGCGCTTGGCGAAACCGAGGTCGATGACGGCGTCGCGCTCCTGCTCGAGTTCGGCGACCGAGGCGTCGATCCGGGGACGGGCCAGTTCGTCGATCGTCAGATCGGGCACGATCGTGTACTCACCGTTCGCGCAGGTGACCGGGAACGAGCTGATCAGACCTTCGGGCACGCCGTAGGAGCCGTCCGAGGGAACGGCCATCGAAACCCAGTCACCGTCCCGGGTGCCGTGTACCCAGTCGTGGATGTGGTCGATCGCGGCGCTGGCCGCGCTCGCCGCCGAGGACGCGCCGCGGGCCTGGATGATAGCGGTGCCGCGCTGCTGCACGGTGGGCACGAACTGCTCGGTCAACCACGCGGGATCTCCGATCAGATCGAGGGCGGGGCGTCCCGCGATGGTGGCGTGCGCGATATCCGGGTACTGCGTCGCCGAGTGATTGCCCCAGATGGCGACCCGCGCGATGGCCGGGGCGGGCGCGCCGGTCTTCTCGGCCAGTTGCGCGATGGCGCGGTTGTGGTCCAGGCGGGTCATGGCGGTGAAACGCTCGGCGGGCACGTCCGGCGCGTTGCTCATGGCGATGAAGGCGTTGGTGTTGGCCGGGTTGCCGATCACGAGCACCTTCACGTCGTCCGCGGCGCTGGCGTTGATCGCGGCGCCCTGCTCCGTGAAGATCGCGCCGTTGGCGGCGAGCAGATCCGAGCGTTCCATCCCGGCCGTGCGCGGCCGCGCGCCGACGAGCAGGGCGATGCTCGCGCCGGCGAAGCCGATCCACGGGTCGTCGCTGATGTCGATGGAATCCAGCAGCGGGAACGCGCCGTCCTCCAGTTCCATCGCGACGCCCTCCAGCGACGCCACCGCTGCGGGAACCTCCAGCAGCCGCAGGCGCACGCGCGTGTCCGGGCCGAGCATCGCGCCGGAGGCGATCCGGAACAGCATGCCGTAGGCGATCTGACCCGCGGCTCCGGTCACGGTGACGGTCACGGTCCCAGCGGGGGTGCTCACGGCGAACTCCTTGCGATCGGCGAATTCCTGTAGCCCACCCTAGCCACTCTCACCGCCGCCGATGGCGCACGGTGAGCTACGCGACAGTGACCCGTGCCGCCCGCACCGGTTCTCCGGCGACGTAGGTCAGGCGAGCGCGGCGACCTCGGTGTCGGTCAGCACGATCGGCGACACCACGTCTTTGGCCCGCGCCAGTCGCACCGCGCGGTACAGCGGCCGTTCCTCCAGCCCGGCATCGCGTGCCTCGGCTCGCAACTGGTGCACCAGCATCTCGGAAACCGCTACGGCCGCGGCCAATTCGCTGGCGGCGAGCGCGTCCGCGAGTTTGCGCAAACCCAGCAGATGCAATTCGCGGCCGCTGCCCGCGTCGGTGTACATGGCCAGCGGAACGACCTGCGAGATCTCCCCGGCGGTGACCCGCAGGGCGATCCGGCTCAACCGGGCCGGGAACACCAAGACCTCGACCCCGGTGGCCGCCGACATCTCCACCCGTCGTTCACCGAGCAGCCTGCGGGCGTGGATCGTCGTGCCCGTCACCCACATTCGCCGCCGGCGCAGCGCGACGGCGTACACCACGGTGGGCGCGCCGACGACGACGCCGATTGCCGCCGCGATCGGCCAGCTCACCACGGTCGCGGCCAGCAGCGCCGCGCCGATCCCGATGCCCGACGCGGCCAGCGCGAGGCGGCGCAACATCGGCGCGTACAGCTCGGGCGCGACCAGATCGAGCCCCACCGGCGCGTGCGCCTGCTGGTCATCAGAATTCGTGGACACTACTCCGCCTTCTCGCGACTCCGGCGCCGCTGATGTGCGCGCCGGTCACGCTACCGCCCCCGCACCCCGCCCGCGACGGGTTCGGCGCACAGTATCGCGTGCCCGGCGGTCGCGCGGCGGAACCGGACAGCCCCGGCCACCGCACTACCCGGACAGCGACTCCCGGATCACGCCGACCACCTCGGGCAGCGGAATCTGCCGCTGATCACCGGTCGCCATGTCCTTGAGCCCGACGGTGTTCTCCGCGAGGTCACGATCGCCGAGCACGAGGGTGAACCTGGCCCCGGAGCGATCGGCCGCCTTCATCGCGCCCTTCACACCGCGCCCGCCGTAGGCCAGATCCACCCGGATGCCCGCCGCCCGCAACTGCGCGGCCACCACCACCAGCCGCTGTTTTGCGGCGTCGCCCAGCGGCACGCCGAAGACCTCGCAGCGCGCCGGGCTGTCCGCCGACCTGCCCTCGGCCGCCAGCGCCAGCATGGTGCGGTCGACACCGAGGCCGAACCCGATACCCGACAGCGGCTGGCCGCCGAGTTCGGCCATGAGACCGTCGTAGCGACCGCCGCCGCCGATGCCGGATTGCGCGCCGAGACCGTCGTGCACGAACTCGAACGTGGTCTTGGTGTAGTAGTCCAGGCCGCGCACCATGCGCGGGTTCACCACATACGGCACACCGAGCGCCTCCAGGTGGCCGAGCACCTGCTCGAAGTGCGCCTTGGCCGACTCCGACAGGTGATCGATCATCAGCGGCGCGTCCGCGGTTATCGCGCGCACCTCTGGCCGCTTGTCGTCCAGCACGCGCAGCGGGTTGAGCTGGGCGCGCCGCTTCGTCTCCTCGTCCAACGGGAGCCCGAAGAGGAATTCCTGGAGCAGTTCGCGGTACTGCGGGCGGCAGGTCTCGTCACCCAGCGAGGTGACCTCGAGCCGGAATCCGTCCAGCCCCAGGCCGCGGAATCCGGCATCGGCGATGGCGATGACCTCGGCGTCCAACGCCGGATCGTCGACGCCGATCGCCTCGATGCCCACCTGCTGCAACTGCCGGTACCGGCCGGCTTGCGGGCGTTCGTAGCGGAAGAAGGGACCCGCGTAGCACAGCTTCACCGGCAGCTGGCCCCGGTCGAGGCCGTGTTCGATGACCGCGCGCATCACGCCCGCGGTCCCCTCGGGGCGCAGCGTGACGCTGCGATCGCCACGGTCGGGGAAGGTGTACATCTCCTTGGTGACCACGTCGGTGGACTCGCCGACCCCGCGGGCGAACAGGCCCGTGTCCTCGAAGACCGGCAGCTCGATATGCCCGTACCCGGCCAGTCGGGCGGCGCGGAGCAGGCCGTCGCGCACCGCGACGAACTCGGCCGAGCCGGGTGGCACGTAGTCCGGTACCCCCTTCGGGGCGGAAAAGCTGCTGGTCTTGGTCACGATGCTCCAGTTTCCACCACTACGGCCCCGCAAGTCCAACCGATTCGCCGAACCGCCTCTCAGGAAGGTTGCGGAGCAGTCTCAGAAAGAAATGGCACACTCTTATCCCGATGTAACCGGATACGGGAGGAACGTGGTAGTGCCGACCAACGAACAGCGACGAGCAGCGGCGAAACGCAAGCTGGAACGTCAGCTCGCCAATCGGGCCGAGCGGGCGCGCAAGCGCAAGCAACTCACGATCGCCGGATCGGTACTCGGTGTCGTCCTCGTGGTCGCCGCCGTGACCGGGGTGTACTTCTTGACCCGCGGCGACGACAGCGGCAGCAACTCCGACGCCGCGGACGCCTCGCTGTCGAGTACCCCCGCCGCGGCCGCGCCGCCCTCCGCGAAGGCCAAGCCCGCGACGGTCGACTGCGCCTACCGCGACAGCGCCAAGCCCGCGGACAAGCCGGTCGGCAAGCCGAAGGCCGACGGCATCCCCACCACCGGCGTCGACGCGAAGGTCAGCGTCAGCGTGGAGACCACCCAGGGCCCGATCGGGCTGACCCTGAACAACGCCGAGTCGCCGTGCACGGTGAACAGCTTCGTCAGCCTGGCGGCACAGAACTACTTCGACGGCACCAGCTGCCACCGCATGACGGCGGGCGAGGGCCTGAAGGTCCTGCAGTGCGGCGATCCCACCGGCACCGGAATGGGCGGACCTGGTTACGAATTCGACAACGAGTACCCCACCGATCAGTACGCCCCGAACGATCCCGCGGCGACCTCCGAACCGATCGCGTACAAGCGCGGCGTGCTGGCCATGGCCAACGCGGGCCCGGGAACCAACGGCAGTCAGTTCTTCATCGTGTACTCGGATTCGATGCTTCCGCCGCAGTACACGATCTTCGGCACCGTGGACGACAACAGCCTCGGCACGCTCGACAAGATCGCCGAGCTGGGCCAGGACGACTCCAACGGCCCCGGCGACGGGAAGCCCAAGCAGCCGGTCACGATCCAGTCGGTGCGTATCGACCGCTGAGCGCGCACTCCGGGCCCGCCGCCGCTCTCCGGCCGCGGGCCCGAGTCGTGTCCGCCCCCATCCGGCCGACGCGAGGATAGTCGAACCTTTCTTCGGTTAGGGTGCCCTCAGTTCGAAGATCATCCGGCGCGCCCGGAGACACGCCGGAAATGTGCGATATATGCTGATAAACCGGCATGCTCGTTCGATTGTGCCGACCTTTGTCGGGTAATCTCGATACAAGGAGTTCTTGCGGCGTAGTACGGCCTCGGCCGGGCGATCCCCCGGACAGGAAGTGCCGCACCACAAGTTCTCCGGGTGTCCACGTTTGCAGGCGGGACCCGCTGCACGGGACTACAGTTCGCGTGGCGGCGTCCGTAACGAAGCACCACATCATCCATAGTGATCACTGCAGCATCGGGGAGCAGCCATGTCCGAGGAACTGGACGACATCGGCCGGGAAACCGCGGCCATGATGAGGACAATGTTGCAGCTTGCGACGCTCGTCGCCTTGCGGACCCGCGAGCGTGGTCAGAAGGAAGCCGAAGCGCGCGTCAAGCTCACCGAGGCCCGGCTCAAAGAGGCCAAGGAATTGCAGCTGCGTGAGGCGCGCGACGCGAAGGCGAAGGATCCGCGCAACACCGAGCTGGCCCGGCTGATCGAGAAGCCGATCGCGGACAAGGGCGTGTCGCTGGAGAAGGACCGCTTCTCCGCGCAAGCCGAGGCATCCCGGATGGCGGCCAACGCCGCCGCCAAGCCGGCTTTGCAATACGACTCCCAGGAACGCCGCATGGCGATCGCCGCCCACCTGGCCAAAATGGGTGTCGCACCGGAGCTTGCCGCGGTACGGATGCTGATCGAAGTAGGGCAGGCACAACCGCCGGGTGAGGCCGTACGCTCCCGCCCGGGCGAGGCCCCGTCGGTCACCAGGGGCGGGCGGGAACAGGAATCCCGCGGCTTGGAGCGCACGCGGTAGCAGAAGACGGACGAAATGCCCGCTGGATCATTCAGCGGGCATTCGTCTTACTGCCTATACCGCGAGAGCACGCGGTGCGATCGACTAGGTAGAAAAGTCCCCCATTGTGGGATCGCCGAACATCCCATGCTGCGGCGATTTCGTCGGGAGCGGGCTGAGCATGTCCTTGTGGCCGTTGCGCACACTGCAATATTTGAACGGGCCTTTGGGGTCGAACAATTTCGCCATGTGCGGATCGGCATGATCCAGGAACCAGACGCTCAACCCTGTCGACGGGTTTTGCCGGTAGTGCTCCCACGCGCGCCACAGCGCGTCCAGACGGGCGACCGCTTCGGCGTGCTGCCACCATTCGGGGCACCACACCGTGTCACTGAGATCGGTGACCTGCCGCCGATAGACCACGCTCAGGTATTCCTCGACGAATGCCACCACGCTCGCGTAGATCATGTTCTGCTGCTGTTCGGTCACAGCGGCCGGACCTCCTCGACTTGGCCATACTCCGGCGGTGGCGTCGACTTGCTCAGCGACGGCGAACCGATCACGTCCGCGATCTGCGTCTTGCGCTGTGGATCATGGTGCGAGATGGACTGTTTCACGTCCGCAGCGTACTCACCCTCCCACCAAGGCACCGTACGGATGAGCACCGGCGGCGCACCGGAGGGGAACAGGATGGCCCGGCCACGCGGCAGCGTCGCGAGGGCGTTGACCGAGAACGTCTTGGACGAGCCCAGCGAGCGCGAATAGCTCTTGCCGCCCTTGGATTCGGAGACCGACTGCGAGATCGCGTCGTATTCGCCGAGCACGTCCGAACGCTCCTGCAGGAACTTGGTGTCGTCCACGCCGCTGCCGAGCACTTTGATGTTCGCCGCCGACCACAAGGCGTTCATGCCGCTCTCGCCCCAGCAGCGGGCCCCCTGCGCCCAGGATTGCAGCACCGTCATCACGACGATGCCGCGTGAGCCGAAGTGGCTGTACTGCTTGGGCAGGTCCTTCCAGCGCACCACGTTGGCCGCCTCGTCGAGCACCGCGAGCATCGGAATCGCCAAGCGCCCACCGGCCGACTGCGACGCCTTGCGCATTGCCACATCGACCACCGCCTCGGTGAGCGCGCTCACCAAGGGCGCCGCTGAACCGCGGCCTTCCAGCGACAAGCTGTAGAGCGTGCCGTTGTTCTCCAGGAACTCCAGTTCGTCGAACTCCCTGCGATCGCCGCCACGGGTGATCCACGGGTGCACATTCGACAATTTCAGGCACCGGATCATCTTCTTGGCGGTGCCGAAGATGCCGCTGCGGGTGCGTGGATCGGCGTTGTACTGCGAGGACAGGCCCGAGGCCGTGTAGTGATGGCGGGCGGCGCGCAGGAGCTCGATGGGCTCGGTGTCCTGCGGATTGGTCACCCACTCCCACACCTGCACGATCGGCCTGCTGCCGTTGCGATCGCCGACCGCGGCGGCGAGGAACAGTCCGGCCAGCAGATCCTCGGCCTCGGGATCGAAGAACGCGTCGTGGTTGCTGTCGCTGCCGTCGTCGCCGTCGGCGAAGTGCCCCGCCAACCGCGCCGCGCGCATCTCGCACCCTTCGCGCTTGGCATCCACCCAGGACAGCGGATCCCAGAACCAGGTCGGCTCTTCGCCCGCGACACCCTGCGGATCGAAGACGAAGGTAGGACTTCCCTTCGACTCACGGACATCCCGGGTCGCGTCCACCACGTCGCGCTTGTTCGAGGTGGCCAGCACGGGGCCGATCGCGGTGAGGATCGCGGGGATCACCCGGGACGTCGACTTGCCCTGGCGCGGACCCCAGATGTCCAGGTGCAGATCCTCATACGAGCCGTAGAGCATCACGCCGTCGGCCACACCGACACCGATCGGCACGCCGGGAGCGTCGTCGTAGCCGAGTCTCACGCCCAGCTGCTGGGCCTTCTCCCGGACGCCTGCCTCGGTGAGCATCGAGATCGCGCCGCCGTTGCCCATCACGTCGGCCTTGTCGTCCACCGGCAGCCTGCCCTTGGACCGGCGCTTCTGCAACTCTTTGCGGATCACCAGGTACGCGACCACGCTCAGGATCACCAGCAACACGATCGCCGTTGCCGCACCAGGCCATTGCAGCTTGCCCCGCGCCAGATCGGCCGCGATGGCGATCGGATTGAACGGGACTTTCTGCGGGCTGCCTGCGAGCATGTTGCCCAGATGCAGCGCGAGCCAGAGGGTTCCGAAGATCGCGAAGCCGGCGTAGGTCAGTAGCAGGCTGACGTCGGGTCCGGGTACGGCCGGATCCGTCACCTTTTTCTTCTTCGCCATGTGTGCCTCCTGGGTCGGCCGTCCGGTACGGAAAGCGGGTGGTCAGCGGAATGCGTCGAGCCGCCAGCCGTCGGGTGTGCGCACGACGGTGGCGATCACCGTCGCGGGCGGCAGCGGCTCCTTGCGTCCGTCCGGATAGACGACGGTCTGCTCGATCCCGATCTTGAACTGCTGGATGTTCGGGTCGCTGAGGGCGGGCGCCTTCTCACCGGACGCGAACGTGAACGCCTCCACGCGTGCCTCCTCCCTCGCCCAATCCGCCCACTGCAGCGTCGACTTCGGCGTCTCCACCGCGGTCGGCGCCGCATCCAGCATACGAATCAAGCTGGGGCCGAGAAACTTCCGCGCCCGGCCCAGCGAAGCGCCCTGGGTCTCGGTAGCGGGTTGCCAGCTGTAGATCTCCCGCAGCGCCGCGACCGCGACACCGTCGGGGGTCACCGGGTCGGGGGCGGGCACGCCCTCCAGCAACCGGGGCGTGGACGTAGCGGGGTGCGCCGCATCGGATCCCGTGTCCGCGCGGTCCGCACGGCCACAGGCCGCACCCAGCACCGCGACGCTCACCACCAGCATCACCACCAGTTTCGCGCGTGCATTCGCTCTATCCATCCAGGCTAGCCGCACTGCGGGGTGTCGCGGCAGTCCCGCCGCCGCGTGTTCGGACCCGGCACCGCTCACAGCACCCTCCTCGCCCGTCCGTCCCCTGGCACCGCGACTTCCGAAACGCCGCCCGCCGAGCGGGCGTTCGCACCGGGCACGGACTGGATCATCCGACCGTTGCCGACGTAGATGCCGACCTGCGCAGGCCCACGGGGACCGAACGAGCTGAACACCAGATCGCCCGGCTGCGCTTTCCGCATCGGCACTTCCGCACCCGCCTCCCACTGCTGTTCGGCTGTGCGCGGCAGCGTCACCGCGCCGGAGGACGCCGCGAACACCGCCGCCGCGGTCAACCCCGGTCCGTCCAATCCCCCGCCGCTCGGCCCCTGCGGCCCGCCACCGCCCCAGACGTACGGGGTGCCGAGCCACTCGTTCGCGGCCTCGACGATCTGGTCACCGGCCGAACCCTGCCCGGGAGTGAACCGGCCGAGCGAACCCGGCGCTCGGTATTGCGCTTCCATCGTGAGGATATTGCGCACATACGGCTGGGTCTCGGCGTAATGCGCGGCAACCTGGTTCGGCATGCCGCCGGACGCCAGGACCGCGCCCTCGCCCGCGTTGTAGGCCGCCAGCGTCAGCGCGACGATGTCGCCCTGCACCCTGCCCTCGGCCTGCCACTGCTGGATCTTGTGCGCGATCGCGCACATATAGCGCCCTTGACCGATGATCGCGTCACCGTCGTCCCACACACTGGCCACGCCGTTGCCGTCGGCGTCGATCACATACGGCCTGCCGTCGTCGGGATCGATGCTCACCGCGGTCGTCGGCAGGAACTGCGCCAAGCCTTGGGCCCCGGCGGGCGAAGTCGCCCCGCGCCGGAAACCGGACTCCTGCCTGCCCTGCGCGGCCAGCAGCGAGGGCGTGATCTGCGGACAGAGGGAACCCGCACGGCGGTACCAGATCTCCAGTTCTTGCGGCACCTTGCCCGCGGCCAGCGCACCACCGACGGTGCCGAAGCCGAGGCTGCAGCGTGGATCGCTGGAATAGGCGCGCGCACCGCCGACGTCCGGGGTCGGCGCGCCGTCCAGCCAGGGCAACGGGTCGATCTGACGACCGCCGGTGAACCGGCCGCCCGGAACGATCTCGAAATGCAGATGGGGGCCGCTGGATTCACCCGCCGAGCCGACCGCGCCGATGTGCTGCCCCGCGGTCACCGTGTCGCCCGGCCGGACCAGCACGCCGGAGTCCCACATGTGGCCGTAGACCGCCGAGTACGAGCGACCGTTGGTGTCCACCGAATCGACGACGATCCAGTTGCCGAATCCCGACGCCGGACCGGCGGCGACGACGCGGCCGTCGGAGACCGAGAAGATGGGCGTACCGTCCGGCGCGGCCAAGTCGACGCCCTTGTGCGCGCCGCCCCGCGCGCCGAAGGTGTCCGAGACGGTGAAGGTTCCGGTGGCCATCGGCAACGTGCGGCGCAGCGGGCCTACGCCCGCGGCGAGCGAGGGCGTGGCGGTCGCGGCCGGGTTGGTCTGTGTGGCGCCGGGACCGGTGGTCGCGGCGGCGCGCCGATCGCCCGGCGCGTAACCGCCCAGCGGCGGAAGCGCCGACTGCGAACCGAGCACCGAGCCGCCCTCGCAGGCGTCCTCCACGGAGGGCATGACGATGACCAGCACGATGGTCATCAGGCCGAGCACCGCGCCCAGCGCCGTCCACAACGCCGTTTTGCCGCTCATCGCCGCACTCCGGCATCGTGCCGCGCGCAGCCCGGGTTCACGTCCGGCGCCGAGCTTCGTTGAGAGTGTCGGCCAACGTGCGGTTCATCTCGGCGGCGGCCGCCAACTGCTGTTGCAGCAGTGCCACTTTGCGCCGCAGCGCGGTCGCGTCCATCCGCTCCAGACCGGGGCCTTCGGCCGCGCGCACCCAGTTCCGCACCGAGTTGGTGTGCACACCGATCTGTTCGGCGACCACACGGCAGGCCTCCGATTCACTGCGCAGCTTGCCGGTCAGGGCGATGACCTGTTCGACCGCCGCTTGGCGGACCTCCGGCGAAACGCGACGGTAGGACCGGTGCGGCATCATGCGGCACTCCCCGGTGAATCCGTTCCGCGCGAGGTCGACTCGGTGAACTCGCTGAAGCGCTGGTTCGTGTCGTGGATCCCGCTTTCCTTCTCCGACAGCGTGAATTCCATGTGGAACGGGATGCCGGGCCTGCGGTCCTCACCGATCTTCAGCAGGAATTTACCGGTGCCGGGCGGGGACGGCCGCTGCTGTCCCGGTTTGAGCGCCTCACCGGTCAGCGCTTGCGGTGCGGACCATCCGGTCACCATCTCCTCCTCGGCCGATGTGAACGGAACCGTGCTGTCCAGCCGTTTGATCTCCTCGGCGGGAAGCGCGCCGAAGATCTTGGCGCGCGCCCGCTCCAGGAAACCGAGCGCCTTCGCGATGGCGGCTTCCGAGCCGAGCGCTTGCAGGTCCTTGATGGTGTGGCTGATCATGATCAGCGCGGTGGCGATACCGCGCTGCAATCGGGTGAGCTCGTCGACGCGGTCGACCATGAAGTCGCCGAGGCCCAGCACCTGCCACAGCTCGTCCATCACCACCTGGAAATAGCGCTGCGGGCCGAGCTTCGCGTCGGCGAGCACGTGCGCGGCCTCGACCGAGGCGAACCCGTCGGCCCAGCAGGCCAGCATGACGGCGGCCTTGAGCTTCTTGTCGCCGGTCGGGATGTGCGAGACGTCCATGCACACCGCGACCGCGCTGGTGTCGATCGGCACCGTGGTCTGGCCGTTGAAGACGGCGCCGAACGGCCCCTGGGTGAGCGCGCGTAGCGAGCGGCGCAGCCCCTTGATCGCTTCCATGTACTCCGCGAGGTCGTCGGCCCCCGCGTCCAGCATCAATTCCTCGCCGCCGCCGACGATCACCTCGAGCAGGTTCTCCATGATCGGCGGCTTGTCCGGCGTGTATCCGCTACCCGGCCGGTAGAGGATGCGCAGCGCGGTGGCGATCAGCGTTTCCTCGTAGTCGCGCACCCGGTCGCCGCGCACCAGTTCGACCAGGCCCGCGATCAACGTCACCTGCCGTGCCCGCAGGTCCTGCAACACCTGCAGTTGCAGGGCCGGGAACTCTTCCAGCCGTGGAACGACCGCACCGAGAACGCCCGCCGCCAGCGGGTTGAGCTTGCCGTGCCCGTAACCCAGGTCGATCACCTGGCCGCCGACGAGCTCGACCATCTTGCGGTAGTCCGGTTTCACGTCGGCGAGGATCAACGGGGTGATCCCTTGCGCGATGCCGCCGAGCACGATCCGGCGAACCAGCGAGGATTTGCCGAAACCGTTGAGGCCGAGCACGAACAGGCTGGGCGCGGTGATGAAACTGCCGCGCATGAACCAGTTCATCGGGTCGAAGCACACCGGCGCCCCGGTGTGCAGATGCGAACCGAGGGGCGTGCCGATCAACGGCGCGCCCGCGCCGACCGACCAGGGCCACAGGCCGGCGACCTGAGCGGTGGTGGCGCGGTACTCGACCGGGCGGCCGACCACGTTCATCCGGCCGCCGCCCGCGCCCGCGTAACCACGATCGGTGAGTTGCGCTGTGCTGCGGTCGAAACCGTCCTCGATCGTCTGCTCCGCGCGCGCGGCGTAGTTGCGGCGGCGGATGTCGTCGGTGCGGACACGGAACTGCGCGAACGCCGCCCGCAGGCCACTGCCCTCCCGGGCGATCATCTCCAGCTTGGCGCGCGTGGCGTCATCGAGCAGCGGTGGCCCGGACTGCTTGCGCCTATCCGCCTTCGCCTTCGCGCGGCGGGCGGCCTTGTCCGTGTTCGGTGCGCCCATGGCGCGGTCGGCGGTGTAGTCGACCTTCGCCGGCCGGGCCACGCGGCCGTTCCTGGCACCGTTGCGATCCGGCCGAGCGGCGATGCGCTCGGTGACCGCGTCGCGGGACATGCGCGAGTTCCGCTCGCCGCGAGACCGTTCGGCGTGCGCCCGGTCGGCGCGCGCGCCGTCGGGCCTGCCCACGCCCGACCGCGCGCGCCGCTCGGCCGCCCGCCGGTCGGACGCGTCCACGCCCGACCGGTCCTCGCCGTTCACCCGCGCCGAATCCCGTGCGGGGCGCCGCCGCTCGGGCCGCTGTCCCCACTCGTCCCGGCCGGATTGCTCGAGCCGCCTGCGGCGTGCGTCCTCGTCCCGTTCCCGTACGGGTGGCTCGTAGTCCCGTGCCATGAATCGCTCACCCCGCCAGTGCCTTCGGAATAGTCGCGTGTTCCGGCAGGATCACTCCGCACCCGAGGGAGGCCGCGAAGGCCGCCGCCTGGTAGCGGTAGCACCGCCGAATCTTCAAGCGCGCCTGGGTCGACAGGTCGCGCGTGATGGCTTCGATGCGCGGCAGGTCACCGCGCAGGGGCTCGGTGATGGTCACCAGCGCCCCGAAGCGGGTCACACCGTGACCCCTGGCCTGCTCTTCGCGGGCCTGCTGAGTCGCGCCCACCCGCAGCGTCGCCGCCGCGGATACGACCCCGCGTTCGCTCTGTTGGGCCACCAACGCGTTCTTGAAATCGTCGTCGACGATTTCGGCGGCGTCGGCGGCTGAGTGCGGACGGTACACGATCGCGATACGTTTGCGCGGGACTTCGGGATTCGGCGCGAGCAGCCGCTGCAACACCCGCTCGTCGACCGCGCCCTCCGGCGCCGCGTCCATCTCCCAGGTGACCGAGCGGCCACCGTCGTGCACCAGGTGATCCCACTTCTCGTCATGGGACACCGGGCCCGCGTCCGCCCAGTCGAGGCCGTGCCCCTCGGGTTCGCCCGCGGCCACTTCCAGGTCGGCCTGCGAAGCGGGGTCGTAACTGCGGCGGATGAAGGAGATCACCTCGTCGGCCGACATCGGCTGGGCGCGCACGCCGGCTTCCGCCAGCGCGGCGCAGATGCCGGGCAGGCGACGGCCGATCTCGACGGCCTCCTCCGCCGGGTTCTTGCGGCGCTCGGCGGTGGTGGCCTTGAACGTGATCGCCACCCGCGGCAGCAACTGCACCCGTTCCTGCGGCAGCTCGGTGGCCAGCTCGTACATCACCTGCTGGGCCAGCTCCGGCGCCTCCGGCCTGGTGATCGTGGAAACCTCGGTGAGCAAACGGTTTCCGGTCTCCGGCACGGTGTCGATGACCGGCACCACGGCGACGATGTCGCTGGTCTGGCCCACCGAGGCGAGGAAGGTGCCCCACGCCGAGACCCAGCGGTCGATCACCGGCTGGTCCACCGCCTCGTGGCCTTGCGGCCACGCGCGAAGCACCACCGTGTACTGGGCGAACTGCGGGAGGTGGATCATGCCGAAGCTGTAACCGCCCGCGTCGATGCCCTCGTACAACTTCGACGGCGCCAGCAGTCCGGGCAGGCGGGTGACGCCGCCGGGGATCCGGGAGAAGCGGCCGCCGCGGTACACGTGCTCGCCACGACTGCGCGAGCGCATCCAGTTGAACATCATCAATCCCGTCTCGTAGCCCGAACGACCTCCGGTCCGCCACACCAGCGGGACCATCACGACGACACCGATGCCGCCGACGATCACACCCCACTGGAAGCCGCCGACCATCGCGGTGATCAGCGCCGTGATCACGACCGCGAAGCCGAGCACGGTTTCCTCCCAGCGCAGGCCGAAAAGGCCCGCGCTGCGCGGCTTCTGCCAGAGCCCGTACGAGCGCCGCTCGTAGGTGTCGGTGAGTGTCATCGCGGAATGGTGCTCCTCCCGAGGTCGGGTGAACGGTTCGTCCAGCGGTCGCCCGCGACGTCACCCATGGCTTGGTCGGCCCGGTTCAGCCCGCCGCTCGCGGCGCGCGCC
>NZ_BDBM01000027.1 GCF_001612985.1 Nocardia gamkensis NBRC 108242 | reverse complement strand
AGAGCAGCGAGAACCGCCGTGCCGCGGCCATGGCGGCGTTCGCGGGCGCGGCGGGCCGCATGCAGGCGATGACCACCAGCATGCTCGCGGAGCTGCGCGAGATGGAGCACCGGCACGGCGATCCCACCGTGCTCGCCGATCTGCTGCAACTGGATCACCACACCGCCCAGGCGGGCAGGCTGGCCGACAGCATCGCCGTGCTCAGCGGCGCGCGATCCGGCCGCCGATGGGCCAAACCGATTGCCATGGAATCGATTCTGCGCGGCGCGATGGGGCGCGTCGCGGGTTATCAACGGGTACGGCTGCGCGCCGTCGCCGACATCGCGATCTCCGGCCACGCCGCGGAAGGCGTCATGCACGCGCTGGCGGAGCTGCTCGACAACGCCTGCAACTTCTCCCCGCCCACCACCGAGGTGCACGTCTACGCCGCCGAGGTCCCGGCGGGCGTCATCATCACCATCGAGGACAGCGGATTGGTCATGAGCGAGTCGGCGCTGCGCCGCGCCGAGGCAGCGGTGGCGGCCGGACCGGACGCGCGCGGCGCCGGCGTCGACCTGTCGTCGCTGACCGGGACCCGGCTCGGCCTCGCCGTGGTGGGCAATCTCGCGCGCAAGCACGGGCTCACCGTCTCCTACCGGCCCTCCGCCATCGGCGGCACCGCCGTGGTCGTGGTCATCCCGCGGGATCTCACCACCCGCACGGAGCGGCCGCAGGCGTCCACCGTCACCGGCACGCTGCCCGTCGCACGCACCCGCAACACCGCGCCGCCGGAGCGCACGCACGCCGGTCCGGAGCCCGTGCGATCCGTCTCGGCGCGGCCGTCCACCGCCGAGAACGCTCCGGCCGGCGCGAGCCCCGCGCTGCCCAAGCGCCGCCGAGGCAGCACGCTGGCCGCCGTCCATCCCGGCGGGCTCGCCGCACCGGAGCCCGCCGCGCCGACTCCCCCCGCGGCACGCCCCGACTCGCTCGGCGCGTTCCAGCGTGCGGTGAGCGGGCCCGCGATCGGCCGTGACGCCACCCCTACCCCCGCCCCTTCCGGCTCCGTGGAGAACGAACTATGACGACCTCCGAGACCGCTCGGCTGAGCTGGCTGTTGGAACAGCTGCTCACCCGCACCCCGCGCACCAGGCATGCCCTGCTGCTGTCCAGCGACGGGTTGAAGATCTGCCACACGCCCGAACTCACCGTGGACGGGGCCGACCAGCTCGCCGCCATCGCGGCGGGCATCCAGAGCCTCTCGCACGGCGCGTCGGTGGAGTTCGGCGACGGCCGGGCCGGGGTGCGCCAGTCGATGACGGAGTTCTACGGCGGCATCCTGTTCATCGTCGAAGCCGGGCTCGGCGCGCACATCGCGGTCGTCGCCGCCGAGGACGCGGACGCGGGACTGGTCGGCCACAACATGCGCGAACTGGTCGAACAACTGGGTGAGTACTTGGCGGCCGCGCCGCGCTTCCCGGGAGCGGGCGTGTCGTGACCAGGCCAGGCCGCGACGACGACCCCGATCGGCTCTACACGCTGACCGGTGGCCGCAGCATGCCGGACTCCGACACCTTCGATCTGGTCACCCTGGTGGTCAGCGAGTGCGCGCCGACCGCGGGCATGCAGTCCGAGCACGTGGCGATCCTCGATCTGTGCCGCTCCCCGACCGCCGTCGTGGAAATCGCCGCGGAGCTGCGGATTCCGGTCGGCATCGCCACCATCCTGCTGTCGGACCTGCTGCACGCGGGCAAGATCACCGTGCGTCCGCCGCTGGCCGGTCCGCCCGGCTCGCCCTGGCACTCCCTGCCCGACACCACGACGCTGGAGAAGGTGCTCGTTGGACTTCGCAAACTCTGACCCGCGCCCGGCCCGCGCGGACGCGCCCCTGCATCGTGCTACCACGCGGGGACTGAAGATCGTCATCGTCGGCGGTTTCGGCGTGGGCAAGACGACGATGGTCCGGGCGGTCAGCGAGATCCGGCCGCTGGACACCGAGGCGATCATGACCGACGAGGGGCTGGGCATCGACGATCCCAGTGGCGCGCCCGGCAAGTCGACGACGACCGTCGCCTTCGACTTCGGCCGGATCACCATCGACGACGAACACGTGCTGTACCTCTTCGGCGCACCGGGGCAGGAGCGGTTCCGGTTCCTCTGGGACCGGCTGTTCACCGGGGCGCTCGGCGCGATCGTGCTGGTCGACCCGCACCGGATCGCCGACTCCTGGTACGCCGTCGACCGGCTGGAACACCAGAAGACGCCGTTCGTCGTCGCCTGCAACGACTTCGGCGGAGGCCACCGCCCCGACGAGGTCCGCGACGCGCTCGACCTGGATCCGCACGTACCGGTGATCGACTGCGACGCCCGCTCCCGCGAGTCCGGCAAGGGCGTCCTCATCACCCTCGTCGAGCGCCTCTACTCCCTCGCCCCGCCCCCGGCGGACCGGCGCCCCCTGCTCCCCACTCCGGAGGCCGCGTCATGACCACGCCCGCGCCGAGTTCCACCGACAGCTGCCCCGTTCACGCCGCCCCGGTGACGTTGAGCGGCCCGCGTTTCCATACCGATCCGCACCAGCTCTATCACGAGATGCGCCGCGAGCACGGCCCGGTGGTCGCCGTCGAGTTGCCCGGCGGCGTCCCCGCGTGGCTGGTCATCGGCTACCGGGAAGTGCACCAGGTGACCAGCGATCCCGAATTGTTCCCGCGCGATGTCGGCCGCTGGAACCAGTGGCCGAACATCCCGCCGGACTGGCCGCTGCTGCCGATGGTCGGGCAGCCGATGCCATCGATCTATTTCACCGCGGGCGCCGAGCACCGCAGGCACGTGGCGATGGTGGAGCCGGCGCTGGAGGCGGTCGACACCTTCGGATTGCGCCGCGCCTGTGAGGATTTGGCCGACCGCTTGATCGACGCGTTCTGCGGCCGGGGTGAAGCGGAACTGGTCGCCGATTTCGCCGAGCCGCTGCCGGTGCTGGCGCTCGCACGGATCCTCGGTTTCCCCGACGAGGACGGACCGCAGGTGGCGTGGACGATGAAGACCCTCGCCGACGGCGGGTCCGATGCGCAGGCCGCGCATCAGCAGTTCGCCGAGCACATGCAGCGCCTGCTGGCGAGCAAGAAGGCCGCGCGGGGCTCCGATCTGGTGTCCTGGATGCTCGCGCATCCCGGTCCGTTCACCGACCAGGAATACGTCCTCGACCTGATGGCGGTCACCGCCGCGGGGTATCTGCCCACGGCCGACTGGATCGGGAACTCGGTGCGGCTGATGCTCACCGACGACCGGTTCGCCGCCGCCCTCGGCGGTGGGCGCCACAGCGTTGGCCAGGCGATGAACGAAGTCCTGTGGGAGGACACGCCGACCCAGATCCTCGCCGGGCGCTGGGCCGCCCGCGACACGCGCCTGGGCGACAAGGTGATCCGCGCCGGGGACATGCTGTTGCTCGGCTTGGCCGCGGCCAATGCCGATCCGCATGTGCGCCAGCATGTCTCCGACGGCGCCGAGCCCGCGCACACCGGCAACAGCGCGCATTTCGCGTTCAGCTACGGCGAATACCGCTGCCCCTTTCCCGCGCAGGAGATCGCCGAGGTCATCGCGCGCACCGGCATCGAGGTCCTGCTCGACCGGCTGCCCGACCTCGATCTGGCGGTACCCGCCCGGAATCTGGTCCGGCGACCGTCGGCCTTCCTGCGCGGCATGACATCCCTGCCCGTCCGCTTCACACCCGTTCGCGCCGTCGGAGGTACCCCGTGAGCACCGAATGCCCGCACGCAGCAACCCTTGTCATCGATCCGATGGTCGGCGACCTGGGCGCGGAGACCAGTCGGCTACGCGCCGAAGGCCCGCTCGCGCGGATCGAACTGCTCGGCGTGCCCGCCTGGACCGTCACCCAGCACACGCTCGCCAGGCAGCTGCTCGTCGACACCCGGCTGGTCAAGGACATCAACGCGTGGTCGCTGTGGCAGTCCGGCGCGGTGACCAGGCAGTGGCCGCTGATCGGCATGATCGACGCGGGTCGCTCCATGTTCACCGTCGACGGCGCCGAGCACCGCAGGCTGCGGATCAAGACCACCCAGGCGCTGACCAAGCGCAGGCTCGACGCGCTGCGGCCGACGATCGAGCGGATGACCGCCGAGTTGCTCGACGATCTCGCCGAGGCAGGCCGCGAGGGCGCGGCGGCCGACCTCAAGACGGTGTTCGCCTACCCCCTGCCCATGCGGGTCATCAGCGAGCTGATGGGCGTGGACCGCGCCGACCATCCGATGCTGCTCGACCGGTACAAAGCGTTCTTCTCCCTGCTGACCCCGCAGGAGGAGCGACTGCGGGTGATCGACGAGCTGGACCTCTATTTCACCGACCTGGTGCGCAAGAAGACCGCCGCCCCGGCCGACGACCTGACCAGCGCTTTCATCGTCGGCGGCGACGGCACCGAGCCGCTCACCGAAGAAGAAGTGGTGGGCAACCTGAAGGCACTGGTGGCCGCCGGGCACGAGACCACCATCGGCCTCATCCTCAACGCCGTGCGCGCCCTGCTGGGGCGGCCGGAACAGCTGAGCGCCATCCGCGCCGGCGACCTCACCTGGGAGGCCGCAGTGGAGGAGACCCTGCGCTGGGACAGCCCGGTCACCCATCTGCTGATGCGGTTCGCCACCGAGGACATCACCGTCGGTGACACGGTCATCGCGCAGGGCGAGGGAGTGGTGATGTCCTACCGTGCGATCGGCCGGGATTTCGCCGTGCACGGCCCGGACGCCGACAACTTCGACGTCTCCCGCGCGACCGCCAACCGCCACTTGGCTTTCGGATACGGCCCGCACATCTGCCCCGGCGCGGCCCTTGCCCGCCTGGAAGCCGGGATCGCGCTGCCTGCCTTGTTCGCCCGCTTCCCCGGCCTGCGCTTCGCCGTCCCGGTCGAAGAGATCCGCAACCTGCCGGTGCTCACCCAGAACGACCTCGAAGCGTTCCCCGTGCATCTCGGGAACTGACCCGAGGCAACGCGTTCCGCGCGGACGCCAACGGCCCGAGAAAGACTCGGGCCGTTGATCTGCCCCACGCCGGCCGGTTCGATCAGTGCCCTATGCGGCAGAAGCGGATGTTCGTGCTGGCCGCTGGCGGATCCGTGCGAAGGTGCCACGTTCTCGGCTACTCAGTCGAGACAGAACTCGTTGCCCTCGATGTCCTGCATCACCAGGCACGACTCGTTGACGCCATCGGCGCGCAGTAGACGCACGCGGACCGCGCCGAGCGCGACCAGCCGTGCGCATTCGGACTCGAGTGCAGCCACGCGCTCGTCACCCACGAGCCCGGTGCCGACCCGCACATCGAGATGCAGCCGATTCTTCACGACCTTCCCCTCGGGCACATGCTGGAAGTACAGGCGCGGGCCCGCACCTGAGGGATCAATACATGCTGAGCCTCGCTGCTCGTACCCCAATACCTCAGACCAGAAACGAGCGACGCGCTCAGGTTCCGCGCAGTCGAAGGTGACTTGGATCTGTTTAACCGACGCCATCGATCCAGCATAGAGACGGAGTCTTACGTCATCTCCACTTCGAATCGTCACGCTCACTATGCGATACCCGCAGACCGGGCCCGTCGTGATCACCCTGGCGCGACCGCCCAGCAGGGGCTAGGAGAACGAAACCGACACCCTTGCGAGACAGCCTGGATGGGTTGTCCCGCAGGGGCAGCGCCTCAACTCAGCGGGGCCATCCACGGGACTGCGTTGTGAGCAAAGCTCTGCTTGACCGGCACCAGGCCCGCATGATCATCCAAGGCCGTGATCGTGACCCCCACCAAGCCGGCTTCATCTCCCTTGGACGCGACCGAGGAACCGCACTTCGGGCAGAACCCGCGGCAGATCTGCGGGAAGGTCTCGAACCAGGTCGGTTCCCCGCCCGGACCGGTCCACGCGAATCCTTCCTCCGGGAAGGATACCCACGACATCACCGGGGCGCCTGACAGCCTCTGGCAGTGCTCGCACGAGCACAGGTGAGGGAAGTCCGGGTCGCCGGTCGCGGAGAACCGGATATTGCCGCAGAGACAGCCGCCGTTCACATCGCTCCTTCTTGCTGGACACCATTCGGCAAGGCCTTCGCCGTCGCGGGACCGGGCAGGCATGGTCACTCTGTCACACAGCCGACGGCGAGTTCGCTTGCTCAGTGCAGAGAAGCATGTGTCGCGAAGGCCGGCTCGGCGACTCCACAGCGGTCTCGGCGAAAATCGATGAGTGCAGCCCGGCGCGGTCACTCAGGCGGCCGCATGGAAGACCCTTGTAGACAGGTGGTCGCGGACGCCCTGACCGGTCCACCGGCGAACAGACCACACGACCCGGAGTACCGGTTGTTACCGTGACCTATGGCCAGCGAATCCTCGGCGGCGCTGCACCGGCGTGACCAACTCCGCGACTTCCTCCGCACCCGTAGGGCCCGGCTCACGCCGGAGGACATCGGCCTGGCGACGGTAGGGCGGCGGCGGACGCCCGGCCTGCGGCGGGAGGAGGTCGCGATGCTCGCCGGGGTGAGATGTTGCTTACACACTCCGTGTGCGCCGTCGCCAGATACCCAACGTAGCAGTGCTCCGAGCGCTGTTCACTGACCTGCTGGTCACCTTCGAGCTGCCGTACAAGACTGTGCAGTCCGTTTGGACTACTTTCGTTGATCGAATGCTGTGCACCCCCATAGGCATGGAATATTTGTCCGGTGGCGAATAGGCAGACACGTAGGGCAAGAAGGCAGCCGACGAACCCCGGCATCAACTTTCCGACGCCAGACCTGACAGGTCTGCCGCCAGAGATCGGCCCGGTGATCCAATCGTTGCAGAAGCAGCCCATGGCCATCGTCGCAGGAATGGTGGGTATCACCGCGATGACCGAGGACGAACGGGGAGCACTGCTGTGCGAGATTGATGTACAGGACGCTCTTGTGAGAGTGGTGGACATCCAAGCCCGATGGGACATCGCGTCCACGACTCACTGGGACATCAAACCGCTGCAATTGGACCTGCTGGCGCGAACTACCGCGGACTGGGTTGCCGCAGTTCGGGCGGAGGTGAACAGCGGCAACGTCTTCGCTGCCCCGCAGATGACCGTTCAACTAATGCGCGAGTTGCTGGAGACTGACTCGGCATCATCGAGACTGCTGAGCGCGGACGAGCTGGTCCACCTGCTGCTCTCCATCGCCACCGAACAGCAGACGCCCGCCGAGTTCGAGTCCGACGTGCCGACCGACTCCGATTTGGCGCAGCTCGACGCGAAGTTTCAGGCGATGGCACCTGACGAGTTGTACGCAACAGCACACCAGTTCCTTCAGGGACATACCGCTGGCATGCTGTTTAACACACCTCGCAAGATTGAGTGCCTCAAGGCTGACGTCGTAGACTTTTGGTACTCGCCGTGGGCCGATCGAGCGGCGGACACGCTTGGCGCCACCCCCGCCGATACCTTCAAATCGGCGACCGGGATGGCCTTCAACGACTTCCTCCGAGCTGGCGTTGCAGTTGCAGAGGCAGGGGCTTCTGGTCAGACCATTGTCCATCTCGACGACCTCATCAGTGACGGCCAGGTGCGCGACTTCATCACCGGGAACATGTCGCTGGATCTTGAGCGCTATCGCGAGCAGCTTGCGGCCGACCGCGAACGAGGCGACGTCAAGCTCCAGCGCTACACGTTCACCCGGTACCCGTTTCTCGATCTCGGAGACCGAAAGGTACTGATCCTGCGCTCTCAATGGGCAACCGAGCGGTTCTTCGGTGATCCCGCGCAGTTCGACGTTATGGCTGCGTTCGCAGCCAGCGGCGACGATACGAGCGCGAAGCGTTTCGGCGAGGGGATCAAGTACCAGTTCGAGGACGTTGTGGGCGGCGTCCTCACACGCATCACAACGCGCAGCCAGCGGATCGACGCCCTCGTCCCCGAAGCCATCATGGAGCATGAGTGGACGGAGAAGAAGGGACAGAAGCCTTCGGTGTGCGACTGGGTGCTGCGTGCCGGACCGATCAGCATCCTTGTGGAGGCGACGCATCACCCGGTGAACGCCGCGCTGGCGCAGGGTCTTGCAGACGGAGAGACCTATAGCGCAGACGCGGATAAGATCCTCACCAACCGCAAGTTCAAGCAACTCGCCTCGGTCATGGGCCTCGTGCGTCGGCTGGGATGGTCTGGGCAACCACAACCGGATGCGATCTTCCTTCCCATCGTCGTCGTGCCAAACTCGGGTACGCCCAGCTCGATGCTGTCCGAACTCGACAACGGAAATCGCGCCATGTCGGTATTCGCCGAGTTTCAAGGTCGTGTCGCCCGCCCTACTGTCCTGCAGCTTCAGGATCTTCAGCTACTGGAAGGGATCGGTGACCACCTCCCGGTCGACGTAGTAACGTTCTTGTACCGTTGGCGCAAGTTCCCCGTCCCGCTGCCCCTGCAGGATTTCCTTGAGGTGAACAGCATGCCTCGACCCCTGTCAATGCATATACTTCAGTCCGCGGCGAAACTTGACCAACAACTTCACGCCGAGACCTAGGGCTTTCTATGGACTGGATAAATCGATTTGACTTCCTATTCCTTCGGCAAGGAACGATTAATCTCCAGGCTTGTTAGATCAATTCTCACGAAAAGTAGTGAGTCCTGCAATATCCGCCCCAATCTCAACCCGGTTCAACAACCAGCGACATTTCGCCGCAACCAATGCTACTGGCTCTCGAGACACTTGCGAGTGACGAAGGGCCTCATCTAGAACGGCTGCCAACAATCTGGCAGAAACTCTCAAATTTTCACCCATTCCATACGGCTCGATGACGCCAGCGTGCACGATCTCGTTGCGTGATCCGTACAATCTGCGGATAGACTCTGAGAACTCGGCACGGATTACGTTAAACCGCCCAGTTTCGACAGCTAGATTGCGAGCCTGCTGCAAAAGAATGGGGCCGTGCTCGGCGTCCACGCATAAAACCCGCCCCGCTAGAAGGGAATCAACGGTAAGCTCAACCCTTCGATACGTGTCGGCCTCATTGAGTTCAGCCGCAAGTTCATCGTCACCAAGCATGATATGACTTGACGCGAGCTTGTCAAAGAGATTGGTCACGTACATGCATGTCAATAAGTCGGCGGGACGATCGGAGATGTCGGCAAGGGAGCCGAAGTCGGATGTATCAGCGAATATTGTCTCGACCATTGCCCACGTTGTGACGCACGCAGATCTCATCGATACTGCCCCGATATTAGATAATAGATCCAACCCCGCTTCGATTTCCGGGCGAAGCCTTCGAAGATTCCAGCGGTCACCTCCCATTGCCAATGATTCCAAGGGGGTAAAGGTAGTGCTCGTCAAGTCCGGCAGGTTTAACGCGTTGGAGCCGGGGTGTATCCATGCTCCACAGTCGGATTTCAGTTCCAACTTTGCATCGATTAGACGACCTCTCGCCAGGGCATCTTGTAGAAATTTGGCAAATAGCTCGGTTGCGCGATACTTCTCGATTGCTGACGCCTGGAAGATCAGTCCACCCGCATTGTTTGGCATTTCCTCGCTTGGCATGTACTCGGCAAATTTGGATTCGAAGTCATTTTTCGATAACCATGGCGGCTCGCTGTCGACGTCGCACTTGCCGTTAGTTGACAGAGGCGCCAGGAATGTGTACTCCCCAGGGCCATTCTGCGCAACATGGGCAGCCGAGGTTAGCATCTCCTCAAGGGTAGAGTCTTCTGGGCGATGCTTGATGTGGTAATTGCAGTGTTTCAGGATCCATTTGTCCGAGAAACCACACCAGCGCAGATGCCCCGCGATGTAGCAAGAAATTAGATTCAAATCCAGCTTTGTCGAAGTAGGATCCTCTCGCTCGTCGATGCTCGCGATAAATCTCTGCCAAAGGCTGAAATATTCGCTTTCGAGTAGATCTATTTCATGCTTCAATAAGAAGTACGAGTGAGTTCCGGACCGAAATTGATCAGCTTTCTTCGGCATAGAGTCTAGAGCCTGACCGCGTCGACGGCCCAATAGGACTGGATCGTTCTTGATTATCCGTCGAGCCGAATTAATCACATACTGCACTCGCGCTTCAGTCGTATTCGAATCAGCAAGTGCCATGCAGTCGCTCATAGCCCTTAGGGTGCCGACCTGCCACAGATAGTTGTTCCATGCCGAAGCAGTATCTACCAGTGATGCTATCCGAAGGGCTATAACCTTGCCGACTCCGTCTTCGTTGAACATAACGACAAGTTAAGCAGAGACGCAGGATGAGCGCCCCCGACACAGCAGACCAGCGCTTTAGCTCGTCTAAGCAATGTTCCGCAGCTCAAGTGATAGGTGGTGTATAGGTGGCACCACTAGCCGGGGTCACATCTCGGTTACGCACTCCTTAGTGGCTTGCCTTGGGCCGACCGGCCGGCGGCCAGTAGTCGGACCGGATGCCTGGCGGCCAGCAGGGTTGGGTGGCAAGCCCCGGAGGGGCGCGGCAGCACTTGACAAGCTGCGATGCGGCGGAACAGATGTGAGCATGGACGCCCCCGCGTGGATTGGGGAGGAGTGAGTGGTTATCGGTCGCGAGTTATTCCGCGTGCGCGGTCTTGTCCGTGTCCGGTGCCGCCACGTACAACGCCCGGTTCGTGACCGGGCGGTTGCCGCACCGCTGCTTGCGGGTGGTGCGCCTGCCCCAACCACACGAGTCTTTCGACCTCCGACAGACGCCCTTGCGCGTCCAACTCCCGGTACGCCGCGTTCCGCGTGTCATCGAGGGCCTTGGCGGCTGCCTCACGTTCCTTCTCGGCTGCCGCTGCGCGTGCCTCCGCTGCTGCACGCTCGGCAGCGTCGGCCGCTTCGAGGGTCGCTTGTTCCCCGGTGTCGGCGGTTTCGCGTTCCTGAGACTGGCTGGGCACTGGGAACTCCTGCGCCACCCGTTCGGCGGCTTCCCGTTCGATCCGTGCCCGTTCGGTCTCCGGCGTCTGGTGCGCTTGCCGGGCTCGCTTTTCCTGCTCTTTGGCCTGCTCGCGCTCTATTCGTTGCGGGGCCTCCGCCCGGCCACGCGCAGCGGCTTCCCGGAACTGCTGCGCTTTCCGAAATGTTTCCGCTCGCTCTTGTGCCCGCACAATCTGGCGTATGTTAGCCAGCCGCTCCCGCGCGCGGTCGGCGCGTTGCAGCTCGTACGGCCGGATCAGCTCCAATTGCTGAGATGCGAGGCTCCGCCCGACCTCGACAGCGCGAGTCGCTGCCTCTCGACTGATTTCGACGTGCTGAAATTTACCCTTGGAATCGGAGACCAGGTCCCGTATCTGCTGGCGTATCTTGTCGGGAACTTTTTCACCGGCCACGGTTTCCCACCGAGAGCGGACTATTTGACCGGCCTCGAGCCCTGCGCTCTTTGTGTAACTGCTCGCGTGCATCCCGCTCATTTACCTTGCCCGACTTCCGCTCGACACCTTCGATGCCCAGGCCTACGCTCCGAGCGTTGTCCAATACGCGAGGACCTTTAGCGGTCTGTATTCTGAATTGCTGCACCCAACCTTTGTCTTTGGTTTCCCCCATTTCATGCGCTCGACCCAGCTCGAAATATAGGCCGCGTTCGTAGCGGGTCATGTCCTTGCGTAGGGCGTCGTATTCATCGGGCATAGCAGTGCCCACCCCCGTTTATGCAGTGGAGAAAATCTATGCGCCGCTTCGAGACTTCCGAATGTCACGGGTTGCCGACGTGATCACATAATCCGCCATGTCCGGACCATCATCTTCGCCGAATAAATAGTCTGTCATCGCGAAAATGCTCCGCAGCTCGTCACCGTTGCCGTCGTGCACAGCCGGGCTGAAATCGTGATACAGCGGGGCGCTGCTCCACTCGGGGCGATTGGTCCAGGACATTCCAGCACGTCGTACGAAGCACTCGCCGTAGAATCGAATGAATTGATCTGCCGCGTCTCGATTTTTGGGCTCGAGAAATCCGGCTCTGTCTCCGAAGAATTCTTTGGTAGCTTCCAGGATTCGCATGGTCAACGGTGGCATCCACCACGCATCAGTGTAGTCAGCGATGCCAGGGATGGTTTCGGCGAGGAATGCTCGCACTCCTGATTCCATGCGTTCGGGTGAGACCCAATCAAGGAATTCTTGGGTCTTGTTGTCGAATTCGATATCGAAACCCATTTGTTCGTCGTCGCCCACGTCTAGCTCCCCTCTGTTTCCGGCTGGTCGTCGTCACTGTATCGGCGCAGGCGCAGTGCCGTGCCCGCACTCCCTGTCGACGGCGATGAGGTCAGCCGTGCGGGGTTGGCGGGGTGGAGTGCGATGGCCGCGCTCCACAGGTGAGCCTCTGGGCCTGGTGGTGGGAACGGATTGGTCTCGCCGGGGATGTGGATCGCGGTTGTGGTGGTCTGCCCTTCGATGCGTAGAAGGTCGCGACGGTCGCCGGTGTAGTCGAATATTGTTGTGGCGCAGACTCGTCGGGCGTTGGGGCGCGCGCTCAACGACCCGGCGGCGAGTGCGTTCTGCATCTCGTGTGAGCCGTCGACGGTGGAGAATTCCGCGTACCCGTCATAGGACAGGCCGAATCCCCACAGTGGAATCGGTGCGCTGGCGCGCAATCCTCGGGTCGCACGTTGGTAGGGGTGGATCTCCTCGGCGGTGGGCGGAAGCCATTCGACCGGGCACGCCTTGATGCCGATGGTGGCGTCCTCGCCGGTGCCGAAGGAGTAGACGACGGGTCCGTCCTCGCAGCGGTGGGCGGTGAGCATGTAGGCCAGTGCGGCTTGGACCATGTGGACCGGTGGCAGTGGCGCGGGATCGGCGATGGGGGTGTTCTGCGTTCGAGGGTGGGTCATGGTTGCCATTCCTGTGTGTCGGGCGGGTACGGTTCGTCGTGGGGGTCCTCGGCGTCGGCTTCGGCGTGGATACGGGCCGCTATCGCGTGTACCGATTTGTCTTCCGGGATACGCTCGGGCCACATCAGCACCGCTATGTACGCGATGCCGGGCAGGCCGAGCACGATTGCGAGGGCCAGCAAAAATACAGTCCAGCCGTTCATCGGGCGGGCCGCTTGTTTGTCTGACTCTCGTACGAGAGTTGTTGCGGCGGTGTGAGTTCAGCCCACAGTTGGTGGCGCACCGCGTCCCATAGGACGGACAGCTTCGGGAATCGCTCGCGGGCGGCGGCCAAGTCGGGATGGTCCGGGCCGCACGACAGCAGCACCGCGCCGGTTGCCTCGCGTACCGACACGATGCGGGCGGTGTGGTCGACCAGTTGCCATAGCACCTCGAGCCCGTCGACCTCGGTCCGGCGTTCGTTGTTCGCGCCGATGCTGTCCATGAGGCGGCCTAGCTGTCGGCGGAAGAGGGCAGGCGGGCGGGGAGTGGACGGGTGTCGGTGTCCGGGTCGGTCAGTCCGTCGAGCACATGCAGCAACGTCGGCAGGTCGGGGCCGGACAGAGCCGGGACCTCGCCGGGGCGGGGCTGGAACTTGACTCCTCGAGCGGCAGCACGTTCGCGCGGCGTGTCGGCCGGAGGAACGATCTTGCCCGCACGGACCAGACAGCTGTAGGCGCTGGCTTTGCGAGGGCAGGAAAGTGCACGACATCCGATGTGTTGCTGCATGATGCGCCGTGACTCGGACTCGGTCAGCGGGTGGTCGGGATGCGTGTGCGGGTCACCGATCGTCGGCACTGAGGCAGTCCATGTGCTGGGCGGGCAGACGGTTTCGAGATCGAACATCTCGCACACGCGCGAGGGCATGTTGTCGACCGTCGACAGGTCCCAGACGAACAGCGCGTCGACGGCGAGCCCGGCGGCGATACCGAGCCCGTAACCGATCGGGTCCGCGTGGTCGACCGGTGGGCGCACGGTGTACACGTGGGTATAGCCCAGCTGCACAGCGTGCTGTCGAACGAGTGCCGCGTGACGCGGTGCGTCAGGCCCTGATACGTCGGCGCGTACCAGGCAGACCGCTGTGGGCTTGTCCGCGCTCTGTTGGCCGGAGTACATCACTGGCCCACCCGGTTCCGGCTGATCGGGTACGGCCGTGCTTCGCGGCTATCTCGCTGCGGCACAATGGTTTCGGCGGTCCTGCCGTTGGCAGTCAACTGCTCGCACAGGACCGCCAACCCGGCGTGTTCATTGACCGATTTCATCCCCACGTTTTCCTCCCTCGGGTTGGGCAGTAGGTGAACGGTGATCGCGAGAGCGCCGAGCGCGGCGACGATCAAGACGGGCATCTGGTCGGACCCCCTATATGTGTTCGGTGTCTGGGTGGTATCGCCCTGCGCCAGGGAGTTCGAGGCTCAACCTGGCGCAGGGCGGTGTATTCAGCGTCGAGGCCGCCAACTGTGTTGCGCCAGCGTTGCAGTGTTGGCGATCGTGCAACGCAGGTAGAAGGGCGCATGGGAAGATCGGGCCATGGAGCAATGGCGTTTGTTTGGCGAAGAGTTGAAAAGACTTCGCGGCCAAGAATCGCTGCGTAGCCTGGCTCGCCGGATCAATTTCAACGCCGGGGACCTGTCGCGGTTCGAACGAGGGCTCCGCAAGCCGTCGCCAGAAGTCGTCCGGCTACTCGACCGGGAGCTGTCGGCATCTGGGCGGCTGATGAAGATCGCCGCTGCGGCCCTGTTCCAACCCGACAGCTTCGAGGGATACGGTATGTCGGGCCACGACGATCTTGACGAGAACGGGGAAGTCTGTATGCCGCTCTCCAGGCGCGACTTCATCGCGACGATGACGCTCGGGGCATCCACCCCACAGATCATGTTCAATCGCAACGCGGATATCGACTACCTCGACCACTTCCGTCAGCTTAAACGGGTGCTCGTCGACCAGGACAGCCTGTTGGGGCCGACGACCGTGATACCGATTGTGCAGCAGCAGATCCAAGTCATCGGTCAATTGCGCAAGTTGAACAGCATGGACATCGCCGGGTTGCTCGACATGCAAACCAACTATGCGGAATTCGCTGGCTGGCTGTACCAGGACCTGGGGGACTTCGCGACAGCGGAGTATTGGACAGATCGAGCGTTCCAGTGGTCTATGGCGGCCGGAAACGACGCCATGTCCTCCTATATCCTCAATCGGAAGGCGCACCTGTCCGGTGACGAGGGCGACGGTGGTGAAACGGTCGCGCTCGCTGCCGCCGCAATACGTATGGCTACCGGCGATTCACCGATCAAAGCTCTTGCCAATATGCGCGCCGGGCACGGACACGCACTGTTGGGCGACCACAAAGCAGCAGAAAAAGCCTACGACACGGCGTTTGAATCGCTCGACGGCCCCGACCTAGACCCGGACCTGCAATGGGCGGGATGGTTCGATTTCTCCTACGTCGCCGTGCACCGGGCGAGAAGCCTTTGCACACTGGGCAAATACGATAGTGCCGTCGTGCAGTTCAGGGAAGTGCTCGATACGCTGCCTGGGCGTTACGCCAGGGACAGAGCCGTGTACTTGGTGCGCGCGGCGATAGCACATGCGGGCAACGCCGATGTCGAACATGCCGCCGGGCTGGGGTTGGAAGCCATCGCGGCAGGGCAGGGCTCGGGCTCGGGCCGGTTGATAAAGGAGCTTCGACGTCTGGATCAGGCGCTCACTCCGTGGGAGGGCCAGGCTGTTGAGGAATTCCGGGACGCCCGCAGGTCACTGCCCGTTTAAGGGGCAAGTTGCAGGTCTAGGCGGAATCCGCCGACGATAGATTCCGGGCCGCGAGAAATCCGCACCCGCACCGTCACCTCGTGGGGGTACCGTGGGTCGGCTGCGCTATAGCTACAGAACAGTCCCTCGACGGAGGCGTGAGCGTCGCCCTCGGCGGTGGCTTCAACAATGGAGCGGCTGGTCGACGGTTCCATGGTGGCGAGGAACGCAACATCGAAAGCACCTGAGGGGAGGGGCTGTACCCGGACATCGGCAATCTGTTCCTGATCATGTGTCGCTTCGGCGACAGAGCCGTTGGCGGTCACAACGACAGACACGTTCACGCACTCGCTGGGCATGGTCTCAGGATAGGGCTTTGCGGTACTGACCATTCGCGAGGCGCGAGCCGTAGGGAGGTGAACCAGTGGGGTAATACCATCCGTACTACGGGCAATTCACGATCCGCGACGAGAGTAGTGGTCGGCCACGCCTCCAGGGCTTGCGGCGCGGCGGTTTCCGTGCCGCTGGGCGTGCTCCGCTAGCGACGGCAATTGTTCGGCGGACTCTGTTGGCGTGCGTGGTGTTCGGTGTGCACGCGGGTCATTGATGATGCCGTGCAGCATCGCGGCGTTGGTATCTACACACGCTGTGGGACTTGCTGTGCTCGACAGTGGCATTCCTCGCGTCCGCCGAGGCGTCCTACGTCAACAGCCAGGATCTGATCATCGACGGCGGTCTCGTCGCGGCTATATCCCGCGAGCTGATCTGACCGGCTCGCGGTCCCTCACGTGCGCGAACCATTCTCGCGCCGTACGGATTCGACGATGGCGTCCCGGATGGGCCGCCAGCGCAGATCGAGCTCGGCCAGGGTCCGGGAATCGTCGGTCGGTGTGGCGGTGGTCAGCAACCACGCGGCCTCGTAGCTGAGCCCGGCGCTGATCGGCAGGAAGCGGGCGGCGGCGTCGGTGAGCCGCCCGAGTCCCAGCAGCGCGGCCTTCGGCACCGGGACCCGCCGGATCCGCTGTCCGGCAGCGCTTTCCAGGATGTCCACGATCTCGTCGAACGCCACCAGGTGACCGCCGCACAGATAGCGCCGCGGTCCGAGACCGGGACGCATGACGGCGGCGTGCACGGCGGCCACGTCCCGGACGTCGATCATCTGCATCCCGCCGCGAATCCGCGGCGCGATCCGGGCCCGCAGAATCGCGCCCCAGCCGTCGGAGGTGATCCCGGCCTGTGCGCCGAGGCCGGGACCGACCACGCTGGAGGGGTAGGTGATGACGATCGGCGCACCCGCGGCCTGCAACGCCCGGGCGATCCGGTCGGCGGCCGACTTGGTGCGGCCGTAGGCGCTGCGGCCGGGCGCGGTCGGGCTGTCGGGCGTGATGACCGGATCGGGGCTGGGGAAAAGGGCGCTGTAGCTGGCGACGTGGACGATCGGGTCCAGCCCGAGCGCTGTCGCGCGCGCCAGCACGGTGGCTGTCGCGTCGGCGTTGACCTCCCACATCAACTGCTCGCGCCGGTTGTCGGTGCCGACCACGCCCGCCGCGTGCAGGACGGCGCCGCATCCGTCGAGCAACGCCTCGACCACCTTCGGATCCCGGATGTCGCCCGGCAGCACCGACAGCGCTTCGGGCCCGGCATCGAACATGCCGACCGCCGCCGGGACCGATTCGCTCGGATGGACCAGCAGCACGACGCTGTGGCCCGCGCGCAGCAGTGCGGAAACGGTATGCGCACCCAGGTAGCCGGTGCCGCCGGTAACCGCGATTCGCATCCCGGCTACCCCTTGTCGTTTCCGGTCGACCGCTGCCGCGTTTCCGTTCCCCGCGCCGCCGTCCACGGTCGACCGTTTCGTCCGCCCATGCCATTCCTTCGTCACCCTGAGCTCACCTGTCCGGGCCGCCCACGGGGCGCCTTCGGCGCGCCGCGACAATGGCCCGGAGCATCGGCATAAATTCGATGCCAGTGGCATCGTAATAGAAGGCGGGAAGCGGCATGGGCGAAACGGCAGAGGACCCGCGGTCGGGGCCCCGAAGCGTCGGCCGGCCTCGGGACGAGTCGGTCGAGCAGCGCGTGCTGGCGACCGTCCGGGAGATGTTGGCCGAAGTCGGATGGGACGAGTTGAGCGTCCGGGCGGTGGCGGCACGCGCCGGAGTCGGCCGGGCTTCCATCGGTCGCCGCTGGCAATCGAAGGCGGAGTTGGTGCTGCACGCCGTTCTGGGTGAGACACCCGACCTGGGCCCGTTCGAGGGCACCGACCAGTACGGGTGGATCGAGTGGGTGTTGCGCGGCAGCCGGGAATTGTTCGCGCGCGCCGATGTTCGCGCCGCGGTCCCGGGCCTGTTGACCGCGCTCGATCACGACCCGCACTTGCGCCACCGGCTGTGGGCCGGGTTCAGCACACCGGCGGCCGCGCTCTTCGCCGCGGGCGACACGGCCGGACGCCGTGGCGGGGCCGCCCGGCCGGGTGCCGGCGAACCCCGCGGGCAGGCCGAACTCGACGCCAAGGCCGTCATCGCACTGGCGGCGGGTGCGGCGCTGTTCCTGGAGTTCGTCGCCGACGGGGACGACACCGCGCTGATCCACCGGCGCATCGGCGAACTGCTGCACCGCGCCGTCCTCGAGCGCTGAGCCGGCCGATCCGCGCGAAATCCGGTTGGCATCCCGTCCGGGCCGCTCAGTACAGTGGGCCGGTGATTCGCACGTCCGCGCTGGCCCATATCCGGGATCGCCGCCTGCTGCAGGCGCGCTCGGCAGGCAAAGACGTCTTCTACATGGCCGGCGGCAAGATCGACCCCGGCGAGACGCCCGAGGCGGCACTGCACCGCGAAGTGCGCGAGGAACTCGGTGTCGGCGTCGTCTCCTGCGACGAACTCGGGGTATTCCACGCCGAGGCGTACGGCCACTCCCCCGGCACCCGCCTGCACATGACCTGCTTCACCGCGGAACTCGACGGCGACCCGCGCCCCACCAGCGAGATCGCCGAACTGCGCTACTTCACCGTCAGCGAGTACGCCGCGATGGACCACGTGGCACCCGGTTCGATGCTGGTCTTCCGCAAGCTCCACGAGCTCGGCGTGGTCGACTGGTAGCCCGCGGGAACTGCGCCCGGGGCACTGTCCTTGCAGCGCTGCCAACCGGGTGCTTGTCAGATCACCCGTCGCTCCCACTCCGCACGGTCTCCGGAGCACGACGGGCGTGCTCGGCCACCCAGACGCCGACGCCGATCGCCCCGGCGACCGGCCACGACACCAGCCCGGTGACCGCCGCCGCCCCGAGCCCGCCGAAATAGAGCAACGACTCCCGATCCGGTACCCGATTGCGCACCGCAGTGGTCGCCGACGAAACTCCGGTCGCCACGCTGCGCGGCCCGGGCGGAAGCGGAATGCGGGCCATCCGCATGCCGACCGTGGGAACCGGCACGCGCAACCTAACGCGCGCGGTGGGCGCGGGGCGCGACCCCGTCTTCGACTCGGCCTTCGATTCGGCCTCGGCGGTGGGCACCGGCGGTGCCGTCTCCCGCGCCTGGGAGCCGGATGCGCGGACCTTCTCGGTTGCTGTCTTGGACATGACCGCTCCTTCCTTCGTCCTGCACCTCGTCACTGTGTATGTGATCCAGCCAAGCCGTGCTCGCCCCTCGTCGCAACCCCCGGGCGGTCGCCGGGGCCGCTCGACCGCGCGCAGGGCGCGCCGCAGTCGAACGGATGTCGTCGGCGGCTTCGAATCGACGCGACGAACCAGAATGGCCAACAGATTGCTGAGCATCACGATACCCGCGTTGGATCCGCAGGATTCGGAGCTCCTCCGCCCGTAAAACAGCCTTTCTGACCGATTCCGGTTTCACCTGTTGTGTCGCTGGTAATTTGCTGAAGGACTATCAACCCAGCCGGCTGATCGACGAATGCGGCGAACTACCCTTGGAGGTCAACGGTCGTGACTCGTCCATTTCTTCGTATCCTGGGCAGCGGGCGCATGGGTTCGGTCCGTGTCCTCGGTGCGGTCGGCGGCATGGCACTCACCCTGCTGCTGTCGACGACGGCAACCGCGGAGCCGATATATCCGCTGCCCGATCCGGACCCGTTCTATGCCGCGCCGGCCGATCTGGCGGCGCACCGACCAGGTGACGTGCTCGCGGTGCGACCCTTGCCGCCGCTGGCTTCCTTCCCGGGCGCCGCCGTCCGGCTGGTCGAGTTCCGTTCCACCAATTCGCACGGCGCGCCGATCGCGGCCACCACCACGATCGTCACCCCTGCCTTCCAGCGGCCCGGCATGCCACTGCTGTCGTACCAGCACTTCATCAATTCGCTCGGTACCGGCTGCGCGGTATCGCACCTGCTCTACGAGAACGATCTGAATCTCTCGGCGACGACGCCGATGTTGGGTGTGCTGCTCCAAGAAGGCTGGAGTCTGGCGCTGCCGGACCATCTCGGACCGCAGTTCGCCCTCGGAGCGGGACGTTTGGGCGGCCAGATCACGCTGGACGGGATCCGGGCGGCGAAACAACTGCCCGAACTCGGGGTTCAGCAGAGCCCGGTGGCGCTGGCCGGGTACTCCGGCGGCGGTCTCGCCACGGCTTGGGCGGCCGCACTGCAGCCCTCCTACGCCCCTGATGTGCGGCTGGTGGGCGCGGCCTTCGGTGGCGCGCCGATGAACCTGGTGGCGATGGCGGAGGGGCTGGGTTTGAATCCGCACCCGGCTTTCGGCTTGGCGATGGCGGCGGCGATCGGTTTGGAGCGGGAATATCCGGACCAGGTGCGGATCAGCTCCAATCTCAACGCGCGAGGCCGCGCGCTGCGTGACGCCATGGCCAACAGCTGTACCAACGAGATCCTCACCATCGGCGCCGGTGGCAGCGCGCGCGAGATGACCGACAGCGCCTCGGTCTTCGAAATGCCCGAAGCATGGTCGGTGGTGGAGGAGAACAGCGTGGAGCTCTACGGCGGCGCTCCGGAAACTCCGATCTTCGAGTGGCATTCGCCGAGCGATCCGCTGATTCCGATCGCTGCCATCGACAACACCGGCCGCCGTTGGTGTGCGGCCGGGGTGCGGTGGCAGATGGTGCACGTGCCCGCTTTCGACCATCTGTCCGCGGCGGTCGCCGGCGCCCCTGCGGTGCTGGCCTGGCTCGAAGGCCGGGTTCGCGGAGAGCCCGCGCCGTCCAATTGCTGATGAACCGGGCCCCGGGCGGCTCTCGGCCGCGACGAGCCCCCGGGGGCCGATCCAGCAGGCGGACCGACCGGACCGGATTGCGTCCGGACATGCGGGGTAAACCGCAATCACAGGAGGTGATCACATGCCGAAGGCTTGGTCGGACAAGCAGGAACGCCAATACGAGCACGTCAAGGACTCCGCGAAAACCCGCGGCGCGAGCACCGATCGCGCGAAGGAGATCGCCGCTCGCACGGTCAACAAGAACCGCGCCCAGTCCGGGCAGTCCAAGACCGCGAGCAAGTCCTCGACCGACGACAAGTCGCCGCAACAGCGCGGCGGACAGCGTTCGCACAGCGGAGCACAAGGGCCGACGCGCGACCAGCTGTACAACGAGGCCAAGAAACGCAATGTCGAAGGCCGCTCGAAGATGACGAAGAAGGAGCTGGCGCACGCGCTCGGACGGGACTGAGCAGGCGCCGCTCGACGACGAAGAAGCGAGAGGAGTGGAGATGGCCGAGCAGCAGGAAACGGGCACCGTTACCGGCACCAGGGACAAGGATTACAACCTGATCTGGTTCGTCGAAGCGTCCCTGGAGAATGCCCTGCGTCTGGATACGTTCATCCGGGACGCGGAACGCGACGGAGACAGCGAGCTGGTGGAATTCTTCCGCAAGGCGCAGGCCGACAGCCGTAAAGGTGGTCGGATGGGTAAAGAGCTTCTGTCCCAGCGCCTCGCCAAATCCGATATCTGAGCTTTTCCCGACAGGCGGGGAGGGTGGCCGCGTGGCCGCCCTCCCCGCCTGTTTGCATCTTTATCCAGCTGGAACGGATGGCCGGGTGTCGTCGTCCGGAGGCTGGGTACATCGCTCTCGAATCTCGCCGCCGAGCCGAGGAGCAGATATGCGCGTAGTCGTGGTCGGTGCCACCGGAAACGTGGGGACGAGCTTGCTGGAGACCCTGTCGGCCGAAGCGGGGGTCGGTTCGATCGTGGGAATCGCGCGACGCGTCCCGAGCAAATCCTGGGATGGCGTCGAATGGGTGCAGGCGGACGTGCGAACCGACGACCTGGAATCCCATTTCCACGGCGCCGACGCGGTGGTGCATTTGGCATGGCTGTTCCAGCCCAGCCATCAGCCCATGGTCACTTGGCGCGCGAATGTGGGCGGCACCGAGCGCGTGCTGCGTGCTGTGGCCGCCGCGCAGGTCCCGGCTTTCATATACGCCTCGTCGGTCGGCGCCTACTCCCCGTGCCACGACGACGAGCCGGTGCCGGAGAGCTGGCCGACCGATGGCTGGCCGCCTGCCGCGTACACCCGCGAGAAGGCCTATGTCGAACGGCTACTGGATCGGTTCGAGGCCGAGAATCCCGACCGCCGCGTGGTCCGGATGCGCCCGGGGTTCATCTTCCGCCGGGAGACCGCCAGCCAGCAGCGGCGCTTGTTCGCCGGGCCGCTGCTGCCGAATCGCCTGATCCGGCCGGGCCTCCCGCCGATCTTGCCGCTTCCGCGTGGCCTGCGCTTCCAAGCGGTACACAGTGACGACGTGGGTCGCGCCTACGCCCTCGCTATCGCGACCGACGCCCGCGGACCGTTCAATCTGGCCGCGGAACCGGTGATCGACCGCGACCGGCTGGCCGAGTTGTTCGGCGCCCGGGTGGTGTCCGTGCCGCCCGGACTCGTCCGCGCCGCGCTCGCCATGGGGTGGCACGCGCGGACCCTGCCCGCGGCGCCGGACCTGTTCGACGCGGTGATGCGCCTGCCGATCCTGGATACCGGCCGCGCGCGGGCGGAGCTGGGCTGGACGCCGCGGTTCACCGCCGTGGACGCCCTCCGGCATCTGCTCTCCGGTTTGCGCGCCGGTGCGGGGGAAGACACCCCACCTCTGGCTCGCGACGCGGGCGGGGCTTGGCGCTGGCGGGAATTCGCGGCCGGAGTGGGTGGCCGAGAGCTGGGTGTCGGCTAGTTCGCCTGCCGCTCTGCGCTGCCGCAGCGGTCGCCGTACCGGTGTCTCCGGGCCCGCCGACGATCGAGTCGTCCGACGACCCCGAGTCGACGTCACCACGACCGAAGGGGCCGACCCGTGCATCAGGTCGACCCCTCCGGCCTTCGGATGCCGCTACCTGCGCAGTACCACTGCCTCAGGCTCGGGCACATGCCGGCGGCGGCGTCAGCTGTAGATGAAGAACACGCCGCCGGCGATACCGCCCGGACCGGTGACCGTGACCGGCGCCGGACCGAAGCCCACCGGGGTGATCGCGGTGATCTGCGTGTCGGAATTCACCGTGAACGACACTGCCGGAAGGAAACCGAAGAATACGCCGGTGGCGCCGGTGAATCCGGTGCCGGTGATCGTGACCGCGGTACCGCCGGTCACCGGCCCCGTATTCGGTGTGACCGAAATCAGCGTCGGCACCGAAACATAGGTGTACGGCACTCCCGGACTTGTACCGACCGGAGTGGTGACGGTGACCGGCACGGTACCCGTTCCCGGCGGAGCGATCGCGATGATCAGCGTGCTGGAAATCCCGAAGAAGAAGGTGGCCGGGGTGGCGCCGAACTTGACCGAAGTAACTCCGGTGAAGCCGGTTCCGACGATCAAAACCACGGTTCCACCGGTCGACGGCCCGGAATTCGGAATTACCGAGGCCACCACAGGTGGCTGCACGACGTAGGTATAAGGAAAGCCATTACTGGTTCCGCCCGCATTGGCAACGGTGACCTGTACGGTGCCTGCGCCGGGCGGAGCGATCGCCGTGATCTGCGTATCGGAATCCAGGGTGAAAGTCGTCGCGGTCCCGCCGAATCGCACCGTGGTCGGACCGGTGAATCCGGTTCCGGTGATAACCACGCTGTTACCCCCCGAAGTCGGGCCCGTGGTCGGCGATACCGAAGTGATAGTAGGCATGGCATTGCCCCTTTTCAGAGTTGATTACCTGCACCGGGGGGTGCTCGACCTGTTGGTTGCCCGGCTGTAACCATTAAGGCCCCGAAAGCCGCACTGCGGCAATGCATATTGCGATCCGTTTTCGTCTGTTTTTGTCCGATTCCGTCTGGTTTATGGTCCGTTGCGCTCCCACTCTCGGGGAGCGCATGGTTCGAGCCTTCCGATAGCGTGCACCTGCCGGTCGGACGGACTGCTTCGGCGTACGCGACCAGGAGGTGGCCCTCACGGCCTCCGACGTCGGCTCCGGCCCGCGAGTCACCTCCAGCGGGATCCGTTGTGCTGCGGCATGTCTCGTTGTTGTCGTCAAGCCGTCTCCAGCGGTGGGAACCGGCGAGTCTCGGGCTCCGGTCGAGCCTCCGCTACCGCAGGTTCGCACCGCGCTCGCGAGGCGGCACCGCCCGGGTCGACAGCGGTGAGTCCAGTCCGAAGATCCACGTACTGTCCGCGGAAAAGGCTCATCCGGCATTCCCACCGTTGGAGTCAGTTGCTGCGGTAGCGATGAGAGACTCTCACGGTGACCGAGAAACTCGCCACCGAGATGTCGGTCAGCACATACGATTACGACGAGCAGCTGCCGCGACTTCGCATCCCGACGTTGGAGGAAACGTGCGAACGGTTTCTCGAGAGGTGCTCGCCGTTGCTGACCGACGAGGAACTCACTGCCACGAAAGCGGCCGTGGAGCAGTTCCTCGCGCCGGACAGTGCGGCGTGGACTCGGCAAAGCGAGATCGAGCGATCCGATCGGACACCCGGCGTCCACAGTTGGCTCGACGCATTCTGGCACTCTCGCCATCTCGGCTATCGGGACAGTATCGCGTACAACGCGAATTCCTTCTTCCTGTTTCCGGACTCGGAGCATGGGCAACTCGAACGTGCCGCCGAACTGATCTTCCGTACCGCCGCGTACAAATTCGAACTCGACGCCGAGATGGTAGCGCCTGTGCTGCTGCGCGGCCGGCCACTGTCCATGCACCAGAACAGGCGCCTGTTCTCCACCACCAGGATCCCCGGCATCGAGTGCGACACCGTGCGCTCCGCCTACAGCGCCGCCGAGCCCGGCCCGTCGACGGCCCGGCACATCGTCGTCTTCTTCCGAAGTCATGCGTTCCGAATGGACGTCGTCGCGGCCGACGGTACCCCGCATTCCATCGAGGACCTGATCGCCGGGTTGGACGCGATCGGCAGAGCCGATCCGGCCGGTGAGATGTCGCCGGGTGCGCTGACAACGGGACCACGCACCGCTTGGGCGAGGGCTCGCCAAGCCCTCATGGAAGACGCGGACAACGTCGCCGCGTTCGAGACGATCGAAACGGCGCTGTTCTGCCTCGCGCTCGACGACTTCGCGCCCCGAGACGAACTCGCTGCCTGCAACCAGCTCATGCACGGCGACGGCGGGAACCGCTGGTACGACAAAGCGTTGACATTCATCGTGTTCGCCGATGGTCGCGCGGGCGTCAACATCGAGGAGTCCGGCCTGGACGGAACCACCGTGGCCGGCTTGTGCGACGCGGTTCTGGCGAGTGCGACAGCTGTCTCGGCGGACAAGCCGGGACGGGCGCCCGCGGTATCACCGATCGAATTCCGTCTCGACGAGGCTGTCCGGCAGGCGGTTCGGCAAGCCTCAGCCGACTTCGCCGAGCAAGCGGACGAGACCGCCACGGAGGTCGTCACGCTCGACGGCTTCGGCTCGGACACGGCCAAACGACTCGGAATATCACCGGATGCGCTGGTACAGATGGCTTTCCAACTCGCACATCAGCGGTCCAGGGGATTGCTCGGCATCACCTATGAATCCGTTGCCGTGCGGCATTACCGCCACGGCCGCACAGAAGCCCTCCGCGTGGTCACCCCCGAAGTCGTTCGCTTCGTCGCGTTGATTGTTGGTCGCCTGCATGCGGCAGGCCCTCGCGTCGATGATGTCGAATCAGTTCGCGCCGGATTCGCCGCGAGGGACTCGGATGATGGCGGACTGTTGATCCGCTATTCGCCCACCCCGTTCAGCATCTGCTCGATGCGGGCGCCCAACGACCGGCCGGCCGCATGCAAGGGTTCGGTCGAGCGAAGAGTGCGGCTGAGCACGAAAGCGCCCTCGAGCGCCGCGAGGACGGCGACGATGAGCTCGCGGGCGTCCGGTGCGGACAAGCCGCGGCGGACGAAGTAGTCGGCGCCCTCGTCGATCCAAGAGACGATGACCTCGGCGGCGACTTCACGCAGCCCGGGTTCGCTGTCGGCGACCTCACCCGCGACGGTGCCGACCGGGCACATGTTCATCCAGCCGGTCTGTTCGATCTGCTCGGCCGCCGACGCGAACGCGGCGGGGATCGCCTCGCACAGATCTTCGTCGGCGTCGAACAGCAAAGGGAGCAACTGCAGGTACGCGGCTCCGGACGTGCGCAGCGCCGCGGCGGCGATCTGCGGTTTCCCTTCGGGGAAGTGGTGATAGAGCGACCCCATCGGCGCGCTCGCGGCGACGGTGAGCTGCTTGACGCTGGTGCCCGCGTAGCCCTGCGTCCGCATCAGCTCGGCCATCGCGGTGACGAGGCGTTCCCGGGTGCTGGTTGACATCTTCTCGGTCACCGTTCCAGACTAGAGCAACTACTCTAGAGTGATCGCTCAAATGGAGGCGGACATGCCCGTTATCGAACTGCCGGTGGGCCGGGTGCACTACGTCGAGCGCGGCGAAGGACCGCCGGTCGTTCTGCTGCACGGTCTGCTGATGAACCACACGGTGTGGGACGAGGTCATCGACGCCCTGCCCGACGGCTTCCGGTACGTGCTGCCGGACCTGCCGCTCGGCGCCCATCCCCTACCGCTGCGGCCGGGTGTGGACCTGAGCTTGCGCGGCCTGAATCAACTCGTCGCCGATCTTCTCGCCGCATTGGATCTGCGGGATGTCACGCTCGTGCACAGCGATTGGGGTGGTGCGCTGTTCCTCACCGCCTACGGGCTCGACGAACGCGTCGGCAGGCTCATCGTGCTGCCCTGCGAGGCGTTCGACAATTTCCCGCCCGGCCTGCCGGGCAAGATGGCCACCGTCGCCACCTATATGCCGGGCGGCGTTTCACTGGCGCTGCGGCAATTACGCGTTCGGTGGCTGCGTCGCTCGCCGCTGCTGTTCGGTTGGATGGCGCGGCGCCCGCTGTCCGACGCGCTGGTGCGCGGCTGGACCGAACCGGGACTGCGGGATGCCGGGATTCGGCGCGACCTGCTCGCGTACACCAAGTCGGGGTTCCGCAAGCCGGAATTGATCGCGAATACCGAGGCACTGCGCGACTTCCAAGGCGACGCGCTGATCCTGTGGTCGTCGGCGGGCAAGGTGATGCCGCGCGAGCACGGCCGCAGGCTCGCCGAACTCATGCCCGGCGCGAGGCTGGTCGAAATCGATGACGCCTACGTCCTTTCGATGCTCGACCAGCCCGCCGCGGTCGCCGAGGCGATGTCGGCGTTCTTGGTCGAGCGCCACACGCCGGAGCGGAACACTCGCGGACCGCGGTAGCGCTCGGGCGACCACGCCGGGCAGCGCTCTCGGCCACTTGCCTTGACGTCGACGAGAAGGTTTAGCGTGGCGGTGACGGCGGCGAAGGAGGACGGATGCGCATCGGCGAACTGGCGCAGCGGGCGGGCACGAGCACCCGGGCCCTGCGGTACTACGAGGAACACGGTTTGGTGCGGCCGCGCCGCGCGGCCAACGGGTACCGCTCCTACGACGACGCGGAGGTGCGGATCGTGGCGAAGATCCGTGAACTGCTCGGCGCTGGGTTCGACCTCGACGACATCCGTCCGTTCGTCACCTGCTTGCGCGCGGGCAACGGCTCCGGAGACGTCTGCCCGGACTCGGTCTCCACGTTGCGGCGCAAGCTGGCCGAGGTCGATTCGTATATGGAACGGCTGGTGCAGGTGCGTCGTCATCTGAACGACCGGCTCGCGGCGGCCTGCGAGTTCGACCGGATCGAGCAGCCGAGGTGAGATTCGCGGTCAGCTACAGCACCCCCTTCTTCGGCGTCGACCCGGATCGGCTGATCGCCTACGCCCAGCACGCCGAACGCTGTGGATTCGAGGCGATCTACCTGCCCGAGCACATCGCGCTGTACCCGGGTGCGACGATCGGGCCGATGGAGCTCACGCCGACGGTGCCGTTCGCCGACCCGCTCGACGCGCTGAGTTTCGTGGCCGCCGCAACGGATCGGATTCTGCTCGGCACCGCGGTGCTGCTGCTGCCCTATCACCATCCGGTGGTGCTCGCCAAACGCCTGGCGACGATCGACGTCCTGTCCAAGGGACGGATGCGCCTGCTCACGGTGGGCCTGGGCACGCTGCCCGGCGAGGCGCGGGCCGCGGGCGTCGATTTCGCCACCCGGGGCCGCCGTGCCGACGAGGCCATCGACGCGCTGCGGCTCCTGTGGTCCGGCGGCGCGGAAGGGGTGAGCTTCGAAGGCGAGTTCTTCCGGTTCGAGAACCTGTGCAGTTACCCGAAACCCGCCGGGGGCGGAACTTTGCCGATCCACGTCGGCGGATCGAGCCGCGCCGCCGCGCGCCGGGCCGGATCCCGCGGCGACGGCTACTTCCCGGGCGGGGTGCTCGGGCCGGTCGAGCGCGCCACCCAACTGGAGATCGCCCATGCCGCGGCCGGTACGGCGGGCCGGGACCACGGCGCGTTCGAATACACCCGCTGGGGATCGATCGACATGCCCGCCGAGCGGGTCGAGGGAATGGCCGAACAGGGCGTCACGCGGATCGTCGTGAGCGCGAGTACGGGCGACCCGGAGCGCGCCCGCGACGAGTTGTCCGCCTTCGCAGCGCGCTTCGATCTTGCGAACGCACGGAGGTAGCGACCGCGCACTCGTCGGCGCCGGAAACCTCCTCAGACGGCGTGGCCCGCAACCAGATCCGCCACCGAGTGATAATGCAGGGTCTCGGCGGCGGGTCTTCGCACGTCGCCGTCCTCGGGTTCCAGCAGCATTCCGACGTGATCGCCGAAGTCGTAGCGCTCGCGGATGCGGGCGCTGAACCAACTGGGCACCGTGCTGAGCACCGGAATGCCGTCGGGACCCGCGTGCCAGTCGCAGTGCACGAACTTGTCGATGTCGTCGCCGGTTTCACCGCCGAAAAGCCGCGCCAGCGACAGCTGTTCGCTGCCGAGCAAATGTACCGCGAGCCGCTCGGCGCGCTGCGCGACCCGGTAGGTGTGGTTCTTCTTGGACAGGCCGATCAAGAACCGGCGCGGCTCGATGCTGACCTGCGTCGCGAATCCGACGAGACAACCGGCGCGCCGGCCATCCGCCTGCGCGGTGACCAGCAGCACGGGATAGTCTGCCGCCGCGACCACCGCGTCGAACACTGCGGTCCGGTCTTCGGTAGCCATCGGTCCTCCCAGCGTGATGCAACGTCTTCCCCGGATGCCCGCGCGACCGTCGCGCAAACATGCCGGACCGGGCAGCGCTCACCCTACAACCGCGGCGGCCGGTCGTCTGAGACGGTGATGCCGGAAGGGCGGGAAGCCCGGGTGACGGCCCGTGTAGATCGGCTCATTCCGGTCTACATCCCGTGGATGATAGTCCACCACAACGACTTACGCGCCGACACTGAAAACGCATGGTGGCGGTCGCCACATTGCGAGCGCACCGGCGCACCCGGCGGTCGACATGCCCCGTCGCCTCCGGTTCAGCAGTGCCGGACCCGGCAGTGAGCGCCGCTGTCGGCGATCATGGCTCCGGCTCGCGGCGCACCGGAACGTCGCCTGCGCGCCCTCGCAGTGTGAGTACGCCTGCGGCGGCGGCGATCATGCACAGCCCGACCACCCAGAGCCCGGCGCGCTGGCTTCCCGTCGCGTCCCTGAGCCCACCGGTGACGTACGGCGCCACGAAACCACTGACGTTGCCGATCGAGTTGATCAGCGCGATGCCTCCGGCCGCGGCGGCACCGGTCAGGAAGGTGCCGGGCAGGGCCCAGAACGTCGGCAGCGCCGCGAGCACGCCCACCGCGCAGACGGTCACCGCGATCATCGCCGCGAACGGATCGCCGAGGTACAGGGCCGCCGGAATGGCGAGGCCGCCGAGTAGCGCGGGCAGCGCGACGTGCCAGACGCGCTCGCCGGTCCGGTCGGCGTGCCGCCCCCACCACACCATCACCATCGCCCCGATCAGGTAGGGCACCGCGTTGATCAGCCCGCGCTGCACCACCGAATACCGCGTGCCGTATTGCTGCTGGAAGCCGTCGATGATCGTCGGCAGGAAGAAGCCGAGCGCGTAGAGGCCGTAGACGATGCCGCCGTAGACCAAGGCGAGCCCGAGCACCCGCGGATGGGTCAGCGCACGACGCAGAGTCCAGTGCTCGGCCCTGCGCAGCGCGGCCTGCTCGGCGGCGAGTTCGCCCGCGAGCCATTCCCTTTCCGCGGGGGCCAGCCAGGTCGCCCGCTCGGGACGGTCGGTCAGGTAGAACCACGTCACCACCGCCAGCGCGATGGCGGGCAGACCCTCGACCAAGAACATGAACCGCCAACCGCTGAGCCCGAAGACCCCGTCGCCGTACTGGATGATCAGGCTCGACACCGTCGCGCCCAGCGCGGTCGAGATGGGCACCGCGGTCATGAACAACGCCACGATCCGCGCCCGTTGCGCCTGCGGGAACCAATAGGTCAGATAGAGCAGGATGCCGGGGAAGAAGCCCGCCTCCACCACACCCAGCAGGAACCGCAGGATGTACAGGACGGTGGCGTCCGGCACGAACGCCATCGCCGTGGCCACCAGGCCCCAGGTGACCATGATCCGGGCGATCCAGCGCCGGGCGCCGAACCGGTGCAGCGCCAAGTTGCTCGGCACCTCGAGCAGCAGGTATCCGACGAAGAAGATGCCAGAGGCGAATCCGAAGGCGGTCTCGGTGAGACCGAGTTCGGTCTTCATCCCGCTGGGCCCGGCGAACCCGATGTTGACCCGGTCCAGGTAGTTGACGAAGTACAGCAGCCCGAGAAAGGGCACCAGGCGAATCGTGACCTTGCGCAGCGTAGCGCCGGCCACCTCGGTGGTGGAAACCATCAGCGCACTCTCGGCCCCGGACCGCCGCTTCGTCAAGTGCGCCGCGGGAGAACTGCTCTCGCGCGAGCACGCGAGACCGGACGCCTCGCGCCCCCGGCCGCGGCCGGGGGCGCGTGTCCGCCGTTAGTCGGCCTGCTCCAGGTGCACCGGAAGCCTGGCGTGTCCGTTGGAGATGAAGCTGGACACGGTGCCGAGTTCCTCGGGTCCGGCCGCCAAGCGCATGTTCGGGAAGCGCTGGAAGAGCGCGGGCAGGGCGATTTCGGCTTCCAACCGGGCCAGCGGCGCGCCCAGGCAGTGGTGCGCCCCGTACCCGAAGGACATGTGCTCCTTGGTCGCTCGCCGCACGTCGAACTCGCCCGCGGTGGCGCCGTGCAGCTTCGGATCGCGGTTGGCCCCGGCGTAGGACGCGAGGATCGGCTCGCCCTTGGCGATGCGCAGTCCGTCGATCTCGATGTCATCGGCGGCGAAGCGCAGCGGAAGATGCGCCACGGGCGCCTCGTAGCGCAACGCCTCCTCGATCAGGTCGGTCCAGGTCGCTCGCCCGTCGGTCACCTCGGCGAGCTGGTCGGGGTGGGTCAGCAAGGCGAAAACGGCCTGATCCAACAGGTTCACCGTGGTCTCGTGCCCGGCGCTGATGACCAGCAGCAGCGTATCGATCAACTCCTGCTCGGTCAGCTGCGAGCCGTCGTCCTCGTCCCGGTGCGAGATCAGCAGGCTGGTCATGTCGTCACCGGGCATTTCACGCCGGTAGGCGACGAGCTCACCGAGGATCCGGTACATCTCCATATAGTTCGCCTGCGACTGTTCGGGCCCGAGCGAGGTGTCGAAGATACCGTCGACGCACGTACGCAGACCGGCGTTCAGGGACTCCGGGACGCCCATCAGCGCGCTGATCACCTGGATCGGCAGCGGGTAGGCGAAGCCTTCCCTGAGGTCCACCGCTTCGCCCGCGGGTGTGGCCGCCAGTTCGCTCAGCAGGTCCGCGGTGATCTGCTCGATCATGGCGCGCATCGCCTGGGTGCGGCGGTGGGTGAACGCGGGCGCGACGAGTTTGCGCAGTCTGCGGTGGTCCGCGCCGTACGCGGTGAACATGTTGTTCACCGCGACCCACGGCAACAGCGGCCAGTCCTGGGGGATCTCACCGTTGACGAGCGCTGGCCAGTGCTGCTTGCCGTCTTTCGACACCCTGGGATCGGCCAGCAACCGCTTGAGCAGATCAGCGTCGGTGACCGACCACGCCCGCACACCGCCCGGCAATTCGACGAGGGCCACCGGCCCGCGCGCGCGGATTCGCGCGGATTCACCCTGGATGTCGGCGCCTGTCGGATCGAGGACTAGGGGCTGTGTGTCCATCGGGAACTCCTTAGAAGACGGTCAGCGGAGGGGATTTCGGAAAGACCACGGGCAGCGACACCAGCGCGCGGTGGAACGGGCCCGGCCGCCAGTTCAACTGGCTGGGCGGCACGGCCAAGCGCAGTTCGGGCAGCGCGTCGAGGATTTGATCGATCGCGTCCTGGACCACCAGGTAGGCGGCCGATCGGGCGGGGCAGGCATGCGGCCCCACGCTCCACGCCAGATGCGCGCGGCTGTCGGTGCGCTGACCGACACCGATCGCGGGATCGTTGTTGCAGCCCGCCATGCTGATCACGACCGGCTGGTGCGCAGGCAGCCAGACATCATCGATGAGAATCGGCTGCTTGGGATAGCTGACGCAGTAGTTCGCCATCGGCGGGTCGTTGAACAACACCTCGTCGAGGGCGTCGCGGGTCGAAAGGCTCCCGCCGAGAAAGTCTCCCGCGAACCGTTCGTCGGTCAGCATCAGCAGCAGCGTATTGACGATCAGGTTCTGCATCGGTTCGATACCGGCGCCGTAGAGCGTGATCAGCTGGTGGATCATCTCCACGTCGTCCAGGCCCGCCTCGTGCCGCAACAGCCGCGAGGTGATGTCGTCACCGGGTTCTTTGCGCTTCAGCTGCACGAGTTCGAACAGCGCGTCGGTGAGCATCGCGTTGCCCTTGTCCGCGTTCACGCCCTCGAAGATGGCGGCCATGCCGGTCGCGACCTGCTGGCCGATGTCCGCCGGGCAGCCGATCATGGCGTTGAGCACCGCGAAGCTGAGCGGGAACGCGTACTGGCTGATCAGATCGGCCGCACCGTCCTCGCAGAACGCGTTGATCAGCTGGATGGCGATCTGCTCGATGGTGCCGTGCAGCGCGTGCAGATCGACCCCGGCGATGCTCGCGACGTTCGCTTGCCGGTAGCGCAGATGTTCCAGGCCGGAACTGCGCAGCGCGTTCTGCCGCCATTCCAGCATCGGCAGGACCGGGCACTCGCCGGGAACGTCCTTCTGCCAGGTGCGCGGATCGGCCGGGAAGTGGTCGGGATCGTTCAAGATACGCAGCGCGGTGTGGTAGCCGATCACCAGCGTGGCGGGCAGGTTCGGCGACAGTTCGACCGGGACGAGTGGACCGTACTGCCTGCGCATCTCGCGGTAGGCCTGGTGCGGATCCTCGGCGTATTCCTGCGAATACAACGGGTAGCGAGGGCCGCTGCTATCGATCGGCGAGCTGTGCGTGACGGGGCACCCGTTGGCGGACGTGGACGGCGGGAAATGTGGCGTGGTCAAAGACGAAACTCCAGAGGAACGAACATTTCGACGAACGCGATCGCCCGGCGCGTGCGCGCCGCGACGGCGTAGGTCGACGTGATGCGGGGGAATCGGTGACAGGCCGGGGCACACCCTCATCAGCTGTGTGCACGACGACCTCTGAGCGGCAACCTCCTTCTGGGATCGGCAAACGGCGAGATCGGCTCGCCGGACGGAGCCCGGCTACGACACCGAACTCGCTTCCGGCTGGTCCGCGAAGCCCGGCAGGGGCGGGGACTCCGGGAAGAGGACCGGCAGCGCGGTCAGCGATCGATGAAACGGGCCCGGCCGCCAGGTCAGCTGCTCGGCGGGGACACCGAGCCGCATCTCGGGCAACGCATCGAGCAACTGATCAATGGCATCCTGGGCGATCAGATAGGCCACCGACCGGGCCGGGCAGGTGTGCGGCCCGACACTCCACGCGAGATGAGCGCGATTGTCGGTGTACTGCCCCGTGTTGATCGCCGGGTCGTTGTTGCATCCGGCCATGCTGATGACGACCGGCTGGTGCGCGGGTAGCCAGACGTCGTCGATCAGGATCGGCTGGCGTGGGAAGGTGACACAGTAATTCGACAGCGGCGGATCGGTGAACAACACCTCGTCCAGCGCGTCCCGGGTCGACAGGCTGCCGCCGATGATGCCGCCCGCGAACCGCTGGTCGGTGAGCATCAGCCGCAGGGTGTTGACGATCAGGTTCTGTTGCGGCTCGATGCCCGCGCCGTACAGCATCAGCACCTGCTGGACCATCTCCGTGTCGTCGAAGTCGACGGGGTGCCGCAGGATGCGGGAGACGATGTCGTCGCCGGGCTGGGCCCGTTTGAGCGCCACCAGGTCCGCCATCGCGCCGTTGAACATCGCGTTGCCCTGCTCGGCGTCCACGCCTTCGAACATCGCCGCGAGCCCCATCGCCGCCCGCTGCCCGATGTCCGGCGGGCAGCCGAGCATGGCGTTGATCACCGCGAACGCCAACGGGAACGCGTATTGCGCGATCAGGTCGGCCGAGCCGTCCCCGCAGAAGGTGTTGATCAGCGGAACGGCGATCTGCTCCACCGTGTTGTGCAGCGCGAACTGGTCGATCTCCTCGATCGCCGCGACCGTGGCCTGCCGGTAGCGGGCGTGTTCCAGGCCGGTGCTGCGGATCGCGGCCGGACGCCACTCGAGCAGTGGCAGGACCGGGCAGTCACTGGGCACGGTCTGCTGCCAGGTCCGCGAATCGGCGGGAAAATGGTCGGGGTCGTTCAGGATGCGCAGCGCGGTGTGGTAGCCGATCACCAATGTCGCGGGCACGCCGGGCGACAGTTCCACCGGCACCAACGACCCGTATCGCCTGCGCGCCTCGCGATAGACGCGGTGCGGGTCCGATGCGAAATCGTCCGAATACAGCGCGACGCGGGGGCCGTCGGAGCCGACCGGTGAGCCGTGCCGGACCGGGCAGCCGCTGGAAGAGGACGATGTCGAGGACTGTGGGTGGGTCAAAACGTGACTCCAAGGTCGGAACGTTCGACGAGCAGGGTAGGCACACGACCCGCGTCCCGTGGTCTCGGGACCCGATAGCCATGTGAGCTTCGCGAATTCGACTTTACGCCGAATTACACTGCGGCAGAGCATATCTCGTGCGCCGAACCGGCGCGATGGGCTGGGTTCCGCGTGGGCGCGCCTGCGGTGGAACACCTCTGCCCGACACGGGCCGTCCGAGCGCCCGTGCCGGGTCATCGAGATGTTGTTCGTCCGGACCGGACTACCGCGCTGCCTCCAGGAACACCGGCAGCTCGGAATGGCCGTTGGAGATGAAGCTGAGCACGGGGCCCAGCTCGGACGGATCGGTCGCGAGGCGCATGTCGGGGAAGCGCCGGAAGATGGCCGGAAGGGCGATCTCGGCTTCCAGCCGGGCCAGCGGCGCGCCCAGGCAGTGATGGGCGCCGTAGCCGAAGGCCAGATGATCCTTGGTCGGTCGCCGCGGGTCGAACTCACCCGCGGTGGCGCCGTGCAGTTTCGGATCGCGGTTGGCCGCCACATAGGAGGCCAGGATCGCCTCCCCCTTGGGGATGCGGACACCGGCGATATCGATGTCCTCGACGGCGTAGCGCAGCGGCAGGTGCGCCACCGGCGCCTCGAAGCGCAGCGATTCCTCCACCACGTCCGACCACGGAATCCGGCCCGCCATCACGTCGGCGCGCTGGTCGGCGTGGGTGAGCAACGCGAAGATGGCCTGATCGAGCAGGTTCACCGTCGTCTCGTGCCCTGCGTTGATGACCAGCATCAGGGTGTCGACGAGTTCCTTCTCGGTCAGCTGTGAGCCGTCCTCCTCGTCCCGGCTGGCGATCAGCACGCTGGTGATGTCGTCGCCCGGCGTCTCCCGCCGGTAGGCCACGAGTTCGCTGATCAGCCGGTACATCTCGAGATAGTTGGCCTGGGCCTCCTCCGGCCCGAAGGAGGTGTCGAAGAATCCGTCGACACATTTCCGCACGCCGGGGCCCAAATGGTCGGGCACGCCCATCAGCTCGGTGATGACCTGGATCGGCACCGGATAGGCGTAGCCCTCGCGCAGGTCGACGGCCGCACCGCGCGGGGTCGCCGCCAGCCCGTCGAGCAGGTCCGCGGTGATCGCTTCGATGCGCGGTCGAAGCGCCACGGTGCGGCGGTGCGTGAACGCCGGTGCGACCAGCTTGCGCAGCCGCCGATGTTCGGTGCCGTAGGCGGTGAACATGTTGTCGACGGCCACCCACGGGTGCAGCGGCCACTCCTGGGTGATCTCGCCGTTCATGAACGCCGCCCAGTGCTGCCGGGGATCCTTCGACACGCGCGCATCGGCCAACAGGGTCTTGAGCGCGACGGCATCCGTGATCGACCACGCGGGCACCCCGCCGGGCAGTTCCACCAGGGCCACCGGCCCACGCTCGCGCAGCCGCGCGGCCTCGCCTTGGATATCGGAACCGGTCAGATCCAAGACTATCGGCTCTTGCGACATCGGGACGCTTCTCCTTACACCATGTTCAAGGGAGGGGACTTCGGGAAGACGACCGGCAAGGCCGCCAACGCCCGGTGGAACGGGCCGGGCCGCCAGACCACTTGATCCGCGGGCACGGCCAACTGCATTTCGGGAAGCGCGTCGAGCAGCTGGTCGATGGCTTCTTGGACGACCACCGATGCCACCGACTTCGCGGGGCAGGCATGCGGTCCGACCGCCCACGCCAGGTGCGAACGGTTGCCGGTGCGGTCACCGCCGCGGATCGCCGGGTCGTTGTTGCAGGCGGCCAGGCTGACCATGACCGGCTGATGCGCGGGCAACCAGGTGTTGTCGATCAGGATGGGCTGGCGCGGATAGGTGATGCAGAAGTTCGCCATCGGCGGGTCGTTGAACAACACCTCGTCCAGCGCGTCGCGCGTCGACAGGCTGCCGCCGAGGACGTCGCCGCCGAAACGGTCGTCGGTGAGCATCAGCAGCAGCGTGTTGGTGATCAGGTTCTGCTGCGGCTCGATTCCGGCGCCGTAGAGGCTGATCAGGTTGGAGAGCATCTCCTCGTCGTTCAGATTGGCCGGGTGATGCGCCAGCCCGGACGTGACGTCGTCGCCCGGCTCCGCGCGGCGCTGATGGATCAACTCCATCAAGGCCTCGGAGAGCATCTGCATCCCCTTGGCCGCCTCCACGGTGTCGAAGAGCATCGCCATGCCGGTGGCGACCCGCTGACCCAGTTCCGTCGAGCAGCCGACGATCCGGTTGAGCACTTCGAAGACGAGCGGGAACGCGTACTGTGTCACCAGATCAGCGGATCCGACCTCGATGAAGGTATTGATCAGCGGAATCGCGATGCGCTCGACCATCGAGTGCACCTCGTGCAGGTCGATGGCATCGATGCTCGTGGTGTAGGCGCCCCGGTAGCGGGCGTGCGCGGCGCCGCTGTTGCGCAGGGCGTTCGGATACCACTCCATCATCGGACGGATCGGCGAGTCCTCGGGGATGTTCTTCTGCCAGACGCGGGGATCGGCGGGGAAGTGCTCGGGATCGTTGAGGATCCGCACGGCTTCCTGATAGCCGATCACCAGCGTGGCGGGCACACCGGGCGACAGCTCGATCGGGACCAGCGATCCATGGCGCCTGCGCATCTCCCGGTAGGTCCCGTGCGGGTCGGCCGCGAAATCCTCCGCGTAGAGCGGGAATCTGGGACCGTCGGCGTCGATCGGCGATCCGTGCGCGACCGGGCAGGCGCCGGTGGCTAGGTGTGGGGGGTAGGTCGAGGACTGTGGCGTGGTCAAATGCGAGACTCCAAACGGTGGAACAAGAATTCGACAAGCGTGATCAGTGAACGCAGGCACGTGCCTCGATCACGCGCGTCCAGTAGCGTCAGCGGTGTGCCGGGTTCCAGGTCGAGGGCATCGCGAACCTCTTCCAACGGGTATGGCCGCGCGCCTTCGAACTGATTGACCGCCACGGAATAGGGAACGCCACGTTCCTCTAGCACCGAGAGGACCTCGTCGGACTTCTCGATGCGGCGGGTGTCCACCAGCACGAGCGCGCCGAGGGCACCGCGGGCCAGCTCCTCCCACAAGGGGACGAAACGCTGCTGGCCCGGAGTGCCGAACAGGTAGAGCGCGAGTTTGGGACTCAGGGTGATGCGGCCGAAGTCCATCGCGACCGTGGTCTGCGATTTGCCGGGCAGTCCGGCCATGTCGTCCACGCCGACGCTGGCTTCGGTGATGGTCTCCTCGGTGCGCAGCGGCTTGATCTCCGAGACGCTGCTCACGAACGTGGTCTTGCCGACGCCGAAATTGCCGGCCACCAGCAGTTTCACCGAGCGGGTCACGGTCTCCGGCACGTAGTCGACGGCGCGATCAGACGGCGAGAGCACGGAGCCCATTGAGTACCTCCTCCAGCAGAGCGATCTCCGGCAGGGACTCGGCCGGGGTGGGGGTGACCAGGTGCCCGCCGTCCATGAGATCGGACGCGACGATCTTCACGACGGACGGCGGGAGGTCGAGATACGCCGCGATCTCGGCGATCGACAGCGCACCCCGACGGCTGCACAGGGCCATGACCCGGCGCGCATCGGGCGACGCTCCGGGCAGTGGATCTTTGGCGGTCAGGACCAAAGTAACCAGGTCCAGCTCGCGAGTGGGACGCGTACGCCCTCCGGTGCGCACATAGGCCCGGACGAGGTCCGGATCGCGCCGCGGCTTGCTCATGACGTCGCCTCGCTTTCGCTCGGCTCCGTGATGCGCAGCGGCGCAGTACCTTTGACTCGCTCGCTGCGCTCGATCATGGCATTTCGCTGCCGTCTACGCGCCTACGCGGCTGGCTGCCGAGCTCGCGGCCGACCCGCCCGGCCAACTCGTTCATCCGGTGGGCGACGAGGCCCACATCGATCTCGTTGGTGGTCGCGACGCCGAGTAACGCCCCCTCGCCCGCCGCGGTGATGAGGATCATCCCCTGGTCGTACTCGGTTATGTTCTGCCGGACGCCATTCGCGGAATCGCCACAGAACTCGCCGAGCGCCTTGCCGAGCGAGCGCAGGCCGGAGGCCGCCGCGGCGAAGCGCTCCGCCTCGTCGCGCGCGATCCCCGTGGAGTGCGCGATCCGCAGGCCGTCGTCGGACAGCAACACCGCGAACCGCACACCCGTGATGCTGAGATCTTCGAGTAGCCAGCCCAGTTTGTTGCTGCTGTCGGTCACGGGTGTGGCCATCAGGATGTCATCCCTTCCGTGTCATCAGATGCGGCGGCGCGGCCGCTCTTGGAGCCGGTATGCCAAGCTGCTGCGATCTCGGGGCGAGCGAGGCCCGGTTCGGTGCGCGGCCCGACCGGAGCGAGCGCGACCGTCCTGCGTCGTCGCTTGGGTAACCCGCCGCTGGTGATCTCGCTCACCGTCAGCGAGTGCTCGTCCTCGCCGGGCTGCTCGCTCGGCGCGTCCTGCGCGGGAACCGTCACCGGTTCCGGTTTGGCCTCGGCCACGGGCGCGACCTCCTGGACGTTCTGCGGGGTGACCAGCAGCGACTCCGGGATGTAGACCATCGCGCGCATGCCGCCGTAGACGTTCGGGCCGTCGATGTAGACGGTGAAACCGTAGCGACGGGCCAGCGCGGCGATACCCGGGAAGCCGACCTTCGGCGACGGGCCGAGCTGGTGGATGTCGACGGGCCGCTCGTGCGCGAGCACCTGGCGGGCCTCCTCCATCTGCTCGGCGTTCATCCGCACGCCCGCGTCATCGATGATGACGGTGACGCCGTGATGGCCCTCTTGGAAGTTGACGTCCACGTAGGAAGTCGGCGGGGAGTACCGCAACGCGTTGTCCAGCAGGGTCGCCAGCGTGTGCACGAGCGGTTCCACCGCACGGCTGATCACGACGCGATCGAGCTGGTTGGGCCGCACCCGCAGGTATTCGCGGACGCGGCCGATGGCGCCGCCGACCACGTCGGTCAGCGTCTGCGCGGGCCAGCGACGGCCGGGCAGACCACCGCAGACGATCACATAGGACTGCGCCTGACGGATCATCTGCTGCACGGTGTGGTCGATGCGGGTGAGGGTTTCGTACACCGCGTCGTCGCGATGCTCACGCAGCGCGGCGCTCACCACCTGGCTGACATCCGCGCCGAGACTGACCACGGAGGTACCGAACGAGCGCACCGCGGCGCTGGTCGCCTGGCGCGACGCCGAGGCGACCTCGGTGCGCGCGGACTCCTCGGCGGCCTTGATGGCCTGCTGCGCCTCGTTGTTGGTCAGGTCCCTGGTCTCCGAGCGCATCAGGCTCAGATCGTCGGCGTACCGCTCGGAGATCCACCGCAGGATCTGCGCGAGCCGTGAATTCTCCATGCCCGCCTGGACTTCGACCGGGGGCACCTGCGACTCGAACCGGCGGATCGACTCGGCCACCGCGGGCAGCGTGGTGGCGGCGAACCGCTCGAGCGTGTCCTCCGTCGCGCGCTGTTCCCTGGTCACAGCCTCGAGCTTGGCCCGTTGAGCCCTGGCATACTGCACTGCGTACAACGCCCCCGCTACGGCGATCACCAAAGCGGCGGCGAGGATCCATGAAAGCACCACGGCGATATCTTGATTCATCAGTTCTTTCGTCGTTGACTGGTCTCGAGGAATCGGCCCACTGCCATCCTGCTTCGCTCGCCTTCCCTCGCCTGCCGACCATGAACGGACCGGTCGGTGGGGTCCGCGTCGGAGTACCGGAACCCCGCGACGGCACCGGCACTCACCGAGAGTGCCTACCGCACAGTGCCCGCAGGACAGGCGATTACACGTCAATCGCCGACCGCCCGGATCGTATCCGAACGGTAACCAGAACCCGACCAAACGCACATTAGCAGCATTCCAACGAAGTCTCTGCCGATCCCATCGACACTTTCCGTTTTCCCGGAGCTGGGACGATACGTGCCGGGGATCGCGACATAGCTGCGCAATAATGTTGGGCTGCGGTGCAACCCGCGGACGTTCGCCCTGCGTACGGGCCCGCACCCGGGATGAGCACCGGAAACGGCACCGGCGGCGCAGCGGCCGCGCAGGCCGGGCGCCCAACTCGGCAGGCGGAATGGGTGTTCACCGGCCTGTCCACAAACGTATTGGCGGGTGTTCGAATTCGACCGGGTGGGCCACCGGCCGGATACCATGCGCCCATGGCAAAGCTGAAGGTCTCGGTCGACGTCCCGATCTCGCCGGAGGAGGCCTGGACGCACACCTCCAACCTCGCCGAACTCGACAAATGGCTGACCATGCACGAAGCCTGGCGCGGTGAGGTCCCCGCCGAGTTGACCGTCGGCACCCGACTGGTCGGCATCGCCTCGGTGAAGGGCCTGCGCAATCGGGTCACCTGGACGGTGCGCGCCGCCGAGCCCCCGCGCCGCCTGCAACTGAGCGGCGCGGGCAAGGGCGGCACCAAACTGGGCCTGCAGCTGCTCGTCGCGCCGAAAGGCTCAGGTTCGGAGGTCACCGTCGACATCGAACTCGGCGGCGCGCCGCTGTTCGGTCCGATCGGATCCGGTGTGGCCCGCGCGGTCAAAGGCGATATCGAGCGCTCCCTGGACCGCTTCATCGCGCTCTACGGCTGAGCCCGACCGTCATCCGCCGAGGGCGTCGAAGATCTCCTCGGCCCGGTCGCGGCTGCGATACATGTTCCACGCGGCCTCGGCCAAGTGGTCCGGATCGAGCGTGTGCCCTTCCGCGCTGCCGAAGCGCGCGGGGTCGGCGGTGACCATGGCGTGGATGTCCCCGCGCTCGACGAGACCGCCGATGGTGAGGGTGCCCGCGTAGAGGTTGCGCCCGGCCAGGGCCGCGTTGAGGGTGAGCGCGTAGTTGCGCAGCGCGGCCGTCGCGAGGGCGAGATGACCGAGCATGGGCATGGGGCGGACGCTGGAAAGGCCACCGGCGAAGAGCAACGCACCGTCCCCTCGTTCGAGCATGCCGGGCAGCACGTCGCTCACCACGTCCACCGCAGGCCATACCCACTCGAAGGCCGATCGCGCCGTCTCGGCGTCGATATCGGTGATCGGCACCGGCTGCTGCGTCGGCCCCGGCCCGTAATAGACCATTCCGATAGGGCCGTCGCGGCGGATGTCGGCGAGTACCGCGCCGAGCCGCGGGCGATCGGTGACGTCCGCGACGTGGGCGGTGGCGTCGATACCGCGCGCCGCCAGGTCGGCCAGATATGCCGCGTGCCTTGCGTCGCTGCGCGAGACCAGCGCGACGCGAAATCCTTCCCGGCCGAAACGGCGGGCCATCGACATCCCGAGGCCGGGCCCGACGCCGACGATCACTGCGGTCGCTTGCTGCGCCATACGCTCTCCTTGAATCTGAGGACCCCCTCGATTTATGACCGTAGCATGAAATCGAGGCTTCCCTCAGTTTTGTAGAATGGCCGCGTGACCAAACCGCTGCGCCGGGACGCCGCCCGCAACCGCGAGAAATTGCTGCGGCACGCGGCCGATGTGTTCACCGAGCAGGGCCTCGAGGGCTCGCTGGAGGAGATCGCGCGGCGGGCGGGCGTCAGCATCGGAACGCTGTACAACCATTTCCCGACCCGCGACACGTTGATCGACGCCCTCCTGCCGCCACGCCTGGCGGCCGTGGACGAGATCGCCGCCCGTGCCGCGGCCGAGCCGGACGCGTGGACGGCCTTCACCGGATTCGTGGAAGACCTGCTCATCCGGCTGACCGCCGATCGCGGGTTGCTCGAGGCGTTCACCGGGGATCATCCCGCGGCGGCTCGGCTGGCGGAAGCCTGCCACCGCGGAATGTCGCAGCTGTCCGCCGTTCTCGCACGCGTCCGGGAAGACGGTGCGCTGCGCGCCGACGCGACCGACGAGGACGTCGTCAACTTGGTGTGGGCGCTGTCGCTGCTCGGGGAGACCACCGGCTCGCCGTCGTGGCGGCGTGCCGCGGAGATCGTGTTCGACGGCCTTCGAAGCCGTCGGTGACCGGAACGCACACCGGTGCCGCACGCAGCGGCAGCGGACGGGATTCGCTTCGCCTATCAGATGGCGGGGGCCGGTCGTCCGGATCGTCCTCGACCGGCTGCCGCAAACGCGTCCCCGGCGTGGATTCACGGGGCGATCGGGCGGCAACCGGCCCATATCGTCCCGAGATCGCCTGACTGACAGGCGATCTCGGGACGCGTACACCTAGGCGTGTACCACCGTGGCGGCGTCGACCGCCTCCGGGTTCTTCGGCTTCGTGCGTGGCAGGAAGGATGCCGGGATCAAGGTGAGCACGATCAGCACCAGCGCCACCACATAGGTGTGGCTGAACGCTTCCGCGGCCTGCTGGAGACCGGTGTCGACGGCCCCCGGCGGAAGCTGGCTCGCCAGGCCGGGGTCGAAGTTCGACGCGATCGCCGGACGCGCGAGCGGCTGGTTGTTCAGCAGGTTGGTCAGCACCACCGACATCGTCGCCGTGCCGATAGAACCGGCGGTCTGGTTGACGATGTTCATCAGGGTCGACCCGCGAGCCACCTGCTGGTGGGTCAGGGTCTGGATCGCCGCGGTCATGATCGGCATCATGGTGCAGCCCATGCCGAGGCCCATCACGAACAGGGCGCCGATCATGGGGAGGTACGAGCTGTCGGCGTCGAGCTGGATGAAGTACGCCGTCCCGATCGAGATCAGCGTGATACCGACGAGCACGATCTTGCCCGGACCGATCTTGTCCACGAAACGGCCCGCGATCGGCATGCTGAGCATCGCGCCGATGCCCTGCGGCGCGATCAGCAGACCGGCTTGCAGCGCCGACTCGCCGCGCACCTGTTGCAGGTAGGTCGGCAGCAGCAGGCCCGCTCCGAAGAACGCGATGGCGAACAGCACCATCGTGAGCACCGCGAAGGTCAGCGACCGGTTGCGGAACAGGTGCAGATCGATCAGCGGGTGCTCGGTGCGCAGCGCGTGGAACACGAACGCGGCCATCAGCAGCGCGCCGACGGCGGCCGGAATCAGCACCTTCGCCGCCAGCACGGTCCCCTCCCCCGGGATCGAGGAGACGCCGAACAGGAACAGCGCGAGGCCGGGCGAGGCCAGCAGCATGCCGATGAAGTCGAACGACTCCGACGGCTCCGGCTTGTCGCCGGGCAGCAAGATGATCGCGAGCGCCAAGGCGACCACGCCGATCGGCAGGTTGATCAAGAAGATCCAGTGCCAGCTGAAGTTCTCGATCAGCCAGCCGCCCAGGATCGGGCCGCCGATCGGGCCGAGCAGCATCGGCACGCCGAGCACCGCCATCACCCTGCCGACCCGCTGCGGACCGGCGGCATGGGTCATGATCGTCATGCCCAGCGGCATCAGCATGCCGCCGCCCAAGCCCTGGATCACGCGGAAGGCGATCAGCGATTCGATGTTCCACGCCGTGCTGCACAGCAGTGAGCCGAGCACGAAGAAGGTGAGAGCCATGATGTACAGCCGCTTGGTGCCGAAGCGGTCGGCCGCCCACCCGGTCAGCGGGATCACGGTGGCCAGCGCGAGCGTGTAGCCGGTCATCGTCCACGCCGCGATGGCGTAGCTCGTGTCGAACTCGCGCTGGAAGGTCGGGATCGCGACGCTGACGACGGTGATGTCGAGAATCGACATGATCGCGCCGAGCACGACCACGCCCGCGACCTTGAAGACGGCCGCGTCCAGTTTGTCGGCCGACGGGTCGGGCCCAGCCGCCTGGGTATCCGGAGGTTGTGTCACCGTTTAAGCGTGGCACCTTCGCGGCCGCAACACCAGTCATTGCCCGTTCCTGATGTCGGGAATTCCGCGAGCGCGGACAAGGCGGCCCGGGTCGCGGCCTCGCTCGCGGGCAGCAACGGCAGCCGTACCGCCGCGCTCGGTATGCGGCCCTGCGCCGCGAGCACGGCTTTGATCACCGCGGGATTGGGTTCGGCGAACAGCGCCGCCGACAGTACCGCCAGCCGGTGACCGAGCGACCGCGCCACGTCGACCGGACCGGTACGCCACGCGGCGACCAGCGCCGCGAACGACGAGGTGTGCACGGCGGCCGAGGCCGCGATCGCACCGGAGGCGCCGAGAGCCAGCAGCGGCGCGGCGAACAGATCGTCGCCCGCCAGCACGGCGAAATCGGCGGGTCGCGCGCTCATCAGCGCGATGGTTGCCTCGTCGATGGCGCCGACGGCATGCTTCAGGCCGATGACCTCGGGCATATCCGCGAGCGCGAGCAAGGTGTCGGTGCGGAGGGAAAGCCCGGTCCGATACGGGATGTGGTAGACGACCAGCGGCACCGGGGACGCCGCGGCGAGCTCCCGGAAGTGCGCGAGCACACCCGCCTCGGAGGGTCGCGTGTAGTACGGGACCACGGTGAGCGCCGCGGTGCTGCCCGGATCGAGACCGGCGAGTGCCTCGACGGAAGCCGCTGTCGAGTTCGATCCCACGCCGACCAGCAACGGCGCGTCGCGTTCCCGGCAGACGCCCGCGCACACGTCGACCACTCGCGCCCGCTCCTGCGCCGTCAGCGTCGCGGGCTCCCCGGTGGTGCCGAGCGCGACGATGCCGGTCGCTCCGTCGTCGAGCACCTCGTGCGCGAGCCGCTCCAGCGCGCCTGCGGCGAGCCCGCCATCGGCCGTGAACGGCGTGACCAAGGGGACGAGAAGACCTGCGAGTGTCATGACGACCAGCCTGACCGCGCCGAATCATCAGATCCAGTTCACGTTTCTGTCGCAGACCATAAGCTCGACTTATGCTCGATGTCCGGAAACTGCGTCTGCTGCGGGAACTGTCGCATCGCGAGACCATCGCCGCGGTGGCGCAAGCCCTCGCCTACACGCCATCGGCGGTCTCGCAGCAGCTCGCCGCCCTGGAACGGGAGGCGGGCGTGGCACTGCTGACGCGAACCGGCCGGCGGGTGACGCTGACCCCGGCGGCCGTGGCCCTCGTCCGGCACACCGAGCGGATTCTCGCGGTGCTCGAACAGGCCGGCGCCGAGCTGGCCACGACCCGCGCCGAACTCACCGGAACGCTGCGCATCGGAGCGTTCCCCACCGCGGTGCGGACCATCCTCTCCCCCGCACTCGTCGCACTGAGCAGCGCGCACCCCCGGCTGGAACTGCGTGTGACCGAACTGGATCCGGCGCTGGCGCCCGACGCACTGCGCGCCGAGACCCTCGATGTCGCGCTGATCCAGGAGTACGACTACGTGCCGGTCCCCGCCGATCCCGCATTGCACAGCGAGCCGCTGTTCGAAGAGATCGTCTATCTCGCGGCGCGATCGGCCGAACCGCTCGCCGCGCACCGCGAAAGCGCCTGGATCGCGAGCACTCCCGGCACGCTGTGCCACACGATGACCGTGCGCGCGTGCGAGGCCGCGGGATTCACGCCCCGGATCCGGCATCACGCCGACGACTTCGGCACGGTCCTCGCACTCGTGGCCGCCGGTCAAGGAGTCGCCCTCGTCCCGGAATTCGGGACGCGGGATCGCCCTCCGGGCGTCACGCTCGGCGCGCTGCCGACGCGACGGCGGACCCACCTCGCCTATCGGCGCGGCGCGGGCGACCATCCCGCTGTGCGCGCCGCCCGAGTCGCATTGCGCGAATCGGCAGAACGTTCCCCCGGCCGCTGAACCGCTCAGCGCAGCCGATACCGGCTGGTGGGTACGACATCCAGGTTCCGGTCGCCGCCGAAGGTCGCGACGCTGGTCATCAGCCGCTCGATGCGGCGCGCCAGCTCCGCCGCGTCGCCGCCGCTGCCGTAGAACGCGTGCGGATCGGTGAGCGCCTCGATCGGGAAAAGCTCCTCCACGATTCCGGCGATGTCCGGCGCACCGGCCGTGGCGGGACCGATCACGACGTTCTGGACGTAGCCGAACGTCGCCTGGGTCTCGATGGCGATCGCGGTGTGGTGGTTGCGCCAGCGGTCCAGCCAGTCGGCCTGCGACAGGTCATCCGGTTTGCGTAGGAAGGCGATGTTCGACAGGCCCGGCGCCCGCACGCGCACGGCGGTGACCGGCGGCGGAATCGGAGTCGCCTCCTCGACGTGCCAGCCCACCACCCGCTCGGCCACGGCGCTCAGCGCTCGTTGCGCCGCGTCCGGGCGCGGCGTCCCGTCCCACCAGACGTTGACGACGGCCTGCACCGGCGCGTCGAAGGTTGAGATGCGCAACATCGCCGTCTCGACCGCCGCGTCCGCGATGTTCGCCTGCACCGCCGCGGCCCCCGCCAGTCGCGGCGCCGGATCCGCCGCGAGCAGGTCGCGCACGCCCCACAGCGCGTAGATCGTCTTCATCACGAACCACTTTCTAGAACACGTTTCACTCGAGATCCGAGCCTAGCCCACGGCGCGGTTGGCCGGAGCGGCTCGGGGTATCCGACCGTCAGTCTTCCGAAGGGGTGATCCGTGCGGACCATATCGACCGACATCCCGGCCAGGCTGGATCGTCTGCCTTGGTCGCGGTGGCACTGGATGATCGTGATCGGACTCGGCTCCGTCTGGATCCTCGACGGGCTCGAAGTGACCGTCGTCGGCAGCGTGGCCGCCCGGCTGTCGGAACCGGGCAGTGGCCTGAACATCACGGCGGCACAGGTTTCCGGTCTCGCCGCGGCCATGTACGTCGCGGGCGCGGGCTCCGGCGCGCTCTTCTTCGGTTGGCTGACCGACAGATTCGGCCGCAAGAAGCTCTTCTTGGTCACCCTGGCGGTGTACCTGTTCGCGACCGCGATGACGGCACTGTCGTTCTCGATGTGGTGGTTCGTCTTCTTCCGGTTCCTCACCGGATTCGGCATCGGCGGCGAATACGCGGCCATCAATTCCGCCATCGACGAGCTGATCCCGAAGAAGTACCGCGGGCGCATCGACATCGTCATCAACGGCACCTACTGGCTCGGCGCCGTCGGCGGTGCACTGCTGTCCATCGTCGCGCTCGACACCGACCTGTTCGCACCGGATGTCGGCTGGCGCTTGACCTTCGCGCTCGGTGCCGTGTTCGGACTGGTCATCCTGCTGGTGCGCAGGCATGTCCCGGAGAGTCCGCGCTGGCAGTTCATCCACGGTCAGGAAGACGACGCGGAGCGCACCGTCACCGCGATCGAGGAGCGCGTCCGAGCGGACGCGGGTGCCGCGCTGACAGACGTCTCCGATCAGCAAATCCGGATCCGGCAGCGGCGGACCATCTCCTTCCGCGAGATCACGGAGGTGATCGTGCGGCGCTATCCACGGCGCGGCGTGCTCGGTTTGTCGCTGTTCATCGGGCAGGCATTCCTCTACAACGCCATCACGTTCAACTACGCGCTCATCTTGTCCAAATCCTTCGACATCCCCGACGACCGGGTCGGCTACTACTTCGCGGTCCTCTGCTTCGGCAACTTCCTCGGCCCGCTGCTGCTGGGCAAGCTGTTCGACACGGTCGGGCGCAAGCCGATGATCGCGGGCAGTTATCTCGGTTCGGCCGTGCTGTTGCTCGGCACCGCATGGCTTTTCGCGGGCGGTCAGCTGACCGCGACGACCCTCACCGCCTGCTGGACGGCCGTGCTGTTCGTCGCGTCGTGCGGCGCCAGCGCCGCCTACCTGACGGTCAGCGAGATCTTCCCGATGGAGACCCGCGCCATGGCCATCGCCTTCTTCTACGCGATCGGAACCGTCGCGGGCGGCGTCGCGGGACCGTTGGTGTTCGCCGAACTCACCGCCGACGGCGAGCCCGGGAAGACCGCCCTGGCGTTCGTCATCGGCGCGCTCGCCATGTTCGCGGCCGGGTTGGTCGAACTGGCCTACGGCGTGCGGGCCGAGGGCCGTTCGCTGGAGGAACTGGCCGAGCCACTCAGCGCGACTTCGGAGCCGAGCCATGTCGAGGCCGGTCAGCCGCCGAGCGGGTAGTGACGGCACTGCGCGGTGTCGTCGGCGGTGCCCCGGCCACAGCCGTAGATCATCACGGGCTCGGCGGTGCTCGAGGGATCCCAGATCTGCTCCACACTGAGCATGCCGACCCACTTGTCGTGCGCCACCCGCCCCGCGTGGGCGCCCTGGCTGACCGAGAAGTCCAGCACGCCGCTGCTGGATTCGATGGCCGGTTGCCGTGGTAGGTCACGCAGCGCGGCCCATACCGCGGCCGCGCTGATCGGGATCGGCTCGGTCCACACGCCCGAGACGGCCGGGGCCAGCGACTGCACGGCGCGCACGAACAATCCGACCGCGTCGTAGGTCAGCGCGACCCGCTCCCCCAGCGGATGCAACTGGACGCGCTCGCCGAGCGGTTTGTCGGCTTCGGCGCACGCGTTCCAGCTCGGGATGTCCGGATCCACGGTGGTGGCGAGATGGTAGAACTCGACCCGGCTGCGTCGGCCCTGGCCCCTGTTGCGGCAGGTCACCAGGCTCGCTTTGGCCACGTAGACCAGCGGGCGCGCGCTGTTGGCCGCCCTGCGCCGGTCCGCGCTGGCCATGAACCGGTTGACCGAATCGTCCGCGATCAACAGCACCCGCTGGTCGCCACATGCTCGGTTGAGGCTCTGCAGGAAGTCGGGGAATTCCGAATCCCGGCCTGCGAAGAACAGCACCTCGTCACACGCGTCGGTGTTGTCCGCCCCGGTGAACGCCTCGCGCACGTCCCAGGAGCCATCCCAGATCGTTCGCCCGCTCCTGGCCAGGATGTGCAGGTCGGCGGCCATGTTCGTGGTGTAGAGATCAGTCGGGTCGGGCCGGTGGAAGATCCGTACGCCGCGCCCGGCCGCCCCGGGAAGCGAATTCAGGTACTGCTCGATCATGTCGGCGATCGCATGGTTGGGCGGGGCGATCTGGAAGTACAGCGGCGAGGACAGCACCATCTCGTCGGCCGACAGACTGGGCGCCACCATCGGAATGCCGAGGCCGGTGAGCGAATTGATCATGCTCAGCGTCGCCGTCCGGCTCTGATCGAGTCCGATCGCCCCGACGATGCCCGGCTCGGCGCGGATCAGCGGCCTCAGCAGATCGACGACCTGCGGCCCCTGCAGATTGGCCGGACCGGTGTTCGCCAGCAGCAGCCGGATCAGCGGGACGGTGTCGGGTGTGAGGGCGTCGGACGAGGCGACCGATTCCAGCGCGCCGTACTGCGCCAGCGCCAAGCCCTCGATGTCCTCGCTCTGCGCCGGGTAGTCGCCCGGAACGCCGGCGAGCTGGCCGAAGTACACCAGGGTGAACAGCGGACGCGCCGGCTGCTCCCTGGCCAGCTGCTCGGCCAGCAGATTCTGCTTGTACACCCGCCGCTGCACCTCCACCAGACGGCGGCTGCCGGGCTCGTCGCTCGCGAACAGGAAGCCCCGTCCGCCTGCCGCGGGATCATCCGGATCGTAGGCGCTGAAACCGACGCAACTGCCGTCCGCACCGGGAACGACGCGCACCCACCGGTCGGCCGCGACGGTCACGCACGCGGGCACGCTCGCACGCCACGGGCGCCATGTCGCGAATCCGGCCGCCGCCACCGCCAGCACCACCACCAGGAACATCGCGGTCGCCGACACCGCCCGCCGCGCCCACCACGGCGGATCGGGGGGCTGGATGCGCCGGAACGGGTCGGGCTCGTCGTCGTTCGGGCCGGTCGCGGGCACGTCGAACCACAGCTGCCAGGCCCGGGGGCGCTGCCGCTGCCGCTCGACGGGCAGCTCCTCCACCCAGATCTCGTACAGCCGCCGCACCCGGGACACCGGGCGCGCGATGACGCCGGGTGGTGGCGTCCGTGTACCCGCCACCACCAGCAGCGGATCGTCCTTGCCGGTCTCGTTGCGCACGTCGTTGATCAGGTCGAGCAGCCGGGGACCGGCTTCGCCGTCGAGTGCGCGCAGGAGCGCGACCGGATAGGTGGTGCGCCGTGCCGCGCCGAGACTCCACCAGCGCCGGCGGTAGGCGACGCGCAGGTCTTCGAGGAAGGCGTGCACCAGCAGCTTGGCCAGATGCTCGGCGTGTTCGTGGCGCCGGGCGCCCTCGGTGAGGCGGTGCGCGAATCCGACGAACTGGCTGGACTGTTCCGGGGCCAGGTATTGCTGGCGCATGAACCACCGGAACTCCCGTCCCACACCGGGAATCCGGCCGCCGGTGCGCGCCCGGAACACCGCCGTGGGCAGCACGATGCGCAACAGCCCCAGCACGATTCGCTGCACCGGGCCCACCGTGGCCTCGGCTTCGCCGAGCAATTCCTCGCCCCACCGGCCGAAGTCCCTGCGCAGCAATGTCGCCAGCTCGTCCAATTCGTTGTCGGAACTGAGCTTGCGAGCCATCAACCACTCGGCCAACCGGTAGCGCCGGAAAGGCAACGGGCGCAGGCGGCCGAAGCGGTCCGCCGACAAACCCTTGCAGAGGTTGTAGAGCAGTCGGCGCAGTGCGGTCAGCCCCGGCGTGGTGTCCTCGACCAGGGAGCTGCCGTCGGGCAAGGGGTCGAGAGCGTCGACGTTCGCGGCCACGTGCACCGCGCCGCCGAGCGCCGCGTCGAACATGTCCAGGCATGCTTCGACATTGGTGAGATCGCCGCACAGACCCACCATCGGCAGCATCCGCTCGCCGCGCCGCGGCCGCCGTACCAGCGAACGCAGCAGATCTTCGAGCACATCGACTCCCCGAAAGGAGACAGCTCTGGTGCCGGACATCACGCCCCCGTGTCCTCCGCCGAATGTGACCACCCATTGAAGCAGACGCCAAACCCGTTGGCACTCAGAGAGTCTTGGCGCGAACCCGCAGCGGGAACGGACGCGACCAACCGTGCGGCAGACATGCCGAACGAGCCCGGAATTCGCGGGCGATGAGGTCGGGGCGAGGAGTTCCATCCCGGCGGTGCAGCGGAACTCCGGTGGAACCTTCGATTTCGCGCGGTTCGAAGTGCTTGTCGCAAAATCTCGGCGAATTTCGCGGCGTGCGAGTCACCCGCCGCAACAAGCTATTTACACCGCCGACACGTTCGCCGCGCCGGGAAAACACTTTCCACAAGCGTGATTCGAACGAAGGCGCCGTAAAGTGGCGCAGGGCCCGCAATTACGGCGCGCTTGCCGACGGCGGCATCGCCTACGGGGTCGTCGGGGTCCGGCCGCCCGCACGTCGCGGAAGGCCGGGCGACCCCGTCGGTCCGGTCAGTTGTGCCGCGGGTCGGCGGTGGAGGTGTGGGGCCGGGTGATCCGGCGATGAGCCATGACTTCGGCCCACCAGCCGCTCAGTGGGCTGGGGTCGGGCCATACGATCCGATCTCGTTCTTCGTCGTCCGCGACGGGCGCTTCGGGTTTCTCGATCACGATGACGTTCCTCTGCGCTGGTGCACGTTGCCGCACACATACTTGCGGAGAGCCCTCGTGTTCGTGCGCGCCGGTGGTTTCGCGCCAGAGCGCGTCGAATCGGCTGAACATCGAGCAGCGCGGGTTCCTCGCCCCATTTATCGGAACGACCGCGCTGTCGCACCGATACCTCCAACATTTACCACAGCACACCTCAAACAAACCGATCTTTACGGTTCACGATTCGGACACCAAGCGGTCGCTTGGTCACAATTGGACCCGCTGATCAGTGAAAACACGCGTTCGACCGGCTTTCTTACAAGAAACCGAAAAAGGGCAGCGAGCGAAAAATCACCTATCCCTCTCACCGACGGCCGTGGCTGTGCACGCGGGCCCGCCGGTGCCGGTGTGGCGGCGCCTCCACACCTGCGGGGATCGGATCGGTGGATCGCTCTCGTCGACAGCGCGTAACGCGCAAACACGCCTGCTGCGCGATTCCGAACGGTTGCCGAACGGACCGGCGAGGTCGATATCGGGCGGTGACCATCCACAACGGCGACGATCAGGCGCGGCCCGAGCCCGTCAACGGCCTCGGAAAGGGCGGAAACCCCTCGCCCACAATGGGTGTGGCCGATACGGGATAGGGGCCGCGCAAGGATCTGTGGTGGCTGATTCGGCCCGAGGCACCCGGGTACCCGCCGACTATGGTTCGCCGAACCGAAGCTGTGGGCACAGACGACGACGCCACCCGGGCGCCGACGCCCTGCGACCGGGTGGATGCCCGATTCTCGCCGCCCGTCTCGGTGCAGGCGTCCACAGCCAGGGAAACCAGGTGATACCGATGGCCGATCTCCGCCGGATAATTCGAAAACACGGACCCTTCGCCTCGGTCTGTTTCGATAGCTCATACGACGCCGAAGACGCCGCGCGTGGCACCGAGTTGCGCTGGCGCTCGATCGACGCCGAATTGGACCGCAGCGGAGCTCGCCCGCGGATCCGGCGGCTGCTCGCCCAGGCGATCGAACTGCATCCCCCGCCGCACGGACGCTGCGGCAGGCTGCTCATCGCCGACGAGACCGAGGTGCTCGCCGACGAGCGCTTGCCGAACCCGCCGCACGACCGGATCGTCCGGATGTCACCCCTGCCCTACCTGCTGCCGCTCATCGAAGTGCAGGCCGAGAAAATACCGCACGTCGTGGCGCTCGTGGACCGGGTGAGCTCGGAACTCTACGCACTCGACGGCCACGGCGGCGAAGCGGAGCAGACCCTCCGCGACGTCGGGCATCCGGCGCCGGAGATCCGGCGCGACGACTGGACGCATCGCACGATCCGGGAGCGGGTCGAGAACACCACGCGGCGTGACATCCGCGAGTTCGCCGGGGAACTGGACCGGCTGGCCGACACCGTGCACGCGGAAGTCGTCGTGCTCGCCGGAGAGGCCCGGGCCCGGACGGAGCTGCGGGCGGTGTTCGACGCGAAGGGCCGGGATGTGGTCGAGGCCGAAGCGGGCACGCTGATGCCGGGGTCGGACCCGAAGGCGCTCGACGCGGAAGTCCGCGAGATCCTGCACCGGGTGGCGGCACTGCGCCACCGCCGGGTGCTCGACCGCTTCGCCGCCGAGATCGACCGTCCGGACGGCCTGGCGGTGGCCGGGCTGGCCGCGACCACAACGGCGTTGCGCGCCGCCACCGTGGAGCGCCTACTGCTGGACAGTTCGGCGCTGGGCGACCGCTTGGTGCTGGCCGGGACCGCTCCGAACCCGTTGCTCGGCCCGGCGGCGAACGCCGCGGCCGGTGAGATGCGCCGTGCCGACGAAGCCCTTCCGGTGGCCGCGTTGGCGATCGGCGCCGAGATCGTCCTGGTCGACGCCGTGGCCGCGCTGCGCGACGGAGCCGGCGCCCTGCTACGGAGGCGCTAGGACGCGGCGGAGTTCACGATTTCGGGATGCGCTCGTGCAGTGTGAGCAGCATGTGGTCGAAGGCGGTCTGCACCGCGGGTGGAGCCGGGGGCAGGTGGTCGATTTCGGCGATGAGCTGTGCGGCCAGGTCGCGCAGCTTGACGTTGGTCTCCTGCGAACGCCACTGCAAGACGTGGAACGCCTGCTCGGCGTTGATCCGGTAGACCCGCATCAGCACGCCTTTGGCCTGCTCGATCAGCGCGCGCGCCCGGAACAGTTTCGGCAGCGTGCCGTCGAGCAGATCCTGGCGTTCCTCGGCGATCGCGGTGGTCAGGTCGACGTAGTAGCCCGCGGTGCCGACGACGGTGCCGTCCTTGTCGGTCATGGTGTCGCCCAGCACGAGGACGTGGTGCAGCGCTCCCGCGGTGTCGATGATGCGGTGGCGGCTGCAGAACGGTTCGGCGTTGCGGACCGACTTCTCGATCGCCTCCGCGACATGATCCCGGTCCTCGGGGTGCTTGTGCGCGAGCAGCAACTCGGTCGTCGGCGTCACCGAATCGGGCGCGTAACCGTGCATCGCGGCGACCTCGTCCGACCACTCCCACCGCTGATCGGCGAACCAGAATCGGAAGCTCCCCGTGGTCTGCGGTGTGCCTGCGCCGACCACCCGGGCTACCGCTCCCTCGGCCGTGTCCACGATTCGGTCGCCCGATTCGTTCATCGCGTCAGTATGCTCCTACCTGCGGCGTTTCACCGTGGATCCTGCGGATCGAAGCAGACGTCCCGACCGCGCACCCCCCCGCAGTGACATCATCGTCCTAATCCTGGGGAGCCGGGTTCCCGGCCTCGCCGATCGCGCGCCGAGCGGCCCTCGCGCGGCGGGCGAGCCCGGCCGTCATTCACCGAAGCGCAGGGTCACTTCGCTCGAGAGCGGGGCGGCGCGGCAGGCCAGCACACGACCCTGGCTGATCTCGTCTTCGGTGAGGGCCGACAGCGGATCGGAAGGCATGTCGACGCGTCCGGCCTCGACCGTGGCGACACAGCTTCCGCACGAGCCACCGAGGCAGGAATAGGGCAGGTCCGCGCGATGGCGCAGCGCGGCTTCGAGAACCGGGCGGCCCTGGGACATCTCGAAGCGCAGGTCTTCGCCGTACCCGGTGAGCGTGACGCGGCTGACCGGGGCGTCGGCATCGGGCGCGGGCGCGGTGGGTTGCTCGGTCTCGAACAGTTCGACCATGATCCGGGACCGCTCGACGCCGCAGCGGCCGAGCGCCGCCACCACGTCGGCGACCAGATCCTCGGGGCCGCAAAGGAACCACCGGTCGGCATCTTGCTCGGCGACCTCGGACGCCCCGACACGTCCGCGGCGGAAGGCAACACCCGAGCCCGCTCGGGGCGGTGTCGCGGGTAGTCGGCGGGACAGGTGGTGGGTGATGCGCAGCCGTCCGGCGAATCGGTCCGTGAGCGCGGCGAGGTGATCGGCGAGCATGATGTGCTCGCTGTCCCGACTGCCGTAGTGGAGCGTGAACGTGCTGTGCGGTTCCGTTTCGAGGATGGTGGCGATGATCGAGGCGATGGGCGTGATGCCACTGCCCGCCGCGACCGCGGCATATGCCCGTGGCCGTTCGGGATCCGGATCCGGGGTGAAGCGGCCGGTCGGCTCGGACACGTGCAACACCGTTCCGGCGGTCAGACGGTCGATCGCATAGCCGGAGAATGCTCCGCCGTCCCTGCGCTTGACGCCGATCCGCACCCTGCCCGATCCCGCCGCGTCACACAGCGAATAGCTACGCCGGATCTGTCTGCCCCCAATCGTTCCCCGCACCACGACATGCTGGCCGGCCCGGAAGGCATACCGGTCGGCGAGTTCGGCCGGGACATCGAATTCGATCACGACGCTGTCGGCGCTGCCGCGGACCACCGATCGCACTGCCAGGCGATGAAATCCGCGCGCGGGCCCGTGCGGAATCGGGTCGAACATATCCACACCGGCCGGGTCGACCGCGGCGCGAGCGGACGCGCGCAACTGTTCGACGCCGATGACCCCGACACCCCTGGCCGCACCGAGCACAACGGCCGGACGCAGCACCGCCGCCGGGCGGTCCAAGAGCCCGGCTATGCGTGCGATCTGTCGTGCGACCGCCGCGTCCTGCGCACCGACCGCCATGACCAGCCGCGCGAGCGCGCCGAGCGCACGGGTCCGCGCCCCTCCCCCGTCCACATGCGGCATCGCCGTGTCGAACAGCTTCGTGATCGTCCACGGGTCGTCGACAGCAGTGGCGGCGGCGCGGAAATAGCGACGAGCCAGATCGTGGTCGCCCTGCGCGAGCACGCGGCGCAAGTGCACGGCCTGCAGGGCGGAGACCGTCATGCCCTGGCCGAAGGCCGGGCTGAAACTACAGACCGCGTCGCCGAAGACCAGCAATCCCTGCGGAAATCGGGACAGCCGCTCGTAGCGACGCCGCTGATTGGCCGGATATCGGTACGTGCCGACGTCGCTGAGCGGTTCGGCGTCCAGCAGCGCCGCGCGCACGTCCGGCGGTGCGACCGAGGCGGCGAACCGCCAGAAGCCGTCGGCATCGGTCGGTGGACGATCCTCGCCGTAGCCGATCAGGGTGAGGATGTGCGCCCCGTTCTCCACGGCGAACAGCGCCAATCCGCGCGCGGGATCCTGATTCGCGATCACGATCTCCTTCTCGCCCAAGGCACCGGCCGGAAGGCGCACGTAGCGGCTCGCGTACATCATGTCGATCCGCACCCCTTCCTCGACGGGGCGTTCGTAGCCCGAATCGGCGAGCCACCGGTCGACCGGCCCATGCCGCCCCAGGCAGCTCACGACCAGATCGGCGCGCAGCCCCTCGGCCGCGGTCGCGCCGTCCGGCCTGATCCGTACACCGGTCACCCGGCTCCGGCTCGCGTCGAAGAGCAGTTCCACGGCCGTGCGACGGTCGGCCACCTCGACGTTCGGCAGTGCGCGTACGCGTTCGCGCACTCGCCATTCGAGCAACGGCCTGCTGGCTTGCAACAGCGAGTAACCCCCGTCGGATTGCCGGAGGGTGTGCCCCGCGACGGTCATCCGCATCTCCGTCAACGACCGGCATTCCAGGGCGCCGTCGGCCAGCAGCTCATCCGTGATGCCGGGAAACAGCTCCTCGAAGATCTGCTTGCCGCGGGCGAGCAGCGCGTGCACATGCCTGCCCTGCGGCACCCCGCGGCGGTTGCCGGGTGCGGACAGGTCGTCGCGCTCGACGACCGTGACCTTCCCGAAGCAGTCGCTGAGAATCCGCGCGGCGAGCAGCCCTCCCATGCTCGCTCCGAGCACCACCGCGTGCCCGCGGCCGGTGTGGGCGGCCGACTGTCCGTGAATCACCGATGCTGCCCTCCGACGTCCATGCCTGGTCTTCCGCAGCCGCCACCGTGGTCGAATCACGTCGAGGACTGAGATTTTTCGCTAGATTAGTCTCAGTTGTCCACAGTCGGCAAGCCGGACCGCTGCCGCATCGAGGTAGAAAGAGCCATGAGTTCCTCCACCCGGTCGTCGGAAACGCTGCTCGACGCGGCAGTCGCGCTGATCGCGGACAGCGGCTTGGACAACCTGACGCTCAGCGCGGTGGCCGAGCGCGCAGGCGTCTCCCGGGCTACGGCGTACCGGGAGTTCGGCGACAAAGACGGCTTGGTTTCCGCCGTCGGGCGCAACGAGATCGGCCGGATGGTCGCCGCCGCCTACCGCGAGATCGACCTTTTCGCACCGGCTGCCGAGGTAGCCCGCTCCTGCACCCTCTTCGCCCTGCGTTACCTGCGGAAACACGCCGCTTTCAGCTACATTCGCCGCCACGAGCCCGCGCGTCTGCTCGATGTCGCGATCACGCACGGCGGGTCGGAGCTGAACCTGGTCGAAACCGTCGCCGCCATCGCGGCGCCCTTGATCGCGGCGCGCGACGATTCGGCACTCGCGCTGTCGCCGGTTCAGGCGGCCGAAGTCGTCGTGCGCGCCGTTCTCTCGCACGCACTCATCCAGCGCAGCAATCTCACCGACGAGCAGATAGCCGATACGGTCGCCCGTGCCGTCATCCGAGAGCAGGATGCCTAGCGGGAATTCCGCCGGTGTCATCCGGCTGAGACTTTCACGCCTTCGAGTCTCGCAACGGACGGCCGGCAGCGCCCCGCGCATACCGGGGCCGTCGACTCGGCGAATCGAGCAACGGCCGCGCTCGCACTCCGTCGAGTGCCGGGCCTGCTCAGCAGCGGCGGCGACAGGCGTACGACAGGTTCATCGGTCGCGCTCCGCCCAGAACGCACAGTCGTGCGTGGCGGCGAAATCCTGAGTCACGACGCTGCCGGTCGCACGCATGATCAGAGCAGGCCCATCGGAGCCGGGCCAGGTCGACTCCGGCCAGGCAGGCCATTCGGGTGGACCAGGGTCGTTCGGGTCACCGGTGTGGGCGAAGGTGGTCCACCAGCGTTGCATTCGCGCGGCGAAAGCGGCGGACGCACCCGTCCAGGGAATCGGCACGCCCATGAATCCGGTGAACAGATAGAACAGCTCGGAGGAGTGAAAGGCGCCGGGCAGAACAGGATTGGCGGCACCGAGCGGCGCCTGATCGACTTCGTACTGCCACAGCGGATGTCCGGCGTCGCGCGCCGTTCGGCTGGTGAACAGCGCGGGACAGGCGAACCGGCTGTCGGTGATCACCGCGATCTGGGCGGCCGCCGGTGACGGATATCGGTCGAGTGGATAGCGGGCCAGGACTCGCTCGGCGTCGGCGCCGAAGGATTCGCGCACGTACCGTTCATAGCTCGCCGCGTCCGGGACGCGCCCGCGGGCGTAGTCGGTCTCGGCGACGCTCAGCGCGCCTTCCGCGCTGGTGGACCCGACGATGAGCGGCGTCTTCCTCGCGTCCCCCACCAAGGCCGCGTCGAGTGTCCGCGTGATGACGACGCCGTCGATGCTGGGCACCCAGACGGGAGTCTGTCCGTCGGCTTCGACGTTCGGCGCGTCCAGAAGTGCCGCTACGGGCAGGGCGCGCAGGCAGGCGAGCCGGGTCGCGGGATCCCCGCATCCGACGCGTTCGGCGTAGCGCTGCGAGCGCGCGAAGGCGTCGCCGGGATCGACGGGGGCCAAGGGCGCTTGTGCGCAGGCACCGCTCTGGATGATCGCTTTGGCGAAAAGGGCCTCGGAGCCGGGCGCGGCGAAGTGGGTGCAGACACTCACGCCGCCTGCCGACTCACCGAAGATCGTGACATTGCCCGGATCGCCACCGAAAGCGGGCGCGTTGTCGCGCACCCACCGCAGAGCGGCCTGCTGGTCCTGGATGCCGACCGTTCCGGTGGCTCCGCCGGATTCGGCGGTCAGTTCGGGCAGCGACATGAAGCCGAACGGACCGAGGCGGTAATTGGGAACTGCCACGATGACGTCGCCGTCGGCGACCATCCGGGTGGGCCCGTCGTATTCGCTGTTGGAGCCGTTGATATAGCCGCCACCGTAGAAGAACACCATGACGGGCAGCGGGCGATCGCGGGCGCGGTCCGGCGCGTATACGTCGATGGTCAGGCAATCTTCGCTGATCTGTCCGATCGGCGGCACGTCGGGCAGGTAGCCGTTCTGCGCGCACTGCGGCCCGTGCTCGCGCGCGGGGCGCACACCGGGCCACGGCGGAACGGGGCGCGGCGGTCCGAACCGCGCTTCGCCCCCGGTGGGCGCGGCGAACGGGATGCCCAGGTATTCGACGACTCCGTCGGCGGCGCGGCCGGAGACCTCACCACCGGTCACGAGGACGCCGAGCGGCGCGGAGGCCGCCACAGGCGGCGGAGTACCCGCGAAGCACACACCGGCGGCGACCGTCAGAGCGAGCGCGGTTCGCACGATCGAGCGAATCATGGCTGTCCACTACCTCCGATGCGTCGCTACGGTCGGCGGCGAGGCAGGCGGCCTCGTCCACCGCGGTAGCCGGCATCGATCGGCTCGGCGGCACGGTGCACGATCGGATCGGGAGCCGACCGGCCGCACGCGACTGGAGCCGAAACGCCGCTGGAACCTTCATCCGGCTGAGCACGCGCCCGCGGCACCCGTCGACGACGTTCGAACCCCCACCCGCGGCAGCGGACACCGTGCTCGGCCCTCATCGTCCGCCCTGCCCCGCCGAGTCGCCGCTGCGACCAGCAGCGATTGCACCTCGGGCTGATGCTACAGCGGTCCGGTGCGCGTGGCGGTACACGACGCAGCCGCTGCGAAGGCCACGCGCTGGTCACCGCGCGTCAGCTCTCGGCGAGCAAGGCCATTTCCTCGGCGAGGATCTTGATCGTCTCGCGGATCTGATCTTCGGTATGGCAGGCGGTGATGAAGAACCGCAGGCGCGCCAGATTCTCCGGCACCGCCGGGTACAGGATCGGGTTGACATTGATGCCGCGGCGCAGCAGTGCGTTCGACAGTCTCAGCGTCTTCGGCGAGTCGCCGACGATGCACGGGACGATCGGTGTGTCGTGGCTGTCGCCGGTGTCGATCCCCGCTTCCCGGGCCAGTCGCAGGAACAGCCGGGAGTTGCGGCGGAGCCGTTCCAGCGGTTCGGTCTCGGACCGCAACTGCCGGATCGCCGCCGCCGAGGCGGCCGCGTTCATCGGCGTCATGCCGACGCTGTAGACGAATCCGGGCGTCGTGTACTTCAGGAAGCGGATCAGCTCCGCGCTGCCCGCGACGTACCCGCCGCACCCGGCGAGCGCCTTCGATGTCGTCCCGGACCACAGCTCGACATCGGCGCGATCCACGCCGAAGTATTCGCCGATCCCGCCGCCGCCCGCGCCGAGCACCCCGACGCTGTGCGCCTCGTCGATCATCAACAGCGCCTTGTGCTTCTTCTTCACCGCGATGATCGCGGGCAGGTCCGGGATGTCACCGTCCTGGCTGTAGACGCCCTCGATCAGGATCAGCACCCGCCTGTACTGGTGGCGGATCTCGGTGAGCAGCGCGTCGAGCGCGACGTGGTCGTTGTGCGGGAACGGACGGCGGGTCGCGCCCGACAGCTTGCAGCCCTGCATGATGCTGTCGTGGGCGAGACTGTCGTGGATCACCAGGTCCTCCGGTCCGACCAGGTGTCCGATGATCGTGACGTTCGTGGAGTGGCCGCCCACCAGCGCGATGGCGTCCTCGGTGCCGAGCAGGGCCGCGAGTTCGGTCTCGAGTTCGCGGTGCACCGGCTTCTCACCGGACAGGATCCGGCTGGCCGAGCAGGAGCTGCCGTAGCGGGCCACCGCGTCCTGCACGGCGGCGGTGACCGCCGGATGACCGGACAGTCCCAGGTAGTTGTAGCTGGAGAAGTTGATCACCGGCGCACCGTCGATGACGGAGGTATCCCGCGTGACACCGTCGTTGATCAAGAAATAGGGATTGGACAGCCCGAGCGCTTCGAGACCGGAGAAGCGATCGGAAATCGCCTTCACCTCAGCGAAATCCGAGATCCGGTACTCCGGCTCGACAACCGCGCGCCGAGGTTCGGTCGCCTCGGTCATCATGGGTACGGCGGCTTGCCGCGAGACGGGCGCGCCCCCTTGATTCGAGACCTGAGCGATCACATCACCGATCGTCGTGGCGGGGGTGAACCGGCTCGGGTCGATGGCCGCGCCGGGCAGCTTGCGCACGAGCGCGGCGATCAGGTCGGTGAGCATGAGCGAGTCGAATCCCAAGTCGTCGCCGATAGTTTGGGTATCGCGGAGCCGATCGGCCGGGAAACCGCTCACCCTGGCGAACTCCGCGCGTATGACACCGGCGACGGCTTCCGGGGCGATCGGCAGGTCCGTGGTCGTCTGCGTCGCGATCGGTTGCGGCGTGACTGTCTGCGTGACCGCAGCCGCGGCGCCGGCCTGTTGCGGAGCGCGCCCGGCGGACGGAACGCCCGCGAGACTCGCCAGGACGGCGTTCTGTTCACGGAAGAGGGCGATCAACTGGTCCATGGAGGTTTCCTCGGCTGGTGCGGAAGGCGTGGGGGTGGCGCAGGGTTCGAGCCAGAACCGCTGGTCGGTGCAGAACTCATAACCGGGCAGCCGACGGCGGACGCGCTGCGCGGGTTCGTAGAGCCGGTCCCAGTCGGGATCGAATCCGTCGCGATACAGCGCGGCGACGGTGCCGGCCAGTTCGCCCCCGGTCGCGCCCGGTCCCGGGCTGGGCGTCAGGAAGCGCGCCGCCAGGTCCGGGCGGATCCGGCCGGCCTGCGCGGCGAGGACGCGGCGCGGCCCCAGCTCGACGACATGACTCGGCTCGGTGCCGAGGGCGGCCTCGACGACCTCGCCGAAGCGGACGGTGGCGCGGACGTGCTCGGTCCAGTACGCGGCGTCCATCGTCTCGGTCGCGTCGAGCAGGCGACCGCGCACGGTCGAGTACAGCGGCAGAGCCGGTGTCCGGTAGGTGCATTCGCGGGCGACGGACGCGAACGCCGCCAGCATGGGTTCCATCAGCGGACTGTGGAAGGCGTGGGACACGGTGAGCGCCTTCGCACCCACCCCGCGCGCCGCGAGCGCCTCGTGTATCCGGGTGATCGCCGCGGCGGCGCCGGACAGCACGATCTCCTTCGGTCCGTTGACGGCGGCGATCGCGATCTCCGTCCGGTCGGCGAGCAGGTCCGCGACGTCGCCCGCGTCCGCCCGCACGGCGAGCATCGCTCCGCCCACGGGCAGCCGCTGCATCAGCTCGCCTCGTGCGACGACGAGACGGCACGCGTCGTCCAGATCGAACACTCCGGCCACCGCGGCGGCCGCGAACTCGCCGATGCTGTGCCCGGTCACCCAGGCCGGACGGACGCCGAGGTCGGCGAGCGACTTCGCCAAGGCGTACTCCATCGCGAAGATCGCCGGTTGCGCCAGATCGGTGCGGTCGATCCCGGTGTGCTCGTCGAGCATCAGCGCGCGCACCGAGCGGCCGAGATGGGCGGCCATGACCTGGTCGACCGCCGCCAAGGCGCGCCGGAACAGCGGACTGGCCGCCTCCAGCATGCGAGCCATTCCCGGGAATTGCGAACCCTGTCCGGTGAACATCCAGCCGACGCTCAGCGGTCGCACCACTCCGGTATCCGCCCCCTCGCGCAGCCGCGCGATCGCGGTGTCGCGATCCGCCGCGACGATCGCGAGCCGGGCACGGCCGGACGATTTGACCTGGTTGCTCGTCCAGCACATCTGCGCGAATTGATCCGGCGGGCTGGAAGCCAAGGCATCGGCGAGCCGACGGGCGTTGCGCCGCAACCCTTCCACGTCGTTCGCCGACACGGTGAGCACTCCCCCGCCGGACGCCGTCGACGTTTCGGCCGCAGGTGCGCTGCCCAGCACGACATGGGCGTTCGTGCCGCCGATGCCGAAACTGCTGACTCCGCCGTAGCCGGGGCCTTCCAGCGGCATCGGGTCGGTGAGCAGACGCAGACCCTGCTGTGTCATCCGCAGCCGCGGGTTCTCCTGGTCGGCGAACCGTGACGGCGGAACCACGCCGTGCCGCAGGCTGAGGGCGACCTTGATCAAGCCCGCGACGCCCGCGGCGCCCTCGGTGTGGCCGAGATTGCCCTTGATCGACCCGATCCCGCAGGGGCGAAGCCTGTTTCGCCCGTGCAGTTGGCCCAGCGCTTTGACCTCGATCATGTCGCCGAGCACGGTTCCGGTGCCGTGCGCCTCCAGAAAATCCACCTGCTCGGGCCGTACGCCGGCGCGCTCGCACGCCGCGCCGATCACCTGCTGCTGCGCCCACCGGTTCGGCGCCGTGATGCCGTTGCTGCGCCCATCGGAATTGACGGCGCTGCCCTTGATCACCGCGTAGATCGGCAGGCCCGCCGCCTCGGCGTCGGCGAGGCGGCGCAGTACCAGTACCGCGACGCCCTCACCGCGCACGATGCCGTCGGCGTCGGCGCTGAACGGCTTGCACCGAGCGTCCGGCGCGGAGAGACCGGCCTGGGTGTAGAACACCCCGACGGCGGGCGTGAGCACCAAATTGACGCCACCGGCCACCGCCTGATCGCATTCGCCGGAAGCCAATGCGCCGCAGGCGAGGTGCATCGCGACCAGCGACGACGAGCAGGCCGTGTCGACCGCGACACTCGGTCCTTTCAGGTCGAACTGGTAGGACAGCCGGTTCGCGGTCATGAAGTACCCGTTGCCGGAGCCGTGCTGCGGCGTGATCGCGGCGTAGTCGCTCATCTGCAAGTTGGCCCATTCGTTGGCCATCACCCCGACGAAGACGCCGGTCCGCGAACCGGCCTCGCCGCGCGGGTCCAGCGTGGCGTCTTCGAAGGCCCGCCAGGTGGCTTGCAGCAGCAACCGCTGTTGTGGATCCATCGCCTCGGCTTCGCGTGGGGCGATGCCGAAGAAGTCGGCGTCGAACGCATCCGCGTCGTCCAGGAAGCCGCCGCTGCGGGTGTTGATCGTGCCGGGCGCACCGGCCGGGTCGTGGAAGTCGGCGGCGTTCCAGCGGCTCGACGGCACCTCGGAGATCGCGTCGCGTCCCTCGATCAGCAGCCGCCACAGCGCGGCCGGATCGGGTGCTTGGGGAAAACGGCAGTCGAGGCCGACGATGGCGATATCGGTCATGCGGCGAGGGTGAATTCGGCGGCCAGGTAGGCGGCGATGTCGGCGATGGTGGGGTACTCGAAGACCAGCACCGGGTCCACCTCGAGCGACCAGCGGTCCTCGATCTCACCGCACAGGCTCACCGCCGAGACGGAGTCCATGCCCAGCTCGGCGAGCGGGACGACGGGATCCACCTCGTGGGGCGCGCGTTCGGTGTAGTCCGCCACGCGCTCCACGAGCCAATCCTGGATGGTGGTCGGACGAGTGATCGTGCTGGTGAACATGTTTCGGCTCCTCGGCGGGTTTTCGATCGATCAGGCGGTCACGGACCGGCGCAGCGCCGGTTCGAGATCCTCGTGCAGGACACCCACGACGCGATCCTGGACAAACGCCTCCCGCATCGAGCTGCGTTGGACCTTGCCGCTGGTGGTGCGGTGCACCGACCTGGGTGGAATGAGAACGACGTTCGGCGCGGGCACGTCGAACCCGCGGGACACCGCGACCTTGATCGCCGAGGTGAGTTCGGCGAGCGTGGTGTCGCCTTGCAGCGCCGTCTTGACACCTTGCAGCACCACGAGTCGTTCCCGGCCGCCCGCGTCGACGGACACGGCTACGCCGGCACTGTCGGCGAACGCCGGATGCAGCCGGCGCACCAGCTCCTCGACGTCCTGGGGATAGACGTTGCGGCCGTTGATGATCAGCAGATCCTTGAGGCGACCCGCGACGAACAGCTCGTTGTCACGAAGCAGGCCGAGATCGCCGGTACGCAGGAACGGACCCACGGTGCCGAGGTGCGCACCGAAGGTTTCGCGGGTCTCGTCGGGACGATTCCAATAGCCGGCGGCGACGCTTTCGCCGCGAATCCAGATCTCCCCGACGGTGTTGTCCGCCAGTTGTTGCAGCGTGTGCGGGCAGACGATGCGAATGTCGAGACCACGGGCCGCGGGTCCGCAGCCGACGAGCCGAGCATCGCGTCCCACGTCGAGATAGACGGGTACCGAGGGCGTCGATGCCGCACTGGCGAGCAGTGTCACCTCGGCCAGGCCGTAGGCGGGCCGAAACGTCGTCGGCCGCCAACCCGCGAGTGCGAAGCGTTCCAGCACCGCCGTCATGGTCTGCTCGCGGACCGGCTCCGCGCCGCTCAGCGCGATCTCGAGGGTGCTGAGATCGAGATCGGCCAACTGCTCGTCGGTCACCCGGCGCGCGATGAGATCGTAGGCGAAATTCGGCGCGGCGGTGAGGGTCGCGCGGTACTTGTCGATGGCCTGTAGCCAGCGCACCGGACGCTTGAGGAACGTCGTCGGCGCCATGAGCACCAGGTTCGCACCGGCGTATACCGCCCCGAGCAGCATTCCGATCAGGCCCATGTCGTGGAAGTGCGGAATCCAACTGACGCCGGTATCGGCATCATTCATCCCGCCCGCGGCGATGGCGGACTCGTTGTGCAGGAGATTGCCGTGCGTCACGACGACCCCTTTCGGGGTGCCGGTCGATCCCGACGTGTACTGCAGGAACGCGATCGTCCCCGAGTCGATGTCGGGCATCTGCCACGCGTCGGGGTCACCGAGGTGACCGTCGGTGGTGACCACGGCCGCGCGCGTGGCCGCCGCGACCAGCGGCTGAAAATGCGCTGTGGTGAGCACCAATCGGGCGCCGGAATCCGCGATCACATTCGCTACACGCCGGGCGCTGCCGGCATCGTGCGGGACAGGCGCCGGAACGGCCACGACCCCGGCGTACAGGCAACCGAGGAACACCCGCAGGAACGCCAGCCCGTCCTGATAGAGCAGCACGACCGGCTCGGTCGATTCCGGACGCGCCGCCAGCCAGGCCGCGACAGCCCTGGCGTCGCGGTCGAGTTCGCGGTAGGTGACGACTTCCTCGCTGAGCCCTCGTCCGGCCTCACGCAGGTAGGTATAGGACCGGGTTTCCCCGTATTCGAATATTTGCTGCCTTACGTGGTGAACGAAAGTCGGCTGCATCTCGTAGTTCCTCGGTAGGGATCGGTATCCGGCGTCGGCTACTACTCTCCGGCGTCCGTAACCGCAGGAACAGAGACCTTAGGGACCGTCCAGCAAACCTCAGGGTCGGCCCGTACCCACCCTGGGGTCGGTGGTCGCCCGCTGTTCCGCGATCCGATAGCCGTGAATCTGCTACACCCTCCGCGGGTCGTCGGCCCGGCACGGCGGAGGAGTCCGTGAACACTATTTGCTTAGCGCAAGCAATTACTATAAAGTTGCATAGCGCAAGCAACTTATCTCGTATGGAGCGGACGTGGCAGTCTCACCCGATACGGCTCAGAGCCTGATCAAAGAGCTCTATCTGATGGGCCGGGCGATCCGTACGGTGCTCGCGCATCCGGAGGAGGGGCACTTGCTTCCGGGCGGCATCGGGGTGCTCGGCACCCTCGAGTCCAAGGGCCCGTGCAGGCAGGTGGACCTCGCCGTGGACTTGTGCATCAGTCCGAGCGCACTGAGCAGGCACGTCACCGAACTCGTCGGCACGGGCTACATCAGCAGGCACGCCGATCCCACCGATGGGCGGGCCACCCTCATCCGGGTGACGGACGAGGGCCGGGATCTGTTGTACCGCGTCCGCGCTTTACGAGCGCGGGGCTTGCAGAACGTCCTCGCGGACTGGAGCGAAGACGACGCCGAGGGCGCGTGCGTCGCCGTGCAAAAGCTCCGCAACGCACTGACCGCGCACGCACAAAGCAGTGCGGTGCACGCGCATCAGCCGGTTTCGAAAGAGAGTCAGGAAGTAGATGTCTAGTTCAGTCGAGTCGGTGACGCGACGCGACCCGTACGCGATGACCCACCGCGAAGTGCTGGAAGCGATGACCGGGCTGCTCGCGGCACTGTTCACCGCCCTGCTCAGCACGACGATCGTCGCCACCGCGCTGCCCACCATCATCGGCGACCTACAGGGATCGCAGACCGCCTACGCCTGGGTCATCACCTCGGCGCTGCTGGCGAACGCGGCCTCCACGCCGATCTGGGGCAAGTTCGCCGACCTGTTCAACAAAAAGGCGCTGGTCCAATCGGCCATCGTCATCTTCGTCGTCGGCTCCGTGATCGCCGGATTCGCAGGCAACGTCCCCGTGCTGCTGGTCGCGCGCGTCGTCCAGGGCATCGGCATGGGCGGACTGACCGCGCTCGTCGTCGCGATCATCGGCTCCATCGTCGCGCCGCGCGAACGCGGGCGCTACTCCGGTTACATGGGCGCCGTGATGGCGGTCTCGATGTCCGGCGGCCCCGTCCTCGGCGGTGTCATCGTCGACAGCCCGCTGGGCTGGCGCTGGTGCTTCTTCGTGTGCGTGCCGCTGGCCGTGATCGCGCTGGCGCTCTTGCAGCGGACTCTGCGACTGCCCACCGAGCGCAAAGAGGGGGTGTCGATCGACTGGCTCGGCGCCGCATTGCTGACCGGCGGTGTCTCGGTGCTGCTCATCTGGGTGTCGTTCGCCGGAAAGGCCGGGTACTACGACTGGATCTCGCGGGAATCGGCGATCTATGTCGCTTCCGGCGTGCTGCTGCTGCTCGCGACCGTGTGGGTCGAGTCCCGCGCCGAGTCGCCGATCATCCCGCTGCCGATCGTCACCGAACGCACCACGGGCCTGGCGATCATCGCCTCCATCGCCGTCGGCGTCGGCATGTTCGGCGCGACCACCTTCCTGGGCCAGTACTTCCAGACCGCGCGCGGCTACTCCCCCACCGCGGCCGGCGTGCTGACCATCCCGCTCGTCGCGGGGATGCTGATCGCCTCCGTCGGCTCCGGTCAGTTGATCACCCGGCGCGGCAAGTGGAAGGGTTTCGTGGTCGCGGGCGCCGCACTGCTGGTTTTCGGATTCGCGCTGCTGTCGACGATCGACCACGCGACGAGCCTGTGGCTGGTCGGCGGGTACATCACCGTCGTGGGGTTCGGCGTCGGCATGATGATGCAGAACCTGGTCCTGGCCGTGCAGAACACGGTGAGCGTGCACAACATCGGCGCAGCGTCGAGCAGTGTCGCCTTCTTCCGCACCTTCGGTGGCGCCATCGGGGTCTCGGTGCTCGGTTCGGTCCTGGCCACCCGGGTCGGCGAGCTGTCCGCGGAGGGCTTCGCCCGGCTCGGCATCCAGACCAAGTCCTCCGGCGGCAGCAATCTGGATCTCGGCGCCCTGCCCGCGCCTATCGCGACCATCGTGCGCGCCGCCTACGGCGACGCGACCGGGCGGATCTTCCTCATCGCCGCGGGCGCCACGGTCGTCGCGCTCATCGCGGCGGCGCTGCTGCCCAACCGCCCGCTGCGCCGCACGATCGACATCGATCCCGCTCTCGACCCGATGCAGGCCGACTCGCATCCGGCGGCCCGGCCCGAGTCCGGGGGCGCCGCGAAGCAGGACGGCGCCAGACAACCGGCTCTGCTCGACTGAGCCACCGATTCACCCGCAGAGCCCCGAAGCCATCGGGGCTCTGCTCGTCTGTCGGGCGGCGTGATCAGTACGGCGGACGCTCGGCGGAGCGCAGATCCACGGTCGTCGCGGAGGTCAGGGCCACGGCCAGGCAGCGCAACTCGCCGGGAATCAACACCGATCGGATCGCCCCCTGGAAACACTCGAGCACGGCGCCGTCGGGCCACCGCACGTCGTAGCGGTACCAGCACCGGCCCCCGCCTCCGGCGCGCTGGATGTCGCGCTCGACCCGGACGGCCAGTTCGCTGAGCGCGGCACGAACCTGCCCCGGCGCGCCGGTGCTCGCGATCTTCCACCACGGCCGATTGAAGTAACCTGGCTCGGAGATCTCGACCAGGTAGAGCAACGGCATCCCCACGACGTCGGAGGCGGTCATACCGCTCAGAGTGCCGCAAAACGGACTGGACGGATGGGTGAAACGCCGGAGGTGTATCAATGCGAGACCGACTTCCGGGCGCCGACCGCATCACGGCCCCAAGCGGTCCAGCAGCCAGTTCGGCCCCACCGTCGCCGCCCCCGCGGCCACCACGCGGGCACGCAGTCCGCGGTCGGCCGTCACCACTGTGATCGAACGGCTGCTATCTTCCGCCCGAGCCGCTGCGACCACGCCGACGATCGCGTCGTCGCCCGAGCCCTCCGCACGCACCACGCGCACGCCGCCGAATCCCGGTTCCGCCGCCGCGTCGACCGCGGCCTTCGCCGCGCCCTCGAGCACCACGATCACCTCGGCGGGCTCGGTCGGCCGCGCCCACGCTCCGGTCATCCGCTCGAGCAATCGCCGGGCTGCGCCGGCCCGATCGCGCCACCACCCGTCGGGCCGTGCACCGACGACGTTCGCGGCGTCCACCACGATCAGCTGAACACCGTCGGCCGCCACCGCGTCAGTCTCCAGCGACGGTGACCACCGCACCGGCAGCGGACTCGGTCTCGGCGGGCCGAGCCGCCCGTACGGCGGCGAGCGCGTTCAGCCTGCCGTATCCGTACTTGTCGCTGTGCCCGTCCGCCCCGTACCCGCCGCCCTGCGGATCGATCTTGTCGCAGGCGTCTTTCAGCAGGTTCTTCACCTCGTCCGAAGTCAGGTCCGGATTCACCGACAGCATCAATGCCACTGTGCCCGCAGCGCCCGGGCACGCGCTGGAGGTTCCGCCGAAGTCGTTGGTGTAGTCCCCCGCCGCGTCGCCGGCCGCCACCGTGCCGGGGTTGTAGCCGTTCGCCCCGTGCCGATCCACCGTCCAGATCCCGGGTGTGAGGGGGTCGGGATGCCCGAAGGGTCGGTGCCCGAAGTCGCTGCTGGGGAACGCGCACCACACCGCTTTGCCGAAATCGCTGTAGACACTGCGTTTGCCGGTGTCGTTGCATGCCGCGACCGCGATCACCTTCGCGAAACCGGCGTAGCCGTCGTTGTCGACGGATTCGTTGCCGTTGCCCGCCGCGAACAGCACTACACAGCCCTTGCCGCCGCGTCCGCTGGCGACGGCGTATTCGATCGCCAGCCTGGTACTCGCGGGCAGCGCCACCACCCGGTTGTGCGCCGGATCGTTCGGCTGGAACCACCTGCCGTCGGCCGGGCCCCAGCTGCACGAGATGACGTCGGCCCCGTGATCGACGGCCCACCCGAACGCGTCCGCCTCCGCCTGCGATCCGAGGCCTGAGGCGAGCCGGATCGGCATCAGCGCGGCCTCCGGCGCCACTCCGGAGGCTCCGGCCGTGCCGTTGGCGCACGCCACGCCCGCACACGCGGTGCCATGGTTGTCACCGTTGTCGGGGCCGGTGCCGAAGGAGTCTTTCGGGCGCGGATCATCGGTCTTCGCCGTGACATCCCGTGGCGCGACGATCTTCGCGGCACCGGCGAACTCGGGATGGTCGATGTCGACACCGTCGTCGATCACGGCGATCGTCACCCCCGCCCCGCGGGTAAGGGCATGCGCGGCTTCCACCGCCGCGTGCGCGTCGATCGTGACACCGCCGATGGTGGTCTTCTTCAGATGCCACTGCTGCGGGAAGATCGTCTTCCTCGCCCGGTGCCGGATCAGCTCCGGGTGGCAGTACTCGACGTCGTCGCGATTCAACAGGGCGGTGGCGATGTCGAAGACCCGCTGGCCGGTGCCCTCGGGCGCCGCCGTGAAGTAGGCGTTGGTGGCATACGAAACCACCTGCTTCACAGTGAGATTCGCCGCGGCCAGGACGGCGAGGCAATGTTCGCGGTCGACGTGGTCGACGAACTTCACGAAGATGTTCTCGGTATAGAGCACCGGCTCCCCGGTCACCGGGTCCACCAGCACGTGTCCGGCGAACCGCACCTCCGGCGCGGCCTCCAGCGCCGGCGTGCGTTCCTCCACCGATCTCGACCCCGCGGGCAGGCGATAGACCTCGACTCCTGCCTCCGGGTAGGCCTGCACCAGTGTCGCGTCGTCGAGTTCACCGCTCAGCGGTGTGCGCACCGACCCCGATTGCCGCCGGATCCCACGACCGCTGTGCGTGCGCACCACGATCAGATCGGGACTCTGCTCCAGCTCGAAACCAGGATCGTCCTTCGTACCGAAATTGGCGGTTGGCACCATGATCTCCTTAGCCGTGGGGACCCGAGCACCAACTATGAACTACATTCCGGCAACGACGAAATACGAGCCGCCGACCCGGCAACTGTGCGACCGGGGTTGCGAGCCACCTCGACGGGATAACCGGCGACCAGGGGTCTCGCCGTGGATTCGGATTCGCGAATCCACGGCGAGAGTGCGGCACGCGAGGATTGATCAGCGGAAGGCCCGCCGGTACGCCTGCGGCGTGATCCCCACGGTCTTGCGGAAGACCTTCCGGAACGCGGCCACCGAGGCGAATCCCGTTTGGTCGGTGATGCACTCCATCGTGAGGATGGTCGTCTCCAGCAGCACCTGGGCCTTGCGCACCCGGACGGTCTGGAGCCACTCGTTCGGCGTCATCCGGACCTGCTCGTGGAAGCGCCGGATCAGCGTGCGCTTGCTGACGCCGGCTCGCTCCGCGAGATCCAGCACGGTGATCTTCTCACCGAGCATCGTTTCCGCCCATTCCAAGGTGGGATTGAGCGACATGCTGTCCGCCTCCGAGCGCGGACGTTCCGCGATGAACTGCGCCTGTCCCCCGTCGCGCGTCAGTGGCATCACCGAGAGCCGGGCGGTATCGGCCGCCACGGCGGTCCCGTAATCCATCCGGACCATATGGAGGCACAGATCCAGCCCTGCCGCGGCCCCCGCCGAAGTCAGGATGCTCCCGTTGTCGACATACAGCACCGTGGGATCCACGCGCACCCGCGGGTAGCTCCTCGACAATTCGGTGGCGGCCATCCAATGCGTCGTCGCTCGCCGTCCGTCGAGCAGCCCGACCGAGGCGAGGGTGAACGCGCCGAGACAGATCGATGCCACCCGCGCGCCCCTTTCGTGCGCGCGCACCAACGCCTTTCGCAACCGCTCCGATGGCCGAGACCGGTAGCTCATCGCTCCCGGAACGATGATGGTTCCGGCCTCCTCCTCGAGATATTCGATGTCACCGAGACACGAGATTTCGAAGAACTTCGACGGGACGTCGGAGTTCACCCCGCAGACATGGACCTCGTACGCCGGAGTTCCGTCCTCCTGCTGGGCCCGCCCGAAGATTTCCAGCGGCACCGCGAGATCGAACGGAATCACGTCGTCGACGGCCAGAACAGCCAATGATCTCATGCCTTCGACCTAGTCGGCCTGCTGTAACGCTTCCGGCCCGGCCACCACCAACCCGGCGCGGAGCAAGCGCTTCAGGGCGCGTCCCTGCAGCACCGTCAACCGTGGCGCCAGCTCCGACCACCGTGCCGGACCGCGGTTCAGCGTTTCCCACAGCTCCTTGCCCCCGTCTCGATCCAGGCACCGCACCTCGTTGCCCGGATCGGACGCGGAGTAGATCCGGTGGCAGTCCACGGTATCGGCGAGCGGCGACGGCGCCGCCTCGCTGTTGGCGATGGGGTCTCGCCAGTACGCGGCGAGTCCTTCGCGAGCTGCCTGCGGAATCTCGAACGGCGGCGACATCCCTTTGAAGCCCGGGATGTCGGCCGCCACACCGGTGCGGATTCGTGCGTCCGGGGACAGCGTCACGATGTCCTCCGGTGCCAGTTCGACCGCGTCGGCGGCGGTGTAGGCCCGCAGGTAGGGCCCCTCGGTGGCCAGATCACGCGGATCGCGGGTGCCCTTCGTCATGATGTTCAGCAGGTCGGGCACCAGGGCGGTGTTCAGCAGCGCCTGGAAGGTGCCCTCGGTGGCGTTGTCGACCTCCACCCGCCGGCCTTCCGCGCTCCAGTACGGGCTGTCCGGATGCGAGCGCGAGATCTCGTGATACCACTGGTCGATGCTCAGCGCCCATGTCTCCGCCATCCCGCGCCACTCGACGTCGTAGTCACGCCAGAGGTCTTCCTTCGATTGCTCGTCCAAGTCCTTGTCGAAGGTCTTGCGCAGCACCAATGCGGCCGCCCACGCCTGCGTGACGGCGAAGGACATCCCGGAGGAGAACAGCGGATCGACGAAGTACGACGCGTCCCCGACCGCCATCCAGCGATCCGCGTACGAACCGAAACAATCGCTGACCCGGGAATAGTTGGTGGCGGTCAGCATTTCCCGACGAATCGGTTCCGCGTTCGCCACCAGGTCCTGCAGCACCGGGATCGACTTGATCGTCTTCAGGAAGATGTCCGGATCTCGCAGATCCACGCGAGCGATCGACTCCGGATTGGTCACGATGCCGATCGACCACACGGTTTCCCGAGTGCCGTCGACCAGCCGAGGCGTCGGGATGTACCACACCCATCCGTGCTCGAAGGCCACCGCGTAGATCGGCGACAAGTTGTCGGCCCGGAAGACGTTCCAGTCACCGGCCGCGCGTTGTGCGGGCACGCAGTTGCGGTAGTGCGACCAGACGGCCACGTTGCGGTAGTCCGAGAGCCATTGCTTGTCGCGCTGCGACCCGCGGGCGGCCACCTGATTCGCCCGCCCGGACGCATCGACGAAATAGCCTGCCTTGACCTCGGTTCCGTCTTCCAGGACCACCGTGGCCGCACCCCCGTCGAGGAGGAAGCGCGTCACCCGCACGCCCTGGAAGACGTGGGCGCCGCAGGACTCGGCGTGCTCGAGCAGCACGGTGTCGAATTCCGCGCGATTGACGTGGACGGACCAGCGGAACACGCCGTCGGCCAGGTAGTCCGCGTGCTCGAAGAAGCCGACGAACGGCCGGTCGGTGTCCCACTGGTAGATGCCGCCGTACTTCTGGATCCAGCACTCGCTCGCGAGCACCTTCTCCAGCGCCCCGCTCGCTTGCAGGACGGGGACGAGGGGATGCGCACCCGATTCGCCGATGTGCTCACGCGGGAACACCTCGCGATCGAAGATCGCCACGCGCAGATCGGTTTCGCGGCAGAGCATCGCGGCGAGCGTGGATCCCGCGGGACCACCGCCCATGATGACGACGTCGTACTCGGTTGCTGGTCGAGAGATCGGTGCAGCCATTGATATTCCTCTCTGATGGCCCATTGCTCAGATGATCTGAATGCGCTGGAGGTGCCGGGAAACCGATTCGGTGAACGCATTCCGGCCGTGCAGCAGAGCGTGGTTCTCGGCCACGACGATGTCGCCGGTCCGCCACTCGTGGGCGTAGCAGTAGCGCGCGTCGTGCAGCCGCTCGCGCAGGTCCTCCATCACTCGGACGCCGTCCTCGGCCGATATGCCGTCGACTGTCAAGAACAGCGGATTGGAGTAACGCGCGGGATCCAAGGGCTCGGCGTATCTGATCGTCGTCTCGCCGGTGGCCGGATGAGTGCCCAGCAGTGGCCATTCGGCCAGGCCGCCGTAGTGCGCGAGTTTGTCGGTCCGGTAGGTGATCGTGGTGCGGGCCCACAGCTCTTTCAGGTCTTCCGGCGCGTCCCGATAGACCTGGACGCTGTCACAGAACACGGTCTCACCGCCCGCGCCCTCGCCCTGCACGCATTGGAACAGGAAGAACCGCGGTACGTGCTCGGCGAACGCGCCATCCCAGTGGAACGGGACATCGCCTTTGTCGAAGAGGTAGTTCTCGGCGGTGTCGCGAACCACCAGATCGAGGATCGACCCGAAGTTCCATTGCAGGATCTCTCCGGCTGCGCGGCAATAGTTTTCGAGTTCCGCCTTCCCGAGGAGGCCGAATCCGCGCAGTACCGACACTTTCGCGCCGAGCGTCAGCGCGAGCAGTTCCTCGATCGGCACGTCGGCGAGTGTCCGCCCCGGTACATCGGAGGCCACCAGACGGCCGAACGGCCGCAGCGGCTCGCCTTCGAGCAGTACCTCGTTCAAGCTTTTCGTCATGAGTTTCCTAGGTCTTGCCGTGATTCGGTCTCTGCTGTTCGCCCGAGGACGAAATGGCTGGGGCGACTGTTGCGCCACACCAAGCGAGCGCCCAGTTCCTCGGCATGCATCCGCTTGACCAGCGTGTAATTCGTTCCGTCGTCGAGCACCACGCCATGCCACGGAGTCAGCCAGCTGTCCTGGGTCCGCAAGAGATGGAATCCGATCTTCTCGGAGTGATTGGTCTGCGGATGGATCGACAGCCGCACCGCGTCCGGGAAGATCTCCGCCATCAGACGGCTCCAGGCCTGACTGCGCTGCACCACTTCGTAAGCCGTCTCCTTCGATCGGTTCCGCCGCTGTGTGGCCGACAGCCCGGGCAGCAGCACGGCATTGTCCTCGACCATGAACCGATGGATTCCGTTGAACATCCGCCGGGCCGCCGCCTCGGTCCGGACCGCCTCGCGCAGGACGTCGATGCCGTCGGAGTACTCCTTCAGCAGGCGCAGCCTGCGTTCGTCCCAGCTCATTTCCGGCATGGCGTCGCGCAGCCCGTACAGCCCGATGGAACCGCCGCCGGTCGACCGGATGATGCGGCGCAGCTCGTCACCGTAATGGTCGACGTGCAGGTCCGGGATGCCCAGCGTGTCACTGAAGACATGCCCGTCCGAACAGATCGTGACGATGGCACCCGGCCGGTAGACGGCCGAGATCTGGTCGCAGAATCCTTGCAGGGACTCGATCGCCAGCGTCTCCGCCATATCGGGCAGGCGCCCCAGCGTCTTGCGGCGGTTGCGCGACTTCGCCGGGAACGCGGGGATGATGAAATGGACCGGCACACCGGCTTCGATGTACCGGCTCACCTTGCTCAGATGCGGTGCGAAGCAATCCGGGCACGGGGCCGAGTCGCACAGCGACTTCGGGTCGGCACTGCGCCGGCGCGCGAAGACCATGCGAAGTATTTGCGTGGCAACCGATCCGACATCATCGGCGGGATTCGGGTTCAGCTGTGGTTGTCCGAGCTCCTGAACATGCTCGGAGCCATTGTCGACAGTCGTACTCATCACTACCTTCCGGGCACACCAAACGAGCGCACGCAACCGGACCGCACGGCAAAAGTTCCGCTATCAGCGCGGATCCAGCCGGCGATGGTTGCCTGCGATCAGAACGTCGTAGTAGGACACGGATTCAGGCGTCGGATTCCATACGATATCCGGTATCGGCGAGCCCCGATGCTCACAGCCAGATCTGAATCACGTAGTCCATTCGATCGAACACCCCCCACGTTCACAACCGATTCTGTGGTTTATAACACTCCCAGGATACCTCCGAACAGACTGCCGGGCAACCACATTCCGGCACACCGCGACAAAAAAGAATCCGGAGGCCCGTGGCAACGCCACGAGCCTCCGAACAGGCATTTCGTAATTTGTCGGTCGTGCAGCTGGATCGCCTAGCCGGCCACCCTTTCTCCGACCACCATCGATCGTTTCGGCCGAGCAAAGCGGCGCATCGCCGGAGATTCCACGAAAGTGAACAACAACCATGCGGCGAAGAGATTGAGGCAGAACAACAGGACGATCAGCAGCACCGCGACCGGAGCACCGAACGTAGCGGCGCTCATCAATCGACGGACGTAGAACACCGTCACGCCTTGACAGATGTAGAAGGCGAACGAGATCTCGCCGAGCCGGATCGCGAGCCTGCTCGACAGGAACTTCGACGCGCCCTCGATGTCGGACTGGGCCGCGGCCCCGATCAGCAGCGCGAGCGGAACCGCGGTCGCCAGGACGAAGCCGACGTAGAACGGCGTGTACATCGCCACCACATATCCCGCGCCGACCGCCGCCACCGCCGTCCAGAGCGGAATGCGCGGCCAGCGCCCCTCCGCCACTATCCGGGCGATGAACACACCGAGGAAGAATTCGAACAGACGCGTCGGCGGAAAGAGATATCCGAACCACAGTTGCAGCACCGGTATGGGCGTGAGTTCCGATTTCTCGGAACTCGGGATGACGAACGCGGTCAGCAGGACGATCACGCCCATGCCGGCCACCATGGCAGCAGCGCCGTACCACAGATATTTCGCGTCGATGCGCAGGACCGCCGGAATCAGAAATGGAAAGAGTACGTAGAAGAGGAGCTCACAGGACAATGTCCACGACGGTGTGTTGACGCCCGCATTGATATAATTCTGCGGAAACCAGGCATGCAGCAGAAAAAGGTTCGGCAGCCACGCCTTCCACGGTGTTATCGCCGCCGCGAACAACACCATCGACGCCACCCACAGCGTCAGATGGTTGGGAAAAATCTTGACCACTCGCCGCCGGATGAACTGCAGCTTGCTCGCTCCCGGTTTCCACGACCAGGTCAGCACGAAGCCGCTCAGGATGAAGAAGAACGACACCCCGAGGAATCCGGCTTTGCCGACCGCCCACGCCGCGTCGTACGCGATATCCGGATCGGAGAAGAGGTTCACCGGCTTGTACGGAGGTATCGGCGAGTTGGGCAGCATCACATGGAAGACGAAGACCGAGAACGCCGCGAAGAACCGCAGTCCGGTCAACGACGGCAGCCGTTTGCGCTTGTCGAGATCCATCGCGATCAGCCCAGTCCGACGACGAAGGGGAATTCCGGTCTGCCGCCCAGCACGAAGGCGCCCGTGGACTGGATCACCTGGTCGTGCGCGATGATGTGCCGTGCCATCGTGTTCGTGTCACGCAACCAGATGTCGAGCGGATTCGGCCGGTAGATCGATTCGGTGCCGACGAGTTCGCACAGACGGGTGACGATGCGCTGCGCTGCGCGGAACGCGTTGGTCCTCGCCAACGCGCTCGCGATCCTGAGGTCGGCGGGCAGCTCCGCGAAACGCTTGCCGTCCAGCGCGTCCCACAGTTCCGTCAACGTGTTGACGACCGCGCCGCGGGCGACGATGTACTCCATCTCGCACTCACCGAGCAGGTACTGGGCGCGGTAGTTGTCGGCCCACTTCTGACCGGTGGCGGTCACCGTCTTCCCGTCCGCGATGCCACGGACGTAGTCCAGGGCCGCACGAGCCGTTCCCAGGGGTACACCCGGCATGATCCGGGCCAGAGCCTCCGGCTCGGACAGCTTTCCGCGACAGCTCTTCCTTTCGCCGAACGCGAAGGAATGATGCTCGGGCACGAAGAGATCCTCGACCGCGTAATCATTGCTCCCGCTGCCGCGCAGACCCGTGGTGTCCCAGGTGTCGAAGACCGCGACCTGATCGCGGCGCATGTAGAACAGCCGCACCAGCGGCCCGCCTTCCGCGGTCTCCTCCATCCGGCCGCCCGAGGTCACGAAAGCGCCGCCCATGACCAGGTCCGCGTGCGTGATCGCGCTGCCGAACTTCCACCGGCCGGTCAATCGGTAGCCATCGGCCACCCGCTCGGCGCGACCGGCCGGGAAGATCAGTCCCGCCGTGATCAGATCCTGCGTCGGCATCAGCTCCGCGATGGCCTGCTCGTCGAGATAGCCGGCGTAGATCCCGGTCGCCGCGCCGATCATGGCGCACCAGCCGGTGGCCGTGTCCCCGTAGGACAGCGCCTCGACGACCTCGAACTGCTCGAGCGAGGTCAGACCCGGGCCGCCGATCTCCGCGCTGAAACCCATTCGGTAGACGCCGATCTCACGGAGCCGCTCGACGATGTCCATCGGAAGCCTGCGCTCGGCGTCGATCTCACTGCGACGTGCCGCCAGGTCGGGCGCCAGCGAACGTACCGCCGACAGCAGGGAGGTGGCCGAGATTGTTGCTGCAGTCATGTCCTGATTCCTATGCCAGAGAATTTGCCTGCGACTCGCGCAGGAGGAGCTCGATAGCCGAAGTGGTCTGCTCGGGCCCCAGCGCCGAGTAGCCGCCGTCCACGGTCCACTCGGCGCCGGTGACGAAGCTCGCCTTGGACGACGCGAGAAACGCGGCCACCTCGCCGATTTCGCGCGCGTCACCCGCCCTGCCCAGCATGTGGAACCGGGATGCGACCGCGTCGGTGCGGGCCCGGTCCCCCTCGGTGATCTCGTCCATCACCCGCGACCAGGTCCAGCCCGGCGAAACGCTGTTCACCCGGATTCCGTCGCCCGCGTACTCCAGGGCGAGACTGCGGGTCAGCTGCAACAACCCGGCCTTGCTGACGGGGTATCGAAGTCGCCCGGCTTGAGCGACACGTCCACTGGGAGAGGTGAAATTCACGATCGACCCCGACGTGTCCCGCAACGCGGGTCGCGCCGCTTCACACAGCATCGCCGTACCGACCACATTCGTGTTCAGCACCTCGAGCCACGCTGCCCGCGCATCCCCGCCCGGCCCGTCGTCACCGTAGACGCAGGCGATGTTGATCAGCGCGTCGATCCGTCCGTGCCGGTCGACCGCTTCCGCGACGAACGACTCGATCGACGAATCGCTGCGCAGGTCGACGGGCACGAAGACAGCTCGGTCGCCGATCTCGGCGGCCGCTCCCTTCCCCCCGTCCGTATCGATGTCACCCAGTACGACATTCGCGGAATATTCGGCGAAGACCCGAGCGACTTCAGCGCCGATGATGGTTGCCGCACCGGTTACGAGTACCGTCTTATCTTCGAACAACGTCGACTCCCCTCGGCTGCGCCCTCGACCGGCGCACGCCACGGCTCGAAGTATTCCGAACGGAAAGAGCGACCAGCCAGTACCATTCGCGACAGAGATGCACCACTTTGCGCCAGTCGCCCCGGCGCCATGACGGGGGTGGCGTAGATCACTCTGCACGCTCGGTCGCCGGACGGATGCGATATCGTCTCAGTGCAGGCAGTCCATGTTTCGGGGGTTCCGCGCTGCGGTCGATGCGTGACGGCGATGTCCCGTGCGAACATCGGATCCGGTCCCGCGATGTCCTCAATGTCGAACGGAGTCGAGGCGTTGCCGAGCGACCAAATGATCTTCTTGTTACTGGACCTCGTATTGATCGTGGGCGCGGCACGCCTGCTGGGCTGGCTGGCCGAGAAGGTGGGGCAGCCCGCGGTGATCGGCGAGATCGTGGCGGGCATACTCGCGGGGCCGACGGTGCTCGGGGCACACTTGTCCGAGACGGTCTTTCCGCACGACACTCGTTCGTATCTCACGGCATTCGCGAACGTCGGCGTGATGATCTTCATGTTCTCGGCGGGTCTCGAGATGGATCTGCGATCGGTCGCCGGACGGCGGCGGTCGGTCGCGGGGATCGCGCTCTCGGCCTACCTCGTGCCCTTCGCGCTCGGTTCCGTCGTCGCGCTGTGGGCGCTGGCCCGGCACGACGGCGGCAACCGGCTGAACTTCGCGCTGTTCATCGGTTGCGCGTTGGCCGTCACGGCCTTTCCGGTGCTGGCCCGGATCCTGCACGACCGCAAGCTGCTCGGCACCCGGCTGGGCCAGTCGGCCATGACCTGCGCCGCGTTGGACGACGTCCTCGCCTGGTGTGTCCTGGCGGTGGTCATCGGCATCGCCCGGCCCGGTCTCGATCACCACTGGCGGCTGCTGCTGTTCGTCCCGCTAGTCGTGGTGTTGTGGTGGGCGGTGCGTCCGGCGCTCGACCGGCTCGCGGGCGCCGGTTCCGAGAAGAACACGAGCAACATGGTCTTCCTCGGCGTCGCAGGCGCACTGTTGCTGGGCGCCACCACCGAATGGCTCGGACTGCATCTGATCTTCGGCGCGTTCCTGTTCGGGGTCGTGTTCCCCCGGCGGCTGCGCGCGGCCGTCGACAGCGGCGCCCAACTGCTGAGCAGCATCTTCCTGCCCGCCTTCTTCGTGGTGGCCGGCTTGCAGGTCGATCTCGGTGCCATCGATCGCGCCGGCATCGCCGAATTCGCCGCGATCATGTTCGCCGCCCTCGTGGGCAAACTCGGCGGCACCTATCTGGCCGCCCGGCTCGGCCGCAGCGACAGGGCGGAAGCAGCGGCCCTCGCGGCGCTGATGAACACCCGAGGCCTGACGGAACTGGTGATCCTCAACATCGGCCTGACGATCGGCGTCATCGACGAGCGGCTGTACTCGTTGCTGGTCATGATGGCATTGATCACCACCGCGATGACAGCGCCGTTGCTGAAGCTCTGCGGTATCACCGCCCCTCGCGGTGACCGGCCGCCGGAGGCGACGAAAGAACAGCGGCGCAGCGATTCCGCCGTCGAGGCCGAGGCCACGGCCCAATGAGGCAACGCGGAGAAACCACGGGCCGCACTCACACGGATCCGCCGGCGAGGCCACGTGGCGGCGAGGAATGCACTGTCCCAGCGGCTTTCGTGGATGTCGACGAAACATTGGTCCGTCGCGTCACTTTCCTGTCCTTGTTCGTGTTCGACGCGCGGCGCCGTGGGCGCGGCGCGCAGGCCGATGGCGTCATCGAGGAGTTCCGGGCGCTGCGGGCGGCGGGGATGAGCCGTGCCGAATCCCATCGGTGGTTCTACCGGCAATGGGCCGGCCGCGACCTCGCCGACGTCCGACGCGTCGGCGACGACTGGTTCGCGAACTGCGTCGCGGACCCGGCGTTCTTCAATCTCGCGGTCCGGCGCAGGCTGGACGAACTGTCTCGCACCGGGACTCGCATCATCCTGGTATCGGGCTCGTTCACCCCGGCGCTGCGCCCGATCGCCGAAGCCGTCGGCGCCACCTCGGTGCTGTGCACGACGATGGAGACGACGGCCGGTAAGTACACCGGCGAGGTCCTGGCGACGATGGTCGGTGCCGACAAGTCCGCGGCACTGCTGCGCTACGCCGAGCGGGCGGCCATCGACCTGTCGTCCTGCACGGCGTTCGGCGATCACCACTCCGACACCGCGATGTTCGAGCTGGTCGGTCATCCGGTCGTCGTCGGCGACTCCGATCCGCGACTGCACGGCTATCGCGCGGAGCGGCTGCCCGGTTAGGTCCCCGGCACCCGCCGGTTTCCGATCGTGAACGTGCGCCGGTACTGCGCCGGACTGACCCCGAGGTGACGCTTGAACACCGCGCGGGTGTTGGCCGGATTTCCGAGGCCGACGCGATAGCCGATCTGGTCGACGGGGAGTTCGGTCGTCTCGAGCAGTTCCCGCGCCTGGTTCAGGCGCGCGCTGGTGATCCAGACGTGCGTGGAGGTACCGGTCTCCTCCCGGAATCGCCGGATGAAGCTGCGGCGTGAGAGATTCGATCGCTTGGCGAGATCTTCGAGCGAATGCCGGTGGTCGAGGTTGGCGAGAATCCACGCCCGTGTATCGGAGAGCAGGCCGGTGGATGTCTGCTCCAGGAACTGCCGGGTGTACTGGGCTTGACCGCCCTCGCGCACCGGGGGCGCCACCAGGTCGCGGGCGCGTTCGTTGGCGGCCGCGGCGCCGATGTCCTTGCGCACCACGTGCAGGCAGAGGTCGATCCCGCTGGTCACGCCCGCGGAGGTCAGCACGTCACCGTCGTCCACGAACAGGCGATCGGCATGAACCTCGACGTTCGGATACCGGCTCTGCAACAGCGGTGCGGCCCGCCAATGCGTCGTAGCGGGACGGCCGTCCAGCAGTCCCGCGGCGGCCAGAGCGAAAGCACCGGTACAGATCGACAGCATTCGCGCGCCTCGTGCGTGGGCGTCGCGCAGCGCTCGCAGCACCGGTTCCGGCGGCGGCTCCCCGTACGACGCGTAACCGGGCACCACCACCGTGCCCGCGTGCCGCAGAGCCTCCAGCCCCGCCGTCGCCACGCAGGACAACCCCGGCACCGAGGTCGTCGCCATCGGCGAGACCGCGCACACCTCGAGCCGGTAGTTGGGGTCGGAGCCGAACACGTCGATCGGAATCGCGGCATCCAGAACAACCACTTCGTCGGGTATGACGACGGTGATCCGACGCGCTCCCCCATCCGCTTCCATGGCCCGATCGTAGCGGTGATCGGCACTCGGGCTACTACCCCAGCCTTCCGGCGCGCACATAGCCTCGCTTGAGCGTCCGAGCCGACAAGCCGAAAGAAGGGGTTTGATGTCCGATATCACGGACTTCTCCACCACCAACGGAGGGTTCCGGAGTGTGGTCGTGACTGCTATCGAGATGTCGACCGCTGTCGGCGCCGACACCGATGCGACTTGGAAAGGACTGCTCGCCGGGGAAACCGGGATCGCGAAGGTGCAAGACCCCGACTTCGAGCGCTTCCAGGTTCCCGTCGACATCGGCGGCCAGTTCAAACTGGATCCGACCGACGAACTCAGCCGCGTCCAGAAGCGCCGCATGTCCTACGTCCAGCAGATCGCCTACGTCATGGGCAATCGGATCTGGGACACCGCGGGCAGGCCGGAAGTCGATCTGGATCGTCTCGGCGTCTGCATCGGCACCGGTCTCGGCGGCGCCGACACGATCATCGAGTCCAACGACCTGATGCGCGAGGCGGGCTACCGCAAGGTGTCTCCCTTCGCGGTGCCCATGGCCATGCCGAACGGCGCCGCCGCGGTGGTCGGGTTGGAACTCGGTGCGCGAGCCAGCGTGATCACGCCCGTTTCGGCCTGCGCATCGGGATGCGAGGCGCTGGTGCACGCGTGGCGTTCGATCATCCTCGGCGAGGCCGACATCGTCGTCGCGGGCGGCGTGGAGGGCCGCATCAATCCGCTGGCAGTGGCCGGATTCTCGATGATGCGGGCGTTGAGCACACGGATCGATGAACCCGAAGCCGCGTCGCGCCCGTTCGACCGGGATCGCGACGGTTTCGTGTTCGGCGAAGCCGCCGCGCTGTTCGTGCTGGAGTCGGAGGACCACGCGCGGGCGCGCGGGGCGAAGCCCCTGGCTCGCCTGATGGGCGCGGGCCTGACCGCCGACGGCTACCACATGGTGTTGCCCCATCCGGACGGCGCGGGGAACATTCGAGCGATGCGCCGCGCGATCGAAACGGCCGGCGTGAGCGCCACCGATATCGACCACGTCAACGCGCACGCCACGGCCACTCCGTTCGGGGACCTGGCGGAAGCGAGGGGGATCCGAGCGGCGGTAGGCGACCACGCCTCGGTCTACGCGCCGAAATCCGCGTTGGGACACTCGGTAGGCGCGGTAGGCGCGGTGGAAGCCGCCCTGACCGTGCTCAGCGTCCGGGACGGGGTGGTGCCGCCCACGCTGAACCTCGACAATCAGGACCCCGAGATCGATCTCGACATCGTGCACGGCAGCGCGCGCACCCAGAACATCGAATACGCGCTGAACAACTCCTACGGTTTCGGCGGCCACAACGCGGCCGTCGTCTTCGGCCGCTGCTGACCGCAGCCATGCGTGGCCCGCTACCCGTGCGGGTCACGCATGGCGAGCGCGACTACCGGCATCCTCTTCGCCGGGCCGACCGGTCCCGGCACCGCGGCGAGCGCGTTTCCCGCGGGCGATCTCCGTCGCGAGCGCGTCCAGCGGTTGAGCGAACTGGTGCAGCGGGTCGGCCAGTCCGGTGAGCCAAGCCCTGGCGGCATCGATACCCTCCGAATCGAGGGCGTAGAGCCGTCGCGTGCCTTCGGCGCGGACCCGCACCAGCCCGGCGTCGCGAAGCACCTTGAGGTGCTGGGAGACGCCGGGCTGAGAGATCGGCGTGTGCTGCCGGACAGCGCCGACGAGCGCGCCCGCGGGCTGTTCGTCGGCCGCCACCGTTTCGAGGATGAACCGGCGGACCGGGTCGCCGAGCGCTTCGAAGATCTTCGCCGGAGAACGGTCCATCAGGCCTCGGAGCCGTGTGCGGGGTCGATGGTGTAGAAGTCGACGGTCCGCAGCGCCGCCGCGTTCGCCGCGGCCGGGTCGTCACCGTCGCCGACCGCCGCCTCCGCCCAGCCGAGCGCCGCCGTCCGCACGAACGTCACGCCCTCGGGCGTCGTCGGGAAGGCCATGCCCTCGGCGGCGTCGACCGGATCTCCGCTCGCCAAGTGCAGCCCGAGGCCCATCAGGGCGAGATCCCAGCCGACGCCCACCGCCCCCGGTCCGAATTGCGTCCAGAACTCCGGATCGACCGGCGCCTCGTGAGCCAACTCCAGTTCGGTGCCGTCCCCGGCGGGGGTGAGACGAACCGTCAGCCAGGAGATCCGCGGTCCCATCTCCCAGGTCACGGCGAACCGTTCCGGCGCATCGCACTCTTCGACGACACCGTTGGCGTTGCCCTCCAGCTGGTAGCGCCCGCCGACGCGCAGGTCACCACTGACGGGCAGGAACCAGCGCGGAATCCGCTCGATATCGGTGAGCGCGTCCCACAGATCCGCCTGATCCGTCGGGTAGCGGCGGCGGGCGACGGCGATCCTCGTCGGCGCGCCGTCGCGGGATCCGGTGCGGACCTCGCGGGTGACGAGCCCGGCGATGGCCGCGGGATCGGTCAACAGTGGCATGACAACCTCCTTGAATAAGTTTTGACTTATATTAGCGGCCGTAGGGGCGACCGCAACCCCACTCCGGCGTTTCCACCCACTTCCCGCCCGGACGGGACGCGGCCGGTCGCCGTCCGCTCAGCCGTTCGGGGACAATCCCGCGATGGCACGCAGTGCGGAGATCATCCCCGTGACGGGGATGCCGGGATCGATCGAGCGGAACAAACCCAGCCCTACGCCGAGCGCCAGCACCGCGACAGCGGCTTCGGCCCTCGGCATCGGGGTGTCGAGATCCTCCGTCGCCCGCAAGGCGGCGCCGACCATGCCCGCGATGTCGGCGAGCCTGCTCGCCAATTCGGCGCGAAGGTGCTCGTCGCGTCGTGCGTGAACGCTGAACTCGAGTTCGAGTTGCGTCCAGTCGGGATCGCCGACCACCCGCTCGGCCCACTCCGTCATCCGCTTCAGGCGCGCGGCAGCCGTGGGCGCGGCGATGATCTCGGCGACCTCCGCCGCCCGCTCGGCGTGGATTTCATCGAGCACGGCCAGACACAAGTCGTCTTTGGTGCGGAAGTTCGAATACACCGCCCCTTTGGTGAAACCGGCGGCTTTCGCGACCTTGTCCAGAGTTGTCGCCTGATAGCCGTCCTCCAGGAAAAGCCGTTTGGCGGTCGTGATCAATACAGTGCGCGTCCGCGCTTGGCTCTGCGCTCGAGTCGGCCGCGAACGCCCTTCGCCCCGAAGCCGCCGACACTCATCGCTATTCCCGGACAATCTCTACCCCTTACAGATACTCTCAGTATCCGATTCTAGATGCCATGGGTATCCCAAATCGCAGGAAGGATCGCATCGTGAGGAGCCGAATACTCAGATTGGCCACAGCCTTGACGGGAACCCTCATCGTCGTCGGAGCCGGGGCGGTCGCCGCCCCCCACGCATGGACGGAACCGGCCGCGGAAGCCGTGGCCGGCGACGAGTTCTACATTCCACCCGCGTCGACGGAGGGCGCGCCGGGCTCCATCATCCGCACCGAATCGTCGCGACTGGCGCTTTCGGTCCCCGGACAGCCGGGACAGGTTCCCGCCACGTCCACGCGCATCATGTACACCAGCAGCGATACCCACGGCGAGCGGGCAGCCGTGGTGGGGACGTACCTCGAACCCGCCCAGCCGTGGACGGGCCCGGGTGAGCGCCCGCTGATCGCCTACGCGGTCGGCACGAAGGGGCAAGGCGATCAGTGCGCGCCTTCGAAACTGCTGGCGCAATTCATCCAATACCAGCCTCCGTTCGACGTAATCGTCGAATACGACGTGCTGGCGTTGTACACGCTGCTGGCCCGCGGCATGGCGGTCATGGTGACCGATTACCACGGCCTGGGTACGCCGGCGGTGCACGACTATCTGAACCGGAAATCTCAGGCCTACGCGCTGCTCGACTCGGCGCGAGCGGCGCTGCAATTGCCGGGCACCAGCCTGCATCCCGGCTCGCCCGTCATTCTGTACGGATACTCCCAGGGCGGCATGGCCTCCGCCGGCGCGGCCGAACTGCAGCCGAGCTACGCCCCCGAGCTGAACGTGCGGGGCGCCTACGCCGGCGGCCCGGTCGTGGACGACGAATATTTCATCGGCTTCAACGACGGGCGTCCCGCGCTCGGACCCGCCTTCGCGTGGATTCTCAACGGCATCGCCGCCAACTATCCCGAAACCCGCCCGGTGCTCGACGCCGAACTCAACGACACCGGCAAGGCGATCCTGCGCGAGTCGCTGGAAAAGTGCGCCGTACCCCTGGGACTGGCCCAGCAGTTCCCGAACACCTCGCAGTGGACCACCAGCGGGCAACCGCTCACCGCGGTGATCGATCAGTCCCCGACCCTGAAGGCGGCGTTCAACGATCAGCGCGTCGGGACGGCCACTCCGGGAGTGCCCGTGCTCATCGCCTCCAGCCCGATCGACGAGGGCGCGCCGTATGTGCCCGTCCGTGAACTGGCGGCCGGGTGGTGCGGCGGCGGCGCTCCTGTCCAGCTGAACGCGAACGGCGAGCTGCCCAGCGTCATCAGTGGATTGCGGGCCACCCACGTGCTGGCGTTCTTCCCGTCCCTGGTGGCGTCTCAGCAGTGGATGACCGAGCGGCTCGCGGACCAGCCCGCTCCGACCAACTGTGGGGCGCTGCCCTGATTTGCGAAGCGTGACCCGCTCGGATACCGTCGGTATCTCGATCGGGGACTCGGCACGGCGCCTCGCGCAGCGATTCGGCTCGTAGTGCCATGATCTCCATGCACGGTGGTCGGCCGCGGTTCGGTCCCACGACCGAACCGCGGCCGACCTGCCTGCCGGCACAGCACAGATCCCCCGTGCGGCGGGCGAGTTCCACCCCCACGATCGTCCCGTGGCTCCCGGACCCAGGGTCGGCGAGTCTACTTGCACCGAATTTGCTGTCTCACCGTTCGTCAGCTAGGTCGATTTCGGTACAGAAAGGTTCGAATGTCGGAGTTGGCTCCTCCCCGCCTGCTCGAGCCGCTCAGGTGCGCGCAGCGGTGATACTCGCAGATCCGGCACGGATCGTTTCGTACCCGACGCGGCGGCGCCTGCCTCGAAAGCGCGGGCCGATCCGGTCAGCGGTACGCCATCGCCGGGCGGACGTCGCCAGCTCAGACAACGGTTTCGACGGTTCGACCCTACACAGCGAACTTCTAGCTATTCTTGATAGGCGTGCACGTTGTAGGTGTTGTCCGCAGTCGGAACTGTCGGTTGAGTGTCGTCCTGACGGATCGGCGAGATGACTATGACGATCTTCGAGCACACGCGAGCCCGCGACCCCAAGCGCTACCTCTGGATTCTGGGCTTGATCGCCCCGGGTTGCGCGCTACTGCCCTCACAGCTGGTGTTGTACACCGGGCTGGAGCTCTTCTGGTGGATCGGCCCGATCATCATCCTCGGGGTGATCCCGCTGCTGGATTTCGCCATCGGCGACGATGGAAGCAATCCCCGCGACGAGGACTACGAGGCGCTGTCCAACGATCGCTATTACCGCTGGTGCACTTTCCTCTTCCTGCCGATGCAGTTCATCGGGCTGCTGATCGCCAGCTACCTGTGGGCAAGCCATGAGCTGAGCCTGGTCGACAAACTCGGCTTGGCCGTCACGCTCGGCTTCGTCTCCGGGATCGGCATCAACGCCGCGCACGAACTCGGCCACCGCGCCGAACGTCTCGAACGCTGGCTGGCCAAGATCGCGCTCGCCCAGTCCGGTTACGGGCACTTCTTCGTCGAGCACAACCGCGGTCACCACGTTCGCGTCGCCACCCCCGAGGACCCGGCCAGCGCCCGTTACGGCGAATCGCTGTGGCAGTTCCTCCCCCGCACCATGACGGGCGGGTTCCGCTCCGCCCTCACGTTGGAGCGTCAGCGTCTTGCCCGCAACGGCAAACGTTGGCTGAGCCCCAGCAACCATCTCCTGCAAGCCTGGGCGATGAGCGCGGCGTTGTTCACCACCTTGATCGTGGTGTTCGGTCCCGCCGTCATCCCCTACCTCGCCCTCCAAGCGCTCATCGGCGCGGGCCTGCTGGAGACCGTCAACTACGTCGAACACTACGGATTGCTGCGCGCCCGCCGCCCGGACGGCCGTTATGCCCGCTGCTCGCCCCGCGACAGCTGGAACAGCGACCACCTGGTCACCAACATCTTCCTGTTCCACCTCCAGCGCCACAGCGATCACCACGCCAATCCGGGCCGCCGCTATCAGACCCTGCGCAGCTGCGACGTCGCGCCCCAGCTCCCCGCCGGTTACGCCACCATGGTCCTGCTGGCCATCATCCCGCCGCTGTGGCGCGCGGTCATGGATCCGCGGGTCCTGGCCCACTACAACGGCGACATGACGCTCATCAACACCAAGCCCCGGAGACGCAGGCTCACCCTGCCGATCCGCAATCCGCGCCCGCGCGAGAACGTACGGCTGGCCGCGCAGCGCCGCTCCCCGAGCATGAGCCCGTCGACCGGCGCGACGGAGGTCCGGTTCTGATCAGGAGCGGATCGCTGACGCGTCGGTCGGCGACTAGCGGGGCCGCAGCGCTCGGTGCGCGGTTTGCACTCGGCGTGCAGGCAGATGCGGTGGCCATGCGCCACCGCCGGCGACGGACTCAGCGCAGCAGCGGGGACCGGTAGCGAGCGTCGGGTTTGAGGCAGGTGAACTGCATGACGTCGATATGCCCACGACGGAAGTACTCGGCCGAGCCGGTGAGATACCGGATGTAGGCGTTGTAGGTGTCGCGCCCGGCGAGCTCGATCGCCCGGTCTCGGTGTTCGTGCAGGGCGTCGGCCCAGCAGTCCAATGTGGTGGTGTAATGCGGTCCCAGCGACTGGATGTCGGCGACGGTGAATCCGGCTTCCTGCGCGTATTCGGTGATCCCTTTGGGGTAGTGGCCGAACGACAGCGGGAGCTGGCCACCGGGGAAGATGGTCTCGCGCAGGAAACGCAAGAAGGCGAAGTCGTCGCCGGTGATCCTGGTGCCGTGCGCCCGCAGATGATCGCGGCTGTGGCTGACCACCGTCTGCAACAGCAGCACTCCGTCCGAGGGCATGATCCGGTAGGCGAACTCGAAGAACTCCCCATAGCGGTCCACCGGCAGGTGTTCCATCGCCCCGACGCACACGATCCGGTCGGCACGCCGGTCGAAATCCTCCCAGCCCTGCACTCGCACCCCGCCGTAGGGGCGGCCACGGATCAGCCGATCGACGAGCATGTCCCGCACGTACCGGTACTGGTTGCGGCTGCGGGTCAACCCGATCGTGTTCACCCCGTAGGTGTCCATGGCGCGCAGCATGGTCGATCCCCAGCCGCAACCGACGTCCAGCAGGGTCATCCCCGGTTGGAGATCGCATTTGGCCAAGGCGAGATCAATCTTCGCCGTCTGGGCTTTTTCCAGGGTGTCGTCGGGGTGGGTCCACAGCGCGCAACTGTAGGTACGGGTCGGGTCGAGGAAGAGTCCGAAGAACTCGTCCGGCAGTTCCTCCCGCGACAGGACCTCGCGGTACAGGGGGGCGTACACACTCATGACGGCGGATCTTTCTCGCGAACCAGCACTGCTGTTCAGCGGAAGCCTCCGGGGCCGTGACGGCTTCCGGCCGGATACGACCACGAGGTCCGAAGACGCACCGACTACGCGCTGCCGCCGCGGCCGCCACGCCGTCGCTCACGTAGCCGACCCCGGCCGACACCTTCACGTTACCTCGCTCACTCTGCGCAGACCTCGCGAACCGGCCATCCAGCAAACATGAGGACAGCGGCAGATCGATTCCCCGCCGCGCGGACGCCGAGCCTTACCCTGTGCGGCCGAGCAGCCGCACTATCCAGACCTGCGCGAGTATGCGCGACCGGGCACACCCACGCCTGACCGACGACCGCTCAGGTCGGGTAGCGCACTACTCGGGTCACGATGCCCACAGATAGCTAGATTTGGCCGTACAACACGAAGTCCGCAGCGCCTGTCACCCGGCCTCGGACGGGTAGGTCAGCACTCGGCGCGGAGTTCGGCACGCCACCGCGACAACGTCGTCACGGCGTGCGCGCGCGACCACCCGGCAGGCGTTCGGCACGAAATCGACCGCGGACAGAGGTAGCCGAAAAAGTCGGCACATCCTGATGGACGTCGGTGCCGGGCTGGTTTACCGCCAGCCTCCTGGGGACACGCCCAGTCGCCGTGCCAATTCGGCGACCCACGGCGCGCCTCGCTCGGCCGCGGCGACGCCGAAGACGTAGCTAGCGGTCGGGGCGCAGCACGCGGTTCCGTAACCCAGGATCGCGAACCCCACGCCTAATGCCCCGTCCAGGCGCCGATGGCGGCCGTTGTAGTGGCGGACATCCGGCTGCCGGGCCGGGGTTCCTTCGACGCCGCGCAGTCCACGCCGGGGTATACGCCGCGGCGGAAACGCGGCCGCGGTTTCGGAGGGGCCGAGGCCGACCCCCCACGACATCGAAATCGAAGGCGCTCATCGCGACACTCCTCCGGCCAATAATCTGATGTAATCATCAGATATGTGGATTCACTCTGTCAAGCAGAAATGATGAACCATCAGAATTGGTGGGTAACGAGCCGGGCTGCGCCATGCGGGGTCCGAACCTCTTCGGCGCGGCGTGGAACACGGCAGGCCCGGAGAAGGGGCTGCTTCATCAACCGTGTAGACGTGCATCAGCACCTGATACCGCGGGGCTACGCCGAGGCACTGCGCGCCGCTCCGGGCGGGCGCTGCCCGAGTGAGCCCCGAGGCGGCGCGCGCTGATGGCACAGACCGGGATCACTTCGGCGGTGGCCATCCCACCGCGTTGTCGGCTAGCGCGGTGGCGCTGCCCGCGTTCGCCGAACGCGGGCTCCACGGCAGCGACCGGCCCTGGTAGCCACAGCGGTCAGCTGCTCAGGCGCTCGAATTCCGTCGCGCAATGCGCGGAGAACACCGTCACCGCGTCGCCGTGGTCGCTGACGAGTTCCCGGAGCCGCTGCTGGTTCTCGATGCGGGCCCGCCGCCCAGTGTCCACATACCACTGGAAAACCCGCGTTCCCAAGGGCATCGACGGTTTCGCACGCATTTGGCCGTGGTAGGTGTAGGCGTCGCCGGCGTGCAACAGCCAGCCGTCCCCGGTGTCGACGGCGACGCCGACGTGACCGCGAGTGTGGCCCGCCAGCGGGACCATGATTACCTCCGGGGGCAGGCCCCGCAATTCGCGGACCGCCTGGAAATCGAACCAGCGCTCCGCGCGGGTGTCGGACTCCCCGTAGACCGACCACTCGGGTCCATGCTCGAACTGCACCGGTCGATACCGGAACTTCTCGCGACGACCGAAGGGCCCTTCGACGGCGTCCAGCTCCGCTCGGTGCACGTGCACGGTGGCCCGGGGGAAGTCGGCCCTCCGAAAGGACGGGTCCCCCCGGCATCCAGATGATGGACACGCACCAGTCCGCTCCTATCCGTGCCGTCCGGCTACCCTACCCGTCTACGCTTCCGGCCGCGACTCACTCCTACCACGTTCACCACTCGAACACTAAGGGCGCGAACGTATTCCCCGGCGTCGCAGCCGGAACGCGAAGACTCCCCCGGCCTTCTGATTCAGGCGATCTTCAATGTGCCACCATCGATGACGTAGTCCGCCCCGACGATATTGGCGGCTTTGGGTGACGCGAGGAAGGCGACGAGGGCGGCGACCTCCTCCGGTTCGCTGATCCGGCCGGAGGCGATGCCGAACTGCTCCGGCACGGCCGCGAGCAGTTCCTCCTGCGAAAGCCCCTGAGCGGCGGCGAACTTGGCACCCACGCCGTGCGGTCCGCGCCACATCGGCGTGCCGACCACGCCGGGTGAGACGGTGTTGACCCGCACCCCGCGCGGCCCGAACTCCTCGCTGAGCCGCTTGGTCAGCGCGGTCAGCGCGGCCTTGGCCTCGCTGTAACCGACCGGCCCCGCCGCCGGAAGATGTTTGTTGATCGACGAGATGGTGACCACCGCGCCGCGCCGCTCCAGCAGGCTGGGCAGTGCCGCGCGGGTGACCCAGATCGCGCTGAACAGATTCAGGTCGAACAACTCTCGCCATTGCTCGTCCTCGACGTCGAGGAAGCCGCCCAGTTCCAGACGCGCGGCATTCACGGCGCCGACGTTGTTGATCAGGATGTCGATGCCGCCCAGTTCGTCGAGTGCGGCGCCGATCAGCCGGGTCGCTCCCTCCGAGGTGGAGAGGTCGACGGGAACCGCTGCGACGCTCGCCTTTTCGAGCTCGGGCGTAACGGTGCGCGCGGCCCCGACCACCCGGACGCCCTCGGCGGTCAATGCTTCGGCGACGGCCAAGCCGATGCCTCGGCTGGCACCGGTGACGACGGCGGTCTTGCCGGACAGTTCTAGATCCATGATGGAACCTTTCTTTCTTGAACTACAGGTCAAAAATATGGGCAGCAAAGGACCCCACGGCAGGCAGTTCGATTCAGAGGGCGGTCAGAGCGGTGTCGATGATGCGATGCAGAGTGGGCGCATCGTAGGTCTTGGCCATCACCCGTAGGCCGACGACGGTGTTCATCACGAATTCGGCCATCGATCGCGGGTCGATATCGGCGCGCACGTCACCATCGCGTTTCCCCTGATCGATCCGGGCCTCCAACGCCGCGATCATATGATCCTGTGTCGCGCGGACCGCACGGGCGATCTCCGCATCGTGCCCCGCCATTTCCATGGCGGTGTTCACAGCCAGGCAGCCGCGCCGAACGGGCTGCGCGATATCGGCGTCCGCCAGTCCACGCAGGAAGGCGGCCAGGCAATCGCGGGTGGTGCCCGGTCGGGTCAGGATATCCGCGGCCAACTCGACACCCAGCCGGTCGTAACGGTCGAGAGCCAAGTCGAACAACGCACGCTTGCTGCCGAAAGTGTTGTACAGACTGCCTTTTCCGATGCCGGTGGCGTCGGCCAGCTGCGCGGGCGAGGTGTTGGCGTACCCGTGGGTCCAGAACGTCTCCATGGCCCGGTCCACCACCGTGTCCGGATCGAAGTTGCGCGGCCTGCCCATGACCTGAACCGTAATCGTTTTAGACCGGCAGGTCAAGAAGGCCCTCGACCGCCAGCCGTAGCTCCGACGCCCCGGCAGGCCACGGTGCCGGAATCTCGTTGAGCGCAACCCGTGCTCGTCGCTCGTGCGTCTCGCTAACGTTCTCCGGTCGGACGCTGTTGTGGAGGAGTGCGCGGTAAGACCACCGAGTCGACCATCGACGTCGATACCTCGCCGCACCCGCTGGACGACCCGGTGCGGGCGTCGTTGCGCGGCGAGCACCGCCGGTTCGCCGGCTGGGTGGGACGGATCGGCCGCTATGACCTGGAGGTCGCCCGGTTCGTCGACCACCCGCAGGTGCTGGACGAACAGGACTGGACCGACCTGGCCACCCTGCTCGGACCGGGCGGCAGCACCGCGTTGCGCGGCCACGGCCACCTGCCCCGGACGGCTGGACGGTGCTCGACGACACGGTCGCGCAGGCACCGCCTGCCATGATGCGCGGCTGATGCTACGTCGCAGGTCGCCGGGCCCATGATTGCCCCATTCACGAAGCGCGGCACCTGAAGCGAGTAGTTCACTACGCACGCCCTTCTATCGCGGAATGGTCGGCTTGACAAGGCGCATCGACTTTCGCCGCGCCTCACCGGTAACCGGTATGTCGCGTCGACAGCGCGGTGACGCCCGCTGATCGCTCAGCGCGAATGTCGCGCCGGTGACCACCCGACTCGAATATTCGAACGCGCCGATCCGCGCGTATTCGACCGGCGATCACTCGACGCATACGGGCTCTGACCGGGCGGCGCCCGGTAGGGCGGTAGCGGGGCAGGAGAACATGCTCCCTACCGCCGCGCCCGGCGGTGCGAGATCAGTTGTGCGGCTGCCTCTGCCGGACGGTCCTCGCCGTCTCGGAAAGTTCGCGCTGCGAACGATGACGGAGCTGGGTATGCTTCCTCAACGTTAGTCGAATTACGCTGCGATCGAACACTTTTGGTAGACCGGTCGGTTCGAGGGCCGAGTTGGATCGTGGTGCCACTTGTCGGCGACGTACGCAGGGGAGATCGAACGTGTCGATGTGGCATCGGGCACACGGATCGCCAGGATTCACAGCCTGGCCGGCGGGCCCGCGACTATTTTCGCCCCCCGCGTTTCACCGGCCGCTCCCCCTCACATTCCTTCGGTAGCCGACCCGGCTATTCACCCAGAGCCGATCCGCCTACGCCAGAGCTGCCGTGCGGATCCGGCGTCGATTTCGGATCCCTTTTCCAGGAGCCTGTTTTGACTATCTCCCCATGTCCCGTCTCGCCCTTCGATCGCTACGGTGCGCGCGGGTGAAGCTGTATTCCGACGAGTTCGCAGCCGACCCCCACGCGGCATACCGGCGGATGCGCAGCGATCACGGCCCGCTCGTCCCGGTGCAGGTAGCGCCGGAAGTGTCCGCGACGTTGATCATCGATTACCGCACGGCGTTGGAGGTTCTCACCGACTCCGCGCGTTTCTCGGCCGATCCGAGCGAGTGGGAACAAAGCGTGCCGGCGCGGTGTCCGGTGCCGTGGGCGATGCGGTGGCGGCCGGACGCGTCGCGGACGGCGGGAGACGAGCATGCCCGCTACCGGAACGCCGTCACCGCCGGCCTCGATCGCATCGATCTGCACACACTGCGCGACACGGTGGAACGCACCGCCGTGTCGCTGATCAACGGTTTCTGCGCGGCCGGATCGGCGGATCTGCTCAACGAGTACGCGATCCCGCTCACCGTCCGGGTACTGGAGCAGGTGCTGGGGTTCCCGCCCGAGGTCCGAGAGGACGCGTACACCGCGATGATGAGCCTGCGCGACGCCGTCGACGCTGCGTCGGCGGAAGCGGCGCATCGAACGCTCAGCGCGGCGATGCTCGAGGTGATCTCGGCCAAACGGGCAGCACCGGCGGGAGATGTGGCCTCCTGGCTGGTCCAGCATCCGGCGCGGCTGAGCGAGACCGAACTCGTCCATCAGATGGCCATGCTGTACACGACCGGCGCCGAACCGACATGGAATCTGATCGCGGTCACTGTGCTGCTGCTGGTGACCGATGAGCGGTTCGGCGGTGAGCTGCTCGGCGGAGCACTGTCCACTCGCGACGCGATCGACGAGGTGCTGTTCAGCGATCCCCCCGCGACCAACTCCTGTGTCAGATATCCGATTCAGCCGCAAATCGTCGGGAATGTGTGGCTTCCGCAGCATCAACCGGTGCTGATCGGCTTGGCGGCGTGCAACAACGACCCCGCAGCGGTGGCCGGTGACCGCCAGGGCAACCGTTCCCACTTGGCCTGGGGCGCCGGCCCGCACACCTGCCCCGCGCAGTCGGTCGGCATGGTCATCGTCCAAGAGGCGCTCGACCAACTGCTCGATGCGCTGCCGGAGATCCGGCTGGCGATCCCAGCTGCGGAAATGAAGTGGCTCCCGAGCTCCTTCCACCGCGCACCGGCTACGGTCCCGGTCACCTTTCCGGAGTCCCCGCCCCTGAGTCTTCTTTGAGTCGGACGTGAGGGTGGTCTGTCGCACTGCGGACCACCCCCTACTTTTCATCTGTCTAAAACAATTAGCCATATGTAAAATCGGGACTACTCTGGGGCAGGTGCCGACTCATCGCACCCCGGATCCCGCCCATCGCGTTCGCGACGCCGGACGCACCAAACGCTGCCTGCTCGAGGCGGCCTTGGACGAGTTCGCCGCGAAAGGTTATGCGGGGGCCCGGGTCGGCGACATCGCCGAGCGGGCCGGCGTCAACAAGCAGTTGATCACCTACTACTTCGGCGGGAAGGAAGGGTTGTACCGAGCGCTCCAGCAGAGCTGGCTGGAGCGCGAGGCCACCTTCAGCGATCCGGCGCTGCCGCTGGCGGAGGTGGTCACGAAATATCTGCGCGACGGGCTGCGCGATCCGCGCGGCATCCGGTTGCTCATGTGGCGAGGATTATCCGATGCCGCGCCGTCTGGTGAGCAGCCGATCTCGGAGCACGATCTCGCCGAGACCAGACGCCGTCAGGAGCGCGGTGAGATCGCCGCCGATCTCGACCCGGCCGCCTTCCAGCTCGCGGTGATGGGCATGGTCATCGCCCCTCTGCTGCTACCGGTCCAGGTGCGCGAGCTGTTCGGCATGGAAGCCCAGACCACGGAATTCGAGCGACGCTACGGCGAACAGTTGCGCCGCATCCTGACCCATCTCACCGATTCCCGTTCCGAAGGAGAGACCCCATGACCTACCTCGTCACCGGCGTTCGCGGCATCGTCGGCCGAGCTGTCGTCGATCAACTGCGCGCGGCCGGAAGATCGGTGCGGGCAGCCAGTTCTCGCCCGGCGGACACCACCGTGCCGGACGGTGTCGAACTCGTCGGGCTCGACCCGACCGACCCCGGATCGGTCACCACCGCCCTCACGGGTATCGAGAAAATCTTCTGCTACGCCGCCGCCGAGGGCATCGACAACTTCATCGACGCCGCGAAGGCCGCCGGAGTCGCCCACATCGTGCTGCTGTCCTCCATCGCGGCGGCGAACGGGCACAATCCCATCGGCGCACGCCATCTCGCGGTGGAGAACACGCTGCGCGCGTCCGGCCTGCCGTTGACCGTGCTGCGTCCGGGCGCCTTCGCCGCCAACGCCCGCACCTGGTTTCCCACCATCAGAGCCGACCGCGTAGTCCGCGTCCCCTTCCCGGGCCTGCAACTGACGCCGATCCACGAAGACGATATCGCCGCCGCAGCCGTCACCGCCCTCGACGACCCATCCCACGCGGGCAAGATCTACCCCCTCACCGGCCCCGAATCCCTGTCGCATCGCCAGCAGGTCGCCGCCATCTCCGCCGCCCTGGGCGAGCCGATCGAACTGATCGAGCTCAGTTACGAGGAAGCAGCCGACGTCTACTACCGCCCAGTCCTCGATATGTGGGCAGAAGCCGGAACGCAGCCGAGCCCGGTCGGTCCCACTTCGCAGTCGATCACCGGCACACCCGCCCGCACCTTCGCCCAGTGGGCGGTCGACCACGTGAACGACTACCGCTGAGAACACACCCATCCTCCACCACCCCGCACCCCCTCTGACCAGTCGATTAGCACCGCTCCGGCCTCGTGCGGTAATCTCTTCGAGCGCCCGCACAGCGGGCGCAACGGGCTGTGGCGCAGTTTGGTAGCGCACTTGACTGGGGGTCAAGTGGTCGCAGGTTCAAATCCTGTCAGCCCGACAGACGAGAAAACCCCTCTGACCAGCGTCGGAGGGGCTTTCCTCATTCTCCAACCACCCGGAGTTGGGGACCACGTGGGGACCGTAGATGCTGCGAGAGCAGATTCCCGTCCTCGACCAGAGCCTGAATATCCGGATGGAGGTACCGCTGGGTTATCCGGGGATCGGTGTGACCAGCGATCTTCTGGAGCCGATGCACCGGTACGCCCGCGTCAGCGAACCATGTCAGCCCGGTATGCCGCAGATCGTGACGCCGCAGGTGCTCATAGCCAAGCTTGGCAACCACCGCGTCCCAATGCGTTGCCCGACGCAGGACGCCAGTCGAAATGCGGCCACCACGCGGACCGACGAACAACCGCGCTTCCGGCTTGTCCTGCATGGCAGCGGCGCGACGAGTCACCAGTTGCCGAAGCTCTTCGATGATTGGAATCTTGCGTGCCCGCTTGCCTTTCGTGCCCTTGTCCTGCATCCCGCCAGGGCCGGGCGTGGTTTGCCGCCGCAACGTCCACACCCAATTGGTCGTGTCGATGTCGGCCACCCGGCAGCCGGAGACCTCGCCGATTCGCGTGGCGGTACACGCCGCGAAGATCACCACATCACCCCAACCGCGATACTCATCAGCCGACGCCGCCACCAACGCATCAGCCAGCGCCGTAAGCGTCTGCCAGTCGGGCAGGGCCAGCGCCCGAGGGTTCTCTAGTTCGTCTTCCACCTGAGCAAACTGGCGTTGCCAGCCGGTCACCTGAACGGGGTTACGTGCGATCAGCTCATCGCGGACCGCCTGATCCATCATCCGCGCCCAAACGGCAAGAGTGTTCTTCACCGTCGATTTGCTGCACCCGTCCGCGATCCAAGCCCCAACCGCTCGATCCGCTACACCGGCGGTGATCATCGTGACCGGCAGGTGTCCGACCGTAGGCAGCACTCGCCGCCGCCAACCCGCAAGGTATGGATCACGGGTTTTCGGCTCTATGCCACGCAACGCCAGCTCCAGACTGGCTTTTCCGTACTCGGCCAGCGTCGCCGTCGCCATCTTCGGATCAACACCCCGCGCCGCAGCTTGCCGAAGACGCTCGACCCACTCGACAGCCTCTTCGCGAGTCTCGAAGGCTTCCGATACGGACGGGCGCTTCTTCGTGGCCGGATCAACCCAGCGAACACGGGCACGGTACGGCTTGGCCCGGTCCCGAACCTCGATATCTGCCCGAAGCTCAACCCCAAGCGGAAGAACATGCACCTGCTTGTCCATCACGCCACCATCGGATCAACGCGCCTGATCTGCAAGTAGGCGTCTACATCCGCGCTGCTGTAGCGGACCACACGATCGGACACCTGCACAAACGGCGGACCCTGCGGAGGACGAGCAGTCCGCCACCGCCGCAGGCTGGACGCATCCACATTCAGCATCCGGGCCACCTCCTCCGTCGTGTACCACCTGACGCTTGCATCCATCGCGGAACTCCTATGCCGCCGGGCCGTCTGCTGAATGCTGTTGTGCTACAACGTTTTCCGTTTCATGTGAAACGTGTTCCGTTGGTGGGTCCACCAGCATCGCACGGGTGTAATCCGCTTGCCGCCGCAGCTTCTGTGACACCAATTGCAAGATCAGATGCTCACGCGGTGGCACGTTCGGGTCGCCCGGCTCTACCGGGGTGATCTTCATCCGGTTGACGACTTCCGGGGCGATCCCGGCTTCTGCGAGGCGTTGCCGAACGAACTCCACCCGATCGGCCTTGTGGTCGGCGAGGTCCTTACCGGTCCACTTCCGCGACACCAGCACCCGACGCCCCCGCATCCCCAACGTGTCCCGGCGATGCGCCTTGCCCTTGCACAACCCCGGCACCGTCTTGGCCGTGGCGCCCTTCGGGATCACGCCGTAGCGGAACCACAACCCGCACGACGGCGAGCACGGCGTCACCGCCAACTCCGCGTGCAACCGGTCGTAGTGATCGGCCGCGCGCTGGGACTTCGGTTCGATCACGTCCCCGATGCTCTTGGTGAGGTACTTCGTCAGGTACCCGATATGCCGACCGGCCTCTTCGGTGCCGCCGAGGATGCCCTTCACATCGACCTGCTGACCGAACCGGATCACATGCGCCGGTTCCAACTCGTCCACCGTGTCCATCACGTCCAGGGCTTCGGTGAACGTCGGCACCGGCTCGCGGGTGTCCGGGTCCACGAACCGGCCCAGCGTGTAATCCCAGAACGGCATCCGCCCGGAGTCGTAGACCTCCTGGTCGAAGTGCGGCCACCACACCTGGTGATAGGTCGCCGCCGCCAGCTGGCGAATCAGTTCCTTCGGGTCGGTGCCACGAATCCCCATATGGATATGCGGGGCCCCGCGCCGCTGCGGCTCCACCGTCGCGAAGTACTGGACATCACGACCCGAAGCGCGCCGGTAGTTCTGCACGAACCGGTCGAACAACGCCGAGAAATGAATGATGTCCCGCGCCGCCTGCCGGTAGTCGTAGCTCTCCGGGTCCACCGGAGCACCGTCCGAACCCACCCGCCCATACGACGGCAAGGTCAGGGTGACGAACAGCGATGGCCGGTACTTGCCCGCATACACCCGCCCGACCGTGGTCTTGGCGACCTTCTTGCGAGGCAGGTCCGGGGCCTGCTGCTGACGCCGCGTGGAGCGCTTGCGCACCGGTTTCGGCTGCGGGTCCAGCGCGGGCAGCTTGCCGCGGATACCGGTCTCCCGAAGTTCCTCGTCCAGGTCGGCCACCACTTCCCGGATACCATCCATCGCGTCGGTGTCGCCGTCCTCGCGCGCCTGCTCGTACTCGTGCATCAACGTCGCCCGCGCCGTCAACAGCTCGGTTTGCTGCTCGGTCGGTGCCTTCTTCTCCACCACTGGTTCCTCCTGAATGTGCCAGCCCTCCCGGCACTGCTGAATCCGCAACGCCCGAGCCCGCGCAGCGCACGCCGGGCACACACACTCCAAAGTCGATTTACACGGCGCGGCAATGTATTTCGGCGCGTGAGTGTCCTCATCGACCGCGAGCAACGCCAACGGACGCCGACACGTCCCGACCTTCTCCGCCGCCGACGCCGCCAGCTCGACCATGTTCAACTGGGCGCGACGATCCGCCGCCGTCTCACGCGGCTCACCGGCCGTGGCGGGCGAATCATGTTCTGTGACAGCAGGTTCGGTCATACCGCGACCGCCAGCGTCGCGAACTTCGCTGCCGCCTGCACCAGCCCGAACAAGCACTGACACCGACCACCGGACTGCCGCCACGGCATCCCCGCGCACGCCGGGCACACCTCCCACTCCGACAGGTTGTGACGGTTCACGCACACCGGCGACACGCAATCACGGCCCTCGCACCAGATGCACACCCCCGCGAAGCTGAACCGCGACGGACGCAGAGCAGACAACACAGGCGGCGACGCCTCCACATCCGGCAGCACCGCCACGACAGGGAATAGCGAGGCAGTGACCGTGCCGAGCGTCGCGGCAACAATCTGCGCGTACTCCCTGCCCGGCTTGTTCTCCCCCAGCTCCCACGCCTTCCAGCGCCGCACCAGGTGTTCGGCATCGGGAAGCACCCGACCCGCGTGTGCCCGCATCGCTTCGGCCGCCGCAGCCTGAGACAGGCCCTTCGCCTCACGCAGAGCACGAATCCGCCGCGCCCACACCGGCCTCTCCACCATCACGATCACCCGACCCGCCGACGCGGAGCACCACCATTGGCGGGCCAGCACTCGTAAACCACCGTCGAAGGCACCACCGCGACCGGCTCCGGCCCCACGAGGTTCACATCCAGCAGCCCGCCCCAGCAGTAGCACCGCTTACCCGCCCCCTCCGGGTCCACATGCCCCCGCACATAGCCCGTGCCCCCGCAATCCGGGCACAACACCCACTCCGACGCCGCATGCTGCGCAATGCACCCCGCCCGCGAGCACCCCGCCGCCAGACAGTAGATGCAGAAACCCGCGTAATTCAGGCGCGACGGACGGAACGTGGCGGCTGCGGCGGTCACTTGTGGCGTAATCATGTCTCCACCCCTCGGTAGTTGAGTTGATACCCCCTCAACCCGCAAAGCGGCTGAAAGTCGGTCGAGTTGAGGGGGTATTAACTCCGAGGGTACGCCGGGCTGACGTTTGTCGTCAAGGGGTTCTAAACTCGTGCTGTGGCTGGCATAGACGAGTTCGACAAGGTCCGTTCCGATCCGGACCCGGTGCGCCGTGGACAGCGGGCAACCGACCTGATCACGCTGTATCAACAGCGGGCCGCCGAGCTAGCGAGACTCCGCAAGGAGGCGATCGAGGAGGCTCGTCAGACTGGTCTCACCTACAGCGAGATTGCGGAGCTCCTCGGCATCACAAAAAGCCGGATCAGCCAGATCAGGACTAGCGCGCCGCCGCCCGAACGAGCATTCTTCGGGGTTGGTCCTGTCGCGGTCGGGATTCCGCGGCGCTTCGGTGTCGAAGACGGCCGCGAACGCCCGTACTTCGATGCGAGCGATCAGGCAACTCAGGAACAGGTCGAAACGATGCTGACCCGGCTTGCCCTTGCTACCTCGCGATTCGCGATCGACCCCGACACCGAGCAGCCACCGGCCGGAGACGCGGTGGTGATTTGCGGCCCGAAGTCCGCCCCGGTTGCCCGCCATCTACTCGCCGCCGACGAGGCGCTCAGCTTCGAGAACATCGACGGGACCTGGTACCTCATCGAGAAGGCCACCGGGCGCCGACATAGCTCACCCTTCCGTGCCGACCTCACGAACAGAACCGACATTGGTTACCTCGCCCGTCGAGTGGAGCATGGGCGCGTCATCGTCCACATCGCGGGCGTGACCAGCATTGGTTCTCTCGGAGTGGCTCACTGGCTCAACGCCAACTTGACGTGGCTCTACCGGCCGGGTGCTCACTTCATCAGCGCAGTAATCGAATGCGATTTCGACACTGACTTGGCTATCACGGACAGTCGCGCCCTCGCAGGACCTTTCACGGCAGGGGAGTGAGGGGTGGAGATCGCGATAGCTGAGCTACCCGCGCAGACAGGCGAAGACCGCGCCCTGCTCTTCGAAACTGGAGTGATCGTGCTCGACGGTGCTACCTCGCATGATCCCGACATCCCGCCTGCCGTTCAGTACGTGGACACGCTGGGCCGCGAACTCATCGACCGGTGCGGCACGGCAAGCACTCTCGCGACAGCTTTGGCGGACGCAATCCGGTCCGCGGCAGACGAACTCGACCTACGGCCGAACGTGTCACCATCCAGCACCGTCGCAGTTGTCCGGGTCAATAACGACGAGGTTGAGTTGCTCGTCCTCGGCGACAGCACAATCGTCGTCGGCACCGCGAACGGACGACACGACATGATCACCGATGATCGCCTGAGCAATCTTCCCATATCCGAAGCGTCCGAATACCGGCGTCGACTGGCCGCAGGCTCGGGGTATGACGACATTCACCGCGGATTGCTTCGCGAACTCCAACGCCAGCAGCGAGCGCAGCGTAACCGACACACTGGCTATTGGATCGCGGAAGCCGATCCGGGTGCCGCCGAACACGCAGTGACCGTGAGCTACCCGCGCGATGCGATCAAGTGGGCAGTCGTCACGACAGACGGTGCACGCGACACTGTCGAGGCGCTTGGTATCGCGTGGCCCCAGATTGCAGCCCAATCACCTGCATCGCTTCGCGCTATCCTCGCTCGATGCCACGAGTGGGAAGCTCACGCCGATCCAGACGGCCGCGTCCTGCCCCGATCCAAGCGGCACGACGACAAGACCATTGCGGTGGTCCGTCTGTAGTCGGCTTGATGAGCGCCCCGAACGTTCCGAAGTTGTTGCCGAATTTGGCTATATAGGATCAAGAGCGCCCCGGCGGCGCTTCGCGCCGCCGCCGCGCTGCGACACGCAGCGCGGCTGATGAGGCGTCGCTCGCGGCGCGTCGAGCGCGTCGGCGACACTCGGCCGCCGGGGCGCACAGAGTTCCTATCTGGCCACTTTTCGAACATCCTCGCAGTGCTGGGCACGACGAGAGCCGTACCCGACTGACCTCCCGCAGCCGAGCACGAATCGGCCGGCACTCTGCCCGGTCCACCGGCTGTGGTCCCGCCGAGGTCCCCAGATCCACGAACGAGGTCACCGCAGTCAGCCGAGCGGGGCCCCGCCGGGTCACCAGTTCCTCACCGGCCGTGGTGGTCTGACTGATCCGAGGGCTATCACGCCACCAGCGGGCATCAAGAGCGCCTACGGCGTCACTACGTGATGGCTGGCGCCACTCTTGACACCCACCGGAGCCGTGATCGAGACGCCCTCAGCCAGACCACCCCAGCCGGAGAGGAACCCGCGAGATGACCACCAAGCCCGATACCTGCCAGCTCCGCGGATGCGACAACCCCGCCGCCGTCCCGTTCACCTCCAAGTACGGTCCCCAGGACCAGGTGGTGTGGCGCTGCACCCCGTGCGACACCCAGTACCGCCGCAACGCCGAGATTCTCGACCGGTACCCGTACTGAACCGGAGGGGGCTTCGGCCCCCTCTTCTCGTGCCTTGAACAGCTGAGCGTCCTTCGGCCGCTTGGCCCTGCTGTGTGGTGGCCTGCATTGTGTTCACGCGCCCCTCCAGCGTCAAGAGCGCCTACGGCGTCAGCTCCGCTGATGGCTATCGCCACTCTTGACCCCGGAGCCTCTACACGCGAAAGGCAGGCCGATAAGGGGCAGGCGCAGCCAGCCCGCCTCTGGGTGCAACCCACCACACAACAGGGCCAAATGGACGTGGTGCGGACATGCGAAAGTGGCGGATAGACAACCTATCCGCTGGGGACCAGATGGGGACCACACGTCATACACGACCACGCACAACGCGCCGTTTCTGACACATCGCGCCATCATGCATACCGCGTGTGACGTGCGCATATCTCGAATCAGGATTCCTGGGGGTCAAGTGGTCGCAGGTTCAAATCCTGTCAGCCCGACACTGGAAACCCTTTCCGACCAGCGTCGGAAGGGGTTTTCTCGTTCCTGAGGGAGGGGTCGGATTCGACCCGAGCCAGTCAAAATCTCATACTTTCGCCCTCCTCGCCGCGAGCCCAGCGTTCCAGGACGTCCCGATTGTCCGGAACGGTCTCCGGGATGTCGATGTAGTGGGTCTTGGCCACCGCGCGGGTGTTGCCGAGCTGGCGGGCGGCGCGTTCGGGGTCGCCGTAGGCGTGGTCGACCGCGGTGGCCGCGCCTTTGCGGAATGTACGTGGAGTCACCCACGCGAAGTTCTCCCCGCGTGCCGCGCGCCAGGTGCGGCCGAAGTTGTTCGGGTTGCGCAGCGACCCGTTTCGGGCCGGGAACAGCAGTCCCATCGGGTTTTGGCGGTCGCCGACTTCCAGGTCCTTGATCGCCTCCCGGACAGCATCGACGGTGTGGGCGGGCAGCAGGATGCGCCGCCACCCGTTGTCGGTCTTTGGGGCGGGTTTGCGCACCCATTTGCCCTTCACCTCAACCAGGGTGCCGGTGACGTCGAGGTAGGGCTCGGGCGCGTCGAGGTCGATGTCCTCGAGCAGCAGCGCGAAGACCTCGTGCGGGCGCATGCCGGTGCCGGTGATCACGTCGACAACCCACACCACCGTCCAGTCCCGCGGCGGCCCGCAGGTGTAGGCCGGAGTGCCGGGGATCGCCTCGCCGTTGGCCCACGCTCTGACCTGAGCGCGGAAGGCGGGTAAGGCGTCTTGGTCCCGCACCTTGCCGCGCCGGGTTGCGGCGCCGTCCGAAGGGGCTGACTCCGTCGATCGGGTTGGTTTCCACCGCGCCGTGGCGTACCGCGATCTGCATCATTGCGCGCAGAATTATCTTGTGCTGCTTGGCTTTGCGCCGTAGCCCCAACGCGATGAGTCGTTTCAGGTGACGGTCCAGCTCACCGGCGGTGGCCTGCCAGACCTGCAGGTTCCCGACCGAGTTCTCAATCTTGACAGTCTTGGGGTTCGCGCGTTTGTCGGTCGAGACATAGATCTCGCGGCGGTAGTCCTCGATGTTGCCCTCGGTGTAGGCGTCGTCGCGCTCCAGTTCGGCAAGCAGCTCGGCGGCGAGCTCGAGCAGTTTGGTGGTGCGCGTGATCCGCAGGTACCCCAACTGTTCCCGATGGTCACGCATTGCCTCCGCGAGCCTGTTGCGTGCCTCGTCCGGGCTCGCCCCCACCCGTCGAGCTGGGCACGTCCAGCCGCGCCGTAGTAATAGACCGTCGTGCGCCAGCGCCCGTTCTTTTGCTTCTTGGGCTTGGTCGGCGCACCGAACGTGCCGACAGGCTTCGGCAGTCTGCCGCCCATCAACCGCTTCCTTCCCTCATCGTTGCCAGACATTCGCGCTCAAACGTCGGCAGCGCCCCGCAGCCGCCAAGATGGCCGCTACGCCGATCCGGTTGAGGGGGCGATGCCGACCTCAAGACTCGGTTACACGAAGGCGAAGCACAACGGGCGAATCATTGCTATAAATTAGCTGCCAGTGGTCCGTAACACGCTTGCGGTCCGCAGCAGATACCGAGCACGCCAGAACTGCCGAACCTGAGCGCCGCTCAGCCGAGAACTGGTCCGCTTCCTCCACCATTGGCGAGCTGCTGTTCTTCCCAGGCAACGAGGTCACTGACCCGGTAACGCCGGTATCTGCCCATGCGGGCGAACCGTGGGCCCCGGCCTGCGGCCGCCCACGCCGAGAGCGTCTTCTTCGGGATCTTCAGTCGCCGAGCGACTTCTTCTGTGCTGAGCCAGATCTCGTCGCCACTACCGTCAGGCATGGGCCCGCGGTGTCGCTCCGTGTGGCCTTCGTTGCTCGGCGTCGATGGTTTGGATGGGGGTCTCGAATGCATGGGTCACCTCAGTCGAAAGGACCCTGTCTGCCGATTCTCACCCACCATCCATTGAAGCTTCCCTGCGACGATCGCGCCACCGTCCAGACGTCGCGCATGCCGACAATTCCAGAGCCAGTGCAACAAGATTGGGACTGCTGCACGGTGGCGGAGTGCCCGAGAGTCTTGTGGGGTCCGACGGTATTGCCGTGGGCGCAGTGGGAAACCCTCCTAATGGAACGTCGAGAACCTGTTCGACCACAAAGACGCTCCACGCACCGACAAGCTGAAACGCGTCCTACAGAACGATCTGAAGAACTGGACCGTCACGCTGCAGGATCAGAAGGTCAGCCAGCTCGCCTCGGTCATCGCGCAGATGAAACAACGGTGCCGGACCCGACCTGCTCGGAGTTTGCGAGATAGAGAACGAGACCGTCGCGCAGCTGCTGGTCGACAAGGTCAACACCCTGCTTCCCGATGCTCGTAGCTACAAGATCGTGCACGCCGACACCGGCGGCGAACGCGGCATCGACGTCGCGTTCATCTACGACACCGCGCTGCTCGAAGTTCCTCTGCCCCTGACGGATTCGGTGTTCTTCCATGGGGTGATGCGCCGCAACGCCACCCCCGAGATCGTCCAGGTCCACTTCACCACCAAAACCGCCACCCCGCACGTGAGCGGTGTTCGATAACCACTGGCCCTCACGCCGCGGCGGCGCCGAAGCCTCCGCCGGCTACCGCGCCATCGCCGGGGAAACCCTCGCCTACTTCCACCAACGCGTCCTCGAAGTCCACGGGCCTGATACCCGGTGCTGGTGATGGGCGATATCAACGACGAACCGTTCAACACCTCCCTCGACACCCACACGCCCTCAGCCGCCGCCAACACGAACTCGTCAACAACGGCGACAACCTGAGGTTCCCCCGCTTTCTCGGAGGGCTCTGACTGTGGTCCGATAGGGCCGGAAGGAGTCATTCGTGGCAGCACCGAGGAAGTACCCGGACGAGCTGAAGGCGCGGGCGGTGCGGCTGTATCGGGAGTCGGACCCGAAGCCGACGATCCGGAAGCTGGCCGCCCAGCTCGGGGTGCATCACGAGGCGTTGCGGCTGTGATCCGCCAGGCCGAGGCCGATGCCGGCGAACGCGACGATCGGCCGACGACCGACATGCTGGCTGAGAACCGGGCCCTGAAGAAGCGGGTCGCGGAGCTGGAGCGGGTGAACGCCGTATTGCGTGATGCGAGTGCGTATTTCGCCTCGGAGCTCGGCCAGACCCGGCGGTGATCTTGCGGTTCGTCAGCGAACATCCGCAGCACCCGGTCGAGCTCGTATTGCGGGTTCTGGGCATCGCGTCATCGACGTATTACGGCTGGTTGCAGCAGGCGCAGCAGCCGTCTCGGCGGCGGCTGGCCGACCAGGAGTTGCTGGCTGAGATCGTCGATATCCATACCAGCTCGGGCGGGACCTACGGGTCACCTCGGATCCATGCGATGCTGCGCCGACGGGGTATCTCGATCGGCCGCAAACGAGTCGAGCGGCTGATGCGGGGTGCCGGGTTGCAGGGCGCGTTCCTGCGCAAGAAGTGGCGCCTGGGTTCGACTCGGCAGGATCCGCGTGCCACCCCGGCCCCGGATCTGGTCAACCGTGACTTCACCGCCGGTGAGCCGGACCGGCTATGGGTCGCCGACGCCACCCGCATCGTGTGTGGTGAGGGTGTGTTCTGGCTGGCCGCGGTCCGGGACGCGTTCTCCAACCGGATCGTAGGCTGGAAGTGTTCGGACCGGTGCGACACCGAACTGGTACTCGGTGCTCTCGAATACGCGGTGTGGACCCGCGATGTCCGTGACGGGCAGTTGGTCCATCATTCCGACCGTGGCTCGACCTACACAGCGATCCGGTTCGCGAACCGATTGGCCGACAACGGGATCGCGCAGTCGATGGGGTCGGTCGGTGACAGTTACGACAACGCTCTCATGGAGAATTTCTTCTCTACCCTCAAGACCGAGCTGGTGTATCGGAACAGTTGGCGGACAAGGGAAGACGCCGAGAACGCCCTGTTCGGCTACATCGACGGCTGGTACAACACGCAGCGGATCCAGAAGAAGCTCGGCTGGCGATCACCCGACGAGTACGAAGCCAGCTACCATGACCGGGTTCCAGCCGGAACCAGATAATCCGCTCTCCGGATTAGCGGGGGAACCTCAATGTCTTGCGTCAAGATCCTGGCAGGATCTCGCTGGTCACGAGGTTTACGCCGGGATGGAGCGACCGCGGTCAACGCGCGGTAATGGCTCCCCTTTATGTCAAGAAGCGGTTGGGAGTTCGCCGTTAGACCGGGTGGCGGTAAGTCCGGGTTGTGGCTTGTCCGAAGGATCGGTGTGGGGGGTAGAGCCGGTCGCGCTGGAGTCAGAAGTCGCCCCCGAGTGCCCTCCCGGGCTTGCCGTATCTCGTTGCCGCTGATCGGCGAGCATTCGCTGGTAGACAGCGTTGGACAGGCGCCGTTTGAGTGCGCGCATCGCCTCCATGGAGGTCTCCCCGGCAGCCTTCTTGGTGTCGTAATAGACCCGGCCTGGTGTCGGGTAACGCAGCTGGACCACTGCCATGGTGTGCAGAACGTAATTGATCTTGCGGTTGCCGGCCCGGGAAAGCCGGTGTCGCTTTTGTTCTCCCGATGACGCATCCAGGGGTGCGGTGCCGTTCCAGGAGGCGAACCGGTCCCGGGACACGAAACGGTGGATGTTCTCGGTGTCGACGAGAAGCCGTGCCGCGCCGCAGGGGCCAATGCCGTGGAGGTCCATCAGGGTCGACACGCGCGCGAGGACCAGTTGTTTGAGTTCTTTGCCCGCCGCTTTGGTTTTTCGGTCGATGACCCCGAGATCGTCGATCAGCTCGCTCACCATCCGCAAGCGGACCCGGGCCGCGGCATCGCCGGGTACGACAGTTTCGGCCAGGGCGCGGGCCTGCATTGCCGACAGAAACTTCTTGGCGCCGCCGGGTACCAACTCCAGCAGTAGTCGGTGGATACGGTTCAACAGCTCGGTGCAGGCCTAGCCGAACTCGTCACGACGATCGACCAGCAGACCCAACGCGACCAGCTCCGGATCCGCCTGTATCCGGCGCAGATTCGGCACCCTCCCACGCCGTCAACGGAACGGAATGCGCGTCGGCCGGGTCGGTTTTGCGGCCGTTGCCGGTGGCAAAACACCCTAACCTGAGCCGACAGTTTCGCCGGCACGTCGATGACGGTTTCCCCGTCGCCCACCAGCCGGTGTGTCACATGCCTTCCGACACCGTTGCAGCCCTCGATCGCCCACACTCGTTGCGGGAATCGTTGTGCGGTGGTGAGCATTTCACCGTATCCAGTTGTGTCAGTGCCGTAACGCCCGGTCGCGAGGTTCTTCGCGGCGGGGTCGATGATTTCGATGGTGGCCGAGCGCTCGTGCGGGTCCATGCCGATGATAACCAACATCGGTATCCTCCCAGATCGACGGAGGAGGTATCCGTTGCAGTAAGGCACCGCTACTTCGAGTCAGGGCAGACCCCTTTCCAGCCACGTCCGCACGGTAACCCGGTGGGGCGCAAGCCATTAGCGAGCCACACCGATGATGCTGGTGGGCAGCCGATTACGGAGCTTCCCAGCGGGTCCCTGGGCTCGATCCTGGCCGGGAACAAGCCCTACCACCAGTCTAAAGTAGCCGATTATCGGATGTTCAAGACTGGCCGATCGGGGACTCATCGCCAGTCATGACTGTGCTGATTGCTTCCATCGGAAACCGTGGTCGTTTAGAGATCAGACTGGTCGGCTGACCAGATGTGTTGAATCCCGTGTCTGTCCAGTGGTTTTCGTGCTGCATATTGCACGTTGCAATTTTCGCGCGGTGGCGTGTCCGGTTGTCGTGAATGCTGCGGCACGGGTGCATGGATGCGTGTACGGTGAGCCTCGTCCGGTACGGATGACTCGGGGCGCCACCGGCGTGGATGAAAACTGTTTTCACGAGTTTCTGATGAGGGGTGATTCGCCGTGCCCGGTCGACCCGTGGCGCCGACGCAGTTCGGCGGCGTGGAGGTACTGGTCGAGACCATCCGGGTAGCCGACGCCGAGCCCACCAGTATCGGTAGTCCTGGTGTGGCGGTGGACGCGCTGGAGCGGGCGCGGGAGGTGATCGCCACGGCAGCGTCTACGGCGTACCTGATCCGGCAGCTCGGTGAGGTGACACGCCCGGATCGGTTGGAGGTCGAGTTCGGGACCGGATTCTCGCTGAAAGCCAACATCATCGCCGCCTCCGGCGCTGCGGAACCCTTTCAGCCGCAACCGACCGCGGCCGAACCCTCGCGGCCGCGCTGACCGGCTCGAGAAACTCGCGAAAGCAATACTCACCATATGAGACACGCTCTTAGGGACTCGAGCCGAGTGAGCCGCCCGAACGGGCGGTGCCGCAGTGGTGTAACAGCGCGCAGGGAGTCCTGCGATACTCACCACGCAAACCGGCGAAGTGACGCCAGGTTCAGACCTTCCGGTTTCATTTTTGCAGACCCTTATCGTCTCTTGACGGCCGGTGCACAGTTGGCTGAGCTACCCCGTATTTGCCGCTCGTGCGGTCAAAATTCTTTGTCGGAGAAGCGGAGGAAAGATGCAATTAGCTCGTAACCGAGAGCGGTCGCCACGGGAGTTCGCCACCGTCGATGCCGTGGTGATTGTGCCGGGCATCATGGGGAGCTCGCTCAGCATCGTCGGCGGGGGAGAGCGCCGCAGCGTGTGGGGGGTGCCTATGGCGCTCGCGAATGCGACCGGGATCGCGCCGGAATCGAGAATCGACGCGCTTCGAGTCGATAACTTGGAATCGACCGGAAAGATCGGACATGTTGTTCCCACCGGATTGCTGATGACGCCGTCGTGGTTGCGCGGATTCGGCGGGATGGAACCCTACAAGCGGTTGGTCAATACTATTACCGAAACGGTTCCTCATCCCGATGCCGTCTTCTCCTTCGCCTACGACTGGCGGCTAGATATCGAGCACAATGCCAGAATCCTCGCTCGCGAATCGGGAGTCCACCTCCAGCGGTGGCGAAACCACGAAGTGATCCGGGATCTGCGTTCCCGCAGAAATGACGACCGCGAACCCCGCCTTGTTTTCGTAGCCCACTCAATGGGAGGATTACTGGTGTGGGCAATGTCCGCACAGGAAATAGAACAGCCGGACACGCGGGCTGTCGTGACGCTTGGGACTCCGTTCGCGGGATCCGTGAAGACAATGCGGATGCTAGCGGGCGGCAACGACGCGCAGAGTGGGCTGTCCTCCGGGGCGACGCGGCGGGCCTGCCTGACAATGCCAGGAGTCTATGATCTGCTGCCCTGGTACCGCTGTCGACTCGATGGCGACGACGTCGTCGCGCTACACGAATCCGATGTCGTCAGTGTGGGCGGTATGCCGGACCTCGTTAGGCAGGCGTTCGAACGTCGCGTTCGGATCGCGGACGGGGAACTCCCGGGCCACGTAGCGGTGATCGGAGTCGGACAGGAGACATCGCAGAGCCTGGAACTGAAGCATGGCGACATCGTCACCCGCAACTGGGCATATCGGCGTAACGGCCGGGGAGAACTCATCCGCGAATCCGGCCGACTCGTGACCGAAGATTTCGGTGGTGACGGCACGGTTTTCCATCATTCGGCTCGCACAGCCGCGGCACCAGGTGTGCCGATCGCCCAGCGCCACGAGTCCTTGGGGACCAATCGGGCGTGCCTGCGCATAGTGCAGAAGGTGATCAGGGACTCGGCGGATCTGGATACTGTCCTCGGGGACGGCCCGGAGCAAGTACCGCTCGGCCTTGAGGTGCTGGACGAAGTGGTTCCGGGCAGGCGGCTCGAGATTCGGATTCGCTCCGACCACAGTCCGGCGGACATCACGTGCGCCGTGGAGGACACCGCTCGCGGCGATGCTGTGGTCCGGCAACCTGTCGTCCGAGGGCGGCGTGACGAGGGCGCTTTCGTCGTTCTCACCGACCTGGACGTCCCTGGGCTACACCGTGTTCGAGTATCGGTCGGCAGTACCGAGATCACCAAACTGGTCATGGTCTGTGCCGACGGCAGCGACACATGAGCGACAACCTCGCTGGAAGTGCACCTCCGGTCCGTACCTTCGACGTTGTTCCGATCGTCATCAGCAAATACAGTCGGCTCCGGAATTTACCGACGGCAGACGACGAGGCCGACCGAATAGCTGCCATTCTGTCCCGCTGGGGAGGGAGGCTCTGTCCGTGGGACGTACCGAGTGATAAACGTTCTGTCGCGTCGGCTTTGGCGCGACTGGAGTCATGGTCGCAGCCGAAGATGTCGCGCTGCTCCGTTCTGCTGTGGATCAGCCATGGTTCGAGCAACGACGACGTCGCGGTGGTCCACTTACCTGCCGACGAGATCGACATTGGGCTGGTCCCGCATCAGCTGGCCTGGTACATCGCCCGCGAAGATCGAATGCGAGAGGCGCCTGACTGGACGATTGTGATCATCGAGTCCTGCGGTGGGATTCGGTTTGCGGAAACCATCCAATCGGAAATCGCCAGGCTTCGTGTTCGAGACGGTATCCTGCTGATCGGCGTGGGTGAGGATCGCGGAGAAGGTTATCTCGGAACCTTCAGGCGGGCTCTCGAAGAAGTCCGCGAGGTCTACTGGTCCAACGACAAAGTGATCAGCCTCAGGGATCTGGCCGACCAGTTGGAGGAAGTTCTCGATCCGGGTTTCGTGCGTCCGATGGGATTGTTCGGTCGATCCACCCTGATGACCCGTCCCGACCTGACGCCTGACGTGACGACATCGGTCGATTTCTACCCCGAGCTCAAAGACGTTCTCGCTGAACTGCCCGAGTCCGATCTCGAACGGCTCACCGTCGTCGGTCAGAAGACCGATTTGCTGGAAATCGGCGGCCATTTCGTCGGTCGGTTCAGCGAACGCTCCGGTGTTGTGGCCTGGTTGGAAACTCACAGCTCCGGCATGTTCGTGGTGACGGGCGCCGCCGGTAGCGGAAAGTCGGCCCTGCTGGCCAATCTGATGCTGCACACCATTCCGCCGCTCCGGTCCGTTCTGGAGCACGCCCCCAATCTGGAGGAGAGGTGGACAGATGAGCGCCGGATCCCGCCGGTCGACAGCGCATTGCTGCTGATCGGGGCGACGACCAATGACGTCGTGACCCGACTTTCCACAGTGGCCGCAGTCGACATTCCGGCCGACCTCACGCCGCCGAAACGCGCCGGGGAACTTGTCCGCGTGCTGGCGGAGCGGCGGATACCGCTGACATTGTTCGCCGACGCTCTGGATGAAGCACGGGACCCGGTGGAGATCGCGACGCTTCTCGCGCAACTCGCAAAGCTCCCGCGTATACGGATCGTCCTCGCCACCCGGCCTCTCTCAAGGTCCGGTGTCGACGGAGACGACCTTTTAGCGTTGTTGCGTCCGATTTCGGAGCTCGATTCCGACGTCTCGGTCCTGGAGCTCGATGACGACCGGGCCGCGATACTGAAATTCGCCACTGCCCGGCTATCCTCGGCTGCGGCCGGCGTCTCCTCGCTGGACCTGCTGGAGGTGCTCGGCGATATCGAGCGATCGGCGAGCGGGACGGCGGTGGACGCCGGATGGGACTTCCTCCGTGCTCGGCTCGTGGTGACCGAATTGCTGGCGACACCCGAACTGCTCACCGGCGCCTTCGCCGCGGATCGGCGCCGAATGATGACGCTGGACCACATCGGCCTCTTTCACCGCGCTCTACACCGGCTCGTGAGCGCACATCCGCACGCCGAGCCCCTCCTCCTCGCCCTTGCCTACGGAAATGGTCGCGGGCTGCCGCGGGCCGACCGGATCTGGATCACCGTGGCGAAAGTCTTCGCCCCCGGGCAGACCCTCACCGAAGCCGACATCACTCGGATTCTCCGAGACGCGGGTCCTTACATCATGCTGGATGCCGAGGACGGACGCAGCGTCTTCCGCCTCGTGCACCGTACCTTCACCGACGAGTTGCTGGCCCGGCTGGATCCGGAGACCAGGATGGCCGTGCTGCGAGCACTCATCGATCTCGCCCGTGAGGTCCCCGATCCCGCTCCTTACTTGCGCCGCTACCTCTCCGGGCACGCCAGCGCCTCAGGGCGTCAAGGCTGGTCGGCCCTCGGCGAGACGCCGGAGGTCCTCGACATGCTGGACCTCCCCACGCTCTTGGCGGATAGCTGGAGGCTGGCGCCGCACGAGTTGCCGCGGTCAGTCCTCGCACTTCGCAGGACAGCTCATCTGGCTCTGGCCGGCACCGACGGCGACCGACGCGGATACCGCCAATTCGGCCTAGCCCAGGAGACCGGTCATCACTCGGAGACAGTCGAACCCGGATCCGGTGCCGCCTGGCAGATCACTCGGGCTCGGCTCCTGCGGCACCCCTCCCATCAGACGAATTCGTTGGGTCCGTCGATCCCGGTCCGCTCCCTCGCCGTCTGCACGACCGCGGATGGCGCCGTCATCGCCTACGGGAACGATCACGGTCGCCTTTGCCTCTGGAATCCGTGGCAGGGCAGTACGGTCGATCTCACACCGCACATCGATCGGGCAGGGGAGATTCTGGCGCTGGCCGCAATGGACGGCGCCCACGGGCTGAGACTTGCCTCGGTCGGAGCGGCACAGCCGATTCGTTTGTGGCCGCTGGCGGAGGATCTCGAGCCAACTGAACTTCCTGGTGGTGATGGCGGTGTAGGTTGCGCCATCGAGGCGTGTCGGCTCGAAAATGGCACGACGCTGCTCGCCGTCGGCACAACCCTCGGCAGGCTGCGGGTGTCGTCGGCGAATCCGGACGATGTGAGGGGGGCTGATCGGCCGAAGGTATTGGCTGGGCACGCGGGACGAATCACCGGTCTAGCGACTGTCGCCCGCGCCGCCGGCCGCGAGCTTGTCTCGGTCAGCTTCGACCGCTCTGTTCGGCGGTGGAGCCTGCCACACGGTCGACGCCTCCGAAAAGGTCAATGGCGGACACCGCTTGAGTCGATGGCAGTGGCCGAGAAGGCCGGGCTCATCCTGACTGGTGATTCGGAAGGTGTGGTCGCGGTCTGGAATGCGTATACCCTGTGTTCCCTCAGCCATTTCGCCGCTCACGACGGCCCGGTCAAGGCTCTGGCGGTGCTGCAAGACGATGCCGACCGTCTCGTGTTCGCCAGTGGCGGGGTCGATCGTCGTGTTCGACTGTGGTGTACAACATCGGGTGATCCCATGGGCCCTGATCTCACAGGTCACGATGACGAGATCACCGACCTGGTCACGCTCCGATCGCCGGACGGTACACCGTTCGTAGCGAGCGGCTCGCGCGACGGAAAGGTCAAACTCTGGACGCCGACAACCCCCGACTCGACGCCGGCACCGCGAGTGAATGGTCGTAGCCGACACGAGCCGCCCGAACGCTGGGATCTCGTTACCTCCGAGGCGCACGCCGTCACCATTACGCGCACTCCATCCGGACAGTTGAAATGCCATTTGGCACCGAACCCTGAGGTGATTCTCCCCTCGGCGGCCAATCACGCGCGCTGCGTCGCCGTTCTGATCGATGGGGACTCGGCGGTCGTCGCTACCAGTGGCTCCAACGTCATTCACACCTGGCAGGCCGAGACAGGTGAGATCGCGTGCCCACCACTGGACGGCCATCGTGATTGGGTTCGCGCGCTGCTGCCACTGCCGCTGGACGATGGCCGCACCATCCTGGTGAGCGGGGGTGGCGACGGCCGGGTTTGTCTCTGGGACCTGCGGTCTGGAGAGCTCCGACATCACATGGATTTCGGCAGTGCCGTCCAAGCGCTGGCTCACGTCGACGGAACCCGGCGCTTCACCGTCACGCTCGGCGATGGGGAGATCGACATCGAGGTGGAGGACCACGTTCTCCACGGACACGCGAAAGGGAACTGCACGTGAACAGCCCAGGTGACCATTCCTCCTGGTCCGCGCTCGGCCCGAGCAGACAGGCCAGGGACTACACCGAACTGGTCGAGCAGCTGTTCTGCCGTGGTGAAGCCTCGCCATTTCCCGGCTTCCAGCATGTGACCTCGGTGGAGGTGCTGGTCAACGGCGTATTGGCCCGCACCCAGCTGGAGCGCCATTCGGCGCAGTACGATGTCACGATCTTCGATCGAATCGAGGGGTTCGCTGGCGAGCTCTGGGAACGGTCGGCGAAGTCGCTCCTACGGCTGCGGGCGCTAGATCATCCCGCACTGCCGGTGATCGAAGCCTCGAAACAGCGCCCGGGCGAAGGCATCGCTTTCACGCTCACCCGATCACTCGGCGGAGCACTGGACCTCGACGAGGTTGTGAGTTGGGCGGCGGCCAAACCGCTGGAGGCGTTCGAGCAGTTCAGTCTGCTGCTCGATGCTCTCAAGCGACTACACGGCGCACGGGTGATGCATCGTTTGCTGCTGCCTACGGCGATCCGGTGGCGAGACGACGGGATCTCTAGTCCGCAACTGTCGCTGAGCCGTTTCGAGATGAGCGCGTTGATCAGCAATCTCATCCGCCGCACAGTGACCGGGGATGTCAATGAGATTCGCTGGATGACCCGCCAGCTCTATCTGTCTCCGATCGACGGCGCCAGGCTCGACTCGGAAGCGGGCGCCCGACATCTCGCCTATCTGGCCCCGGAGATCCATCCCTATCTGTTCGACGACAGCCACCGCAGTCGCCGAGACTGGGAGACCACCGACGTTTTCGGTCTCGGTGTCTTCGGGTGGGAATTGTTCTGCGGCGGGATCGCCCAGCAGCTGCCGGACGAACTTGCCGCTGTGGCTACAGCCGAGCAGGGGCGACGCGTCCGGGCGCTGGCGGACCTGCACGATGCGATGCGCGGAGTGCTGCGCGATTCCCCCGATGTCCCCGCCGAACTCAAGTCGGTGCTCGCCGGCATGCTGGCGGGCAAACCCGGCAATCGGATGTCCTCGCACAACCTTGCCAACAAGGTCGAGCGGTCCTGGGACGCCATACGCAGCACTTGGGAAGGCAAGATCACCAAGCCGTATCTGGTCGCTTTCATGCCGGACGAGTCCGCGGACACCATCTACAAGGAGCGGGGATGGATCTCCCGCAGCCCGCGGGACGCGGCGGGCCGCGACGAGCTGAAAACCTTCTATCAGCGAGAGTTCCAGGAGGCCTACCTGGTGCATTCGCTCACGGGCGCGGAGGGCTACGCGACTGGACCTTCGGATGTGCTGCGCGAGGCGGAGTGGGTGCTGATCGGACAACGAGCCGTATGGTTCTGCGCATTCCTTCGTGACAAGAGATTCGACGGATCCATCCGGGAGACCTTCAAAGACACCCTGGTCGTCAAGTACCTACGGGAGCACATCTACGCCAAGGAAATCTACACCGCCCAGCCGCGGCGCAAGGTTCCCGCCATCGACCTGATCGCCTTCTTCCCCCAACAGTCGATCAGGGAGAAGCGGATCGGCCGACCTTCCTGGGAACCGCTGACCAACAGCGTCAACCGGAGTCGGCTGCGTGATCCTGAGAACGAGAAGTTCTTGCAGTCGATGGACTTTTTGCTGGATTATCAGCGAGCGGTCCTCGACGCCCGGACTTATCCATATCAAGCATACGATCTCGGTGGTCCCCTGGTCGAGCTCCGGCTCGATGAAAGCAGGGACGACGAGTGGCGGCAACGCAACGCGCTGATGACCGCCTACTGCTCGGACGAACGCCGTCGACCGCCGCTGGGCAACTTCCTGGAAACTCTGGACGAGGGCCAGGCGTGGACCGACCTCTCCCTCGACGGGAAGCTGGAGTTTCCAGGCTTCACCGGGAGTTCCAACACGGTGCAGTTCGCCGGACGCCGAGACGAAAACACCATCACAGTCCGGGTCAAACCCGGGGTGCACGTGCCGCGCCGCGGCTGGGTACGGCCGGCCGAGGACAGTGGGTCGCGGCCGCACCTCAGTCGACAACTACGGGCACGTCAAGCCCTGGAGAGCCAGCCGACGCTGATCAGCGAATTGCGTCGGCCGCGGCCGATGGAAATCGGCCAACAGGACTGGGATGTGGACCCCGAAGGGAACCTCCAGGGGAACAGTCCTCAGGTCATTCTGGCCATGCTGTCTCGTTTGCCGTTCTACGCGCTACAGGGGCCACCGGGCAGCGGTAAGACCACGGCGGTCGCGAATGCCTTGAAGTTGTTCCTGGCCAATGAGCGCGGAGCCAAGGTGCTCGTGAGCGCGCAATCAAACTACGCGCTGGACAATCTCGCCGAGCGCCTCATCAAACTGCTCCCGGATGACTACATCATCCTTCGCGAGCGGAGCCAGCGCGGGGAGGATGCTGTCTCGGATGCTGTGAAGCCGTTCACCCTCGACAAGCTGTCGGAGCGAAACTACAAGAAGGTCGTCAACACTCTCCAGGCACGACTGGAACGACACGCAAAGGGAGAGGCCGACCCCGAACTCGGCAGGCGGCTCAGCGACGAGGAGCGGCGGATTTCGCAGGAGTGGCTGGACTGCGTGCATTCCGACCAGTTCGAACTCTCCGATCGGATCCGTAATGGGGCCAGCGTTGTACTGGCCACATGCTCGGTCGCGGCGGACGCACTCAGCGATTCCACGGATATCACCGAGAGTTTCGACTGGGTGGTCGTCGAAGAAGCAGCTAAGGCTTGGCCGACCGAACTCGTCGTGCCGTTGACGCTCGGCACCCGATGGACACTGATCGGCGACCACCGGCAGTTGGGCGCGCATCGCAGCGACGAAGTCGAAGCGTTCCTCGAGGGCCTGCGAAACCATACGACCGACGAAGTGAAACTGCACTACGTGGCCAAGCGAGACAGGTTGGGGGTGCTCAATCTGTTCAGAAGTCTCTTCGAACCCGCGGTGGCCGACGACGAGGCACACCCGCTGACGGTCACCGAGGAATTGGCCGACCGGACAGAGGGGCTGGGCAAGTTGGAGATGCAATTTCGCATGCATCGAAACATCGCCGAGCCCGTACGTCGCGTCTTCTACCGAACCGAGCCCGCCCAGTTGGACGCCGATGGCCTGTGGACGAGCTTCTTGGAATCGCATCCCTCGGCGAGCGTGCCCCACGGAGTGAACATGCCGCGCTACCTGCGGGACCGGCCCTTGGTCTGGATCGACACCGAGGACGTCCCGGGCTGCCACGACCTGCCCATGTGGTCCAATGATGGGGAGGTGGACTTGATCGACCGCATGGTCGACAAGTTGCGCCCGGTGTCCGCAGCACCCGGCGGCGACGGCCCGGGCAGCCTGGCGATCCTGACGCCCTATGCGAAGCAGCTCGATAAACTCCAGATGCGCGGGAATCTCACCGACAGGGTGTTCACCGTCCACTCCTTCCAGGGACGGGAGGCGGACCGAGTGATCGTTTCCCTGGTGCGCACCACGCGCGTCGCAGACAATCCCCGGCAGAATGTCGGTCATGTGGGCAAGGACGAAGTCGCCAACGTCCTGCTCTCCCGGGCGAAGCGGCTGCTCGTCCTGGTCGGCCGCTTCGAGCACTTCCGCGACAACGGCGGCCAGTCATGGCGTGACATCACCTCGCTCGTAGAGCTATTCGGCACTCGCGTCCGTTCGGAGGAGTGGTCATGATCACCCCCGTCACCCTCGCCCTGCCGTGCAGGGTGCTCAAGCTCGATGTGCTGGTCGGCCCTGCCGAGGGCGTGACTCCGCTCGAGGACCTCGTCGCACGCGGCATCTCGGCCGCCGGACAGAAACGCTCGCTCGATGCGCCGATTCCGGCGCGTGAACAGGATCGAGCCCAGGCCACCATGAGCTATCTGACCACATTGCTCTGTTTGCCTCAGCGAGTCGTGATGGAAGTCATCGGAACGCTGTGGAACAAGGGCCATCTCACCGTCGACTTCGAGAACGGCGGCATCGAGCTGGCCGAAGTGGCCCGGGCGAAGATCATTCGCCAGCAGTCGCTCGTGTCCGAAGGCCAGCTCCAGACCCGAGAATTCCTCTTCGAGCCGGTGACCGGGATGATCCTGTCCACTTTTCACGGGCGAGGCCGAGCGTCGGAAACGAGCATCCGTTTTCCGTTTAGACCTCAGCTCAAGGTCTCCGACATCCCTCCCGACGAGCTCGTGAGCAGTGTGCAGTCCGCCCTGCGTAGCGAACGCCAACGCCGCGGCCGTGTCAATGTTCTGAGCGTCGGATTCGGCTCCCCCGCCTTGCAGCGCGCCGAGCGAATAGTGTGGCTGGAGGTTGAGGCCGAGGTTCGGCGCGATCCCGACAACAGCCGAATTCAGATCACCACCAGTGCGACAGCGGGATGGAATCTGCGGACTCAGCGACGGCTCAACTCCTACTTCAACGAGCTGGCGGCCGAGGAGCCGAGACACCCCGTGGTGCAATCGGTGTCGGCGCTCGCATATATCGCGCGCGAACCACCGGCAGATCTGAACGACCTGTTCAGGCGAATGGAGCGAAAACTCACCGACATCGAGAAGATCGAACTCGACCAAGTCCAGGAACGGCACAAGCGGCTGTCCGAGTGGGCGGCACAGATCGATGAGCGTCTGGAGCACATACGCCGCGCGCAGGCGAACGTCAGCCTGGTCACGAGGCCCGAGGGGCACACCTGGACGATCGATGATCTCATCGACGCTGCCCGCCGTCAGCTTGTCTTGGTGGTGCCCGATCCTGATCCCGCCAAGATCCGCCACTTCCAGCCGGGTCTGCGGCGAGCACTCGACCGCGGAGTCCAAGTGGTCTTCGTCTGGGGTCGGTTGCCGAACGATCGACTCAACCCGCAGGTCGAGAATCTGTTGGACGAACTGTTCGTGCGGCGTGGCGCACGGTTGCTGCGCAACCCCAAGAGCGCGAAGACCGAAGCGTGCGTGGTGATCCAGGACGACCGCCGAGCTATCGTCAGCTCACATTCGAGCCTGGGATATCGCGGACCGGAGACGACCGAAGTCTCGATGCTGATCGAGCCCTCCGAGAAAGGGCCCGACGTGCCAGCTGCAGTCGTTGAACTCCTCCGGTGGGTGAAGCGGGAGTTCGATCCCTGGGTACTCGCCCAGCGGATCGAACTCACGGACGCGAGAAGCTCAGAGCCGACGAATGTCGGCGTGGATTCGGCTGCCGTGACCCCGCGCCGGCCCGACCGGCCCGACCACCCGATGAGTGACTTCACCGCCGCCGACGTCGACGAGACGTCGCTGGCATTGTGGGCCGCAGGGTGGAAGGACATGTACGCGGGACTGACAGAAGTTAGGCGGCAGCTCATGGCCAAGGTGGCCGCGGTGGAGATCGTGCGGGACGCCGAGCATCGGACACTGTTGTGGGAGGGATTGCGGGGCGCGCAGTACCGCTTGGTCGTCGGCGATGATCGCTTGAGTCCGCGCAGCACCGGTCCCGCCATCGCCCGCAATCTCAGGGAACGCAGCGCCGCCGGCGCGGTTGTTCACGTGGTGCATCCGCCCCCGCCGGTGTCCGAACCGAGTATGCAAGAGTTCGCCGGCCTCGCACGCGGAGCCAACTCGATCTCGGTACGCCACCGCCAGACCGGCGGACGCCTTCTCATCATCGACGATCGGGTCGTTCTCGGGAGCTTCTCTCCATTCGACGATCGCCACGCCGGAGGTGCCGGGCGACGGATCTCCAGCTTGGGTGTGCATATCAGGCACGAGCCCCTGGCTGCCGAACTCGCCGATCTGCTCGGAACCCGCAAGGCGCGGGACCAGCAGTCGGAAGCCGCGGATACGCCCGAGTCGCCCGTGGTGATACCGAGCGCGGGTGCGGGCATCTCTGTGCTCCTTGAGGCCCGTTCTGCGCCGGCGCAGGATTTTGGCAAGGTCGCCGTCGCTCGTCTGCGTGCCTATGCGCAGCCGCTCGATGTGCTGTCCAGCTGGCGGGACAGTCAGGTGCCCGCCCACGATCTCCGCCGACTCGCCGCAGCCGCCCTTCACGCGGGCATCGGCTCCCCAGAACAGGACGAAACCTGGCTCGGCTGGCTGATCGAGGACGCGTGGTCACGCGAGGCGTACGTCGAAGCCGCACTGCTGTCCCGGTGGGAACCTGAGGTGTCCGACGAGGTCGTACTTTCTCCGGACCGTGCGCTGCGGGCCGCCGCGTTGCTGTCCGCAGCACTGGAAGTCGGTCCGCTGACCGAGGATATGACCGCCGCCGTATTCGATCTCGGCGACTCCCGCGGTGCGGAGATGGCCGGTGCGGCGGCGCTCGCCTGTGAAGTCCTGGTTCGCGGTCAACTGGATCACCGTGCGACGCTCGGCTTGCTGTCGGGCGATCTCTCGCCCGCTTGGCGGGACTTCTGTACGCGTGTTGAATCATTCGACGCCGCCCCCTTGCTCTTGTCGCGGTTCTCCGCAGCTCAAGACAGGGTCGAGACGGCACGCGTTCTGACGGACAGACGTTCGGCGATCGTTCGGTCCATCGACCGGATCGAGGCGTTGCGAAACCGGTTCAACTTCACCACAGGTGTGACGCTGCACCGTGCGCTGTTCCAGCCTGGGGGGCTGCTGCGAGAAGCTCGGGAGGCAGCTCGCAGCGGGGCTGTGGAATGTCAGAAGTTGGCCCCTCGCTTGCCGCATGACGTCCGGCGATACCTCAACGGCGTGATCGCCCAGGCTGGCGCCGAACCGATGGAATGGCTCCGGCAGGTCAATTTCCTGCGGAAGGTTGAAGCTCTGGTGGTCGACCTCCGCTCCGTGGCTGCGGCATCGGTGGAAAACCAGATCGATCACCGCTTCGATGACTATGGTCTCGCCGAGACCATGGAGCTCGGCAAGTACCTCGATGAAAACTGGGAAGAGCTGTATATGGAAGCCCGGCAGGTCGGCAGGCCCTACGAGTTGCCCGCGATGGGGCTGCTCGCTGTCCTCGGCCCGATAACGACTTGGGTCAAGGAGCAACCATGATCGATGATCATGGATCGCCGAGCTGGCCGGAGGCGTTGCTTCCCGTCTGGCCTGGCCGGTTCCGACACGCCGAACTTGTCCGCCGGTTGCACGGTGACGAGACGCTGGCCGATCTGGCACGGTGTCTGCTCGAAGGCATCGCCGCCGACCGCACCGTCGACCAGGTCTTGGAGCAGTTCGTGCACGAGGGCGAGTTCCGACTGGCCGAGACGTTGCTCGCCGAATCCGACGCTGTCTCGGCCCAAGTACGCAAGCGCTTCGGTGATCTGGAGTCCTGGCGAGCCCAACGCTTGAACGAACTCACCGCCCAGCTGCGTACCCTCACCGCCGCGGCGGCCGCCGCAGACGTCCCGTTCGAGGTCGACGCGACGAACTTAGAAGAGATGAGCCGAGTGTCGTGGCCTGCTGTCAGTACGATCCTCGACGAGCATCACGAGCACATCTCGCGACAGATCGACTCCTTGGGCCGCGACCTCACGGCGCGAAACAACTCCGGAGGCACCGCTCCCCGACTGCGCGGCGCTGTCGACTCGCTCATTGCGGCGGGTCGGCTGACCATCGCCCAGCGGGTGCTGGAGAACGGGACAGACTACCTTCTCGTGCCGGAGGCGCAGCCAGCGCTGCCGACTTGGCGATGGTCCGAGCCGGCGTCGGAGGTGCTCAGCTGGCACGTCGATCCGGTCCGGCGACGACCGCCCGAGTTCAGCGCCTGGCGGGCCATGGACAGCACGGCGCAGGACCTCGTCGAGGCTGCGGAGGCACTTGGTGGCGGTGGCCCGGAAGCGGCCGCGGACTTCGCGGGCGCGCTGGAGAAATTCCTCATCGAAGACACACCCGCACCCGTGGTACACGAGTTCGCACACGGCTGGCTCAGCTCAGTCTCCCTGTTCCAGGAAAAACCGCTGACCGCCTTCAGCGCGACGGCGAGCGTGAATCTGCTAATGCTACCGCCAGGTGTGCAGACCGCCCCGCCGTTGCCCGGCGTTGACAACTATGTGGCCGTCGGCCCTGATCTCGGAGCCGGCGGCGGGTTTCGAACCGGTGCCGCCGCGCTGACCATGGTCGACCTGCTACGGCTGGTGACACTGCCGTCGACGGCTCGGGCGATCGGCTTGGCCAAAATCGTCTGTCGGCAATGGCCGCTCTCGGCTCTCGGCGCGGGCAACCCCGCCGACCTGACGCGTCTGCTCACTGAAGACCCGCAGCGCCAGTGGCACTTGCTGAGTTGGTTGTGCACACTGAGCGGAGTAGGCGGCTCGGCGACTGCCGAAGATCTCCAGTTCCAGGCCGGTGACGACGGACCGGTGTTGTACACGCTTCTGATGAATCTCGTGGACGACGTCACCGCGAAAAAGGGCACGGCCGTCCCGATCGGTGGTTCGCCGTTCCTCGAACGCAACTTGGTCGGAGTCGAGAACGTTGTACTGCGGGACTGCCCGGCACCCGGGAGTCGAGCCGCTTTCTGGGCTGCCTTGGTCGCGGCGCCTCCCGGCGACGCGCTGACCCTCGACTCACTGGTCGTCGCCGCGGTCCTCAGTCCAGCAGGCGAGGAGGCCGAGTGGGAGCGAATACTGGTCGACGCTTTCGACCAGTTACGCGCGCAATGGTTTGTGGCCGACTCCGACGAGAATGCGGTGACTCTGCGCCCACTGGGTGTACTCGCCGGACTCCGTAGGCTGGCCGAGCGTCGGTTAGTGGAGTGTGCGCGCGAACTGAGCGCCTCGCTCCTAGACGAGCCGGGCGAACAACCGACAACCCCGCAGGCATGGTCCGCTCATCGATACGCGCTGAGCAAGGACTGGCCAGTCTATACAACTGTCGCGCAAACCGACGTCGAACCCGCCCACAGGATGGACTTGAACGCCGAGCCGCACGAGTTGATCGCGACGGCCGCGGAACTTTCCGGATTCAGCGATCTCGCCGAGATCGCTTATGAACTAGCAGCCATCGCCCGTCGAAGTTTTCCCGTGGCCGAGTTCGTCCTTGAGATACCCGAAGGTGTGCTGGTGGCCGTACCGGAACGTGTCCTGATCACCCTGCTCTACGTACTTCTGGACAATGCGCTCGACGCTACCGAGCGAGCGGGCAAGATCTTCCTCTCGGCGCGAACCGTCGAGGCCGACGTTCTCATCGACGTCTTCGATGACGGGCCCGGTCTCGATTCTGCTGTCAAGCGCACCGCGCAGGTCTTCCGTCGCGGGTTCTCGACCCGCGGCGAGAACCGGGGAACAGGTTTGCACCTCGCCCGTCGGATCACCGAAGCAGTCGAAGGAGAATTAGAAGTGGCCGATCGATCCGGCGGTCACCCGATCTTCAAGGGAGCACACTTCACCTTGATTTTGCCTGCGCGGTCCTGATCGTCCACGGGCAGTCGGCGAGCGTGCGCGTGTGGCCGGTGTTCGACGGACGTCGTTCGAGTTCCTGCATCGCCTCCGTCGATGTCTCCCTCAGGAGCCCGCTCGATCACCCCAGCGAGTGGAGTGAACATCCGGGGGGAGAGAGGGCTCGCAGCTGCGGAGTGGAACTCCAGGGCCGGTCGAACCAGCACCACGCTGGCAGAAGTTCAGTAGAGTGAGCGCCCATGCCGCTTATCGAGGTGTTCTTCCGCCGGTAATCGCCGGTGTAGGCCGCAACAGGGGTTCGATCACCGAGCGCCTGATGCGGCCTGATCGTGTTGTAGTTGACCCGGAATCGGTGAACCTCCATGTCCAGCGCGTCGCCGTCGGCGATCACGCCACGGAACGGATGCTCGTACTTCAAGGTGCCGAACCAACTTTCGATCACACCGTTGGTCTGGGGTGACCGCACCCGCGTGCGGACGTGTCGCAGCAGCGGGTCCGGTCCGGCGAACGCGGTCTTGAACACCTCCCCGCGAAAGCACGGGCCGTTGTCCGACACCACCGCGATCGGCACGGGCGCCATACCGAGCACCTCCCCGGCCGGCCCGACAATCTCGGCCAACCCCGATCGGCACGCAGGTCGTCCACATCGAGAATCCGCTCGGCCTCAATGACCGCGAGCCGCAGGCAGGGCCAGTGCATCGGCACCGCGGGCCGTCAAAGTCACGGTAATCGCCAGGCAGTACTTGGTCGCGTAGTCGATCACCGCGCAAATTCGCCAGATCCGCCACCGGTCGTCTCGAACTCCGAAAAGTCGGTCTGCCACACCCGGTTTCGTTCTGTGGTGGATCGTGGAACACCTTGCGCCGCAGCATCGCCCACGACTTGCGATCGGCGCGGTAACCACGCGGCAACAGCAAACCTCGTCGCCGCAACGCTCGCTCTACGGTGGACGTCGACACCTCGTCCGACGTCGAGGCGGGGTTCGATGTCGCTGCGGCAGCGCTCGAGGAAGTTCAGGGCCGCGGTCCAGTCGCCGCCGGAGGTGAGTAGCGGCTCGCTGGAACTGGCTGGTCGCGGTCCACAACTGGTCCCCGGACTCGCGGGCGGCCCAAGCGAGCCGGTCGACGGCGAGCGCGGCCAGATCGGCGTATCCGAGTTTGTGCGCGAGACTGTGCGCCGAGTAGTACAGCTCGCACATCATGACCAGCGCGCGGTCGCGCACCTCGCCGGTAGTGCGGTGGACGACTGCCCGGACTTCACCCAGCAGCGGCGGAAGCTCCTCCCCCAGCCGATGAAACGACGCATTGCGCCGGTATCGGCATATCCGGTCCACTTCCCCACTGATCTGTTGCAGCGAACGGGGCTCACGGATAGCGGTGTTATCGAGGTCGTATGCGGCCATCTCGGCGCGCAGGACCGAGATCGCGGCGTGTACTTCCATATCGGGGCCGGCAGCGGGCATGTACGGCTGTCCGGTGAGATCGGGGACCCTCACCCGCAGTGCTTTCGACACCGCACCCAGGAACGTCGGCGTGGCTGGTGCGCGGCCCTGTTCGACCGACCGGATCAGGCCGACGGAGATATTGGCCCGTTCGGCGAGTTCCTTCTGAGTTAGCCCACCCAGCCTGCGTATCTCCGCGACGCGCGCACCGATCCCGCCGTCGCTGCCACGGTGTCCTTTCACCTCACCTATTCAACTCCTATCAAGGCGCGGAGAGTACGAAAAAGTTTGGTACTTCAGGCGTTCGGGGTGCGGCACTGTCTGATCAAGCCCCCGCCGCCGGGCGCCGGAGACCCCGGCGGCGGGTGCGAACCAACCAATCCGACGATCGGGAGGCCGATTGTGATCGCCCTTTTCATCGGCGCGCTGGTCACGGCGCCAGTTATCTACTTCGGCATCACCTACTGGCCGCAGCGCATCCCGCCGGAACGCACTGCCGCTGCCATCAAGCGGCGTATCGATTGTGAGCGTAAGAGCCGCAGTGTTCGCCGCGGCTCAAGGGACACCCATGGACGCTGAGACATCGCCGCTTGCAACGGGTTACGTCTGCGCCGATCTGGTGAAGACCATGCACACCCTGGAATTCCCGATGCGCGCAGTAGCCCGACGACTGGGGTATACGTTCATCGGCATCACCAGGAGCAGCAGCCTCGAACGCCGGCCGCTCGGTCTGGGCATTCGGCAGATCACAAGAGCATCGAATTCGCGTTGCGGCCGGCGATCTCGCGGGCGCTCCCGGCGCGGAAGTCACGCTCCCGCAGCGGAATCGGCGTTTTCTGGCGATCTTTGTTGTGCACCGACGATGTGAGCACGGCCCGGTTGGCAGTGGGCGTGCTGTCGCTGGGCGGTGCGTCCCTGCTGATCGGCTTGCTGCTGATGACGCAGACGCTGGCCGCGATCGTCGCCCCGATCAATGGTGTGCGCCGGGCGATGCGCGAGGTGGAGAAGGGCGAATTCGATCTAGAGCTCGCCGTCTACGACGGCACCGAACGGGGGGAACTGCAGAGCGGTTTCAACAATATGGTCGGCGGTTTGCGCGAACGCGAGGAGATCCGGGACGTGTTCGGCAGGCACGGCGGGCGTGAGGTCGCTAACGCCGCACTGACAGGGAAGGCAGTGGCTCTGCCCAGCGTCCTCATGGCCACCACCCACAATCACTTGGTCGCTCAGCGCTCCGCGCTCATCCCGCGTGTGCAGGGAGCACCACGTCCGCGCTGGACGCCAGCGCCTTTTCGAGGGCTCATCCCCGCAGACGCGGGAGCACACCGCTTCGCCCTTGCCCGGTCCGCCGGACCTGGCTCATCCCCCGCCGGCGCGGGGAGCACCACACCGTCTTCGACGACGGCGAGCACGTCGCGGGATCATCCCCGCGGGCGCGGGAGCACGAATCGACATGGGCAGCAGGTCGATTTCGCGGGGGTCATCCCCGCGGGCGCGGGGAGCACATCGGACCTCATCACCGCGGGCGTGCAACTCGGGGCTCATCCCTGCGGGCGCGGGGAGCACTTCTCCTTGCCCGCCTTGAAGATCCGCAGCACGGGCTCATCCCCGCAGGCGCGGGGAGCACACTTGTTGACCAGCGACTTCCTAGCCGGATGGGTACGTTTCAATACGTAAACATACACGTTCCTGGTGACCCGTCACCTGGCGAATTATTGGCCAGGAGATGTGTATCTGTGACCGCGTCACCGGTCATCTCCCGCGTCTAATGCGGGCGATTGACCCTACGAAGGGCGGCCCCTTGGTGTGCGCTAGACCTGCCCCCCCGGATCTTTTCCGTCCGGCTAACTGAGGTCAGATGCGTCACCGGGACCGGCCTGCGCCTAGTGCCGCCAGCCCTGGGCCGATCCGATGGCCACCCCCTGTACGCGCCGCCATTTCGGCGCAGGGCCGGCAGGTCGAGGCGGCACATGCTGCGGGGTTCGGGCTGACGGGCCGGGCCCGCGACCATCGCTTCACCCCCTCACCAGTCGAACACCCGTTCACAGCGCTGACCAGTGCAGACCACGGCCACCGCCACTCGAATCAACTCATCAGCCGATGACGGAAGGGACTTGTCGATGCAGAAGCTCACGGATAGCTCTCGACAGCAGACGGCGGAGGGTATTGGATACCCCACAGCGCTTTCGTTGCAGGTACCAGCACCACTGACGCGCCGCTACAGCGCAACGGCTTGGGAGGGGGTTGCCCGTATGAATGTCGATCTGACGGGTCCGCACTGCCACCGTCGACCGCACCCACACCACAGCACTCGCCCACAGCCTTGCCCGCGAGCCCGGCCGTACACCCGCTGGGTGGCTGACCTTCTTCGCACTGGTGCTGCTCGTTCCAGCGATGTCAGGGATCGTTCCAGCGATCGATGGGATCGCGCATCCCGTGCCCGGGGTATCGCACGGGGTTGCTGCCCTGGCCATGGTCATGTTCCTCGGGGCGTTGGCGGCGCCTGGCGCTGTCCTGCTCACCGTCGCCGTGTGCCGTATCCGCCGCAACGGCCGCATCGCACGGGGGCGTCCCAACGCGCATGCGGTGTGGCAGGCCGGTTTCTACTGCCATCGGTGCGGTGTAGCGTTCTGGCCTCACTCTCCGGCACCGGGCGTTCCCGCTCACCAGGCCTTCGCCCCGCAGCACTTTCGCTGGCTGGTGTGGAATGCCGGTGGCTACGCCAACGCCTGATCTCACCGGGTTCGACGACAGGCTCGTCGAGGGACGGCCAGGCCGGCCATGACAGCTTTACGCCCGGGGGAGTTCACGTCTCGAGTCGGTAGCCGCACCTCGGTGGGATCGATCTCAGCGCGCAATCCGCGCCAGCTCGGATGCCGTAGCGCGCCGACAAACTCTCGATATTCGACGGTGCCCACCAGCTGTGGTCTCACCCAGCGCGCCGCCGTCATCGGCCAGGATGGTGCCGACCGCTCGAACGGGCTGTCGGGCGTGGCCAAGGCCTTCGACTGTTCGAGCAGTGCCCGGCGCGCAGCCATGGTGAAGCCGGTGCCGACGTGCCCGACGTAGACCAAACGGTCCGACTCGTCGTATGCACAGAGGTCCGGTTGGTTGTGGCGTATTCTGGACGTTCGCTCGAACGGGGAGTCACCGCTCAGGCGGAGCTGGTCTGACGATTCCGGCGGCTTTGGGCCGGTGTTCAGGAACCGACCGGACAGCACTCGATGCCACAGCTGTCGATGTCCCGACCCATCAACGACCTCCCGCAAGCCCTGTCGCCGCGAATCACGCTGCTGTGGTGCGTGGTGGAGGGGGTGGTTTTCGCGGGAGCGCGGTGAGGGTATGTCGTGGCTGAGGTAGGGCTGTCCCCGCGGAAGGTGGGGGCACCCGTTCGAGCGGGAGGAGGGGTGCAGGGTGGGCGCTTCGACATTGAATCCGGCACGCACAGGTCAAGGCGGGGACGTCGCCGTTGTCGAGTTGGACCTCGAGGCGGTGTCGTTGGGGCAGGTGCGGGCCGCGGCGCGGCGCCTGCTCGAGCCGCTGGCCGATCTCGTGGTCGAGGACGCGGTGCAGGTGTGTGATGAATTGGCCTGCAACGCTGTCGTGCATGCCCGCGCGCCGTGGTGCTGCCGGTTGATCGTGGCCGGCCACGACCGGTTTCGTGTGGAGGTCGACGACGCTTCACCCGCGCAAGCGCGGATCCGCCGACCGGATCACACCGGTGGGCGCGGGTTGATCCTGGTCGACCAACTCGCCACCTGGTGGGGTGTCGACTACCACGGGGGCGGCAAGACGGTGTGGGCCGAACTCGGCGGCCGGTGTGGCGGCTGGTGAGGTTCAGCTGTCGGGGTCCGGTGCGGGTGGGTCTTGGTGGGAGAGTGCGGCGTTGAGTTCGAGGGCTTCGGCGAGCTGGTCTT
>NZ_BDBM01000026.1 GCF_001612985.1 Nocardia gamkensis NBRC 108242 | reverse complement strand
CGACCGGGCCACGCCTTCGGTGCCGGGCAGCGACCCGTCCGCCATGCCCGCAGCCGAGGACCGCCGCACCGGCGCCAGGACCATGCTGATCATCGGCGGTCTCCTCTTGGTCGCCGCGCTGTTGCTAGGCGCACGTCAGGCCCACCGGCGACGCTGATCGAACCGGCGTACGCGACACTCGGCGCGACGGGCCGGATCAACGACGGCCGGGCAACTTGCGTAGGCCGGAAAGCGCGAGGGCCGCGAGCGCGCCCGCACCGAAGTAGGTGGCGCCCACGCCCACCGATATATCGCGTGCGCTGACCCGCGGCGCGATCACGGCCGGCCCGGGTGCGGGGATCTCCGCTTCCGGCTCGTTCTCCGTGGCGGTGGCGGCCCAGGCGGTCGCGAACAGGACGATGCGGTAGGTGACGTAACTGAACACCATCAGGCCGATGATCGAGCCGAAGGCGGCGCCTGCGGGGCTGCTCAGCACCGATCGCAGATAGATCGACGCGACGATCTTGAACACCTCGAACACCAGCGCGGCGATGGCAGCCGCCTTGACGGCGCTGGCCAGCGTCACCGGCTCCCGGGGCAACCTCGCGATGACCCAGGCGAACACCGCCCAGGAGGCGAGGAACCCGAGCAAGGTCGACACCAGCCACAGCAGCACGCCCGCCCCGGGTGCTTCGCCGAGGCCGAGGCTTTCGAGCACCCGCGAACCGAGGGAACTCGAGGCCAGCGCCGACAACCCCAGCGAGACCGCGAAGGCGAGACCGAGACCCACGAGCGCCCCCAGATCGGACAGCTTGGTCATCAGCCAATTGCCGTCCGGAGACTTCTGCTCCCACTGCTCGGTGAGCGCGGCCCGCAGGTTGGCCATCCAGCCCAGCCCGCTGTAGACGCCGGTGACCAGACCCAGGACACCGACCGCACCCCGCGACTCGACCGCCCGATCGACCAGGTCGTTCACTTGGGTGCCGAACGAGCCCGGGATGTTCTCGACGATCTTGGCCCGCAACTCCTCCAACAATTCCGGATTGCTTGACAAGATCAGGCCCGCGACCGCGAAAGCGACCATCAGCAGCGGGAACAGCGACAGCACAGTGAAATACGTGATGCCCGCCGCGTAATAGTCACCCCGTTGCCGCTGGTAGCGCCCCGCCGTACGGACCAGATGGTCCAGCCAAGGCTGTGCCTGGACCCGGCGTTCGATCCCGGCCTTGACGTTGTCGATCACCTGCACCATTCGCCCCTTCGACCAAGAGACCCGCACGACGCCCGACGGAGCGCACGAAGGTGAAGTAGCCGTTCAGCGACTCAGCAAACCGACCCGGTCGTAGACCTGTGCGAGGGTGTTGCCGGCGATCTCTCGCGCGCGCTCGGCCCCAGCGGCGAGTATGCGGTCGAGCTCACCTTGATCCGACATGTACTCTTGCACCTTCGCACGCAACGGCGTGACGAATTCGACCAGCGCGTCGGCCACGTCGGCTTTCAGCTCGCCGTAACCCTTACCCTCGAAATCCTTCTCCAGCGTGACGATCGGCGCGCCGGTGAGCGAACTCAGGATCACCAGCAGGTTGCTCACGCCCGGCTTGTGTTCCGGGTCGTAGCGGATCTCGCGTTCGGTGTCGGTGACCGCGGACTTCACCTTCTTCGCGGTGACCTTCGGGTCGTCGAGCAGATTGATCAGGCCCGCGTCGGTGGAGGCGGACTTGCTCATCTTGGCGGTGGGATCCTGCAAGTCGTAGATCTTCGCCGTGCCCTTGACGATGTGCGCCTCCGGCACCACGAATGTCTTCTTGAACCGGGTGTTGAAGCGCTGGGCCAGGTTTCGGGTCAGCTCCAGATGCTGGCGCTGGTCCTCGCCGACCGGCACCTGATGGGCGCGGTAGAGCAGGATGTCGGCGGCCATCAGCACCGGGTAGGTGAACAGGCCCACGGTCGCGTTCTCCGCGCCCTGCTTCACCGACTTGTCCTTGAACTGGGTCATCCGGCCGGCCTCGCCGAAACCGGTGAGACAGCTGAGCACCCAGGCCAGCTCGGCGTGCTCGGGCACCTGGCTCTGCACGAACAGGGTGGACTTCTTCGGATCGATGCCGAGGGCGAGCAGCTGGGCGGCGGCGGCCTTCGTGCGCGCCTTCAGCTCCTTGGGATCCTGCGGCACCGTGATCGCGTGCATGTTCGGGATGAAATACAGCGCGTCGTAGTCGTCCTGCATGGTCACCCAGTACTGCAGCGCGCCAAGGTAGTTCCCGAGATGGAACGAGGAGCTGGTCGGCTGGATCCCGGAGAGAACCCGCTGCTTGCGTTCGGCGGCCGGGCTGGGCGCAGGACTGGACATACTCCGATCTTCCCATGCGGCTCAAGCGGAATTTCGCTGCACCCAGTTGCGCGGGTCCACCCCCGGCATACTCGGCCGTCCGCCGCTGACCAGTTCGTGTTCGCGCTGGGACAGCCTCTTGTAGACCGGCGCGCTGGGCCCGGCGAGCGTGCCACGCAACACCGGTGGCACCAGCGGAACCGATATGTGCGCGGTGCGGACCGCCCGGGACAGCCCCTGGTAGGCGACCTCCTCGGCCACGCCCCACCGCATCCCGTACATCCGGCGGATCCGGGGCGGCAGGCTGCCCTGCACCAGCAGGTAGAACGCGGAGGTGACCTGCTGCAACGGCACGCCCTGCGAGTAGGGGACGCGCTGTCCGGCCAGGTAGGCGCCGACCAACCGCGCCTCGTCGGTGAGGAACAGCTCGTCGGAGGCCAGGTAGCCGTCGAAGTACGCGCGAAACTCGCGGTAGCTGCCCGGCGCCGCGTCCGCGGGCATGCCGAACAGCTCGCCCCAGCGCACGTAGTCCTGGTAGAGCCCCTCGCGCTCGCCCTCGGTCATGGTGCGCACCAGCAGGTCGTACATCACCTCGGCCGAGTCGAAGGTGAAGGCCATCGTCATGAACATCAGGTGCGGATCGAGCGCGGAGTACCCGGTGCCCGCGGGGTGGTGGGCTCCGGCATCCTCCGGCAGCGCACCACGCACTCTGACGTGCCGTTTCCTGGTGAACGCCAGGGCGCGGTCGGCCTCCGACCTGCTGCCCAGGAAGACCGCCTCGAACAGGCGGCCGGTCAGCGCGAGCCGGGTGTAGGGCGTCATCCGATGCTCGGTGTTCTCCGCGGTGCCGACATAGAGCAGCGGGTGCACCGCGCCGATCACCAGTGCGCGCAAGCCGTAGGTCAGACCCACCGCGCGCTTGCTCATCACCCGCCGGACCATCGAGTGGTCACTGAAATAGCCGGGCTCGGACATCGTGGCCTCCTCGTCGAGCGCATCTGGCAATAGCTTCCCCCAGAATCCGCCTTTCTGGCAAGACCCTCTGCCAGAATGTTGCGTTGTCGGCACCCGGCGCGGGATCCAGCGCACCTGTAAGAATCGAAGGGTGACGGCGCAACGGACGTACGGGGGCATCTCCGCCGAGGAGCGCCGGGCGCAGCGGCGTGCGGCGCTGCTGGAGGCAGCGCTGGAGATCATCGGCACGGAAGGGCTCGAGAAGCTGACCGTGTCGGGGTTGTGCGCGCGGGCCGGCCTCAACGAGCGGTACTACTACGAGAACTTCGACAGCCGTGACAGCGTGCTCACCGCCCTCACCGACGGAATCGCGGAGGAACTCGCGGTGGCCATCCTCGCCGCGGTGCGCACCGCCGCGCCCGACACGCGCGCGACCGCGCACGCCGCGATCACCGCGGGCGTGCACCTGCTCACCGACGACCCGCGCAAGGCGAAAGCAGCCCTCATCGCGGGCATGGCGACACCGGAGCTACGCGCCCGCACCACCGAGACGGTGCGCGCGTTCGCGCACATGGTGGCCTCGGAGGGCACCGACTTCTACCGGATGCCCGATTCGGCCCCGGCCTCGGCGATCGACTTCCGCGCCCTGTACCTGGTCGGCGGGCTGGTGCAGACGCTGACCGCCTGGTTGCAAGGCGATCTGAACCTCACCCGCGACGAATTGATCGAGCACACGGTCGACGTGTTCGTCCTGCTCGGTGAGGACCTGGCGGAAAAACTGCGGTAACGGTCCCGCTCACAGCCGCAGGGACACGTCCTCGAGGTCGGGTGCGTCGCCTTGCAGGACGACCCGGAAGAGCACGTCCCGCCGCGACCAGTAGGCCGCGCAGTCGCGCATGGCCTCGGCGAACCAGTCGCGCTCGATCGGCTCGTCGGCGAGCAATCCGGCCGAGTCGCGCACCACGGCAACGTATCCGGCCCCTTCACCGAGGAAATCGTCCAGGTCACGCAGGCATTCGTCGAACGCGTCCTTGTTCTCGCCGAAGTAGTACGGGAATTGGAACGCGGCGGCGAACTCGTCGAAGAGCTGGGCGGTGGTGGACATCTTCGCGCCGCGCAGCTCGCGCACCAGGTAACCGGGGGGCGCCTTGTCCCGCACACCGCTGAACTCGGCGGCATCGACGGCGAGGGCGCCGAACGTGACGCGCGGCGGGGCGAGTTCCGCCCTCGGCGGCGCGTCGTCCGCGTCGGGACGGGCAAGGAACTGCGACAGCGTGACGGTCTTTGTCATCAGCGCATCCTCGTGAAGGTCTTGTAGTGGTCACCGGTGTACCAGGCCGAGCCGTCGCTGCCGGTGACGATGCGTTCGGCGTCGCGGGATCGGCCGGACTGCTTGGGATTGACGTCCCATTCCTGATAGGTGATCGGCTTGCCGGAACCGTCCGCGGCGGGCAGGTCGCCGCCGCGGTTCTGCCATCGATCGCCCCCTTTGGTGCCCGGGGCGTTCGCCGAGCCCGGCCACCGGCCCGCATCGATCTCCCGCAGCGTGACGTACGCGCGCTCCGGCACGCCGGACGCCTGGGTGACCGGCGACGCGCTGTCCCCGCGCGGCGCGGTGACCGTACTCGCCGCCGCGGTGGTCGCGCGACTCGCGGACGTGGACGTGGTGGTATCGCCCCCGTCGTACAGGGCGAGCACCGCGGCGAGCAGCACCAGCGCGACCGCGCCCAAAACGCCGAGACCGCGCTTGACCAACGGCGACCGGTTCATCGGTACTGCACCGTGACCGGAGCGTGGTCGGACCAACGCTGGTCGTAGGCGGCGGCGCGCTCGACCTCCGCGTCCTTGGCGCGGGTGGCCACACCGCCTCGGGCCAACTGATAGTCGATGCGCCACCGGATCGACTCGGTTCCACGAACCTTGGAATCGCCCTTGAACAGGGAAGAAACCGGAATGCAGACCCCGTTACGCGCCTTGCTGGCGGCGCGGCTATCCGTCATGACTGACGAATCTACGTGACCCGACAGGCAGTTGGAGCACGGACGCAACTTCTTGCAAGCTCGCGGCTGGACAGAGGTAGGGGCAGCATGGCTGCAGAGGCTTCTAATTGCTGTCCCCATGCCGGGCTTCAAGCGCCCGGTGGATCAACTCTCGCGCCTTCTCGCCGGTCACGGATTGACCGGCAAGAAGGTCGAACGTCCGATGATAAACCTTGATCTCTCGCGGTTGAGTAATCGTCAACTCTGCGGTAATCGCCTCGACAGTTACGCGACGTTCATCGAACATGACGAAATTTGTCACCTGCATCGGCAGTTCCGCGCTTGAAGGAACGATTCCGAAGTTGACGCGGGGCAATCCCATTGCCGCGAGCAACCTATCCAGTTGTCCCGCCATAACCGAGGGGCCACCTACTTTGTTGTATAGCGCTTGCTCACCCATCAGGATATGAAACCGACGGTCACCCAGATATAGAATCTGCTGACGATCCAAACGTTTGGCAACACCTTCATCCAAGTCGTCTGGTATTCCATGAAACTTGATGGACCTTCGCAGAATCGCCGCAGCGTACTCAGCGGTTTGAAGGAGTCCAGGTATCAGCATCGGTTGATACACCCGCATCACCTTGGACTGTTGCATCAAGCGTAGGATCTCGTGCTGCTTTTGCTTTGTTCCGCCGCTGAGCGTGCGCCGCCACTCGCGGTATGCGGCTTCTATGTTCTGGAGTGTTGCGATTAGGTCCGGCATCTCGCTTTCGGCTCCGGTAAGGGAACACCAGACCTGTATGTCAACAACCGATGGCTTTGTCTTACCGTATTCGATTTTCGGCACCCTGGTTTGGTGCCACCCCGCCCGACGCGCAAGCTCACTACCACTGAGCCCGGCGGACTGGCGAAGCCCCCGGAGACGCTCCCCGAGAGCTTCGCGCGCTTGCTGTACAGAGTTAGTCACCGGTCAGAGTTCACCGAGCGTATTCGTTGAACGGAACCGCAGATTGCCACAGCGTTTCTTTCACGCTCCGGCAATAAGCTGCAATACCAGGGTCGATGGTTATTGCCGCTCCAGCGGGCTTACCGTCATTATCTACCAGATTGAAACCTACCTTTGTGTCATCGAACAGCCACCAGTCATCCGAAGGAACTTCCCCGGCAAGATGACGAGGCAGATATCGAATATCTTCGCCAGCGTCTACATTGCTGGCCGTTATGGAAAACAGCCAGCGCTGATAATCGCTGTGAGGCACAGTGACCACTCGAACCCGCGTAACCCTCACCCCACGGCTAACGGTTTCCTGGACCAACTTCGTCCACGGCCGCTTGCCGTATTGGGGCACAGGTGGTTCACCGCCCAGAAACCGGCGCAGCGGTTCGGACTCGCTAGGCACGGAGTAGGTGTCTCTCACTTCCAGGTGGAATGCTTCCCGTTGGGCCTCCCGGAAGAGTTCAGCCCACGGACTAGGCTGCTGCAGTAACACCGTAATAAGTCCTCTCTGCCTTCGGCACTTCGACGGCGGTCTCGTGAGGTTCCATGCTCATCTGATCCAACGTCTCACGGTCAGTGATCGGCCGACCGGACATCAGGAAGGTTCCCCGGCCCGTGTCCGTCATGGTGGCCCCGATGAAGGTGTCCGGCTCAGCGAACCCGGTCAGAAGGTGCGGTATCTCCACCGTCCGCGGTGTTTCCGTCTTCCAGCCCACCACAACGTAGGTACCCGTATCCGTCGCGAACAACGTGGGGCACTCACCGTCACCCGAACCACCCTTACCAAGGAATTTCAACCACATCACGCGTCTCCTGTCTGGTTCTACGCGCAACTATGCTTGCGCGCCTCCATACTCCCTCCCGCGAGGCACTGGTTACCTCGGATTAGGCCAATTTGGGCATAGTTCGGCATAGGTGTGGTGGCGTTAGGCGGACGTTTCCTAGCGTCTGAGCTGGCCCCCGTGACATGTGATGCCAACCGGTCACGGGGTGCCTACCAACACCGGACTACAGGAGTCGAGATGGATAGGCGCACACGACTGTTCGTGTTCCCAGGCGGGTTGTTGGAGGTCTACGACAACGGCGACGAAGACGGTTCGGTGTACCTGGAGTTGTTCGGGCCGGACCCCCGGACCGAGCCAACGAGCTGCCACCCAACCGAACCAGAGGTTTCCTGATGCTCGACTGGCATATCGGCTTGGTCGTGGCGGTCTGCATCCCCCTCGGCGTGTTCGCGGTGGCGGTGTTCTGGCCTGCGCGGATGCCGAAAGAGAAGTCTGTGCGAGCGATCCGGGAACGGATCGAATGCGAAGATACGGGTCGGCAATCTGGATGACTGATGACGATCTTCCGGAACGTGACCCGGGTGCGAGATCTGGCCTGTTTCTACTCTCTGGCTTCGACGAGTGGGAACCTCCGACGCCCGATCTTCTAGAACGAGTCAAGTCCGGACTGAATAATTCGAATCCAAAACCGGGGGGTTCCCTTTGAAGACCAACATTGCGCGATTAGGGGTTATCTCTGCGGCCGTGCTGGTCGGCACGAGTCCAGTGGCTACTGTCGGCACCGGCACGGCCCGCGCTGCCCTCAGTTGTGATTTCGAGTTCACGCGCAGCGTGCCGACAGTGCTACCGCCCCAGATCACGGGGAATGGCATTGCCGCCTGTGATGTCCCGCCGGACGAACACATACTTACGTTGTCGCTGGACTATCAAGAGGGTGGTAGGTGGGTTTCTGCCTCCGCCCGTGCCGATTCGACCATTCCACCGCCGTACCGGGCCGGTGGACACTCCTACACGGTGTCGGCCGCGTGCTACGCCGGGAGATGGCGCGTCAGTGTCGGCATACGGGGGAAGATTCAGGGTACCGACCTCGCAGTGTCACCCCCGATCCTGAAGGAGCCAGAGTTGTGTCTACACCCGAACCGATCGAGTACCCGATAGATCCCGATAGCCCGGCGGAGTTCCCCGGAAAGCTGCCGCGAGAGCTTTCGGTGGCGCTCCGTGATCAGTTGCAGAAGATTGCCGAGGAAGTGAACCCGTACCTCGGTCCAGACCACCGGGCCATAAGCGCACTGCTCAAAGCTGCACAAGAGTTGGCGGTAGTCACCTTCCCGAGGTCGGGGCAGTACGCCGAGTACACCCCGGACGAATGACCCAGAAGGGGATCAGCCACCCACGGCCATTCGGCCATGATCGAAGTAGGCCCCGGTTTCCGCCGGGGCCCACGCCCCCGCTGTCGCTCACACAAATGGACGCAGAACTTCACACTCGAGTACTCGGCCGTCGTCGGCCCCGGCGGTCAGCGCCGCCAGAACCTGTCAGCCTGGTTGCACACATACCGTCTCGGCACCGGGAACCGCGCCGGTCGGGGCTGGGATGACTACCGGCTCGTATGCCTTCTCCGCAAACTCCACCGTGACGGGAGCATGGTCAGACCAACGCTCGGCGTATGTCGCCGCACGCTCCACCCGTGCCGACACGGCTCGGGATGCGATATCCGCGGTTGTGTAAACCGCGTCGATGCGCCAACCGGTGTCGTTGTCGAAGGCGCGTCCCCGGTAGGACCACCAGCTGTACGGACCGTCGACCCCGGGATGCAGGTGGCGCACGACGTCGACGTAGCCTGCGGCCAGCAGCTCATCAATCCACGCCCGCTCCTGCGGCAGGAAGCCTGCCGACTTCAGGTTGCCTTTCCAGTTCTTCAAGTCCCGCTCGGTGTGCGCGATGTTCCAGTCCCCGGCGACCACGAAGTCCCCGGTTCGCGCGGTGAGATAGGCGCCGAGTTCGGCCATGAAGCGGTACTTCTCGTCTTGGCGCACCGTGCCCGCGTCGCCGGAGTGCACGTAGACGCTGGCCACGGTGACGTCGTCGAAGTCGGCCTCGAGATAGCGTCCCGCGGCGGCGAACTCGCTGCTGCCGAAGCCGACTCGCACGGCGCGGGGCGTCCGCCGGGACAGGATGCCGACACCGGCGCGGCCCTTCGATTCCGGCTCCGCATGCGACAGTTGCCATCCCGCGTCGAGCGCGGGAGCCAGCGCGGCCCGGACCTGCTCGTCGGTCGCGCGGGTCTCCTGCACGCACACGACGTCGGCTTCGGTGGCCGCGAGCCAGGCCAGCAGCCCCTTGCCCGCGGCGGCGCGGACACCGTTCACGTTCACTGTCGAGATATACGGCACCTCACGACCGTACAATGCTGGTCAGATGAAGTCCCCCCGGACACTGCCGTCCAGGAAGGGGTGAAGACGATGTCGTCCGACACCTCCCAGTCCTCCTCCGCCGCCGCGCGCGGCTCCACCCCGGCGAAACAGCCACAGCCGATCAAGGCACTGCATGTGGGTTCCGGCGATCCCCTGCTGTTGCTGCACGGATTCATGATGTCGCCGCACTGCTGGGAGCAGACCGCCGCGCGGCTGTCGACGCACTGCGAAGTGTTCGCGCCCGCGTTCGCGGGGCACTGGGGCGGTGCGCCCACCGAGGGCCCGGCGGTCAACGTCTCGACGCTGGCCGACGGGATCTGTGATCAGCTCGACGAACTGGGCTGGCGCACCTGCCATATCGCGGGCAACTCCCTCGGCGGGCTGGTCGGCGTCGAACTCGCCCGCCGCGGACGCGCCCGCACCTTGACGCTCATCGCGCCCGCGGGCGGCTGGCACGCGCCCTCGCTGACCCAGTGGCGGATCAACCTGAAATTCCTCTCGCTGGTGCCGATCGTCCAGATCGGCAAGCGCTTGGGCGGATTCGCGATCGGCAACCCCCTCGCCCAGCGGATCGCGCTGCTCGCGCTGAGCAAACAGGCCTCCGCGGTCTCCCGCCGCGACGCCGCCGCCGCCCTCGCCGCCGCACTGCACTGCCCGGCGATGGTGCCGATGATCCTCGGCGCGATGCGAGCGCCGGCCCAGGAGGACCTGTCCACCCTGCGGACGCCGGTCCGGCTGCTGCTCGCGGAGTACGACCGGGTCATCCCCAACCGCGTCTACGCGCGCCGCTACCTGAAGGAACTGCCCGAATCCGCCGACCGCATCCTGGTCAACGGCGTCGGCCACGTGCCGATGCTGGAAGCGCCCGACCGCATCGCCACCCTCATCGCCGAGCACGTGTACGCCAGCCGCACGCGGTTGCGCGCTGTGTGATTTGGCCGCGACTTCGTCGCGGCGTGTTCGCGAGCCGGGCCGCGAACGGAACATGCTCGGTCTCGCTTCGCTCGAAACCGGGAGTCGGGGTGAGCTGGGCGCGTTGATGATCGAGCTGCGGGCATAGGGCACGCGGCTCGGTGCCGCGAGCGGGCGGTGTCGGTTTCGCTTCGGTCGAGACCTGTGGTTGAGGTCAACTGGGCGCGTCGGCAGCTCAGGACCACATGCACACGGTCGGAGCGGCCCGACTCGATTGCCGGCAGGGTCGCACCTCGAAGACACGAGCCCGGGGGCAGGACACGGCGAAGGTCGCCCGGCTCGACAGGCGGTAGGGCCCATGTGGTCGTGTGCAGCGGTGTTCATAGGACTGACGGCGGCCGAGCCCGTGATCGCACGGCGGCCGACGAATGACCGCCGTGCGCACGCGCGCCGAGACGGCAGACAGCCCGGTCACAAACGGCCGGAGCTCGGTCGGTTCGCTCGAATCCGTGAGCGCCGAGGAAGTTGCCGAGTGAGGTGGGCCGGCTCGAAACTACTGCGCGAGCAGCCCCTTCGCGATGTGGGTCACCTGGATCTCGTTGCTGCCCGCGTAGATCATCAGCGACTTGGCGTCGCGCGCGAGTTGCTCCACGTGGTACTCGGTCATGTAGCCGTTGCCGCCGAAGAGCTGGACCGCTTCCATCGCCACCTCGGTGGCCGCCTCGGAGGCGTACAGCTTCATCGCGGAGGCCTCGGCCAGGGTCGGGGGTTTGCCCGCGCGGCCCCGCTCCAGCGTGTTGAACACCATGTTCTGCACATTGATCCGCGCGATCTCCATCTTCGCCAGCTTCAGCTGGACGAGTTGGAAGCGTCCGATCTCCTGGCCCCAGAGTTTGCGGCTCTTGGCGTACTCCAGGCACAGCCGATGACACTCATTGATGATGCCCAGCGCCATGAAGGCCACGCCGATGCGCTCGGCGGTGAAGCTGGACCGGGCGCTGTCGCGGCCGTCGCCGCCCTTGTGCTCCTCGGTTTCGCCGAGCAGCCGGTCGCGGCCGACGCGCACGTTGTCGAAGAACAGTTCACCGGTCGGGGAGGAATGCAGGCCCATCTTCTTGAACGGCTTGCCCTGGGTGAGGCCTGGCATGCCCTTGTCGAGCACGAAGGTGAGCACCTTGCGTTCGCGCTTGTCACCGCCCGCGCCGTCGTCGAGCTTCGCGTAGACGATCATCACGTCGGCGAAGGGACCGTTGGTGATGAAGGTCTTCTGACCGTTGAGCAGGTAGTCCTCGCCGTCGCGCTTGACGTAGGTCTTCATGCCGCCGAACGCGTCGGAACCGGAGTCCGGTTCGGTGATCGCCCAGGACGCCACCTTCCGCATGGTGACGATGTCCTCCAGCCAGCGCTGCTTCTGCGCCAGCGTGCCGCGCGACATGATGGTGGTGGCACCGAGACCGATACTCACGCCCATCGCGGTGACCAGGCCCATGCACACCCCGGACAGCTCACCGATGAGCACCGCCATCAGCGATTCCTGTCCGGCGAACGGACTCGAACCAGAGGCCTTCTTCTCCGGCTTCGGCTCCCCCGCCGCCACGGCGGCCTCCCGCGCCTCCTGCTTGGCCAGCATCTTCTGCACGGCCTCGCCGCCCATCACGTCGATCCCGAACTCGCGGAACAACTTCCGGATGACGGGGTACGGCGGCAGTTCGCCGCTGTCGAGCGCGTCCAAGTTGGGACGGATCTCCTTGTCGATGAACCCCCGGACGGCATCGCGGATCATTACATCGGTCTCGGACCATTCGAACATCGTCGTTCTCCTCACATTCCCCGGGATCAGGGCAGCCGGGCGGCGATGTCGTCGATCAGCCAGGGACCCTCGGTCTCGATGGTCTTCACATCGTGCCAACCCGCCAGCTCGGAGATCGCGCCGCCCTGCACCGCGAACACCTTGCCGGTGATCGGGCACGTCTCGGCGGCCAGGTACGCGACCAGCGGCGCGATATTGGCCGGGGCGAAGGCGTCGAACCCGCCCTCGGAGGACTCCGCCTCGGCCGCCAGCATCTCGCCCATGCCGGGAGTGGCCAGGGTGAGCCGGGTGCGCGCGATCGGCGCGATCGCGTTGACCCGCACGCCGTAGCGCGCCAGCTCGTCGGCGGCCACCAGGGTCAGGGCGGCGATCGCGGCCTTGGCCGCGCCGTAATTGGCTTGTCCCGGGTTGGGCAGGGTGGTGCCGGACGCCGATGCGGTGTTGATCACCGCGGCATCGGGCTGATTGCCCGCCTTGGACTGCTTCTTCCAATACGCGGCGGCATGATGCAGCACCGCGGCGTGCCCCTTGAGATGCACGGCGATCACCGCGTCCCACTGCGCTTCGGACATGCCCGCGATGAAGGCGTCGCGCAGGATGCCCGCGTTGTTGACCACGACGTCGAGGCCGCCGAACTCGGTGACCGCCTGTTCGACCAGCTTCTGCGCGCCGTCCCAGGTGGCGACGTCGTCGGTGTTGGCCACCGCCCTGCCGCCGGCGGCGACGATCTCGCGCGCCACATCCTGGGCGGGACCGCTGTCGGTCCCCTCGCCCGCGTTGCTGCCGCCGAGGTCGTTGACGACCACCGCGGCGCCCTCCTTCGCGAACAGCAGTGCGTGCTCGCGGCCGATGCCGCGACCCGCACCGGTGATGACGGCGACCCGTCCGTCCAGTACGCCCATGTGTTGTCTCCTGAAGTCGCGCCGAATCCGGCGATGGGAAGGAACGCGGCGGAATCAGTGCCGCCGCTGGAGGATCAGTCGGCGATCTCGGCCAGTCCGTCGCTGAGCACGACATCGTCGCCGCGCACGGTCTCGAAGGCGTAGCGGGTGATCCCGTCGGAGGAGCCTGCCTTCCAGACGCGGGTCTCCAGCTCGTCACCGGGGAAAACCAGCTTGGCGAAGCGCACCGCGAACCGCCTGAGCCGATGCACATCCGACTCCGCGACCTCGGTGAGCACCGCCCAGGACGCGAACGCCATGGTGCACAGCCCGTGCGCGATGATGCCGGGCAGTCCGGCATCCTCGGCAACCTGCTCGTCCAGGTGCAGCGGTACCGGATCACCGGAAGCCGGTGCGTAACGGAAGGTCTGGTCGTGGTCCACGTGCTGCGCCACCACGGCTGCCGGATCCTGCTCGCGCAGCCGTTCGTCGAACTTGTGCGCCGGAGCGGCCGCCCCGACCGTCGCGCCCGCGTCGATATTGCGGAAGAAGGCGGTCAGGTATTGGTCGTTGACCGGTTCGCCCGCGTCCGTGCGGCATTCGATGCGGATGGTGATGGTGGTCCCGTTGGGTCGGCTGGTGTAGCCGATCGCCTTGGCGCGCGACACCAGCCGGTCGCCGGGCCGGATCGCGCGGTGGAAGTGGAAGTCCTGCTCCCCGTGCACGACCCGGCCGAAGATGTCCATCGGCGCGACATCGATGACGGGCATCATCATGGCCTCGAAGACCGGGACGATGGCGAACACCGGCGCGGCCACCGTACCGGCCAGATGCGCGGCGATCGGATCGTTCGTCGCTGCCGCGTACTCCGCCACGCGTTCGGCGGTGACCTCGAAACGCTCCTCGTCGGACCAGGTTTCCAAACCACTGTCGTCGAACTCGACGACACGGGCGGTGGCGCTCATGCGGCCAGGGCGTCGAGTTGTTCGAGTGATCGGTCCAGCTGTTTGATGCCGTCCTTCTCCACCGCTTTGCCGAGCGCGCCCTTGATCAGGGCGCCTTCGAAATCACCGGACACCAGGATGCTGCTTCCCTCGCCGTTGGGCCGGATATCGAAGGTGAACTCGGTCTTCACCCCGGCCATGCCGGTGCCGCCGAGGGTCAGCTTGTGCGGCGCGTCCACCGAGACGATGGTCCACTCCAGCTTGTTCGCCATGCCGAGCATCACGATCTTGGCGACCAGCTTGACGCCCTCGGTGAGTACGGC
>NZ_BDBM01000025.1 GCF_001612985.1 Nocardia gamkensis NBRC 108242 | reverse complement strand
GGCCGATGTTGTGTTGCAGGGCGGCGGTGACGCCGTCCACCTGCCGCTTGTCCGCGGCGCCGCGCAGCTGCCAGGTCAGCTCCGAGCACTGGGCGAGCCCCGTCGCGCCGAGCGGATGCCCCTTCGAGATCAGGCCGCCGGAGGGGTTGACCACCCATTTGCCGCCGTAGGTGGTCTGACCGTCGTCGACCAGCTGCCCTGCCTCGCCCTCGCCGCACAGTCCGAGCGCTTCGTAGAGCAGCAGTTCGTTGGCCGAGAAGCAGTCGTGCAACTCGATGACCTGGAAGTCCTCCGGACCGAGCCCCGCCTGCTGATAGACCTTCCGCGCGGCCTGGATGTTCATGTCGTAGCCGATCAGGTTCTTGGCGGTCTCGTCGAAGGTCGAGGCGAAGTCGGTGGTCATCGCCTGGCCGACGATCTCCACCGCCTGCCCGGCGAGGTCGTGGGCGTCGACGAAGTCCTCACCGGCGAGGATGACCGCACCGGACCCGTCGGAGGTCGGCGAGCATTGCAGCTTGGTGAGCGGGTCGTAGATCATCCGCGAGGCGAGGATGTCGTCGAGGGTGTATTCGTCCTGGAACTGCGAGAACGGGTTGTTCACCGAGTGCTTGTGGTTCTTGTAGCCGATCTTGGCGAAATGCTCGGCGGTGGTGCCGTACTGCTTCATGTGCTCGCGCCCCGCGGCGCCGAACATCCACGGTGCCACCGGGAACAGCACCTCGGAGATCTCCGCCAGCGCCATGACGTGCTTGGCCATGGGCTGCTCGCGGTCGTCCCAGGTGGACCCGAGCGAGCCGGGCTGCATCTTCTCGAAGCCCAGCGCCAGCGTGCATTCCGCCAGACCGCCCCGGATCGCCTGCGCGGCGAGATACAGCGCCGTGGAGCCGGTGGAGCAGTTGTTGTTCACGTTGACCACCGGGATGCCGGTCATGCCGAGTTCGTAGACGGCACGCTGCCCGGAGGTGGATTCGCCGTAGACATAACCGACGTAGGCCTGTTCCACCAGGCTGTAGTCGATTCCCGCGTCGGCGAGCGCCTTGGTGCCGGATTCCCGGGCCATGTCCGGGTAGTCCCACGCGCGGGTGGTGCCGTCGGCTTCCTCGACCATGCGGCGGCCCGGCTTCTCGAACTTCGTCATCCCGACACCGACCACGTAGACCTTGTTCGCCATCGAACTCCTCAGTTTGTACGTACGCCGCGAGGCGACCGAACGAGTGAAAACAAACATACAAGGTTGTATGTAAGTGAGCAAGAGGTTTGCCTGGCAGTGCAAGCTCCATGCCGGTAACCAGCCGATTGCGTCTCACCTGCTACATACAGTGAGACATGCATGTTCTTTGATTACCGTGCTGGATAGATCTGATCAGATGATCGCCGGTCGATCGACGAGGATGACGGTCGCGCGGGCGGAGGAGCGCGCTTCGGACGATTTCCGAACCATGGCGGCATCGCCTCCGCCGACCAGAACATACAGCAGTGTATGTAAGTGTAAGATCGAGCGATGGCCAGGAGCGTAGTCGTGAAGCAGCAGCGCCGGACGCAGGAGCAGCGCAGCACCGAGATGCGCACCCGCCTGCTGGACGCGACGGTGGACTGTCTGGTCGAGTACGGATACTCCGGCACCACCACGCCACGGGTGGCCGAACGCGCGGGGGTGACTCGCGGGGCCCAAGTGCATCACTTCGGTTCGAAAACCGATCTCGTGGTGGCCGCGATCAGTCATCTGGCGCAGTTGCGCGCCGAGACCGCCATGCGGGAGATGTCGCGGGTCGAAGCCGGTGACGATCCGGTGACGGCGGCGCTGGAGTTCCTGTGGGACCTGCACCAGGGTCCGCTGTTCATCGCGACCGTCGAACTGTGGGTGGCGGGGCGCACCGATCCGGTACTGGCCGCGGCGATGGAGAAGGTCGAGCCGTTCGTCAACAACGCCGTCCTGCTGGCGGTCGCCCGTTTCGTGCCGGACGACGTGCGCCGCAAGGAGGCGCGCGACTTCATCTACACGGCCATGGACGCGCTGCGCGGCATCCTGATCTCGAATTTCGTCGATCCGGACGACGAACGCGCCCGTCGCCGGTGGCGCCGCGCCTCGGCGCACCTGCACGAGATCGCGGGCCGCGCGCTCGCCGGCCGCCCCGCCGAATAGTCCTCAGCGGCGAGTCCGGTCCTGTCACCGCCCGCGCCCGGCGGTCACCGATGACCAGCGAAAGCGCTACTGCGGCACTGCCACCGTGCCGCCCGCTGTTCGGTCCCGCGATTTCCGCGCGGTCCAGACCGTCACCGCGAACAGCAACACGCCGGTCGCGGCCAAGGCGGCGCCGACCACGGCCGGGGCCGTGTAACCGAGGCCCGCGGCGATGACCAGGCCACCGAGCCAGGCTCCCGCGGCGTTGGCGATGTTCAGAGCGGCGTGGTTGAGGGCGGCGGCGAGGGTCTGGGCATCCGCCGCGACGTCCATCAGACGCGTTTGCAGCCCGGGCGCCAGCGCGGCCCCGGATGCGCCGACCAGCAACGCGCCGAAGGCCGCGGTATAGGGGTTGTGCGCGGCGGCGACGAATCCACCGAGGATGACGGTCATCGCGACCATCGACACCGAGATGGCACGATCCACGCCACGGTCGGCGAGCACGCCGCCGACGATGTTTCCGATCACCATGCCCACGCCGAACAGCATCAACACCAGGGGGACCACCCCGGCCCGCAGACCGGCGACGTCGGTGAGCGTGGTCGCGATGTAGGTGTAGACGGCGAACATGCCGCCGAACCCGACCGCGCCGACCAGCAGCGTCAACAGCACCTGCGGACGCCGCAGCGCGCCGAGTTCGGTCATGGGATCGGTCATGGTGATGCCGGTGAGTACCGGTACGAAGCGCAGCAGCGCGGCCACGGTGCAGACACCGATCAAGGCGACCACCACGAACGCGTCGCGCCAGCCGAGATGCTGCCCGAGCCAGGTAGCTGCGGGAACGCCGACGACGTTGGCGGCGCTCAACCCCAGCATAACCGCCGCAACCGCCTTGGCCCGCTGTCCCGCCGGGGCGAGAGTGGCGGCGGCCAGCGAGGCGACGCCGAAGTAGGCGCCGTGTGGCAATCCCGAGACGAACCGCGCCGCGACCAGCGTCTCGAACGAGGGCGCCACCACGGTCGCCGCGTTGCCCACGGTGAACGCCGCCATGAGCGCGATGAGCAGCCGCTTGCGTGCCACCCGCGCGCACAGCGCCGCGATCAACGGCGCGCCGATCACCACGCCGAGCGCGTAGGCCGACACCGCGTGTCCCGCCGTGGGCTCGGAGACGTGCATGTCCGAGGCGATATCCGGCAGCAAACCCATGGTGACGAATTCGGTCGTCCCGATCCCGAATCCGCCGAGGGCCAGTGCCAGCATGGCCGGTACATGCCAAGCGGTTCGTCCGGGTGGGGTGGCGGTACTGGTCGTCACGGGGCTGGTCACGTGTTCATGTAACCGGTCCCAACCCGTATCCGCTTCCCGGGCGAACGTGAGTTCGCCCACCGTGATGTCGATGAACGACGCTGGTCAACCTCGCGAATCGTCGACCGCACCGCACGGGCACTCCCGCCGCGAAGCCGGAGCGCGTTGATCGAGAAACAGTGCGGGCACCCGTTCCACCGGCGGGTGGGGCGGGTGCCCGATGTTCAGCCCGGCGCTGGGTGAGCACCCAGCGCCGGAGTCAGCCGAGCGACACGGCTCGGCCCCACGGTTCGGCGCCTCGTCGGCGCCCGCGAACTCAGCGCAGTGCGCGAGCCAGGTTGGCGTCCAGGGCGCCGAGGAATTCCTCGGTGCTCAGGTAGCCCTGATCCCCGCCGACGAGCAGCGCGAGGTCCTTGGTCATCTGGCCGCCCTCGACGGTCTTGATGACGACGTCCTCGAGGGTCTGCGCGAAGCCGATGACCTCCGGGGTGTTGTCCAGCTTGCCGCGGTGCTCGAGCCCTCGGGTCCAGGCGAAGATGGACGCGATCGGGTTGGTCGAGGTCGGCTTGCCCTGCTGGTGCTGCCGGTAGTGCCGGGTGACGGTGCCGTGCGCGGCCTCGGCCTCACAGGTCTGCCCGTCCGGGGTGAGCAGCACCGACGTCATCAGGCCGAGCGAACCGAAGCCCTGGGCCACGGTGTCGGACTGCACGTCGCCGTCGTAGTTCTTGCACGCCCAGACGTAGCCGCCCTCCCACTTCATGGAGGAGGCCACCATGTCGTCGATGAGGCGGTGCTCGTAGGTCAGGCCCGCGGCGTCGAACTGGCTCTTGAACTCGGCGTCGAAGATGTCCTGGAAGGTGTCCTTGAACATGCCGTCGTAGGCCTTCAGGATGGTGTTCTTCGTCGACATGTACACCGGGTAGTTCTGCTGCAGGCCGTAGTTGAACGACGCCCGCGCGAAATCCTCGATGGACTTGCGGAAGTTGTACATGCCCATGACGACGCCGCCGTCCTCGGGCATCTTCACGACCTCGTGCACGATCGGCTCGCTGCCGTCGTCCGGGGTGAAGGTCAAGGTAACGGTGCCGCCCTGGAACACCTTGAAGTCGGTGGCGCGGTACTGGTCGCCGAACGCGTGGCGGCCGATGATGATCGGCTTGGTCCAGCCGGGAACGAGCCGGGGAACGTTCGAGATGATGATCGGGGCACGGAAGATGGTGCCGCCCAGAATGTTGCGAATGGTGCCGTTGGGCGAACGCCACATCTTCTTGAGGCCGAATTCCTTGACCCGCGCCTCGTCCGGGGTGATGGTGGCGCACTTCACACCGACACCGTGCCGCTTGATGGCTTCGGCGGCGTCGACGGTGACCTGGTCGTCTGTCTTGTCGCGGTACTCGATGCCCAGGTCGTAATACTCCAGGTTCACATCGAGATAGGGGTGGATCAGCTTGTCCTTGATGAACTGCCAGATGATCCGGGTCATCTCGTCGCCGTCGAGTTCTACGACGGTGCCTTCAACCTTGATCTTGGACATGGATCTTCGTGTCCTCCTAGGATGGTGCCCTCATTGCACGGCCAGGCGAACACGCTTGTGAGCGGACCCCAGCTGTTCCAACAGACAACGTATATGTCCCGCGTTGTCGGCGAGACGTGTGGTGCAAACAAGACGAGCGTACTGCTGCCCGAGTCCTCACCGCACGGGCAGCCCCCGGAGTGAGCTGCGCCACCTTTGTTACCGATTGGTAGGTCGACGACGGCCCCGAGCACCGCGAAGGGCGTTCACGCAACCGCCGTCGTCGCCATGATCCGCCTTCCGTCCTGGCCCGGCAACCATCCGGCAGACGACGAGGTCCGCGCGGCCTCACCGGCGTCGCGCGGACCTCGTTCGTGGCGGATCAGACCCCGACCGGGATCCGGGCCCCCTCCTCGGAACCTTCGATCAGGTTCTCCGGCCGGTCCCGGATCATCAGCGCGATGATCGGGACGGCCGCGAGGAAGAACCCGGCGCCGACGTAGAAGGCCACGTCGTAGCTGTGGATCGCGGCCCGCGCGGCCAGGTTGTCGATGCCCGGGTTGTCCTGCGCGAAGGACTTCGCGACCTGCACCGAGATCGTGGTCAGCAGCGCCGTCCCGACCGCGCCGCCGACCTGCTGCGCCGCGTTCAGCAGCGCGGAGGCGACGCCGGAGTCCTCTTCCTCGACCTGATGCAGCGCGACCGTCTGCATCCCGACGAACAACGGACCCATACCGAGCGCGATGAGCACCTGCGCGGGCAGCACCCCGGCCAGGAAGCTGTCGCCGTAGCTCAGCTGGGCCAGCAGCAGCAGGCCGATGACACCCAGCACGGCGCCGGCCAGCATCAGCGGACGCGGGCCGAGCTTCGGCAGCAGAGCGCTGGTGACACCCGCCGAGATCGCGATGCCCGCCGGGAAGGGCAGGAACGCGAAGCCCGCCTTCAGCGCGGAGTAGCCGAGCGTGATCTGGAAGTAGAAACTCAGGAACAGGAACATCGCGAACATCGCGATCGGGATGAGCAGCGCGGCGAGGAAGGCGCCGCCGCGGTTGATCTCACCCGGGATGTGCAACGGCAGCAGCGGATTCGAGGAGCGCCGTTCGATCGCCACGAAGGCGACGAGCAGAGCCAGTCCGGCGACGAGCAGCCCCAGGGTGCTGCCCGCCAGCCAGCCGTCGTCGGCGGCGCGGCTGAAGCCGTAGACGATGGCGATCAGGCCGAGCGTCACCGTGACGGCACCGGGCACGTCATATCCTCCGCTGCGCGGCGCAGGCACGTCCTTCGCCACCCAAGCCAGCGCGCCGACCAGCGCGATCAGCGCGATCGGCGTATTGACCAGCAGGCACCAGCGCCACGACGCGTACTCGGTGAGCGCGCCGCCCGCGATCAGGCCGAGCGCCGCGCCACCCGCGGAAATGCCCGCGAACACGCCGAAAGCGGTGGCCCGCTCTCCGGGCTCGGTGAAGGTCACCGACAGCAGCGAGAGCGCGGCCGGGGCCAGCAGCGCAGCGAACGCGCCCTGCAACGCGCGCCCGGCGAACAGTTCCGCCCCGGTTTGAGCGAGCCCGGCCAGCGCCGAAGCGCCCGCGAAGCCGATCAGGCCGACGATGAAGATCCGGCGGCGGCCGAGGTAGTCGGCCAGCCTGCCGCCCAGCAGCAGCAAGCCGCCGAAGATCAGCGTGTAGGCGGTGAGCATCCATTGCCGGTTGCCGTCGCTGATGTCGAGATCACGCTGCGCGAACGGCAGCGAGATGGTCACGATGGTGGCGTCCAGCACTACCATGAGCTGGGCCAATGCGATCACTGCCAGCGCGAGCCAGCGCGCTGAAGCGGCCGATTTCCGCGGCGCGTGCGCCGCTGTCCCGGGTTCCGTCACGGTCGTCTCCTCGTCCTTCGATGTCGAAGCCATCCTGTCATCGAGCGACATTTGTCGTCAAGAGAAAAGTGTCGTAGTACGACATTTGACCGTTAAGGACAGGAAAACAACAGGTTGCGTTACCATGGGGTCATGCTCGAGTCATCGACGCCGATGGGCGCGAGCGCTGCGGCCGACCGCGCCGCGAGCGCCCCCGCGACCCCAGGGCTGCGCGAACGCAAGAAGCAGCAGACGAGGTTGCGCATCATCGCGGCCGCCCTGGATCTGTGCGACACGCAGGGCTTCGACGCGACCACCATCGAGCAGATCGCCAACGTGGCGGACGTCTCACCGCGCACGATCAACCGCTATTTCGAGAGCAAAGAGGACATCGTCCTCGGGCCGGTCCAGGATTTCGGGCGCACGATCGCCGAGACGCTGCGCGAGCAGCCGCGCACGGGCAACGAACTAGAGGCGCTGCTCGCGGCCTTCCTGCACGTGGTCGATCAAGCCGCCGAAGGTGGCGAGGCCGACCCGTTGTCGTTCCGGCAGTTCCAGAAGATGCAACGGATCCTGCGCAGCAGCCCCTCGGTCAGCGCGCGCAGCATGGAACTCGCCGACGACAAGAACACGGCGATCGCGGCGGTGGTCGCCGAGCGCCTCGGCACCGAACCGGACGCGCGCGCGGTGCGGCTCCTCGTCGGCACCTGGCAACTGATCGGCCACATCGGCATGGAGTGCTCCGACGATGCGTTCCTCGACGAGGACCTGGCGACCGCGACCAGGGCGGGGCGCACCGCGTTCACCGAGGCGTACGACGAATTCGTACGCACCTGCTGCGGGGCGGCGACCGTCGCGGACCAGTGAGTTCGGCGGAGGATTTCGGACGCCGACCGCCCGCCGGTTATGATGCCGGGCAGGTTATGAGTACCAGCGCCAAGCCCCGGCTCGCTGGTCGGCAACCCTCCAACCGCGGTGGGGTGCTCCGGGTGATGACCTGGCTCCCGAGAGTCGGGAGCAAGCGCGTAACAGGAGGTCGCCGGCATGTGTTGTTGTTCGTTACCCACACACCGCTAACCCTTGCTGTACCGGCGAACACCTTTTGGGAGCAAACCATGAGTGAATTCACCGCGCCCGGGACCGAGCAGGACCCGGCAGCGCCGTACAGCCGCGTGGCCGCCACCGTGGACATTCCGGGCGATCTACGCGCCGGCTTCGCGACGGCGGCGACGTGACCGTGAGCACCGAACCGAGCACGCGGACCTCCGGCAACCTCCTGCCGCCCCCGGATGGACAGCTCGGCACCATCGCCATCGGGGACGTGCGCCTGGAGAACGGCGCGGTCATCCCGGACGTCCACCTCGCGGTGCAGCGCTGGGGTGAACTCTCCCCCGGACTGGACAATATCGTGCTGGTCGAACACGCGCTGACCGGCGACTCGCACGTCGTCGGCAAGCCCGACGACGTGCACGAGATGCCCGGTTGGTGGGACGGCATGGTCGGCCCGGGTGCTCCGCTGGACACCGACGAATGGTGTGTGATCGCGACGAACGTGCTCGGCGGCTGCAAGGGCAGCACCGGGCCGTCGAGTCCCGCGCCGGACGGGAAGCCTTGGGGCGCAAGGTTTCCCGAGATCTCCATTCGCGATCAGGTGACCGCCGAGGCCGCTCTGCTCGACCTGCTCGGTGTCGAGCGGCTCGCCGCCGTGGTCGGCGGGTCGATGGGCGGCATGCGGGTGCTGGAGTGGATGGTCGGCGCACCGGAGCGGGTCGCGGCGGCGCTGGTGCTCGCGGTCGGCGCCCGCGCCACCGCCGACCAGATCGGTACCCAGACCACCCAGATCGCGGCGATCAAGGCCGATCCGGACTGGCAGGGCGGCGACTATCACGGCACCGGGCGCGCCCCGCTGACGGGCATGGCCGTGGCCCGGCGGATCGCACACCTGACCTACCGCACCGAATTCGAGCTCGACCACCGGTTCGAGAACAAGCCCCAGGGCGACGAGGACCCGTGGCACGGCGGCCGTTACGCGGTGCAGAGCTACCTGGACCACCAGGCCGAAAAGCTGTGCAAGCGCTTCGATCCCGCCACCTATGTGCTGCTGACCGAGGCGATGAACCGGCACGACGTGGGCCGGGGCCGGGGCGGCATCGAGGCGGCGCTCGCGGCGACGCCGGTGCCGTGCGTAGTCGGCGGCGTCGACTCCGACCGGCTGTACCCGCTGCGGACCCAGCAGGAACTCGCCGATCTGCTGCCCGGTTGCGACGGACTGGAAGTCGTGCACTCCCGCGACGGGCACGACGGATTCCTCACCGAGGCGGCGGCGGTCTCGAAGCTGCTGACCGAGACCATGCGACTAGCCCGGGCGGGTGTGCGACCCGAACACTGAAGGTCCGCCGCGCCGAAGCGTCCGCGCGCGACGTTCCGAGCACTGTGCCTCGCGCCCCCGCTCAGAGCGCCGCGCCTCGTCGCGCCGCCTCGATCCGGTTGATGTTGCTTTCGATCCAATCCCGCAGCGCCGCGATCGGCGTGCGCAGGCTGTGGCCGAGGTCGGTGAGGGTGTAGTCGACCCGGGGCGGGACCGTCGGATGCACTGTGCGCGTGACGAATCCGTCCGCCTCCAATTGCCGCAGAGTTTGCGTCAGCATCTTCTGGGAGATGCCCTCGATGCGGTTGCGCAGATCGGTGTAGCGCATGGTGCCGTCCGCGAGTGCGTCGATGATCAGCACCGTCCACTTGCCCGCAATGTGGTCGAGAACCTCCCGCGTAGGGCACTTCGCGGAGTACACGTCCGCAGGGAGACCGGAACCTTCGAGGTATGTGGGCACCTTTCGGAGTGTAGCGCACTATTTAGTGCCTTCTTCCTATTCGAGTGTCACTCTCCGATAGTAAGAATCATGGAAACGCAGACACTTTCGGTTGCCGAAGCCATTCGAACCCGCCGCACCGTCCGGCATTACCGGGCCGATCCGGTAGCGCCGGAGCTGCTCGAAGAACTCCTCGACCTGACCATGCAGGCCCCGAGCGCCTGGAACATGCAGGACCGGTCGGTCGTCGTGGTGACCGACGAAGCCGGCCGTCGCGCCCTGCACGAAGCCGCGTTCGGTCAGCCCCAACCGCTCGAGGCGCCGGTGGTGCTGGTCTTCCTCGCCGATGTCGACGCCTGGCGAGCGGGCAATGCCGATATCGCCGAACTCGCCGGCCGCAGCGGCGCGTGGAACGCCGACTTCACCGCCATGTTCGACACCCGCGCGGAGTATCACGCGCTCGAACGGCACGGCCTGCTGCGGGAGAACGCGGTGAAGAACGCGATGATCGCGGCCACCTACGCGATGCTGGCGGCCACCGGCCTCGGCCTGGCCTCGGCCCCGATGAACGGGTGGGACGCCGAACTGGTGAAGCAGGCCGTCGGTGTCGGCGATCGTGTCGATCTGGCCGTCGCGGTCCTGGTCACGGTCGGTTACAGCGACACCGTTGCGCCTCATCCCGGCCGCCGTCCGCGCGAGCGGACGGTTTTCGCCGAGCGATACACCCGCTGATCTCGATGGGCGACGCAGCCGGGGCGCCCTTCCCGATCGGTCAGCCGACGCCGAGGGTGTTGATCGTGGCCGCCAGGAACAGGATGCTCGAACCGAGCAGCGTCAGCGCGCCCACGTCGAAGGGCTTGCTGCGCACCGCGAGCAGCCCGACCCGCGCGGTCGGCAGGCACAGCCGGAACGCCGCCGCCAGCAGCGTCGCACCACCGAAGAAGAAGGCCCCGCGCCGCCACCGATCGGACGCGACGAACACCACCGCCACCACGATGACCAGCGTCACAACCACCATCGGCAGATGGGAGCGCAGAAACTGCGCCCCCGCACTGCGGCGCCCGGAGACAGGCGCGTCGGCATCGGTCACCCCCCGATTCTTGCAGACCACCCCCGTCGGTCCGCCGGAGGTCACCGAGCCCGATCGGAACCAGCCCGATTCTCAGCGGCGAGTGGCACACGGCTGCGGCGAATCGCGGTGCCGCTCCGACTGCTTCCCGGCTGATCGTCGGTCGCTCTCGCCCACCTGATTGACTGGCACCCGTGTTCCATCTGATGTTCCACGAGCCGTGCATTCCGCCGAATACCGGCAACGCGATCCGGTTGGTCGCGGGGACCGGGTGCCATCTGCATCTGATCGAGCCGTTGGGGTTCGATCTGTCGGAGCCGAAGTTGCGCCGGGCCGGGTTGGATTACCACGATCTGGCGTCGGTGACGGTGCATGCGAATCTGGCGGCGGCGTGGGAGGCGTTGCGGCCCGAGCGGGTCTTCGCGTTCACGACGCAAGCCACCACTCGGTTCACGGAGGTGGCCTACCGCGAGAACGACGTGCTGCTGTTCGGCACCGAGCCCACCGGCCTGCCCGCGGAGGTGCTGGCGGACCCGCACGTCACCGACCGGCTGCGCATCCCGATGGTGCCCGGCCGTCGCTCCATGAACCTCTCCAATGCTGCCGCGGTGACCGTCTACGAAGCCTGGCGTCAACTCGGCTTCCCCGGCGGCGTCTGATCCGCTCCGTCCATCGGCTGTGCGGAACCCACAGCGAGACAGCGCGTTCAGGGTAGGTCGATCTCGAATCGTTTGAAGCGCGATGTCGCGCCCGCCGCCAGCCGGACGGCGGACTTGGCGACTCCGAAGTGTTCGGCGAGCAACTCGATGGCCGCCTTGTTGGCTTTGCCCTCGACGGCGGGAGCCCGCACGTACAGGTGCAGGCTGCCGTCGTCGAGGGTTTCCACCAGCGGGCCCTTACGGCTGTTCGGTTTGATCGTCGCCCTGACCACCGTCGGCACGCTTGCCTCCTGCGCTGGTTTCCGCGCCATCGGCGGCGCTGCTCGCGGACTTCGCGGGCGCTGATTCTCCCGCACCCGATGCGGGCTTCCGACGGCGGCGCACCAGGCGCACGATGCCCCACAGCACGGCGGCCGCCACCGCCAGGAAGCCGAGCCACGGAATCGCCTTGCCGCTGAACACGACCGCTTCCCGCAGCCAGTCCACCAGGGAGTTCCAGCCGGAGACGATGCCGTCCCAGAAGCTGTCGGGGTCGTCGCCGGGCTTCTTCTGATCGGTGGTGATCTCGATGGTCAGCGTGGACAGGGCGACCTGGTCGTCGAGCCGCCGCTTCTGCGCGGTGAGGCTGTCCAGTTCGCCCTGGCGGCTGGACAGCGCCTGTTCGGCGGCGAGCAGGTCGGAGGTGCTGGTGGCGCCCGCGATGAGCGCGCGAAGCCGCTCGACCGACGCTTGCAGCGCCTTGATCCGCGCGTCCAGGTCCTCCCACTGCATGGTGACGTCGTCGCGGTTGGTGGTGACCCGGGTGACCTGCCCCACCCCGCCGAGGTCCGCGATGAACGCGTCGGTCTTGTCCGCGGGCAGCCGGACGACGAGCGTGGCGCTGGGCTCGGTGTCGTCGGTCCCGGGTTGCTCGGTGCGGCTGTCGACCCGGCCACCGGCGGCGCGCACCTGGTCGATGATCGTGCCCGCGGCGGCGACGGGCGCGCCTGCGGTGATCTCGACGCTGCCGGTGACCACTTCCTTGCGCAGGGACACGGGCTCGCCGCCGGAGTTGCTGTCCCGCTTCGGGGGCGCCAGTTCGTGTACTCCCGGCGGCACGAGCGCGGGGGCGGCGGGCCCGGTGATAGCCGTCGACGTCCGGTCTCGAGCGGGCTGGGGGTTATCGGCACCGCAGCCGGCGAGCAGACTCAACCCCAGCACGCCGACACACAGCACAGCTAGCTTCCTCATGCCTGGCACAGTAGCCTTCTGCGCTGCGCGAACAGCCCCACATAACTGTTTCCTAGAACGCTTCTAATACTTCTTTAATGCACCGGCTCAACGGAAGTCGCGCGACTTGGACGCCATCCGCAGATCCATGCGCTGTAGATGTTCGGCGACCACGCTCACCACGCCCTCGGCATTCTGTACCCGGCCGCGGATGAGCAGAGCGGCAGCGCCCTGGGCGAGACGCCGGTACCGCCGCCACAGCCCCAGCGAGCAGACGATGTTCACCATGCCGGTTTCGTCTTCCAGATTGAGGAAGGTGACGCCCTCGGCGGTGGCGGGACGCTGCCGGTGCGTCACCGCGCCGCCCACCAGCACCCGCGAGCCGTCGGGCACGGCGAGCAGGCCGGAGGCCGGTATCACGCCGAGCGTGTCGAGGTGCGGGCGCAGGAACTCCGTCGGATAACTGCCCGGCGAGACGCCCGTGGCCCACACGTCGGCGGCGGCCAGTTCCAGATCGCTCATCCCGGGCAGGGCGGGCGCGGTGGTGGCCGCGCCGGTACCGGGCAACCGGTCCGGGCGCTCGCCCGCGGCGGCGCCCGCCGCCCAGAGCGCTTCGCGGCGGGTGCTGCCGAGGCTGCCGAGCGCGCCCGCCGTGGCGAGCGATTCCGCTTGTGCGACAGTGAGTTCCACCCGACCGGTCAGGTCGAGGAAGGAGGTGTAGGGCCGCTCACCCCTGGCGGTGACGATGCGTTCGGCGAGGTCGTCGCCGATCTGGCGGATCGCGGCGAGACCGAGGCGCACCTCGGTGCCCTTCGCCTCGAGGGTGGGCTCGGCCCTGCTGGCGTTGACGTCGGGACCGTGCACCACGACCGCGTGCCTGCGCGCGTCGGCGACCAGCGACTGCGGCGAGTAGAACCCCATCGGCTGAGCGCGCAGCAGACCCGCGCAGAAGGCGGCGGGATGATGCAGTTTGAACCAGGCCGAGTAGTACACGATCGCGGCGAAGCTCTGCGAATGACTCTCCGGGAAGCCGAAATTGGCGAAGGCGTAGAGCTTCTCGTAGATGCGGTCGGCGACTTCGCCGGTGATGCCGTGACGCTCGCGCATGCCCTGGTAGAGCCTCGCCTCGAGGCGCTTCATGCGTTCCGGTGACCGCTTGGAGCCCATGGCGCGGCGCAGTTGATCGGCTTCGACGGCGGTGAATCCGGCGACGTCGACGGCCATCTGCATGAGCTGCTCCTGGAACAGCGGCACGCCGAGCGTGCGTTCCAGCGCGTTCTTCAGCGCCGGATGGTCGTAGACGACGTCCTCCACACCGTTGCGCCTGCGGATGTAGGGATGCACCGAACCGCCCTGGATCGGGCCGGGACGGATCAGCGCCACCTCCACCACCAGGTCGTAGAAGCCGCGCGGTCGCAGCCGGGGCAGGGTGGCCATCTGCGCACGCGACTCGACCTGGAAGACGCCGACCGAGTCCGCGCGCGAGAGCATCTCGTAGACCTCGGGTTCGGCCAGGTCGAGCGAGTGCAGCTCGACGGTCTCGCCCTTGTGCTCGCGCACCAGGTCGATCATGTAGTGCAGCGCGGAGAGCATGCCGAGGCCGAGCATGTCGAACTTCACCAGATCGATGCCCGCGCAATCGTCCTTGTCCCATTGCAAGACGCTGCGGCCGGGCATGCGCGCCCACTCCACCGGGCAGACGTCGGCGATCGGCCGGTCGCAGATCACCATGCCGCCGGAGTGGATGCCGAGATGCCGCGGCAACCCCTCGATATCGGCGGCCAGTTCCAGGACCTCGGCGGGGATGTCGGTGTTCGTCTCGGCGCCGATCCCCGTCCAGCGGCTCACCTGCTTGCTCCACGCGTCCTGCTGACCCGGCGAAAAACCCAGCGCCCGTGCGGCATCGCGTACCGCGGACTTGCCGCGATAGGTGATCACGTTGGCCACCTGCGCGGCGTACTCGCGGCCGTACTTGCGGTAGACGTGCTGGATCGCCTCTTCTCGGCGATCGGATTCGATGTCGACATCGATATCCGGCGGACCGTCGCGCTCGGGGGAGAGGAAGCGCTCGAACAGCAGTTGGTTGCGCACCGGGTCGACATTGGTGATGCCGATCGCGTAGCAGACCGCGGAGTTGGCCGCCGAGCCGCGACCCTGACAGAGGATGTCGTTGTTCTTGCAGAAGCTGACGATGTCGTGCACCACCAGGAAGTAGCCGGGGAATTCCAGCTTGCCGATCACGGCGAGTTCGTGCTCGATCTGCCGGTATGCCTCCGGGTTCTCCTCCGGCGGCCCGTAGCGCGCCGCGGCGCCCGCCATGGTGAGTTCGCGCAACCAGGACTGCTCGTCGTGTCCGGCGGGCACGTCGAAGGGCGGCAGGTGCGGGGCGATCAGCTTCAGGTCGAAGGCGCATTCGCGAGCCAGTGCCGCCGCGTTCGCCACCGCCTGCGGGCAGTCGGCGAACAACCGCGCCATCTCCGCCCCGGACCGCAGGTGCGCGCCGCCCGCCGGGGCCAGCCGGCCCGCGATCTCGTCCAGGCTCTGCCTGGCCCGGATCGCCGCCAGTGCCATGGCTCGGCGACGCTGGCCCGGCGCGGCGAAATGCGCCCCGGTGGTGGCGAGCACGGGCAGGCCGAGACGATCGGCCAAGGCGATGAGGTGAGCGTTGCGCTCGTCGTCCTCCGGGACGCCGTGATGGGTGAGTTCCACGCTCACCCGGTCGGTTCCGAAGCGGTCGGTCAGGTCACGCAGCGCCGCTTCCGCGCGATCGAGCCGGGTGCCGCCGCTGCGCAAGTCGAGCTCGAGCGCCTGGCGCAGATGACCCTTCCGGCACCCGGTCAGGATGTGCCAGTGCCCATCGGCCGCCGCGGTGAGCGTGTCGAGGTCGTAGCGCAGGATTCCTTTCTCTCCGGCGGCCATGTGCGCGGCGGCGATCTCGCGGGAGAGCCTGCGGTAGCCCTCCTGGCCACGAGCCAGCACCAGCAGGTGCGGCCCGGCCGGGTCCGCCGCGCCGGTGCGTGGCGCCGAGTCCGGCGCGGCGGCGTGCCCGCGCGCGGTGCCGGGAACGTGGGGTTCGGATGCCGTGCCGAGCGACAGTTCGGCTCCGAAGACGGTGGGCATCCCCCACTCCTTGGCCGCCTCGGCGAAGCGGACGGTGCCGTAGAAGCCGTCGTGATCGGTGAGCGCGATCGCCGCCAAGCCGAGCCGCACCGCCTCCTCCACCAGCTCCTCCGGATGGCTGGCGCCGTCCAGGAAGCTGTAGGCCGAATGCGCGTGCAGCTCCGCGTACGGGACCGGCGGTTCCGCGGCGCGCAGCACCGGCTCTGGCCGGTACTCGCCGCGCTTGCGCGACCACGCCGGGCTGTCGCCGCCGTCGCCCTGGACCACCCCGTCGGGATTCGTCCGTCCGGAGCGCCCGGACAGCACCCGCTCCATCTCCGCCCAGCTGGGCGGACCGTTTCCCCAGCCCACAACGCACCTCCTCGTCTCGAACATACATTCGAGCAAGATCGATGTACAGGCTGGTCAGGCCACCGAGAGACGTTCGACGGAACCGGCGGCGAGGGCGGCTTCGACCCCGCTCAGGCGAGTCCGGATGAGCGCGCCGTAGGCATCGGAGGCCAGGACGTCGAGATGCCCGCGCGCGATGGCCAATTGCATTTCGGCCACTTCGAACTCGCCGACCCGGCGGTGGCTGTCGGCCAGATTCAGATAGAGCGACGGCAAGAAACCGCGCAGACCTTCGTCCAGCGGCACACCGGGAGCGAACACCGCGGCCAGCGCCCGCTGATCCCAGCGCAGCGCCTCGGCGGCCTCCTCCTGGAGGTCGGCGAGATGGTGGGCGACCACGCAGCGTTGCAGCGCTCCACCGTGTTCGCCGAGTTCACCCCAGAGCTTTTCCAACGCCCGCCGCCCCGCCGCCGGGTCGACGCCACCGAGCCGCACCGCGGCAAACACCTCCGCCATCCGATCGTCCGACATGCGCAGAGTATCGCACATATGTTCGAACGTTTCGACAGTTGTTCGAACGTTTCGCACGCCCGGAAAGACCCCGCACCCGTGCGGTTCTCGAAGACGCCGAGCCGCGCCGGGCGACACGCCGCCGCCACCGGGCCCGGCGCTCGCGGCTGTGACCAGGGCCACTTGGCAGTGAACTTACTTCAGAGTAAGTTTCATTTCGACCACACCTGCAAAGGAGCAGCGATGACCGACGCAGCCGCCGAGCCCGCCCGGCGCGGGCGCCGCAACCGCGACCTCACCGGACGGCACGTTCTCATCACGGGGGCGTCCTCCGGAATCGGCCGGGCGGCCGCGCTGGCGGTCGCGGGCAAGGGCGCCACGGTGTTCCTGCTCGCGCGCCGGGGCGAGGAACTCACCGCCGTCGTCGACGAGATCAGGGCGGCGGGCGGCTCGGCCTACGGATACTCCTGCGACGTCACCGATTCCGACTCCGTGGACCAGGTGCTCGGGATCGTCCTGGCCGAGCACGGCCACGTGGACATGCTGGTGAACAACGCGGGCCGTTCGATCCGCCGTGCCATCCACCGCTCCACCGACCGGCTGCACGACTTCGAACGCACCATGGCCGTCAACTACTTCGGCGCGCTGCGGCTGACGCTGGCCCTGCTGCCGCAGATGCGGGAACGCAAGTTCGGGCACATCGTCAATATCAGCAGCGCGGGCGTGCAGGTGGCCACGCCGCGGTTCGCCGCGTATCTGGCCAGCAAGGCGGCGTTGGACAAGTTCACCGAGGTGGCGGCCGTCGAGACCATGGCCGACGGCGTCACGTTCACCACCATCCACATGCCGCTGGTGCGCACGCCGATGATCACCCCGAGCGGCGACCAGGGCCCCGCCGAGTCGCCCGAGTGGGCGGCCGCGACCATCGTGCGGGCGCTGACCGAACGCCCCAAGCGCATCGACGTGCCGCTGGGCACCATCGCCGAATACGGCGCGCTGCTCACCCCGAAGATCCGCGACCGCGTCCTGCACCGCTACTACCGCGCTCTGCCCGACTCCCCCGCGGCCAAGGGCGAGCCGACCGAGCCCGACGACGAACAGCTCGAACCCGTCGACTCGCTTCCCGTGCGACCGCCCAGGTCGGCCGCGCGGCGCGTCACGGGCACGGCCTTGCGCCGGGCCGCCCGATGGGTGCCCGGTACGCATTGGTGAACCTCAGCCGGCCAGGAACGGCCGGACGGTCGCGGCGAACTCCTGGTAGCGGTCGCGATGGATGCTGTGGCCGCAGGTGAAGGTGGTCACGGTGCAGTCGGCGAGGCCGGCTCGCAGGTCGGCGAGTTTGTCCGGATCCACCATGCCGCCCGGTCCGCCGCACAACACCAGGGTGGGTGCGGTGATGTCGGAGAGCCGGTCCCACCATTCCGGGTTCGGCTTGCGGAACTGCTCCAGCGCCGTCTTCGTCATGGCACGGTCGAACGCGACCACCGCGCGCGGGTGGCGCACCAGGCTGGATGTGGCGTGCCACAACTCGGGCACCGTGGGAAACCGGCGGGTCAGGCGCATTTCCTCGACGCCGGATCGCAGCGGAAGCGGGCATTCCTCCATGACCAGCCTGCGCGCCAGCTCCGGTCGCTCCTGCGCGACGCGCGACACCGCGTAACCGCCGAGCGAATGCCCGACCAGATCCACCGCGGGCAGCTCCAGATGTTCGCAGAGGCGCAGCAGATCGTCGCCGAACTCGTCGAAGAGGTAGGAATCGGTATGTGAGCTACGACCGTGTCCGCGCAGATCGGGGATGATCACCCGGCGCCCGGATTGCACCAGTACACGCGCGAACCGGTCCCACGTGTGCCCGCCGCCGCCCATGCCGTGCACCAGCAGCACGGGGATGTCGCTGACGGCGCCCACCCCCGAATCCCGATAGGCGATCCGCACGTTTCCGAATGTCACCTGGTCCAGCGTCAGATCCACGACCAACGAGGATACCGGCAGTCATGCACTCCCCCTGCGCCATGTAGCGCGGATCACTGCCGGAAGAGGTGTGGTGCGGGACCCGGGGCTTCCTGAGGCGCGCGCGAAGACTCATGCGAACCAAGGTGTTTCGACTCGCTCGATAAATGGCTGGTGCGAGAGCGAGCCCGGAACAATACTCACCGCATGCCCTCCTTCGCCGACTTCGACCGCCGCGCCTACCGCACCGTCGATGTCGCCACGGGATACGACGGGTGGGCGCCCACCTACGAGCAGACGGTCCTGGATGAGATGGATCTCGCTCTGCTCGGGCGATTGCGGTTGGACCTCGGCCGGGTGCGGCGCGCGGCGGATCTGGGCTGCGGCACCGGGCGCACCGGAACGTGGCTGCGGGACAACGGGTCGACGCACATCGACGGGGTCGACGTGAGCGAGGGAATGCTGGCGCTGGCCGCCGAACGCGGCGTCCACACCACGCTGACCCGCGCGGATGTGCGGGACACGGGTCTGCCGAGCGGCGCCTACGACCTGGTGATCGCGTCGCTGATCGACGAGCACCTACCGGAACTCGCGCCGTTCTACGCGGAGGCGTGGCGCCTGGCCGCACCGGGCGCCCGGTGCGTATCGGTCAGCTACCACCCGCAGTTCATCATGGTGTCGGGAATGCCGACGCACTACACCGACCCTTCCGGCGAACCGGTGGCGATCAGCACCCATCTGCACTTGATCAGCGAGCATCTGTCGGCCGGTCTGGCCGCCGGATGGGTCCTCACCGAGGTCGCCGAGGCACTGGTGGACGACGCGTTCCTGGCCCGCAAGCCGAAATGGGCTGCCCTGCGCGGACATCCGTTCACGTTGGCGACGGTGTGGTCGCGGCCGGAGTGAACCAGCCGCCGGACCCGGGAGCGGTGACGGCGGCCTTACCTGGTCTCCGACGCCGATTCCGTTCAGGGCCAAGCCTGTACCGGCCTACCCGAGGTTGGCGGGCGTGTGACTGTTGTGGCCCTCAGTCGTAAAGTCCCTCGGCACGCCAGGTTTCGGCGCGGTAGACCAGCAGCAGCACTCGGCTGGGGGCGGGCGCGTCGTCGAGTTGAACCTGGGCGCGGGCGGTGAGTTCCGCGTCGTCCGCATCGGGCGCCCACCAGCGTTCGTCCACCGGCCACGGGCCCGCCCAGCCGGTCAACCGCCACTGTTTGCTCCCCCAGCGCAGCAGTGCGGGTTCGGCGTCGAACATGGCGCGGTCGGTGACCTTGACGGGCGCGCCGTCGGCGGTTTCGAGCCGCACCAGCGGACGGTTCAGCAGAAGTACGGCGGGGGCGGGCTCGGGCAGCCGGCCCGGCCAGGGTTGCGCGGGGTCGGCCGCGGGGACGAGTTCGTCACCCAGCGTGACCATGGTGATTCGTTCGGCGGGCCCGCGTCCGCCGCTCAGCACGCCGACCCGCACCGCTTCCCCGCCCAGCAGCCCTTGCACCCGGATGAGCGCGCGCCGGGCTCGCTCGTCCTCTTCCCCGGCCCCGCCCCACAGCCCGAGTTGCAGCGCGCCCGCCGTGACCACCTCGACAGGTTCCAGCCGCAGCACGGTGATCGGCGCGGTGGGCCGCGCGCCGTCGCGCCGGGTGAGCCAGCCGTCCAGCTGCCAGCGCACCCGGTCCGCCGTGTCCTCCGGGGTGAGCGGCTCGGCGCAGCGCCAGATCCGGGCGAGATCCTCCCCCGCCGCGGTTTCCGCGTGCACCGAGAGCCTGGTGCAGGCCAGTCCGGCATCCGCGAGCGCGCCGTGCAGCCGGGTGGCGAGCAGGCGACCGGCGAAGGCGGCCGCGTCGACCCGCTCGATCGGCGGATCACAGCGATACTCCACCACCAGATCCGGCGGCGGCTGCCGGGCGGACGGCGGACGCTCCGGCTGGGCCCTGGCGCAGCGGTGCGCGAGCACGGCGTCGGTCCCGAAGCGGGAGGCGACCTCCGCCGCGGAGAGCGCGGCGAAATCACCGATCCGGCGCAGACCCAAGCGGTGCAGCAGATCGACCAGATCGGCGCGTTCCGGGGCGGTGAGGCTGGGCTCCACCGCGAGTTCCCCGATCGGCAATGGCGCGAGAAACCGCGCACCCGTCCCTACCGGCACGATCGCGGCGCGCCGGGCGGCGATCACCGCCGTGGACAACTCGTCGGCGATCCCGATCTGTGCCTCCGCCCCGGCCGCGGCCACCGCGTCGACCAGGCGCTCGGCCGCCGCCTCCTCGGACCCGAAGAACCGCGCCGCGCCGCGCGCGGCGAGCACGAGCAGCCCGGGGCGCAGTACCTCCACACCGGGCACCGTCGCGGCCACCGCCGCGACCAGCGGTTCGAACAGCCGCGCGTCCCGGTCCTGATCCTGCTGCGCGAGGAACAGGCCGGGGCACCGCGCCTGCGCCTCTCGGCGCTTCAGGCCGCGGCGCACCCCTTCGGCTCGGGCGATCGCCGAACAGGCCACCACCCGGTTGGCGAACAGCACCGCCACCGGCCGCGTCGCGGGCAGTCCCGCCGACGCCGCCGCGGCGACCGCGGGCCAGTCCGGGCACCACAGGGCGAGCACCCGCTTCGACCCCGGCCGGATCACGGCGACGAACGACCTTCGTCCCCCACGGACGCACTCACGAGACCGCCTCCTGCGTGTCGGCGACTTCGGCTGTCCGGGCAGACTTCTCGCGCAGCACCCATTCCACGCGCCCCGCATTCGGGCACAGATCCAGCCGTCCGCGCCGTGGCGGTCCCGCCTTGCCGCGCACCTCGACCGTCAAGCCGAGCGAACGCAAGCGCCCGCGCCCGCGGCCGAGACCGGCATAACCCGCGATGCGGGCGTCGAGTTGGAGGGACGCGCCGGGCCAGCGACCGTCGGTGACCACGAGGGTGGCGCCCTTGTTGCGGGCGCGGGCCGCGATCACCCTGCTGCGAGCGGGCGCGACGGCGCCGCCGCCGAGTCCGAGCACGACCAGATCGAGCCCGTCGAGCAGCACCGCGGCCACCTCCACCGGATCGGGGCCTGGGTCGGCGATCACGGCCAGCCGCCGCAGTTGCGCCCCCATCTCCACCGCGGCGAGCAGACCGAGCCGGGGCATGCCGACCACCGCGGCATGCCCACCGCCCTCGGTCACCGCGGCGAGCAGACCGGCCAGCAGCGAACTCGCCCCCGTGTACGCCACCACGGAACCCTTGGGCAGGCCACCATCGGGCAACAGGGGCGCGAGCGCCGCAGGCACCGGCAATGCCGCGCGGCGCGATTCGGTGCCGAGCGGGACCCGCTGCGCCGCGGATTCACCGCGCCCCGGCACCGCGGCCATCCGTCTGCGCAGTTCAGCCAGGGAGGGAGCATCCTCCCGCCCACCATCGCGCCGCAGCGCTCCCCGATTCACCCCTCCCTGCGATATCGCATCCGAACCCATCTCAACCACCCACTTCCCACGATGGACCCGAGACGAAGCATGGCGGAGCTACCCTCGCTTTCGAGCACAGCACCGGTTCAGCTATCGATTGATATCGAATATACGTTCGATACCGACCCAGTAGAAACCGACCCCTAGGTTTCGTCAAGAGCGGAGAGCTTCGTGTCGCGCGGTCCCCGCCGAGGTGACAGGGCCCGGCTCGGCAAACCGGCACGCAACCACTGCCATGGGCCGGAAATCCGCGGATCCCTTCCGAGTGACGTGATTCTCGATGCGAGGAGCGAACCCTGCGCGCGCCCGGCTACGACGCAACGGCACCCATTCATCGGTATGGTGTGTGGCACGCATCCCGACCGAGCGTCAGCGAGCGGGCGCGGCACATGGCCGTGCCCCGTGTCTCGCCCTATACGCGAACACGAATCAGGCCAGCTAGCCTCATTTTCCGCTACCCTGCACCCGTGACCGAACGCGCTCGTCCCACTGTCGGCCCCCAATATCTCGTCGCAGGCCGCTATCGCCTCCAGTCGAAGCTGGGCGGCGGCGGTATGGGCGCGGTCTGGCTGGCGCACGATCGCCTGCTCGACCGGGACGTCGCGATCAAGCAGGTGCTCACCACGGCCGGGCTCGAGGAGGCAGAAGCGGAGGCGGTCCGCAACCAGATCCTGCACGAGGGCCGGGTCGCCGCGAAACTCTCGCACGACCACGCGATCGCCGTGTACGACGTGGTGCTCGAGGCCGGTGAGCCCTGGTTGGTGATGGAGCACCTACCCTCCCGCAGCGTCGCGAAGGCGCTCGCGCTGGTCGACACGCTGCCGCCGATCGAGGTCGCGCAGATCGGCGCTCAGGTCGCCGACGCGCTCGCCGCCGCGCACGCGGTCGGCATCGTGCACCGGGATATCAAGCCGGGCAACATCCTCGTCGCCGACCGCGGCCCCGGCGTGGGTATGGCGAAACTCAGCGACTTCGGTATCTCCCGGGGTGCGGGCGATCTGTCCGACGAACCGGACGGCGTGATCACCGGCACCCCCTCCTATCTGCCCCCCGAGGTGGCGCGCGGAGCCCAGCCGACCAAGGCAAGCGATGTGTTCTCCCTGGGCGCCACGCTCTACACCGCGATCGAAGGGCAGCCGCCGTTCGGCTTCGACGAGGACAGCGATGTCATCGTGCACCGCGCCGCCATGGCGCAGATCATCCCGCCGACCCGCAGCGGTGTGCTCACCCAGGCCCTGCTGCACATGATGGAGCCCGCGCCGCAGCGCCGCCCGACCATGGCCGAGGCGCGGGACGAGATCCTCACCGCCGCTTTCGGTCCCGGCACCGGCCCGCACATTCTCGGCGCGCCCGTCCGCACCGAGGACGGAACCATCCCCTCCTGGGCCGCGCGCAATTCGGCGTCCGGGATCCGCAGCCCGCACTCCACCCCGCTGCCCCGCCCGCACCGCAACCACGCGGGCGCGACCGCGGCCGCTACCCCGCAGCGCGCCAGGAATCCCCAGCCGAACAATGCCCCTCTGGCCATCGCCGTGGGACTGCTGATCGGCCTGATCATCATCATCGGGATCATCGTCGCCGTCCTCTGACGTCGCCGCACCGCACCGGCGGGCGCGCGGCCGTCAGTCTATGCGGCGGCGGTGGGCCCAGCGGGTCAGGGCGTTGCGGTTGGACTGCTGGGTCTTGCGCAGCACGTTGGAGGCGTGCGTCTCCACGGTTTTGACGGAGATGAACAGGGATTCGGCGATCTCACGGTAGGTGTAGCCGCGCGCGAGCAGGCGCAGCACCTCCAACTCGCGCGGGGTCAGCGAGTCGAGTTCGGGATCCAGGGGCGGTTCGGGTACCGGGGACCTTCCGGTGAACGAGTCCAGCACGAAGCCGGCCAGGCGCGGGCTGAAGACCGCATCGCCGCCCGCCACCCGGCGGATGCCGTCGGCCAGCTCGGATCCCGAGATCGTCTTCGTCACATACCCTCTGGCCCCGGCCCGGATCACCGCGATCACATCCTCCGCCGCATCGGACACGCTCAGCGCCAGGCACACCGGTCCCGGCTCGATGCCGGCCAGCACCGCCACCCCGCCGCCGTCGGGCATGTGCACGTCGAGCAGGACGACGTCCGGGCGCTCGGCGTTGATCCCGGCCACCGCCTCCGCTACCCCGCCGGCCTCCCCGACCACCTCCATGTCCGCCTCCCGGCTCAACTCCGCACGCACACCCGACCGGAAAACGGCGTGATCATCGACGAGAAAGACCCGCACGGCCACCTACTTCTCCTAACCGACCCTTGACCCCCAACCGGTACCACACTCATCCCCCACGCGCTCTTCGCGCACTCCACGGCAGCTGTGCGGACCCTGCGGGTCCGCGAGAAACGGACGACTAGCGGACGACGCCCGCGGCGGGGGCGGGCTCTTCGTCGTGGGCGGGGCAGCCGGAATCGGTGCGCGGCATGATGATCCGTACCTCGGTGCCACGGCCCGGCCTCGACAGGATGTCCACCTGACCGCCGCGGCGCTCGATCCGGCCGCGAATGGATTTGGCCAGGCCCCGGCGATCCTCCGGCACGGACGCGAGGTCGAAGCCGGAGCCGCGGTCACGCACGAAGACGCTCACCTGATGCGGCTCGACCTCGGCGAACAGATCGATCTCCGGGACGCCCGCGTGCTTCGCGGCATTGACCAGCGCTTCCCTGCTCGCGCCGAGCAGCGCGGTGAAGTGCTCCTTCGGCAGACCGGATCCCGAACCGTCGATGTCCATCGACACATCACCGACGGTCACCGGCGCCACCTTCACGCCGTGCTGGTCCTCCACCTCGCCCGCGATGGTCCGCAGTGCCGCGGCCAAGCTCGACTGCGCGGGGCCGGAATCCTCGAACAACCATTTCCGCAGTTCCCGCTCCTGGCTGCGGGCCAGCCGCAGCACCTCCTGCGGGTCGTCGGCCTGGCGCTGGATGAGCGCGAGCGTCTGGAGCACGGAATCGTGCAGATGCGAGGCGATCTCCTCGCGTTCCTCGTTGCGGATGCGGGCGGCGCGCTCGGCGTTCAGCGCGCGCATCATGCGCAGCCACAGCGGAACCGTCAGCAGTCCGGCGCCGACCAGCGTGACCGCCACCGCGAGCAGCGCCGAGCCGAGTGAGCTGAGATCGATCCGCGCCAGCACCACCACCCCGAGACCCGCCACGATCAGCGTCGCACCGGCGACGATCCGGGACCAGGTGATGACCGAGGGCCGTGCGGGCAGCCCGAGCAACGAACGCGGCCCGTCGACGTCGTACTCCCGCCACACCAGCGCCGCGCCGACCGCCACCACGATGATCGGCGCGATCACCTTCGCCGCCGTCCCGCTGAACACCCACGACACGGCGACCGCGAGCCCGAGTCCGAGCATGGCCAGACCGATCGCCTGCCGCCGCTCGGCACCGGAAGGTTTCGCCTGGTCCGACCCACCGGGCGTGAAGATCCACAGCAGTCCGTAGGCGGCGATGCCCGCCCCGGCCAGCGCGCACAGCAGCACGAACGCCATCCGCACCTTGAACACGTCGACGCCCAGATGGTCGGCCAGACCGCCCGCCACACCGCCGACGACCCGGCCACCCGAGCGGCGGAACATCCGCGCCTGCGGCGGCCCGGGGACCGGCGCGGGTGCGGGGCCCAGTCCGCGCGCAGCGTCGAACCCCCGAGTGTCGAACGCGGGAACAGACGGGTACATGTCTTCGATACTGCCCGACAACGCAGCTGCCAGCCATCCGGATTCACCCTGATCTCGAGCAGCGACACCCACGCCGACCAGCGCAGAAGCGGCCGGATCAGCGAAACTCGACATAGCTGAACAATTGCTACATCAGTGGATCGGTCCAAAGTGTTCAGGCCGTTTTTCAGGGTTCCCCCCGATGCGCCGATTCCGCGGGTCGGCACACCATGGGAGACATGACGAAAACGAACTTCGGCGACCAGGTCCAGCAGATATGGCAGACCCGGCCGGTCCGATTGCCGCGACAGGGGCCTATCGCGGGCGTCGCGGCGGGGTTCGCGCGGCGCTACGAGATCGATCCGGTGCTGGTTCGCGTCGCGTTCGTCGTCTCGACGATCTTCGGCGGCGCGGGCCTCGTGCTCTACCTGCTGGCCTGGCTGCTGCTGAGCGCGGCGGGCGACCCGGCGTCCGCGGCCGAATCACTGGTCGGCAAGGGCCACAGCTCGCAGTCGCAGACCAAGACCATCGTGCTGATCGTGGCGCTGGCCATCGCGGTCAGCACGATGGGCCCGGTCGGTGTCGGTCTCGGCGGATCCGGCCTGATCAGCCTCGCGCTGATGCTGGCAGGCTGGTGGATGCTGCATCTGCGCACACCCAACCCGCCACCCGGAACCACCGAGGCGTTCGGCGGATTCGCCCCGGACGGCGGGATCACCGCCACCGGCTACCCCGGCGCGGTCTTCCCGCAGGGAGCGCCCCGGACCGTCGGTGACCTGTACGTGCCGCCGACCTCCGTGTACACGCCGTACACCAAGCTGCCGGAGACATATGTCCCCGAGACGCCCGTGCCCGCCGCGAATGGCGATGCGGCAACGGTCCCGCTGCACAAGCCCGCCGCCGAGGAGCAAGCCGCCGACCCCGCGACTGTGGTGCTGGACAAGCCGGCGGCGCCCACCGGAGGGTCCACCGATGCCGGACCGGGGTCGCCCACCGGCATGCGAACCGAATCGGACGCGGCTGTCGGTGACCGAGCCGAATCGGATCCGGCTGCCAGCGGCCATGTCGGTGCTATGCCCTCGGTCGGCGACACGGCCGAGCTTCCGACGCCCCGCCCCGCCGCCGCTCACCCCGCGATCATCGGCGGCCCGACCCCACCGTCCTGGGACCCGCTCGGCGTCGCCCCACTCGCCTGGGACCTCCCCGACCCCGGCCCGGCCCGCACGGTCGTCGCTCCGCCGCAGAAGCGTCCGCGCTCGCGCCTGACGCCGGTGGTGCTCGGCCTGGCCATTCTGGCGGCGGCAGGCGCGGGGGCGGCGGCCGCATCGGGCGCGGAATGGATGACGCCGGGCCGGATCGCCGCTGCCGCGCTGGCCGTGATCGGTCTGGGCCTGGTGCTCGGCGCGTTCCTGCGGCGTGGTTACGGGTTGCTCGTGCTCACCGCGCCACTCGCGGGATTCGTGCTGCTCGCCTCCGCCGTCGGTCCGGTCGAGTTCGATCAGGCCGCGATGGGCAACCACACCTGGGCGCCCGCTTCCGTCGCGGAACTGGCGTCGAACTACCAGGTGACCATGGGCTCGGGCACGCTGGATCTGCGGTCGGTGAAACTGACCGAGAACCGCACCGTGGACGTCGACGTACGGATGGGCGAAGCCCGCGTCCTGCTTCCGGCGGACATGACCGTCCGCACCCACTGCGCAGCGACCATGGCCGAGGCCCTCTGCACCGACGGCATCAGCGGTCCGAATACTCTCGGCGCGCCGGTGCTCGAACTGAACGTCGACGTCCGCGCCGGAAACGTGGAGGTGCGACGTGGCTGAGACCGATCGCGAAAAGACGACCGATTCCCGCCGCGGCCCCGCCGCCTCGCTGCTCATCGCGGGTTTGCTGTCCATCGCTATCAGCGTGTGGGCTTTCGTCGGTCCGGCGTCCTGGCCCGCGGCCAGCATGATCCCGATCGGTTGGGTCGTCGTGATCGCCGCGATCGTCATCGGCATCCTGCTGGTGATCTCTCCCCGCAAATGACCGCACGGCCCGTCCAACCGGACGGGCCGTGCCACGTTCATCCCCAGCGATCGTCCGGGCCGGACCCCTGGTCGTCGTACGACAGGAGAATCGAATGAACACCGACGAACCCACCGATCCGGCGCGTCCCACCGCGCGGACCACACCGCCGGATCCCCGCCCAGGCAGCGCCAACGGTGCGCTGTTGGGGCACCTGATTCTGCACAGCGCCTTCCACCGCCCCCGCCGACCTCCTCGGTGACGGCGAGCGGCTACCTCCGGGAGATCACTCCCACTCGATGGTGCCCGGCGGCTTGCTGGTCACGTCCAGGACCACGCGGTTGACCTCCGGCACCTCGTTGGTGATCCGGGTGGAGATGCGTTCGAGCACCTCGTAGGGCAGCCGGGTCCAGTCGGCGGTCATGGCGTCCTCGCTGGAGACCGGGCGCAGCACGATCGGGTGACCGTAGGTGCGGCCGTCACCCTGGACGCCGACGCTGCGGACATCCGCGAGCAGCACGACCGGGCACTGCCAGATCTGTCCGTCCAGACCGGCCGCGGTCAATTCCTCGCGGGCGATCGCATCGGCCTGGCGCAGCGTCTCCAGCCGATCCGCGGTGACCTCACCGACGATCCGGATGGCGAGACCGGGCCCGGGGAAGGGTTGGCGGGCAACGATTTCCTCCGGCAGACCGAGTTCGCGGCCGACCGCGCGCACCTCGTCCTTGAACAGCAACCGCAGCGGTTCGACGAGTTCGAACTCCAGGTCGTCGGGCAGGCCGCCGACATTGTGATGGCTTTTGATGTTCGCGGTGCCGGTACCGCCGCCGGACTCCACGACGTCCGGGTAGAGCGTGCCCTGCACCAGGAACTCGACCTTCGGCGCCGCGCCGTCGGCCTCGCCGTGCTCGAGCACCACCTCGCCCACCGCATCCTCGAAGGACCGGATGAACTCCCGGCCGATGGTCTTGCGCTTCTCCTCGGGATCGGTCACGCCCTTCAACTCGCCGAGGAATTTGTCCACCGCGTCGACGGTCACCAGCTTGGCGCCGGTCGCGGCGACGAAATCCTGCTGCACCTGCTCGCGCTCCCCGGCCCGCAGCAGACCGTGGTCGACGAACACACAGGTCAGCCGGTCGCCGATGGCGCGCTGCACCAGGGCGGCGGCGACGGCGCTGTCCACCCCGCCGGACAACCCGCAGATCGCGTGCCGGTCACCGATCTGCTCACGCACCGAGGCGACCAGCGAGTCGGCGATGTTCGCCGGAGTCCAGGTGGAGGGGATGCCCGCGAGCTCGTGCAGGAACCGGCTCAGCACCTGCTGGCCGTGCGGCGAATGCAGCACCTCCGGGTGGTACTGCACACCGGCCAGGCGGCGCGCGCGGTCCTCGAACGCGGCGACCGGAGCGCCCGCGGTGGTGCCGGTGACCTCGAAGCCCTCCGGCGCGTCGGTGACCGCGTCGCCGTGGCTCATCCACACCGGCTGAATGGTGGGCAGGCCGCCGTGCAGCAAACCGCCATCGATGTTGAGTTCGGTGCGCCCGTATTCGCGAGTGCCGGTATGCGCGACCGTGCCACCGAGTGCCTGGGCCATCGCCTGGAAGCCGTAGCAGATGCCGAAGACCGGCAGCCCCAGCTCGAACAACCGCGGGTCCAGCTGCGGCGCGCCCTCGGCGTACACGCTGGCCGGGCCGCCGGAGAGGATCACCGCGAGCGGCTGCTTGTCGGCGATCTCCTCCACCGTCGCGGTGTGCGGAACCACCTCCGAGAACACGCTCGACTCGCGAACCCGCCGCGCGATCAGCTGGGCGTACTGTGCTCCGAAGTCGACGACGAGGACCGGTCTCTGGGTTTGTGCCACCCACCCAGTTTAGTGAGCGGCGAAACGAGCGAATCATCGGCACAGCGCCCCTCGCTCGGGAGGCGAGCCGACCGCCCGAATCGTCACCCGTGGCCGGGCCGGCTGGTTATCCTTCTGCTCGTGCCCTTCGCCCGCGCGATCGATGCCGACATCCATTACGAGGACAGCGGCGGGGACGGCCCGGTGGTACTGCTGGCGCACGAGTTCTTCATGGACCGCACCATGTTCGCCGCCCAAATGGCCGCGCTCGCACCGGAGTTCCGGATCGTCTCCTGGGATGCCCGCGGCCACGGCCGCACCAGGGACGAGGGCCTACCCTTCACCTACTGGACCGCGGCCCGCGACGCGCTGACCATCCTCGATCATCTCGGCGCCGAACAGGCCGTCATCGGCGGCACCGCCCAGGGCGGCTTCACCGCGCTGCGCACCGCCTTGATCGCGCCGGAACGCGTCTCCGCGCTGATCCTGATCAGCACCGAAGCGCACGGGCCCACCCCGCAGCAGTCCACCGCCACTCAGAAATTCCTCGAAGAGTGGTACGACGACGGCTCCCGCGAACGGGCCGTGCACCAGCTGGCTTCCTGGCTGATCGGCGACGACGAGTGGTACCGCCAGATCTGGACCCAGCGCTGGATGGTGCGCGACCGTCGCGGCATCGAGGTCGCGGCCGGCTGCCTGCTCAGCCGGGATTCGGTGCTGGATCGCCTGCGCGAAATCGCTTGTCCCGCTCTGGTGATCCACCCCACCCACAGCGGTATGGACCGCGAACGCGCCCAGGAACTGGCCCACGGCCTGTCCGGCGCCACGTTCATCGAGATCGCGGACGCCCGACTGGCGGTGACGATGACCCACCCCGAGCCGGTGAACCACGCGATCCGTCAATTCCTGCGCGCACGGACGAAACCGACCCGCGTGCGCTGAACCCGGCCCGCGCGAGCACCGCGTAAATGTTTGCGGCACAAAGCCGCATGCCTCGTGGTGCGCGAAACACGTCGGTACCTTGGCGGTGGGCGAGCCATGCAACGGCCTGCCGTTGTACACGGCCCGCACGCCTCCGAGCCACCCGGCGCTCACCGGAGAAGCGAGTCTTACGAGCGCCGTTCGCGGCCCGGCTCGCGTTCCAGCGGTCGAAGCGCATGCGCCGCAGGCGCGAGTCTCGACCGCTGGAACGCGAGCCATAAGGGGCCGCGAACACGCAGCGCCGCAGGCGCTGCAAATCGAACAAAGCTCAGGCGCGCACGCTGAGGCCGACCCTCTGGAATTCCTTCAAATCCGAGTAACCGGCCTTGGCCATCGAACGACGCAGTCCACCAACGAGGTTCAGCGATCCGAACGGATCGTCGGACGGCCCGAACAGCACCCGCTCCAGGCTCGGGCGCACCGTGTCACCGACCGGCTCGCCACCGAGATCCCACGGATCGTCGACGTGTAGCAGCGACCCGCGCGGAACCGAAGGGTGCGCGGCCGCCGACGGCCAGTACCAGCCGCGGCCCGGCGCCTCCGCCGCCACGGCGAGCGGAACTCCGAGCATGGCGGCGTCCGCGCCGCACGCGATCGCCTTGGCCAGCTGCCCCGAGGTGGCGACGTCACCGTCCGCGATGACGTGCACGTAGCGGCCGCCGGTCTCGTCCAGGTAGTCGCGGCGCGCGGCGGCGGCATCCGCGATCGCGGTGGCCATCGGCACGCCGATGCCCAGCACCTCGCCGGTGGTCGTCGCGCCGGGGTAGGAGCCGTAGCCGACGATGACACCCGCCGCCCCGGTGCGCATCAGGTGCAGCGCGGTGCGGTGATCGCTCACGCCGCCCGCGACCACGGGCACGTCCAGCTCGGCGATGAAGGTCTTCAGATTCAACGGCTCACCGTCGCCGACATGCTCGGCGGAGATGATCGTGCCGTGCACCACGAGCAGGTCGATGCCCGCCTGCAGCAGCGCCGGGGTGAGCGTGCGCGCGTTCTGCGGGCTCACCCGCACCGCCACGGTGACACCGGCGGCGCGGACCTGCGCGACCGCGGCGGCGAGCAGGTCCGGCTGCATCGGCGCGGCGTGCAGTTCCTGCAGCAACGCCACGGCGCGCTCGTAGCCGCCCTTGCCGACCAGCTCGAGCAGCTGGTCGATCTTCGCACCGACATCGGCGTGCCGCGCCCACAGACCCTCGCCGTTGATCACGCCGAGCCCGCCGAGGCGACCGAGCTCGATGGCGAACTCCGGCGATACCAGCGCGTCGGTGGGATGCGCGAGAAACGGGATCTCGAAACGGTAGGCGTCCAGCTGCCAGGACAGCGAGACCTGCTTCGACGAGCGGGTCCGGCGCGAGGGGACGATGTCGACGTCGTCCAGCTCATAGGTACGCCGGGCGGTCCGGCCCATGCCGATCTCCACCATGTCGCGCACGCGAAATCTCCTTAATTCTGGCAGCGCCTGCGGCGCTGCGTGTTCGCGGCCCCTTGATGGCTCGCGTTCCAGCGGTCGAGACTCGCGCCTCCGGCGCATGCGCTTCGACCGCTGGAACGCAAGCCGGGCCGCGAACGGCGCTCGTAAGACTCGCGCCTCCAGTGGTTACTTGTGGGGGCAGGTGGACAGCACAAATGAACCGCCAACTCCCGCGCAGCTTGCACACCGCCACGACCGATGGGCAAGCTCAATCATGCACGGACCGGTTGGTCCTGTACATGAACCTAGTGGGCTAACCGCGTCCCGTGTAGTTAGGGGCCTCGACGGTCATGGTGATGTCGTGCGGATGGCTCTCCTTGAGGCCCGCCGCGGTGATCTGCACGAACTGGGCCTCCTGCAGATGCGCGATCGACTGGGAGCCGGTGTAGCCCATGGCAGCGCGCAGGCCGCCGACCAGCTGATGGATCACCTGGTTGACCGGGCCGCGGAACGGCACCCTGCCCTCGATGCCCTCGGGGACCAGCTTGTCCTCGGCCAGTACGTCGTCCTGGAAGTAGCGGTCCTTGGAGAACGACTTGGCCTGGCCGCGACCCTGCATGGCGCCCAGCGAGCCCATGCCGCGGTAGCTCTTGAACTGCTTGCCGCCGACGAGGATCAGCTCGCCCGGCGACTCGGCGGTGCCCGCGAGCAGCGAGCCGAGCATCACGGTGGACGCGCCGGCGGCGATGGCCTTGGCGATGTCGCCGGAGAACTGGATGCCGCCGTCGGCGATCACCGGGACGCCCGCGGACTTGCACGCGGCGACCGCCTCCAGGATCGCGGTGATCTGCGGCGCGCCGACGCCCGCGACGACGCGGGTGGTGCAGATGGAACCGGGGCCGACGCCCACCTTGACCGCGTCCGCGCCCGCTTCGACCAAGGCCGCCGCGCCCGCACGGGTGGCCACGTTGCCGCCGACCACCTGAATTCGATCGCCGACCTCGGTCTTGACCTTGGTCACCATCTGCAGCACCTGCGCCTGGTGACCGTGCGCGGTGTCCACCACCAGCACGTCGACACCCGCGTCGGCCAGCGTCATGGCACGCGACCACGCGTCCTCACCGACACCGACCGCGGCGCCGACCAGCAGGCGGCCGTCACGGTCCTTGGTGGCGTCGGGGTACTGATCGGTCTTGACGAAGTCCTTGACGGTGATCAGGCCGCGCAGGCGGCCGTTGCCGTCGACGATCGGCAGCTTCTCCACCTTGTGCCTGCGCAGCAGCCCCAGCGCGGCCTCGGCGGTCACGCCCTCCTGCGCGGTGATCAGCGGAGCCTTCGTCATCACGTCGGCGACGCGGCGGTTCTGGTCCACCTCGAACCGCATGTCGCGGTTGGTGATGATGCCCACAAGCGCACCGGTCTCGTCCACCACCGGGAGGCCGGAGATGCGGAACCTGGCGCACATGGCGTCGACCTCGGCGAGGGTGTCGTTCGGGCGGCAGGTCACCGGGTCGGTGACCATGCCCGCCTCCGACCGCTTGACCGTCTCCACCTGGGCGGCCTGGTCGGCTGCCGAGAGGTTGCGGTGCAACACGCCCATGCCGCCCGCGCGGGCCATGGCGATCGCCATCCGCGCCTCGGTCACCGTGTCCATGGCCGAACTCACCAGCGGGGTCCGCAAGCGGATCTCCCTGGTGAGGCGGCTGGAGGTCTCCACAGAACTGGGGATGAGATCCGAGGCGGCAGGCAGCAACAGCACATCATCGAATGTGAGGCCGAGCATGGCGATCTTGTTCGGATCGTCGCCACCCGTAGGAGGGCGGACTGCGAGTCGTTCGCCCGGTACGGGATTACTCATTCGGATCGACCCCTCCTGGACGTCGATAGCGACCGGCGCAGGCACAACCTGCGCCGTGACGGCTGATGGGATGGACGTGGTTCGGCGGCGGTGCGGTCGGGACCCGCCGTAGCCTGTTCTCCATGGTATCTGTCCGGTGAACTCGCCGACGAAGTGAGCCCACCACCGAAACTGGCGGGCCGCATCGCTGGCGCAGACCACCCTGTTCTGCGTACCGTGGGGATGTGCGTGACCATCTACCACCTGGCTTGCCGCCGGATCCGTTCGCCGGAGACCCCTCCGACCCGTCCGCCGCGCTCGACGCCATCGAGCCCGGCGAACCGCTGGATCCCCACGAGCGCCTTGCGGTCGAGGAGGATCTCGCCGACCTCGCGGTGTACGAGGCGCTGCTGGCCCACCGCGGCATCCGCGGTCTCGTGGTCAGCTGCGAAGACTGCAGGCAGGACCATTACCACGACTGGGACATGTTGCGCGCCAACTTGCTTCAGTTGCTGGTCGACGGCACGGTCCGCCCGCACGAGCCCGCCTACGACCCGACGCCGGAAGCGTACGTCACCTGGGACTACTGCCGGGGCTACGCGGACGCCTCGATGAACGAGGCTTTTCACGGCGACGGGTTCGACGGATTCGACGGCTGAGACCGCCTTCACCGATACGCACGCGGGCCTCTGGAGGCTCGCGTACCTCGCCCTTGCCGATGTGATTCTCGACGCACACACTCACTTCGGCAAGCGGACATCGCGGCTCCGTCGCGGGCCGACACGCCGATGACTCAGGGCCCGATGACCCACAGACCGACGCCCGCAAAGACAAAAAACCGACCGCCTGCCCGGCGATCGGTTCTTGCCTTTGCGGTTACTTCGTCTATCAGCGACCGGGCGGCACGAACGACCCCGGGTTGGGGATGACGGGCACACTGAAGGTCGGCGGCTGAATGTTGCCGTTCGTACCGGTGTTGCCCTGTGTGGGAGCGGTGGGCGGCTGCTGCGGCTGCGGCGCCGACGGATTACCGGTATCCGCCGTGGGCCCACCCGTAGGCGGCGGCTTGACCTCCGTGATCGGCGGCTCCTGCGGAACCGTCGGTTCCACGGTGGCCGGCGGCTGGGTGGTCACCGGCGGCACCGTGGTCACCGGCGGCACCGTGGTCGGCGCGCCGCCGCCGTTCGAAGTTCCGCCGCCGTTCGATGTTCCACCGCCGGTCGGAGCGGTGGCATCGACTGTGGTCGAAGGTTTCGTCGCATCGCCCGGCTGCTGCACGATCGTGGACGTCCCGCCGGTCGACTGGTTGGGCTTCGTGGTCGCGCTGGTGCCGGGGGTAGCGCGCGGATCAGTGGTCTTGGGCACCGTCGACTCGAGCTGTTCGGCCAGTTCCGGTTCCACCTTGCGCAGTTCCGCGAGCAACCGCTCCCACTCCGCCATCAGGTCGGCGCGCTTATCCGGATCGCTGACCTGCGCGGCGTTCTCCTTGGCCCGCTCCAAGCGCACCTTCGCCTCGGCGGGATTCTGCGTGACCAGCGTCGACGCCTCGTCCAGATCGTTGCCCGCGCGCTGCACCACGGTGGTCTGGGCCTGTTCGCTGAACACGACCTCCTTGACCCGCCACAGCGGATCACCCGGCTCCGCGTTGTACGAGAACGCCGTCATGCCGCCGAAGACCAAGGCCAGCGCGGCCGCGGCACCCATGATCGGGCGCAGAAGCCTCAGTCGCCCGCCGGTGGGCGCCCCGATGCGAACCTGCCGCGCGCCGATCTCCTGGTTCACCGCGGCCACGATCGCATCCAGGTCCGGTTCGGCCGGCATCGGAGGTGCGATCAGTTCCGCTCGCCAATCCGCGAGCAACGTCGCGAGCTGATACTCCTCGGCGCTGTCGGTGTGCACCGGACCATCGCTGGCGATGGCGTCGATCAGAGCATCGTCGCGGCGTACCGCTGCGATGTCGACCGGGCCGGTGTCCCCGGACGCCTCGGCGTAGGGACCGCTGTTTCGCGATCCAAGCCGCGCCTTCCGATCACCCCGACCGCGCTCGCCATCCCTAGCCATACATTTCACCTGCCCTCGCCACTTGTGACTTGAGTTTCGCGAGTGCCCTGTGTTGGGCCACCCGGATCGCACCCGCCGTACTGCCCACGGCGACTGCGGTTTCTTCCGCTGACAAACCCATGACCAAGCGCAGGATCAAGATCTCTCGGTGCTTCTCGGGAAGCGTCGCGAGCAAACGGTTCATCTGTCTGCTCGTCTCTGATTCGAGAGCTCGTTGTTCCGGTCCCTGGTCGGTGGATATGACATCTGGTACTTCGGCCATCGCCTCCGCCTTGTTACGGGCGGCATTGCGATGAGCGTCGGCGACCTTGTGCGAAGCGATCCCGTAAACAAAGGCCATGAAGGGCCTGCCCTGGTCTTGATACCTGGGCAAGGCTGTCATCACAGCCAGGCAAACCTCCTGCGCAACGTCGTCCGCGGAGAGCTGCCCACGCTCCGCGGCTCCGATCCGCGCGCGGCAGTAGCGCACCACCAGCGGGCGGATCATCTCCAGTACCTGAGCTAAAGCGGATCTGTCGCCCTGCGCAGCGGCAGCGACGGCGAGGTCCAACTCTTCGCCCGTGTGCGTCATCGTCAGAGATATTCCTGGCGTTACAAGTGGCACGGTCCGGTGACGACCAGTGCTTCCACCGAAGGGGCGGAACGGATCTAACAATAGCGACCCGATGGCCGGAACTTGGCAACACGGTGGACTCCGTGATCACCTAGCCGCCACCCAGCGGGCGCAACGCTCCGCCGGCACGGGCGATGACCGCGGCGCACTCGGCCGCCTCTGCCGCCGCATCCGGTGCGCCGGAACCGGCGCGGAGCATGGCACAGGCCCAGCGCAACGGCAGCAGTCCGTGTTCGCGGCACCGCTCGGCGACGTCCTCGGCGGAAACACCGGATCGTCCGCGTGCGTCGCGGGCCGCGTCGGCCGCGGCGACCAGCAGGCGGGACTTGACCTGGTGCCGCACCGACGGGGATCGGTCGGCCAGCTCGAGCGCGGTCGCCGCGTGCGCCGCTGCCGTGTCGAAATCACCTGCTGCCAGGGCGGTTTCGGCGGACACCCAGCCCAGGCGGATCGCCGGACGCCAACCGGCCCCGTACTGCCGCGCCGCCGACGCGCTGCGCCGCAGCAGCCGATCGGCCAGCGCGAGCCGCCCGGTCCCGAGCGCGTCGGCGGCGAGCCCGGTGAGCGCGTCACAGATCGCGTCGGCGCGGCTGGGACGGTAACCGCCCGTCTCCTCCGAAGAACCCCAGGAGCCGGCTTCCGCCCCAGCGCCGGTGGTGAGGATCAGCGCGGCGGCCCGCCCGTCGAACGCCGCCGCACGCTCGTGCCTGCCGAGCTGGCGCAGAAAAGAGCCCTCGGTACTTCCCGCCAGTGAGAGGAGGACGGGGTCGGTGCTGTGGTTGCATACCCTTCGCAATTCGGCACGCGCCGCGGCATAGCGCCCCTGGCCACCGAGGACCACCGCGCGATACCACCCGCCGAGTGCGTCCGAGGCGGGCGGCAACTCGGCGGCAGCGCGCCCCGGATCGGCGCCGAAGGCGGCCTCGGCGAGGACCGCGACGTGAGGATCTCCGAGCGGAGCGGGCGCGAACACGGGCGCACTCTATCCTGTGCGGCACGCGGGCCGGGACGACGAAAGGTGAGCGACCACGGACAGGCCGGCACTCGGCATTTCCGCCGCCGCGCCGATGTTTCCATTAGGTAAATCTAGCCCCTGGCAATCGCCGAGCGGCCGCGCCGGGAATTCATGCGCGTTTCGCGTAATTAACCTGCCCGCCCCGTTTCCGCCATCTTCGGATCCGCGGGTCCGAACCCCCTCGGCGGCCGGAGCGGTCGCCGTCATGCGCGCACCATCCGCTCCGAAGCGGCTCCGCACCGCAAAAAGCGGCCCTACCTGCGCAAATCTGATCGCCCACGACACATGCGGATACAACGGTCCTCCGGCCAACCGAACAGTATCGCCGGAACCAACGCAAAAAGTAAATAGTTCGGAGGTTAAATTTCACAGCGCGAGATTTGGAAAAGTGCTGCGCCGAACTATTGACGGAATTTCGCGGCTGGACCTAACGTAGCTCATCGCCACAGACGGCGCCGCGCGAAATTGCAGCGACCGCGAAGGGCGAGCCCGGGCACCTTCGCCGACACGGCGGCGGGGCCCACAACTGTTGCAGAACAACTGCTCGACAACGCTGACGAGCTCGCACCACGAGGAGTTCACCATGCCCATGCCGACCCACCTCCCGGGACCCAACGCCGATGTCTGGGATTGGCAGATGCGAGGATCGTGCCGCGGGCAGGATTCCGCGGTGTTCTTCCATCCCGATGGCGAGCGTGGCCGAGCCCGCACCGCGCGCGAGATGCGTGCCAAGGAGATCTGCCGCACCTGCCCGGTGCTCATGCAATGCCGCACTCACGCGCTGAAAGTCAGCGAGCCCTATGGCATCTGGGGCGGCATGTCGGAGACCGAGCGCGAGATGCACGCGCGGCGCAACCGCCGCCGCATGGCCGTCTGAATCAATCCCCTCCCATCCACACGCCACCGGGCGTCGAATTCCTAGCAAACAACGGGCCACTGCAACATGCTCCGGTCGAGCCGCTCACGCGACACGGTGATCGGTTCAGCGCCGGAGGTCGGCGCGTGGGTTCCGATCGTCACCATCGATCGGCCGGCCGCCGAGCGAAGGCCGGGAACCGTGGCTCCGCCGTTTCCGGCACGGTGCGACAGTGCTCGGCGTGTCACGGCTGTCTCCTCCCGAGATATCCGGCGTGTCGGCGCTTTTCGCAACGCGGCGCCGGATCCGCGCCGGGCTTGCGGGCACCCCACCGGAAGGGAGGTCATAGCGGCACGCTACGGTAGTGACCGATGACACAGAATGGAGCGTTGTGACAACGCGGCCGCCAGCCGCAGAGGGCGACTCGTTCCGAAGAGAAGCCTTCCCACCCACGGTGGATTCTGCGGTTACGGCACGCGCAGCCGAAAGTATCGAGCTCGCCGCGCTTCTGCATCGGTGCGGCCGAGCCGACCAGGAAGCATTCGCCGAACTGTACGACCGGACGTGCGCGCGCGTCTTCGGTCTGGTGTTGCGCGTTCTGCACGATCCTGGATACGCGGAGGAGACCACACAGGAGGTCTATCTGCAGATCTGGCGGATGGCATCGAGCTTCGACCCGGCGAAGGGTTCCGCGGTGACGTGGTTGATGACGCTCGCCCATCGGCGCGCCGTCGACCGTGTCCGCGCCGAACAGGCCCACACCCAGCGCGAGGTCGCCTACGGGATACGGGTGCTCGGCAACGAATTCGACGAGGTCACCGAAGAGGTCGAGCGCAGGCTCGACCAACAGGCCGTCCTGGCCGGTCTCGCCACACTCACCGAAACCCAGCGGGAAGCCATCTCGCTCGCCTACTACGGTGGGCGCACCTATGCGGAGGTAGCCACCTACCTCGACGTAGGGTTACCTACGGTTAAGTCCCGGATTCGGGACGGATTGACACGACTGAAGAAAAGTTTGGGGGTGACGTGAGATGAACGAACGCCAGATCGATCTCGCGCACACCGTCGCGCTCGGATCGATCGACGACGAAGACCATCAAGAGGTGCAGGAACTGTTCGACAGCGAGGACCCCGTGCTACGCGCGGAGTTCATCCGGGAAGTCAGAGACACCAAAGAAGCGCTCTCCGCTCTCGCCACCGCCACGGCGGCCGCTCCGCCGCCCGCGCTGCGTGCTCGCCTACTCGCGGCCATCGCCGCAGAACAGCCGCCGGTCGCCAGCTGAAACCCGGCGTCGCGCCAGGCATTCCCGCTCCACGTGTACGGGCCCGACGGTCCGGACCAACCGCCGACCT
>NZ_BDBM01000024.1 GCF_001612985.1 Nocardia gamkensis NBRC 108242 | reverse complement strand
TGCTCGACGGCCGGTTCAGTGCGAGTGGCCGTGGTGGCCGTGCTCGTTCTGCTCCTCGGCGGGCTTTTCGACCACGGCGCTCTCGGTGGTGAGCACCATGCGCGCGACCGACGCCGCGTTCACGACGGCCGAACGGGTCACCTTCACCGGGTCGACGACGCCGTCGGTGAGCAGGTCGCCGTAGGTGAGCGTGGCGGCGTTGAAGCCCTCCTTGCCCTCGGCCACCTTGCTGACCACCACCGCGCCGTCCAGGCCCGCGTTGGTGGCGATCCAGTACAGCGGCGCCCGCAGCGCGGTGCGGACCACCTCGACGCCGACGGCTTCGTCACCGGACAGCGAGTCGCGCAGCTCGACGAGCTTGCTCGCGGCCTGCACCAGCGCGGTGCCGCCACCGGGCACGATGCCCTCCTCCACGGCGGCCTTGGCGGCGCTCACCGCGTCCTCGACGCGGTACTTGCGCTCCTTGAGCGCGGTCTCGGTGGCCGCACCGACCTTGATCACCGCGACGCCACCGGCCAGTTTGGCCAGCCGCTCCTCGAGCTTCTCGCGATCCCAGTCGGAATCGGTGGACTCGATCTCGCGGCGCAGCTGCGCGACACGCGCCTCCACGTCCGCCGCGGAACCGGCGCCGTCGATGATCGTGGTGTCGTCCTTGGTCACCACGACGCGACGCACCTTGCCGAGCACGTCCAGGCCCGCCTCGCGCAGCGTGATGCCAAGATCCGGGTTCACCACGGTGCCACCGGTGACCACGGCCAGGTCGTCGAGGAACGCCTTGCGGCGGTCGCCGAAGAACGGCGCCTTCACCGCGACAGCCTTGATCGTCTTGCGGATGGCGTTGACCACCAGGGTCGACAGCGCCTCGCCCTCCACGTCCTCGGCGATGATCAGGACGGGCTTGGCGCTCTCCGCGATCTTCTCCAGCAGCGGCAGGAAGTCCGGCAGCGAGCTGATCTTCTCGCGGTGCAGCAGGACGAACACGTCCTCCAGGACGGCCTGCTGGCTGTCGGGATCGGTGATGAAGTAGGGCGACAGGTAACCCTTGTCGAACTGCACGCCCTCGGTGACGACCAGTTCGGTCTGCAGCGTCGAGGACTCCTCGACGGTGACGACGCCGTCCTTGCCGACGGTGGTCAGCGCCTTGCCGACCATCTCGCCGATCTCCTCGTCGCGCGAGGACACCGTCGCGACCTGCGCGATGGCCTGCTCACCGGAGACCGGGGTGGCCAGCGCGAGCAGCGCCTCGGAGACCGCGTCGGCGGCCTTGGCGATGCCGGAGCCGATCGCGATCGGGTTCGCGCCCGCGGCAACGTTCTTCAGCCCGGCGCGAACCAGAGCCTGGGCCAGCACGGTGGCGGTGGTGGTGCCGTCGCCCGCGACATCGTTGGTCTTGGTGGCGACGCTCTTGACCAGCTGCGCGCCGAGGTTCTCGAACGGGTCCTCGAGCTCGATTTCGCGCGCGATGGTGACGCCGTCGTTGGTGACGGTCGGGCCGCCGAAGGACTTCGCGAGCACGACGTGCCGTCCGCGCGGGCCGAGGGTGACCTTGACCGCGTCGGCGAGCTTGTCGACGCCGCGTTCCAGAGCCCGGCGAGCCTTCTCGTCGAACTCGATCTGCTTTGCCATGGGAATTCGCTCCTGTAGTGGATTGCGGCGCTCCGGAGCCCATTGCTCGCACCGCGTGTCCGATGAGCGGTGCTCCCGGGGCCCTCCGTGGTTACGCAGGCTGCCGCCTACGGGCCCGTCGCTCGCACCGCGTGTTTCAGTGCCGGGGTGTCGGCGACGAACGCGTTCCGCCCCGGGTCACGAGAGACACCGGGGCGGAACGCATGCGTGCCCGATCGGCTACTTGGTGACGACGGCCAGCACGTCGCGCGCCGACAGGATGAGGTACTCCTCGCCCTGGTACTTGATCTCGGTGCCGCCGTACTTGCTGTAGATGACGGTGTCACCCTCCTGGACATCCAGCGGGATGCGCTTTTCGCCCTCGTCGTCCCACCGGCCGGGACCGACGGCGACAACGGTGCCCTCTTGCGGCTTTTCCTTCGCCGTGTCGGGGATGACCAGGCCGGAGGCCGTCGTCGTCTCGGCCTCGTTGGCCTGGACGAGGATCTTGTCCTCGAGCGGCTTGATGTTCACGCTCGCCACGTTGAGCCCTCCACTTTCAGGGGATTCGGTCGTCCGGAACCGTTGTTCCGGACGCGTCGGTTGGTCACGATGCTGACCCTGCGCATAGCCCCGTCGTCGCGGGTGCCGGGACCCCTGCCCAGTGGTCAAGCTGCTGGCACAAGCACTACACACAGTGCCGACTAGCACTCTATACATGAGAGTGCCAGCGCTCAAGGCTGGGCGGTGCCAACTTTGCCGCGGCGCGCCCGAGACGCTGCGGGCTTGGCGATAAGTTCGAGAAAACAGTAACGTTCGGATAACGGATTGTGACATTATTGACGACGGCTGCGGTCCGGCCGCCGGTTCGTCGCCGATCAGGCGGCGGCGCGGCGACCCAGGGGTACCACAGCGTCGCCGAGACTCGCAGCGCCGCAGCACGATCGTTGCACCACCAGCTTCACCAGAGAGCAAGACACACGTGATCCATGGCCGGTCCCCGCGACCCACCCGGACGAGGGGCCGGTTCGTTTCCCGGTCCGGGTCGCGCGTCATCCATACCGCGGTCCGGCAGTTGATTCGAGATGGTCGGCGACACCATGACCATCCGCTCGAAGGGAGGTGAACATGCGAACATCCCTCGGCATCTCGGCCGGGGCCGAGGTCGTGTGCTCGGCGTTGGTCTCCACCGCGCCGAACGGCATGCAGAGCTTCGATTACCGCGTCGTCTCCGCCGACGCGGCCCATTCCGATCTCGGCGACCTGGTGGCGTCCTCGATCGAGTTGATGACCACGCAGCTGCCGACCACGCAGCCGCCGCGCGAGATCATCCGTCCGGTCGGCCGGTTCGCGGGTGGCCCACGCGATTTCGAGCCGATGACCGGTCAGCCGCCCACCAGCGTCGCGGTCGCCTACCGCACCAAGGAGCAGGCGCAGATCATCCGCTCGGCCACCGGCAAACAGCGTGAGCTGCGGCTGATCCCGGAAGGCACCGCCGCGCTGACGTACCTGCGGCACACCGGCCTGCTGGACCGTTACGACACCGTCGCCATCATCGATCTCGGCGCCTCGGGGCTCAGCGTCACCGTCGCCGACCGGGCCGAGGGCTCCCTGCTCCGTTCCGATCGCACCGCGACCGTCAGCGGCAAGGCGATCGATGACCTCATCTACCAGCATCTGGTGGACATGCACTTCGCCAGGCGCGGTACCCGCCCGAACCGCGGCATGCTCACCAACCGAGGCCGCGCGGCGAAGGAGCACCTGTCCATCGCGCCCGCGGTCACCATCGACCACGTCGCCGGGCGTCCGCTGAAGCTGACCAGGGCCGACTTCGAAGAGTTGATCGCCGACCTGCTGCGCGATCTCGCCCGCTTCGTCACGACGGCGTTCGCGCGGTCGCCCCGGCAACCGCAGGCGGTCGCGGTCATCGGCGGCGGCGCCAACATCCCCGCCGTGCTCGACACCCTCACCGCCGCGCTGGACGTCCCGGTGTTCACCGTGCCGGACCCGGAGGCGGTGACCGCGAAAGGCGCGGCCCTGGTCGCCGATTCGGTGCAGCCCTCGGTGTTCCCGGTCGGCGCGCTCGGCGGCGACGCGCCCGCGGGCACGGTCACCAAGGTGTTCGGCACCCTGGCCGGTGCGATCGTGGTCGTCGGGCTGATCGTCGGGTACGGGGTCAAGACGTTCTCCCCCACCGCGGACGACGAGGTCTCCCCCGCCGGGACCACGAGCAGCGCTTCCCAGCTGCCGAACCCGACATCCGCACCGCTCCCGACCGCGGCGGCCGGTACACACGACCGCACGCCGGACAGCACCGGCGTCGCGCCGACCACCACGGAACACAGGCCGCAGAGCAGCACCGGCGGTGCGACGGCCACGCAGGTGATTCCGCCCACGCAGCCCACGCTGCGTCCGGATCCGAACCTTCCGCCGATCCCGTTCCCCGAACTGCTCGGTCCGCTGTTCGGCAATCCGAATGCCGCGCCGGGCAGTTCGCCGCAGGCGAGCCGGACCTTCGGGCCCGTGGCGCCCAGCGCGACGACGCCCGGCACGAGTCCGGCCCAGGCGCCCGCGTGGTCGAGCCTGCCGTTGCCGCCTCGGGGTCATTCAGGGGCCTCGTCTGATCCGGGACTCCTGGCGCCGAACTGATCTCCACAGTCGAGAGCCCGGCCGCTCGTCTCCGGTCGTCCGTCGACCGACATCATCGAGGCGCTGTCCATCGAGCCCGCGGACGGCATCCGTGCCGGTATCGGCCCCGCCGAGTTATCCCGGAGATCGCAGCGGAACCGATCGGCCACGATCCGGCCGGTCACCGAGTACGAGCAGGTCAGCGAACCATACTGACCGACACCGGCAGACCGGGGTCGGTGGCGACCGTCAGCGGCGAAGGGGCCGCGCCACCCGCGATGACATGTGCGCCGAGTGCGGCGATCATCACGCCGTTGTCCGTGCACAGCCGGGGCTTGGGCACCCGCAGCGTCAAACCTGCCGCAGTACAGCGCTCTTCGGCCATCGAACGGATCCGCGAGTTGGCCGTGGCTCCGCCGCCGAGCACCAGCGTGCCGACGCCGACATCCTGAGCCGCCCGAATCGCTTTCATGGTGAGCACATCCGCGACCGACTCCTGGAACGACGCCGCGATGTCGGGGATCGGCAGATCATCCGCGGCCACACCGTCGCGCTGCGCCGCCTCCACGTACCGGGCCACCGCGGTCTTGAGGCCCGAGAAGGAGAAGTCGTAGCGCGGGTCGCGCGGCCCGGTCATGCCACGGGGAAACGCGATGGCGCGCGGATCACCGGTCGCCGCGGCGGCGTCCAGCGCGGGACCGCCGGGGAAACCCAGCCCGAGCAGGCGCGCCACCTTGTCGAACGCCTCGCCCGCCGCGTCGTCGACGGTGCTGCCCAGCTCCACGATCGGCTCGGACAGATCCGTGACGTGCAGCAGGTGGGTGTGCCCGCCCGACACCAGCAGCGCGACGCACGGCGGCATCGGCCCGTGTTCCAGGGTGTCCACCGCGACGTGCCCGCCGAGATGGTTCAGCGCGTAGAAGGGCACATCCCACGCCGCCGCATACGCTTTCGCGGCGGCGACGCCGACCAGCAGCGCACCGGCCAAGCCCGGGCCGATGGTCACCGCCAGCGCGTCCGGTTTCGCGATACCCGCCGCCGACAGCGCGCGGCGCATGGCGGGCACGATCGCCTCGAGATGTGCGCGCGAGGCGATCTCCGGGACGACGCCGCCGAAGCGCGCGTGCTGGTCGACGCTGGAGGCGACCTCGTCGGCGAGCAATTCGCAGGTGCCGTCGGGGTTCCTGCGGACGATGCCGACTCCGGTTTCGTCGCAGGAGCTTTCGATGCCCATGATGATCACGACAGCACCTCGTCCGGTGTCCGCCAGCGATCCTCGCTGGTCAGCGCGGGTCTACGCATCGTGTACGCGTCCGCGCCACTGGGGTGGTAGTAGTTCTTGCGCAATCCGATGATGTGGAAGCCGTGCTTGGCGTACAGCGCGATCGCGGGCGCGTTGTCGGTGCGGACCTCCAGGAACACCGGTCCACCACGCCTGCCCGCCTCGGCGAGCAGCGCTTCCAGCAGGAGTGTGCCGACCCCGGCGCGATGGCAGCGGGGATCGACACCGATGGTGTGCACCTCGGCCTCGGGGTGTTCGGCGTCACCCAGCAGGGCGATACCCGCGTAGCCGACCATTCGCCCGTCCTCGTCGCGCGCGGTGATGTAGCGGTTGTGCCGGCCGGCCAGCTCGGACTGGAACGCCACGGCGGCCCACGGGTCGTCCTCCGGGAACAGCAACTGCTCCAGTTCCACGCAGCGTGTGATGTCGTCGGCCACCATCGGCTCGATCCGGAACGCCATCACCCTCACGCTCCCGTCCGGTCGAGTCGGCGGTAGGCGTTCTCGACCGCGTCCGGCCTGCGCAGGTACAGCGGAACCAGCGGCTCCGGCACGCTGCGCGACAGCAGCTCGGGGGCGGCCACGCGCACCAGACCGGCGGGCGAGGGCGTTTCGGCGGGGAGCACAGGAAGATCGAAGAAGTCGACGTGCGAGGCGGATCCGGCGATCGCCGTGGCCTGACCCTCGTCCAATTCCGAGGGCTTGCACACCTCGGGTCCGGCCACGCGCGCGCCCTCCCGGTACCGCGCCCAGTACACCTCGCGCCGCCGCGCGTCGGTCACCACGAGCAGTTCGGCCTCGGGCGGGAGCTCGACCGGGGGTGGCACGGCGGGGTCGACGGCCGCGTCGGCGGCGATCGCGTCGAGGCTGCACACGCCGTACACCGGGATGCCGAGCGCGTCACCGAACGCGGCCGCGGTGGCCATGCCGACGCGCAGGCCGGTGAACGGCCCCGGCCCGACGCCGACGACGATCGCGTCGATGTCGGTCCTGGAACGACCTGCCTCGGTGAGGCATTCGAGGATCTGCGGGGTGAGCACCTCGGCATGGGCGCGGGGGTCGACCCGCACCCGGTAGGCGATGGTGCGCGCCCGGACGGGGTCCGCCGCGCCGGCACCCTGCTCCAGGTCCACCAGTCCCGCTGTGACGGCGGGTGTCGCGGTGTCGACGGCTAGTACAAGCATGATTGGGCCAACGATACCGGGTGGTAGGAGGCACCTACGCAGAGCTACCTGAGAGCTAACCCACCCACTCCCAGATGGCGGTGCGCACATCCGAATCCGGCTCGCGCGACAGCAGCACGCGCAGGTGCCGCTCCGCGAGGTGCTCCACCACGCCGCGGCCCCACTCCACGACGACCACCGCCTGATGCAGATCGGTGTCCAGGTCCAGGGCGTCCAGCTCGTCGAGGTCGCCGCCGAGCCGGTAGGCGTCCACATGCACCAAGGGCACCGACGGTCCGTCCTCGCGCTGCCCGGCGCGGTGCTGGCGGGCGATGATGAACGTCGGCGAGCTGACCCGGCCCTGCACGCCGAGCCCCGCGGCGATGCCACGGGTGAGCGCGGTCTTGCCCGCGCCGAGCGGACCGTCGAGCACCACCAGATCACCGGCGCGCAGATCCGCGGCCAGCTCCCGGCCGAGCGCCTCGGTGTCGGCGACGGTGGGCAGGATTCGTTGCCGTGGTTCAGCCACCGGCCACCTCCGAGCCCGACGGGACGACCGCGCCCGCGCGCACCAGCAATCGATCCAGCGCGGCGTTGACGATGTCCGGGTACTGCATATGCGGCATGTGCGCCGCGCCTTCCAGCCGGATGAGCTCGCTGCCGGGCAGCGCGGCGGCCAGGGCACGCGAATTGCGGAACGGGATCACCAGGTCGCGCCCGCCGCCGAGCACCAGGGCCGGTGTGCCCGCCAGCGCGGGTAACGCCGCCGACTCGTCATGCACCTCGATCGCCTGGAGGAACTTCACGATGGTCTCCATCGGCGTCTGGTCGATCATCAGCGTCGTGAAGCGCGACAGCGTGGGGCTCACCGGGCCGTGGAACGAGCTGACGTGCAGGATCGGGGTGATCACGTGCCGCGCGGTGACGCGGCCCGCCTGCACCAGCGCGGGCGCGGTGTGCACGGCCAGCCGGAAGCCGTCGATCGCGGGATTGCGCAACAGCTGCCCGACACCAGCCGTGGTCACACCGGCGGCAGTGGTCGACAGCAGTGCGATCCCGATCACTCTGGCCGCGAACAGGTCCGGGAATCGCGCGGCCGCGGCCAGGATCGCCATCCCACCCAGCGAATGGCCGACCAGTACCACCGGACCGGCCGGAGCGGTGGCGCGCAGGACGGCGGCGACATCACAGCCGAGCTGGGCGACGGTACAGCTCGCGGCGCTCGGCACGCCGGAACGACCGTGCCCGCGCAGATCGAACAGCACCATGCGAATGCGTGCGCCCCACCGCCTTTCCAGGTCACGCCGCTGAAAGTGGAAAGACGCCATGCTGTTGCAGAAGCCGTGCACGAAGATCACCGTCACCGGCGCGTCGTCGGGCCCGCAGGTCCGCGTGGCCAGGGGCACACCGTCGTCGGCGAGCACCGTTCCGGCGCGGTCGGCATCGATCAGCCCGAAATTCTCGTCGCGGCAGTCGTCGCCCCGGGCGGGCCACAGCACCCGCGCACCGGCGCGCCGAAGGGCATGGGCGCCGGCCAGCGCACCGACGACACCCACCGTGGCCAGCCCGCCGCGCAGCGGGGTCATCCGGAAGCGGCTCACCGCACGGCACCGGTGTAGCGGCGGGTGACCCTGCCGCGCGGCGAGCACACCACTTCGTAGTGGATGGTGCCGAGCAGATCCGCCCAGTCCTGGGCATGCGGTCGCGCACCGAACAGGATCGCGGTATCGCCTTCCTGGACGCCCGCCGCGTTGTCACCGAGGTCGACGACGAACTGGTCCATGCACACCCGCCCCACGTTCCTGCGCGGTGCCCCGCCCAGCCAGACGTCGAATCGTCCGCTCAACGGGCGGAACACGCCGTCGGCGTAACCGGCGGGAATCAGCGCGACGGTGGTGTCGTGCGGCGCGATCCATTGGTGCCCGTAGGAGACGCCTTCGCCTGCGGCCACCCGCTTGACCAGGACGACCCGGGCCTGGAATGTCATCGCGGGTAGCAGGCCGAAATCGTCGTCCGGAATCGGGGAAAGGCCGTACATGGCGATACCGGGCCGGACCAGGTCGAAGGCCAGGTCCGGTCGGGTGAGGGTGGCCGCGGAGTTGGCGATGTGCACCAGCTCCGGCTCCAAGCCGTGCTCTTTGGCGGTGGCGATCGCGTCCAGGAACCGGGCGCGTTGCACGTCGTTGTTGGGGTGCCCGGGTTCGTCGGCGTGCGCGAGATGGGAGAAGATCGCGCGGAAGCGCACCGCCTGCTCGTCGACCAGCGCGCGCAGCGCGGTCAGGACCTCCGGGTATTCGGCCGGCGACACACCGTTGCGGTTCAGGCCGGTGTCCACCTTCAGCGTCACCGTCGCCGGACGGCCGGTGCCGCGGACCGCGGCCTCGACCGCCCGCAGATGGGCCTGCGAGGACACTCCGATCTCGACGTCGGCGGCCACCGCGGCCGCGAAGTCGGTGTCCGCGCTGTGCAGCCAGCACAGGATGGGCGCGGTGATACCGGCCGCACGCAACTGCACCGCCTCGGCCACCGTCGTCACACCCAGTTCCGTCGCGCCCGCGGCCAGCGCGGCCCGGCCGACCTCGACCGCGCCGTGGTTGTAGCCGTCGGCCTTCACCACTGCCATCACCGCCGCGTCGCCCGCGCGGTCGCGCAGGATGCGCACGTTGTGGGCGATGGCGTCCAGGTCGATGACCGTTTCGACTTGCGCATTCACGGCAGTCCGTTCCGCCTCTCCGGGGATTCAGGCCGTACCAGTCGGGTGGTACAGGATTCGCGTTCAGGTCCCGCGTCCGGTGCCACCTGGGTTCTGGGGCGTACCCGGCGAGTTACCCATGTGCTCTCGAGATCAGTGGTTGTGTTGGTTCCGGTCGAGTCTATGGGCGCGCTCGGTTCCGGTTCCACTCGGTTGACGCGCCGGTCGTCCCCTGTGATCGTCGCCATGAACGACACCGATCACCGACGACGGCGCGGCTCAGGAGGAGTGGGCGAAGCCGCGCAGGACGCCGATCGCGGCGCGGACGTGCGCGGCCAGGACGCTTGCCGAGATGGGGGTTCCGGCGGGCGCGTGCTCGTGGGCCGCCAGGTTCGCGGCCAACGCGTGTACTCGGGCTGCCGCGGCGGCCGACCAGGCGGGGTCTCGGCCTGCCGCCAACAGCGTCCCGATGATGCCCGAGAGCACGTCGCCCGCGCCCGCGGTGGCCGCCCACGAGCCGCCCGCTTCGTTGACCAGCACGGGACGGCCCGGGGCGGCGACCAGCGTGGCGCGGCCTTTCAACAGCACCGTGACCTGCCAGGAATCGGCGAGGCCGCGCACCGCGCCGACCCGGTCCGGGCCGACCTCGTTCCCGGTGAGGCGGGCGAACTCGCCCGCGTGCGGGGTCAGGACGGTCGGGGCCGCGCGACCGCGCACCAGTTCCGGCGCGGCGGCCAGCAGGGTCAGTCCGTCGGCGTCGATCACCACCGGAAGATCGGTGGCCAGGATCTCGCGAAGGCGTTGCCCGGCGTCGTCGTCGGTGCCCGCGCCGGGACCGAAGACCCAGGACTGGACGCGACCGGTGGCGGCGAACTGCTGGGTGGCGATCACTTCGGGAAAGTGGTGCAACACCTCGGCCGCCGCGGTTCCCGCATACCGCACCATGCCCGACGTCGCGGCGACGGCAGCACCCGCGCACAGCACCGCGGCGCCCGGATACGTCGCGCTGCCCGCGCAGACACCGGTCACGCCTTGCGTGTACTTGTCGTCGGTCGGGCCGGGCACCGGCCACGCGGCGCCGATCGAAGCGGGTTCCAGTGCGACGAGACCCGCTTCCGGAAGACGTAAGCCGATAGGAATCAATTCGATTCGGCCACACTGCGGCGCGGCGAGGGCGTGCACCGGTTTGTACGCGCCGAACGCGACCGTGACGTCGGCGCGGACGGCGGGGCCGTCGATCGCCCCGGTGTCCGGGGCGACGCCGCTTGGCAGGTCGGCCGCGACGATCGGAGCCTTCAGCGAAGCAACGATTTCCGCGGCACGCGGCCGCAACGGGCCACGACCTGAAATGCCGACGATCCCGTCGATCACCAGGTCCGGGTCGCCGGTGTCGACGGCCACTCGACCACCGGCTCTGCGCAGCGCCGCAAGCCCTTCGGGGTGCGCCCGCTCCGGGTCGAGCAGGACCGCGGTGACGGCGACACCGCGACGGCGCAACTGCGCTCCGGCCCAGAGCGCGTCGCCGCCGTTGTCGCCGGATCCGATCAGCAGGGTCACCGCCCGTCCCGCGACACCGCCGGTACGCTCCCGCAGTTCCCCCGCCACCACCGTGGCCAGGCCGTGCGCCGCGCGCCGCATGGGCACGCCGTCCGGCACCCGGGTGAACAGCTCGGCCTCCGCCGCGCGCACCTCGTCTACGGTGAAATAGCCCCGCTGCGTGGACATCGCCGCTCCCTCCGTCGGTGTGGCCTACTACGCTTGGCCATCATGCCAAGCGTTCGCCGCCGCAACGGGACCGTCCGCGTCGTCACGGGAGTCGCCCTGGCCGGCGCGCTGCTGCTGTCCGGCTGCGGCGGTGACGAATCCGGTTCGGCCGCCACCACCACGAGGAAACCGGCTCGGCCGGCCACCACCACCGCTCAGCAGACCGGTGAGCGCAAGCCCGCCGCCGCCACCGTCGCGGTGGACGACATGAAATTCTCCCCCGCCGAGGTCACCGTCAAGGTCGGCGACACGGTCACCTGGAAATTCGGCGACAAGCTGCCGCACACCGTGCAGGGCATCGGTGACAAGGCGATGGGTATCAACAGCCCGATCATCGACAAAGGCGAGTGGAGCTACACCTTCACCGCGCCCGGCGCCTACCGCTACCTCTGCTCGCTGCACCCGGAGATGCGCGGGACTATCACCGTCGAATAGTCCGCGGACGCGCAGCGCACCGGATTCGGGCACCGGCGGGCTGAACTCGGTACGCGAATCGCCCCCGGCTCACACCGGGCGGTAGTCCCGGGGCCGGGCCCCGCGGGCGGAACTGGTGTTCAGCGCCTCGACCGCGGCCACCAGCGGCGCGAGTTCCGGGTTGGCGGCCGCTTGACCGAGAGCGCCGGCGAGGGCGGCGTCGTGCGTGGGCCGGGCCTGCTCGAGCAGGTCCAAACCCGCCGCGGTCACGTCGGTGTAGATGCCGCGGCGGTCGTCCGGGCAGAGGTACCGCTGGAGCAGGCCGCGATCCTCGAGCCGGGAGACCAGCCGGGTGGTGGCGCTCTGGCTCAGCACCACGGCTTCGGCGACCTGGTTCATCCGCAGGTGCCCGCCCGGCCCGTCGTGCTGGCGGCTCAGGACGACCAGCAGTGAGTATTCGCGAACGCTCAGGTCATGGCCGGATTGCAGGGCCCGCTCGATGTGCGCCTCGATCCGGTCGTGCAGCAGGGAGAGTGCGTACCAACCATCGGCGAGGCCGGTCAGAGCGGCTTCCGCGGTCATCGGCGTTTCCTTCGCGTCAGGGGATCAGGCCTCCAGGATAGCCAGACTTCACAATAGCCCGTGCTTGCAATTAAAGCGCGTCTGCAATTATTGTCGACGCCTGTAAAGATCTGACGCAACATCATGTGGAGGCTCCCCCATGCCCCTCGCCCTTCTCGCCCTGACCCTCGGGGCATTCGGCATCGGGACGACGGAATTCGTCGTCGTCGGCCTGCTGCCCGACATCGCCGACACCTACGCGGTGTCCATCCCCACCGCCGGTCTGCTGGTCACCGGATACGCGCTCGGTGTCGTGGCGGGTGCGCCGCTGATGACCGGCCTCGGCACCCGGGTTTCGCGCAAACGCATGCTGCTCGGCATGCTCACGCTGCTCGTCCTCGGCAACATCGTGTCCGCCGCCGCACCGACTTTCGCGCTGATGCTCACCGGGCGGATCGTGGCCTCGCTCGCCCACGGCGCGTTCTTCGGAATCGGCGCGGTGGTCGCCGGAACCCTGGTCAGCGCCGACCGGCGCGCCGGCGCCATCGCGATCATGTTCACCGGGCTCACCGTCGCCACCGTGGTCGGTGTGCCGCTGGGCACGCTGCTCGGACAGCATTTCGGCTGGCGGCTGACCTTCTTGTTCGTCGCGCTGATCGGGCTGATCGGCTTGCTGGGCGTCGCGGCACTGGTGCCGCAGCAGCCCGCCGCCGCGAACGCCCGGCTACGCACCGAACTGGCGGTGTTCCGCAATCCCCAGGTGCTGCTGGCGATGGCGATGACGGTGCTCGGCTTCGGCGGAGTGTTCGCCGCGATCACCTACCTGGCGCCCATGATGACCGAGGTAACCGGTTACGCGGAGAGCTCGGTCACCTGGCTGCTCGTGTTGTTCGGCCTCGGCTTCTTCGCGGGCAATCTGATCGGCGGCAAATTCGCCGACCGCCACCTGATGCCGATGCTGTACATCACTCTCGGCGGGCTCGCGATCGTTCTCGCGCTGTTCACCGTGACCGCCCACGACAAGGTCGCCGCCGCCGTCACGGTCGTACTGATCGGCGCCCTCGGATTCGCAACCGTCCCGCCGCTGCAGAAACGCGTCCTCGACCAGGCGGCGGGCGCGCCCACCCTGGCCTCCGCGGTCAACATCGGCGCGTTCAATCTCGGCAACGCGGTGTCGGCCTGGCTCGGTGGGGTGGTGATCGCCGCCGGCCTCGGCTACACCGCCCCCAACTGGGTCGGCGTCGGGTTGGTCCTGGTCGCGCTGGTTCTCGCGGTCGTGTCCGGATACCTCGAGCGCCGCGCCGCGCCCACCGTTCCGGAGGAACCCTTGGTCGCCGTGCGGGCATAGCCGAGACGGCGAGCAGTGGCCGCGCACTCGACAGTGCGCGGCCACCGAGCTATTCCACGGTGACGGACTTGGCCAAGTTACGTGGCTTGTCGACGTCGTAGCCGCGCGCCTGCGCCACCTCGGCGGCGAAGATCTGCAGCGGGACCGTGGACAACAGCGGCTGGAACAGCGTCGGCGCGCTGGGGATCTCGATGAGGTCGTCTGCGAACGGGCGCACCGTGTCGTCGCCTTCCTCCGCGATCACGATGGTGCGCGCGCCGCGCGCCTGGATCTCCCGGATGTTGCTCAGCAGCTTCGAGTGCAGCACCGCGCGCCCCTTCGGCGAGGGCATCACCACGATCACCGGGAGGCCGTCCTCGATCAGCGCGATCGGGCCGTGCTTGAGCTCACCCGCCGCGAATCCCTCGGCGTGCATGTAGGCCAGCTCTTTGAGCTTGAGCGCGCCCTCCAATGCCACCGGGTAGCCGACGTGACGTCCCAGGAACAGCACGGTCGGCACCTGGGCCAGTTCCCGCGCGATGGTCCGCACCTGCGGCGCGGTCTCCAGCACGCGTTCCACCAGCTTCGGCATCGCCTCGAGTTCGGCGAACTCGCGGGCCACCTCGTCCGGGTACTTGGTGCCGCGCGCCTGCGCCAAGGCCAGCCCGACCAGGTAGTTCGCGGTCACCTGGGCCAGGAACGCCTTGGTGGAGGCGACGCCGATCTCCGGCCCGGCCCTGGTGTAGAGGACCGCGTCGGACTCGCGCGGAATCTGCGCGCCGTTCGTATTGCAGATCGCGAGGACGCGGGCCTTCTGCTCTTTCGCGTGGCGCACCGCCTCCAGCGTGTCGGCGGTCTCGCCGGACTGGGAGATCGCCACCACCAGCGTCGAGCGGTCCAGCACCGGATCGCGGTAGCGGAACTCGCTGGCCAGCTCGACCTCGACGGGCAGGCGAGTCCAGTGCTCGATGGCGTACTTCGCCAGCAGGCCGGAGTGATACGCGCTGCCGCACGCGACGACGAACACCTTGTCGAAATCGCGCAGCTCCTGGTCGGCGAGGCGCTGCTCGTCCAGCACGATCCGGCCCCCGCCGTCGCGATCGGTGCTGAAATGCCCCATCAGAGTGTCCGCGACCGCGGCGGGCTGCTCCTCGATCTCCTTGAGCATGAAGTAGTCGTGGCCGCCCTTCTCGGCGGCCGCCAGATCCCAGTCGATCGTGAACGGGCGGGTGCGCGCACGCGCGTCCTCGCCCGCGAAATCGGTGACCCGGTAGCTGTCCACGGTGATCACGACGGCTTGGTCCTGGCCGAGCTCGACCGCCTCGCGGGTGTGCTCGATGAACGCCGTGACGTCGGAGGCGATGAACATCTCGCCCTTGCCGACGCCTACCACCAGCGGCGTGGAGCGGCGCGCGGCCACGATCGTGTCCGGGTGGTCGGCGTGCGTGAAGACCAGGGTGAACGCGCCTTCCAGCCGGCGCAGCACCGACAGCGCGCTGGCCGCGAAATCACCGGCGGTCGGCCCGTCGGCGTACGCGCGGGCCACCAGGTGCACGGCGACCTCGGTGTCGGTGTCGCTGTGTAGCTCGACCCCGGCGTCCTCCAGCTCGCGCCGCAGCGGTGCGAAGTTCTCGATGATGCCGTTGTGCACCACGGCGACCTTGCCGCTGTCGTCCCGGTGCGGGTGCGCGTTGCGGTCGGTCGGCGCGCCGTGCGTGGCCCAGCGGGTGTGCCCGATGCCCGTGGTGCCCACGAAACGATCGATGCCGGTTTCGGAGAGCTGGGCCTCCAGATTCGCCAGGCGACCGGCCTTGCGTTCCACCGCCAGCGCGCCCGCGCCGTCCAGGATCGCCACACCCGCGGAGTCGTAACCGCGATATTCCATGCGGCGCAACGCGTCAACGACGACGCCGAGCGCGTCTCGGTACCCGACGTACCCCACGATTCCGCACATGGCTCACCACACTACTTATCGGATAACGTTCACGTCGTGTCGGCGTCTGTGAAATCGCTAATGAGCACCCTGACCAGCCGCGGCCCGCACCGCGTGTTGCGTGGCAATCTGGCCGTCGCCGGCCAGCCGGGGGTGGTGTTCACCCCCGAGGCGGGGCGGAATCTACCTGCCGTCGCGTTCGGGCACGGCTGGCTGACCGGGGTCGCCCACTACCGCACCCTGCTCGAACACCTCGCTTCCTGGGGCATCGTGGCGGCCGCCCCCGACACCGAGCGCGGGCCGATTCCGTCACATCTGGGGCTGGCCGCCGATTTGCTCACCACGCTCGACATCTGCACCGGCGTGCGGCTCGGCGACGGCGAGATCAGCGTGCATCCGGAGCGCCTTGCCCTGGCCGGGCACGGCATGGGCGCGGGCGCGGCCGTCATCGCCGCGGGGCGGCGCGATGTCGCCACCGTCGTGGCGCTGTTCCCCGCGCCGACGGCGCCCGCCGCCGAAGCGGTAGCGCCCGAACTGGACATTCCGGCGTTGATCCTGGCCGGCGCGACCGACATCACCTCGGTGAGTTCCAACGCCATCCCGCTGGCCACCGCGTGGGGCGGCCCCGCGATCCTGCGCGCCATCGACAAGGCCTCGCACAACGGCATCATCGAGGGCAGGCGTTTACTCGCCGCCGTGGGCGCGGGCAAGCACGAAGCGAAGACCGCCCGCACCACCCGCGCCCTGCTGGCCGGTTACCTGCTCGCCACGCTCGCAGGCGACAAGACCTATCGCGCCTTCGCGGACCTCGAAGAGGTCATCCCGCACACCACAGTCGTCGACCCCGATGCGCCGCAAGAGGAAGAGGCTGCTCCGAAGCTCAAGGTCGGCCAGCTCGCCGCCCTGCTGCGCCGGTAGCGGGCCCACGGCCCCGGAACACCGGTCAGATCAGCCAGCTCTTGCGTCTATAGAACGCGGCTTCCTCGTCCTCCTCGTCGACCGGAGTCACCATCTGACCGGCCCGGCGTGCGGCCATCGATCGTGCGATGGCCGCACGCTGCTCCCGTGCCTCGTCTTGCCGCCGTTGCTGCGCCTCCGCCTCGGCGGCGGCCTCGCCCAGCTCGTCGGCGTGCGTCGTCCAGAACTCGTCCATGTCGGCGGTCAGGCGATCGGCGAGCTCTCGCCCGGTCGCCGCGGTCTGCTCGTTGATCGCCTGGATCTCGTCGAGCAGCAGCGACATGCGGCGCTGGTTCTCGGCGGCGAGTTGCCTCGCTTCCTCGGCGTAGTTCACCATGCTGCGCCTCCTCGCTCATCGGGTGTGCGGGCTCGGCCCTGCCGGGCTCACAACGGGCCCGCCTCGGCGAAATCCGCGTCCAGCGGCCCGGCTTCGGCGAGTTCCGCGCCGGTGTCCACCGGCGCGTCCGGTTCCGGCATCGGCTTCGGATAGTGTTCGCCATCCTCCTCGCGCCGGGTGCCCGGTGCGGTTCCGCTCGGCACACCGAGCCGACCGTCGTCGGTTTCCGGCGCCGGAACCGAGTCGGGCGAATTCTCTTTCTCCTGGGCCTCGGGCGCAGGAGCCTCCTCTTGCTTCTGGTTCTCCGGCGTCGGGGCATCCGCGTCCTGCTCGGCCTCGGGCGCCGGAGCATCCGGCGCCGAGGGCTGCGCGTTCTCCGCCTCCGGCTCGGTTGTGGAGATGACCGGTATGCCTTGCTCGTTCAGCTCGACGGTGAACTCCTCCTCCTTGCCGGTGGCATCGGAGAGGAGAAGCCGCAACTGACCGTCCGGGCCCATCTCGAACTTCACATGCTTTTCACCGATATCGAACTCCGCCTCGGGCCCGGAATTCTCGTTTCTCTCTTCGTCTTTCTCGCCGTCGGCTTCGGCCGTCTCCGGATCGACGCTGTGCATAAGCTTTTCGATCGCGTCGTCCACTCCGCTTTCGATGAGGCCACTCAGAGCTGACAGTCCCTGGTTCACCGCCTGGCCGAGACCGGTTGCCAATGGGGACAATTCCTGGGCCACTTGGCTGAGTGCGGCAAGTCCGTCCAGCGACGGCAATCTCGGCGCGGGCGTAACCGGAGTGCTGGGCGTAACCGGGGCGCTGGGCGTAACGGGGGCGCTGGGCGTAACCGGAGTGCTCGGCGTGCCGAGGGTGCTCGGCGTGCCGGGGGTGCTCGGCGTGCCGGGGGTGCTCGGCGTGGCCGACGTGGCCGAGGCGGGGACATCACTCGGTGTGGTGCTCGCCGGGACCGTGGCAACGGGTGTGCCGGGCGGCCCGGGAGCATTCGTTTCCTGGGGCTTGTCCTGGTTGACCGGTGTTTCCGGTTGGGGATTCGTCGGACCTTCCGGCCGCGGGTAGGCCCGTTCGGTGACCTGCGCCAACGCGTCGGTCAGGTTCTTGTACTGGTCCTTGAACAGGCGATCGACCTCGGCGCAGACGTCGACGTAGGACGCCAATTTCCGATCGAAGTCCGGTTTGAAGGTCTTGGTCAGCCACTCGTCGGTGACGCTGCGCACTCGATCGCCGTACGCGCCCGTGAGCAGATTCCTGCTGTCGGAGTTGATGAAACCGAGCACGCTTTTGTTGATCTTGTCCTCCGGCACGGCGAGTGCCGGGAATACGCGGCCGAGGTCGCGCACCTGCTCGGCATCGATCCATTCCCGCGCATTGTGCACCTCGACGATGACTTTCACGTCGTCCGGAGTCTTACCGTCGATCTTCACCACTTTGCCGCCGCCCACCGGGCCCTCCAGCAGCTCCCGGGTGGCGAACGCCTTCGCGGCCACCGCCGAGCGCAGCGAACTCGCCATATCGGCGATCACCGTCATGGCCGCCCGGGCATGCTGCCGGTCCTCGTCGGCCAGGAGCGACTGTTTGCCGAGCATGTCGAGCGCGGCGGCGGCAGCGGTTCCCTGCCACAATTCGGGCAGTCGACGGGTGTAACCCTGCTGCGCGTCCCATTGCCGATCGACCTCCGCCAGAGCGACTTTCAGCGCCTCGCCCGCCTGCTCCAGCTTCTCCAACCGCGTGCCGCGCTGCTCGTCGTACATCGCCAGCAGCTTGCCCAGGTCGCCGCGCCCCCCGTTGCCGCCGAACGCCGCCTCGTACAGCGGCATGAACTCGATCCAGTACCGCAGCCCCGCGCTGCCCTCGTCCAAGAGGGCGTCGATCGCCTTGCCCTGCCAGGAAACCGTCATGATCCCGACTCCTCGAATGTGTGGTGTCGCCGGTGCGAGCACGTGTCATTCGGCGGTCTCATGTGTTGTTCGTCTCGGAGGCACGCTGCTGGTCGGTCTCGGCGTAGGCCACCACGGCGGCCCCGAGCGCGTCAGCGGTGGCGGTGGTGGCGTCGCTCCAGTTCCGCAGCCACGCGCTGATCCGTTCCAGTCCTTGCTGCACCGCGATGCCCTGCGGCGCATAGTTCCGGCCCGCCTCGTCACCGGTGCCGAACCGGTGATCGGCGACTCGCTTCGCCTGATCGCGGACCGCGTCCGCCGATCTCCGATAGTCACTGCCCAGCGCGCCGAGCTCCCCCGTGCGGACGCCGACCATTTCCGACCCACCCACGAATCCCCTCCGTCCTCGTAGTGTCATTGCGCCGGTGCGAATCTCGTTCGCACCGAGTCCCGCCGTACTACCTTCGACGCAACACGCAGACACTCGGTTCCCCCGAATTCCGCTTTCGCGGAGATGGTCAGCTGCCGATTCTGCCCCGGTCGGTGCGAACCCACTCGGAGGTGCCGTCCGGGTGGCGGTGGAATTCCCATGCGGCGTAGTCGCCGTCCTTCTCCACCACGGTGACGTGGTCGGCGAAGCCGTCGTGGTCGTAGTCGGTCCAGACCTGCATAGCCTCGTCACCGGTCGTGGTGATGGTGTCGAGACTGCCGTCGCCATCGATGTCCTGGGTCGGATGCTGCAATTCGATGGCGCCCAGTCCGCCGAGCGACGAGGACGCGTCGATGCCGGGTATATCCAGACCGGGGATTTCGCTCGAGGTGATCATGATTCCTCCTCAGCAGGACTCGTTCGGTGGCGCGTGCCGCACAAGCGGCATCGTTCCATCCTGACACCCTCGCGCGCTCGACGCAGCCCCCTGGGTCACTTCTTCGGCATCAGCAGCCACAGCACCAGGTAGAGGATGAACTGCGGGCCGGGCAGCAGGCACGACACCACGAACAGCAGCCGGACGACGTTGGCGTTCCAGCCGAGGTACTCGGCGATGCCACCGCAGACGCCTGCGATCCACTTGTCGTGGGCGGAGCGGGTGAAACGGCGGGTGGGGGCGGTCATTGGTCTTCCCTCTCGTGCGGTGATCGCTACGACCTCCACTGTGCCCGCCACCGCGGGCCCCGCCATCGGCCCCGCGGCCGATTCCCACCCTGATTTCTCCCGGGGCCGACCTCAGGGTGCGACCCCGAGCACGGCAGACTCGTGCTGGTGAGCACCACTCTGCATGCCCGCGGCCTGTCGGCCGGTCACGGCGAGCGCACCCTGTTCGCCGACCTCGATCTGACCCTCGCGCCGGGCGACCTGATCGGGCTGGTCGGCGTGAACGGCGCGGGCAAGTCGACGCTGCTGCGCATGCTCGCCGACCGGCGCGCCCCGACCGGCAGCATCACGCTCAGTCCCCCGGACGCGACCGTCGGTTACCTGGCCCAGGAGGCGCAGCGGATCCCCGGCGAGACCGTTCTGGAATTCCTCGCCCGCCGAACCGGAGTCGGCGAGGCACAGCGGGTGATGGACGCCGCGGCCGAGCGCCTCGCCGACGGCGGGCCGGACGAGTACTCCCCCGCGCTGGAACGCTGGCTTGCCCTCGGCGGAGCCGACCTGGACCAGCGCGCCCACGAGGTCGCCGCCGATCTCGGCCTCGCCGAAAGCCTGCCCGGCGGCCTGGACACGCCGATGACCGGGCTGTCCGGTGGCCAGGCGGCCCGCGCCGGCCTGGCCTCGGTGCTGCTGTCGCGCTTCGACATCCTGCTGCTGGACGAGCCGACCAATGACCTGGACCTGGACGGCCTGGCTCGGCTGGAGCAGTTCGTCGGGGGCGTGCGGGTCCCGCTGATGGTGATCAGTCACGACCGCGAGTTCCTGGCCCGCACCGTGAATCGCGTCGTCGAGCTGGATCTCGCCCAGCAGCAGGTCGGGTTGTACGACGGCGGCTACGAGTCGTATCTGATGGAGCGCGAGATCGCCCGGCAGCACGCGCGCGAGGCCTACGAGGAGTACGCCGACACCAAAGCGGGCTTGGAGTCCCGCGCGCAGATGCAGCGCAACTGGCTCGAGCACGGCGTCCGCAACGCACGCCGCAAGGCGCGCGACCCCAGGAAGATGGACTCGGACAAGGCGGGCCGCAAGATGCGTGCCGAATCCACCGAGAAACAGGCCGCCAAAGCCAGGCAGACCCAGCGCCGCATCGAACGACTCGATGTGGTGGAGGAACCGCGCAAGGAGTGGGACCTGCGCATGAGCATCGCCGCCGCCCCGCGCAGCGGCTCGGTGGTCGCGACGCTGTCCGCGGCGAAGGTCACCCGCGGCGACTTCACGCTGGGCCCGATCACCACCCAGGTCGACTGGGCGGATCGCATCGTCCTCACCGGGGCGAACGGCTCCGGGAAGTCCACCTTGCTGGCGCTGTTGCTGGGAAAGCTCCGGCCGGACAGCGGGACCGCGAGCCTGGGCTCCGGCGTCGAGATCGGCGAGGTGGACCAAGCTCGCGCGCTGTTTCGCGGAACCACCGCGCTGGCGGACACATTCGGCACCGAGCTGCCTGATCTGCCGGAGGCGGAGGCACGCACGCTGCTGGCGAAATTCGGCCTGCGCGGCCCGCACGTGCTGCGCCCGTGCGACACCCTCTCCCCAGGCGAACGCACCCGCGCCGCCCTCGCCCTGCTCCAAGCCCGCGGGGTGAACCTGCTCGTGCTGGACGAGCCGACCAACCACCTGGACCTCCCCGCCATCGAGCAGCTGGAGCAGGCCGTCGAATCCTTCACCGGCACACTGATACTCGTCACCCACGACCGCCGCATGCTGGACACCGTCCGCGCGACCCGCCGCTGGCACATGACCGCGGGCACGCTCACCGAGACAGTCTGACAACGGGCGCGCGTCGGCGCGACGCAGCATCCACCGAACCGCGCCGGTCGCGGCCCGGCTCACCTTCACGCGGCCACCGCGTGCCCGCCTGATCACCGGTCATCAGCACGACCGCCGACCACAACCAACCGCGTGCACGATGCCCAAAACCCGCGCCCCCACGCGCCCAGCACACCCCAACTCCCGATTTCGAGCGAAGCCAGACCGAGCATCCGCCGTCCGCGGCCCGGCTCACGTCCGCCACGTCCACGACTGCTCACCGGCCGACGGGACAACCGCCGCCCACAACGAACCGCGTGCACGATGCCCAAAACTCACGCCCCCACGCGCCCAGCACACCTCAACTCCCGATTTCGAGCGAAGCGAGACCGAGCATGCGCCGTTCGCGGCGCCGAAGGCGCTGCCAAACTACACAGCCGCAACCCGCTTGGCGAGGTCGTCGGCGAGCTGGCGTGCTTGGCCGGGGTCGGTGGCCTCCACCATCACGCGCACCAGTTCCTCGGTGCCGCTGGGGCGCAGCAGTACTCGCCCGGAGTCGCCCAGTACGCGCTCCGCTTCCAGCACCGCTTCCCGGATCTCGGGTGCGCGTGCGACCACGGACTTGTCGCTGACGGGCACGTTCACCAGGATCTGCGGCACGGTCTGTAGCACGCTCGCCAGGTCGGCCAGGGTGCGCTGGGATTGCGCCATCCGCGCCATCAGGCGCAGGCCGGTGAGGATGCCGTCGCCCGTGGTGCCGTATCGGGGGAACACCACGTGCCCCGACTGCTCGCCGCCCAGGGTGAAACCGCCGCGCCGCAATTCCTCGAGCACATAACGGTCGCCGACGGCGGTGGTGCGCACGGTGATTCCGGCCGCGCGCATGGCGATGTGCAGCCCGAGGTTGCTCATCACGGTGGCGACCAGGGTGTTTTCGGTCAGCTCGCCCGCGTCGTGCATGGCCAGGGCGAGGATCGCCAGGATGGCGTCGCCGTCGACCACATTGCCGTAGGCGTCGACGGCCAGGCAGCGGTCGGCGTCGCCGTCGTGCGCGAGTCCGAGATCGGCGCCGTGCTCCACCACCGCGGCCCGCACCTGGTCGAGATGGGTCGAGCCGCAGCCGTCGTTGATGTTCAGCCCGTCGGGCTCGGCGTTGATGGCGATCACCGTCGCCCCGGCCTCGCGGTAGGCGGCGGGTCCGACTTCCGCGGCGGCGCCGTGCGCGCAGTCGACCACGACGGTCAGTCCGGATAGGTCCTGGCCGGTCGCCTCCACCAGGTGTTCCACGTAGCGTTCGTGGGTGCCCGCGAGGCTGTACTGGTCCGGGATGCTGAGCCCTTGATCACGCGCGCCCGCCGCGTTGCGCACCCGTCCGATGCCGGCGCCGGTCGGGCGGAACGGCGTCTGCGCGGCCATCAGCGCCTCGATCCGGTCCTCGATCGCGTCGTCGAGTTTGTGCCCGCCTGCGGCGAAGATCTTGATCCCGTTGTCGGGCATCGGGTTGTGCGAGGCGGAGATCATCACGCCGAGACACGCGTCGTACAAACCGGTGAGGTAGGCGACGGCGGGCGTCGGCAGCACCCCCACCGCGAGCACGTCCACGCCCGCCGCGGTCAGACCCGCGGTCACGGCGGCCTCGAGCATTTCCCCGCTGGCCCGCGGATCGCGGCCGACCACCGCGAGCGCCCGCATCTTGCCCCGGCTCAGGATCTGCGCGGCCGCGCCGGAAACGCGCAGCGCCAGCTCCGGACTCAGTGATTCGTTGGCAAGCCCGCGGACTCCGTCGGTGCCGAACAACCGTCCCATACCTCGCCCCTCATTGATGATCTGTGGCGTAGGCGTCGACCTGGGAGGCACCGGCCTGTGCACCACGAAGGCCCCGCGAACGCCGCGTGTTCATACAGCGCGAGAGCAGGCGACCAGCTGTTCGCTGGGAGCCTGCTCTCGTACAGCTGCCGCGACGACCGTACCGCGTCCGGCACCGCTGGGGCGCCGGACGCGGAAGATCGACGATGCCGATATCAGCGCTTCGAGTACTGCGGCGCCTTACGCGCCTTCTTCAGACCGTACTTCTTGCGCTCGGTGGCACGCGGGTCACGGGTCAGGAAGCCGGCCCGCTTGAGGGCGGGACGGTCCTCGGGGGTGACCTCGATCAGCGCGCGGGCGATGGCCAGCCGCAGAGCGCCTGCCTGGCCGGACGGGCCGCCGCCGACCAGGCGGGCGTGCACGTCGAAGGACTCGGTGCGCTCGACGGTCACCAGCGGCGACTTGACCAACTGCTGGTGCACCTTGTTCGGGAAGTAGTCCTCGATGGTGCGGCCGTTGAGCACGAAGTTGCCGGAGCCGGGGAGCAGGCGCACGCGCACGACGGCCTCCTTGCGGCGGCCGACGGTCTGCACCGGGCGGTCGATCACGACCGGAGCGTAGGACGCCGAGTCCTCGGAGTCCTCGTAGCCCGCGCCGTCCTCGACAGCTTCGGCAGCGTCGAATTCCTCGACGAAGTCCTCGTTGAATTCCTCGGGAGCGGTCACTGGGCCACCTGCTTGATCTCGAACGGAATGGGCTGCTGGGCGGCATGCGGGTGCGTCGGGCCCGCGTAGACCTTCAGCTTGCCCGCGATCGCGTTGCCGAGCTTGTTCTTCGGGATCATGCCCTTGACGGCCTTCTCCACGAGCCGATCGGGACGCGTCTCCAACACCTGACCGACGGTCCGCGACTTGAGGCCGCCCGGGTGCCCGGAGTGGTGGTGGATCAGCTTGTCCTGCCGCTTGTTGCCGCTGATGGCAACCTTGTCGGCGTTGATGATGATGACGAAATCGCCACCATCGACGTGCGGGGCGTAGGTCGGCTTCGTCTTGCCACGCAGCAGATTCGCTGCCTGGACGGCGAGACGGCCGAGCACTACGTCAGTGGCGTCGATGACGTACCACTTACGGGTCACGTCACCCGCCTTGGGGCTGTACGTAGGCACAGTGCTTCCCTGTCTGTCGTCGGTGTTGCCGGCCCAGCGTGTGGTCGAGGTGTTCCCGGCGGCCGGTGGAGACCCGGGACTCGGCGGACGTTCGGGCGATTCATCAGGAGTCGACCGGACGTTCCACACGCCGACGAGCCACGATACCAGTGGGGTATCGCGGGAGGAAATCGCCTCAGGTCTCGATCGGCGGGCCGAAGTCCATGGCGCCGGGCGGTCCGGGGATCAGGTAGCGCAGGGTGTCGACGTCGGGTCGTCCGCACTCGGCCGCGCTTTCCCGCACTTCCCGCTGGTCCCCGCGAGCGTTGGTGACTCCCGGTCGCGGCTTGGTGATCGCGTAGGGGGCGGTCGCACAGGCGACCGGATCGGCCGCGGCCATCTTCTCCGACACGACCGAACCCGTGTCCAGGACGACCGACTGCGCGGTCAGCTCCACCCGATGATTCCCGGACGGAAGCGCGACCACGGCCAGCGCCACCGCACCGACCACGGTATTGGCCCCGAACAGGTTGCCTTTCATCTTGTTCCACAGCTTGCCCTTGCGGTGCCGGTCCTCATCGTCGGACTCGGCGCCCTGGTCCTGCCATGGTCCCTGGCCGCCGGGGTACTGCGACTGCTCCGGTGCCCCCGGATAGGGCGGCCGTGGGCCGAGGGGCGCCACCGGCCCCCCGGGCGGCGGCCCCGCGAGCCCGCCGCCTGCCTGCTGATCCTCGGACGCGCTCGGCGGCCGGGTGAAACGGCTGCCCAGCTCGGCGAGGTTCGGCGGGAGGCCGCGCGGCGCTTCGTCGGGTCCGATCCTGGTCGTCGCCTCGTCGGGCTGGGTCGGATATCCGGGCCCGTACTGGACGCCGGGCACCGGCCTGCTCGACCGCTGTCCCGCGTCCGCCGGTTGCGGCGGGGCCGTGGCCTGCGACGGGTACTCGATGGGGCGCTGCGGAGCGGGCGCGGGTTCGGCGTGGCCGCTCGCCGGTTCCGGCTCACCCGCCTCCGTATCGCTCACCAGCAGGTGCGCCGCGCCGAGGACGAGCGCGTGCATCGGATGGTCGGCCACCTGCAGGCGGTGCCCGAGATGGTTCTGGAAGGCCAGCCGCAGCGCATCGTTGAAGCGCACATTGCCCGACAGCAGCACCGTGGAGGTGTCCGCGCCGATCGAACGTGCCGCCGCCATCACCTCGATCACGACGTCGTCCGCCGATCGGGCGTCGCGCATGGCCTCCGCGTCCACCGGAACGTCGACCGATTCGGTGGGCTGCTCGTCGTCGCCGTGCACCGCCACCACCAGCATGCTGCGGCCGTCGGAGTACACGCCCGTCGCGCCGATGCCGTTCGGCCTGGACCGGTCGGGCGGGTGCACCAGTCCGAGCGCGCGGACGTAGCCGGACAGCGCGACGCTCTCCGGCAACGGCTCGACGACGACGTCGAGCTGTTCCACCATCGAGGCGTAGACCTCGACCTTCTCGTCCGGCCAGCTGTCCGGGAAAGGCAACGCCACCAGGTCCGGCTTACCGCGCAAGTGCTTGCCGATCTCCGCGAGCGGGTTGTACATGCGCGCGCGGAAGACCAACTCGGCGGGCCAGGTGGCGCCCGCGACCACGATCTGCGGATGTCCGAGGATGTCGCGCACGTCGGCGATCGCCATCCCGAGATCGGGCCTGTTGCGTTCCACGCCCGCCGTGTGCAACCGGCCCGACGAATCCGCCAGCAGATATGCCGGCGGCGTCCACATACCTTCCACTTGCACCGGGCGGATGGGAACGCCACCACCACCCGCGGCCACGGACACCACATCCCAGCCGAGATGCACTGCCCCTACTCGCACCGTCACAGGCATAAGTGTGCCCGGTTCCCGGCCGAGATGCTCGTCGGTGCCTTCCGTTGCCGTCCGGCGCCGCTTTCGCGCACCGGGGCGCTCGCGTCGCGTTCGAACCGCGTCACGCCGACGACTTCTTCAGTCGCAACCGTCGCCACGTCATGACCGCCAGCACCAGGGTGATCAGCAGCAGCACGCCGACGTCCAGCGCCCAGATCTCCGGCTTGTGCTGCCAGAGCGTGTCGGGTTGCGCGTTCAGGAACAGTTCGCGGATGTTCACCGTCGACGCACCGCTGGCGTATCCCCACCGAGCCGGGAACAGCCAGGACACCTGCTCGAGCACGACCCGCCCGGTGACCGGGATCAGCCCGCCCGCCATCACCAGCTGGCACATGATGGCGACCACCAGCAGCGGCATCACCTGCTCGTTCGACTTCGCCAGCGACGAGAGCAGCAGGCCGACGACCACGCAGCAGATCGCGGTCAGCGCGATATCTATGTAGAGCTCCGCGCTGCCGGACGCCAGCACCGCCCCTTCGCCCGGCCGCTTCTTACCCGCCAGCACGATGCCGACCAGCACCGCCGACTGCAGCAGCGCGGTCAGGCTGAACACGGCGATCTTCGCCATCAGGTACGCCGAGGGCAGCAGCCCGACCGCGCGTTCGCGGTGGAAGATCGTCCGCTCGCCGACCAGGTCGCGCACGGTGAGCGTGGAACCCATGAAGCAGGCGCCCAGGATCAGAACCACCAGCAGCTGCTGCGTCTCACTGCCGCCTTCTGGCACGAATGTGCCATCGGGTAGCGCTTTCAGCGCGCCGCGCTGAAAACCGTTCTTACCCGGCACCACCAGCGAGAGCCCGCCGAGGATGAACGGCAGGATCACCAGGAACGTCAGATAACCGCGGTCGGCCAGGATCAACCGGACCTGACGACGCGCCAGCGTCGAGAACTGCTTGCCGCGGCTGGACTGCGGCGGACTGCCCGCGGGCCCGTACGGCTGCGCGGGCGGCGGCGGTGGCGGCGCGAACGCCTGGCGAGAGCGATAGGCCGCGAACGCCTGATCCGGATTGGCCGCGACGTTGGCGAAGATCTCCGCCCAGTCGCTGGTACCGAGCGCGGCGCCGACGCCTGCGGGGTTGCCGCAGTAGGCGGTCTTGCCGCCGGGGGCGAGCAGCAGCACCTGGTCGCACATGTCCAGGTGCGCCACCGAGTGGGTGACCACGATCACCACGCGGCCCGCGTCGGCCAGTTCGCGCAGCATCACCATGACCTGCCGGTCCAACGCCGGGTCCAGGCCCGAGGTCGGTTCGTCCAGGATGAGCAGCGACGGACCGGTCAGCAGTTCCAGCGCCACCGAGGCGCGCTTGCGCTGGCCGCCGGACAGGCGGTCGACCCTGGTGTCGGCGTGCTCGGTGAGCGAAAGCTCTTGCAGTACACCGTCGATGACCTTCTGCCGGTCCTGCTTGCTGTTGTCCCTCGGCAACCGCAGCTCGGCCGCGAACCCGAGCGCTTGGCGCACCGTGAGCTGGCGGTGCAGCACGTCGTCCTGCGGCACCATCCCGATGCGGGAACGCAGCGCCTCGTACTCGGCGTGCAGATTGCGCCCCTCGAACGTGACCACGCCGCCCGACGGCTGGGTAGTGCCCGCGATCAGGCGCGACAGCGTCGACTTACCCGCGCCGGACGGGCCGATCAGCGCGGTGAGCGTCCCGCGGCTGGCCGACATGTTCACATCGACGAGCAGTTGCTTGTTGCCCTCGACGGTGAAACCGACCCCGTGCACCGCGAGGCCTTGCTCGGCGACCGGCTTCTGCCGATGCACCAGCGTGCCCTGCTGGACGACGAAGTCGATGTTGCCGATGGTGATGATGTCCCGCTCGCGCAGCACCGCGCGCTGCTGGCGGTGCCCGTTGACGAACGTGCCGTTCGCCGAGCCGAGGTCCTCGATGGTCAGGCCCTCCGCGGAGGCGACCAGGCGGGCGTGCTTGCGGGAGGCCAGCGGATCGTTGACGACGATCTGGTTGTCGGTGGTGCGTCCGATTCCGAGACCGCTCGGGGGAATGCGGTCGGGGCGGGCGATGGGCGCCGTGCTCGCCCTCGCCCGGACCGGCGGCATGTTCGAGGTGTCCGCCCTGGTCGTCATGTTGACGTTCAGCGCGGGCGACGGCGCGTCCTGCGGTGGCGGATAGCTCGGCCGCTGGAATTGCTGCGCGGGCCGCCGGACCGCGTGCGGCGGCGGTCCCGGCTGCGGCGCCTGCGCCGGTTGCGGCGGGCGCGCCGAGGGCCGTTGCGGTGGTTGCGGGTTCGCCGGCAGCAGGTGCAACAGCGGGCCGCTGATCGCGTCCCCCAGCCGGACCTGCGTGGGGCGGTCGATCGACACGGGCTGGGTCAGCCTGCGCGCGTCCACGAACACCCCGTTGGTGCTCTTGTTATCGGTCAACACCCAGGCGCTGCCCTGCCAGGCCAGCGTCGCGTGCACACGCGAAACGAGCGGGCTGTCGACGAACAGCGTCACCTCCGGCGCACGGCCCATCGTGACCTGCTGGCTCGAATCGAATACTCGTTCGTTTCCATCATGGCGCACGGTGATGGTCTGCGCCCCCGGTGAAGACATGCAGCGGATACTATTCCATCACCCGGACATCGGCGGTGCCCCCGATGCGCCAATTGCCCCGATCCGGCGACCGATGTGAACGTATAGCGGCCGACGAGGGGGAGCCTTGCCGAGAGTCCGTGCGACCGTGCTTGTCGCGGCGCTGCTCAGTATTCTGGCGCTGGTCGGGGGCTGTGTCCGAGTGGTCGACGGCCGGGCCGTCTCCATCTACGACGACCCGTTCAAGGTCGCCGGACTGCCCACCACGAGCGGCCCGAGCGGCCCGCGCACCGGCGTTCCGGACAGCACACTCACCGCGACGAACGGCGACGGCGGGTCCATGGATACGTTGGCGCTCAACGCCATCGATGACATCCAGACCTTCTGGCGCGGCGAGTTCGGCAAGGAGTTCCAGGGCGAGTTCAAGCCGGTGGACAAGCTGCTGTCCTGGAGCGCGAAGTCCGGGCGCAGCGAGGCGGTCGAGTTCTGCAAGGAGACCACCTACCGCTTGGTGAACGCCGCCTACTGCCGCCTGGACAATTCCATCGGCTGGGATCGGTCGGTGCTGCTTCCCACCATGGAGGAGGCCTTCGGGAAGATGTCCGTGGTGATGGTGCTCGCGCACGAGTACGGGCACGCGGTGCAGACCATGGCCAAGATCGTCGGCCCGAAGGATCCGGTGATCGTGAAGGAGCAGCAGGCGGACTGCTTCGCGGGCGCGTTCATGCGGCACGTCGCCGAAGGCAAGTCCAGGCATTTCACGATCAACACCTCCGACGGCCTCAACTCGGTGCTCGCGGCCACCGTCGCCATCCGCGACTCCGACCCCGACGATCCGGAGAGCGTGCACGGCTCGGCCTTCGAACGCGTCACCGCGGTGCAGATCGGTTTCACCGACGGCCCCAAGGGATGCAAGGGCATCGATCAGGACGAGATCGACCAGCGCCGCGCGAATCTGCCGCAGAGTTTCAGCGACGACCAAGGGCACGGTGAGTTCCCGATCACGAAGGAGACGCTGATCGAACTCACCAAGGCGCTCGAAGCCATCCTGCCGATCGACGAGGAGCCGACCTACGACTACTCCCGGGCCGAGATCGACTGCCGCGACGGGGCGGTCACCGAACCGGTGTCGTATTGCCCGGCGAAGAATACGATCGCCACGGACATTCCCGGCCTCGCCGAACGGGGAACGTCGAATTCCGGTGAAGACGACGCTCTGCCGCTCAAGGTGAGCGGTGACTACAACGGCTACGTCGTATTCATCTCCCGCTACACCCTGGCCGTCCAGCAGAGCCGTGGCGAGAGCCTGGTCGGCGCCAAGACCGGACTGCGCGCGGCCTGCCTGTCGGGAGTGGTCACCGGCAAGCTCGCCGAATCCGGGCGCCCGATCAGTCAGGGTGACATCAAGCTCGCCACCGGCGATCTGGACGAGGCGGTCTCGGGTCTGCTCACCGACGGCTTGGCCGCGAGTGACGCCCAAGGCAGGACCGTGCCCAGTGGATTCTCGCGCGTCGAGGCCTTCCGCGCCGGAGTCCTGAGCGGCGAGAGCGTCTGCGCAGCGCGCTATTCGTAGCGGGGCTCAGCGGCCGAACGGCGGCGGCGCGGCCAGTTCGAAGCGCAGCACGCGGTTGCCGAGCATGATCTCGGTGCCCGGTACGAGCACCATCGACTGGTGCGGCGCCAAGCGCACCCAGTCTCGGTAGCCCGGCAGGCGGGTGCGGGTGCCGTTGGTCGAACCACAGTCCACCACCGTGACATCCCAGTTCACCAGGCGGATTTCGGCGTGGGCCCTGGACATGCCACCGGAGGCGTCGTCGACGCGTAGCGGCACGAGTCCGCTCTCCGCGGCGGGGGAACGCTCCGGATCGCGACCGACTACCGCGTCGGCGGCGAGCATGTAGGTCATGCCGTCGTCGAGGATCAGCATGCCCAGCGGCGGGCGGACCACTTCGATCAGTGCCTGGGTCTGGTCGACCGGCATCCCGCAGACGGTGCAGAACGCCGACCGCGGATCGCTGGGATGCGCACGCGCGCACTTGAACCCCATCACCTTGACGGTCAGCGCGGTGGCCTTCGCGGTCGCCTCCAGCCTGCGCTGAAGTTCCGGGTCGGGCCGCGGCGCGGGATTGGTGCCGCCCACCTGGGTGGGCGCGTGGTGCGGGTCGATCGGCGTCTGCTCGGTCTCCGCGTCGAGCATCGCGGTCGACGGCGCGGTCGGATACCGCGGGCGCGCGGCCACCGGCTGCGGTTGCGGCTCGGGCCGCTCCCGCCGTCCGGTCTCGGCGGACGGCTCGTGTTCGACGCGCGCCGTGGGCAGCGACGATGTCTCCGGGCGGCGACGGGTGCCCGCGGAACGGGACTCGCTGCCGTTACCGGAAATCCCCGCGCGGGGACCGTCCGACCAGACGATCGCGCCACCCGCCTGGGCGATGCCCTCGACCAACCTGCCGATGCCCGGCTCGGGCGGCAGGTCCGGGATGCGGCCCTTCCCGTCGTCGACGAACAAGGCGGCGGCCCGCGCCGGGACCGCCGCGACCCGATCCACCGTGAAGGCCGCGTCGCTGCCGCGATATCGCTCGAGCACGCCGTCGCCGGCCAGCACGGCGGTGATCGCGCCGTGCAGGAAGATCGCCACGCCCCCGTTCTCGGCGGCGGAGAGGATGCCGAAGTCGATCGGCTCACCCGGGCTGATCTGCTCGGCGTGCTTCATCAGCCAGCGCGTCGCCTGCCGTGCCACCAGAGCGCCGGGGCCGCCCGGCTCCCGATCGGTCGCGTCGCGCACCAGTTCGGCCAGTGACTCGAGGGCGACGACGGCGGGCGAGTCCTGGGTCGGCCTGCCCGGCTTGCGGTGCGCGACCACGACCACCGCGCCCGCGACCCGCGCCACGGCGTGGCTGCCTACGACGACCTCGACCTGCCGATCCTTCACCGGTATCGGCCTCCGCCGGAGGTGTGGTTCGGGGTCGTGGTCACACCGACAAGGGTACCGACAAAGGGTATTGCGATACGAAGGCCATCGGTCCCCCTCCCCGGCGTCCGTCGGGTAACTTCAGTGTCAGCAACGGGAGGAACGAGGGGCCTGAGATGGTTCGGACGCAACGCATCGCGCTCACCGCGTCATGTCTGGCACTGGCAGGGATGCTGGCCGGTTGCTCTGGCGTGCAGGGGACGCCGACCGCGGGCGAGATCGACGTACGCACGCTGGAAGTCGGCACCTATCCCGTCGACAAGCACGAGTACAGCCAGGATTCGGGCGGCAAAGGCGCACTGCTGGAGGGCATGCGGATGTCGGACGCCGTGGTCCCCACCGTGCGCATCGACCCCGTGCTGAAGTTCGGTCGGGGCAGCACCGTCGTCGCGGATGCCGAGCAGGCATTGGGCTTCGTGGCCAAGGTGTCCAGGCCGGTCTTCGACAACCGCAAACTGGTCGTCGGATACGCGGCCAGCGGCGCCGATCGCCCCGACCCGGCAGGCCAGACCAATCCGGCGCCGGATGCCACCGCGGTCACCGACGCCCTGTTCCGTTTTCCCGACGAGGCCGCCGCCAAGCTCGCCGCCCGCGAACTCGAGGACGTCGACATCGCCGTCTCGCCGGACAACCGCAAACTGACGTCGTCGAAGTATGCCGACGCCTACATCCACTGGCGGCCGGGCGTCCCGAACGTCGGTGCCTTCATGGCGCACAAGGAATTCGTCATCTCCTTGTTCATCCAGCGTCCCGTTGCGGATGGCGACGACCTGGTGAAGTGGGTCGACAAAACGCTGGCCGCCCAGGTCGCGCAGCTGGACCGGTTCACCGCGACGCCGGTGAGCAAACTCGACACCCTGAAGGCCGACCCGGACGACCTGCTCGCCCGCGTCACGGTAGCCGACCGCAAGAACCGCGCGCCCGACCCGGCGACCTTCGCCGTCTACGGCGGATACCACACGGTGCACCGCGCCGACGACGAGTCGGTACACCTGCGCCTGATCGAGGACGCGGGCGTGGACCACATCGGCCTCGTCGACGACAGCTACGTCGCACGCACCCGCGACGCGGCCGCGGCCCAGAAGCTGGTCACCGGCCTGCTGGAAAGCGAAGGCGCGCACTACGACACCCTCGGCGCTCCCAAGGACGTCCCCGGCGCCAAGTGCCTACAGCTCAACAGCAAGGGCGACCCGGACCGGGAGTACAAGTACCGCTGCTACGTCGCGTACAAGCGGTACGTCGGAGTCGTCACCAGTGATAAGGAACCGGACGTACGACAGAAGGTCGCCGCGGAGTACGCGCTGTTGGCGAACAGTTTCTGAGATGAGCAGCGGTAGGCGCCCGGCGCCTCCGCGATCCCGGGCCATGGGTCGGCCCACGTAGGATCCGGCGCAACTACCGCAGTCAGGGGAGGGAAGAGTGCAGCACGGCGCTATGTCCAGACCGATTCGAACCGCCTGTGCCCTGGTGCTGGCCGGTGCCGTCGCCTTGAGCGGTGGCGCGTGCGACGGCTCCGAGGCCGCGACGGAGCGGCCCGCGCAGCCCGTCGATCTGGCTCAGCTCGACGTGGGCAATTACCCGACGAAGCCACGTGCGCTCGCTACGGCGAAGAATCCCGAGCAGGCGCGCATGATCGAGGCGGAGCGGCTGGCGAACTTCGTCCCGCTGTCGTCGGATATCGACCCGGCGTTCGTTTCCGCGAATCCGTCCATCGCCAAGGTATTCATCGATCCGAAGGGTTCGCTCGGCCGCATCATGCAAGTCTCCCGCTTCGCGGAGGCCGCACCGGATTTCGTCGCTGGGTTCCTCAGCAGCGCGGGCAGCGCGCCGGACAACCGCGGCACCGACCTGGTCAACGCCGTGCTGATCTTCCCCGACGAGCAGAAGGCGGCCGCCGCGGCAGCGGCTCTGGAACGCGTCGACTTCGAGGCGAACAACCGGAACACGCCGGTGCAGATCCCGAAGTACCCCGCCGCGCACGCCCACTGGCAGCCGCAGGAACAGTCGATCGGGTCGTGGTTCGCCACCGGCAAATTCGTCGTCTACACCTGGGTCTTCGACTACGTGAAGATCTTCCTGGAGAAGGTGGACCTCCCGCCGCTGCTCAGCCTGGTCGAGAAGAGCCTCGACACCGTCGTCCCGGCGATCGGCCGGTTCACTCCGACCCCCGTCGATCAGCTGATGACAGCGCCGATCGATATGGACGGCATGCTCAACCGGGCTCTGCCGCGACCCCGGGAAGACTCCTGGATCGACCCACCGGGCGCGTACACCGGCGCGGGCGCCCTGCACTTCACCACCGATTCGGCCGAGGACCGCAGGATCATCGAAGCCGCGGGGGTCGATCGGTACGCCACCGACGGGACCGATCTGTTCCGCACGCGCGACGCCGACGCCGCCGTGCAGTTGCGCGAGCAGCGCGGCGGGCTGTCGAAGAAATTCCGCGCCGCCGAGTCGCCGAAAGGCCTGCCCGCCGCGCATTGCAAGGAATACATCGGCAACAAGACGGTGGTCGTCCGGTTCTACTGCTCGGTGGCCTACGACCGCTACACGGCGTTCGCGTGGTCGCATCAGCTGCTCGACGCGCAACAGCGCATCTCCGCCCAGTACGCATTGTTGGTGAATGCCGCATGACGAAATTCCGCACCGCCGTCGCCGTGCTCGCGTGCGCGGTGACCGCCGCGATCCTCACCGGCTGTGGTTCGACGATGACGGGGGCCGCGCAGCCGGGTGAGATCGACATTCGCGATCTCGACACCGGCAACTACCCCACCGAGCCGCCGAACGCGCACGACGACGACTACCAGCCGCTGTTCATCGACATGAACAAGGTTGCCGCGATGCGGCTGGCCGACCACGTCGCGTCGGCCTACGACATCGACCCCAGGATGAAGTACAGCTGGACGCCCTCCAGCATCAGCAAAGGGACGCTGCCCGGCGAACTCGGCAACCCGGCAGACCTGCGGCCGATCGCGGAACGCAACCGGATGATGTTCGGGTTCCACACCAACGGCTCGGATCAGGACATCAGCCTGATCGCGTCGGGATGGCCGACCAAGCCCCGGCCCAATTCCACGACGGTCGGCACGATCGTCATGCAGTTCCCCGACCCGGAGCGCGCCCGGCAGGCCGCGACCGAGTTCTACGACGCCGATTTCGGCTCCTACCGCGAGCAGAACGAGCCGGTCACACTGCCGCGGCAGCCACAGGCGCGAGCGCACTGGCGTCCCGGCTCGCCTTTCCTGCGCACGATCCTCGCGCACGGCTCCTACGTAGTGGCGTTCCTCCTTTCGGCGAACGCTCCCGACCGCGCCGCCCTCGTCGCGCTGGCGGAGAAGGCGTACGACGTTCAGCTGCCCCTGCTCGACCAGCTCCCTCCGCTGACCGAAGAAGAGATGCTGCGGTTGCCCTGGGACCCCGACCATCTGCTGAGCCGCACCCTGAATCCGTCCAAGGTCCAGTCTCCGAGCTACGACGATTCGAACGCGCTGTTCGGTCTGCGCGGAATCATGCAATACACCGGAGACCTCGATTACGCGAAACAACGTTTCACAGCGATGGGCGCCGAGAAATTCGCGGCCAACGGCGACACATTGGTGATCCGCACCGCCGATGCGGAGACGGCGCGGCGGGTTGTCATGGAACGTATCACGCCCACGGTGGTTGCCCGTCCGGTCGATCCGCCACCGCATCTGCCCGATTCGGCATGTGTGGAGAACCGGTCCGGACTATTCGACGACCGGCGATTCACCTGCGTCGTCGCGTACAAAGAATACGTCGGATTCGTCGCGGCGAATCAGCTGCTGGACGCTCAGCAGCGCGCTGCCGCACAATATTCCGTTTTTGCGAACAGCCGATAATGCCGCATTTTGGTCGTACATCGGGTCGAGTATGCTGCGGGGCGAACGCCAGCGGCCCGCGTGGAGTCAGGAGATCGTGAAGATGCCGATGAGCCCCGGGACCATCGTCGGCGGGTACCGCATCCTGCGGGTTCTCGGCGCGGGCGGCATGGGCACGGTGTATCTGGCCAAACATCCCAGCCTGCCCAGAACCGACGCACTGAAGGTGCTCGGTGGCGAACTCAGCCGCGACTACGAGTTCCGCACCCGTTTCGAACGCGAAGCCAATCTCGCCGCCGGGCTCGACCATCCGAACATCGTCTCGGTCTACAACCGCGGTGAGGAACACGGCCAGTTGTGGATCGCCATGCAATACGTCGACGGCACGGATGCCGCCGCCGAACTGGCCCGTGATCCGCACGCGATGAATCCGCTGCGCGCCCTGCGTATTACGACCGAGGTCGGTAGAGGGCTCGATTACGCCCACCGCAAAGGCCTGCTGCACCGTGATGTCAAACCGGCGAATTTCCTGCTTTCCTCCCCCGCCGACGGTGAAGAAGAACGCGTCCTGCTCACGGATTTCGGCGTCGCCAAATCCAATGACGACACCACCGAACTCACCCAGACCGGCAGTTTCGTCGCCACCATCGCCTACGCCCCGCCCGAGCAGCTCACCGGCAGCCCGCTCGACCACCGCGCCGATGTCTACAGCCTCGCGTGCTCGTTCTTCAAACTGCTCACCGGACGTAACCCCTACCCGGGCACACAACCCGCACTGGTGATGATGGGCCATCTCCACGAGCCCCCGCCGCTGGCCACCGCGGTCAATCCCGGCCTTCCGCAGGCCATCGACCACGTCTTCGCCCGAGCCTTGGCGAAGAACCCTGCCGAACGATTCCACAGCTGCCGCGAATTCACCGACGCCGCCGCGAGCGCTCTCACTCCCGGCTACAACCCCGTCGCCACCAACACTTCCCCCACTTATCCGGTCCAGGTCTTCGATCCACGGCCGGGGACCGATCCCCGAGTCGCCGTCTCCGGTCGGGTGACCGCCGCGCCCCCGCGCAAGAACTGGCGGCTCGCCGCGGCCGCCGGCATCGTGACCGTCGCCCTCGCCGCGGGAATCGGCATCTGGGCGCTGAACCGGGACGAGTCCGGCCCCGCGTCCGCGTCCGCCACGCCGAGCAGCACGGCCGCCCTGGCGCCGCTGGACCGGGCGCGGGCGGACAATCCGGTGTTCCGGGGCAAGACGATCACGATGGTGGACGTGCCACGTGGCTCGCAGGTCTCGATCTTCCTGGGTGGCACCCCGCAGACGAAATTCCTGGAGGATCTCGGATTCGTCTACAACCTCGACTACGCACGTCAGGGCGACGAGGCATCGCCTCGGGAACTGACCGGCTCCACCAGGCTGGAGGCCGCGGCGGACGGCTACGTGCTGGCCGTGCGCAGCGACGAAAAGGCCGGTGGCGGTGGACTACTCGGTCTGCCCTACCAAGTGGCGGGCACGCGCGCCACGGTGATTCCGCTGGACGATCCCGCGGCCGTCGCCGCGGTCCGCAATTGGAGCGAATCGTCCGAACAGACCCTGCTCGACCGTCTGGTACCGGTGCTGCGCAATCGCGTGAAGTGATTCGGCCACCTTCGCTGAAGCGAAGGCTTGGTTGGCTTTTCGAATTCCGGGACCACTGGTTTTCGCCATTCTGCTGGTAGCGGCGAACTTAGGCGTTCGGTAAGGTGTACCGCAGCCAGCCCACTCGCCGATCATTACAGCAGCGAGCAGGGGGAAGGAGGGGAGCCGAGCGCTGGCGTTACAAGTCATGCGGACCCGGATTGCGTCGTGGTCTTCCGAGCAGGCCCGTACGCGGCCGCCGAAATCACGGAAGATCCGGGCCGACGGGCGCAGGGCCCTGATCCCGTGGGGCGATGCCGAACTATTTCAAGTCGGATGGAACCGATCAGAGCCACACCGCGTCCAACCAGATGTACAGGCCAACTGAGGCTTCCGCCGTTGGCCGAGACGGGAACCGAAAGGAGCCGAAATGGCAGGACAGCTCGAAGCGAGTGAAGAGGCGATCTCGAAGTTTGTGGACAACTGCCGGCAGCGGCACCAGGATCTGCAGACCGCGATCACCGCACTGAACAGCAAGTCGGATCAGACCACCGCCACCTGGAGCGGTGCGGCGCGTCAGGCGTTCGACACCTTCATGGACAGCTACTTCGCCCAGGCGCGGAAGCTGAACGACCAGCTGGATCAGACGTCGGACAAGCTCGCCCACGCTGGACGGAAGTTCGCCGATCAGGACCAGCAGTTCGCCCAGCAGGTGGCCGCGCAGGCCTCCAGCCTGGACCTTCCCTGATCCGATAGCCGTACCACAGACAACAAGGAGCTCCACATGGTAGCGAACGATCCCGGTCGGATTGCCTCCAACTTCGGCGAGGTCGAGGCGGGCGCCCAGGCCATCGTGGCCGAGGCGCGCAGCGTCATGACCATGCTCGAGGATTTCCACAAGCAGGTCACCGACTTCGTGACGAACTACTGGAAGGGTGACGCGAACGACGCGTTCGCCTCGCTGCAGGCCCAGTGGAACACACAGGTCACGCAGCTCAACACCACGCTGGAAAGCGCGGGCAAGATGGTCAGCAGCGGAAACTCCGACCTGCAGGGCACCGACACCGCGCTGGCGGGCCTCTTCTGAGATCCCGTCTCGGCTGATTCGAGCCCCCGGTACTTCGGTACCGGGGGCTCGAATCGTTCTGACAGCGCAACGTTCGATCAAGCACGGCACGGCCGCGCAGGGTCACGGGACGACGCGGACGGTGTCTCCGAAATGCGAGCACGGGGCCTCCAATTGCCCCCACTCGTCTCCCGCGTACTGGCAGCCGATGCTGATCTGAATCCCGAACTCCAGCAGAACATGCCAGTGAACGGTTGATCCGTCCCCCGGATGTTCCAGGTAGGCCAAGCCGGAACGGCCACCGAACATGACGTCCCGCTGCAAGTCGGTCAGTACCCCCGGCGGCCGCTGCGCCATCTGTGTCTCCAGCTTCGCCGCGACCTGCGCATAACTGGACGACGCCGTCAGCGGTGCCTGCATCACCGTGATTCGCTGCCGAGCACCGGCTTCGGGCACCAAATCGAGACGAGCACGTCCGGTATCGGGCGATTGGGTGACGCGCCAGCCGGGCGGAACTCGGAATCGCAGGCGGCCGAATGCTTCCGGTGGCGCCTCATCAGGCGGGCCGATCGGCGGCGGCGCGGCGATCGGCGATGCCGCTCCCGTGCCCGGCGCCGCTGCCGTCTCTTCACCTCGGCGACCGGACAAGATGACCGCACCGGCGACGATCAGAGCGACGACCGCCAAGGCCGCGACGGCGACGACCGCCGAACGCGCTGTGTCGCGTCGGGGCTGCTGGGCAGCGGCGCGTTCCCGGAGCGATTGCATCCACTCGGTCGGGGCGGTCGACGCTTCGCGCCGGTCGTTCGGCTCGGCCCGGCGGCCCTGGACGAGATCGGCACCGGCGACGGTACGCAGCTCGACGTCGGCGCCCGCGGTCTGATCGATCGCGGCACGGAGCAGGTCGAGTTTCGAGGGATCCGCGATAGCGACCACCTGCACGAGATCGATCGGACCGCTGTCCAGCAACCGAGCGATCAGGCTGCACAAACCGGCGTACCCCGCTGACTCCGCCGTGATTTCGGCCAACGCGAGGGTCGGCTCGTATTCACAGGATTCGAGATGCACGCCGCGATGGCTGCGGATGACCGCTGAGGCCGTGGTGGCCAGCATTCCGAACTCCAGTACCAGGGTTCGCCTGCTATGGCTGGTGCCCTCGTCGGAGGCGACCGAACGCACCGCGATGTCCTCGAATACGACGTCCGTGGCGTAGCGGCGCGCCGCCTGGTCGAGCACGCCGCGACGGCCGGCGCCCCAATCGGTGGGGCAGATCAATGTCATCCGGGCACACGGGGCCGCGACACGCAGATTCTCGAGCAGACCCGCGAAGACAGCGCCCATCGCGTCCACCACCGAAGGCGTGCGTGGCGGCAGGGCGATGGCGTCGGCGGGCACGAACTGGATCACCGAACCGACCTGGGTGGGCGGCGTAAGTGGCTGCCCCACCACGAGGTCGAAATCGTTGCTGCCCAGAACAACCGAGGGCGGCATGTCCCAGTGCGTGTCGGCGCCGCGCGCCCAGATACGCGCTTCCGTGACGACGAGCTCGACCTCGGACATCAGGGCGACGGCATCCACGCCGTCTGCACCAGGCCCTCCATATTCCGGGTGACATAGGTGCCTCGGCCCGGCGGCATCGGGCTCGGCCGCTTGGTGCCCATCAGGACGCCTTCGTCCTTGCTGCAGCTGAGGATCAGGCCCGCCGAGCCCAGGTCTCGCATCCTGGCCAGCGTCGCCTCGAACATCGCCCTGCTCGCTCCACCCGAACGCCGGGCGATGATCACGTGGAAGCCGAGGTCCCTGGCGTGGGGCAAGTGCTCGAGCAGCGCCTGGACCGGATTGCCCGCGGAGGTGGCGACCAAGTCGTAATCGTCGATGATGACGTACAGTTCCGGCCCGCTCCACCACGAGCGATCCCGCAACTGCTGCGGAGTGACATCCGAGCCGGGAGTGCGCTTGCTGACGTAGGCGGCCAGGTCGTTCATGTTCTGGGTGAACTGCGGCGCCGTGGAACCATAGCCCGCGAGGTACCCCTCCGGGACGAGCCCGAGCATGCTGCGCCGGTAGTCGCCGAGAATGAAGCGGGCCTTGTCGGGGGTGTTGGACGCGGCGATGCCCTCGATCAGCGAGCGCAACAGCGTCGTCTTCCCCGATTCGGTGTCACCGATGATGATGAAGTGCGGGCTCTCCGCGAAGTCGATGTACACCGGTGCAAGCTCGGATTCGTTGATACCGAACGGGATCCGCAGGCACTTCGTGTTCGGGTCGACCTGCGAGGGCCAATCGCCGGCCAGGTACAGCAGTTGTTCGCGCGGAAGCTGTTCGGGCAGCATGCGCACCTGCGGGGCATGACGGCCCGGTGTCAGCCTGGCGATGGTGGCGACCGCGTCCGCGACGGCCTGGGTGAGGTTGGTCGGATCTGGGGTGCCGTCGATGCGGGGCAGGCCGGTCAGCATGTGCAGGCACTCGGGGGTCATACCGCGGCCCGGCCGCCCTTGCGGGACCAGCGAGGCGAACTTGCGACCCAGATCGGAGTCCATCGGATCACCGAGGCGCAGCTCGATCCTGGTGCCGATCTGGTCCTTCAGCGCGGGCCGCGCCTCCGCCCAGCGGTTCAGCGCGATGACCACGTGCACGCCGTAGGACAGACCCTGCACGGCGAGGTTCATGATGGTCTGCTCGAGCATCTCGAAGTCCTGGCGGATCGAGCTGAAGCCGTCGATCACCAGGAACACGTCGCCGAACGGATCCTCGTGCGCGCCTGCGGCGCCCGGACTGCTGGCCGGGTCCATCGCGCGCAGTCTGCGGAAGTCCGTCATCGATTCGATGCCGAGTTGCCGGAAGCGCGCCTCGCGCTGCCGGACGATGGTGGTCATCTCCGCGATGGTGCGCCGGACCTGGTCCTCGTCCAATCGGCTGGCGACCGAGCCGACGTGCGGCAACCCTTGCAGGCTCGACATGGTGCCGCCACCGAAGTCGAGGCAGTAGAACTGCACCTGCTCGGCGGTGTGCGTCAACGACATCGCCATGATGAGGGTGCGCAGCGCCGTCGATTTACCGGACTGCGGACCGCCGACGATGGCGACATTGCCGCGGGCGCCGGACAGGTCGATGACCATCGGGTCGCGGCGCTGGTCGTAGGGCCGGTCGACGATGCCGATCGGGGCACGCAGCGTGGACACCGCGGAGTACTCTCCGGTGAGGAGAGAGCGCGGGAGGAGCTGGTCGAGCGTCGGCGCCTCGTCCAGCGGCGGCAACCAGATCTCGTGCGCCGGGCGGCCGTGGCCGCGGATCCGGGAGACCAGCATGTTCAGGTTGGACAGCTGCTCGCCGTCCTCGTCCTGCTCCTGCTCGAGGCTCGGTTCGGGCGGCAGCGGCACGCGGTCCGCCGCGCGGAAGTCGACATGCATCGCGGTGAACTGTCTTGCCTTGACGTCGATCTCGCCGGACTGCGTGGCCACGATCATGTCGCGCTGCGAGCCACCGCCGACGTACTGGCCGGAGACATAGGAGGCCTGGAAGCGCTGGATCTCGCCGGAGTCCGCCTTCAGGTAGCCGCCGCCGGGGTTGTTCGGCAGGTTGTAGGCATCCGGCACACCGAGCACCTGACGGGACTCGTTGGCGGAGAACGTCTTCAGGCCGATGCGGTAGGACAGGTGGGCCTCGAGACCCTTGAGCTTGCCTTCTTCCAGGCGCTGCGAGGCGAGCAGCAGATGTACGTGCAGCGAGCGGCCGAGGCGGCCGATCATGACGAACAGCTCCGCGAAATCCGGGTGCTGGGTGAGCAGTTCGGAGAACTCGTCGAGCACCACGAACAGCGCGGGCAGCGGATCCAGGTCGGCGCCGGCGGCCCTGGCCTTCTCGTACTCGGAGACGTTGGCGAAGTTGCCCGCGGCCCGCAGCACTTCCTGGCGGCGGTTCATCTCACCGGCCAGGGCGTCCTTCATGCGGTCGACGAGGTCGGCCTCTTCCTCCAGGTTGGTGATGACGGCGGCGACGTGCGGAACACCCTCCAAGCCGAGGAACGTCGCGCCGCCCTTGAAGTCGACCAGCACCAGGTTCAACTGGTCGGGTGAGTGCGTGGCCAGCAGGCTGAGCACGAGGGTGCGCAGGAATTCCGACTTACCGGAACCGGTGGCGCCGATGCACAGACCGTGCGGGCCCATGCCGTTCTCGGCGGCCTCCTTGATGTCCAGCTCCACCGGAAGGCCGTCGGCGCCCACCCCGAACGGCACGCGCAGGCGTTCCCGTCCGTAGCGCGGCCGCCAAGCGTGTTCCGGGTTGAACGCGCCGATGTCGCCGAGACCCATCAGCTGGCTCCAGGTCGAGATCACCTCGGAGTCGTCGGTTTCGACGTCGCTGCTGCGCTGCGTGGCCGCCCGGTAGGGCGCGAGCCTGCGCGCCACCTGCTGCGCCTGCTCGGGGCTGATCCGGTCGATCAGTGCGAAGCGCTCCTGATTGCCGGTGGCGCCACGGCCGACGCACTCGCCGTTCTCGACGATCATCTTGATGCCGCGCGACACCGCCAAGCGCGGCGCGTAACCGCACAGGTCGATGATGGTGACGCCCTCGTAGCCGGACTCGCGCAACTGATCGTCCTCGGCCTCGAGCAGACCGCCGTCCACCACGAAGACGATGTGCACCATGTTCGCGTTGGCCGGCTGGTTGCGCGAGTACCTGACCCGATTGCCGAGCAACGGATGCAACCCGGCCATGGCCTCCCGGATCGAACCGTAGAACATGCGCTGGGTGCCGATGCCGTCCTGCGCGTCGGGATGCTGGGTGTGCGGGAGCCACTTGGTCCACTCCCACTCCGGCGCGGTGTCCGGTCCGCAGACGACCGCGACGAGCACCTGGTCCGGCGCCTGGAACATGCACAGCTGCACCAGCATCGCGCGGGTCATATCGCGCGCCTGCGCTCGGTCGCCGTCCAGCGCGATGGTGGCGAAGCCCTTGACCGCGATGGCGGTCGGCAGATCGGGCACGGTCGAATGGGCGCGCACGAAGCGGCGCAGCGAGACGGCGGCGATCGGCTCGAGTTCCTCGACCGGGCCGGTCTCGGGGGCGACCAGCCTGGTGGCAAGGCGCTGCCCGCCGAGACCGATGCGGGCGTGGCAGAAGTCCTTGTCCCCCGCCCGTCGTTCCCACATGCGGCTGGTGCCTGCGAGCATCCAGACCAGTCCCGGCTCCGGGTGGCTCCATTCGACGGAAGCCCGCTGCTGCGCGGCGGTCTCGTCGACGTCCTTACGAACCTGATCGAGGTAACGCAGGTAATCCTTGCGATCCTCGTTCGCCTCGGCGGCCTTCTGCCCCTTGCCTCCGCCCTGACCGGCGAACATGCCGACCATCGAGAACATCATCATGAGCGGGAACATCATGCTCATCGGGTTGGAGGCGATACCGCCGCCCTGGGTGAACAGCAACGCCATCATGCCGACCATGCCGATCACCATCACGACGGGCATGAGCTTCATGACGAGGTTTCCCGGTGTGACCCGGGGGATTTCGGGCGGGGGCTGCAGCGTGACCTCGCCACCGGGTGTTCGAGGCATCTCGCGGCGCGCACGGCGCTGGAAGCGGACAGTGCTCATCGACGAGAATCCCCCTTCGGCCAGCTGTGATCCGGCCTCAGTGTAGAGGTCACAGCCGACATGTCGTACAGTTCGACCAGCATTCTGCTGCCCGGACCGTGGGTTCGCAAGCTCTCCCCCGGCCTGCGGGGCCGCGGAATCACGAGGTAGAAGACCGAGTTGGGGGAAGCTTGACGCACGCGCGACTTGACCACATCGACGAAGAATCCTCGCGCGGGATCGTCCGCGCTCCCGATCTCGCCCGGGTGACGATTCTGGCCAAGCACACTCAGGTCGACATGGCCATACCGGTCGACGTGCCGGTCGCGCTGGTGATTCCGAGTGTGGTCGACATGGTCGCCCAGCACAGCCGCAGCAACGATTTCGACAACGAGGGCGAGCGTTACGAGCCCGCGGAATGGGTGCTCGCCCGGATCGGCCATCCACCGTTCTCGAACTCGCTCAGCCTCGGCGAGCACGGTGTCCGCGACGGCGAACTGCTCATGCTGGAAAGCGCCTCGCACACCGCGCCGACACCGCTGTTCGACGACATCATGTACAACGTCGCGATCGCCGACACCGACCACTACCGCAGCTGGACTCCGCGGATCGCGCGGATCACCGGCTCGGTGCTCGCGGCGATCACCATGATGGTCGGCTGCCTGGGTCTGCTGCTGTCCCCCGGCTCGCTGCCGATCGGGGTGGGCGGCTCGATCGCGCTGATTGTCGCGATTCTGCTCGTCGTGAGCGCGATGGTGCTGAGCAGGATGTACGGCGACACCGGCACCGCACTGGTGCTCGGCGGGTGCGCACTGCCCCCCGCGTTCAGCGCGGGCATGCTCTTCGTGCCGGACGATTACGGCTGGGCGCACATCCTGCTCGGATCGGTTCTCGCGGGGGCGACGGCGATCCTGGCCTGGCGGGTCATCGGCGTCGGTCTCGCGTTGTTCATCGGCGTGGCCACGCTCGCGACATACGCGGTGCCCGCGGCGCTGGTCGGCCTGCTCACCGACCATCCGGAGCGCGCGATCGGCGCGGGCGCGGCGGCGCTCGGTCTCGGCGGGCTCTCCCTGGCGCCCCGGGTGTCCATGCTGCTGGCGAAACTGCCGCTGCCGCCGGTCCCTTCGCCGGGCACCCCCATCGATCCCACCGAGGACGACCCGGACGATCACCGCGCGCTGCCGACCATGGAGGCGCTGCGGGTGAAGTCGGACCACGCCCGCAAGTACCTCGCGGGCCTGGTCGCGGCGACCACGCTGGTCACCGCCGCCGGCGCGATCGCCGCCACCGACCCGGCCTCCGACGACCCGTACTGGCAGGGCATCGCGCTCGCACTGGTCTGCGCGGCGGTGCTGATGTTCCGCAGCCGCACCTACGCGGGCGCGGAGCAGGCCGTCGTGCTCATCGCCGGTGGCGCGGGCATCGTGCTGATCATGCTGGTGGGCGCCGGTTTCGCGATGCACCAGCCGCTGGCCGTCTTCGGCGCGGCGATGGTGGTCCTGGTCGCGGCGCTGATCCTCGGCATCATCATCCCGAACCAGTCGGCCACCCCGCCGATGCGCCGCGGCGTCGAACTGCTCGAGTACACGTTCGTCGCCGCAGTGCTGCCGCTGGTCTTCTGGGTGACGGATCTCTACGCCCTCGTCCGCGGGCTGTGAGCTCGGGCCGATGAGTTCGAAACAGCGGCACGACAGTTGTTTCCGGGCGGTTCGGTTAGCGACGGCAGCATGCGTGCTGGCACTCGGCGTCTCCGTCGGGCTCGGCGCACCCGTCGGAATCCCGCATGCACGGGCAGAGAAGCCCACCGTGAGCCCGAATACGCCACCGCCGCCGGGTGAGCCGGCCGCTCCGCCGGACAAGACCGAGCGGGCGTCGAATACTCCATGCGTCAGTACCGGTTCCGGAGGCAACGGGCCCTCGACGCCAGAGGCACAACGCTCCCTCGACCTGGAGCACGCCTGGCGATTCTCCAAGGGCGCAGGCCAACTCGTGGCCGTCATCGACACCGGTGTCGCGCGTCATCCGCGCCTACCAGGATTGATCGCGGGCGGCGACTATGTGAGCAATAGTGACGGAACCGAGGACTGCGATGCGCATGGGACGTTGGTCGCGGGGCTGATAGCGGCGACAGAGGTCGACGGTCAGGGCTTCTCTGGAGTCGCCCCGGAGGCGCGAATCCTCACTATCCGCCAGACCAGCAAGCTCTACCAGAAAGAGGGTGCAAATCGGGACAAAGGGCCCGATGCGCTACCCCAGGGGTACGGCACCACTCGCACCATGGCGTCGGCGATCCGTCGTGCGGCGGACATGGGAGCGAGCGTGATCAATGTATCCGAAGTCGCGTGCAAGCCGACTTCTGAGCCTTTCGAAGACACCGACCTGGGTGCCGCTGTCCGGTATGCCGCCATCGAGAAGGACGTGGTCGTGGTGGTAGCAGCCGGCAACAGCGGCGAGAGCGCCGACGGTTGCAAGGGCTCCAACGCGGTCATCGATCCTCTCGATCCCGCCGGCGACCCATGGGGCAAAGTAGACCTGAACGTGTCCCCGGCCCGTTATGACGACTACGTGCTCGCTGTCGGCTCCATCAACGGGAACGGCCAGCCGTCAACCTTTACAGTGCCCGGGCCATGGCTGGGCGTGGCGGCGCCCGGCGAGAACATCACTTCCCTGGATCCACTGTTCAATGAGCCGAACAGCAAAGGAACCGCGGTCCAAGTCGGCAGCGTGCAGCAATCAGGAAAGCTGGGGCCGATTCAGGGCACCAGCTTTGCCACCCCGTTGGTATCAGGTGTAGCCGCACTGGTGCGAGCACGTTTCCCGGAGCTGAGCGCTCTGGAGGTCATCAAACGCATCCAGGCCACCGCGCACGCCCCTGCAGAAGGGTGGAACCCTTACGTCGGCTACGGCGCTGTCGATCCGATTGCCGCACTGACCGCCGAAGTACCGAAAACGCTCCCACCCAAGCGACCCGCGGCAGCCTCCAGTGTGCAGTTGCAAGTTCCGGCGCCGCCCCCACCGCCCGACCATCGCGCACGAAACGTGGCGCTGATCGGCAGCGGCGGCGTCGCCGGACTACTGGTTCTGGGCATGCTCGCCTCATTCCCGATCCGCCGCCGATTCGGCATCCGGGAGAACGAGTGACCGGCCGGAAACGGTTGTAGCTGTCGCCCAGGGGCTACAACCGCTCGGAATCATGCGGCTCGGTCAGGGGTAAGAATTGGCCTTGACAAACAAGCCCCACGATTTGTTTTCCACCCACTCCCACGGCTCACAGTAATAAGTGACGCCAGGGGCAGTCGAGTCCGCATTTTGCCTCCGATAATCGGCGTTGCGCCTCGCCGCCTCCTTCTCACATGCTTCCGAACTGTGGTACTTGACAAGCGGATCCGCGTACACAGGCCCCGCATTGAACGCACAGACTCCCCCGATTACGGCAATCGATGCAGCAAGCGATGCCAGCGCCGAAACCTTACTATTCATGCGAACCCCTTTCCTGATCCACCGTTCAGCAGTTGCTGCACGGCAACGTGGCGACGAACCTTGGAAACAAAACTCGATCCGTCACAAGGGTTGGATGTCGGTTGGAGGAGTTCGGTTCCCGCCGAGCAGAAGTCCGACAAGTGATCTACGTCATGGCCATGAGCCAGGCGTCAGACATCGGCCACGGAATTATTTCGCCGAGGCCACCGGCTGCTTAGCGGGTGAGGAGTCCGGAGCGACACCGTCATGGGCGACCATAGCGCCCTCACGGCTGAGGGTGGGGCCGCTCGCGAGCAGCCCGACAATCGGCCAGGGCGCGGGTTCGGGCGTCACGCTCGATTCCTTGTCCATACCGAGCGCCTTCACGGCGTCGTTGTCCTTGATGCCGAAGCGGACGCCGGTGTCGGCGATGTAGAACATGCTGTCCTTGCGGCGGCTGTCCGGTTCGATGCCCGTGGTCTGGACGAACGCGCCCGAACCAGGCTTGAAGTACACCGAGTCGACGTTGTCGCCCCTGCCGTCCGCCTGGGCGAGCGGAACCAGTCTGGCGCTGCTCGACATCGGCAGGTCGCTGCCGTCGATGATGGCGAGTTCCGCACGCAAGGCGACGTCGGCATTGCCCGCGAATCCCGGAATGGGCTTCCAGGACAAGCAGCTCACCGGTCGCGCTTTGGGCTCGATGATGGTCGGCGCGACCGCGGGATAGGAGTCGACCTTCAACGCATGTGAGACCGGCGCATGCTTCGCCTCGAAGTCACCGATGGCGGTGCCGTGATCCGGGTTGCGCTGCGAGCTGCGGATGACCTCAGCGGTGAATGCGCTGATGGGCTGCAGGCCGTCATGCAGGACGACGGAGTTCTCATTCGACTTGCCGGTCACCTGGACGACCGTGCCGATGCGCAGACCGTTGAGCGAGTAGGACGGCTGCCCGCCCGGATCATCGATCTTCGGTGGCACGATCGCATCGACCTCGGGAATCGCGTTCAACAGACCCTCACTGATCGGGCGCGGCGTCATGCCACGAATCCCCAACGGACCGGCGACAGTCGGGTCGTTGATATCCACACGGGCGCGCGTCTTGTTCCAGATCAGGTAAGTCGCATCCTTGCCCTTCACCAGCAACGCCTTGTCCGCACCGATTTCCGACGCTTTGTCACCGAGTTCGAGGTCGCCGATCAGCACGGAGGTACTGCGGTCCTCGGTGCCGTCGGTCTTCAGCGAGTCACACACCGTCCAGGCCCGCCCCTTGCCTTCCTTGTCGAAGCGCAGCGAGCCGGGAGCGCCTGGGATGCCGATCAATTGGCCGCGGGGTTTCTTGCCGAGCTCGGACTCCTTCACGGTGGCGGGCTTGGCCGCCTCGCCCGCGGCCAGGCGGGCCGAGGCGAGGTTGAGGGCCGGGTGCACCACGTCGTCGATCACCACGTAGACGGCGCCGGAGTCCTTGCCGATCAGGATCTTGTTGTCGTCGCCGATCTTGCCCTGGGGACGAAGCAACGCGAGCACGCCGCAGCCCGCCAGGACGACACACGCCAGGATCAGTCCCGCCGCGTACGCGCGGGACTGGGATCGCATGGGGTCGTGCAGCATTCGCACGTCCCGGCGCACCAAGGCGTCATCCGCCGGACCAGAAAGCGGTAGCCGCTCACCTGCCAGCGCGTGGTGGGTTTTGAAGGCATTATTCCTCCCCCGAACAGTGCTCACGTTCGCGGAACACAGTACAGTTCCCGAGGACTCTTGTTCAGCGCGGCCACAGCGAACCGGCCGATATCGGGTACTTTGGGGGACGAGGATGGCGGAACCGGCAGGCGCGGGACCACGACCGCTTCTCGGGCGCGTCTCGATGCAGAACCTGCTGATCGCGCAGATCATCGGGCTGATCACCGGAGTCGTCGCGCTGTTCGCCGGGCTGCCCGGCCTTCCCGCGTTCGCCGTGGCGGTCGTCGTCGCGTTGATCCCGCTGGTTCCCGTCGCCAAACGCACCCTGCTGGACTGGATCGGTACGTATTGGCGCTATCTCACCCATCGTGACTACGAGCTCGGCGACACCGTCGACTTCCGCGGCACGGACGGACGTTCGCTCGGCCTGTACTGGGACGGCAGCCGCGTGGTGACGGTGGTCGAGGTGCTGCCCCCGCCCGGCGGGCTGACCAGGATCGCCCGCACCACGGTGCACGCCTCGCACCTGCTTCCGCTCGCCGAGTTGGCGAAATGCCTGAACCAGCACGACATCCTGCTCAGCGGCATCGACATCATCAGCCACGGGCACCGCAGCCGTTCCGGCACACCCGCGGGCAAGATCTACGAATCGCTGCTCGGCCCGCTGCCCGCCACCGCCCACCGCACGGTGTGGCTCGCGATCGGTTTCGACGCGGTGGCCTGCCCGGAGGCCGCGGACCGGCGCGGCGGCGGAGCGGAAGGCGCCTCGCGCGCGGTCACCATCGCCACCCAGCGGATCATGCGCACACTCGAGGACGCCGACTGCAACGCCCGCATCCTGACGGCGCCCGAGATTCGCAAAGCGGTCCTGCAGATCACCGGTGGCTACGACCCGCGCACGCTCGAACACCGCTGGCGCTATGCCGAAATCGGCAACAACGTGAACATCGGCAGCGCCGTGGATCCCAAGCGGCTCGCATCCGATCTGCTCGCCCAGCTGTGGGTGGCTCCCTCGCGCGGAACGACGGTGGCGGTGCGGCTGCGCCCCGGCAGTTCGGCCGAATCGGTGAGCATCGGCGCCGCATGGCGGCTGACCGCGCGGGAGCTGCCGGAGCGGTCCGAGCTGCCGGGCATGATCTCGATGAACGGACGCCACCGCGACGGGCTGCTGGCCCATCTGCCGCTCGCGGTTCCCGGTGTGGACGACACCGTCCCGATGGTCGAGCACCTGATCGACATCGTCGACGATCTGCACCTGCCCTCCTCCGGCTGCGGCCAGCTGATCGGGTCGGACGACGAGGGAAACGGTGTGGCGGTCCGCATCGTCGGCGCGGGCATCTCGACGGTGTACGTCGCGGGCGAGCTGTATCTGGCGCAGCAGTTGGTGTTCCGCGCGCTCGCGGTCGGCGAACGGATCCTGATCCGCACCGATCGGGCGCGGGCATGGGAGAACCTGGTCACCACGATCGGCAATCCGGAGCGACTGACCATCGCGGCCGAAACACACCAGTCCGACGCGGGATTCACCGCCACGGTGGTGGACGGGGTGCTCGCGCCCGCCCCGCACGCGGGCGTCACCACCATCTATGTCACGGGTGATCCGACGGGCTGGCCCGCCAGCCGTCCCGACTTGGCCATCCACCAGCCCGGCGCGATCGGCAACCATGTGGTGCTGCGCACCGGCACCGCGCAGGTCGACCTGACCCTGGTGTCCATTCCCAGCGAAGCCACCTATATCGGCCAGCCGCGCGGCCGTCGGGCAATGCAACCGCAGTAGACCGCGTGCCCGGAACAATTCGACGCCGACTCACCCGGTGGCGACATTCGTTTGACGCTCCCAAATCGGAAAGCTAATGTCTGGCAAGGCGGCTCGAGATCGGGCCGTCCTGGTTGGGAGTTCCAGGAGGGGAAATTCATGAGGGTATCGGCCTGTGTCTTCACGTCGTTGCTGACCGCCGGCATCGCTTCGGCTGTGCTGAATCCGGGCGTCGCGAACGCGCTGCCGTCCGGCTGTCACACCGGAGGTTTCGGGGTCAGCTGCACGACCAAGAAGGACTGCGAATCGGCGCGCTCGGAGCTCAAAAAGCAGCATCCGTCGATCAGTCGCTGCTATTCCCAGCAGCCGGACAAGGAAAAATTCAAGTACGTTTGGTCGGCGAACTGGTAATCGTCGGCTCACATTGCGACAAACGATCCACGCCGGAAGTTTCACCTGCGCGTGATCCACCGAAGTCGTTCCGCCGGTCGAGGTGCGCCGAGCAACGAAAATATCCGCCGGCGACGATCTTCAGTCGTAAATGTGAATGAAGTGGTATTGCGGACTCGTCCGCGCTTTCTCTGACGAGTGTCCGGACAGACCATGCCTGCCGATCACGCCGATCCGGATATCCACAGACTCGGCGTGATCGGCAACCAGCTACGCACCGGCACGGTGCAGGCCGACCTGGCGCTGGTATCGGTTTCCGACGAGCCGACCACATCGGCCGAGCCTGGTAGCGGTCAACCGGGATACGGGTCAACAGCGCGGGCAGATCGCAAAGTGCTTGCCCACCAGCTCAATTGGTGCAACATTCGTTCCGCCGCGTCGATGGCGGCGCCGTCACGAGTGTCGCCCGTTTCATCGAACGACTTCTTGGCCTGGTGGAAGCTGACCGTCTCGCGCACCGACACCATGTGGATTTCGGCGACGACCTGGCGTAGTTGCTCTACCGCACGCAGCCCACCGGAAAGTCCGCCGTAGGAGACGAAAGCGATCGGTTTCGCGCGCCACTCGTGCTTCGCGGTGTCGAAGGCCGTCTTCAGCGACGCCGGGTAGCCGTGGTTGTACTCGGAGGTGACGACGACGAAAGCGTCGGCCTGCCGCAGACGCGCGCGATAGGCCACGGTCTCGTCGTTCTCGGTGAGTTCCACCGGCAACGGTGTGTGCGCGAGATCGATGACACCGGTGTCGAATTCGGGATGCGCGCGCACCGTACGCAGGAACCAGTCCGCGACCACCGGCGCGAACCGCTCCGGACGCACACTGGCCACGATGACCTCGAGCCGTAACGGAGTATCCACCGCGCGAGCCTAACTCGGGACCTGTCGACCGCCGGGCACCGCCGCGCTCGGAACACCCCGCGAGCCGGGCTTGCCACCGTTGTCGGGCCACCACTGAGTACCGATACGCAAGTCGCAATTCGCCCGGCACGGACGTACCCAGAAGACTTGCCGCGAACCAGCTTCCCGTCAGTGGCGAATTTCCGGTCCCCAATACAGCAGATACGCTTTGGCCGGTCAGACCCCTACCCTTCGCGCGACTGTAGACATCCCGAACGAGCACAGCGTTGAGCAGGCTGAAGGCGACTACTCAACTGGACCAGCGAGCGATCGATCCCGCGTATATCCCTCGCGCAACGACGTCGGCCCCGCCAAGTCCATCGAGCCGAGCATGGCCCGTTCGCGGCCCGGCTCGAAATATGCGGGCCGCGGAACACTGTGCACCGCCGAACTGGAAGACGAAGACGGAGACGAAATGATCCTGGTGACCGGCGCCACCGGCAATGTCGGCGCGGAACTGGTGCGGACCCTCACCGGATGGGGCGAGCAGGTGCGAGCACTGGTGCGCGACCCCGCCAAGGCGACGCTCCCGCCGGGCGCCGAGGCCGTCACCGGCGATCTGAATCGCCCGGAGACGCTGGCCGACGCACTGGACGGCGTGAACGGAATGTTCCTGCTCCCCGGCTACGACAACCTGCCGGATCTGCTGGAACGCGCGAACAAGGCCGGGGTGCGCCGGGTCGCGCTGCTCTCCGGCGGTTCGGCCGCGCTGCGCGACATGGCCAACGCCGTATCCCGCTACATGACCCTGTCCGAGGACGCGGTGCGCGCCTCCGAACTGAGCTGGACCTTGCTGCGCCCGCGGTCGTTCATGTCGAACGCGCTGCGCTGGTTGCCGCAACTCGCCGCGGGCGACGTCGTCCGCGTGCAGTTTCCCCGAGTCCGGGTCGGCGCGATCGACCCGGCCGACATCGCGGCGGTCGCGGCCGCGGCGCTCACACGAGACGAACTCTCCGGGCAGGTGCTCGAGCTCACCGGCCCGCAGGCACTGCGACCGGCGGAACAGGTCGCTGTGCTCGCCGCAGTGCTGAACCGGCCGCTCGTGGCACACGAACTCGTCGACGCGGAGACCGAGGCCGAACTGGCCGCCACCATGCCGAGGGAGTACGTCGACGCGTTCCTCAGCTTCTTCGTCGAGGGCACGCTGGACGAGGCGACGCTCTACCCGACCGTCGAGCAGGTGACCGGCCGATCGCCGCGCACCTTCGAACAGTGGGCGAGCGCTCACGTCGAGGCGTTCGCGCCGACACCGAGCTGAGCGACCGCACCCGACCATCCGAGTGATGCCGGATCACGCGGACTCGGAGCGTCCTGCCCGGCGCCACCGTGACCCCGAGACCCAGGTCCTTCCGTGTCCGCGACGAGATGCCGAACGTGTCACCGATGCGGTAACGGCTGGTCATCACCAGCGCAGGCGCCCGCTCAGGCCGCGTCCTGGTGACCAGCACCGCATCGGACTCAGGGCAGTTCGAACGGCAGCGACACTCCCGCGTGGACGCGGCAGCGGTCACACGTGTCGGTGCCGTCCACCCCGGCCACCGCGCGGCGAATGAGTTCTTTGAAGGGCGCGAGGTTGCGTTTGAACTCGGCGAAGACATCGACGGCGTGCACTCCCTCGCCCTCCTCCAGACCGGCGTCCAGATCGGTCACGAGAGCGACGGCGGCGTAGCACATTTCGAGTTCGCGGGCGAGCACCGCCTCCGGATGACCGGTCATATTCACCAGGTCCCAGCCCTGCGCGGCGAACCACCGGCTCTCGGCGCGGGTGGAGAAGCGCGGTCCCTCGACCACGACCATCGTGCCCGCGTGCATCATGTGCAGCGCGTCGGACTCGGCCTTGATGGCGGCGGCACGCAACTCCTCGCAGTACGGATCGGCGAAGGACACGTGAATGCCGCCACCCTCGAAGTAGGTCTGCGGACGGCCGGAGGTCCGGTCGACCAGCTGATCCGGCACCGCGACCGTGCCGGGGCCCCAGTCCGCCCGCAGGCTGCCCACCGCGCAGGGCGCGAAGATGCGGCGCACGCCCAGCGAGCGCAGGGCCCACAGATTGGCCCGGTAGGGCAGGGTATGCGGCGCGAATTCGTGGTTCTTGCCGTGTCGCGGCAGGAACGCCACCGGCCTGCCCTCCACCTCTCCGACGGCGATCCCCGCGCTCGGGGCGCCATAGGGAGTCTCGACCTCGATGGTGGTCGCCTCGTTGTCGAAGAAATCGTAGAAGCCGCTGCCGCCGATGACGGCGAGGGCGGGCCGGGGGTGCGAACTCATACCCCGATTGTCTCGTCCCGCGACGGCCGTCGCGCGGCGGGCTGCGCGTTACCCTGCTTCCGGGGCGGCTCGTCGACTGTTGCGGCCGCCGCCGGGTGGTCGTCAGCGGGTCCGACCTGACAAGACGGCCCGACAACTGTACCCTAGGGGGGTATTGATCCGGTTCCGGCGACCGGCAGGCAGCGAGGAGACATCGGTGGCAGATTCCCCCCACGACCACACGGCGGCCGAGCACGCCGGGCACGGCTATATCACCGCCAAGGACGACTACCTCAAGCGGCTGCGGCGCATCGAGGGCCAAGCGCGCGGTCTACAGCGGATGGTCGAGGAGGAGAAGTACTGCATCGACATCCTCACCCAGGTCTCCGCGATGACGAAAGCCCTGCAGGCGGTAGCGATGGGCCTGCTGGAGGACCACATCAGCCACTGCGTGGTCGACGCGGCCGTCGCGGGTGGCCCGGAGGCCGAAGCCAAGATCAAGGAGGCCACCGACGCCATCGCCCGCCTGGTCCGGTCCTGACGTCGCTAGCCGTGCCAGCGGCGGTAGACCGCGGCCGCGCCGGGATGTAGCGGAATCGAGCCGGTGCTGATCAGCGAGCGCCCGTCGAGGAACTGGGTGCCCGCCGCTTCGGTGGGCACCAGCGCGTCGGCGTGCCATACCAGCAGTTCGACGATCGATGCGGCCACTTCCTCTGGCATGGCGGGGGCGGCGAGCAAGAGATTGGCCACCCCGATGGTGTGCACCGAGACGCCGCCCGGATACGCGTCCGCGGGGATCGCGACCCGGTCGTACACCGGCCCGAACAGCTCTCGCATCGGCGCGGCCAATTCGCCCATGTCCACCAGCCGCATCCGGCTCGGCACCGCGAGCAGCCTGGTCGGGACGCCGCCCGCCCACAACAGCGCATCGGCCTCGCCCGCGGTCAGGGCGGCCACCGCCTCCGCCAAGGGGCGGTGCGAAATCGCCACGTCGGCATGCGGGTCCAGCCCCGCGACGCGCAGGATCCGCTCGCCGGTCAGGGCCGCGCCCGACCCTTCCGCACCCAGGCTCACCCGGGTTCCGCGCAGATCCGCGACCGAGCCGATCGTGCTGTCCGAGCGCACGACCAACTGCAGGTAGTTCTCATAGACCCGCCCCAGCGCACACACCCGATCGGCGTCGTCTCGCAGCGAGTCCGCGAGCGCCAGCGCGGCATCGACCTCGCCGCGCGCCAGCAAAGCCAGATTGGCCTGCGAGCCCGAGGTGGCGACCCGCTCGATCCGCACGTCTCCGAGGTTCTCGGCGGCCAGGCCGAGCAACCCCGCGAAGGCGTGATAGAAGCCGCCGACCTCGCCCGAGGCCAGCCACACCGTGGCTTCCCCGCCCCTCGGAGCGCAGCCTGCGACACCCGCGGCGACAGCCAACGCGAGGAAGCCGCGCCGATCGATGCCGCGCCGGCGGATCGGCTCGCGGCCGGTCACCGGGCCTCCGCCGCGGGCAATCGCACACTCACCGCGAGACCGTGCGGACGCGTCGCGACGACGGTGAGAACGCCACCGCGCGCCTGCGCCAACGCCGCGGCGATCGGCAGGCCCAGCCCCGAGCCACCGCTCCCCGCGGACGAACCACGGAAGAAACGCGTGGTCAGCTTGTCTATCTCGTCGGGGGGAACACCGATGCCGTCGTCGCGGACGGTCACGGTGACCCAGCCCGGCTCCGTCGCGACGACGAGATCGACGTGCGCGCCCGCCCCCGCGTAGCGCGTGGCATTGCTCAGCGGTACGTCGAGCATCTGCGCGAGCACGTCGGCGGGGACCGCGACGTCGGCGCGCTCGGTCATGGGCGGCACCCGCAGTCGCTGGCCGGCCGCCTCGAACGCCGAGCACCAGGCGTCGAATCGGTCGGCCGCCACCTGCACGGCGTCGCATTGGTCGTCGCCCTCGGCGGTGTGCGTCATGTCGAAGGCCGCGGGTGTCTCGGCGACGGCCAAGCTGAGCAGGCCGTCGAGCAGCGCGGTGAGCCGGTCGACCTCGGCGCCCGCGCCGCGGAAGGTGCTCGCCGCGCCGGCCGGGATCGCGGGCTCCAGGGAATCCAGGCGGATGGTCAGGGCGGCCAGCGGGTTGCGCATCGCGTGTGCGGTGTCGGCGACCAGTTGGCGCTGCGCGTCCGCCGAATCGGCGACCGCCAGAGCCATCGCGTCGAAGGACTCCACCAGCGCGCGCATCTCGGGCGGCCCGCCGTAGCGGCCCGCGATCGACACCGGAGCGATCGTCCCCGCGCGCGGCTTGGGCAGCGTCGCGGTCAATTCCGCCACACCCTGCGACAGCGCCGCCAGCGGCCGCAGCACCCAGCGGCCGATCGTCACCGCCAACAGCACGAACAGCGCCATCGCGACGACGCCGCCGAGCACGATCACCGCCCAGGCCCGCGCGATATCACCGCGGGCGCGCGCCGTCGACGCCTCGATCACCACGGCGCCGTTCACCTGCACACCGGTGCCGACAGGCCGCGCGACGAGCATGGTAGGCGCACCCCACGGTGTCAGCTTGTCCGCCGCGTGCGGGCGCTGGTTGCGACGGGCGGCCGCCACCGCCGCTTCGACGTCGCGATCGTTCACGTCTGCGCCCGCGTTCACCGTCGTCGCACCCCTGGCGTCGACCACCAGCACGTTCTCGCCGTACAGCTCGTGGTAGCGCAGTACCTCGTCGGCCAGCGCGCGGCTGTCTCCGGCGGTGACCGCGTTGTCGGCCAGAGTGGCGAAGCGGTCGGCGTCCCCGGACCGGGCCAGCACCAGCTGCTGGGTGCGGCTGGTGGCGACGGTCAGCGACAGCGGCACCGCGAACGCCAGCACCGCGATGGCCGCGAACAACGTCAGCGCGACGAGCAAGCGACGCCGCATGGCATACCTCCGGCCCGCCGGACCGCGCTCACTGTCCCCACCGATACCCGTATCCGCGGATGGTGGTGATCAGACCGGGCCGGTTGAGCTTCGCCCGCAGACCGGTCATGTGCACATCCAGGGAACGCGAGACCGCGACGAAGGCGTCACCCCAGATGCGATCCATCAACTGCTGGCGACTCACAGCGGCCCCCGGCCGTTCCACCAGCGCCTCGACCAACTCGAACTCCTTCTGGGTCAACGGCACCGGCGCACCGGCGACCTCCACCACGCGGGCCCCCAGATCCACCCGCACGTCACCGGTGACGACCACCGATTGCGCCTGCCGCGCCGCGGCCGCCGCCCGCCTGGTGACCGTCTCCAGCCGCGCGACGAGTTCCGCGATCCGCGGCGGCTTGACCAGATAGTCGTCCGCGCCGCCGCGCAGGCCGCGCACGATCGAACGTTCGTCGCTGCGCGCGGTGAGGATCAGCACCGGAACCGAACTCACTTCGCGCAGTCTGCGCAACACCTGCAGACCGTCGCCGTCGGGCAGTCCGAGGTCGAGGACCACGGCGTCGAAGTCGCGGTGCGCGACCAGCAGATCCGCTCCGCGACGCATGCGTTCTGCGCGGTAACCGCGGGCGTTCAAGGCCTCGACCAGCGCGTCTCCCACGCCGTCGTCGTCCTCGACCACCGCAAGCCGCACGCGCCGATCCTCCCACAGCGGGGGGACCGGCGCGTGTGCCGGACGGTCAGTCACGCACGGTGGCCATCCGCCGTCCCGGCTCGGCCACCGCGGCGCCGGTGGGCTCGCTGTCGATCTGCGACGAGGCCGAGGTCTCCCGCATGAAGTAGTAGGTGAGCAGCGAGATGGCGATGCAGCCGGCGACGTACCAGAAGTACAGCGACTCGTGGCCGCCCTTCTTCAGCGCGAGCGCGATCGTCTCCGCGGTGCCGCCGAAGATGGCGACGGTGAGGGCATAGGGAAGCCCGACACCGAGCGCGCGGATCTTCGTCGGGAAGAGTTCCGCCTTCACGATCGCGTTGATCGAGGTGTATCCCGTGATGATCAGCAGGGCGACCATCATCAGGCCCCACGCGGCGACCGGATTGGTGGTGTGCGCGAGCACCGTCATGATCGGCACGGTGAGCAGTGTGCCCGCCACGCCGAAGAAGATCAGCAGTTTGCGCCTGCCCACCCGGTCCGACAGCGCGCCCGCGAGCGGTTGCAGGACCACGAAGACCAGCAGCGCGATGAAGTTGATCCACGCCACCGTCGATTTGGAGATGCCGGAGGTATTGATCATGAACTTCTGCATGTAGGTCGTGTACGTGTAGAACGCGACCGTTCCGCCCAGCGTCAACCCGACCACCAGCAGACACTCGCGGGGGTATTGCAACAGGATCCGCAGCGAACCACGCGACTGCCCCGCTTCGGCGGCCGTCGCCTTCTTCCGCGACGCCTGCCCGGATTCGGCGCGGAACTGCTCGGACTCGTCCATGCCGCGCCGCAGCCACATCACGATCAGCGCACCGGCGGCGCCGATCACAAACGGAATCCGCCAACCCCAGGCGTTCATCCGGTCGGCGTCGAGGAATTGTTGCAGCACGATCTGCACCCCGAGCGCGACGAGCTGGCCCGCCACCAGGGTCACGTACTGGAAACTCGAGTAGAACCCGCGCCTGCCCGCCGAGGCCACCTCGGACAGATATGTCGCGCTGGTGGCGTATTCTCCGCCGACCGACAGACCTTGCAGGAGCCGGGCGACCAGCAGCAGGGCCGGAGCGGCCACACCGATGGTCTGGTAGCCGGGTGTCACCGCGATCAGCAGAGAACCCGCCGCCATCACGGTCACCGACAGGGTCAGCGCCGAACGACGGCCGAACCGGTCGGCGTACCGGCCCAGTGCCCAACCGCCGATCGGACGCATCAGGAAGCCGACCGCGAACACGGCGGCGGTGGACAACAGCTGCGCCGTCGGATCGTCCTTGGGGAAGAACGTCTTCGCGAAGTACACGCTGAATGCGGCGTAGACATACCAGTCGTACCACTCGACCAGGTTTCCGATGGATCCGCGTAGCACGTTCGCGACCACCCGGCGCTCACTCACGGGCTGTGTCGTAGTCACAAGATCTCCTCCTCCGACGCCTCATCACGTCGTCGCAGATCAGTGTGGCGACAGTCACAAGCTCGCGGAATGGCTCTCGATGCTTCCTAACAGTCCCTTAGGACGATCGCCGGAGACGAGCCGATGCTCAGGCTTTCGCGGTCAGCAGCGGGGCGAGGGTGCGCAGCGCGGGGAGGTGGTTGTCGCCGAGGATCTGCACCGCGACATGGTCGGCACCGGCGTCGAGGTGCTCCGACAGCCGGGCGGCGATCCGCTCCGGCGTGCCGTACGCGATGACGGCGTCGAACACGCGATCGCCGGGCGGGACGGAGAGGTCGGCGTCGGTGAAGCCGAACCGGCGCAGGTTCGACGCGTAGTTGGTCAGGCCCAGGTAGAACCCGACGGTCTCGTCGGCGACGGCGTGCGCGGCTCGGGTGTCGTCGGTCAGCACCACCTTGTGCTCGGTGGCCAGCAGCGTGTCCGGGCCGACGATCTCGCGAGCCTTCGCGGTGTGCGCCGCGGGTACGAAGTACGGCAGCGGCCCCGCGGACCGCTCGGCGGCCAGCTTGAGCACCCGCGGGCCGAGTGCGGCCACCGCGCGCCGTTCGGCGGGCACACCGGCGGCGTCGAGGTCGTCCAGGTATTCGACCAGCGCGTCGTACGGCTTGCGGTACTCGCCGGTGTGCTCGGGGTGTCCCGCACCGATGCCGAGCAGGAACCGGCCGGGGAAGCGTGCCTCGATCCGGTGGAACGAGTCGGCCGCCTCCTTCGCGGGCGACGCCCAGATGTTCACGATGCTGGTGGCCACGGTGATCGTTTCGGTCGCCTCCAGCAACGGTTCGACGGTTGCCAGATCCGCGGGCGGCGAGGCCCCCAGCCACAGCGCGCCGTAGCCCAGCTGCTCCAATTCCCGTGCGTCCTCCGGGCCGAACCCGTTGAACGCCCGCCACACTCCGAACCGTCCGAGACTGTCGAATGCCATGTCCCGAGCCAACACGTGCCCGGAGGCGGCTATTCCGTGCCGGCGGATCTCGCGGTCGCGCATCCGTCGGGCTTGATGCTCTCCCGCTTCAGGAGGGCTACTGTGGCTATTGCACAGCTATGGCGCCCGCCGCCGTGGCAGGCGTCACCACTAACGAGATGGAGGTGATCGCTGTGCTGAGATTCGATCCATTTCATGACATCGACACTGTCGCCCGCCAGTTGCTCGGTGAAAGCGCAGGAACGGGTCGCGCACCGCGATTCATGCCGATGGATCTGTTCAAGGCGGGAGATCACTACGTCCTGAACGCGGACCTGCCCGGCGTCGATCCCGGCTCGATCGACGTCAGTGTCGACAACGGCACGCTCACCCTTCGGGCCCAACGCACCGTGCCGAGCGAGGAAGGCGTCCAGTGGATCGCCTCGGAACGCTTCGCGGGCACCTTCATGCGCCAGATGTCGCTGGGTGAGAACGTCGACGTCGAGAACATCAGCGCGACGTACAACAACGGTGTGCTCTCGGTGACGATTCCGATCGCGGAGCGCGCGAAGCCGCGGCGAATCCAGATCTCCGGCGCGTCGCAGGAACCGAGGACGATCGAAGCGCAAACGGGCCGTTCCGGACAGCCGGCGCAGGCCGAGCAGCAGGGGCAGTCCCAGCAGCAGTACCCGCAATCGTCGAAGTGAGCGCCGCGCTGCCCGCACCCGAGCACGGGTGCGGGCAGCCCCGCATTCCTAGTCGCCGCAGCAACCCGCCTGCTGGGCCGGGACCGACCGCATCTCCCGCGTCTGCGCGTTGCGGGCGGCGAGTTCCCCGTCGGCCGGGTAGTCGACGGCGATCAGGCTCAAACCGTGTGCGGGCGCGACGGTGACCGAGCTGGAGCGCTCCGTCTCCCGCAGCAGCGCGGCGACCCATTCCACGGTGCGCCGCCCCTCGCCGACGGCGAGCATCGCGCCGACCAGGCTGCGCACCATCGACCAGCAGAACGCGTCGGCGCTGACGTAGGCGACCAGCAGATCGCCGTCGCGCACCCAGTCGAAGCGCTGCAACTCCCGAACCGTCGTCGCACCCTCCCTGCGGCGGCAGAACGCGGCGAAATCATGCAGCCCCAACAGTGTTCGCGAAGCCTCCCGCATGGCCCCGACATCGACGCCGGATCGGCAAGCGACCACGCTGCGGGCCTGCAGCGGCTCCGCTCCGTACGGCGCGGTGGTCAGCCGATAGGCATAGTGGCGGCGGATGGCGGAGAACCGGGCATCGAACTCGGGCGGGGCCGGGCGCGCCCCCGTGATTCGCACGTCCTTCGGCAGGAATCGCGCCATTCGGTGCACCAGCTTCTCCGCGTCCAGTTCGCCGGACGTGTCGAAATGCGCGACCTGCCCCTCGGCGTGCACGCCCGCGTCCGTTCGCCCCGCCACGGTCAGCTGGATCGGCTCGCGGAACACCTTGCTCAGCGCGTCCTCCAGCACGCCCTGCACGGTGCGCAGACCGGGCTGACGTGCCCAGCCGGTGAAATCCGTGCCGTCGTAGGCGATGCTCAGCCGGACCCGCGACATGCCGGTTTCCGGCACGTCCTCGGGCGGCCGGTCCGCACTCGATCCCACCGATTCCTCCACGGTCACATGATCCTCCGGTCGAAACGAACGAGCCCGCCGACCCAGTGCGGGTGGCGGGCTCGTGCGCGGACTCCGAACGCTAGGCGTCAGGCGTCCTTCTTGTCCTCGGCGGCCTCCTCGGCAGCCGGAGCCTCGGCGGTCTCGGCGGTGGCCTCCTCGGCCTCCTCCTCGACGACCTCGGCGGCCGGAGCCTCCTCCGCCTTCTTCGACGCGGCGACGCGACGGGCGCGATCGGCCTCGTTGGTCACGGTCTTCTCCCGGACCAGCTCGATGATCGCCATCGGCGCGTTGTCACCCTTACGCGGCAGCGTCTTGGTGATGCGGGTGTAACCACCCTCGCGTCCCTCGAACGACGGACCGATCTCGGCGAAGAGTTCGTGTACGACGTTCTTGTTGCGGATGACCTTCAGCACCTCGCGACGGTCGGCCAGAGTGCCGCCCTTCGCCTTGGTGATCAGCTTCTCCGCGTAGGGGCGCACGGCCTTGGCCTTGGCCTCGGTGGTGGTGATCCGGCCGTGCTCGAAGAGCGCCGTCGCCAGATTGGCGAAGATCGCCTTCTGGTGCGACGCCGACCCGCCGAAGCGGGCACCCTTCTTGGGCTTGGGCATTGTGGTGTTCTCCTGTGTGTCTTTTGCGGCGCTCCCGGCGCCATGCGTGGTTACGCTCTGCTACCGCTTCCGGGCGCGTCGCTCACGCCACGGGTACGAGGCCGGGCCGGGGCGCCTACCCCGGGGGCCTAGAGCTGTTCGGTCTCGGCGTAGTCCTGCTCGCCGCCATCGGTGTCACTGAACGTGCCGCTGTCGCTCCACGTGCCGGTGCTCGCGTCGTAGCCGACCACGCTGGACGGATCGAACGACGCCGGGCTGTCCTTGAGCGAGAGGCCGAGCGCGTGCAGCTTGACCTTGACCTCGTCGATGGACTTCTGGCCGAAGTTGCGAATGTCCAGCAGATCCGACTCGGTGCGGGCGACCAGCTCGCCCACGGTGTGCACACCCTCGCGCTTGAGGCAGTTGTAAGACCGGACGGTGAGGTCCAGGTCCTCGATCGGCAGGCCGAACGAGGCGATGTGATCCGCCTCGGCCGGCGAGGGGCCGATCTCGATGCCCTCGGCTTCGACGTTCAGCTCACGGGCCAGGCCGAAGAGCTCGACCAGGGTCTTGCCCGCCGAGGCGAGCGCGTCCCGCGCGCTGATGGAGTTCTTGGTCTCCACGTCCAGGATGAGCCGGTCGAAGTCGGTGCGCTGCTCGACGCGGGTGGCCTCGACCTTGTAGGTCACCTTCAGCACCGGCGAGTAGATCGAATCCACCGGGATCCGGCCGATTTCCGCACCGGAGGCCTTGTTCTGCACGGCGGGGACGTAGCCGCGACCGCGCTCGACGACGAGCTCGATCTCCAGCTTGCCCTTGTCGTTCAGGGTCGCGATGTGCATGTCCGGGTTGTGCACCACGACGCCGCTGGGCGGGACGATGTCACCGGCGGTGACGGTGCCCGGACCCTGCTTGCGCACGTACATCGTGACCGGCTCGTCCTCCTCCGAGGACACGACCAGGCCCTTGAGGTTCAGGATGATGTCGGTGACATCTTCCTTCACGCCCGGGACGGTGGTGAACTCGTGCAGGACGCCGTCGATGCGGATGCTCGTGACCGCCGCCCCCGGAATCGAGGACAGCAGGGTACGGCGCAGCGAGTTGCCGAGGGTGTAACCGAAGCCCGGCTCGAGCGGCTCGATGGTGAACTTCGAGCGGTTCTCGGCGACGACCTCTTCGGTCAGCGTCGGACGCTGTGAAATCAGCATTAGGATCATCCTCCTTTTTGGGCGCCCGCTATTTGACGCCTCGTCTCAGGGGTTGTGTGTGGCCGCCCGTGTCCGGGCGACCACACACCAGCAGCACGTGCCGATTACTTCGAGTAGTACTCGACGATCAGCTGTTCCTGCAGCGGCACATCGATCTGGGCGCGCTCCGGCAACTGGTGGACCAGAATCCGCAGCCGGCCCGGGATCACCTGCAGCCAGCCCGGCACCGGGCGGTCGCCGACGGTCTCGCGCGCCACCTGGAACGGCAGGGTGCCCAGCGACTTCTCCTTGACATCGATGATGTCGTACTGGGTGACCTGGAAGCTGGGAACGTCGACCTTCTTGTTGTTCACCAGGAAGTGGCCGTGCGAGACCAGCTGGCGAGCCTGGCGGCGGGTACGCGCCAGACCGGCGCGGTACACGACGTTGTCCAGCCGGGTCTCGAGCAGACGCAGCAGGTTGTCACCGGTCTTGCCCTTGAGGCGGTTGGCCTCTTCGTAGTACCGGCGGAACTGCTTCTCCATGACGCCGTAGGAGAAGCGGGCCTTCTGCTTCTCCTGCAGCTGGAGCAGGTACTCGCTCTCCTTGATCCGCGCGCGGCCGTGCTGGCCGGGCGGGTAGGGGCGACGCTCGAACGCCTGGTCGCCTCCGACGAGGTCGACGCGCAGACGACGCGACTTGCGGGTGATAGGGCCTGTGTAACGAGCCATTGTTCGCTATTCCTTTCCCGCTAGACGCGACGCCGCTTGGGCGGACGGCAGCCGTTGTGCGGCTGCGGGGTGACATCGGAGATCGTGCCCACCTCGAGGCCTGCGGCCTGCAGCGAGCGGATCGCGGTCTCGCGGCCCGAACCGGGGCCCTTCACGAACACGTCGACCTTCTTGACGCCGTTCTCCTGCGCCTTGCGGGCGGCGTTCTCGGCGGCGAGCTGCGCGGCGAACGGGGTCGACTTGCGCGAACCCTTGAAGCCGACATGCCCGGACGACGCCCAGGAGATGACGTTGCCACTCGGGTCGGTGATCGACACGATCGTGTTGTTGAACGTGCTCTTGATGTGCGCGTGGCCGTGCGGGACGTTCTTCTTTTCCCGGCGACGCGACTTCTGGGTCTTCTTGGGGCCGGAGGCCCTGGACTTCGGAGGCATCGGTTATCCCTACTTCTTCTTGCCGGCGACGGTGCGCTTCGGGCCCTTGCGGGTGCGCGCGTTGGTCTTGGTGCGCTGGCCACGCACGGGCAGGCCACGACGGTGGCGCAGGCCCTGGTAGCAGCCGATCTCGATCTTGCGGCGAATATCGGCCTGCACCTCACGGCGCAGGTCACCCTCGACCTTGAACTCCGAAGCCTCGATGTAGTCACGCAGCTTCGTCAGATCGTCGTCGCTGAGATCCTTCGAACGCAGGTCCGGGCTGACGCCGGTGGCGTCGAGGATCTCCTTGGAGCGGGTACGGCCAATGCCGAAAATGTAGGTCAGTGCGATCTCCATGCGCTTCTCGCGCGGGAGGTCGACGCCCATGAGACGTGCCATCTGGCAGCTTCCTTAATCGTTGCGGAGGTCTGCTCCCTGTCCGTCCCCTCGTCTTGTGTGGGGCACCGGCCTCCGAACCGGTGGTAGGCGCACACGCCCAGGGCGAACCCTGATATCCGCAGCGTGCGGCTGGTGCTGGGAGTTCTTCTTGCCAATCCGAACTGCGGTTCGGTGCTTGGCTGGTGTCGCGTCGAGCGGCGCCTTCGGCAAGCCTCGGGCGGTGGGACGAGGTCTCCCTCGCCTCCGCTCAGCCCTGGCGCTGCTTGTGGCGCAGGTTGTCGCAGATCACCATGACCCGGCCGTGACGGCGGATCACCTTGCACTTCTCGCAGATCTTCTTGACGCTCGGCTGAACCTTCACGTCCGTCCAATCTGTTGTGGTTCACAGGGGTGTGAACACAGTTTTTCCCCAGTCGGCGACTGGGGAAGTTCTGTAGCGAGTCTTTCGACTCGGCCCCGGCTCACGCCGGGACTGCCGGGTTCGTATCGACCCGATCGCGCCGGGCGCGATCACTTGTAGCGGTATACGATCCGGCCGCGCGACAGGTCGTAGGGCGAGAGCTCGACGACAACGCGGTCCTCGGGCAGGATGCGAATGTAGTGCTGCCGCATCTTCCCGCTGATGTGCGCGAGAACCTTGTGCCCGTTCTCGAGCTCGATCCGGAACATCGCATTGGGCAGCGGTTCGACAACTCGACCCTCGACCTCGATGGCCCCGTCTTTCTTCGCCATGTCCTCCGCGATCCCGGTTACGCTCAACCTGGTTTGTTTGCCTGAGTCTGCTCGGATGGATCGACCGCCGGAGCGGACCGCTCGCACACAAACAGGCGGCGCGTAGGTGCACCGCCGCTCCAGCTTACCGATCCGTTCCGGATCGGGCAAAAATGCCTCCCTGTATACCCGTGTCGCCTGGGGTTTCGCAGCCGTCTTCCCACTCATGGCGGGCCTCGGACGCTGTGCCGCGACGGGGGCGGGTTGTCGCGTAAACTGGCCGCTGTCCAGGTATTTGGGTCGAGCAGATCGAGGGGGATGCGTGAGCCGGCGCAGCGAGCGAGCCACCGGCGGAGGCGCCCTCGGTCAGGGTCGAAGCGAGCGGCAGGGAGGCGAGGCCGTGAGTAAGCGTAGCGAGCGAGTCACCGGCAGAGCGCCCCTGGCCACGACCGAGCCGAGCGGCAGCGAGGGAAGTCGTGAGTGAACGCAGCGAGCGAGTCGTCGGCACGCCGAGTGTCAGCGAGGCGCAGTCGTGAGCCGTAGCAACGACGGCCTGCCCATGCTGCCGCCCTGGCTGTCGGAGAGCGAGGTCGGCCAGAGCGGCTACGAAGCGCCCGTACAGAACCTTCCGCACGAAGATCTCATCGAGGAAACCCCTGGCCGCAGGCGCGGACGTTTCAAGAACCGCGCGCCAGAGGCGGACCGCCCGGACGCCGCGCGCCCGGAGAAGCGCCGCAAGGGCTGGCGCCGCGACAAGCACGAGGGGGCCGCCGACGAGGAACAGCGGCAGAGCGAGGCGAGCCGCGCACCCGCGCCGGTCCCGGACGAGCCCGTGCCTGCTCAGCTCCCGCCCGAGTCCTGGCAGCACCCCGGCTACGACCGCACACCCCCGGCGCAGGACAACTCGTGGCAGGCGCCGCCCCAGCCCCACCAGCGCGACAACACGCCGCAGCACAGCCTGCCCACCCGTAACCCCTCACAGCCCTCCCCCGGTTTCCAGCCGCTGGGCAGCAGGGCCGCGAACCCGGCCGGGTCGAACGACCAGCAGACGCACCGGCAGTCCGAACGGCCGGATCTCCCGCCACTGCCGCGGCAATCGGCCGACGAGCAGCCCGGCCGGACACCGAACGACGAGCCCGTCTCGCCCTCGCGCGGCGAGAGCGCCCAGGTCACCGGTGGCGGCCGACCTCCGCTCGGACCGCAGAACGGCGGATGGCCCTCCACCGGCAACCCTCGGCTCGACGCCGCGCTGGCGGCGGTGCGGCCGAGCCAGTGGCCCACCTCGCCGCCGCCAGGCCAGGCCGCCGCACCGGTGGCCCCGGCCGAGCCCGCGCACCCGGGTAGCGAGCCCCGGGAGATACCGCCGACCGGCAACCAGCCGACCTCTCCGACCGGCGGCAACCCATCCGCTCCGCCGCCCCAGGGCGGATACCCGTTCGCCCCGGACCCCGCGACATGGCAGAGCGGATACTCGCCGACACCGACAAGCGCGCAACCCACGCCGCCGCACGGCGAATACCCCGCCGCGCCCCCGTCCGCCCCGAACCCCGCGACATGGCAGCACGGACACCCACCGACACCGACAAGCGCGCAACCCACGCCGCCGCCACCTATCGGCGACCCGACGCCGCCACCCACCGGCGACAGCACGGCCGAGCAGGCGGGCGGCGATAGCTCCGCTGCTTTACCGAACTCGAGCGCGCCGCCGGTTGAGCACCCGACGACATCGGCGGGTGGTCCCACACCGGGCGCGAGCGACACCACGCCACCGATCGATGCCCACCAGGCGCTCCCGGCTGATCGTCCGGCGCCGCCACCACAAGCCGCCCAAGCCGAGCCCACCGCGGTGACGCCGGACGGGCCGCCGCCCTGGCTCGCCGCGCCGCAGCCCGCGCAGACCGAGGCATCCGCCCCGGACACACCCCGCCGTCTTCCACCACTGCCCGATCCGCCCGCGCCGCACGAGCGGCCGCACAGCGGCGGGTCCGGCACGCCCGCGACGGCTCCGGCGCACGACGAGCACCGGCCGACGCGCGGTACGGACGGCCCGCCACCCTGGCTCGGTCACACCGCATCGGAGCAGACCGGTCGTCCGAGTCGGCCCGGTCTCCCGCCCGCACCGAACGAGACTGCCGCACAGACCGACAGCGCGACGCACGAACCCCATCTGCCTGCCTATTCCTCACCGGCATCGCATCAAGGATCCGCGGATAACGGTGCTACGGAACCGTTCCTCGCTCCCTCCGCGACCGTCCCGCACGCCGGACAGGGCGGGGCGGTCCCCGTTTCGCCCGCACCCCTGAGCGCCGCCGCGATCGGCGCCGCGCCTGTCTCCGCCCCTGCGCCGGGTACCGACGCGCAGCCGGCTCCGGCCGACTGGGTGCACACGACTCGTGCGCAAGGGGAGCCGGGCGCCTCCGCGCCGGGCTGGACCAGTGCGACGGAAACCGGTCCGGCGTCGATGCGACCCGTCGCCGGTGGCGGGCGGCACCGGCTGTCCGCCGAGTCCAACGACCCAACGGCTGCGCAGGCACCGGTCGAACAAGCACCGAACGTCGACCAGCAGCCGGTTCCGCAGCAGCAGGACACGGCCTACCACGCAGGCGGCCCGCACGCGGCGAGCGGCGTATACGCCGGTCCGCCAACGCCATTCGCGAGTGGTCAGGTACCGGGTCTCCCACCTCAGACCCCCGCCGCCCAGTGGGGCAATGCCGCCGCACCGGCCCCTGCACCCGAATCCGGTCCGGTAGGCCCGCATTCCGCGCCTCCGCAGTATCACCCCGAACATCAGGCCGCTGGGCAACCGGTACCGCAGCCCGGACAGTGGGGCACGCCGCCGGGCTACCCGCAGCCGCACGCGCAGCCGCCGGGCGCGCCGTTCCAGCAGCCCTCGCTCGACAACGTGCCGCTGCGCCGGGCCAAGAAGGCGCCGGGATCGGGGTGGCGCAAGGCGGTGCACCACGTGTCCGGCGGCTCGATCAACCCCGGCATGTCCGCCGAGGAGCGCAGACTCCAGGAACTGGTCGCGCGGATCAGGCAGCCCGTCCGCGGCGACTACCGGATCGCGGTGCTCTCGCTCAAGGGTGGTGTCGGAAAGACCACCACCACAATGGGTATCGGCTCCATCTTCGCCTCCATCCGGGGCGACCGCGTGATCGCGGTGGACGCCAATCCCGACTTCGGCACCCTGTCGCAGCGGGTGCCGCTGCAAACCAGGTCCACCGTGCGCGACCTGCTCCTCGATTCGTCCATCCAGCGCTATTCGGACGTGCGCAGGCATACCTCGCAGGCGACGAGCCGACTGGAAGTGCTGGCCAGCGAACGCGATCCGGCCGCGTCGGAGGCGTTCAGCGAGGACGAGTACCGTGCGGTGGCCCGGATCCTGCAGCGGTTCTACAACATCATCCTCACCGACTGCGGTACCGGACTCATGCATTCGGCCATGGCAGGCGTATTGGACCTGGCGCACTCGCTGGTGCTCATCTCCTCGCCGGCCATCGACGGAGCGCGCAGCGCCGCAGCGACATTGGACTGGTTGTCGCTGCACGGCCACGACCACTTGGTGCGCAACGCGGTGGTGGTGATCAACTCCCCGCGGGCCGGATCGCCGAATGTCGGTATCCAGCAGCTACGGGAGTACTTCCTGTCCCGGTGCCGCGCGGTGCACATCATCCCGTTCGACCCGCATATGTCCGAGGGCGCGGAGATCGATCTGCACCGGCTGCACAAGCAGACCAAGCGGGCCTACGTCGAGCTGGCCGCGACCGTCGCGGACGACTTCGCCACCGATCACCGCCGCTACCAACCCTGACACCCGCCGGGCCGTGGCCCGGCGGGCAAGAAGGGCGAACGGATCAGCCGCTCACCACTCGGGCAGACGCCGCCTGCCCGCCATGACGTCGCGCACCAGATCGTCGTAGGCGTCCGCGAGTTCGGCGAGATGATGCCATGCGTTGTGCAACAGCTCATCGTGTGCGTTCAGAGTCATCAACGCGTGGTGCGCGCGCACCGACGACTCGGCGAGGCGATCGATCACCGCGCCCACCGTTTCGGTGTGCAGCGTGGCGCCGAGCCGATGCTGCGGCACGCTGCGCATCACCCAGTCGTCGATCGCCATCACCAATTCGACTCTGCGACGCTCGATTTCGCGGATCACCGCCACGGCGGTATCCACCGATCCACCGCGGCCGACCAGGCGGCGCTCATGTAGCACTGCCAGATCACGAGCGAACCACAGGAGCGGGCCACCGACTACCCGGTGCCCGCGACACGCCCGAACCAATAGGTCGGACGTGGGAAGCAATCCCGGTGCCGGAGAGCGCACCGAAGGATCGACACACCTCGGTGTGCCGGGGATGGCCATTACGACCGTTGTATCCGAACCTGCCACGTTGCCTCGCCGTCATCGCCGCACAACACCGGATCAGGACTTCATTACAATAAACCTCTGAAGGCGCCTGTCAAGCGTTACCCGGCCGTAGGGAGTCACGAAGAGTACACTTCGTTACCTGCATGACCAACCGAGGAGCATGATGGCGGACGGTCCGACGTATCACCGGATCGCAGACCTCCTCCGCGAGGAGATCCGCGCAGCGAAGTGGAAACCGGGTGACCGACTGCCCAGTCATTCCGAGCTTGCCGATCAAATGCAGGTTTCGATAACCACCGCCCGCAACGCGATCCAGGTGCTGGTGACCGAGAATCTGGTCTATACAGCTACTTCCCGCGGGACGATCGTTCGAAACCAAGAAGTTCTGGAATCCGTGGTCACCGACTCTATCCGTCCCGACCGGCCGCAGACACCGCACGACATCTTCGAGGAGATCGCGCGGGCCGCGGGCCGGGAACCGTCGAAGGAGTTCAGCGCGAAGATGGAGCCGGCCAGCCCCGAAGTCGCGACTTGGCTGGGTATACCGCCGGAGTCCTGGGTGCTGGCCAGGACCGTTGTCCAGTTCCTCGACAACGAACCGTGGTCGTGGGAGGTCAGCTTCTATCCCCGGGACCTGGCCGAGGCCACCGGGATCGACTCCCCGCACGACATTCCGGAGGGCACCACCCGCCGCCTCGCCGACCGAGGGCATGCCGAGACCGCGCACCGCGACACCCTCGTCGCACGACCTGCCAGTGCGGAGGAAGCCCTGGTTCTCGGCGTCGCCACCGGCACCATCCTGCTCGACCACCTACGTATCGGCGCCACCCACGAGCGGGTCACCCGGGCCACGCGGCATCGCTCGCTGGCCACCGGCAATCGGCTCGCCTACGAACTCGGCGATGCCGAAGGCACCGCGGTCATCCGGACCACGCTGGCCAATCCGCCCGGGTCCGGTTCGGCCTAGCCCATGACGATCGTGCTGCGCCAGGCGACAATAGGAGATCTCGGCATGATCTGCCACCTGCGCGTGCAGCGCACGGCATGGCTCACCGCGCGCGGCTCCGACCAGTGGACGGTCGCCGGACGCGGCCTGCCCATCGAGATCTTCGCCCGCGCCGTCGGACGCTCGCTGGACGCCGGTGAGACCTGGATCGCCGAGATCGCGGGCGAGCCGGCGGGAACTATCACGGTCAACGACCGCGCCGATGCCGGTCTGTGGTCGCGGTGGGAACTCGACGGCTCGGTGATCGTCCATTTCATGATCGTGGACCTGCGCTTCGCGGGCCATCGTGTCGGTCACCGGATGCTCGCCCATGCCGGAATGCTCGCCCGCCACCAGCGACGCGAGTGGGTCCGGCTGGACGCCTGGACCACCAACACCGACCTGCACGACTACTACCGCTCGGCCGGGTTCCGCCTGGTGCGCATCGCGGGGCCGCTCGCGGTGGGACCTTCTCGCGCGCTGTTCGAACGGCGGGTCGACAGCTGGGACGACGAACTGCCGGTGCCGGTTTCGGCGGTGGCGCATGCGGCGCCCTCGGCGTTCCTGCGCACACCGCGGCAGAACAACTGACCGAAGCGCGTGGGCTGTTGGACGTCCGTCGCGGGCCGCCCGGTGCGCGCCGGAGGTATGCGGCGCGCGAGGGGTTTCGACGGCGCGCCGATCAGACCGGCGGCAGGTGCGCGATGTGCACCATCTCGATACCTCTGCTGCGCGAGACCAGGGTTCCGCGGCCGGGAGGCAATTTGCTGGGCCGCACGTCCCCCATCAGCTTGCCCTCGTCGCGCGACCCGCTCATGATCAACGTCTCCACCGACATGTTCTTCATGGTGCCCAGGATCGGGTCGTAGAGCGCACGGGAGACACCGCCGCTGCGGCGCGTGACCACGAGGTGCATGCCGATGTCGCGGGCCTGCGGCAGGTATTCCAGCAGTGGCGCGAACGGATTCATGCCGGTGCCGGTGGCCACCATGTCGTAGTCGTCCACCACGATGTAGATCTCGGGGCCGCTCCACCAACTGCGTTCGCGCAGTTGCTGCGGGGTGATGTCCGAGCCGGGAATCCGCTTGGCCAGATACCCGGCGACCTCCTGGATCATCGGAGCACAGGTCTGCGAGGACGTGGAGTAGCCGGCCAGGTGGTCGCCCTCGACCACGCCGAGCATGGTCCGGCGGTAGTCGACCATGATGATCCTGGCCTGCTCGGTGGTCGACTGCTCGACCACCCCCATCACGATGTTGCGCAGCAGCGTCGTCTTGCCGCATTCGACGTCGGCGAAGGCCATGAAGTGCGGCTCGACGCCGAAGTCCAGGACCAGCGGCTGCAATTCGGCCTCGCCGAGACCGACGACGACGCGGGTGGGGCTCAGCTCGATACCTTGGGCCTTCGCGGAGGCCATCAGCTCGTCCCTGCCGAAGCGCAGCGGCAGCATGCGCACCTCGGGCGCGCGGCTGCTCGGGTACTGCTGCTCGAGTCCGGCCCGCGCCCGCGCGACACCGTCGGCCATACTGCCCGGGTCGGAGTCGGAGTCCAGCCGCGGCAGGGCGATCAGCATGTGCAGCTGCTCGGGGGTCAGACCGCGACCGGGGCGGCCGACCGGAACCTGGTGCGCGGTGCGCCTGCCCATCTCCGAATCCGACGGATCGCCGAGCCGCAGTTCGATGCGGGTGCCGATCTGGTCCTTGACCACCGGCCGGATCTCCGCCCAGCGCGCGGCGCCGATCATCAGGTGGATGCCGAACGACAAGCCTTGCGCCGCGATGGCGTTGATCTGCGGCTCCAGCATGTCGAACTCTTCGCGGATCGCGGCCCAGCCGTCGATCACCAGGAACACGTCGCCGAACTTGTCGTCGGCCAAGGGATCGGACGGTCCGGCCGCGCCGTCCGGAACGCGCCGGCCTTCGCCGAATTTGCGCCGCCGGAACTCGGCCATCGATTCGATGCCCAGGGCGGCGAACCGCTCCTCGCGCTGGCGCATCAGCGTGGTGAGTTCGGCGATGGTGCGGCGCACCCGGTCACCGTCGAGGCGGCCGGCCACCGAACCCACGTGCGGCACGCCGGACAGGCCCGCCATGCTTCCGCCACCGAAGTCCAGGCAGTAGAACTGCGCCTGTTCGGGGGTGTGCGTGGCCGCGGTCGCCATGATGATGGTGCGCAAGGTCGTCGACTTGCCCGACTGCGGGCCGCCGACCACCGCGACATTGCCCTGTGCGCCCGCCAGATTGATGGTGAGCACGTCACGCCGCTGCTCGTACGGCTTGTCGATGACGCCGATCGGCATCCACAACTGGCCGTGCCGGTTGACCGGCGAACGCCAGTCCGGGTCCGGCAGCAGCATGTCCACCGTCGGGGATTCGTCCAGGGGCGGCAACCACACCTCGTGCGCCGGGCGGCCGTGCCCGGTGAGCCGCTTGACGACCACGTCGAGCAGCGTGTCCGGGATACCCTCGTCGGCGCCGGGCACGCTGCCGACGGCCGAGGGTGGCGGCGGCAGCTCCAGCAGCGGGTTGGACGGCGATGCAGGCGCCGCCTCGGCCTCGGTGTCGAGCGGCTCGGGCAGTTCCACCGGCGCGGCGGTGAACAACGCGGGCCGGTGTCCCGCGACCGGACTGCCGTCCTCCCCGGTCACCGCTCCCTGCGGCGCGACGTAGGGTCCGGACACGTAACTCGCGTTGAACCGCAACGGATCCGACGCATCGCTCTTCAGGTAGCCGGAACCGGGCACGCTCGGCAGGTGGTAGGCGTCGGTGATGCCGAGCACCGCCCGCGACTCGTTCGCCGAGAACGTGCGCAGGCCGATGCGGTAGGACAGGTGCGACTCCAGGCCGCGCAGCTTGTTCTCCTCCAAGCGCTGCGAGGCCAGCAGCAGGTGCACGTGCAGTGACCGGCCGAGCCGGCCGATCATCACGAACAATTCCGCGAAGTCCGGCTTCTGCGAGAGCAATTCGGAGAATTCGTCCACCACGATGAACAGCGCGGGTAGCGGGTCGAGCGGCACGCCCGCGGCGCGCGCCTTCTCGTAGTCGGTGACGTTGGCGTAGTTGCCCGCCGAGCGCAGCAGCTCCTGGCGGCGGTTCATCTCACCCGCCAGCGCGTCCTTCATGCGGTCGACCAGCGACAGTTCCTCTTCCAGGTTGGTGATCACCGCGGCGACGTGCGGCAGCGAGTCGAGGCCGAGGAAGGTCGCGCCGCCCTTGAAGTCGACGAGCACCAGGTTCAGCGCGTCGGGCGAATGTGTGGTGACCAGCGAAAGCACGAGGGTACGAAGGAATTCGGACTTTCCGGAGCCGGTCGCGCCGATGCACAGGCCGTGCGGGCCCATGCCGTTCTCGGCCGATTCCTTGATGTCGATCTCCACCGGCGTGCCGTCGGGAGTGATGCCGATCGGCACCCGCAACCGCTCCCGTCCGGTGCGCGGACGCCACACCCTCGCCGGATCGATCTGGGCGGCGTCCGGGATCTTCAGCAGCGCCATCAGCCCCGGGTCGGTGGTGGTTCCCTCGCCGAGACTGACGATCTGCGCTGCCGTCGCGAGCCGGTACCTGGCCAGCGAGCGGGCGAAGGACTCGGCCTCGGCGGTGCTCACCTCGTCGGCGGTGGCGAACTTCTCCACTCCGGCAGCACTGCGCGCGGCCACCTCCCCGTCGGCGGCGACCAGTTGCAGTCCGCGCCGCGCCGCGAGCCCGCCCTCCGGCGCGGTGAGGTCCAGCACGGTCACCGAATCCAGGCCCGATTCGCTGACCAGCCGTTCGCTGCCGCTGACGTAGCCGTCATCGATGACCACCACGAGGTGCAGGCGCCCCTGGGTCGGCTGGGGGTTGCGCATGAACCGGCCGCGCTCGAGCAACTCGGCCGCCAGCGCCGTCTCCAGCTCGCCGAGCGAGTGATACATCATCCGCGCCGAGCCCATGCCGTCGCGCTGCGTGGGATGTTGCAGTTGCGGTAGCCATTTCGCCCAGGACCAGGCCGGGCCGTCCGGGTCCGAGCAGACGATCGCGATCGCGAGATGGTCGGGACCGTGGAAGGCGGCCAGCTCCATCAACATCGCGCGGACCAGCATGTGCGCGTCTTCGCCGCGGCCGCTGATGTTGATCGCGGGAAACGCGCGCAGCGACACGGCGGTCGGCAAGCGGTGCACCACCGAGTGGGTGCGCACGAAGCGGCGCAGCGCCACGGTGGACACCGGCTCCAGATCCTCCAGCGGGCCCGTCTCCGGGCGCGCCAGTTTGGTGGCCAGCCGGTGGCTGCCGACGCCGACGCGCACGTGCCCGAAGTCGGGGTCGTTCGGCCTGCGCTCCCACATCCGCCTGGTGCCGATCAGGGAGGGCAGGTCGGCCGGTTCGGGATGACTCCACCGCAGCGTCTCCAGTTGCTTGCCGCCGGTGCGGCGCACCTCCTTGCGGACCTGGTCGAGGTAGCGGAAGTAGTCCTTGCGTTCCTCGTTGAGCTCGACCGCGCGTTTGGGCCCGCCGCCCCGGAAGCCCGCCATCATGCCGACCATCGACATGAGCATCATCATCGGGAACATCATCATGAACGGATTGGCCAGCAGGTTGCGGCCCATCATCGCCATCATCGCGATCATGCCGACCACCGCGACCACCATGACGATCGGCATCAGCTTCATCATCAGCGGCGCCGGCAGCGCGCGTGCGATCTCCGGCGGAGCGGTCAGCGCCACCTCGCCGCCGGGTGCCCGGGGCGGTGCGATGCGTGGGCGGCGCACAAAGCCTTCGGTAGCCATGGTTCCTTCGTTCGGTCGGCGGCCAGCGGTCGATATAGCCGCTCGCGCTACGGATCGAATTCCGCGTTCAGGTCCCGCCCGGACCGGCGGAACGGCATCGCCACCGCGACACCGATGGCCAGGCAGCCCAGGCAGAGGATGGAGCCGATGACGGCGATCCGGCGTGGCCGCGGGTCCGGGCCGGGCGGGATCACCGGCGCGGCGACGGCTCGCGCGGCGTCGGCGCCCGCGCTCACGGGTTTCTCCGGCAGTTGCGCGGTCAGCGCGGCGAGCGGATCGATCAGGCCGTGCCCGATCCGGTCGTCGCGTCCGGTGCCCGGTCCGTGCGCGGTGCGGATGATGCGGTCCATCACCTGCTGGGCGGTGAGTTCCGGGAAGCGCGCCCGTACCAGCGCGGCCAGCCCGGCCACGTAGGGCGCCGCGAAGCTGGTGCCCTCCACGGCCCTGATTCCCTCGGTGGTCTGCACGCCGTCGACCAGGCCGGTGGCGCCGGGCTTGCTGTCGAGCGACACGATATTGCGGCCGATCGCCGCGACGGCCACCCATGGGCCGTGCAGCGACAGCTCGGACACCTGGCCCGTCGAGTCCACCGAGCCCACCGAGAGCACGTAGGGCGTGAACCAGGCCGGACTCGCGACGGTGGTCACCGAACTCCACCCGGAACCCTCGTTCTGTTTCGAGCACGCGCCGTCGGGTTGCAGGTTGCCCGCGGCCGCGACAACGACGACATTGCGGTCGTAGGCGTATTTCACCGCCGCGCCGAGCGAGGCGTCGGCGGTGTCCGATCCGGCTGCGGTGCAGGCGACTTCGGAGATGTTGATGACGGTGGCGCCGAGATCGACGGCGCGGACGACGGCCGCCGCCAGCGTGAGCACGCTGCCGTAGCCGTCGCTGCTGATCTTGCCCGGAGGATCGTCCCGGCCGCCGCGGTCCTTCGGCTCGTAGGCCAAACTCAGCTGCCGGATGGTGAGCAGGTCCGCGTCGGGCGCGACGCCCGCGAAGGCGTCGCCGGGATGGGGCTGGGCGGCGATGATTCCGGCGACCAAAGTGCCGTGGCCGTCGCAGTCGGCTGTTCCGTCGCTGTCGGAGACGAAATCACCACCCGGTTGCAGCGAACGCAGCCGCGGGTGCGGATTCACCCCGGTATCGATGACGGCCACTTTCTGGCCGGCGCCGCGGCTGAACTGCCACGCAGACGGCAGATCCAGCACTCGTTGCGCCATCGGTGGTTCGCTGGGCGCCGCGCCGGTGAGCAGTGGTTCGGCGCAGACCGCGCGCTGCTCGGTCGGCTCCAGCGGCGCGGGCCGCACGCTCAAACCCTGTGCGACGCCGAGTGCGCCGGGATCGATCGCGGGCGGCGAGATCGCCTGCGCGGTCGGGCACGGCATACCGATTCCGGCGCCGACAACCATTGCGGCGCAGGCCATCCGCACGACTCTGGGACGGAAGGCGCTGCCGGTCATATGTTCCGGGCCATCGAGTAGACGTTCATCACCCACAACACCAGGGGAATCACCGACACGATCAGCAGATACTCGAAGACCTCGATCATCCGCCTGGTCACGGGCGTGACCTCGATGTGCGGTCCGATCACCCCGAAGCCGACCACGCCGGTCGCGAACGCGAGCAGCACGCCCGCCGCGAGCAGGGTGTACTCCGAGTCGCCCACGGCGAACCCGACGGCCAATGCGACGGAGGTCAGGCACCCACCCGCGATCATCGTCGCCGCCTGGGTGAGATCGGCGAACGAGCGGCCGCGCAACGCGAGGATGATCGCGGTCACGACCGCCAGCGTGATCCCTTGCCAGCGCGCCGAACCCAGCGGATCGGCCACGCCGAACGCGCCGATGACGGCGCTCACGGTGCACGCCGCGATCAGGCCGGACTGGAACCGGTTGGCCACGCGGGCCCGCACCCCGAGTCCGGCGGCCGAGGGCAGTGCGCTGGCGCCGATGGCGCCGATGCCCTCGATGGTCGGGCGCGGCTCGTGATCGGCC
>NZ_BDBM01000023.1 GCF_001612985.1 Nocardia gamkensis NBRC 108242 | reverse complement strand
GTCGTTCGTCCAGTGCTACGCGTTTCTACGCCTTCTTCACCCGGCCGGTTACGGTGGGGCCCATGACTTCCGCCGCGCCCGCGAAACCGACCGCGTTGATCACCGGCGCCAGCCGTGGCCTGGGCGCCGCGATCGCCCGCGAACTCGCACCCACGCACGACCTGCTGCTGGGCGCCCGATCGGCGGATTCGCTGCGCGGCATCCTGGCGGAGCTGCCCGCCGCGCAGGGCTGGCCGGTCGAGTTGACCGACTACGCCGCCCTCGCCGAAGCGGTCGCGCCGATCCGGAGCCTGGACGTATTGGTGCACAACGCGGGCATCGCCGATCTCGGCACGATCGCCGGGTCCACCGTCGAACAGTGGCGGAACACGTTGGAGGCCAACCTCATCGCCGTCGCCGAGCTCACCCGGCTGCTGCTGCCCGCGCTGCGGGCGGGCAATGGGCACGTGGTGCTGATCAACTCGGGTGCGGGGCTGCGCGCCAACCCGGGCTGGGCCTCCTACGCGGCGAGCAAGTTCGGCCTGCGCGCTTTCGGTGACGCGTTGCGGCAGGAGGAGCCGGAACTGCGGGTGACCTCGATCCACCCGGGGCGCATCGACACCGACATGCAGCGAGAGATCATCGCGGGCGAGGGGCGCGAGTACCGCGCCGAGGATTTCCTCACCCCCGAGACGGTGGCATACACGGTGCGTTCCGCCATCGACACTCCGCGCGACGCGCACCCGACCGAGGTCGTGCTCCGGCCCTACTGATCGACGGCGCCTCGGCGGCGCTCCGGCACAGCCGCGGCCGGCGTATATCCAGTCGCAGACGATCGTCATCCGGCACGCCGCCGCGCAACCGCGGGGCAGCACCAGGTCGTCGGGCAGCAGGACGGCGATGACGTCCTCGTCGTCGAGGGCCTGCTCGGGCACGCCGTGGCCCAGGCTCGCCCGCCGTCCCGCAGTGCTACGGGCAGCGGGTCGACGTCGTCATCGAGCGCGACCCTCGACGAGGTGCTGCCCCGGCCGCGCTGACCAGCGTCAGGCGACGATGTTCACCAACCGTCCGGGCACCACGATCAGCTTGCGCGGCGCCGCGCCGTCGAGCAGCTGGGCGATCTTCTCGTCGGCCAGCGCGGCCGCCTCGATCGCCGCGTTGTCCGCGTCGGCCGCCACCTGAATCCGGCTGCGCACCTTGCCGTTCACCTGAATCGGGTACTCCACCGACTCCTCGACCAGCAGGGCGGGATCGGCGACCGGGAACGGGCCGTGCGCCAGGGACGTGGTGTGGCCCAGGCGCTCCCACAGCTCCTCGGCGACGTGCGGGGCCAGCGGCGCCAGCATCAGCACCAGCGGCTCCACCACCGAGCGCGGCGCGCCGTCCGGGTAGCTCTTGGTCAGGTGGTTGGTCAGCTCGATCAGCTTGGCGCCCGCCGTGTTGTCGCGCAGCGCGGCGAAATCCTCGTCCACGCCCGCGATCGTCTTGTGCAGCAGGCGCAGCGTCTCGCCGGTCGGCTCGGCGTCGGTGACCCGCAGCGCGCCGGACTCCTCGTTCACCACCAGGCGCCAGGCCCGTTGCAGGAACCGGTGCGCGCCGACGACGTCTTTGGTGGCCCACGGCCGGGAGGTGTCCAGCGGACCCATGGCCATCTCGTAGAAGCGGAAGGTGTCGGCGCCGTACAGATCGCACATCTCGTCCGGGGAGATGGCGTTCTTCAGCGACTTGCCGATCTTGCCGTACTCCTGGAACACCCTGATCTCGGTGCCGGTGGCGTCGGTCCAGAAGAACCGGCCGTCGCGTTCGACCACCTCGGCGGCGGGCACGTACGCGCCGCGCTCGTCGGTGTAGGCGTGCGCCTGGATGTAGCCCTGGTTGAACAGTCGCCGGTACGGCTCCGAGCTGCTGACATCGCCCAGGTCGAACAGCACCTTCTGCCAGAACCGCGCGTACAGCAGGTGCAGCACCGCGTGCTCGACGCCGCCGACGTACAGGTCCACGCCGCCCGGATCGCTCAGCCCGCCGACCTCGGCGCGCGGGCCCAGCCAGTACGCCTCGTTCTCCTTGGCGCAGAACGCCTCGGTGTTCGTCGGATCGGCGTAGCGCAGCTGATACCACGAGCTGCCCGCCCAGTTCGGCATGACGTTGGTGTCGCGGCGGTATTTCCTGGGCCCATCGCCCAGGTCCAGTTCGACATGCACCCAGTCGGTGGCCTTCGCAAGCGGCGGCGACGGTTCGGACGTCGCGTCGTCCGGGTCGAAGGTCACCGGCGCGAAGTCGTCGAGCTCCGGCAGCCTCACCGGCAGCATGGATTCCGGCAGCGCGTGCGGTGCGCCTTGCTCGTCGTAGACGATCGGGAACGGCTCGCCCCAGTAGCGCTGCCGGGCGAACAGCCAGTCGCGCAACTTGTACTGGATGGTGCCGGTGCCGTGGCCGTCGGACTCCAGCCGGGCGATCACCGTGGCCTTGGCGTCTTCGACCGACAGCCCGTCCAGGTAGCCGGAATTCACCAGCTCGCCCTCACCGGAGTGGGCCGAGACGGTGATGTCGCCGCCGGAGATGACCTCTTTGATCGGCAACCCGAGCGCGGTGGCGAAATCCCAGTCGCGCTGGTCGTGCCCGGGTACCGCCATGATCGCGCCGGTGCCGTATCCGCTGAGCACGTAGTCGGCGATGAAGATCGGCACGGGTGCGCCGTTCACCGGGTTGACGGCGTAGTTGCCCAGGAAGACGCCGGTCTTCTCCTTGTTCTCCTGACGCTCCAGATCCGATTTGGCCGCGATCGACTCGCGGTAGGCCGCGACGGCGTCCGCCGGGGACGCGGCGCCGCCGTTGGTCCAGCGGGAATCGACGTCTGCGGGCCACGCGGCCGCGGTCAGCTTGTCCACCAGCTCGTGTTCGGGCGCCAGCACCACGTACGTCGCGCCGAACAGGGTGTCGGGCCGGGTGGTGAAAACCTCGATCTGCTCGCCGTCGGCGTCGAACCTCACCTGCGCGCCGCGCGAACGCCCGATCCAGTTGCGCTGCATGGCCTTGACGTTCTCCGGCCAGTCCAGCCGGTCGAGGTCGTCGACCAGCCGGTCGGCGTAGGCGGTGATGCGCATCATCCACTGCCACAGCCGCTTCCGGAACACCGGGAAGTTCCCGCGCTCACTGCGGCCTTCGGCGGTGACCTCTTCGTTGGACAGCACGGTGCCCAGACCCGGGCACCAGTTGACCATCGAATCCGTCTGGTAGACCAAGCGGTAGGAGTCCAGCAGCGCGCCGCGTTCCGCGGGACTCAGCGCGGCCCAGTCCTTCCCGTCCGGGACCGCCCGTGCACCGGAGGCGAACTGTGCCTCCAGTTCGGCGATCGGGCGGGCGCGATCGGCCTCCTGGTCGTACCACGCGTTGTAGATGCGCAGGAAGATCCACTGGGTCCAGCGGTAGTACTCCGGGTCGGTGGTCGCGAACGAGCGCCGGCGGTCGTGGCCGAGCCCCAGCCGGTCCAGCTGGCGCTGCATCGTGGCGATGTTCGACTCGGTGGTGTCGCGCGGGTGCGCGCCGGTCTGCACCGCGTACTGCTCGGCGGGCAGGCCGAACGCGTCGTAGCCGAGGGCGTGCAGCACGTTGCGGCCGTGCATGCGGTGGTAGCGGGCGAAGACATCGGTGGCGATATAACCCAGCGGATGTCCGACGTGCAGCCCCGCGCCCGAGGGGTAGGGGAACATGTCCTGCACGAACAGCTTGTCCGGCGGCGTCGGGCCCGCCAGCGGCCCCACCGGGTTCGGCGCGTGGAAGGTTCCGCGTTCGTCCCACGTCCGCTGCCACCGGCGTTCGATGCGGCCGGCAAGCTCCGCGTTGTACCGATGCTCTGGTACATCGCTTTCGGTTGCGCGTGTGTCTTGCACGGTCCTGCCTTCTTGTGGTCGCCGATCCCCGACAAACTTCGTCTATCAGGGTAGAACGTCACCTCCGCTGGACCGAAAATCGGGCTGGCCTGGACTTTGCCGACGTGTTCCCGGTCGCACCGCCCGTCATCGGCGGGGCGGCACCGATGCGCTAGCCTGCATGGGTGTTCGTCGTCGCTCTCGTCCTGTTCGCGCTGGCTGTCGTAGCCGTCACCACCGGCGCACTCGGGCTGACCGGCCGGTTGCCCCGCAATCGTTTCTTCGGGGTGCACACCGAGGCCGCGTTGTCCACCGGCGAGACGTTCCGCGTCGCCAACCGGGTCGCCGCGCCCACCTCGATCGCGGCCGGGGCGCTGCTGTTCGCCGGTGGTCTCGTCGCGCTGTTCGCCGGCGGCTTCGTCGCGCTGGTGGTCGCGGCCTGCACCGCCGTGGTCGCGCTGTTCACCCTCGGCGCGGGCGCGAATGCCGCCGCACAGGCCGCCGACGCCATCGCTCCGCCCCCCGAGACCGGCGGTTGCGGCAGCTCCTGCGGCGCGTGCTCACTCCGCGACGCTTGCCAGCCCGCGAGCTGAGGGCAACCGCGCTTCACTTCGGCGGCGCCACGCTGCGCGACAGCGGGCTGCCGACCGGAGTGACGTAGAGCACGCACAGCAGCACCGGCGCGGTTCCGATATTGCGGGCGACGTGCGGGTAGCGCGGCCCGCTCGGTTCGCGGAAGACTCGCCACCGGCGATAGGTGACCGGCGCGCAGTCCGCCCCCGGGTGATCGAGCGTCCCCCGCGCCACGAGGACGAACAGCGTCCCGTCGTGATAGTGCCACCCGCTGGAGCCGCCGGGTTCGATGATCGTCTGGCGCAGGATGAACGCCCGTCGTCCCACGGCGAACCGGAAAAGGACCCGACTGGCGGTCCCGTGCGCAGGCGCCGCGTTGGTCTCGAATGCGCGCCACATTCCTCGATCGAATCACTTCCGCTCGACTACTCCAAGCCTCCCGGGACGCCCGCCCGGACATCGCCTGTACCGGCTGGGTGGCTCATCGATGTCCGCTACTGATCTGTTCTGGGTCTAGCGGCTGGCGGAAGCGGGCGGCGGCGGTTAGTTTCGAGCCATGTCGGTCGGTGCGCCTGAGGTCGAGTTATTCGAGAACTGCCGGCCGCGACTGGAGGCGATCGCGTATCGCCTGCTGGGTTCGGCGAGCGATGCCGAGGACGCGGTGCAGGATACGTTCATGCGCTGGCACGCCGCCGACCGCGCGTTCGTCGAGACGCCCGAGGCGTGGCTGACCAAGGTGCTCACCAATATCTGCCTCAACCAGCTCGCTTCGGCACGGGTACGGCGAGAGGCATATGTAGGCCAGTGGCTGCCCGAGCCGATCTTTGCCGGGGACCGTATGCTCGGCCCGGCCGAGACCGTCGAGCAGCGCGAATCGGTGTCGATCGCGATGCTCACCCTGATGGAACGGCTGTCGGCCAAGGAGCGCGTGGTGTATGTGCTCCGCGAGGCATTCGGTTACGCGCACAGCGAGATCGCCGAAATCCTCGATCTAACCGAGTCCAACTGCTATCAGATCTATCGGCGCGCCAAACAACACGTGGCCGGCGACCGGACCCGGGTGGAAACCGATGAGGCCACCGCCCGCAAGGTCGTCGAGGAATTCCTGGCCGCGGCGCTCAGCGGCAACACCGACTCGCTGGTGCGGCTGTTGGCTGACGACGCGGTCAGCGCGGGCGACGGCGGTGGCGTGATGATTTCTCTGCCGCATCCGATCACCGGCGCGCTGCGGGTGGCGCGGTTCCTGCGCCGTTTGTTCGAGCCCACCCCGGAGAAGTGGGCGATGATCGGCGGTCGTGCCGACCTGTTCGCCGCCGTGCTCAATGGCGTGCCCGGCCTGGTGATCGTGGTCGGCGATCGGATCGTCACCGTCATCACCCTGGAGGTGACCACAGACGGCATCGCGGCCGTCCACACGCAAGCCAACCCGGACAAGCTCGAACGGCTCACACGCCACTGGGCCGCATCCGAGCACGCCGACCCCCTCCTCGTGGGGTGGTGACCTAGATCACAGTCCACGTCTGTCAGGTTTCGCGTCGCTATCCGGTTCAGGAAGCGAACCCCACCCAGACAGGAGTGAGACCATGAAGCATCGCATCGTCGTTCTCGGCGCGGGATACGCCGGAGCCAACGCCGCTGGTCGTCTGGCCAAGCGGCTGCATCCCGCCGATGTCGAGATCGATCTCGTCAACGCCGATCCGGAGTTCGTCGAGCGGGTCCGCATGCACCAGCTGGCCGCAGGTCAGGAGCTGAAGACCCGCGCGCTGGCCGATGTCTTCGCCGGCACGGGCGTGCGGGTGGTGCCCGCGCGGGTGACCGCGATCGATGTCGACCGAAAAGTGGTCGACATCGATGCCGCCGATGGCCGCCGTGAGATCACCTACGACACGCTCGTTTACGCCCTCGGCAGCGCCGCCGCCGACTGCGGTGTGCCCGGTGTGGCCGAGCACGCCCACGACATCGCGGGCAAGCAGTCCGCGCTGCGGGTGCGCGAGCGTCTGGCCGGCTTGGGCGCGGGTGCGACCGTGCTGGTCGTCGGCGCCGGCCTCACCGGCATCGAAGCCGCCACCGAAGTCGCCGAGGCTCGACCGGATCTCGAGGTCGCCCTCGTCGCTCGCGGCGGCCTCGGCGACTGGCTGAGCGCGAAGGCCCAACAGCATCTGCGCAAGGCGTTCGACCGGCTCGGCATCACCGTGCACGAGCACACCGACATCGCCCGCGTCGAGCCGACCGGCGCCGTCACCATCGACGGCCGCACGATCCCGGCCCGAATGACGCTGTGGACAGCCGGTTTCGCCGTGCACCCGATCGCCGCGGCCACCACCCTGCGGGTGTCGGCGACGGGACAGATCGTCGTCGACGACACGATGCGGTCGGTCTCGCACCCCGACGTCTACGCCGTCGGTGACGCCGCGCTCGCCCCCGGGGCGAACGGCGAGCCGCTGCGCATGTCCTGTGCCTCGGGTGTCCCTTCGGCCTATCACGCCGCCGACGCTATCGCCGCACGTCTGACCGGCCGAAAGATCCCCGGCAATGCGATCGGCTACACCGCCCAGTGCATCAGCCTCGGCCGCCGCGATGCCGTCGTCCAGTGGGTCACGCCCGACGATCAGCCCAAGCCCTCAGCCGTCACCGGCCGGGCGGCCGCGCGAGTCAAGGAGTTCATCTGCAAGAGCGCGGCGTGGAGCGTCTCGCACCCGACATCGATGCTCCCGTCTCGCCGTCGTCACATCACCGCCACCGAGCCGATTCGCGCCCTCACCGCGTGACGGCGCGCTCGGTACGGGCCGTGTCGGACGGGACGATCCGACACGGCCCGCCCTCTTTCGTCTCGGCGGTTACGAAGTGTGCGGCAGAAGCGCTTCCAGAACAGCATGATCGGCGGAGGGATCGCCGACTGCGATCCGAGCGCTGCCGTCCGGATAAGGCTTCGCGGCGATCCCCGCGCGACGGAGGGCGGTGACGGTGCCGGGACCGGGGACGAACAGGAAGTTGGCGCGGCTCTCCGGTATCGCGAATCCGCGAGCCACCAGTGCGGCACGGAGTGCGTCTCGTTCCTCGGTGATGCGGAGGGTTCGTGCGGCGAGTTCGGGTTCGGCGGCGTAGGAGGCGGCGACCGCGGCCACCGCCGCCGCGCTCAGCCCGAAGGGCAGTTGCAACTTGCCCACCCGCGCGATCAGTCCGGTGTTGCCGAAGGCGTAACCGATTCGCAGCCCGGCCAATCCGTACGCCTTCGAGAAGGTCCGCAGGACGAGCAGGTTGGGGTGCTTCGCGAGCAGTGCCAGCGGGTCGACGTACTCGGCCGCGCCGAGGAATTCGACGTACGCCTCATCGAGAATCACCGGAACCCGGGCGGGCACGTCGGACAGAAACGCCTTCAGCTCGTCCGCCGGGATCACCGTGCCGGTGGGATTGTGCGGACGGCACACCACGACAAGTGCGGTGCGCCGGTCGATGGCGCGGCGCATCGCCCGCAGATCCTGGTTCCCCGTCGCGTCCAGCGGCACCGGCACGGCGTCCAGGCCGGTCATCTCGGCCATGATCGGATACCCGTCGAAAGTCGGCGCGCTGTAGACGATCTCCGTGCCCGGTGTGGTCAGCGCCTGCAGGATCTGTAGGGCCACCCCCGTCGCCCCCGAGCCGACCACCACCTGATCCGCCCGCACGTCGACATGCCGGGCGATCAGCGACGGCAGCCGATGCGGCAGGAACTCCGGGTATCGGTTGGCCTGTGCCAGCGTCATGTGCACCGCCCGCAGCACCGAAGGCAGCGGCGGGAACGGGTTCTCGCTCAGGGTGAGGTCGAAACGGGGCGGCACCCGGGGCGCCGGGTGCCTGCGGGAGGGCCGGGTGCCGTCGGCGACGCGCACGCTCATCGCGCGGCTCCCCAGCGGACGGCGGCCGCGCCGGCGAAGTCGCCCGCGTGCGCGAACCCCGCCATCAGGACCAGCGAGCCGTTGGCCAGCCGTCCCGCCCGGTTCTCCACATCCAGGGTCACCGGGATACCGGCGGCGAACAGATTTCCGCAGGAGTCGAAGGTGTCGGGATGCCGCTGCGCCGGAAGCTCCAGCGCGTCGTGCCAGTTGCGCAGGAACAGCCGGTTCGGCTGATTGGTGACGAAGGTGTCGACGTCGCGTCCGCGCACGCCGAGCCGACCGCACACCGCGAGGGCGACTTCCGGAACCAGCCGGTTGCCCCTGGCGAACACCTTGGTGACCTTGGACTCGGTGAAGCTGACGCACCCCTGTCCCTCGCCCGGCTCCCAGTACTTGCGCTCACCGTTGGTGGAGAACTCCATGTCTCCCGCGAATTCGGGATAGGTGCGGCATTCGATGTCGAGGATCGGAGCGCTGTCGTCCTTGCGCAGCAGCCCCACTCCGCAGCCGTCACCGGGCACCGGAGCCTGGGCCAGCTTACGGATCTCGGTCTGGGTGAACACCGGTCCCGCGCAGTTCTGGCTCGCCGCGATCAGCGCGGTGCGCGCGGAGGTGGTTTGCAGGATCATGCGGGCCATCGCCATCATGTGCACGAACGCCGCGCACCCGCCGTTGTGCAGGTCGTAGACGTACGAAGGACGGATGCCGAGCCGCCGGGCCACCTCGGGGCCGCTGCCGAGCACCGGATTGTCCGGCAGCTGGGTGTGTGTGAGCAGGACGTCGACCTCGGCGATCGCGTCGGCGCCGTTGCGTTCGATCAGCGGTGCGACGGCGCGCTCGACCATGTCCACCGCGGTCTCGTCGCGCGCTATGTGGTGGCGGCCCTTTGGCGCGCGGAACATGACGTTCTTGGCCATCCGGTCCGAGCGGGCGAACTGGGTGAAGTATTCGGTGCCGACCGGTTCGCCGGGTAGATACGAGGACACGTCGACGAGGCTGACCGGGGGTAGGCCGGAGGTGTTCTGGTGCATAACGCGTCTCACTTCATCCAGTCGGGCTTGATGGGCAGGCCGTGGGTGGCCCGGTACTCGCAGATGGCCTTGAGGTTGTCCATCTCCAGCTGATGACCCGCCGAGAACAGCTCCCAGAAATCGCCGACCCACACCTCCCGCTTCGGCGGCGCGGTCTCCGGGTAGGGGTTCTCGTCGTAGAACGGGTGCTTGCAATTCACCCACAGGACAACCGAACCCGGCTTGTCGAACACCACTCGCGCGTCGACCACGCGCATCAGGTAGATCATCCACAGGTGCCGTGACTGGTCCCAGGCGCAGTGGTAGTCGACGGTCATGGCGTCGGGGTTCGCGACGGTACGAGTGAAGATCTTGGTGTCGGCGCCCAGCCGGTCATAGGCCAGCCACAGTCCGGGTTCGTCGGTCTCGGTGAACCCGCGCATGCTGTAGGTCCACTCCTCCAGTGACCTGGTGTCGGCGAGGTATTCGTACACCTCTCGCGGCGGTGCGGCGATATAGCCCTGCACCGGGCAGTATTCGCCGTAGATCTGGTCGTGGGGGTACACCGATCGCAGCATGTCCATGATGAGCGGAGTGGCGGCGTCCTTGTCGAACTTCTCGACGCGGAGCACATTCGGCAGATCCTCCTCCGGGATGTCGCTGAGGGCGGGCAAGGAAGTCGCGGTCACGGGGTGCTCCTCTCGGCGGGCGCAGGCACGGCGTCCGCACGGGTTGGGCGAGTGTGGGTCATCGGGCCTTCCCGGATTGCTCGACGGTGGTCAGGAAGGGCAGGAACGGGGGGATCTCATCGGGGTCGCATTCGATCGAAAGGAATGAGGGACCTTCGGTTTCCAGGCAGCGTCGCAGCGCTGCGGCGAGATCGCCGACGGTGTGCACCGAGAACGCGGGCAGCTCGGGGAACATCGCGGCGACACCCGCGCCCAGGTAGGCCGGACGAAATCGGTTGAAGCTGTAGAGGCCCCGGTAGTACAGCTGCTCCCTGGTCACGCACATGGCGTGCGCGTTGTTGTTCAGCACGACGAAGGTGACCGGCAGCGCGTGCTCGATCGCGGTGTGCAGCTCCATACCGTGCATGTAGAACGAGCCGTCACCGGCGATGACCACCGTCCGCCGCACGCCATCCGCTCGCGCGCACCGCGCGAACGCGGACCCGATGCCCGCCCCGAACGCGTAACCCATCCCGCCCATGCCGAGGGCGACCACGAACCGGCCGCCCCGTGGGACCCGCAGATGGTGCACGACGGCCGCCCCGGTGTTCCCCGCGTCGGCGAACACGTCGGTGCCTTCGGGCAAGGCGGCGTCGATCGTCTCGACCACATCCCGGTAGCGCAGACCGGGACCGGAGGAGGCGGGCACGCGCAGGGAAGTCAGCGGTTGCGCCGCGAGCACGCGTTCGGATCCGGTACTGCCGTCGTCCAGTTCGTCGGCGAGTTCGGCGAGCGTTCGCGCCAGATCGGTACTGGTCGCGTGGATGGCGGGCAGGTACGGCGGCGCCACGCCGATGCTCGCGACCGCGCGTTCGGCGAGCGCGGTCTCCGAGCCGGCGCGGGCGGGCACCGGCAACCGGGTGCCGACCAGCAGGCACAGGGCCGAGGAGCGAATGGCCGCCGTCAGCTCGGGGTGACCCATGCTGCCCGCCACACCGCGGAAGGCGGGATCGGTGTTGTCGAAGGTGTCCTTCGCGTCGGGCGCGACGCCCACCGCGGCCTCCAGCGCTGTGGCCAAGCGGGCCAACTCGGCGCGCGCGTCGTCGCGCGCGACCTGATCACCCGCGATGATCACGATCTTGCCGGTGTGCCGGGCCGTGGTGAGCGCGGCGCGCACGCGAGCGATTCCGGCGTGGTCGGCCCGGTGCGTCCGCGGGCTCGGCCGAAACGGGGCGACGTTGCCCAGCTCGGCCTGCTGCACGTCTTTGGGCAGCAGCAGTACCGCAGGACCACCGTGCCGGGCGGCTCGCATCGCCCGGTCCAGCTGGTCCGGCACATCCGCGGCCGATTCCACCCGTGCGCAATAGGTGCTGACCGCGCCGAAGAGGCGGACCGCGTCGATGGTCCCGGCGCGTCCGCTGGTGTCCTGGAACGCGCCGTTGCCTTCCAGGGTGGTCGGCGGCTGGCCGACCAGTGCGAGTACCGGCACCCGCGACGCGAACGATTCGGCGAGGCCGGCGACGAGGTTCATCGCGCCGCCGCCGGAGGTCGCCGCGACGACGCCGAATCCGCCCGTGCTGCGGGCGTACCCGTCGGCCATGGTGGCCGCGGAGAACTCGTGTTTGGCGACCACCCCCGTGACGTACTCCGGCGCGTCGAAGATCGCGTCGTACAGGTCCTCGATGTTGGCGCCGTCCACCCCGAAGATGTGCCGAACACCCGACGCCCACACCGCTCGCACCAGATGGTCCACGACCCGAGTCCGCATCGGCGCTCCTTTCCGCTGACGATGAATCGACTGCGTACAGGAGTGATACGGGCCGGACCGCCGAACGGTTCAACGCTGCTTCATGGGAAGGTGAGTGACACCTTGCGTGTACGTATACATCTACGTATAGTCGGAGTATGCCCAACAAGACGATCTACGTTGCCGATGACGACCTTCCGCTGTTCCAGCGCGCGCAAGAGTTGGTCGGCGGCAACCTCTCGGGTGCGGTGGTCACGGCGTTGCGCCGGTTCATCGAACTCGAGGAGGGTCGGCTGGAGGGCTACGACGAGATCGTGGTCAAGGTCGGCCGCGACGGTGTGCGCCAAGTCCGCTTCTCCGGCACTCTGCTGGGGGAGTGGCACGAGGTCAACGATACGCGGATCGAGCACATCCAGGTGTATCGCAGCCGCAAGGGCAAGTACGTGATGCACGCCCAGTATTCGAACTGGGACGAATATCCCGTCGACGCGGGCGCGAACTGGCTCAAGGACTGGCGGGACCCGAAGAGCTGGCGCCGCCTGCTCGGCGTCGGGCAACAGGACTGGGGCGATTTCGTCTTCGTCGTGGTGGATTCCCTGGACGAGTTGAAGGGGCAGCTGCCCGACAAGCTCTACCGGCGGGTTGCGGACGTGGCCGGGGGGCCGAAGATCGAGGACCTGGACATCTAGCCGCCACCGATCCGCGATCCCCCGCGGGGCAGTACCCCGCAGGGGATCGTCCGATCGATCAGACCGTGCCGGTGAGCAGCACTCTCCCGGTGTTCGCCGCGCGGATCTCCACCGAGCGGACCTGATCGGGCGCACCCTCGATGGTCCGGTCGATGGTCAGCTCGGTGCCGGGGCCCGCGGGCCACTCGTCGAGTTTCTGCTGCTGGCCGCCGATGCTGGTGACGTACAGCGCGAGATTGGCGCTGTAGCGCAGCTGCTCGCCCGGTGGATAGCTGCAGGACATCACCACGCGTGTCCCGTCGCCCGCCGGGACGAGCTTGAAGCTCGCCGAGACCGGCGTCGGCTCCAGCGGAGTCATCTGGCGTTCGACGAACGCCTGCTCGCTGGTGCCCGGCTCCTGCGAGTCGTTCGATCCGGATACCGAGATCGCGATCGGGACGGCGATCGCCACCGCGGCCGCGGCGGAGGCCACCGCGATGCCGACCGACGTCCACCCGCTGCGGCGGCGGCGCCGCTCGGCCGCGTCGGCGAGCCGGGGTGGCGGTGGGAGTGTCGGCAGTGTCGGCATGGGCGGGGGAGGTGGCACCGCCGCGGACTCGCCGGTTCGCGCGGGCGGCTCGATCATCGCGAGCGCGATGTCGGTCTCCACGAGGGCGAGCATGCCCGGTAGGCCCGCGAGTTCGGCCACGGCGCCCCGGCAGTCGGGGCAGGCGGCGAGGTGGCTCTCGTACTGCAGGCGCTCTTCGCGGGTGAGGGAGCCGAGCACGTACGGGGCATCCCACGTGCTGAAGTCGTCGGTGATGTCCGTCATTGATTCGTCACCCCCATCTCCTGTAGGGCCAGGCGCAATGCGCGCATACCGTAGTGCATCCGGGACTTCACCGTGCCCGGCGGAACGTCGAGTTCCTCGGCGATCTGATGTGTGGACAGTCCCCGGTAGTAGGCCCGCACGATCACCTCGCGGTGGTCGGCGCTGAGCTTGCCGAGGGCATCGGCGACCAGCCAGCCGTCCAGCGCACGATCGGAGTGGTCGGGGGTCGCCCGTTCGGGTGGGTTGTCGGTGCGGAACTCGCGCCTGCTGCGGGCGCTGCGGTGCTCATCCACGGCGAGATTGCGCGCCACGGTGAACAGCCACGCCCGCGCCGACGTGGTGGATTGATCCAAGACGTTCGGCCGTTGCCAGGCCCGCAGCAAGGTTTCCTGCACGATGTCCTCTGCCCGTCCGCGGTCCCGAACCAAGCCGAGCGTGTACCGCCACAGCGGGGCGGCGTGTTCCTGGTAGAGAGCCCGCATCAATTCGGACTGGTCGTCTGGCGGGCCCGTCTCGCCGCGTACCTTGCGCACAACTGGATACCTCTCCGCTCGAATTGCGGGTCCGGTCGGTGGGCGCACCCGATGCGTCACCCATGCCTCGCCGGTTCAGTTGTCGTGTCTCATGTCGTGTCTCCTTCGGTCCCTTCGAGGAGTACACGGTCTCAGTTGCGTTCGAGTTCAATCGGGTGTGTCGCGAGCAAGGACAGCGGGAGCGGCTGACGGCGCAGCACGTGCGCCCACAGGTCCGCGCGGCCCGTGCTGATCGGGTCGGACGGCAGGGCCGAGACCACGATCCAGTCGTCGTTCTCCAACTCGCCCTCGAGCTGCCCGAAGGTCCAGCCCGCGTAGCCCGCGAAGATCCGGATGCCCTCGACGAGCGGGGCCACCCGCTCGGGATCGGCGTCCAGGTCGAGGAGGACGACCCGTCCATCGATACGCCGCAGCCCGGGGACGCCCTCGATGCGCGCGCCCACCCGGACGGTGCCCAGGCACAGCGCGGCGTCCCGTTTCACCGGACCGCCGATGAACAGCGTGCGTGGCGCCGCGACCGCGTCGGTCCAGCGCGGCAGCACGTCGTGCACGGCCGTGTCGCTCGGGCGGTTGAGCACCACGCCGAGGCTGCCCGCCTCGTTGTGCTCGATGATGTAGACGACGGTGCGCCGGAAAGTGGGTTCGACCAGTTCGGTGGACGACACCAGCAGCGTCCCGGCACGAACCACCTGCTCGCCGTGCCGGAACTCGCGTCGCCTGCGGTCACCGTGCCCGCCGCGGGTCTTCCGATCGTCCGGGTCTTCTGCGCGTGCCACTCCGACATCATCGCAGCTGTTCGCCCACAATGCGCCTTCTGTGGCCGACTTCTGTGTCCCGGATTCGCCGAACGGGTGGCGGCCCGACGGCGGACGCCCCGTCGCGCCACCGGCGCCACATCGTAGAGTCCAGCTCATGGAACCGCCCGAGGTGCGCCTCGAGAACAGCGACACCGTGTACGACTACTACCGCGATCATCGCCAGAACCGCCTGAAGGCATGGGGGGCCTACGCCGTTCTCGGCCGCCGCTACCACCCGCGCGTCACCTACGCGGACGGCGCGCGCGCCGCGCTCCGCTCGGTGATCAGGCAGAACAGGCCGCTGCTGATCGCGATCAACCATCTCTCCGAGAGCGACCCCTACACCGTGGCCGCGGCCGCGTGGCGCAGCGGGCTACGGCGGGTGATCGGCCGGGTGCGCGTGCTGGCCAAGGACGAACTGTTCGTCGATCCCGATCAGCGGCGCAAGATCGACATGATGGGCGGCATCCCGGTGTTCCGCGGCAAGGACCACGGCATCCGCGCGGTGAACGCCGCGGGCCAGCGCATGATGGACGTCTGCGCGGAGCGGATGGCCCGCGGCGACGGCATCGCGGTCTTCCCCGAGGGCACCTGCAACGACGTGGACCCGGCCCGCGTGCAAGCGGTGGGCAGCGGTATCGGGCACATCGCGTTCCGGGCGATGAAGCTCGGCGTCGAGCCCGTGCTGGTGTCGATGGCACTGAGCTACGGTCCGCGCCGGGACCCGGCGGTGCGGCCGACGAACGAGGACGCCAAGGGGGCGAGCTTCCACTTCGGGGTCCCCATCCTCGAGTTGCCGCCCCGGCCCGGTGACATCGCCCGGTTGGTGCGTACCGATCTGCAGAAGGCGCTCGACGCCGCCGTCTCGGGCTACTGAGCGCCTACTGCGGCAGGTTCAGCCGGTCGCGCGCCCAGTGCGGCACCATCGTGAGGTATTCGGGGCGGGTCTCGATGAAGTGGTGGACCGTCCGGCACATGGGCAGCGCGCCGAGCTTGTCGTCGCGGGTGCTGTTCAGCGCGGTCTCGACCAACAGCCGCGCATAGCCCTGGCCCTCGTAGGACGAGTAGATCTCGGTGTGCACGAAAGCGCGCTCGGAAGCCGTGTCCTGGTATTCGGCGTAGCCGGCGATCGCACCGTCGACGTAGATCTCGAAGCGTTCCAGTGCGGTGTTGTTGCTGACCTCGGTCGACATGGCTCGACGCTACTCTGTGCGCCGGTGTCCGGATAAATCACACGCCCGACCGGGCGGAATCCCGCCACCGACTTGTCTGTCCCGGCGGGCCTGCGCAGAATGCTCTTGGTCGGGTCCGTCGTCGCGCGCGAGCGGGCAGGCTCGGGGAGGTACGAAAATGATGAGGACACCGCGGGTTTCGCGGGTCGCGGCCACCGTGGTCGCCGCAGGCCTGCTCGGGGGATCGATCATCACCGGCCTCGCGGACGCCGCGCCGGGAATCGCCTTCGGCCGTTGTCCGGAGGGTGCGGTGCCCGCCGATCGGGGTGTGCGGTGCGCCGTCGTCAGCGTGCCGATGAACTACGCCGACCCGGATGGGCCCACGATCGAGCTGACCGTCAGCCGGATCGCCGCCACGGGCGAGCGCGAAGGTGTCCTGTTCGCCAACCCCGGCGGTCCCGGCGCGGACGCGCTGGACTACTGGGCGCGCCGGGTGGAGATATTCCCCGCCGGGCTCGCCGAGCACTACGACCGGATCGCCGTCCAGCCGCGCGGTCTGCGCTGGGCCACGCCGCTGGAATGCGGCGCGAGCACGAAGAACGAGCAAGGCCGGCAGGTCTCGCTCGGCGGCGGCAATCGCGACGAGATCAAGAAGGCCTGTGACGCGGCGCAGCCCGGTTACCTGGACGCCATCACCACCGAGAACACCGCCCGCGACATCGACGCCGTGCGCGCCGCGCTCGGGCTGGAGCGGATCGGTTACCTGGGCACGTCCTACGGCACCTATCTCGGCGCGGTGTACGCGGCGCTGTTCGGCGACCGGGTGGAACGGATGGTTTTGGACTCCAACGTCAACCCGGATTGGGTGTGGACCGAGGAGTTCGCCCAGCAGCAGGTCGCGGGCAAACAGCGCCTGGACGACTTGTTCGCCTGGATCGCCGAACACGACGACGAATACCACCTCGGCGACACCGCTTTGCAGGTCTATCGCAACTGGGTCCGGTTGGCGGCGGCCCAGGGCGGCGGCTGGTACGCCAACCTCACCCCGCCGCCCGCGAGCGTCGGCGACCTGCCCGGCGCGCTGCCCGAGCCGCTGGCCGAGATCGCCAGGGACGGCTACACCGGCAGCGTCGAGCAGCTCGGCAAACTGCAGAACCTGTTGCGCACCTTGGTCAGCGGCGGCGTCTCCGCGCAGGTGCCGTTGCTCGGCGCGACCACCGTGGCCACCTATACCCGCACCTTCTGGCCGGTCTTCGCCCGCGCGATGGCCGACGCAGCGGCCGATCCGGCGAACGTGCAGCGCCTGCGGGCCATCGAGGGCGCGACCTCGACCGACCCCACCGGGCGGTTCGTGTTCAGCGCGATCACCTGCAACGAGAACGCCGTGCCAGGCAGGCCGGAACTGCTCGGCGCCGCGGCAGGCACCATAGCCTCGGGCGGCAACGCCATGGACGCGCGCGCCGATCTGGTGCGCTCGGGAATGGCCTGCGGTTCCTGGAAACCCGTGACCAAGCCGGTGCCGATCACCGGTGCGGGGCTGCGCACCCCGCCGCTGGTGTTGCAGAGCCGTCACGACGCGCTGACCAAATACGAAGGCGGCCCGGCCATGGCGGCGGTGCTGGGCGGCACGCTGGTCGTCGTGGACGGCGGCGACCACGGCACGTTCGGTCGCGGCAATCCGGCGGTGGACGAGGCCGTGCTCACCTACCTGCGCACCGGGAAGGTCGACATCACCCGGGCCGACCAGGCTCCGCTGCCCGCAAGCTGAGCGTGCCGTACGGCGGGTTCGTGGAGCCGAGGAAGTCGAACGCCGCAGCGGAACCAGCCGCCCCGTCAGCGGCATCTGGAGTGCGGGTCCGGATGCTCGTGACCGCACCCCGGCCGTTCACGAAGCGGATGTGTCGTGTGGCCGGTCGTGCAGTGTTCGAGGATGGCGGATGACGAGTGCGGCGGCGATCGGTGTGCGGCGCGCCGGTCAGTCCGACCGGGCGCCGCCATGTGGAGGGTCGGGTTGTCCGCCGGAGGGCACCGCAGGCATCCGCAGGTGGTGTCCGGCGTACCGGTCTGGACGCGTGTCGTCCCCCGGCCGTGCCGCGCAGGTGCCGCGGTGTGGCCGGTCAGGGTCGCATCCGTCGATGAGGGTGCCGGTCTGGACGCTGATGAGCGCCCTCAGGGTTCGTGGGCGGAAGTGTCGTGGTGCGGCCGATCCGGTGGCGTCCGAGAATGTGGGGATGACACCCGCTGCGCGAGTGATCCTCGCTCCGGACAAGTTCAAGGGGTCGCTGGCCGCGCCGGAGGTGGCGGCGGCCCTTGCGGCGGGATTGCACCGGAGCGCGCCGGATGCCGAGATCCGGCAGGTGCCGGTCGCCGACGGGGGTGACGGCACGGTCGAGGCGTTCGTCGCGGCAGGTTGGACGCGGGTGGAGTTGACGGCGCCGGGGCCGACCGGGGTACCGCGCCGGACGGCCTATGCCCGGTACGGCAGGACCGCTGTGGTCGAACTGGCCGCCGTGGTCGGGCTGGCGGGCTTGCCAGGGGGACGGCCGGACCCCTTGGGCGCGAGCACATATGGGCTCGGCGTGGTCCTGGCGCATGCCATGGAGCACGGCGCGACCGAGATCGTGCTCGGCCTGGGCGGCAGTGCCTCCACCGACGGCGGCGCGGGCATGTTGCAGGCCCTCGGCGTCCGCATCCTGGATGCCGACGGGCGGGAATTGCCGTGCGGCGGAGCGTCTTTGGTTCACGCGGTACGGCTGGACCGCTCCGGCCTGCACCCCGATGTCGCCGGTGCGACCTTCACGCTGGCCTGCGACGTCGACAATCCGCTGCTCGGGCCGACCGGCGCGAGTGCGGTCTACGGGCCGCAGAAGGGCGCCGGACCGGCCGAACTCGACGTCCTCGAATCGGCGCTCACCACCTGGGCCGAACTCGTCGGCCCCGAGTACGCGCGGCTTCCGGGCGCGGGCGCGGCGGGCGGTACCGGTTTCGGTGCGCTCGCCGTGCTGGACGGGCGGGTGCGCAGCGGCATCGAGGTCGTGCTCGAATTGCTGGATTTTCCCGCCCTACTCGCCACCGCCACCCTCGTGGTCACCGGTGAGGGATCGCTCGACCAACAGAGCTTGCACGGCAAAGCACCGGTCGGCGTATGTACGGCCGCTCGTAAGGCGGACGTCCCGGTGGTCGCCGTGGCGGGCCGCACGCTGCTCGCACCCGACGAGATCCGGGCCGCGGGCTTCGCGGCCAGCTATGCGCTCGCCGATCTGGAACCCGATCCGGACCGCTCGATGGCGGACGCGGCGGCACTGCTCGAACGCGTCGGCGGGCGGATCGCCGCCGAGTGGCTGGATTAGCTCGGACGCCAGAAGGTCTACGGGGGACTCGTCCGGTGCCGATCGGCCCATCTTCGGCTGGTCGGCTCGCTGCCGCCGGAAGATCTACGGGGAGTTCGTCCGGCGCCGTTTGCCCCATTTTCGGCTGGTCGGTTCGTCGCCGCCGGAAGGTCTGCGGGGAGTTCGTCCGGTACCGATCGCCCCCTTCTCGGTCGGATCAGCTCGCCGACGCCAGGAGATTCGCGGACAGCTCGTGCCGGTGCCGGTCGCCCCACTCCTCGAGCGGACGCAGTGCTACGGCCAGCTCCTCGCCGAGCGGCGTCAGCGAGTACTCGACCCGCGGCGGGACCTCGGGATAGACCTCCCGGTGCACGACGCCACTGGACTCCAGGTGCCGCAGGTTCTCGGCGAGGACCTTCTCGCTGACCCCGTCGAGCAGCCTGCGGATCTGGCCGAAGCGCTGCGGGCCGGTGCCGAGCACCCACATCAGGTGCATCTTCCACTTGCCGCCGACGACATCGATCGCGACCGTCATGCCACACACTTCGTGATCCGCGTCACTGCTCATGCCCATCGCGCTCCTCTGACCTCGTTTCGGACCTCGAGGTAAGCAACCGCACCTCGACGTTCGGTCTTCCCGACTCTACCTGCGGGAACGACCATGAATCCCGGCGCCGAAGCAAGTAACCGACGAGAACCGAAGGGACACATCATGTCCGAGCAGACCACCGCCCACGCCGTCTCCGTCGTCGGCCTCGGGCCGATGGGACAGGCGATGGTCCGGGCCTTCCTGGACGCGGGCGTCGAGGTGACGGTGTGGAACCGCAGCCCCGAAAAGGTCGACGCCATGGTCGAACTCGGCGCGAAGCGCGCCGCGACCGTCGCCGACGCGCTGGACGCGAACGAGGTCACCGTGCTCAGCCTCACCCACTACGCGGCCATGTACGACGTGCTGGGCCAGGCGACCGGCCACCTGAAAGGCAAGGTGATCGCGAACCTGTCCTCCGATTCGCCGGAGAAGGCGCGCGAGGGCGCGCAGTGGGTTCGCTCGCACGGCGCCGAATTCATCTCCGGGGGTGTCATGTCGGCGGGGGACAACATCACGCACCCGGCGTCCTACATCTTCTACAGCGGCCCGCGTGAGGTGTTCGACGCGCACGCCGAGTTGTTGCGCCCATTGAGCCCGCAGGAATACCTCGGCGCGGACGACGGCCTCGCGCAGGTCTTCTACCAGGGACTCCTGACCATCTTCCATCCCTGGCTGCTCGCCTTCGACCAGGCCACCGCGATGATCGATCGCTCCGGCCACGACATCGCCGCGTTCGTCCCGTTCGCGATCCGCTCGGCCGCCGCGTTCCCGTACTTCATGGAGGAGTTCTCGGTCGCCAACCAGAACGGCGGCTGGGCCTCCCTGGCCAGTCTGAAGATGATGGACGCGGGCGCACAGCACGTCATCGACGCGAGTGAGGAAGTCGGCATCGACGCCGTCCTCTCGCACACCGCCCAGGGGCTCTGGCGCAAGGCCGTAGCCGCGAGCGAGCAGGCGGGCAACCCGATCTCCACCTACGCCCTCCTCCGCGGCGACGCCTGACCCTCGTACACCCCGCCTCGCAGAGCCGTTTCCCGTACGCCCAGCCATGCGGGGACCCAATCGGCTCTGCGAGGCGTTTCTGATCAGCGGCACGCGGTGGAGGGAGCTACTCGCGAAATGCCGCGCTCATGTGCCGTTGATCATGAACCTCGAGTTGGGCGGGGAACTACGGAGAGCAGTGCTCTTGACTTTGCAGCACACTTCGTGGAACACTTCTCTCTATAGAGAGCAGTGCTCACAACAAGGAGTAGTCATGGACCTCAGCACCCGCTACCTCGGCCCCGCCGGATTCGACGCGATCTTCAACCGGTTCGCCAACCTGCTGCCCAAGCTCGGCATCAGTGTGATGGGGTCGCGACTGCTCGCGGTGCGCGGGCGCAAGAGCGGGGAATGGCGCACCACGATGGTCAACCTGATGGTGCGGGAGGACGGTGAGCGCTTCCTCGTCGCGCCGCGCGGGCACACGCAGTGGGTGCGCAACCTGCGCGTGGCGGGTGGGGGCGAGTTGCGGCTCGGCCGCAAGGTGGAGACGTTCACCGCCACCGAGGTGGCCGATGCCGACAAGGTGCCGCTGCTGCGCCTCTACCTGCGGAAGTGGGGCTGGGAGGTCGGCAGGTTCTTCGAGGGCGTGACCAAGGACGCCACCGACGAGGAACTCGCCGCCATCGCTCCCGGGTTCCCGGTTTTCCAGCTGCGGTGAGCTCAGGCCGAACGGGCCAGGAATTCGATGGCGGCGGCGTAACCCTGGATGCCCATCCCCGCGACCACCGCGGTCGCGATGGGAGAGATGTAGGAGTGGTGCCGGAACTCCTCGCGGGCGTGCACATTGCTGATGTGCACCTCGACGATGGGGAGTTCCGGAATCACCAGCGCGTCCCGTAGCGAAACCGAGGTGTGGGTGAGCCCACCGGGATTGATCACGATGCCCGACTCGGCGCCGCGCGCCTGGTGGATGCGATCGATGAGGGCGCCTTCGGAGTTGGACTGGAAGGCGACGATCTCCCGGTCGAATCTCGCGGCGGTCCGCCTGCACAACTCCACGACGTCCTCGAGCGTGGCCGACCCGTACACCTCCGGTTGCCTGGTGCCGAGCATGTTGAGGTTCGGGCCGTTCAGAACCAGGATCGGGCCCGGCGTCGCGGTCACAGCCATGCACGGCAAGATACCGCGCCGGACCACGCCGTTCGGACCGGACCCGACCGGCTACAACCCCTGCGGACCTTCCGAGCGCAGGTCGTCGACCTTGCGCATGGCTTCGCGCAGTTCCTCCAGCCACGCTTCCGCGTGCTGGCCCGCCAGCTTCACCGTCCAGGCCAGCGCGTCGGCGCGGGAACGGGCGACACCCGCGTCGACCAGCGTGTCGAGTACCTTGCGCTCCGGCTGGCGCAGCCGGGTCATGACGGGCACGGCCAGGTGGGTGAACATGATCCGTTCCCCGTCCACCGACACGCCCCAGGCCACATTGCGCCGGTAGCGGTGCTGCGCCTCGTTCGCGATCTGCATGCGGGCGGGGCGGGTCGACTCGCGGAACCGGGCGACCGCGCCCTCCTTGGTCGCGCGCGGCACTTCTTCGGCCGGGGTGTCGGCGTCGTCGGTCTCCGGCGTCTTCTCCGGTTGCGGGATCGCCAGCTCGCCGATGACGACGATCTCGTCCCGATCGACCTCGATCACCGGCGGGCCGGTGAACCACTCACTCGGCAATCTTCCGGCGAACCAATCGGGGACGTCTGACGGGTCCGGCAGGTCGGCCTGCTGCCAGCCACCCGTTCGCCCGAAACCTCGGCCGCGGTGTGCGTTTCTCATGACGAGTCACCTACTTACTATGCTGCGGTGCTTTCACTGATTACAAGATTACGTCGTAATCGAGCGATCGGAGTTCCGCTGTACGCGAACGAGGGTCCGATTGCTTCGTTCCGCACCTTTCGGGGTATTTATTGATTCGAAACGTCGACCGCGGGGGTAACCGCGCGACTTTTCGGGAAGGCCGGTACGGTAGCGGCGCCGGTTGCCGCCGAGCGGCCGGGCGATGATCATGAAAGGCCCCCCGAGATGCAAGATCCCGGGGCACAATTGGGATGCTGAGCATGGGTAACGTCCTCGCTACGGAGGCATCGCGGTCTGGTCTTTTTCGGGTACGGTGGTCTTGTTACTGGAGTGACAAGAGTGAAGAGTGGGCGACATGGACGTGTGGGGATCCCGCCGCTTTCGTGTTCGCGGCGCAATGGCACTCATGGGGGTGGCGGCGCTCGCGCTCGGGATCGGGTCGTGCGGGATACACGAGAAGCAGAACGAAGCCGAAGCGGTCGTGGAGCGCTTCACCGATCTGCTCGACGATCAGGACTACACCAAGGCGGCAGACCTGACGTCGTACCCCACCGCGGCCACAGCAACCCTCAAGCAAATGTTCACCGGGTTGCAGGGCGCGAAGGTCGACTACCGCAAGACCCAGTTCATCGGTCTGGACCCGCAGTCCGCGATCTTCAGCATGGACGTCGAGTGGAACTTCGGCGAGCGGAAGACCTGGAACTACAGCCTCGAGGGCAATGTGCGCAAGCTGGCCATCGGCTGGCGGATCTCCTGGGAGCCCGCGGTCGTGATGCCGCAGCTCGCGCACAACCGAACGGTGCAGCTGGTGCGCACCTACCCGACGCCCCCGCCGAAGGTCAACGACATCGCGGGCGCGCCGCTGATGACCGAGCAGACCATCAACGTGGTCAAGCTCGATCCCGGCAAGATGCCCGACCCGGTCGCGTCGACCGACGCGCTCGCCAAGGCCATCGAGCCGGTCGCCCCGCTGATCACCGGCCCGTCGCTGATGCAGCAGCTGGCCACCTCGCAGGGCAAGCCGATCGTCGCGGTGAACCTGCGCGAGGGTGACTTCGAGATCCTGGAACCGCGGATGGCGCCGATTCCCGGCGTGGTGCTGGAGAAGCAGCCGCGGCTGATCTCCGCCGACCGCCGGGTCTGGTCACCGATGCTCGACGCGCTGCGCAAAGTGCAGCAGGAAAGCCAGGAGGCGCATTCCGGCTGGGGTGTCCAGCTGTTCGAACAGGACGGACGGTTCATCACCCAGCTCGCCGGGCAGCAGGGTCCGCCGGGACCGGACATCGCGGGCACCATGGACCAGCGTTTGCAGCGTGCCGCCGAGGACGCGGTGGTCAGCGTGGCCACCCAGGCCTCGATCGTGGCGATACAGCCGTCCACCGGGGCGGTGGTGGCGGCCGCGCAGAACAGCCAGGCCAGTGAGCACGGCTCGGTGGCATTCACCGGGTTGTATCCGGTGGGCGGCAACATGGAGCTGTTCCGGGCCGTCGCGGCCTCGGCGAAGGCGAAGGCGCCACAGGACGTCTCGGTACAGGACGCGGCAGAGGCGGCGACCGCACTCGGCGTCGGCATCGACTTCAAAGTGCCCGGCCTCGACGAGGTGACCGGCCGCCTGGCCGTCGCGGGACGCAGTGCCGAGCAGGTACTGCAAGGCGGCGGTTCGGACGCCGTGCTGGCCAGCCCGTTCGGCATGGCCATCGCCGCGGCCGCGATCGTGCGGGGAGCGGTGCCGCCGCCGATGATCGAGGCAGGCCGCCCGAGCACCACCGATGCCCCGCTCGACCCGCTGCCGCCGCAGACCGCCGACCGGCTGCGCGCCATGCTGCGCGACGCCACCAACGCGCCGGAGCTGGCCGGCGTGCGCCGCTACCGAGACGTCGACGCGTTCGCCGCGACCGCGGGTCCGGACGGGTGGCTGATCGGGGCGATGGGCGACCTGGTCTTCGCCGTCCACATCAACGATGTGGACAGCAAGGACGCGACCGCTCGGATGGCGGCCAGGATGTTGCAGGCACTGGCGACGCCGGAGCCGTGATCAGCGCACGGCTTCGTACACCGCGCGCCAGCCGAGCAGGAACACCGCGAGCACCACGCCGGCCACCAGCACGAAGCTGACCGCCGTGCCCTGACCACCGACCACGCGCAGCAGCATGCCCCCGATCAGGGTGCAAGCCCAGATCACGACACCGGCCGGCCACAGGGCGGTGATGTCGCCCGCGGCGGCGCGCCACCTGAGCGCCACGACGACGAGCCAGCCCGCGATCAGACCCGTCGCGAACGGCCACACGGTGCGCAGCAGGCCGGTGAGCACCGCCTCGTCGTGGCTGCGCCTGCCGATAGCGCAGAAGACGACGACGAGCAGCGCATCGACCACGAAGGGCAGCAGTTTCCTCACGCGGGCCAGCGTAACGGGGCCTCCGAAGACCAGCGCGCGGGCTGACCTGTCACAGCCGCCGCTGCTCGAATTCCTTCTCGAACTCTTCGTCGTCGGCCTCACGGGTGCGGAACAGGAACCCGAACACGATCCAGCCGACGATCGCGACCAGGACGAAACTCACCATCCGATACACGAACGCCGCGGCGACCGCCTGCGCGGCGGGCAGGCCCGCGGCGGCGGTGAGACCGTAGATCAGCGTCGCGTCGACGTAGACGATGCCGCCCGGCGCGAACGGGATGGATCCCACCGCCTTGCCCACGGCGAACGCGAGCAACAGACCGGCGATGCGCGGATCGGCGCCCACCGCGTAACAGGCCGCACCGAGGCAGGCCACGTCGGCGAAACGGTGCATCAGCGCCCAGAGCGCAACCAAGAGGCCGTCGCGCTTGCCGAGGTCAACCGATTCCAGTTGGCCGAGCACGTCCGCGATCTTGTCCGCCCCCTGCCCCGGTGGCCGTTTGCGCACCCGGTTGACCAGTGCGAGCAGCCTGCGTGCCAGCGCCTCGAGCGAACCGGGATCGCGCGATATGTGATTGCCCGCCCACACCAGCGCGACGACGGCGGCCAGCGAGAGGATCAGATTGAGCGGACCCACTCGCCCGCCCGACAGCAGCGTGCCGCCGACCCCGAGCAGCGCCAGGCCCACTGCCGCGACCACGCCGGAGAACACCAGCTGCCACGAGGCGACGATCGGACTGGCGCCCCAGCGCCTGGTCTGCCGGTAGGTGAACGCGGTGGAGAACACCTGGCCCGCGGGCAAGGTCACCGACATCGCCGTCGCACCGTAGACCACCGCGACGGATTTCCGTTGACTCACCGCGACGCCGCCCGCGTTGAGCAGCTGCTTCTGCACCCGGGCGAAGCCGCTCATGGACAGTGCCTGAAGCCAGATCGAGGCGGCCAGCCAACCCCAGTGGATCTCGGTGAGCTTGCGCCAGGACTCGTGCAGGCGCGGCCAGAGGTACACGCCCTCGGCGATCAGCAGGGCCAGCAGGGCGGCGCCGAGCACCCACTTCAGCCAGCGGAATCTGCCACGGCGGGAACCCGCCGTGGGCGGCGGCGCAGGATCCCCTGCCAGTTCCCCGTCGGCCGTCACGCGGTCAGCCTAACGAACGCGCCGTTTCGGCATCGGTAGCGTCGGGCGCGTCGGCCTGTTCTCGGGGCCAGGCCAGCAGCGTTTTCCTGCGTCTTCCGCGCAGCTGCACCTCGTCGCCGGTTTCCCACTGGTCCTGCTCGCTTTCCTCGGCGAAATACAGCGCGCTACCCGAGGCCAGCGTTCGGCCGGGACGTTCTTTGGCCAGCTCGGTGAGCCGGGATGCCTCGTTGACCGGATCTCCGATCACCGTGTACTCGAAGCGGTTGGCCGCGCCGATGTTCCCCGCGACGGCCAGGCCGGCCGAGACACCGATACCGATGTCGAGGCCGGGGACTTCCCGGAGGGTTTCGCGCAGTTCGCGCGCGGCGGCGAGCGCGGCGGTCGGCGCGTCCGGGCGGTCCAGCGGCGCCCCGAAAATGGCCAGCGCCGCGTCGCCGACGAATTTGTTCACGAAGCCGTGGTGGCGGTGGATCACGTCGACCACGATGCGGAAGAACTCGTTGAGCAGGCTCACCACCTCGGTGGGCGGCCGCTCGGCGGCGGCGGCGGTGGAGCCGACCATGTCGACGAACAGCACCGCGACGAAGCGGGTCTCGCCGCCGAGTTCGGTGCCGTAGTCCAGCGCCCGCTGCGCCACCTCCTCGCCGACGTGCTGACCGAACAGCTCCTGGAGCTGGCGACGCTTGGCGGCCTCCTCCATCATCCGGTTGAAGCCCACCTGTAGCAGCCCGATCTCACTGCCGTCGAAGACCTCGACCTGCACGTCGCGCGCCCCGGCCTGCACCCGGTCGATGGCTTGGCTGAGCTGGCGCACCGGGTCGGAGATGCTCGAACCGGTGAGCATGGACAGCGCGAGCGCCTGCATGATCACCACGCCGCACAGCAGCAGGATGGAGATGGCGAGCGACTGCGCGGAGAACTTCACCTCCGAGGAGATCTGGGTGACGCACAGCAGCACGATCGCGATGGTGGGCGCGAAGGTGCCCATGCCCCAGGTCATCGCCATCCTGGTGCCGACGCCCGGGGTCAGGGTGTGGTCGAAGGTGCCCTCGGTCAGCGCCTGGGCCGCGACCGGGCGCAGAATGCGTTCGCCCAGCATGTAGGTGAAACCGAACACGATGGTCGCGGCCATGCACTCGGTGATGATGACCGCGCCTGCCAGCGCGGGAGTGTCCTTGATGATCAGCGTGGCCAGCACCGCGCCGCCGATCAGCCACAGCGCGAGATGCAGGATCGCCTGGCGCAGCGGCGCGTGCAGCGCGGCCATCTGCTCCTGGCGGCTCGGCGGCCCGCCGCGCATCTGCCAGCGCATCACCGGGCGCAGCATCAGCGCGGAGGCGGCCATGCTGAGCAGGCCGCCCGCCACGAAGACCGCGCCGGGGATCAGCAGGCCGGTGCGCCTGGCACCGGAGGGCTCGCCCTCGGGGACGGGTAGCCCGTACTGGATGAACGCCCACACCAGAACCGCGCCGAAAGCGTTCGCCAGCAGCATCGATGTCAGGTACAGCGGCCAGCGCGTTCGCATGGTCTGTTTGACCGCTTCCAGAGGCGCCGACACGGGGTCCAATCTAGCGTTTCGATCATGTCGGCATGTCCGCGGCGCTGCGGGGCGGTCGCGGCGCCGGTGATCGCGGACAGGGTGCGGCCGGGCCGGTTAGGCGTACCTCCGCCTTCGCTCCGGCCATGCGCCGGCTCGAGACGGACTACGTCCGGCAGCAGACATTAGGCTCACGGAGGTGACCGACCCGAAGCCAAGTCCAGAGCGGAAAATCACGCTGTCACGGAACGCCGCGGAGACGGTGCACCCGATCGTCCGGGTGTCGGCGGAGTGGGGCTGGCGGCTGCTGGTGCTGTTCGCGCTGGCGATCGCGGCGGCGGCGATCGTGCAGAAACTGGCGACCGTGGTGATTCCGCTCGCCATCGGGCTGCTGGCGGCGGCTCTGCTCGCACCGCTGGTGGACTGGATGCAGCGCTTGGGCGTGCCGCGCGCGGTGGGCGTCTTCGTGGCGCTGGTCGGGTCGATCGGTGTGGTCGCCGGCATCATGACCTTCGTCGTCGAACAGTTCGTCGCCGGTGTGCCGGAGCTGTCGAACAAGTTCACCGACAGCATCCACCAGATCCAGGACTGGCTGATCAACGGCAGGCTGCACCTGAGCAACGAGCAGATCCGCAACGTGGGCGACGCCGCCGTCAAGGCGATCCAGTCCAATCAGGACAGCCTGACCAGCGGTGCGCTCACCACCGCCACCGTGATCGGCGAGTTGCTGACCGGCACCTTCCTGACGCTGTTCATCCTCATCTTCTTCCTCTACGGCGGCGATCAGATCTGGGAATTCGTCACCAGGATCGTGCCGACCGACCACCGCGAGCGGGTCCGCACCGCCGGACAGCTCGGGTTCGGCACGCTGGTCGGATTCGTCCGCGCGACCGTCGTGGTCGCCGCGGTGGACGCCATCGGCATCGGCGCCGGACTGGCCATTCTCGGGGTGCCCTTGGCGCTCCCGCTGGCCTCGCTGGTGTTCATCGGCGCGTTCATCCCGATCATCGGCGCGTTCCTGGCCGGGTTCATCGCCGTGTTCATCGCGTTGGTGACCAAAGGTCTGGTCACCGCGCTGATCGTGCTCGGCATCATCATCGCGGTGATGCAGCTCGAGGGTCACGTGCTGCAACCGCTGCTGCTCGGGCGGGCGGTGAGCATCCATCCGCTGGCCGTGGTGCTGGCGATCACGGCGGGCGTGGTGATCGGCGGGATCGCGGGCGGTCTGCTCGCGGTGCCGTTCGTCGCGGTGATGAACACCGCGATCCGGTCGTTGCTCGACGGACCGGAGGAGTTGTACGAGGAACTACAGACCGGCGACGATCATCGCGGGCTGTATCAAGCCGAACCCGATCACCCCGATCCCGGCCGGTTCGACGTGGCCGCGACGCTGATGGAGGCGACCCGGAAGCGGGCGGAGGCGATGAAGGCCGCGCAGGAGAAGGTGGAATCCGATGACGGCGCGCAAGCCGGCGACGGCACGGCGCAGGCCTGAGCTGCGCTCGGCCGACGTGGCGACCACACCGCTGTGGCGGGCCGCGCAGGCGCTGCGGCTGGTCACGCTGCTGTACGCGGTCGGACAGCAGATCGCCTCGGTGCCGTACTACACGAATCAGCGGTTGAGCTGGGTGCTCGTCGCCCTGATGGCGGTGTGGTCGGGTGCGTCGGCGATCATGTTGTCGCAGTGGCATTTCCCCGAGGTGGCCAGGCTGCGTGTCTGGGTGGTGATCGGCGACCACGTCGTCGTGATCGGGTTGATGGCCGCTACTCGCCTGGTCGCCGATTACGGCTGGTATCACGGACATCAGACGCTGCCGACCACGCTGTGGGCGACCAACGCCGTGATCGGGGCGGCGATCCTGCGCGGCCCGTTCGCCGGTGTGCTGTCCGGAGCCCTGATCGCCGCGGTGGCACTGACGGTGCGCGACCAGTGGGGTGAGGACGTGTGGACGGACGCGACGGTGCCGGTGCTCGTCTCGGTGGGTCTGGCGCTCGGCTTGGCCGCCAACACCGCCCGCCGCGCCCAAGACCAGCTGGAACAAGCGGTGCGCCTGACCGCGGCGGCCGAGGAGCGCGAACGGCTCTCCCGCGAGGTGCACGACGGGGTGTTGCAAGTACTCAGCTACATCAAGCGTCGCGGTAGCGAGATCGGCGGGCCCACGGAGGAATTGGCGTTGCGAGCCGGTGAGCAGGAGGTGGCGCTGCGCGTGTTGATCACCGAGCAGGCCGATCACCGGGACGCGGGGGGCGCCGAGGTCGACCTGCGGCCCCTGCTGACCGCGCAATCCACCCCCGCGGTGTCGGTGTCCACGCCCGGCGAGCCGGTGCGGGTCGGCCGCTGGATGGCGAACGAGATCGCCTCGGCCGTGGCCACGGCGCTGTCCAATGTGGAACTGCACGCGGGGCCGGACGCGAGAGCCTATGTCCTACTGGAGGACACCGGCGACGAACTGGTGATCAGTGTGCGCGACGATGGCGTCGGCATCCCGCCGGGGCGGCTGGCCGAGGCGGAAGCCGAAGGGCGCATGGGGGTCTCCCGATCGATCGTCGGCCGGATCGCGGCCCTCGGCGGCAGCGCGGACCTGCTCACCGAGATCGACGGCGGGGTCGGGTTCGGTACCGAATGGGAATTCCGGGTGCCCAGAGGAGCGAGCGAGGCGCAGGCATGAGCGAGCGCAGCGAGTGAACAATGGACACAGCCGAGCATTCGCTCGTGCCGGAGCCGAGCGTCAGCGAGGCGCAGGCATGAGCGACGACGGGAGGCGCGGATGACGGACCAGGTGGCCGAGCCGATCTCGGTGATGGTGGTGGACGACCACCCGATGTGGCGCGACGGCGTCTCCCGTGATCTCACCGAGGCGGGCTTCCAGGTGACGGCCACGGCCGACGGTGTCGCCGCGGCGGGCAGGCGCGCCGCCGCGGTGCGCCCGGACGTGGTGCTGATGGACATGCAGCTGCCCGACGGCAACGGGGCGCAGGCCACCGCCGAGGTGCTGCGCGTGTCGCCGCAGAGCCGGGTGCTGGTTCTCTCGGCCTCGGCCGAGCGCGACGACGTACTAGACGCGATCAAGGCGGGCGCGTCGGGCTACCTGGTCAAAAGCGCGTCGGCGGCCGAGCTCGTCGACGCCGTGCGCGCCACCGCGGCCGGTCAAGCGGTGTTCACTCCCGGGCTGGCCGGGCTGGTGCTCGGCGAATACCGGCGGATGGCGACCGCGCCCGCGCAACCGGACGAGCCACACCGGCCCGCGCTCACCGAGCGGGAGACCGAGGTGCTGCGGATGGTGGCGAAGGGGTTGTCCGCCAAGCAGATAGCGACGCGGCTGGGACTGAGCCATCGCACCGTGGAGAACCACGTGCAGGCGACGCTGCGCAAATTGCAGTTGGCGAACCGGGTCGAGTTGACCCGCTACGCCATCGAACAGGGGCTCGAGTAGGCCCCCGGCGCCCTCCGAATCAGGGATCGCCCTGATGCGGAGGTGGCCGCGCGCTCGGTAACCTCGATCGCATGGGTGGGCCCGAATCGGTATCGAAGGCGGTCGGCTCCGGCGGCGCGGTGGGCGACCGGGAACTGCGCGTGTCGGACGCCGAGCGGGAACACGTCGGTCAACTGTTGCAGCGCGCCGTCGGCCTCGGCATGCTCTCGCTCGGCGAGTTCACCGAGCGGATGGACACGGCTCTGGCCGCCAGGACGCGCGGCGAGTTGAACGCCGTCCTCATCGATCTGCCCGGTGTGCGCCTGGTCGGGCAGCCCGCCGCGGCGCCGTCGACGTTCGTGAACACCTCGCCCGCGTTCGCCAGGCAGGCCTCCGGCTCGAATGCCACGGGCAACGTGATCCGTTCGCGGTTGTCCGGGGTGAACCGCCGCGGCTCGTGGCAGGTGCCGCCCACGCTGCTTCTGAACAACTGGCTATCCGGGGTCACCTTGGACTTCACCGCCGCGATCATGTCGACCCAGGTGGTCGAACTGCGTGTCGACGACTTCTTCGGCTCGATCAACCTGATCGTGCCCGCGGAGGCCACCGTCGACCTGAACGGTCTGGAGCTGATCGGGTCCAGCGTGAACAACAAGGTCCGCACCGGCCCGCCGATCGGCCCGCTGCATCTGGTGGTGCACGGCAAACTGCGATTCGGATCGGTCACCGCGAAGCATCCGTTCATCGCGCAGTGGCGGCGGTTGATGGGTCGCTGAGCGGCCGGGTCAGTGGGTCGTGGGCGCCATGGCCAGCGTCGGGTAGTCGGTGTAGCCCTCCGCGCCGCCCACGTACATGAGGTGCGCGTCGCGGACCGGGTTCAGCGGCGCTCCCGCACGGAATCGCTCGACCAGGTCGGGGTTGGCCAGGAAGGAACGGCCCAGGGAGATCAGGTCGGCGCCGCCGGCGAGCAGGCGCCGCGCGGCTTGCCCGCCGCCGTCCTCGGGCAGGGGAACGCCCCAGCCCAGGTTCGGGTTGGCGATCAAGGTGCCCGGCCACAGCGACCGAATCCGCTGGAACAGCGGCTGATCAGGGTCGGCGAAGACGTAATGCAAGTAGGCGAGGCCGCTTTCCGCCAGTGCCGAGACCAACGCGGGATAGATATCGTCGGTGTCGCCCTCGTCGATGCCGTTGACCGAGACTCCGGGAGAGATTCGCACACCTACGCGCTCGGCGCCGATCGCATCCACGACCGCTTCGACCACTTCACGGGTGAAACGAATGCGGTTGGCCACGGACCCGCCGTAGGAGTCGGTGCGCTGATTGGTGTTCTGCGCCAGGAATTGGTGCAACAGATAACCGTTCGCGCTGTGAATCTCCACCCCCGCGAATCCGGCCGCGATGGCGTTGCGGGCAGCGGACACGAAATCGGCGATGGTGGTCTCGATGTCGGCGGTGGACATCTCCAGCGGGACAACGGCATCTTGCGCGCCGCTGGGTGTGTGAATCGGTTCGGGCAGCGCGATCGGCGAGGGTGCGATCGGCGACAGCCCGCTGTTGTCCGGATGACCGACGCGGCCGCCGTGCTGTAGTTGCAGGAACATGCGACCGCCCGCGGCCGCGACAGCGCCGGTCACCGCGCGCCAGCCCGCGATGTGTTGCTCGGTATAGATACCGGGGATGTCGGCGTAGGTCTGCCCGACCCGGTTCGGCGTGGTCGCCTCGGCGATGATCAGGCCCGCGCTCGCGCGCTGGGTGTAGTAGGTCGCCATGAGCGGGGACGGCGTGCCGTCGGACGCGGCGCGGTTGCGGGTCATCGGTGCCATCACAAGGCGGTTCGGCAGTGCGAGGGAGCCGATGGCCGCGGGTTGGAAGAGGGCGGGAGCCGCTGTGTTCGTCATGGTAGTACGGTAAAACTTGACACCGATGTGAGATTCAAGCCGGAACGGGAAAAGGCAGGTGGCGGATGCGAATCGGGGAACTCGCGGAGCGGACCGGCGTGAGTGAGCGGTCGCTGCGCTACTACGAGCAGCAAGGCATGCTGGCCTCCGATCGCACACCCGGCGGTCATCGCGACTATCCGGAGCGGGCGGTGGACCGGGTCATCCACATTCAGGAGCTGCTCGCGGCGGGACTCACCAGCAAGAAGATCTCGCGGATCCTGCCCTGCATGCGCGACGCGGACGGCGGTCCCAACGAGTACGCCACACCCGCGCTGGTCGACGAGCTGCGGACGGAGCGGGAGCGGATCACCCGCACCATCAACGATCTCGTGCGCTCGCGCGAGGTGCTGGACGAGGTGATCGAACGGGCCGGTGAACGGGCGGCGACCTAGGTGTTGACCCCGACCCGGCGGGCGAACGCGCGCAGCGGCACCTTCCGGTCGTGGTCGAGCAGTTCGGAGACGATATGACGCGGCAGGGTCTGGTATTTCAGCCAGTCCGCGCCGCCCACCCGTTCCGCGGTGAGCAAGGCGTCCAGCGCGCGCCGGTGCTGTCCGGTGCGCGTCAGCGCGACCGCCGTGTCGGCGAGGTGCCGGGCCCGCGACGCCTGCGGGAGGCTGCCGTTGACAGGCATGTTCTTGGCCGCGGCCAGTGCCTCCGGGTAGCGCTCGGAGGAGACGTTGACATCGACCGTCTGCATGACGACCTGTGAGGGGCCGAAATAGGTCTCGTAGTCCTGCCGGTCCACGCCGATCCGCATGGCTACTTCGCTCGCGGCCTCGACCAGGGACAACGCGTCCCGCACGTCCTGCGCCCGGCCCGCGGCGGTCGCGCCCTGCAACACCAGCGAGCCGTAGGCGGACAGGTGCGTCGGCGTGACGTCGCCGGAGGGCTCGAGGGTCGCGGCCGCGTTGAGCGCGACGCCGCGCGATTCGTCGTAGCGGCCCTGCACCAGCAACTGCCAGGCCACCGAACCGCGGATGGTGGCCAGCAGCAGGGGATCGTTGCCGAGCTCGGCGGCGGTGAGCGCCTGCCGGATCGCCAGGAACGCCGGATCGGTCTGGCCGAGATGCACCAGCGTGCAACCGGTCACCCAGTACATCCGGGCCAGCAACTCGTTGGCAGGCGCGACCGAACCGTTGCGCGCGGCGTGCACGGTGGCGCGGAGCTGGGTCAACCCGGGCGGGAGGATCGAGGTCAGCAGTTCGTAGCGGCCCGACCAGTAGGCGCCCCAGGCGTAGTCGACCGCCCGGCGGCCGTCGTCGAGGCTGACCGCCGCCTCCTCCTTGGTCTCGCCGAGCAGGTCGTCGACCGGTGTCAGGGCGCGGCGTATCGCAACGATGCCCGCGTCCGGATCGGCGGACGGCACACCTTGGCGCTTGCCGATCAGATCGGCGATGTCCACGTCCAGGGCACGCGCTATCTTCTGCAAGCTGGCGATGGAGGCGGTCTGGCGGCCGCCCTGCTCGAGCTTGCGCACCAGATCCACGCTGACTCCCGCCTGGTCGGCGAGTTGACGCTGGGTGAGCGCCTTGCCGCGGAACTGGCGGATCCGAACTCCGATCGACGATTCGTCCATACCCAAGTCCTTTGTTAAATCTGGGTTTCAGAGTACGACGCTATGTTATCTGGGACTACCGAAGTGGGACATTGCGTACGACTCGTTCGCCGCTGGTTGGAATACCGTTGCCTTTCTGCAACTTTGACTGCAAAGGGCGGCGGCGATGAAAACCATGCCGAATACCACCGTGCAGGCCGGGCGCGCCGATCGCGCGTCGCGGCCTGGTGCACAGACCACCCGACCGGTGCGCAGCGCTCTTCCCGCGAATCCCAGCACAGGGATGCGCGACCAGCGCGGGTTGCTATCTCGAAAGTCCGCCGTTATGACCGAATTCGGCTTCTGTGATGCGGAGTAGGACGATGTTCGAGAGCTGTCACACTCCGCATGAGGTCGCGCATCTGCTGCGGCATACCTACGGGCTGCCGGTCCAGCTTCTGGCCGGACGCCCGATCATCACCACCGGATCCATCATCGGGGCGATCGTCATGCCGCCGGAACTGGGCCGGAAAGTGCTGGCCCAGTTGGACCGCAACCACACCGCGCCCGTGATCGCCGACCCCGGCGAACGCACCTGGACCTTCCTCGTCACGCCCCCGAGCCCCGCTCGGCCGGTCGAGGTCCCGGTTCGCCGCTGCCTCGCCGGTCACGGCGTCACCGTGGTCCCCGGTGGTCGCATCATCCTGCTGCCCAGCTCCGATACGGCCCTCGGCTGGCACTGGGCGGGCGAACCGGCGCCGGGCGTCCTGCGCATGCCCCCGCGCGCCGCGGTGATCGATGCCGTGCGCGAGGTCATCGGCTCGCGCGCCTACTGACCACCTGGCGTGACCGGTCCGTGTCCGACAGCCCCGGGTGCGGGCCGGTCGGGTAGAACCCGGCTGTCTACCAGGGGTAACTACTCATGCCCGCGCACCTCGCGGAAATCAGCATGAGAGTCATGACTACCTCCATCGATCCGGCGCTGCTCGCGCGGCTCTCCGGCGAGTTCACCACGTTGGGGACGCAGCTGGGCGTGCTCGGACAGGATCTGCGGCTGCTGCACGAGCAGCTCGCCGCGGATACGGGCGGCGTTCGGGGGGATACCGGCCGATCCGATACGGCGGGCGGCCTCGTCGCCGGAGAGGCTCGCGGGTCTACGGCTGACACGTCGGGTACGTCCGTGACCGGAGACGCTCGCGGGTGGACGGCTGGTACACGGGGCGGGTCCGTTGCCGGGGGGACGCGCGGGCGGACGGCCGACGAAACGAGTGCTCCGGCGCCGAGAAGTGCCGCATTGAGCGGGACGGGTGACGAGGCATCCGGCGTGCCTGGTCAGATGGCATCCGATGCGGTCCCGTCGTCCGGTACGGCTCATACGCCCGCCGGTGGTGGATTCGCGGGATCGGAGCGCGCTCCAGCCGGTGCCGCGTCTGGGATGCCGCCTTGGCCGGGCCATTCGCCTCCGACCGGTATGCCGGTTCCCCCTCCGCAGCCGCACTACGCTCCGCGTTTTACCCCGCCGCCCGGTGGCGCGTGGGGCGCTGCTCCGTGGCCGCCGAACGCACACGGTCCGATGCCGCCTCGACCGCCTGTCCCACCGCGCGCGAAGCCACCGGTGCCGCACACCCCGTGGTGGCAGCGCGACGGGGTGATCAGCCGGATCCTCGCGCTGGCCGGTGTCGCGGTGACGCTGATCGGCGTCGCGATGCTGCTGGTATTGGCCGCGCAGGCGGGGTTCTTCGGGCCGGTGCCGAGGGTTGTCGCCGGAGCTGCTTTCTCGGCTGCGCTGGTGGGTACCGGCGTGCGCGTCTTCGGGCGGTCCGGCGGGCGGGTCGGCGGTATCGCGCTGGCGGCCACCGGTATCGCGGGTGCTTACCTCGATGTCGTCGCGCTGACCGCCGTCTACCACTGGCTGCATCCGGTGCTCGGGCTCGCGGTCGCCTTCGGTGTCGCCGCCGCGGGCGTCGGGCTGGCGGTGCAGTGGCGTTCGCAGCCTCTCGCGGTGCTGGTGGTGCTCGCCGCGGCGGCGCTGTCTCCGGTTCTGACCACGCGGCTGGTCCTGCTCGCGTTCTTGATCGTGTTGCAACTGGCCTGCGTGCCGGTGCAATTGACGCGGAACTGGCCGTATCTGCACGTGGCACGGACTTTGCCGGCTGTATTGGCGACGTTCGCGTTCGTCGCGGGGGCGATCCTCGGTACGCCCGCGGTCGAGGAGCGCACCTGGGTGCTCGTGGCCGCGGTGGCGGTCGCGCTGGTCGGGGTCGCCGGGACGCTCGTCGTCGTCCGGCATCGGGCCGCCGATGTCACTGCCTCGCTGACGATGGCAGCGGCGCTCGCGCCGATCCTGGTGGCGCCGGGGATGTTCGAGGAACGGTTCGTCACGGTATCGGTGGCCTCGATCACCGCCGCAGTGCTTCTGCTCGTCGCGGCGGTGACCATGGTGCCGAAACTGAACGCCTACCTGCGGATTCCGGGACACACCGCGCTCGTGGCCGCTGTCGCGGGCTCGATCGCCTTGCTCGAGGCGTGCGTCGGTGCGACCGGGCCGCGAACGCTCCCCACGGCGCTGCTCCTGGTGGCGCTGACATTCCTGGGCGTAGCGGGCCAGCGGAGATCACGCCCGGCGGCGGGTCTCGGCACGGCGTTCGCGGTGCTCGGCGGCTTCGCACTGCTGAATGTCGCGAGCCCGGAAATCCTCGCCTCGCAACATCGCTCGGAAGCGGAGTTGGGCATGGCGACCGTGCTCGGCGCGGTACTCGCCCTTGGCGTGGTCGCGGTGGCCCTGTGGTGCGCGCGGCGGGTGCCCGGCCCGGCCGCGGGCAACGAGTGGCATTGGATCACCGCCAGCGTCGCAGGGCTGTACGCCGTCACCGCGTCCACGGTCTCCATCGGCGTCGCCACCGGCACGCCGAACGGCTTCCTCGTCGGCCACAGCGCCGCCACCATCCTCTGGATGGCAGCCGCGACCGTCGCCCTCCTGTTCGGTTTGCGCAGGCTCGCCACCGCACCCGCCGTGGCCAAACTCGCCTTGGGCTCAGGACTGTTGGTCACGGCAGCCGCGCTGGCCAAACTCTTCCTCTTCGACCTGGCCACCCTGGACGGCCTGGTCCGCGTCGCCGCCTTCCTGGTCGTCGGCATCCTGCTGCTCCTGGCCGGAACACGCTACGCCCGCGCTTTCGCCGACGCGAAAACCGTCGACCCCGAGGAAACGCCCGTCGACTGAGCCACCTCGGGTGCGCAGCCCTGCAGCCGCGAATCGCAGTGATCAACGAACGCGCAACGGTCTACACCGGATGCGAACCGTACATTCCGAATGGCGAGCCGGACTGGTGGTACTACACAGCGCGTCCGTAAACACTGATCGGTAAGGCCGCTGCGTTCTTTCCGGGCGAACTACCCGGCCAAGGCGCGTCGGCGTTTCCATTCGCGACGCCTACACGCTCACTCGCGGTCGCGGCGGCGCAGTAGTTCGTTCACGCTCACCGTGCGGCCGTCGCCGCCGTGATGGCGGCCCTCCTCGGGCCTGCCGACGTGGCGGCGGGAAGAGCGGAGTTCGGCCATCCAGCTCTCGATACTGCTGCGGTTGGTGGTGTCCGGTCCGTTGTACGGCTCCGCGGGCGCTTCGGGCTCGGGCTCGGGCTCGGGTGCGCGGTGAGCGGGACCGTCGAAAGCGCCAGGGGCGTCGGGCGGCAGATGCCGCGCCGCACGAGGGGCGCCGGGCTGCTGGGCGAGGTCGAGGGTCGGGTCTTGCGAGATGCCGGACAGCGGAAGGGGTTCCGGTGCGGCGGTCGGGCGCGGTGCGGGCGGCGTGACCGAGGACACGACGGGTCGCGGGCTGTGCTCGGGGAAAACGACCGACGGCACACCGGCGTGCGGCGCGTTCTGGTCCTGCGGCAGACCCGTGGGCGGAATCGGGCGGGGCGCTGCGAGGCCTTGCGGGTTCGCGGGCGGCGACGGTGGCCGCTGCTCCGTCCGGTCCGGTGTCGAGCGCGGAGGGTTCGGCGCCTGCGAGATCCGCCGCGGGCGAATCGGCTCACCCTGCGGAGGGGTGGCATTCCGCGGCGGTTCCGGTCGCTGCCTGCTCGGATCGAGCGGCGGAGGCACGGGCGTCGCCTGCGGCGCCGGCGACGGCGGAACCCGGTCCAGCCGCCTGGTGGGCGCTTCGGCCTCGATCTCGGCGACCGTACGCGGCTTACGCCTGCGCGGCACCTTGTTGGCGTCGGCGACCGCGGGAATCTGCATGGTCACCGGGTCGGTGATCGGCGTGGTCTTGACCAGGTCGACGAGATCGCCGTCGCCGGGACGCTCGTCATCAAGAATCGGCTCACCGAGCCCGACCTTCTCCTGCACCTTCTTCATCCAGGCAGGCGCCCACCAGCAGTCGTCACCGAGAAGCTTCATGGTCGCCGGGACGAGCAGCATGCGCAGCACGGTCGCGTCGATGAACAGCGCGGCGATCATGCCGTAGGCGATGTACTGCATCATCACCAGGTCGGAGAAGGCGAACGCGCCGGTGACGACGAGCAGGATCAGCGCGGCGGCGGTGATGATCCGGCCGGTCTGCGCGGTGCCGATCCGGACGGCCTCGGTGGTGCTCGCGCCCTGTGCACGCGCCTCGACCATGCGCGACATGAGGAAGACTTCGTAGTCGGTCGACAGACCGTAGATGATCGCGATGATCAGCACCAGCACCGGCGACATGATCGGCTGCGGAGTGAAGTTCAGCAGGCCCGCGCCGTGGCCATCGATGAAGATCCAGGTGAGGATGCCGAGCGTGGACCCGAGGCCGAGGGCGCTCATCAGCGCGGCCTTGATCGGCAGCACCAGCGACCCGAAGGTCAGGAACATCAGCAGCGTCGTCACGAACAGGACCAGCGCGATCATCAGGGGCATCCGGCCCAGCAGGGCGTCGATGCTGTCCTTCTGGATCGTCGGCTGACCGCCGACGAGCAGGGTGACACCGTCGGGCAATTCCAGCGAGCGCAGGTACTCGATGGTCGGATCGGCGTCTTCCGAATTGGTCAACGTGACGGACGTGTTGTAAATGGTCTTGTCGTTGGGAGCCGTGCTCGGCGGGTAAGCGAATTCGCCGGCCAACCCGGGCGCTTTGCTCGCCTCCTTCACCACCTTGCCCACCTGGGGAGCGAGGCTGGGATCGTCGACGACGAAGACCAGTTCGATCGGATCCGACTTGCGCAGCGGGAAGATCGTGTCGAATTGCTTCTGCGCCAGCCGGGTCGAATTGTCCGGCGGCAGATACCGCTCGTTGATGCCGCCGAAAGTCAGGTTCTTGACCGGAATGATCAGCAGCAGCAAGACGATGCAGAGTGGAATCGCGATCTTGAGCGGATGCTTCATCACCCAGCGGGTCGACTGCCCCCAGAGGCCGCCCTCCACTTCGTCGGCAGTCTTTGTCTTGCGGAACCGCTTGAGGCCCAGCATGTCGACGCGCTTGCCGAGCACCGCCAGCATCGCGGGCAATACGGTGATCGAGGTCAGTGCCGCCAAGGTGACCGTCGCGATGGCGCCGTAGGCGACCGATTTCAGGAAGCCCTGAGGGAACAGCAGCATGCCGCCGAGGCTGGCGACGATCATGGTGGCGGAGAACACCACGGTGCGGCCCGCCGTCATCACCGATCTACGCACAGCCGCCTTTGTGCTGTATCCCTCGGCGAGTTCCTCGCGGAATCGGCTCACGATGAACAGGCCGTAGTCGATGGCAAGACCGAGGCCGATCATCGAGACGACCGGCGAGACGAACGAATTCACCTCGGTGAACTCGGTGATGAAGCGGACGATCCCCCAGGCGCCGACCACGGTGAGGCCACCGACGACCAGCGGCAGCGCGGCGGCGACGATCCCGCCGAAGATGAAGAAGAGCAGGAGGGCCACGGCCGGAATGGCGAGGATCTCCATGCGCTTCTGATCGTCGGCCATCGTGTCGTTCAATGTGCCCGCGACGGCCTGCAACCCGGTCACCTGGACGTCGACGCCGGGGATGAAGAAGACGTTCTTCACCTTGCGGTAGTTGCGCACCATATCGGTGTCGTTATCGCCCCTGATGGCGATGGAGGCGAAGGCGTACTTCTTGTCCTTCGACCCGAAAATGCTGGCCTGAGTCGGAATGTTCGCGTCGTTCCGCCAGTACATCCCGTTGATCTTGGTGATCTCGTCCGGATGCTCGCGGGGCAGAGCGGCGAGATTCTCGACGATCTTGCCGCTGAACTCCGGATCATCGATGGTCTTCCCATCCGGCGCGGTGTACAAGACGATGACATCGGAGTCGTGATTCCGTGCGAAGGCCCCGTCTTTGATCCGCGCCGCACGCGCCGACTCCGAGGTCGGATCGTCCCACCCGCTGGAGCTGAGGTGGTCCTCCAACCCGAGGCCGTAGCCACCGAGAGCCAGAAGACCGGCCACGACGACGCCGATGACGGCGAAACGCAGCCGGTATACCAGATCGCCCCAGCGTGTGAACACTAAGCGACTCCTTGGGCGGGGCGAGAGGTGAGCAGTGCCGACAGCGGCCGGAACGGCTGCAGCCAGGCACCCTCGTCGGGCAGCGAGTCGAGGCTCACCCGGGGCAGCGGTTCACGGAACACGCCCGGAATGTCCTCGAGGTCGATGAATTCGAGAGTATCGGATGTGACGGCCCAACTCGCGTGCTCGCGGAAGCCGAGCACCTGGACCGGCACTCCCTTGGCGGCGAGTTCCTCCAGCGGTTCGCGGAACGCCTGGCCGTCGGCCGAGGCGACCATGATGCCCGCCAGGCCGGCGCCGCGACTGCGTAGGGCGATGTGCGCCAGCATGTCGGCGTCGACGTCGGAGTCGTCGTCGATCTTGGGTTTGGCGAAGACCGCGTAGCCGACGTTGCGCAGCGCCTCCACCCAGGGGCGCACGACGTCGGCGGTGCCCGGCGCGATGTTGGTGAAGACGGTGGCCTCGGGTTCCACGCGGTGCACCGCGCCCACCGACAGTTCGGCGGTCCTGGCCAGCAGCCAGCGGCCGAGCGCGTCGAACCGCGGGCGGTAGGCGGCGGTGGGGCGACCGCCGAGAATGGCGCCGAGGCCCATGTCGAGATTCGGGGCGTCCCAGACCAACAGGACGCGGCGCACGTCCGGCGTCGAGCCGCCCAGACCTTCCGCTCCGCCCCCGTGCACCTCCCCGGCAACATCGACCACTTCGTGGGCCATTTCACTGACGCTCATCGGTCGATCTTCCCCCATATGAGCTCGGTGATGGCGCTACCGGCGCGATGTGCCTTGCCTTCGAATTTCGTGACGGGACGCTCGAAACCGATCGGCGCCGTGCCGCGATGCTCCTCGCTGACCCCGCCCGTGGCCTCGTTCAGGCCCTGGAGCAGGGGCTCTGCCATGCCGACGGCGTGGATGTGCTCGGCGTAGTCGGCATGGTCGGTGGCGACGTGCAGCACACCTCCCGGCTTCAGGCGGCCGGCGATCAACGCGACCGTCGCGGGTTGCAGCAGCCGTCGCTTGTGGTGGCGCGCCTTCGGCCACGGGTCGGGGAAGAACACTCGGACGCCGGTCAGCGACTCGGCAGCAATCATGTTCTCCAGCACGTCGACCGCATCTCCGCGCAGCAGGCGGATGTTCTCGATGCCTTCGCGCTCGATGCGCTGCACCAGCTGCGCGAGCCCGGGCTGGTAGACCTCGATGCCGATCAGGTTCAGGTGTGGTTCGGCCTGCGCCATGGCGGCCGTCGCGGTGCCGGTGCCGCAGCCGATCTCGATGACCAGCGGTGCGTCGCGGCCGAACCAGGCGGCCGCGTCCAGTGGCTCGTCGGCGACCTCGCGGCCGATCGAGGGCCACATCCGGTCCCAGGATTGCTGCTGGGTCGCGGTCAGCGCGCCCCTGCGCGACCGGAAGCTGGTGACTCGTGGGTACAGGCGGGAGCCGGTCTTGTGTCCGGGCCCGCCCTCGGCCGGAGCCGAAGCTGTGGACGGCGGGCCCGGAACTGACTCGGCAGTATGGTTCGCGGCGTCGTTCACGGCGTCCATTGTCCAGCATCCTGCGATCGGTGCGGTAAGCGGTTGCGTGCGGACCGCTGAGCAGGAGGTCAGGCGGCGCGTGCCGGCGCGATTCTGGTCACCGTGGGCTGTTGCTGGCGCAGTGGCCTGCCCAGCGCGACCTTGGCCGCGGTCACCGCCATCTCCAGCAGGCCACGCACTCCCGAGGGCGATGCCGCGACCGACCAGACGGTGGTGTCGCCCACATCGCGCACCGGCTGCCCGGCCAACCGGTCGGCCAGCCAGTCCAGGCTGATCGGCGTGGACAGCGGCAGCAGCGAGAAGTGCTCACTGAGCCGGTCGCGGACGTAGGTCACCGCGGCGCCGCCACGGCGGTAGCGCGCCACCTGACCGTCGATACCGTCGATGTGGATGATCTGATCGTGGATGGGTTGCACCACCAGCAGTGGGCAGGCGGGCGTCGCGTTGCCGAGCCGCAGGTCGTCGAACATCGCCCGCAGCTGCGGGGTGTCGAGTACCTCGGCGAGCGGGCGGTCGAGGAAGTCGTCCACCTTCTTGTTGGCGAGCCCGAGGATCGCCCCGAACGGTGTCGCGTTCTCCGCGCGGACGACGAACCGGTGGCCGTCGGGGCTCAGTTCGTCATCGATCAGCGAACTCAACGCCGGATACAGCCTGCGCAGGGCGGCGATGACGATGGCGGGCAGGCCCGCGTAGGGGGTGCCGTTGAGCCGGTCGAAGACCTGGCCCGGGTCGCCGACCGGGGCGCCGAGCACCGCGCCGACGATGTCGAGTTCCGGAGCGTAGGTCGGCGCCATCTCGACCGTCCAGGAGCTGGCCATGCCGCCGCCGGAGTAGCCCCACACCGCGACGCGGGTGCGCGGGCCGAGGCCGAGCGGGCCGAAGCGCAGGGCGGCGCGGATGCCGTCGAGCGCCCGGTAGCCGGGCTCCCGCGGGGCGCCGAAGTTCCCGTGCGGTCCCTCGTGGTCGGCGATGGTCACCGCCCATCCGCGCCGCAGTGCGTTCGCGACCAGGAGCCATTCGAACTGGGTGACCGATCCGAGCGCCCGCGCGCCGTGGCGAAGGGCGTAGGAGGGGGAGCACTTCTCGGTGACGGCGTCCATCGCGGTCTGGAAGGCCAGCAGCGGGCGATCCTCGTCCGGTTCGGCGTCCAGCGGCAGCAGGACCGTGGTGATCGCCGCTTCCGCCGCCCCGTGCAGATCACAGCTGCGGTACAGTAGCTGCCAGGCCGAGACCTGTTGCGGGACAATTCCGAACAGTGCCACGTCGATCTTCCTGCTGCGCAGGATGGTGCCGGGCGACTTGGCCGCGAACCCCTTCGGCGGTCGATGGAACGGGTCCAGGCTGGGCAGCAAGGGCTTGCGGTCCGCGGGACCGGCGGGCTCCGGGTCCACAGCGCCGATGACATTCGCGGTCATCGCAACCTCCTCATCGTCGAGGTCGGTTGCCGCATGCGAAAGGTGAAGCTGCGCACCGGTTATGGTGCCGACCACTTCTGCAGGGTAAGTGACCGGCGGGCGTCTGGGAACCCCGGAGTACACGGCGTTCCCGGCACTAGACTCCCCGGGCATGAGCAGACCGACAGTATTCATCACCGGCGCGGCGGCCGGTATCGGCCGGGCTACGGCCTTGCTTTTCGCTGCGCAGGGATACCAGGTCGGGGCTTACGACATCGATGAAGTCGGGCTGACCAGGCTTTCCGGTGATATCACAGCGGCCGGTGGCGCCGCACACACCGGGGTACTGGATGTGACGAACGCCACGCAGTGGGCGGAGCGGCTCGCGGAGTTCCACGCGGCGACGGGGCGGCTGGACATCCTGGTCAACAACGCGGGCATTCTGCGCGCCGGACCGTTCGAGGCGATCGACCTCGCAGCCCATCGGGCGATCATCGAGGTCAACCTGACCGGCGTGCTCACCGGAACGCACAGCGCGTTCCAGTACCTTCGCGACACCCCGGGCGCCCAGGTGGTGAACCTCTGCTCGGCGTCGGCGATCTACGGCCAAGCCGAACTCGCGAGCTACGGTGCCAGCAAGGCGGCGGTCAAGAGTTTCACCGAGGCGCTCGACCTCGAATGGGAGCGCCACGACATCCGGGTGCTCGCGATCTGGCCGATGTTCGTGGCCACGGCCATGGTGGACGGCGTGACGACCGGGACGACGAAGTCGCTGGGTGTGCGGCTGACCGCCGACGATGTCGCCGCCGGGATCTGGGAGGCCACCCGCAAGCGCGCCCGGCTGCCGAAGGTGCACTACGAGATCGGCGCGCAGGCGAAAGTGCTGGCGACGGTGGCGAAATACGCGCCGAACTGGGCGGTGCGGACCGCGAACAAGTACTTCAGTGGCAGCTGAGCGGTCGAGCCTGTCCCTCGACCGGACTTCTGACAGAATTGCGCACCGTAAAGGGGGTGTGCGGCATGTCGACAGCCACTGATTCCGATGGGCCGCTGCGGGAGCGCGGCGTTCCCACGTCCGCTCACGATCAGCTCGACAAACTGCTCGCCGAGCTGCGCTTCGGCACGGGGCGCGATCCGCAGATCGGATACGCCGCGGCGGCCGCCGTCAGCGCTTGGCGCAAACCGCCGCGAATCCAGGTGGCCGGACGCGCGCACGCGGGGCGGACCACGGTGCTGCACGCGCTCGCGCTGATGTCGGCGGTGGAGACCGATCCGGTGGACCGGCCCGGGGCGCCCGATCCGGAACTCGACGCCGACATCGTCGTCTACGTGTTGTCGGCCGCGCCGTCGCCCGCGGATCGCAGGGTGCTCGCCACGCTGCCGCCGCAGCGCACGATCGCGGTGTTGAACAAGGCCGACGCGATCGGCTCCCGCTGGAGCGATGCGGTGGCCGCGGCCCAGCAGTACGGCAGGGAACTGCGGATCCCGGTGGTTCCGGTGGTCGCGTCCCTGGCGACCCGCACCCGGACGGGCGCGCTGACCGACGCCGATGTCGACCTGCTGCGCAAGCTCGCCACCGAAGCCGACCCCGCCCTGCTCCTCGCGCCGGACCTGTTCGTCGCACCCGGGCCGGACGCCGCCGAGCGCGAACAGCTGTTGCAGCGCTGGGACCTGTACGGCGTGGCCTGCGCGTGCGCCGCCCTGCGCCACGATCCGGACCTCGCTCCGCAGCAGCTGTCGCAGATCCTGCACGCGGCCACCGGCATCGACGCGCTGCACCAGTTGCTGCACCGCCGCTACGAGCAGGTGTCCGCGCTGCGCGGCGGCGAACTGCTCGACGAGCTGGCCCGCCTCGCCGCGCGCGCGGTCCCGGAGGAGGGCGGCCGCGCGCGCGACCTGCTGGAGTCCTATCTCTACAGCGACGACGCCCTCTGGCTCGGGCTCTGCGCCGGCCTGGCCGGGCCCGACGTGGCCCACTTGGCCGCGGGATACGAGGCGCCCGCGCCCTCCGACGCCGACGACGCGCTGGCCCGAGCGAGCCGCTGGCGCGCCGTCGTCACCAGCGATATGCCGCCGCCCGCCCGCCGCGCCGCGTTGCGCGTGCACAACGGCTACGTTCGACTATGGGAACGGATGAGCAGTGCCGGTCTCTGAGCCCCCGGAGCCGGTGGGTACGTCGTCCGAGGCGGATCCGGCGTCTCTCGTGGGGGTCGATCGAGACCAGATCGTCCGCGCGGGCACGACGGGCCGGGGCGGCGTCGACCTGCCCGCCGACGGCGACGCCGAGCACCCCGACCGCGCGCTCACGCCCGAGCTGGCGGCCGTGGTGGAACGTTGGAATCCGCAGGGTATGGCCCTGCTGCGCGCGATGGACGGGCCCGGTGCCGTCGGGGTCGTCACGGTGATCGGTCCGGACGACGTCAACACGACGTTGTTGCGGACCGAACTCGCGCGGTTCGAACCGCGTGTCACGCTGTCGGAGCCGCGCGCCGACTCGGGCGCGGAGACCGCCGCACCCGCCGGGGCGGTCCCTCCCGCGGTGGCGTTGATCCTGCTCGACGCGGGCTCCATCATCGGCGCGGACGTGCTGGAGGCGATCGCCCGGCTGCGCGCGGACGGCACCCGTCTGCTGCTCGCCATGAACGGCATCCACGCCTATCAGGACTGGCGCGCGGTGCGGGAGCGGAACCTGGAATTGCTCGCCGCGCAGGGCTCCGCCGAGCTGGACATCGTGCCGGTCTCCGCCCGGCTCGCGGCCGCCGCGCGCACCGCGGGCGACACCGGACTGCTCGATCGCTCCGGTCTGGGCGCGCTGCACGCGCAACTCACCGCGGCGGCCGCCGCCGGGGGTGACCGGCGGGGCGCGGTCACCGCACGGGTCTTGGCCGACACCCGTCAGCGGGTGGCCGAGCAGGTGGCGGCGTTGCGCTCCGGCGCCGAACCGGCGCGGCTGCGCGAGGAACGTGCCATCCTCCTGGCCGGTCGTGACGGTGGACGCGCCACCGCCATGTCGACCTTGCGCGGGCAGCTGCACTTGGCCCGGGTGGATCTGATGACCGAGATCGGTGCGAGCATCCGGGCGCTGCACACCGCGGTGCGCGCCGAACTGGATCGGCTGCGTCCCGCGGAACTCGCCGATTACCCCGCGCGGTTACAGCAGGCCGTCACCGAGATGACCGGCGCGCTCGACCACGTCATCGACCTGCGACTGGCCGAACTGAGCGCCCGGATCGAGCGCACGAACGACGCGCCGACGCGCAGGCGCGACCCGGCCCCTCGGGTCGGCCCGGATCCCGAGCCCCGCCATAAAGGTGTCGAAGATCACCTTATGGTCGCGCTCGGCGCGTCGGCCGGTGTCGGCCTGGGTCGCTTGCTGGTTGCTCCGTTCTCGCTGGTACCGGCCCTGGACGTGGCGAGTGTGCCGGTCACGCTGCTGCTCGGCGGCGGCGCTGCGGCATGGGTGGTCCGTGCCCGCAGGCAGCTGGCCGATCGAGCGCATATCCGGCAATGGATCGCCGACGCGTTGGTCAATGTAAAAGCCCAGCTCGAGCAGCGGGTGGCGACCGCGCTCGTGGAAGCGGAAGCTGTTTTGGCAGATCACGTGGTCCGAGCAAGCACCGCGCGAATGATCGAGACGGATCGCCGGGTGGCCCGGTTGGAGACCGACTTGCGCCGGATGGCGGCCGAGCAGCCGGGACAGCTCGCCGCATGCGAGCGCGATGTCGGGATCCTCGATCGATGGATCTCGCCTGTTGAAACGAACGACCGATTGGGTACACAGTGAGGAACCCGATACCGTACCGGCCGTCACATCGCGTTAACCTCTATTCAGGAACTTGGGCGTCCGCTAAGTCCTGATCTGCCGCCCTCCTGGGTGCGCGTTCGACCGGTCGGAGCGGGCGCCTTCCCGCCAACGGTGGCGCTCGGTGCATTCGCGCTGGTCATGGGCCTAGGGCCAGGCGGCGAAGTAGCGAGTAGCCGCCCATCTCAGGAGAGTTTTCATGACGTCAGCGACCATTCCTGGTCTTCGTGGATCCGACGGCAAGGCGCCGACCGAGCACAGCGAACTACTCGCCTGGGTACAAGAAGTCGCCGAACTCACCCAGCCGGATCGTGTGGTCTGGGCGGACGGCTCCGACGAAGAATGGGAGCGGCTGACCGAGCAGCTCGTGGCAGCGGGGACGTTCAAGCGGCTGGACGAGAAGAAGAAGCCGAACTCCTTCCTCGCCCTCTCCGATCCCTCGGACGTGGCCCGGGTGGAGTCCCGCACGTTCATCTGTTCGAAGTCCGAAGCCGACGCGGGCCCCACCAACAACTGGGTCGACCCCGCCGAGATGCGCGCCACGATGACCGAGCTGTACCGCGGCTCGATGAAGGGCCGCACCATGTACGTGGTGCCGTTCTGCATGGGTCCGCTGGGCGCGGATGACCCGAAGCTCGGCGTCGAGATCACCGACTCCGAGTACGTCGTGGTGTCGATGCGCGTGATGACCCGCATGGGCGCCGCCGCCCTGGAGAAGCTGGGCGCCGACCGTCCGTTCGTGAAGGCGCTGCACTCCGTGGGCGCGCCGCTGGCCGATGGCCAGGCCGACGTGCCGTGGCCGTGCAACGACACCAAGTACATCACCCACTTCCCCGAGGACCGGGAGATCTGGAGCTACGGCTCCGGCTACGGCGGCAACGCGCTGCTCGGCAAGAAGTGCTACTCGCTGCGGATCGCCTCGGCGATGGCCCACGACGAGGGCTGGCTGGCCGAGCACATGCTGATCCTCAAGCTGATCTCCCCGGAGAACAAGGCGTACTACATCGCCGCCGCGTTCCCGAGCGCCTGTGGCAAGACAAACCTCGCGATGATCCAGCCGACCGTGCCGGGCTGGCGCGCGGAGACCCTGGGCGACGACATCGCCTGGATGCGCTTCGGCAAGGACGGCCGCCTCTACGCGGTGAACCCCGAGTACGGCTTCTTCGGCGTCGCGCCGGGCACCAACCGCAGCTCGAACCCGAACGCCATGGCCACCATGGAGGCGGGCAACACGGTCTACACCAACGTCGCGCAGACCGACAACGGCGACGTGTGGTGGGAGGGCCTGGAAGGCGAGCCCGATCACCTGATCGACTGGAAGGGCAACGACTGGTACCTGCGGGAGACCGAGACGCTGGCGGCCCACCCGAACTCGCGCTACTGCACGCCGATGGCGCAGTGCCCGATCCTGGCGCCCGAGTGGGACGACCCCCAGGGCGTGCCGATCTCCGCGATCCTGTTCGGTGGCCGCCGCAAGACCACCGTTCCGCTGGTCACCGAGTCCTTCGACTGGCAGCACGGTGTGTTCATGGGCGCGACGCTGTCCTCCGAGCAGACCGCGGCCGCCGAGGGCAAGGTGGGCACCGTCCGCCGCGACCCGATGGCCATGCTCCCGTTCCTGGGCTACCACGTCGGCGACTACCTGGGCCACTGGATCAACCTCGGCAAGAACGCCGACGCCGCCAAGCTGCCGAAGATCTTCTACGTCAACTGGTTCCGTCGCGGCGACGACGGCCGCTTCCTGTGGCCCGGCTTCGGCGAGAACTCCCGCGTGCTGGAGTGGATCGTCGGCCGCATCGAAGGTTCCGCCGAGGCCGAGGCGACCGCGATCGGTAACGTGCCGACCGCCACGCAGCTCGACCTGGACGGGCTGGACGTCGACCCCGAGGACGTCGACGAGGCGCTCGCGGTGAACGCCGAGGAGTGGCGCAAGGAGATCCCGCTGATCGAAGAGTGGTTCGAGTTCGTCGGTGACAAGCTGCCTTCCGGCGTGCGCGACGAGTTCGAGGCGCTCAAGGAGCGTCTGGGCTGACACTCCACCCAAAGTAGCACCTCGCCCGCACCATCTGTCGGATGGTGCGGGCGATTTGTTCTGCGCGACAAACGTTTTGCCGACCGGACGCCGAATCGTTCGAGCAGCGGCGCTATTCGGGGAACGGCGACATCCGGATCATGGCCAGGAAGCCGGCGCGGTTGAGCCAGCGGATCCGGCCGGTCGGCATCGCCTTCGCCTCCGCTCGGAACGCCGCGACGACGTGCCGCTTGAACTCCAGCCGCGGATGACGTCGCAGCAGTTCGGCGACCCAGACCCGGTCCAGCTCGGCCAGCCGTGTTCCGAGCACGTCCACCGAGGCTCCCGCGGAGACGAAGCCGCCGGGGTCACCGAGATCGTCGGCAACGCCGGGTGTGATGTGGGTGGCGATGGCCGCGCCGATCGCGTCGGCCCGTTCCGGCGTAGCGCCCGCGCCGAGTGCGACGGCGGCGGCCCGCTCTCCGCCTGCTACCGCGAAACACCTTCCGGGCGTGGGATGTTCGAGCTTCAGATCGTGCAGCAGGCAGGAGACGTAGACGAGTTCGTCGTCATGGGCGGCGCCGTCGAGGTCGGCCAGGACCCGCCCGAAGTAGTAGGTCCGCAGCGAATGGTTCAGTACGTGCGGAGAAAGCGCTTCACGCGCCTCGGTCTCCGCCGCGACGGCGAGCTTCGAATCCGGCAGCCGCAGCCCGGCGAACTCCAGCTTCCCGCGTCCCCGCCGCCCCAGCGCGATCCGGACCCGGTTGGGCACCATGGCGGGCAGCGTGCGGGCGGTCGCGACGGCCAACCCGCGGCGTTGCTCCTTCGACAACGCGCCCCCGGTGCGGGTGGCCCATGCCCAATCGAGGCCCGTCGGTCCGGCCACTTCGCCCTCCTTCTCCTCGGTACTCGGTGTGCACTCGAGTCAAGTGTGCGATGGGATTCCCGACGAGTGGCGGAAATGACAGTGATACTCGGATTCGTGCCAAACTGGGAGTGATGAAGCGAGTGGTGGCCCTCGCGCTGGACGGCGTGATGGCCTTCGATCTGGCCTGCGCCGTTCAAGCGTTCCGGCACGGGCCCGGGAAGACCGGCGAGCCGTCCGGGTTCGAGATGCGCACCTGTGGGGTGCGGCCTGGGCCGGTGTGGACGCCCAATGGCTTCGAGCTGCGGGTGGAGCACGGGCTGGAGGCGCTGGAGGAGGCGGATGTCGTCGTCGTGCCGGGGATCGGGATTCCGACGCTTCCGACCCCGCCGAAGGCGCTGATCGCCTTGCGGAGCGCGGCGGCGCGGGGCGCGACGATGGTGAGCGTTTGCGTCGGGGCGTTCGTCCTCGCCGAGGCCGGGCTATTGGACGGACGACCGGCGACCACGCACTGGGCCTACTGCGGCGAGTTCGCCGAGCTGTATCCGGCGGTGAAACTGGACCCGACGGCGCTGTATGTGGATGACGGTGACGTGCTGACCTCCGCCGGGCTGTCGGCGGGTTTCGACCTGTGCCTGCACCTCGTCCGCCGCGAGCTGGGCGCGCATGCGGCGGCGGAGCTGGCCAGGTGGAATGTGACCGCCCCGCATCGAGAGGGCGGGCAGGCGCAGTACGTTCCGGATCGGCCGGGCGCGGCCGCCCGCGATGGCGGTCTCGCCGCCACCCTGGCCTGGGCGGTCGCCGAACCCGCTGCGGCGGTGGATGTCTCGGCGCTGGCCGCGCACGCGTTGATGAGCGAACGTACCTTCATCCGTCGCTTCAAGGCGGAAGTGGGGACCACCCCGCGGCGGTGGCTGGACGCCCAGCGCACCGCGCGTGCCCGCGAACTTCTGGAAACTACGCGTTTGCCAGTGGAAGTCGTCGCGGCCAAGGCCGGTTTCGGCAGCGTCACCGCACTGCGCGTGCATCTGCGAGCGGCGACGGGCGCCACACCCGCTGCGTATCGCCGATCCCTGGGCCGGTGAACGCGGCTGGACAGTTGTCCACCAGGGCGAATGTCATTGTGGAGCAGGTCTTTCGATGGCCGTGACCGAGGTGTGGCCCGAGGGGTCGCGCAAGAGAGTGCCGGTGGCGAGCGAGGATTCGCGAATTTTCCACGGCTGAACGGGTTTAGCCCTGGGTGGATCGGGGTAATGATCTTATTGAGAGATTTCGTGTACTCGTGATTTATGCTTGGCGTGTTCTACCTTCCCCATCACACAGTCGGATTACCAACGGTTAACTGATCGACTGAACTACTTCCCTACCGACATCGGACCCGCGATGCCCGCGGCGTACGGCGAGATCGACGCGAGAGGTGGTTGGAGCATGGCCGATCTGGAGACGGCGACGTCCCTTGCCCCCATGGTTGCCGGATTCGAGTCGGCGACCGCGAGCACTCCGCTGCGCCGGGCCGCGGGGCGGCTGCTGGCGGTGCTGCCGCCAGGGTGGAGCGTCGAAGTCGTCGACGCGCCACCCGGGCGTTACGGCAACCGTGCGCCGCTGCTGCGGGTGGTCATGCCGCCCGACTGACTACCCGGTCCAGCCGAGTGGCATGAGCAGCGATTTCTGCTCGCAGAACGCATCGAGACCCTCCGGGCCGTTCTCGCGTCCGAGCCCGGAGGACTTGTAGCCGCCGAACGGCGAAGTCGGGTCGAAGGCGTACCAGTTGATCGCGTAGGTGCCGGTGCGCACGCGCGCCGCGATCTCGGCTCCGTGCTCGATGTCGGTCGTCCACACCGAGCCCGCGAGGCCGTAGACCGAGTCGTTGGCGATGGCGACGGCCTCGTCCTCGGTCTCGTACGGGATGACCGACAGCACCGGCCCGAAGATCTCCTCCTGGGCGATGGTCGACTTGTTGTCCACGTCGGCGAAGATCGTCGGCTCGACGAACCAGCCCCGGTCCAGCCCCTCCGGGCGGCCCCCGCCGAGCACGAGTCGCGCGCCCTCGGTCTTGCCCTCGGCGATGTAGCCCTCGACCCGGTCGCGCTGGCGCTCGGAGATCAGTGGGCCGAGCAGCACGCTCGGGTCGTTCGGGTCGCCCACCTTCATCGTCTTCACATGGTCGACCAGCGCGTCGAGGATCTCGTCGTACCGGCTGCGCGGGGCGAGGATGCGGGTCTGCGCGACACAGCCCTGACCGCTGTTCATCAGGCCGGAGAACGCGAGCACCGGGATATTGGCCGCGAGGTCCATGTCGGGCAACAGGATCGCCGCCGACTTGCCGCCGAGTTCGAGCGAGACGCTCTTGAGCTGACCGGTGGCGATGGCCCCGATCTTCCGGCCGACGGCGGTGCTTCCGGTGAAGGTCACCTTGTCCACGCCGGGATGTGAGACGAGGTACTCGGCCGCGTCGGGCTCGGCGGGCAGCACCGACAGCACGCCTTCGGGCAACCCGGCCTCGGTGAAGATGTCGGCGACCATGTTGGCCGTGATCGGCGTCAACGGGGCGGGCTTAAGCACCACGGTGCAACCGGCCAGCAGGGCCGGTGCGAGCTTGTTGACCGCGAGGAACAGCGGGACGTTCCACGCGGTGACCGCCGCGACGACACCGCGCGGCTCGCGGGTGACCCGCGTGGTGCCGAACCCGCCGACCCGGGTCTCCCGCCAGGGGAAGGACTCGGCCAGGGCGGCGTAGGCGTCCAGCGCGGCGACCGCGGGGATTTGATTCAGCGTCATCGCCATCATCTGCGGCACGCCGACCTCGGCGGTCAGCGCGGCGAGCAGGTCCGCGGAGCGCTGCTCGATCAGCCGGGCCGCGCGGGTGAGCACCTCCGCGCGCTCCTTCGGCGGTGTCGCGGGCCACGGGCCGTGGTCGAAAGCGTGCCTTGCCGCGGTGACCGCGGCGTCGACGTCGGCCCGGCTCACCGCCGGGACGCTGCCCACCGGCTCGACCGTGGCCGGCGAGATGACCTGGATGCGCTCGGCGGTGGCTGGCGCGGTCCAGCGGCCGCCGATGAACAAGCTGTCGTAATGCATGAGAACACGTTACAGTTTTGCGCTGCCATTGTCTGTAACCTGTTCCAGTTTTGCGCCATGGCAGCGCTCTGGCCAGTGTGAATCCCGACCTCTCGGTTCGCTTTTTGCAGAACGCACTATTGCGTTCTGTTGCTGTACGGGGGATGCTGTATCGACATATCAGCTCGCTCCATTACCGAACCGTTACCGCAAACTGGGGAGTCCGAGTCATGGCGGTGCAAGTGATCGGCCGGTCGCTGATGACCAGCGATCAAACCGAGCATCAGGCGAAGTGTGTCGGCCACGGCGGGTGGGTGGTCTCCTTCCTACCCGGCCGTACCCTGACGATCGAGCAGGCGACCGCGGCTATGCAGGCCGCGGAGGCGGTCGCCGCCGTAGGGATGCTGGCCGATCTGGTCGGCCTCACCACGCTCGAGACCGTCGGACTGGCCATGCGGGAATCGCCGTGGAGTGAGCCCGTGCACGCGCCCTGCGGTAAGCGGCACTGGCGCCGCGGGTGGCTGGAGGCTTAGCTCCGCTAACTTTTGGTTGCCACCACGACCAGATTGCTCACAAGTAACTCACGCACCATCGGCACCCGGACCAACCACCACGCCCACCGGGGGTGGTAACGCGGGAAGACGGTGTGCACCTCCGCCGGAGTGCCTGCCGCCCAGCGCAATCCGTCCGCGGCCCGCACCGCGAACAGCGAGGTGCCGAACCTGTTCTTGGGTTCGCGCCCGTGCTTGCGCCGGTACCGGCGCGCGGCGTACTCACCACCGAGGTAGTGCCAGGGTCCGGTCTCGTGCCCACCGAACGGGCCGTGCCACACCGTGTAGGAGAGCACGATCAACCCGCCGGGCCTGGTCACCCGCACCATCTCGTCGGCCATCACCCACGGCTTCGAAACGTGCTCGGCGACGTTCGACGAGAAACAGATGTCGACGGCGTCGTCACGGAACGGCAGCGCCATCCCGGATCCGCGGACCGCGCCCGCCACCGAGAGCCCCGCGGCGTGCATCTCCGTCGGGTCGGGCTCCACCGGGATGTAGCTCGCCCCCGTGCGGGCGAACTCGTCGGCGAAGTAGCCCGGCCCTCCGCCCACGTCGAGGATTGTCGCACCGTCCAGCGACCGGCCGGTGAGGTCGGAGTAGAAGTCGGCGATCATCGCCGAGGTGTCGGCGGCCAGGCCCCCGTAGAACAGCGCCGGATCGGTCTGCTCGAACCGAAAACTACCGAGCAGCCGCAGCGACCGGCGCAGGGTCGCCCGGCGGGCGAACCGGGGCGAGTCGCTGCGCGTCGGCATCGTTTCGGCTTCGAGCACGGCGCCGAGTCTCGCACAACCCCGATGCTCGGCATCTCGGGCGGGTGCTCAGGTTAGGGTGTAGCGCGACATCCTACGTTCCCCCCTACCGACCGAGAGAAGCTCCACCGTGCGCGAAGTCCTCCTGCTCTGCTGGCGTGACACCGGGCACCCGCAGGGCGGCGGCAGCGAGCGGTACCTCGAGCAGGTCGGCGCGCAGCTCGCGGCACGCGGGGTCAAGGTCACCCTGCGCACCGCCCGCTACCCGGGAGCGCCGCGGCGGGAACGCCTCGACGGCATCGATATCAGCCGCGCGGGCGGCCGCTACACGGTGTATCCGCGAGCGCTCGCCGCGCTGCTGCTCGGCAGGATCGGTCTCGGCCCTTTGCGCGGCCTGCGGCCGGACGCGGTGATCGACACCCAGAACGGCATCCCGTTCTTCGCCACCGCCGTCACCACCGCGCCGTCGGTGGTGCTCGTGCACCACGGCCACCGTGAACAGTGGCCGGTGGCGGGCCGGCTGGTCGGCCGCATCGGCTGGTGGATCGAATCGCGGCTGTCTCCGCGCGTGCACCGGCACAACCAATATCTGACCGTTTCGCTCCCGTCGGCGGAGGAGTTGGCCACGCTCGGTGTGGACCGCACGCGAATCGCGGTGGTCCGCAACGGAGCTGAACCTGTTCCAGTCGACGCGCCCACCGGCGCCGCGGAAACCCGTACTCCCGCACCCACTGTCGTGGTGCTCTCCCGTCTGGTGCCGCACAAGCAGATCGAGGACGCGCTCGCGGCCGTGGCCCGGCTGCGCGACCGCGTTCCCGGCCTGCGCATGGACGTGATCGGCGACGGCTGGTGGGCGGACAACCTGCGGGACAACGCCCGTGAACTCGGCATCGCCGACGCCGTCACCTTCCACGGGCACGTGGACGAGCGCCGCAAGCACGAACTCCTCGCCCGCGCATGGGTGCATGTGCTGCCGTCCCGCAAAGAAGGGTGGGGGCTCGCGGTGATCGAAGCCGCCCAGCACGGCGTGCCGACGGTCGGCTACCGGAGTTCGCGCGGACTCACCGATTCCATCGTCGACGGCGCCACCGGAATCCTGGTCGACGACGTCGCCCAGTTGGCCGATGCCATCGGTGATCTGCTGGAAGACCCCGGTGCGCGCACGGTGATGGGTGAGAAGGCCCGCGCTCGCGCTCGCGAATTCTCCTGGGAACAGACCGGGAACGGTGTGTACGAAGTGCTGGCCGCGGCAGCTAGAGGCGAGCACACGAGCGGGTTGCTCGCCCCCCGGACGGTCTGACGCCCTGTAGCGCGTCCACCACCTCGGCGAGTTCGGTGATTCCGTCATCGGCCAGGAAGTGGCCTGCGCCGGGTACCGCTCGAGCTGTGACGCCGAGGAGGCCGGCCAGGCGATCGGTATGCGTGGTGGGGACCAACTCGTCCTCGTCGGAGCGGAAAATGGTCAGGTGGTCCAGGTGTTCGGGGATCGCGCTCACGTCGCAGCCGGATTCGATGTAGGCGTCCAGCTCGGGCAGGGCCGGGAGCGGATCGAGGAAACCCGCGACCAGTATCAGGTGGCCGAGACGCCATTCGCCCGGAAGTGCCGCGAGGTAGCGCAGCACGGTGAGGCAGCCGAGGCTGTGGGCGATCACCGCGGTGCCCTTGTCGGGCGTGCCGACGGCTTTGGCGGTGGCGGCGAGCCAGGCGACCCGATCAGGATCGTCGGCGCCGGGGAGGGCGGGCACATATGTCGGGGTGCCCGCGGCGTCCAGGCGGTCGGCGAGCCAGGGAAACCAGTGGTCGTCGGGCGTGGCGCGGTAGCCGTGGATGACGACGGCGCGGGCGTGCGTTGGTTGTGAGGTCACGGCAATCGACGGTATGGGCTCACGCCGGCGTGAAGGTCAAGGCAAGGAGGTTATGTGCTCATCGGGGAACTCGCGAAGCGTGCCGGGGTGAGTGCGCGCGCTCTGCGGCATTACGAGGAGAAAGGGCTGCTGGCGCCGAGGCGCGACGCGAACGGGTACCGGCACTACGACGAGTCCGCCGTCGCCACGGTGGCGCAACTCCAGATCATGCTGGCGGCCGGGCTGAACGCCGCGACCATCCGGCGATACCTGGATTGTGTGCGTACCGGCGAGCACGACGTCATCCTCGATATGTGCCCTGAGCTGCGGAAAGAACTCGACAGCCTGGCCGCGCGACTGGCCGCGCGGCAGGCGGCGGTGGAGTCGACGCGGCGCCGGCTGGATGCGCTCTACGCCGGGGCGGTCACCACTCGATCGGGCCCCGGGAAGCCTGTGGCAGACGCGACGGCAGCCGCTGGACGCGGCGGCATGGGGTGAGCGGTCGTCGCTCGAGCAGCTGAAGCGTGCGGCGGGCGGTGTGCGTCACGTCCGCGGTCTCCGGCGGAATCGTGCGCGTATGCCGAGAGCGGCGAGCGGGCCCGCAACGAGCAGCGCTCCCCAGAGTAGGTGGGCCGCTGCGGCGGTCCAGCGGTGCGCGGTCGTCGATCGACCGTGTTCGACGACGCCGGGCACGCGATACAGTGCCAGGTCAGCGTCCTCGTAGACCCGTTCCAGCGAGGCGAGGGTCGAAGCCGATCCGCCGAGCGGCCCGAGCGTGGTTCGTTCGACGAGGACCCAGCCCACGCCGAGGCGAGCCGGCTCCGCGGCCGAACCGCCGTGCAGCAGCGCGGCTTCCACTTCCCTGGCGCGGGCGCCTTCGCCGGACACCGTGCGTCCCCGCACGGGCAGTTCGCCGGTCTGCAGGACATCCTCGGGCAGCATGCGCGGCGCCGGGTCCAGCACGGGTGCGCGGCCGCTGTAGCGGAACTTGCGGAACATCCCGCCAGGTAGCACCGCAACGTCGCCGGGACCGTCGATCCGCGCGGCGACCAGCTGCCAACCGGCGGGGTAGTGCACCGGGCGAACAGCTCCACCGACGCCCCATGCGAGGTCGTACAACGGCAAGACCAGAAGCGCGACGAATACCGCAGCGGCCGTGGATGTCACGGCGGGGTGCGCCCTCGCGCGCCGGCCCGCCGAGGCGCGCCGGAATACGGACGAAAGACGCCGGGCCGTCACCGCGCATCCAGCCGCCGCGCACAGGGCGTATGCGGGCATGGCCAGGGCCACGTACTTCTGGGTGTCCCGCAGCAGGCCCGCGCCGGGCACGTGGGCGACCAGCCACTCCATGGCTGCCATGCCTCCCGCCGTCGCGCCGAGCGCCGGAAACAGGAGCGCGCCGGCGGCGAGCAGCAGCAATGCGCGGCGGGCGCGCCGATTGTCCGGATCGGCGCCACCGGTGGCCACGGCGCGCAGACCCAGCGCGACGATCGCCAGCAGCGCCGCGGTGCCGATCGCGGCCAATGGTGTGGTGCGCGAATGGGGCACCGCCTCGGCGTTCCAGATTCCGCCGAGGCCGGCCAGGCTGCCCAGCGTGCCCAGGCCGGGTTCGGCCCGCGCGGCGAAGGCCGCGATGCCCGCTGGATCGGATGGTGCCGCACCTGAGCCCGACAGCACGGTCGCGGCCAGCCATGGCGCCGAGGCGGCGAGCCAGAGGACGAGCGTCCCTGGAAGTTGTCGCCGCTGGACCAAGGCGAACGCTGTCGCGCCCGCCAGCAGCGCCCCGGTCGGGGTGAGCCCGGCCGCGGCGAGCGATCCGGCGAGGGCCGCCCAGGTGGATGCGGTTCGGATGGGCTCGTGCTGTGCCGTCGTGACGCTGGGGCGGTCCGTCCCTCCTTCACCCGCCGCACTGGTCGGTGCGGAGCGGGAAGGCTCGGTCGGATCGGGTGGCGCGACGTCGTCGGGAGTGCCGGAGGACCGTCCGGCCGGTGTCAGAAGGTTGTTCGGGGGGTTCGCCGATGTGTTCGACAGTAGCCGTCGGCGTCGCCGCACGGTGGCTGTCGTTCGGAGGCGGTGCGCGGCCAGCGCCGTCCACGGCAGTGCGGCGTATCCGGCCAGCAGGCTCCAATGCCCTTGCAGCAGGCGCTCGGCCACGTACGGGTTCCACAACGCGACCGTCGCGGCCACCAGTTGCGGGCCGAGCGACGCGCGCAGCAGTTCGCGCGCGAGCGCCGCCGCCCCGTACGCCGCGGCCCACAGCGCGACGACGAGAATCGCTTTGACCAGCAGCCCGCCGTCGACGAACGCCGACAGCACGGCCAGCAGCGCATCCTGCGGCACCGCCCGTGGCGCCGCGTCGCCGAGGCCGAGCGCCGAGTCGGTCGGATAGCTGCGCGGGGTGCTCACCGCGTCGCGTAAGAGCAGATATCCCGGCCCCAGCAAGGGTGCGGTCACCAGCAGCGCCCCGGCCGCGCTGTATCCAGCAGCCACCGCTCGGTCTCGACCGCTCCCATTCACGCCTGAGCACTGTACGTCCCGCTCTCTTCCGTCGCCGAGTCAGCGGGGCTCGCGGGTCGGTGTCCGGGGCTCGGTGGATCGATGCTGGTCGGCGCTGTCCGGCGGCACCTGCACGGAGTTCGGGCGCAGTTCTGGCTTCGCAGCTGCCTGATCCACGGCGAGCAACGTTCGCGCTGCGGCGGGGCGGGACGGGCAACAGCCTGCGCGGGTGGGACGATGGGCCACGTGTCTGCTGTCCGTCGGTTTCCTGTGGTGGCGGATCTGACGTGGGTGACGGCGGGTGCGATGACCGCGAACGTCGCCGGATATCTGTTGCAGCTGCTGGCCGGGCGGTGGCTGGGAGTCACCGGCTACAGCGAGTTCGCGAGTCTGCTCGCCGTGCAGCTGCTGTGCGCGGTTCCGGCGCTGGCGTTGCAGAACGTGGTGGCGAGGGAACTCGTGCGCGGCGCGAGGACGGCTGCGCTGCGCGGGCTCCAGTGGCGGTGCGCGGTGATCGTGGCCTTGGCGGCCGCGGCGCTGGTGCCGCTGGTCGCCGTCACGCTGAACGTGGGGGTGGCCGCCACCGCGGCGGCGCTCGGTGCGGCGCCCGCGCTGGTGCTGTTGTCCGGTGAGCAGGGAATGTTGCAGGGCGGCAGGCGATTTCGGGCGTTGGGAACGGTGCTCGGCGCCGCCGGGATCGCCCGGGTCGCGCCCGCGCTGGTGATCCTCGCGCTCGGCGGCGGCGCGACGCTCGCCCTGTGGGGCGCGGCCTGCGGGGTGGCGGTGGCGGCGCTGCTGGCCAGGATCGTCGCCGGTGCGCCGTCCGCACGCGTCCGCGCCGTGGAGCCGGGTGAGGTCGCCGCGGCTCCCGGCGTGCTGCCGGTGCTGCGGGCCGCCCAGGTGCAGGCGGCGATGATGGCGCTGTCGTCGGCGGATCTCATCGTGGTGCGGATCGTGCTCGACGACGTGGACGCCAGCCGCTACGCACTCGGCACCATCGCCACCAAGATCGCATTCTGGCTGCCGCAGGCGGTCGGTGTCGTGCTCTACCCGCGAATGGCCCAGCCGACGCACTCCGCGAGCGCGATCCGGGCGGCATTGGCGGTGCTCAGCGGGATCGGCCTCGTCGCGGTGCTCGGCGCCGCGCTCGCCGCGCCGCTCGCTCCGCTGCTGGCAGGCGAGGACTACGCCCCGATCCAGGGCTTGCTGTGGGTGTTCGCGCTGCACGGCGCGCTGCTGGCCGTGCTGCAAGGCGCGGTGCTCTCGGCCATCGCCGTGGACCGCACTTCGCTGGCGATGGTCGCCTGGCTGGGGCTGGCCGTCGAAGTCACCCTGATGCTGTCGCTGGCCCGCTCGGTTCCGGCGCTGATCATCACGGCAGTGTCGGTGGCCGCGACCACCACCTTCGTGGTCGCCGTCATCGTTTTGCGCGCGGCAGACCACACGACGCGCCCCGAACCGCTTCGCCCCGTCGGCTGACCCCAGCGCCTACGATCGTTCCATGATCACCGCGGTGCACACCCTGGTCTACGCGGACGATCCCGACGCGGCCCGCGCGTTCTTCCGCGATGTCCTGCGCTGGCCGCACCTCGACGCCCACGACGGCTGGCTGTTGTTCGCTCCCGGCCCGAGTGAACTCGGCGTACATCCCACCGAAGGCACGCCGTGCCACGAGATCTCGCTGATGTGCGACGACCTGGACCGGACGACGGCCGAGCTGGCCGCCCGTGGAGCACGGTTCGAGGGGGAGGTCACCGAGCGGGGTTTCGGCCGGTGCGTGGACCTGTGTATTCCCGGCGCGGGCACGATGCTGCTGTATCAGCCGCGGCACCCGGTCGCCTATCCGCTCGGCCGCACCGACCCTGAGAACCCGTGAACGACTTCGGCTCCCCAGCCGGTAGGCGGGGGAGCCGAAGTCGATGGCGATCAGCCGGTCAGGGCTGTTTGTCGATCCGAATCTGCTCCGTCGGCGCGTCGTCGGCGCCGCGGTTGGCACGCGGTGCGGGGGCGGCCGGAGCCGTGCCGCTCGGACGCTGACCCGGGAAGCCGCCCGCCCGCGCGGGCGCCGGAGCCGAGCCGCCGCGGATGCCGAGCACCACACCGGCGATCAGCGCGATCACACCGAGGACGCCCAGGATGATCGGCATCACCCGGCCGTACAGCGACAGCTTGTCGATGTTCTCCTTGGCCACCGACAGCTGCGACTCGATCGTGTTCTCGTCGAACACGATGTGCGACTTCAGCGCGGTGACCTCCGGCTTGTCCGCGGTGCGCGAGTAGTAGAGGTGCAGCGCCTCGCCGCCCTTGACGACCGTGCCGGTCTTCGGCTCCACCCAGAGGTCACGGGTGTTGGTGTAGTAGCGGGTCATGGTCACCGGGGCGTCGCCGCCCTCCACGCCCCACTTGGCGGCGGGCAGGCTCAGCCGGTTGGTCGGCGCCTGCACGACGTCCCACAGGCTGGTGGCGGGCACCGACATCTGGAAGTGGTAGACCTTGGTGCCGTTGATCTCGGTCTCTTCGAGGAAGTTGGCGTCGAAGGTCTTGCGGACGTTGAGATCGAAGTACGGGTAGGTCTTCTTCTCGGTGCCGATCGGGAACCGGTACTGCAGACCGGTGTGCTGCACCGGCTCGGCGAGGCTCTGGCCCTCGAGGTTCGCGGTCACCGCGATCGAGCCGTTGGGCTCGGTGCCGACCGGCTCACCGGTCACCCGGTCGATGGTCACCCGATCGACGGTCGCGGTGAGCAGGCCGGTGTCGCCCTGCTTGTCGATGCGCCGCAGCGTCTGGCCCGCCTGCACGGTCATCTTCTCGGCGTCGGCCGGGTCCTCGACGGTGAGGAAGCGCTGCGAGACCAGCGGGACATTGGTGTCGACCTTCGCCGCGCCTTCCGGAGCGGTCAGTGACTTGGAGTCGAGCACCAGGCTGTCCTCACCCGGCTGGTTCGTGGCGATCGTGGTGATCTCCAGATCGAGGGGAGTTTTGGCCAGCTTGTCGACGGTGTATGTCGGGATCATGATTGCGGCGACGATCAGCAACGCGCCGAGACCCACGAGCAGGCAGGCCACCGTCCTTCTGGTACCGGCACTCAGTGCCATGCAAACTCTCCTCGTCGTAGAACACAGGTCGCTCCGGCGAGCACTGCGGGCAGGCCGCGGCACTCGTGAGCCCCGACACTAACAGTCCGATGTCGTACCATGCGGCGTCGAGGCCGAAACGGCCGAGAAATCGCCCGAGTCTAGCGCGAAATCTGAAACGCCGGGTTATCAACTGTGGATTCGCCGAGGCAGACTGGAGTCCGATGACAGCGACCCTGCCCACCGCCGCGCCCGCGACCGAACGGGTGCGCCCGCGCGCCTTCGTGCCCGCCTTGGAAGGCATGCGCGGAATGGCCGCGCTCGGCGTGCTGCTGACCCACGTCGCCTTCCAGACCGGCGCCGCGGGCACACCGGTCGTCGGCCGGGTCTGGGGTCGGTTCGACATGGCGGTGGCGGTGTTCTTCGCCCTGTCCGGGTTCCTGCTCTGGCGTCCGCACGCCGCGGCCGCGCGCGGGCTGGACACCGCCCCGCCGGTGGGCTACTACCTGCGACATCGTGCCGCTCGCATCCTGCCCGCGTACTGGGTCGTGGTGTGCGCGGTTCTGGTGCTGCTGCCCAGCGCCGCCGGGACGGCGGGCTTGCGGGTGTGGGTGTCGAACCTGGCGCTGTTGCAGGTATTCGTGCCGCTGACGCTCACCGACGGCCTCACGCAGATGTGGAGCCTCTCGGTGGAGGTCGCCTTCTATCTCGTGCTGCCCGTGCTTGCGTTCGCGCTGGTGCGCCTGCGCGGCCCCGCGGCGCGGCGGCGGGTTCCGGTGCTGCTCGCGCTCGCTCTGCTCAGCCTGAGCTGGAACTTCATTCCGGTGCCGACGCCCGACGCGATCCACGCGGACAACTGGCTGCCCGGTTATCTGCCCTGGTTCGCCGCGGGCATGATCCTCGCCGAGCTCGCCGAACATAGCGTCCGGCTATCACGGTGGTGGAAAGTCGGGGCTAATCAGCCACTGATGTGGACCGTCGCGGTGTGCGCCTTTCTGCTCGCGGCGACCGATCTGGCCGGTCCCGCGGGGCTGAACCGGGCCGAGCCCTGGCAGTACGTGGTGAAGATGGGGCTCGGCGCGATCATCGGATTCGCGCTGCTCGCGCCGCTGGTGCTGCGCGACCCGGCGGCGCGCGCGCACCGCTGGCTGGAGTCGCCGGTGGCCGCGACGCTCGGCCGCTGGTCCTACGGCATCTTCATCTGGCACCTCGCGGTGCTGTCGATCGTGTTCCCGGTCTTCGGCATCCTGCCCTTCCAGGGGGAGTTCGGTTACGTCCTCGTCCTCACGATCGCCGTCACCCTTCCGGTCGCCGCGGCCAGTTACGCGCTCATCGAGGAGCCGGTGCGGCGCTGGGCCCGCCGCCGGGACCGGATGCGGCGCAACCCGGAGCCCGCGCCCGCGCCCTGATCTGCCGCCCGCGCGAAGTCAGCCGTCGAGTTGCCGGTGCATGTCCAGCAGGTGATGGCGCAGCTCGTGCAGGGTGTGCACGGCGAGCCAGCGCAGGGAACGATCCGCGGGTTCGGGATAGGGGAAGCCCAGGGTCCGCTCCCAGTCGTCGTCGCCGAGTCGCTCCAGCACGTTCGCGAACAGGAGGGCGGCGTCGCGGATCTGGCGAGCAACGTCCGCGGGGTTCTGTTCGGCGTATCCGTCGTGCTCGACGCGCTCGTCCCGGCCCATCGCGGTAGCGGGCGGGTTGTCCGAACGACGCGCGGCCAGCACGCGCTCGCGCTGGGCGAGCAGTACGTCCCGCACGTGGCAGGCGTACTCCAGCGGTGACCACACGTCCGGCTTGCCCCGCCGGCGTAACTTGCCGATGTCGGCGCCGAGCAGATCGGCGTATTCCACTGCGTGCTCCCGCGCCAGCGACGGCACATCGGCCGCCGAAGCCAAGTCGTAGACGAAACCGCATTCGGCACAGGTGTTCACGCGTGGTCACGTTAGCAACGAGTGCGCTTGCGGCGCACGGCGAATGCGCGCCTCGTCGAGCGGAACGCCTCGCGTGCGCGCTGACCGGGGCGGTCGGGTTGTCGATCGGTGTGGACCGTCAGTCCCCGACCGTCGGGGGATGCGGCTCGTCCGCCCCGCTCGCACCGGCCCGATCGGCGTGCTTCGGCCGGGGCAGCGCCGCGATCCCCACCGCGATGATCGCGAGCAATGCGGGCAGCTGCACCAGCACGGAGCCGCCCATATAACCGTCCTGCGAGCGCCACGGACCCGTGGACAGTGCGGCGGCGGAGAGCATGGTGCCCGCGCCCGCTACGACGACGAGCGCACGCGGGGTGACGTACCGCGTGAAACGGGTTGCGGCCAAGGCGATCACCGTGGCGGCAGCACCCACCGGGCCCGCGATCACGGTGGCCGCACCGGTGAGCCCTACCGCGCCCATCCAGCGTCTGCCCCAGGTACCGCGAGCATCGGCGCTCGCATCCGGCTGCTCGGCGGGCACCTCCGATTCCGCTCTGCCCGCCTCGGCCCGGGTGGTGCCCGGCCGCGCGCGGCGGGGGAAGGCCAGGACCGCGAGCGGCAGGAGCAGCAGCAGGCCGCCGAAGATGCCGAGGCGGTACCACCGGTCGTCCGGGAAAGCGATCGTCACCGGGCCGGTGGCATCGGCTGGCAGCAGCCAGGCCTGCTGCCAGCCGTCCACCACCACCGGTTCGAGCACATGTCCGTCCGCGCTGGTCGCGCGCCATCCGACGTTGGTGCTCAGCGGCAGCACGAGCAGTCGAGTGCCCGCGTCCACCGCGGGTGCCGGGGCGGTTTCCGTCCCGCTTCGGTGCAAACGCAGCCGATCCACGAAGAACAGGTCGGTCGGCCCGACCGCCACGTCGGCCCGGCCCTGCGGCAGCGCGATCTCGCCCGGTGCCCCGGCCTCCGGCTCGCCCGCGTCGTCGGTGCACACCCGGGCGGGAACGGGTGCGCCGGAGCGCAATTCGCCGACGGTGGCGGTGACCGACGTGCGCAGCGTCCGACCGCCCGCATCGATCGTCGGCCCCAGCGCGCACGGCACGGTGATCTCGCGGTCCAATGCGGCGGCCGGGGGGTAGTCCGGTCCCAGCACCGCCACCTCCGCCAGTCCGGGCGGCTGGGTCTGGACGAACCCGAGCGCGGTCCGGTCCAGCACCGGCCGCCAGGTTCGCATGCTGAGTTCGATGCGGTCGGTCACGGTGGGATGCAGGGAGATTCGGATGGGTGTGCCCGAGCCGTCGTCCTCGAGTTCACGCACCTGCGGGCCGTCCCCGAGATTCACCGTCACCGAGGTGGGCGTCGCGGGCAGGCCCCCGAGCGAGGGGGTCAGCTCGAGGCCGGTCACCAGCGTGGGCTCGGGCAGCTCGAGGGTGAGCGTCGGCCTGCCGCCGGTCGGCTCGCGCACCGAGGCCTCGGGCGCGGTCCAGCTCGTGCGCGGATCGCCGTCGGTCGCGGCGAACGCGGCCCCGCGCAAGTCGCCGACGTCGGCCTTGCCCCTGGCCACCGGCCGGGCGTGGTCGGTGAGCAGCGCTTCCAAGGCCGGGCCCTGCCTGGTGCGGACGGTCAGTTCCGGTGCGACCGACATCGGTTCCGGGACGGTCAGGGTGCGCTGGAACGTGCCGGGTTCCTCCGGGGCCAAAGCGAGACCTTTGCTGCAACGCACCCGGTCGGGCGCATCGAAACACGCGCTGCGGCCGGGAAATTCCTGACCGAGGTCCCAGCCGCGCAGTCGCGCGCCCGCTGGAGCGGACGGAACCACGGTCCGATGCCTGATGTCGACGCGGACCGGCGCGTTACGCACCGAATAGTCGTCCAGCGCGAGTTCGCTGATGCCGAATTGCCCACCACCCGAGCCGCCTTCGGTCCGAATGGCGGTGATCGTCAGCCACTCCGTGCGGCCGGCGGGAAGCGAAACCGAGACCGGCGCCCCGGGTTCGGGCACCCGGACGGAGACGGTGCCGTTCGCGGTGCGCACCTCGATCCATTTGACCGGGTCGCCGATGGCGGCCGAACTGGTGGTCAGTTTCAGCTGCCCGGTCTGGATCGGATGGTCGAGATCGAGTCGCAGCCACTGTCCGAGCGCGCGTTCGATGCCGTTGCTGATCCACGCGGTGGCCGGATCGCCGTCGACGACGGCCGCGGTGGAGCTTCCCGGCGCCGCGCCGCCGAGCTGCGTGGCGTCCGCGGCCGAACTGGACGCGGTGATGGTGGCGCCGGACCATTCGCCGCGCACCAGTTCCGCGCCGGGTACCGGATAGTCGGGCACCAGGTTGTGCGTGCGGCGCGCGTCGTCGGGGGCGCGCAACGCCGAGTTGTGGTTGTCCACCCGGCCGAAATCGGCTTCGCGATCCATCGGCGTATCGGTGACCGTCACGGGGCCGATCGGCAACCCGGCCCCGATCGCGTCGGCGGCGAGCAAGCCGGGCGTCCGGGCGGCGGCAGGGTCGCGGCGCATCCGCTCGAACACTTCGGGTCCGCCCTGGATCACCGGAACATCGCCCAACGGGACGGTATACGCGCCGGGGAACGCCTCCGGCGCACCGGTACCGCCGCGCACCTCGGCGGGCGTGCCCAGCGCCGGCGCGTCGACCCGGTAGATCTCGACCGCCGGATACGGCGGGCGCAGGTCGCCATCGGCCACCAAGCCGTCGGCGAGCACCACCGATTCGATCGGGTTGCCGAACTCGGCCACCTTGCGCAGACCGGGCGACTCGTCGAGCGCCTGGTGGGCGAGCATCGGCCGAGTCGATCGGGAGGTCTCCGGGTCGAGATCGTTGCGCAGGACGACGACGCCGATGCCCTGAGCGCTCAGCGTCGCGGCCAAGCCCGCCGAGGGCCTGCCGTCGGCGATGAGCCGCTGCACCGAATCCATCGCGCGGATGGTGCCGGGCGGGTTCAGCGGCACCGCGTCGCGGATCGCCCACGGCGTCCGGGCCAGCGCTTGCAGCGGTTCGTCGCGCGTGAGTCCCCAGATTTGGCTACCGAAGGGGGCGCCGGGCACGACCAGGGCACGGGTGTCGGAGGCATTGTTCGCGAGCCAGTCCGCGGTCTGCTGCCAATACGCGGGGACCCGGTCGTAGGCGCCGCGCGGCGCGAGCTTGCCGGTCCAGGCCAGTGAGCTGGACAGGGCGAGCGCGGTGAGGATCAGCGCCGCCACCGCGACCGCGCGGTCCCGCTCCGGGTGCGCGAACGCGCCGCGCCAAACCCGGAAAGGTACGGAGGCGGGCAGCGGAACCCGGGCGAGCAACTGCGCCAGCCCGAGCACGAGCGGGATGCGGATCAGCGGCTCCAGCTTGTGCACGTTGCGCAGCGGAGCGCCCCCGGAGTCGAGGAAGACGCGTACCGACTCGGCGAACGGGCCGCTCAGCTCACCGACGAATCCGGCGCAGATGCCGACCAGCCCGACACACAGGATCAGGACGAGCCTGCCCCGGTACGGCATGGATCGCAGGGCCAGGCCGGCCATGCCCGCCGCCGCGACCAGCCCGGTCGCGAGCACCGCCGCGGGCTGGGTCACCAATACCGCGCCCGCGATACGTTCCGGCGAGACGAACGGGGTCCAGCTGTCGGTGCCGCGCAGCACCTCGCCCAGCGAGGCCCACTGCGTCGTCACCCCCGACGACTCGATGTAGTCCAGGAACGGCGGACTCACCTTGCCCAGCAGCAGCAGCGGAACCGCCCACCAGAACGTGGCCAGCACCAGCAGCGGAATCCACGCCGCGGTGAAACGCCACCAACGGCGATCCGGCCGAGGGGAGCCGCGTCGCGCCGGGGCGAGCGCAGGCGAGGCAGCCGCCCACCACAGCAGCGCGGGCAGGAAGGCGGCCACCGTCGCGACCGCGTTGACCGAGCCCATCAGGGCGAGCGCCAGCGCACTGCCCGCGGGCGACTCCGCTCCGCCCCGCCGCCGGGCGCGCCCGGCGACGCCGAGCGCGGCGGGTGCGAGCAGTACCCACGGCGCCAACATCATCGGCAGCGTCTCCGAGGAGATCGACCCGACGGTGGTCAGGACCCGAGGCGACAGCGCGAACGCGAGCGCGGCGACGACCCGCGACCCGCGCGTCCCGATGCCGAGCGCCTCGCACAGGCGCACGATTCCCCAGAAACCGGCGAGCAGCAGCAGCGCCCACCAGACCCGCTGCGTCACCCAGGCGGGCACGCCCAGCAGATGACCGAGCGAGAAGAACGCGCCGTGTGGGAAGAAGTATCCGTAGGCCTGGTTCTGCACCTGGCCCATCGGCGCCTGGCTACTCCACAGATGTGCGGCGCGCGCGAGAAAGCCGAGCGGATTCTGCGCCAGGTCGTACTTCGTGTCGGCGACCGTGAGTCCCGGCGCCTGTACGAAGGTCAGCAGGAACGCCGCGAGGACGGTCGCGGCGAACCAACGTCTGCCCAGCGGCGCGGTGCTGTGCTGCCCCGGCGCCGCGGAAGATCCGAACGAATTCGCGGTTGAAGCGGAGGTCAGCGGGTCAGCGGCTGCCGTACTCAACGTTGTTCAGCAGCGAGGAGTCCTTGTCGCCGCTACGGTCGATTTCCGGGCGCGAGTTCTGCTGCACCGCGAGGGTGATGAGGAAGACACTGAGCACGCCCAGCACGGCGCCCGCGACAGCACTCGCAACACCCGGGACAGCAAACTTCATCGCGGCACTCCAATACGTCGATGCAGGCACGTTCCCGGCCAACCTAGCAGGACGTCCGGTATTTGTATGCGTTCAGGCCGGGGAATCTCCGGTGAGCACGCGTCGGCCGGCCCTGTAGACCACGCGCCGGACCACTCCGAAGCGGGTGCGTCAGTGGGTGGGAAGAGCGCAGTGCAGCGTGCCGAGCAGGGTGCGCAGTTTGGCGGTGGTCTCGTCGAGTTCCGTCTGCGGCTCGGAGGCCGCGACGATGCCGCCGCCCGCGTACGCCCGCACCGTACGACCGTCGGCCGAGAGTTCCGCGCAGCGGATGGCGACCACCCAGGCGCCGTCGCCGTCCGCGGCACACCAGCCGACGGCGCCGCCGTAGAAACCGCGGTCGTCCTCGATGTGCGTGATGGCGTCCAGCGCCAGATCGGTGGGAGTGCCGCAGACCGCCGGCGTGGGGTGCAGCAGCAACGCCAGGTCCAGCGCGGTGATCGTGGTGTCGCGCAGGCGCCCGGTGATCGGAGTCGCCAGATGCCACACCTCGGGGGTGCTGACCAGCTCCGGGCTCTCCGGAATCGACAGCTCGGCGCAGACCGGTCCGAGCCGCTCCCGGATCCAGTCGATCACGAACGCGTGCTCGTCGCGATTCTTGGTGCTGGCCAGCAGTTCTCGGGCCTGCGCGGCATCGGCGCCGTGATCGAGCAGCCGTGGCGCGGTGCCGGCCAGCGGGCGCAAGGTCACCAGGTCGCCTTGCCGGGCGATCAGCACTTCGGGCGTCGCGCCCACCAGCGTCGCGCCGGGGCGTCCGGCGGGAGTGAGATCGACCGCGAAGACGTTCGCGTGCGGGTGCCTGGTCAGCAGGTGCCCCGCGACGACCTCCGGGTCGAGCGCGGACTGTGCCTCGGCCAGCACCGAACGCGCCGCGACCACCTTGCGCAACGGTTGCCCGGGATCGTTGAGCTGCTCGACCAATTTGGTCACCCGCGCCACATGCTCCGCCCGGCTCGGTATCTCGGTCACCACGCGTACCGCGGGCAGGTCGGGCAGCGCGGCGGGCCGCCACGGACCCGCGGTGCGCACGGCGCGCTCCGGCACGCTCAGCGCCGCGGGCTCGCGTGGATCGAAGGGCAGCGCACCGACCACCAGCCGCGCCCGGCCGTCCCGCAGCGCGGCCCGCGCTCGTCGCGCGTCCTCGAAGAAGACCCGGCTCCCATGACCCCGAACAACCCCGTCGGCCCGAGCAAGCAGGAACCCATCCATGACCCCAACCTAGCCCCGTCGCCGCGCCCCATCGCGGTGGAGCGATCCAGATCTCACGCCGGACGCGGGTCAGGAATTCTTGCCGGGCGGTACGAGCAGGACCGGGCGATGGCAATGCCTGAGGACGGCGTCGGCGACACTGCTGTGCAGCAGCGCGCGGATCCCGGTGGCGCCCCGGGTGCCCGCGACGATGATGTCGACGTCCAGTTCGTCGGCGCAATCGACGATGGCGTTCCAGATGGTGGTGGTGCATTCCGCGGTGCGCGCCTCGGCGTTCAGGCCCGCCATTTCGGCCAGCCGCACACCCTCGTCATTGGTGGCGCGCGCGTCGACGTAGGCGATGTCCTCGATCTCGTCGTCCGGCACCCATTCCGGTTGCATGACACCCGACAGCCCGGACAGGCGAGCGGCTTGACGCACCATGGGCTCCCAGGCGGTCAGCACGACGGCGCGGTTCGCGCTGAGGAATCGTCCGGCGTATTCGACGGCCCGCTTGGCGTTCTCGGAGCCGTCGTAGGCGATGAGCATCAGATCGCAGGGCACGATGACCTCCTGAGGGAGACACACGGCGACACCTCGAGATTACCCCGCGCAGGCCCGGGTGAACCGGCTTGTCAAGTGGTGTGACCTGCGTAAATGTCGGCCCCTCATGGTCACGTCGATGAGCCTCGGACTTCTCTTTTGCCGCTCGGAACTACTGGCCCGGTGACCTGGGCTGCGCTGCGTCGGACTCGACTGTGCGGCCGGGAAACCACCGGCCGGGCGAGCCTGTGCCCGCCGCGTCCGACTCGGCTGTGCCGCTGGAAACCACTGGGCGAGCGGGCCGCGTCGCCGGGTACGACAACCGACCGTGATCCGCGCGAAGTCATCCGGGCGAGTTGTCGGCATGCGACGGCGGGTGTGGGCAGGCCCGGCGAATGGCGACCGCCGAAATCACGATGCGGACAAGGCGGTGACCCATCGGTCCGGTATGGCCGAGTGCGAGACAACGATTCGGTACCGGTGCGTGTGTTACCCGTCGGGTAGCGACGTAGCGACTGCGGTCGCGCACGTCACCACGAGTACGGTTGACCTCTATGCGGAAGACGCCTCTGCTCGTCCTCACCGTTCTCGCCGCCGTCGCGACTGCCTGCTCGAACGGCGGCTCCACCGAGTCGGCGTCATCGAGCACCACCACGCCCGAAGCGACCACCGCGGCGATTCCCGTCACCAGCGCGGCGCCGCCGGACTGCAACGCCGGGTATCTCGCACAGTTCACCACCCGCGCGAAACTCGCGCAGTTGCTGACGGTCGGCGTCACCGGCGCCGACGACGCCACGAACGTGGTGCGCGACGAGCAGATCGGCGGCATCTTCGTGGGCGGATGGACCGACCAGGCGCTGCTCTCCTCCGGCCAGATCACCCAGGTGAAGCAAGCCGCCAAGGTGCCGCTGATGGTGACCATCGACGAGGAAGGCGGCCGAGTCTCGCGGGTGCGCGACCTGATCGGCGCGGCTCCGTCGGCGCGGGAAACGGCGCAGACCATGACCCCCGAGCAGTTCTACGACGCGACGGTGACCAGAGGCCGCGCGCTGAAGGACCTCGGCGTGACGGTGGACTTCGCACCCGACGTCGACGTCAGTTCCCAGCCGGACGACTCGGTCATCGGCGACCGCTCCTTCTCCGACGATCCGAACGTCGTCACCCGCTACGCGGACGCCTACATCCGCGCGATGCGCGAGGTCGGCGTCGGCACCGTGATGAAGCACTTCCCCGGTCACGGCTCCGGATCCGGCGACTCGCACACCGGCGCGGTGCGCACCCCACCGCTGGACCAGATGCAGCAGGTGGACCTGATGCCGTTCCGCAACCTGATCGGCTCGGGCGCGGCCGTGATGGTCGGCCACCTGGACGTGCCCGGTCTGACCACCCCGGATGTCCCGGCCAGTATCAGCCCGGAGGCGATGCGGTTGCTGCGCGACGGCAGCGGCTACGGCGCCGCGCCGTTCCAGGGCCCGATCTTCACCGACGACCTCGGCGGCATGGCCGCGATCACCAGCCGGATGTCGATCGAGGACGCCGTGGAAGCCGCGCTGGTCGCCGGTGCGGACAGCGCCCTGTGGATCACCACCGACGCGGTGCCGCAGGTGCTCGACCGGCTGGAGCAGGCGGTGTCGAGCGGACGGCTGCCGATGGCGCGGGTGGACGCGTCGGTGTTGCGTGTGGCCGCGTTCAAGGGTGCGTTGCCGCGCTGCTGAGGCGCGCCGCACGGCCGAGTCGGGCGACCGGTGAGCAAATCGGACCGCCGGAACTTACCTTGGAGTAATATATGAGATTCACCTGTGGTAGGAGTGTGGATGGCGGGCGGTACGAAGCGGCTTCCGCGGGCGGTACGCGAGCAGCAGATGCTCGACGCCGCCGTGGAGGTCTTCTCGCGTAAAGGCTTCCACGACACATCGATGGACGCGATCGCCGCCGAGGCGAAGATCTCCAAACCGATGCTGTATCTGTACTACGGCTCCAAGGACGAACTGTTCCGCGCCTGCATCCAGCGGGAGGGGTTGCGCTTCATCGAATCCGTCGCGCCCGCGGGCAACCCGCTGCTCACCCCCCACGAGCAGGTGCGCACCGCGCTGGAGGGTTTCCTCGGCTTCGTCGACCGCAACCGGCGCTCCTGGCAGGTGCTCTACCGGCAGGCCATCGGCCAGCAGGCATTCGCCTCGGAGATCGAGAACGCGCGTGAACGCGTCATCGAGCTGACCGCCAAACTGCTGGAATCCAGCGCCAAGCACGCCGAGCCCGGGACGAACTTCGACGTCGTCGCGGTCGCCGTGATCGGCGCGGGCGAGGCCATCGCCGACCGGTTGGCCAGCGGCCGGATCGAGGTCGCCGAGGCCGTCGACCTACTCGACGATCTGGCCTGGCGCGGTCTGGCCGGCCGGAAGAAAACCGAGTAGCCCGCCTTTTGCCCGTTTCGGTTGCTTCGGCGCCGCCCTCCTGCCACAGTGCGTGAGTTCGCAAAACAGCGGGCCGGCTCACGCGATCGAGCCGGGGAGAAACGGGGCGGAAGTGTTCGGGTTGCTCAGGCCGTGTGCGCACGGCGCTCAGAAGTATGGAATCGATGCGGCCGAGTGGCAGGCGCATCTGTGCGGTCTGTGTCTCGGGCTGCGGGACGGGCACGGTCAATTCGCCCGCGCCACCACCAACAAAGACGCGCTGGTGCTGAGCATGCTCACCGAGGCGCAGTCCGGTTCCGCGGCACGCACCACCGCGGCGCCGTGTCCGCTGCGCGGGATGCGCCGGGCGTCGGTGGTCACCGCCGACTCTCCCGGCGTCCAGCTCGCCACCACAGCGTCACTGCTGCTGGCATCGGCCAAGATTCGCGATCACGTGGACGACGGTGACGTCTCCGCGATCGCCCGCAGGCCGCTGGCGAAAGCCGCGACGCGATGGAACCGGGAGGCGCGCGCGGGCGCGGCGCGGATCGGCCTGGACGTCGAGCCGCTCGTCGCGGCGCTCGACGCGCAGGTGCGCTTGGAGCAGGAGGCGAAAGAGCTGGTCGCCGTGGGTGGTTCGGGCGCGGGATCGGTGCCGGAATCGCTTGCCGCTTCGCCGCACTGGCGCTCGGCGATGGCGCCGTCGGCCGATCCGCTGGATCGCTTGACCGCGCCGGCCCAGCTGTGCGCGTCGGCGTTCTTCGCGCATACCGCCGTGCTGGCCGATCGTTCGGACAACATCGACGCGTTGCGGGAGGCGGGCTGGCAGTTCGGGCGGATCGCGCACCTGGCCGACGCCGTCGCCGACTACGACGACGACGCCACCCATGACCGCTTCAACCCCCTCGCGGCCACCGGCACCACCGTGCCCGAGGCTTACGAACTGCTCCGGCAATCGAATTCGAGCCTGCGCGCCGCCGTCGCGGCGGCCGAGCTCAGCCGGGTGCCCACCGTCCGCTGGATGCTGCTCGACCCGCTGACCGCGGTGCTGCGCCGGCTCGGCGGCGGGCTCGGCGCACTCGCCGCCCACACGTGCGCGGTGTCGCCCGACGCCGAGGTCCGCGCACACGCCCGCGGAAGAAGTGGCCACCGTCCGCCGACTCGTCGCCCGGGTATCGGCGAATCCCTCACGCTAATCCTGGGCGCCTACTGCACCGGCTACGCGTGCTGCGCCGATCACACGCAACCGTGCACCGGTGAACGCAAGGACGCGTGGATCAAGAACTGCGATTGCGGCGATTGCGGCGAGTGTGACTGCGGCTGCTGCGATTGCGGGGATTGCAACTGCTGCGACTGCGGATGCGACTGCTGATCGGTGCCCGACGGACGCGCGGCGGCAGGCAGGCCGATGTCACCGGAAAGCGCGAAGCCGCATTCCGATTCACGCGAATCGGAATGCGGCTCCGGCTTGTTCAGCGCAGGGTCGCCGTCAGATGCGGGTATCCCTTCTTCGGATGGCGCAGCGCCAGGTCCCAACCGCCTTCGGCCTGATCGGCATACAGGTTGACGGTGGAGGGCAGCAGAATCGGCTTACCGAACTTGACCGAGTACGTGGTCTGCTCCGGAATGCGGCCCTCGACCGCGCCGAGCACGGTCGCCGCCGACCACATGCCATGAGCGATCGACCGGGGGAAGCCGAACGCCTTGGCGCCCAACGCAGAGGTGTGGATCGGGTTGTGGTCACCGGACGCGGCCGCGTACCGGGTGATCGTCTTCTGATCCACCCGCAGCGTGCGCAGCGGAGGCGGCGGAACCTCGTCCGGCTTCGGCTCTTGCTTCGGACCGCCCGACAACGAGGTGCGCTGCTGGTGCAGGAACGTGGTGACCTGGTGCCACACCAGCTCGCGACCCACCTTCACATCGCTGATCGCGTCCACGAGCAGGCCCTTCGGGTGCTCGCGCAGGTTCTCGATGTGCGTGCGGATGTCCAGTGGCTCGCTCACCGAGATGTCCCGGGTCCGCTCGATGACGTTCTGCGCGTGCACCGCGCCCACCGCGACGAACGGGAAGTCGCGTGCCACCACCAGCTGCATGGCGAGCGGGAAGGTGAGGATGAACGGATAGGTCAGCGGCAGCGCGTCGCCGAACCGCAAACCGGTCGCGCGGCAGTAGGCGGCCAGGTGATCGGGGTCCACCCGCAGCCCGTCGAGCTGAACCGCCCGGTCCGGCAGCGCCGGCTTGCGCGCCGACAGCAGCGGCACCGCGCCGAGCGCCGCCTTGACGAACAGGCGGCTGTTCTTCGGCGGTTCGGTGAGGCTGATCACCTGGGTCTTCTCCTTGCCTGCCGGAGCCTGGGTCATCATGCTCCGATCAGGCTCTGCCCGCAGACCCGGACGACGTTGCCGGTCACCGCGTTCGACGCCGGGCTCGCGAAGTAGGCGATGGTCTCGGCGACGTCGACGGTCTGGCCGCCCTGCAGCAGCGAGCTCATCAGTCGTCCCGCTTCCCGGGTGGCCAACGGGATGGCGGCGGTCATCGCGGTCTCGATGAAACCGGGCGCGACGGCGTTGATGGTGATGTTCTTCTCCGCCAGCTTCGGCGCCTCGGCGTTCACCATGCCGATGACACCCGCCTTGGAGGCGCCGTAGTTGGTCTGGCCGCGGTTGCCCGCGATGCCCGCGATCGAGGACACGTCGATCACGCGGCCGCCCTCCTTCAGCGCGCCCCTGGCCACCAGGCCCTCGGTGATCCGGTGCGGCGCGGCGAGATTCACGTTGATGACCGAGTTCCAGCGGCCCTCGTCCATGTTCGCCAGCAGCTTGTCCCTGGTGATGCCCGCGTTGTGCACGATGATGTCGATGCCGCCGAACCGCTCGGTGGCGAATTCGGCCAGCTTCTCCGCCGCGTCGGGCGCGGTCACGTCGAGCGCGAGCGCGGTGCCGCCCACCTTGTTCGCGGTCTGCGACAGCGCCTCGCCCGCGGCCGGGATGTCGGCCACGATCACCTGGGCCCCATCGCGGGCGAACACCTCGGCGATGGTCGCGCCGATGCCGCGCGCCGCACCGGTCACCACGGCGACCTTGCCGGCCAGCGGGCGGTCCCAATCGGCGGGTGCGCTCGCGTCGTCCTTGCCGACCCGGATGACCTGGCCGTCGACGAACGCCGACTTCGCCGAGAGCAGGAAGCGCAGGGTCGATTCCAGGCCGGTCGCCGCGGCGGACGCCTCGGGGTGCAGGTAGACCAGCTGAGCGGTCGAGCCGCGCAGCAATTCCTTGGCCACCGAGCGGGTGAAGCCCTCCAGCGCGCGCTGCGCGATCTGCTCGTCCACGCCGCCCGCCAGTTCGGGCGTGGTGCCGATGACCACGATGCGCCCGGACGCGGTGAGGCTGCGCAGGGCGGGCTGGAAGAACTCGAACAGCTGGGAGAGGTCCTCGATGGAACCGATGCCGGTGGCGTCGAACACCAGGGCGCCGTACTTGGTGCCCTGGGTCAGCGCGTCGGCGAAGTCGTAGTCCGACAGCAGGGCTCGCACCGGCTCGGCGACCCGGCCCTTACCGCCGATCAGCACCGGGCCCGACAGCGGCGGCTCGCCCTCGGCGTAGCGGCGCAGTGTCTCCGGCTTCGGAAGGCCGAGCTTGCTGGCCAGGAACGCGCCAGGTGCGGAGTGTACGAACGATCCATAGAGGTTGGGAGCACCCTTGCTCTTGCTGGCTGCCACTATTCCTACCTTTTCTGAGTTCTGTCTCTCGGGTCTGGGGTCGCCCCGGCATGGTTTGCTGCGCCACTTTTGCGGGGGTACGTATCGACATTAAACTTACTCCAGAGTAAGTTTAATGTAAACAACCGCGACGGGGCGCCGAGCAGTGCGGAATGTCCGCGCTCGACCGGGCCGCCGGGACATCCATCCACGAGACCTTGGAGACTCGAGTGACTAGCAAAGCCCGTTCGGCGAAGAGCACCGCCAAGACCGGTAAGACCACCCGTCCGGTCGCGATCGTGGGTGGCAACCGGATTCCGTTCGCTCGCTCCGACAAGGCGTACGCCCGCGCCTCCAACCAGGACATGTTCACCGCCGCGCTGGACGGGCTGGTCAGCCGTTTCGGCCTGCAGGGCGAGCGGCTCGGCATGGTCGTCGGCGGCGCCGTGCTGAAGCGGGTCGGCGAGCACGGCCTGATCCGGGAGAGCGTGCTCGGCAGCAAGCTGAGCCCGTACACCCCGGCGCACGACCTGCAACTGGCCTGCGGCACCGGACTCCAGGCGATCGTCACCGTCGGTGACGCGATCGCCGCGGGCCGGATCGAAGCCGGTGTCGGCGGCGGCACCGACACCACCTCCGACGCTCCGATCGGGGTGAGCGAGGGCATGCGCGAGTGGATGCTCGACGCCAACCGCGCCAAGACCGGCAAGGACCGCCTCAAGCTGGTCGGCCAGCTGCGCCCGAGCATGCTCGGCATCGAGATCCCGCGCAACGCCGAGCCGCGCACCGGCTTGTCCATGGGTGAGCACGCCGCTATCACCGCCAAGGAGTTCGGTGTCCCGCGCGAGGCGCAGGACGAGCTGGCCTACCTGTCGCACAAGAACATGGCGGCGGCCTACGACCGCGGTTTCTTCGACGACCTGATCACGCCGTTCCTCGGCCTCACCAGGGACGACAACCTGCGCCCGAACTCCTCGATCGAGAAGCTGGCGACGCTGAAGCCGGTCTTCGGCGTCAAGGCGGGCGACGCGACCATGACCGCTGGCAACTCCACCCCGCTGACCGACGGCGCCTCCGCGGTGCTGCTGTCCAGCGAGGAGTGGGCCGCCGAGCACAAGCTGCCCGTGCTGGCCCACCTGGTCGACAGCGAGGTCGCCGCGGTCGACTACATCCACGGCCCCGACGGCCTGCTGATGGCGCCGACCTACGCGGTGCCGCGCCTGCTCGCCCGCAACGGCCTGACCCTGCAGGACTTCGACTACTACGAGATCCACGAGGCGTTCGCCTCGGTGGTGCTGGCCACCCTGGCCGCGTGGGAGTCCGACGCCTACTGCAAGGAGCGCCTCGGCCTCGACGGCGCGCTCGGGTCGATCGATCGCAGCAAGCTCAACGTCAACGGCTCGTCGCTGGCCGCGGGTCACCCCTTCGCCGCGACCGGCGGCCGTATCGTCGCCTCCACCGCGAAAATGCTGGCCGAGAAGGGCTCCGGCCGCGCGCTGATCTCCATCTGCGCCGCGGGCGGCCAGGGCGTGGTCGCCATCCTGGAGCGCTGACCGCGGGCGTAGGCGCACACTACGAAGGTGGTCCGATCGGATTTCCGGCCGGACCACCTTCGCGTTTCGCCTACTCGCCGGGCAGTTCGAGATGCCCGCCGAAGGCTTTGCGCATCGCCGAGAGCACTTTGTCCGCGTACAGCGCTTCTCCCCGCGAAGAGAATCGCGCGAACAAGGCGGACGACAGCACGGGCACGGGCACGCCGGTGTCGATGGCGGCATCGATCGTCCAGCGGCCCTCGCCGGAATCGGACACCCGGCCGCTGTAGGAATCCAGGTTCGGGTCCGCGTGCAGTGCGGCGGCGGTGAGATCGAGCAACCAGGACGCGACCACCGACCCGCGCCGCCACACCTCGGTGATCTCCGGCACGTCGAGGTCGTACTGGTAGTACTCGGGATGCTCCAGCGGCGTCTCCTCCGCGGAGAACTCGCCCGAGTGCTCGGCCCCGTAGTTGGCTCGCCGCAGCACGTTCAATCCTTCGGCGTAGGCGGCCATCGCCCCGTACTCGATGCCGTTGTGCACCATCTTCACGAAGTGACCCGCCCCCACCGGCCCGCAGTGCAGGTAACCGAGTTCGGCGGTGGACGGTTCGCCGGTGCGTCCCGGTGTCCGCTCCGCAGCCCCGACGCCCGGCGCGATGGATTTCAGCAGCGGGTCCAGGTGCTTCACCGGCTCGGACTCGCCGCCGATCATCAGGCAGAAGCCGCGGGTGCGGCCGAACACCCCACCCGAGGTGCCGATGTCCACGTAGTGGATGCCCTTGGGCCGCAGCTTCGCGGCGCGCTCGAGGTCCTCGTGGTAGCGGCTGTTGCCGCCGTCGATGACGATGTCGCCCGGCTCGAGCAGTTCGGCGACCTGTTCGATCACCGCCCCGGTGGCGCCGGCCGGGATCATCACCCAGACCACGCGCGGGGTCTCCAGCATGCCCACGAACTCGGTGAGATCGGTGCTGCCCCGGAAGCCGTCACCGAGCTCCGCGCGCAGTTCGTCGATGTGGGCGGAGCGCCGTTCGTATCCGACCGCGGTGTGCCCGTCCTCGACGACACGGCGCACGATGTTCGCGCCCATCCGGCCGAGGCCGATCATTCCCAGCTGCATGCCATCCATCTCCCTTGCGTATGCGAAGTGTTGCGGCGGGATCGTCCTGTTCGATTCTCCCGCGTGGGATCGATCACGGTCGGGCTCGCGGGTGTAACGCCGCCCGCGACGGTCCGATAAACAGGTCGGCTCCGCGCAGTTGCCAGACCCCCGACCCGGCAACTGCGCGGTGCCTCTTTGTGTGGTGTACCCGGTTCTTTGCGCGGGATGTGCGCTATGTCCGTGCTGTGCCGATCGCCCTCGGCAGGACCACTATCGTGATGGGGACTCGCATCGGTGCGGGTCCACAATTCAATCGAACGGGGAGGACGGTTCGTGACGAGCCAGCCGAGCACCGGAGGACGCGGCCCACATCCTGGTGGCGAAGTCGGATGGCGCCAGCTCCTCGGGGCGGAGCGACCTCCGGAATCGGACCGGTCGGTCGCATGGAGCGGCGACGCGCAGCCCACGCAGCCCCTGCAAACTACCCCGCGCCGGCCCGCGCCCCCGGCACCCCGCCGTGCGTCCGCGCGTCGTCCGATCTCCACCCCGCCGCCGAAGCGCTTGGACAGCGCGCTCGTGCGCCGGGTGGGTATCGCGGTGGGCGCCGTATTGGCGGTCGCGGGGCTCGGCTACGTGGTCGACCTGATGCTTTCCTCGGGCGAGGTACCGCGCGGCACCGTCGTCGCGGGTGTCGACGTGGGCGGCATGGACACCTCCGCCGCCGACGCCCGCTTGCGCGCCGAACTCGACCCGAGGGCGGCCAGGGAGCTGCCGCTGCGCATCGGCGACGTGCAGACCCGCATCGTGCCGAGCGCCGCCGGACTGGCCGTCGACTGGGACGCCACCTGGTCGCGGATCGGCTCGCAGCCGCTCAACCCGTTCACCCGGCTCGCCTCCGTCTTCACCACGCGCGAGGTGTCGATCGTCAGCGCGATCGACGAACCGGCGCTGGATCGTCAGCTCACCGAGTTGCGGGTGCACGACCGGGCCTCGGTCGACGGCACCATCACCTTCGACAAGGCCGTACCCGTCGCGGTGCCTCCTGTCCCGGGTCGGGTCCTCGACATCGCCGCCGCGCGTACGGAATTGGCCGACCGGTGGATCACCGGGACTACGGTGGACCTGCCGGTTGTCCCCGCGCCGTTGCAGGTGCGTCCGGAAGCGGTGGACAAAGCCCTGCGCGAGATCGCTCAGCCCGCTGTGCGGACGCCGATCGCGTTCGCGGGTAAAGGTGGTGCGGGGCGGCTCGATCCCCAGCAGATCGCGTCCGTCCTGGCCTTCGGGCCGGACGGGCAGGGCGGTCTCGCCGTCTCGGTGAATCAGGACGCCGCGATCGGTCTGCTCGCGCCGCAGCTGGTCACCACCGAAGTCGAGCCGAAGGACGCGACGTTCGCGGTGTCGGGCGGCAAGCCGTCGGTCGTACCCGCCGTGGTCGGAGACAAGATCAACTGGCCGAAGACCTTCGAACAGTTCACCGCGCTGCTGACCGCACCGGGCGAGCGGACCGCGCAGGTGGTCTACGAGCGGATCGAACCGAAACTGACCACCGAGGCCGCGCAGGGCCTCGGCGTGATCGAGACCGTCGGATCGTTCACCACCAGCGGGTTCAGCGGTCCCTCCGGCGTCAATATCCGCACCGTGGCCAGGAAGGTCGACGGCGCGATCGTGAAGCCGGGAGACACGTTCTCGCTCAACGATTTCACCGGCCCGCGCGGTACCGCCGAGGGATATGTCGAATCCGGCATCATCGACCACGGCCGTCCGAGCACCGCGGTCGGCGGCGGCATCAGCCAGTTCGCCACCACGCTCTACAACGCGGCGTATTTCGCCGGTCTCGAGGACGCGGGCCACACCGAGCACAGCTACTACATCTCCCGTTACCCCGCCGCCCGCGAAGCCACCGTCTTCGACGGCGCGATCGACCTGAAATTCCGCAACAACACCCAAACCGGCATCTACATCGAGACGTTCGCGACCGACTCCGACATCACCGTCCGCCTGTGGGGGACCAAGACGGTCGACGTCGAATCCATCACGGGTGAGAAGACCAAGCCGACCGAACCCACCACCGTCACCTTGCCGAAAGGCAAGGACTGCATCGCCACCGAGGGCGCTCCCGGCTTCACGATCTCCGACACCCGCGTCATCACCGATCGCAAAACCGGCCGCGAAGTATCCCGCAAGACCCGCACGGTGAAGTACGACCCTGTTCCGGTCGTCAAGTGCGAGTGAGGGATCAGACCGGAACGCACGGCGGAAACAGCCCGCCACACTCGAAGGAGGGCGGGCTTTCCGGTGTCGTCTACGGGCGCTCGAACTCGCCTTCGGCAATGCCTGTGCTGAATGCGTCCCACTCGTGCGGAGCGAAGACCAGTGCCGGGCCGGTCGGGTTCTTGCTATCACGCACGCCGACCATGCCGCCGTCGAGATGCGCAACCTCTACACAATCATTGCCGCCGCCGCTGTGGCTGCTCTTGTACCACCTAGCGCCAGTAAGATCAGCCTTCACTGCTCGTACTCCCTAGCCATCCGCCGAAGCATCTGTTTGCTGTCTGCCGGGGACAACGCTACCCGTTGCAGGGTTTGAAATGTGTTCCGATATTGGGTGACCGCCTCGACCATGTCGTAGTACATGTTGCCCCGGTATCCCTCCACGTACACCGTAGGCGGCTCGCCAGTCGCTCGGTCGAAGTCGAGCACGACAAAAGGCCCGCAAGCGACTCCCAGCGGGAATCCCCGTGAGAACGGCAGTATTTGCACCGTCACGTTGGCGGGCAAGTCCGCGAGATGACGCATTGCCCCCGACATGACATCAGGATTGCCGACAACTCGGCGGAGCACGTTCTCATCGAGCAGCAGGTCGGCGTCGATCGGGTTGCGTCGTCTGGTGATGACCCGTTGCCTTTTCAGCCGCACGCTCACGCGCTGGTCGAGGTCTTCTATCGAGGCGTCGGGGAAGTACAGCATGTCGAGCATCCGCGCATAGTCCGGCGTCTGAAACAGGCCGGAGATGATGTCGGGCCGATAGACGGTCAGCTTCGACGCCGATGCCTCCAGGCTCACGTACAGCTCGAAGTCCGCGCGAATCGCATGGCCGTACTCGTTCCACCACAAGCCGTCCTCGCCGTCACCGCTCGCGGCCACTTTCGCCAGCTCCAGCAGTGCGTCCAGCATGTCCAGCCGGTCGTAGATCTGGCAGAGCGCCTGGATATCGAGCATTCGGACGCGGTTGGCCTCGCCCCTCTCCAGGCGCTGGAGCGTGCCCGCGCCTCGTTCGATCAGCCGGGCGGCGTCTTGGATGGAGAGCCCCGCTTCGAGCCTGATTTCGCGGAGACGCCTGCCCAGCTGACGGCGCGGGATGGTGCTCGGAATCTTCCCCATGTGGTTGTGTCCCCCGGTTCGTGGATGGCATCTGGTCGATTTCATGGATGGTCTGTCGAGTGATGCTGGGTGACATTGTGCCGCCAGCGCGGACGGGTTGCTGGGGGAATGGACGAATTCCGATGGCGCGTCCAAATGGTCCGTCCACTTGCGCGTTTCGGGTGTCTACTGGTGCCGCGCCCGGAACCGGGAAAGCCCTTCGCAATTGACCTGTGCGAGTGAGGCATCCGGCGCGGTTCAGGAGCGACCGTTGCCGGGTGGTGCGCCCAGACCTCGGTTCCGGGGCGCACCCACTATTCATCCGATACGAGCAGAGGTCTTGATGGGCCACATAGCGTTTGGGGACACGCCGCTGTCTCGATGCCACTACTACCGGAACGTGTGTGACCTACCCGCGACGGTCGACCCGCCTCATGTGGGCCGGATCGTGGCCCGTTGCGGGTCGGTGTGGGCGATCACCATGCCCGCTGTGCTGGGGCAGGCGGTGAAGGTGTGGATGCAGAACCAGGGGTACAAGCTCGGTCCGATCCTGTCGCATCCACGGTCGAAAAGGTGGACGTTCATCATCCGGCCGGACCTGCCGGATGAGATTCCGTTGTTCGCTGAGATGTTTCGGTTGGATGTGTCCATTGCGCGTGAGGGCGGAACGATCGGCCTACCCAGCCCCGCTGACGTCGGGACGAAGTTCCGCGCGTGGATAGTGCGCCCCGACAGCCACGTTCGTCCTTCTGGTCACGTGATCGTGGAAGCTATCCGCGCGGTCCGAGCCGAGAAGACCGCGCGGCGTCGGCGGGTGATGACGTATGCCTGATGGTGTACCCGCTGGTCGACCTGTGTTGACGCTGCTACAGGGCGGCAGGTCCGGCGGATATGGCGCCCGGGTGGGTTTAGCTGAGTTCTATAGACGTTGGGGGCACTACAATCCGGCGTGGCCTGTGTCGAGCCGGAAAGCGGCCGTTCAAGCGCTCATGATGCATGAGGATTGCGACCCGTTGGAGTGCTCGACGCGGGTAGCGGCCGTGATCGTTTCGGGTGACGACTACCGGTATTTTCGGGATCGGGGCATGTGATGGCATCCCCGCTGCCGGACGAACCTGACGTGCACCTGATAGTGCAGCTGCGCGGCTACCAGTTGCACTACGCGGCATGTCTCACTGCGGCCTTGATCTTCGTCCAGGACGAAGGTGTACGCCGCCACACGGACGGCGTGCATGTGAGCGGTGGCGTCCCCGACCGCTTGCCGAGGTTGCCGGGGGAGCGGCTGTATGTCGAGCGATGATGCGACAGCCATCTCCGCTTGCCCTTGTGACCGTGCAGGCGCGAGACTGACCTGTTCGGACCATCACGTAAAGGAGTGGCCGTGGGGAATGACGAGCAGATGATGATGGACCTCGGTGTGGAGATCGAGGTGGACGAAGATCTGGTGCGGCAGCGGCGGGAGTGGGCGGAGTGGATCGCGCCGCAATGCATGGAATCGCAGATACGGAAATTTCTTACCGAAACGCTTCCGGATGTACACCCGGAGTTGTCGCTGTGTCCGTGGTGGGAGCCGCCCTTGCTGTATCGGATCTGCGATCAACTGCCCGAGGTTTTCCCTGATACGGAAACGCTCGTCGCTACCGAAAACCAAGATGCGGCTGATCAATTGATCCGTTTCCTCGGAGAATTGTTCGTTCGCTGCGCTGGTGCCGGGTGGATCAATATTCCGGGAAACGGCTCGGTCCTGTATGACCGGATCGGCCCGTCGCTGCATTTCGGATATACCGATATCGTGGTGAATCCGGTGTATCTGGCGGTAACGGTCGCCGACGACGGCTTGTTTGCGGTGGTGACGGGCGAACTTGCCGAACACGTTCGGGAGTGGACAGCCGCCGGAAAGCCGCCCGCGCCCCACGCTGCGGCTTGACCGCCTGCCGCCCGACGTTTCATTTGACAACTACACCTCACGGGGGGGTGGCGGAGTCATGTCCGACGACGCCGACAAGCGTGCCGAACGATTGCGGCAGGACGCCCAGCGTGCCGCGCGATTGCGGCAGGACGCGGCCGACCGTCAACGCGGCAGAAATAACAACACCAGGGGTGAATATTTCCATCGGGGAATGGCTCAGATCCGTGGCGAGACCCGAGAAAGCGGATGGGTTCGGGAACATCGGGAAGACTTGCCTGGCAGTAAGTATGTGAAGCTCGATCAGGCGCGCGTTCTCGGCGGCGAGAAAGAATTCTCCGAATACAAGAGCGGCCGGGTCGACGGCAAGGCACGCGACCAGCTCGCCGCACACCGGTACCTCCTGGAGAAAGGTATATACCAATCCGGGCGGTGGGTGACCGTCAAGGGAGAATTGATCGCACCGGAAATCCGTACTCTGATCGAGGAAATGGCACGCGATCTCAAGGATAAGTTCCAGCATGTCGAAGTATCGAGAGAAATGGCGGTGCGGGCCATCGGCCTGGGCGAGACGCTGACTCCGGGAAAGACGATGGAACTGCCGGGGGTGGGCGATAAGGCGCGGGCGCAACAGCACGCCATCGAGAGAACCGAGAACCGGGCCAGGGACACTGCCAACCGGTTCAGGGAAATAGAACGATTCCGTAACGCAGCCGTTCGCGGGAGGGCCGAGGCAGGCCAACGAGCCAGGGAGGCCGCCGAACGCGCGCAGGTCGAACGGGCAGCTGCCGATCGGGTAGCGCTGGAATTCCCGGTGCCAAGTCAGCTCCAGGAACGGGAAGCCGCCGACACTCGGGAACGGGCGGCCCGAGAGGCGGCCGACGCTGCCAGCCCGGAGCGTGCAGCAGCCGACGCCCGCACGGCGGAGGAGAAAGCGCGCGAAGAAGCCCGAATTGCCCGCGAGGCGGCCGACAACAAGGAACGCGCGGAAGAACTGGCGCGATTGCAAGCCCAAGGAGTTCGCCCGGAAGTGGTGAAGCTTCTCGGGCTCGGGCAAGCGCAGCCACCGTCAGCCGCAGTGCGGGAGCCGCCTGGTCATGCACCGGGCGTTCTGCGTGGGGGTACTGGACAAGGGCAAGAACGCAGCCGGGGAATCACCCGTGACCGGTGATTGAAGGCCGGATTCGCCTTTTCACAACGGCGTTCGCATCAGCAGAACGTTGTACTGGGTGTGCTGGGTGACCAGGAAGTAGAGATCGCGGCCGGTCTGGTAAGGGAAGATCATGGGTGCGTAGGCGGTGGGAAGGGAACGGGCGTCGATGAGGACGCGGGGTTCGCTCCACGGCCCTTCGGGAGCGGGCGCGGTGCGCAGGACGACGCTGTTGGCCGGGTCGGTGGTCAGCATGACGTACTGACCGAGGTATTCGTTCCACATCACCGAGAGTTCGGCGACGCCACCGACGATCGGGGCCGCGGTCTTGGCGTCGGTGGGCTTCCACTCCTTGCCGTCCCAGTATTCGTAGGCATCGATATTCGCGATGTCGGATTCCTTCGCGCGAGAGACGAATCCGGGATTGTTGCGTCCCGCGGGTGTGCCGTAGCGGTAGACGTAGCCGCCCGCTTTCAGGAAGGCGTTCTGCTGGAAGTTCTCGTGGCCGTCGACGTTGGCGCGGCGCGTGTGGGTGAGCTGCGTCCAGGTGCTGCCGCCGTCACCGGAGGAGGCCAGGGTGGAGAAGTTGGTGTGCCACTTCCCGTGATCACCCCATTCGCGCACCGACATCATGCTCATGTACTGCACTCCGCCCACCGAGATGCCCGCCGTGGGGATGAGGCTGATCTCGATGCCGGGAATCTTCGGGCTGGGCAACGGGTTCGGGACCACATCGTCGAAGACGATGCCCGCGGCAGGGTCGTGTGTGGAGCTGCGGAACAGCACGTTGCTGGTCCAGGCCCAGATGCTGCCCGCGAGGAGGTTGGGTACGCCGATGCCGGCGCTGTCGCCGAAGGCGGTGATCATCCGGCCGTTGCCGTCGTCCCACATGATGCCGAGGTCGGTGCCGAGCACGTTGACGCTCTGCGTGCGATTCGGGCTGTCCATGCCGGTCACCTGATACACAGCTTTGGTCGGTCCGGGCAGCTCGGGCAGGCCGTGAATGCCGTTGAGCGCCGGGATGGGGATGACGTTGTTCGGGTCGGCTCCGGCGGGCGCGGCCACGGCCAGCGCGAGGATCGCGGCGAGGGCGCCGGTTCGGGCGAGGGCGGACAGCGATCGGGTCATGCTGGGTCATTCTGCCCGCCGGCCGCCCCGCTGTCGCCTACATCGCCGCGTGTGCTTCGCGCGTTCGGCCGATCGTCACCAGCCGGTAGAGCCACCACGGCCGTTCCGGGAGTTCGGGGCTGTAGACCCGCATGCTCATCGAGCGGATCCGGCGCGTGGCGAGGTCACGCACCTGCAAGCTGCGGCGGGGGATGTCCGCGGCGCGCACTTCGGTGGTCCACATGCGGTCCCAATCGGGGGAGCGGCGGCAGCGTTCGGCGATCTGCTCCACGCGCTCGCGCGGGGCGAGCGGGGAAAGGATGCGGAAGGCGTCGACGAGCAGGTGCGCCTCCACGGCCCACTCCACCATCACCCGCCGAGCCGCCGCGTCGAGGAACATCCACTCCAGTACGTTTCCCCGGGCGACCGCCCCCGGGAAGGCGCGTTCGTAGGCGGAGTTGGCCTCCACCAGATCCTGCGTCGGCATCCGCTGGTAACAGGCCGGGTCGGGGAGGCTGTGCAGGTCGGCACGGTCGTCCGGAGTCGGCGCGTCGGGACCGGGGCCGTAGGCGGCCGTGAAAAAGCTCGGCAAGGTCAGCACGACGATGTGCTTGCGGTACCAGATCGGCACCTCGAGCGCGTCGAACAACTGCTGGAGCAAGGCGTGATCCGGTGCCACCGAACCTGTTTCGACCTGCTCCAGCACCGCTTCGGTAAGGCCGGCGCGCTGGGCGAGATGGGCGGGCGGGAGCCCCGCGGCGAGGCGTCGTTCGCGCAGATAAGCGCCGATGCCAGTTGCGTTGCGCGTCACCTCGGGCACCTCTGCCGACAATTCTCGTGTCGAACCGTGTGAAGAGGGAGGTTCCTGCTGCCCCCCGGGAGCACGCAATCTACCGGAGAGGATCGGCGTCGAGCGGTGATCGAACGTCACGAAACGACAAATCTAGACGACGACGGCCCGGAGATGATCTCCGGGCCGTCGTGCCGCATCGCAGAGCGTCAGAATGCGGCTTCGTCCAGCTCCATGATGTCGTTGTCCAGGTTGGACAGCACCGCGCGGGTGGCGGTCAGCTCCGGCAGGACGTTGCGGGCGAAGAACTGCGCGACCGCGATCTTGCCGTTGTAGAACGCCTCGTCCGCGCCGGTCGCGCCGTTGTCGAGGGCCGCGATGGCGACCTCGGCCTGACGCAGCAGCTGCCAGCCGATCAGCAGGTCGCCGACGGAGAGCAGGAAGCGCACCGAACCGAGGCCGACCTTGTACAGCTCGCTCGGCTGCTCCTGGGCCCCCATCAGGTGGCCGGTGAGCGTCGCGGCCATGGCCTGCACGTCCTCCAGCGCGGTGGCCAGCAGCTTGCGCTCGCCCTTCAGGCGGCCGTTGCCGGCCTCGGCGTCGATGAACTTCTGCACCTGACCGGCCACGTGGGCCAGTGCGACGCCACGATCGCGGGCGATCTTGCGGAAGAAGAAGTCCTGCGCCTGGATGGCGGTGGTGCCTTCGTAGAGCGAGTCGATCTTCGCGTCGCGGATGTACTGCTCGATCGGGTAGTCCTGCAGGAAGCCGGAACCACCGAGGGTCTGCAGCGACTCGGTCAGGTACTGGTAGGCCCGCTCCGAGCCGACGCCCTTGACGATCGGCAGCAGCAGGTCGTTGACCCGAGCGGCCAGATCCGCGTCGGCGCCGGAAACCAGCTGGGCCACATCGGCGTTCTGGTGGGCGGCGGTGTAGAGGTACACCGCGCGCAGGCCCTCGGCGTACGCCTTCTGGGTGGCCAGCGAGCGACGGACGTCCGGGTGGTGGGTGATGGACACGCGGGGCGCGGCCTTGTCGGTCATCTTGGTCAGGTCGGCGCCCTGGACCCGCTCCTTGGCGTAGTCCCGCGCGTTCAGGTAACCGGTCGACAGGGTCGCGATGGCCTTGGTGCCCACCATCATCCGAGCGTGCTCGATGACCTCGAACATCTGCGCGATGCCGTTGTGCACCTCGCCGACCAGCCAACCCTTGGCCGGGATGCCGTGGCCGCCGAAGGTGACCTCACAGGTGGCCGAGACCTTCAGGCCCATCTTGTGCTCGACATTGGTGACGAAGACGCCGTTGCGCTCGCCCAGCTCGCCGGTCTCGTGATCGAAGTGGAACTTCGGCACGAAGAACAGCGACAGGCCCTTGGTGCCCGGCCCGGCGCCCTCGGGGCGGGCCAGCACCAGGTGCATGATGTTCGGGAACAGGTCGTCGGAGTCGGCGGAGGTGATGAACCGCTTGACGCCCTCGATGTGCCAGGTGCCGTCTTCCTGCTTGATCGCCTTGGTCCGGCCCGCGCCGACGTCGGAACCGGCGTCGGGCTCGGTCAGCACCATGGTGGCGCCCCAGCCCTGCTCGGCGGCGATCTTCGCCCAGCCCTTCTGCTCTTCGGTGGCGTTGTTGTAGAAGATGTTCGCGAAGCCGGGGCCCGCGGCGTACATGAAGGCGGCGGGCTGCGCGCCCAGGATCAGCTCGGCGACGGCCCAGTAGGCCGCGCGCGGGATCGGCAGGCCGCCCAGCTCCTCGGCGATGCCCAGCCGGTCCCAGCCGCCGTCCTGCAGGGTGCGGTAACTCTTCTTGAAGGACTCGGGCAGCGCGACGGTGTGGGTCGCGGGATCGAAGACCGGCGGGTTGCGGTCGGCGTCGGCGAACGATTCACCGAGTGGACCCTCGGCCAGGCGACGCACCTCGTTGAGCATCTCCTTCACGGTGTCCGTGTCGAGATCGCCGTAGGCGCCGCTGTCCAGGATCGACCCGAGGCCGAGGACCTCGAAGAGGTTGAACTCCAGGTCCCGGACGTTGCTCTTGTAGTGACCCATTGTCAGTACTCACTCTCCGTTGAGTTGGTGCGGTCGGTATGGTTGCCGTTCCCGCCCGTTGTTCGCTCCACCGGGGTAGTCGTGCCGGTTTTCCGCATGCTACTCGCGGGTAACTTATGTGCCATATTACCGGCCGGTAATGAATGCGCAAAGAGCTGAGCAGGCAATGTGACGAGTTTTACAGTGTTTGATGGCCGCGACTTCGTCGCGGCGTGTTCGCGGCCCCCTTATGGCTCGCGTTTGCGCGACCGCCGCTTGCTCCTTCGTCGCCTACGCGACGGCCGCGCAAACGCGAGCCGGGCCGCGAACGGCGCATGCTCGGTCTCGCTTCGCTCGAAACCGGGAGTTGAGGTGCGCCGGGCGCGTGCGCATTAGAAGGAAGGATTCGGTGCGCGTGACATGGGTGGCGAGACCAAGTGCACCACGTCCGGCCCCCCGGTCGACGCTCCGCCTAGCCCATTCCAGCTTCAAGCACACTCATGCATGCCCCGTTAACGGCAACTCCACAGCCGACCGTGGCCCCTCCCCAACGGACCGGCCCACAGATCCGGCGGCTGGATCGGTGTCCTCGTCCCCATTCGTGGCCTACGAGATGTCCGCCGCCAGCAGTAACGAGGCGGTGCACATCTCTCGACTCTCGGGGGCTGCCCAGGCTGTGCTTATGGTTCGCCGCGCGCCCGCGCCGCTGCGCTGTGGGCTTTCCGCATTCGGGCGATGCCGAGCCGTCCGGTGGTTTGTGATTCCGCCACCGATGGTGCCGTTGCTTCGGTGCGGGGAGACGCGTGCCGGTCCTGGTCGTGCTGGGCGGCTCACGGGAGGGCTCTCGGGTTCCGGCCGGAGGGCATGGCAGTGCGCAGGACTGTGCGGCGGTCGGGGCGGGCGCGGGGAGTGACGCCGTAGCCTCCCTGGTGTCGAGGAACCGGCGGGGCAGAATGAGCACGATGCTGATCGAGACGAGTGCCGGGCCGGCCGAGGTCGAGCTCGAACAGCCGCGCAGGCCCGCGTTCCTGCTGCTGCTCACGCATGGGGCGGGCGGTGGGGTGGAGGCTAAGGATCTGCTCGCGGTGCGGGATGCCGCGCTGCGGCTGGGGGGTGGGGTCGCGCGGGTGGTGCAGCCGTATCGGGTCGCTGGGCGACGGGCGCCGGGGTCGGCGGTCAAGCAGGACGAGGCTTGGCTCGAGGTCGTCGCTCGGTTGCGTGGTCGCAAACGCATTCCGCTGATCCAAGGTGGGCGGAGCAACGGGGCGCGGGTCGCCTGTAGGACGGCGATCGCGGCGCGGGCCCGCGGCGTGCTCGCGTTGTCGTTCCCGCTGCATCCGCCCGGCAAACCGGAGAACTCGCGCCGGGACGAGCTGCTCGCGCCGGGTGACATCGAAGTGGTGGTCGTCAACGGCGCCAACGATCCGTTCGGGATACCCGATCCCGCCGACGCCGCCGAAGTCCGCGTGATCCCGGGCCAGCCGCACGCCTTCCGCGCGGGCTTCGACCTGATCGCCGAGACCGTGACCCCCTGGCTGGAGCGCTGGTCCTGAACCCCTAGTCGGCCGGCCGGGTGGCGATGACCAGGGCGTCGATGGCGTCGCCGGTCTCGGTCGGCCGGTAGACGCGGTCGGCGATGCGCACCCGAATTCGCCCTGCCGCCGCCATGGGACCGAGGTCGGCGACGATGTCGTCGGGCGTGAAGAGGATGGAAGGGTCCTGCGGACCACCGCAGCCGTCGGTGATGTTGGTGGTGTCGTGGCCGAGCACGAGCAGGGTGCCTTCCGGAGCCAGCAGGCCGGCCGCCTTGCGGACCAGCGCGCCGCGCTGCTCGGCGGGCAAGTGCAGGAAGACCATCAAGACCAGCTCGAACGGCCCGGTGATCTCCGCCTCGTCCAGGTCGGTGACGTCGGCGCACTGCCAGCTGATGCGGTGGCGCACCGAGCGGGACAGGCGCGAGGCCACGGTGCGGCCTTTGTCGATGCCAACCTGGGAGTAGTCGACGGCATGCACCTGCCAGCCGTGCGTGGCGAGCCAGAGGGCGTTGCGCCCCTCACCGCACGCCAGATCGAGGGCACGGGGGAACTCCGGCGCCTCCCCCTCGGGTGTGGCGGCCTGGAGCGGTGCACGGCGTTCCAACCCGTAGACGTGTTCCACCACGGTGTTGTTCGGCGGTGCGCCCCAGACCAATTCCGTTTGCGCGTAGCGCTCATCCCAGTCGGCCGCATCCATATTCCGAGTCTATTGACCGCGCGGCCCGCGCCCCCGAGGGTTGCTCGAGTCAGTCCGATACCTGCGAGAGCCAATGCACCGGCGTGGTCTCGCGCACGTGGATCAGCACGTCGAACGCGGCGGCGAGCGAGGAGAGCCGGATGTTCGCGGTGGCGTCGGCGGCCGGGTCGTAGACGCCGCTGATGGTGCGCAGCTTCACCGGGCCGGTCAGCCAGTCACGCACCGGTTCCGGCGCGGCGGCGCCCAGGTCCAGGTAGTAGGCGGGCAGCTCTACCTCGCCCAGTGCGGCATCGACCAGGTCCGGCGACGGGTCGGGTGCCACCGCCATACCGAGGTCGCCGTGATGGAACCCGATACCGACGGACACGTATCCGTCCCCCAGGTGATCACGCAAATGGCTTCCGGCACCGCGGAACTCGGCCGTGTCGTAGACGATCGGAAGGCTGGTCGTGTGCGCGAGCCCGTCCCAGTAGACGATCTTGGCACCGGTCGAGCGCTGCCGACGCAGCACCGTCTCGGCCGAGGGCCGTTCGTCCCGGGCGAATCCTTGACTCGCGACGCTGGACCGGTGGAAGTCGAGGATCAGACGGGCATGGGCGAGTGCGGTGGCGCGCTCGTTCGTGTCCGGCAACCCGGCCAGCAGCGCGAGGGCGTCTTCGGCGTGTTCGGCGAACGGGCGGCCGGGGTGGATGCCCTGGTGGCGCTGAACGTGCTCATCGACCTGATGGGCGGTGCGGATCGGCGCGAGTTGCGCCTCGATCGCGGCGAACCGGTCTGGAGCCGCACGGCGCACGTAGTCGAGCACCGCGTCGTAGTCGCTCGGCTCGGCGCGGGGCGGTTCGACGCCGAAGATCCGCACCGGGTCTTCCGGATGCGCCAGGTTCCACGCGCGGATCCAGCGCAGTGCGGCCACCGATTCCTCGGTTCGCCACGGGCGCCAGGCGTCGGCGAGCACCGTTTCCGGATCGCCGTCGCCCGCGGTGACGAACCGGTCCCAGCGCGCGCCGGAACGCGCGCTGTCCTGAATCGCCAACGCGCGGAAGCCATGCCGTTCGACGAGTCCGCGGAACAACCGCTCACGCACACCGAAGGTCTGCCGGGAGAACCGCGTGGACTCGCCCAGTCCCACCACCGTGGCGGCGCCGAGCCGAGCGATCAGAGCGTCGAGGTCCGAACCGGAGGAGCTGGGGTCGGAGCTATCGATCGCGACGGCGTTGTCGCGCAGCCAAGCGCGGACGTCGACGGTGGTGCTGAGCATGATGCCTCCCGGAAATGTGAACGATCCAACGCGAAGCAGCCTCATACATGAACCATTGTTGAGGTCAAGCCCCGCGCCGGATCGCCGGTCCGCGAGCTACAGCGTCGTGCGCATCAGTACGACGTTGTACTGGCTGTGCACCGTCGTCAGGAAGTACAGATCGCGCCCGGTCTGGTATGGGAAGATCGCGGGTGCGTACGCGGTGGGCAATTCGCGCGTATCGATCAGCACTTCGGGATCGCTCCACGGGCCGGCCGGTGCGGGCGCGCGCCGCATCACCACGGAGTTGAATTGATCGGTGGTGAGCGAGATGTACTGCCCGAGATAGGCGTTGTACATCACCGAGAGTTCGCCGACACCCCACATGATCGGCGCGGCGGCGTCCACGTCGTTCTTTCGCCAGGCGCCGCCGTCCCAATATTCGTATTCGGCGAGGTTCCCGATGTCCTGCGCGTGTACGCGAGCGACGTGAGCGGTGTGATTGCGCCCGGATCGGGTGCCGTATTCGTAGATGTATCCGCCGTCGGCGAGGAAGGCGTTCATCTGGAAGTTGGCGTTTCCGCCCTCGTTGTTGCGCCGCGTTTCCGGCAGTTCGGCCCAGTTCTCGCCGTTGTCCCCGGAGGTGGCGAGGCCGGAGAAATTGGTGCTCCACTGACCGACGTCGTCCCAGGTCCGCACCGACATCAGGCTCATGTACTGCACGCCGTTGACCGAGATGCCCGCGGTGGGGATCCGGCTGATCTCCAGGAACGGGATCTTCGGGCTCGGGATCAGATCGCGGGCCTGGCCGAAGATATCGCGTACCGCGCTGTCGAAGAAGATGCCGTCGGCCGGATTCGCGGTGTGGCTGCGCAGCAGGATATTGCTGCGCCAGGCCCACATGCTGCCCGCGAGCAGATTCGGGAAGCCGACGCCGGCGGTGTCGCCGAACGCGGTGAGCATTTCACCGTGTCCGTTGTCCCACATGATGCCGAGATCGGTGCCGAGGACGTTATAGGTCTGGGTGTTGTTCGGGCTGGCCATGCCGGTCACCTGAAACACCGCTTTGGTGCGGCCGAGCAGGTTCGGCAATCCGGTCGTGCCGTTGAGTACCGGAATCGGATTGATGGCGTTCGGGTTGGCGATGGCGGGGGTGGTCGCCGTGAAGAGCAGGGCCGAGACACCCGCCAGCGCCGAGAGTAGGAAGGATGCGGTCTTGATCACTGTCTGTGAGCCCTCCGGTTTCTTCCCGAGAGCGGTGCGAACCATGGACGTCCCGCGATACACAGACCCTTCGCAGCGTGCCGCGCACCACTAGTCGACTGGCTGGCAAATCGTGCAAATGGTAGCAGCGGAACCAGTCGGCCGGGCGCTTCTAGCGAATTTACAGCTATCTACCGAGCGCTTTGCGGAGGATCAGGGGGAGTTGGGCCGCGCGCTCGACACCAAAGGTTCGCCGGGGGGATGCTTGCCACGACTTGTCGAACAGCCGCTTGGCGGAGGCGACCGCATGCGGTGACCGCGTCGCGATCCGGTCGGCCAGTTTCTCGGCCTCCGCGACCGGGTCCGCGGTCAGCTCGGTGACCAAGCCGATCTCGGCGGCGTAGGCGGCGTCCACGGTGTCCGCGGTCATCGTGAGCAGGAGGGCTTTGTCGATGCCGATCAGTCTGGACAGCGTTGCCGCCCCGGTCATGTCCGGGACCAGGCCGTGCTTGGTCTCCATGACGGAGAACTCGGCGTCGGGGGTGGCGAAACGGACGTCCGCGGCGAGCGCGAGCTGGAGTCCGCCGCCGAAGCAGCGCCCCTGCACCGCGGCGATCACCGGCACGGGCAGGCGGCGCCAAGCCCAGCACGCCTCTTGGAAGGCGTTGGTGCCGCGCCAAGGCAGCGGAACGAAGTTGCGGATGATTGCCAGTGGATCGCTATTGGCCGCCGCGATGTCCAGGCCGCTGCTGAAACTGGGGCCGTTCCCGGACAGGATTACCGCCCGAATCTCACTGCGACGGGCCACCAGCTTCGCGCTGGCAACCAGTTCGCGAAGCATGGCTATGGTCAGGCCGTTGTGCTTGTCCGGCCGATCGAGCGTGACGTACGCGCGGTGGTCGTCGAACCGCACTGCGATGTTGCTGCCCATCCTCCGATCTTACTCACCGGTCAGTTGTTGCCGCCCGCGCTGTTGCCCGCGCGCTCGGGCTCTGTTCTAATCGGACTCGAATTACCGTCAATGTTGACGGTTATGGAGCGGAGGACGCATGCTGCCAGCCGGAATGGACCCGAGGACGCCGGTGCTCGTCGGCGCCGGGCAGGCCGTACACCGACCGGGTGAGCCGGGTCTGCCCGGCCCGGTCGAACTCGCCGCCGAGTCCCTGCGCCGCGCGGGCGCCGACAGCGGAGTCGGTGACCGTTTGCTGCGGTCGGCCGACTTGATCGCCGCCGTCGCCCCGGTCAGCCGCCCCTACGGCGATCTGGGCGCGCTCGTCGCCGCCGATCTCGGCGCCACTCCGAGGCGGACCGTGCAGTCGGTGCGGTTCGGCGGCGACGCACCGCAGCGGCTGCTCAACACGGTCGCGCAGGCCATCGCCGACGGCCGCTCGGACGTCGCGCTGCTCACCGGGTCCGAAGCGGTGTACTCCGGGAACGCGGCCAGCCGCGCCGGCACGGCGGTGGACTGGCCGGAGCAGCCGGAGGACGTGGGTCCCGACGAGGTCATCGGCTCCGATCGCGGGCCGAACTCGGATATGGAAACCGCCGCGGGCCTGTGGGGTCCGGTGTACTTCTACGCGCTCATGGAGACGGCGCTACGCCACCGCCTCGGGTCGAGTGAAGCCGCGCACCGCGAGCGGATCGGCGCATTGTGGTCGCGGCTGTCGGAGATCGCGGCGCGCAATCCGTACGCGTGGCAGCCCACTGCGCATGCCGCCGCCGACCTGGTGACGCCCGCGCCCGCCAACCGGATGGTGTCGACGCCGTACCCGAAGCTGATGATCGCGAATCTCACCGTCGATCTGGGCGCCGGGCTCATCCTGTGCAGCGCGGCGGCGGCCGACGCCGCCGGTGTGCCCCGGGACCGGTGGGTGTTCCCGCACGCGGGCGCCACCGCGACCGACGAGTGGTTCGTCTCCGAGCGCGCGGACATGTCCCGCTCACCCGCCATCGCCGCGGCGGGGAAAGCGGCGCTGGGTGCGGCCGGGATCGGGATCGACGATGTCGCGCACATCGACCTCTACTCCTGTTTCCCGGTCGCGGTGCAGATCGCCGCCGAGGAGCTCGGCCTGCCGATCGACGATCCGTCCCGGCCGCTGTCGGTCACCGGCGGTCTCACCTTCGCGGGCGGGCCGGGCAACAACTACACGACGCATTCGATCGCGACGCTGTCCGGCATGCTGCGCGCGGACCCGGGAGCCTACGGCTTGGCGACGGCACTCGGCTGGTACAGCACCAAGCACGGCGTCGGCGTCTATTCGGGCAGGCCGCCCGAGCGGCTGTTCCGTGCGATCGAGGCCGAGGTGCCTGCGGCGCGGCGCGAACCGGCGCCCGGGTACACCGGTCCCGCCTCGGTCGAGGCGTACACCGTCGCCTATCGCAAGGGCCCGGCGCCGGACCGCGCCGACGAGCCGGAAGCCGTTGTGGTGAGCGCACTGACACCCGAGGGGACCCGCATACTGGTCCGGGCGTCGGATGCCGACACCCTCGCGGCGTTCACCGCGGGCGATCCGCTCGGCGCGGACGCCGAGATCGCCGCGGACACCTTCACCCTGCTCACCGAGAGGAGCGCCCGATGACGGATCCCGTCCTTATCGAGCGGCGCGACGCGATCACCGTGCTGACGGTCAACCGTCCCGAAGCCCGCAACGCGATCAACCTGGCCGCCGCGCAGGCCATCGAGGCCGCCGTCGACGAGTTCGAAGCCGACGACGCCGCGCGCGTGCTCGTGCTCACCGGAGCGGGCGGAACCTTCAGCGCCGGAATGGATCTCGTCGCCGCATCGAAAGGCGAGATGCCGATGACGCAACGTCGCGGTCCGCTCGGCATCACGGCGAAGCCCCCGGCCAAGCCGATGATCGCCGCGGTCGAAGGCTTCGCGCTGGCGGGTGGTTTCGAGCTGGCGCTCGCGGGCGATCTGATCGTCGCCGCGCGCGACGCGCAGTTCGGCATCCCCGAGGTCAAGCGCGGTCTGGTGGCCGCGGGCGGTGGCGTGCTTCGCCTGACCCAGCGGCTGCCGCGCAGCACCGCCGCCGAACTCGCGCTCACCGGCGGCCGTATCGGCGCCGAGCGGCTCCACCAGCTCGGTTTGGTCAATCGGGTCACCGAGCCGGGGGCGGCGCTGTCGGTCGCGCTCGAGCTCGCGGCCGAGATCGCCGCCGCCGCTCCGCTCGCGGTGGCCGCGAGCAAGCGCATCATCGACGAGTCGCCGGATTGGACGGTCGCCGAGGCGTTCGCGAAGCAGGGCGAGATCGCCCTGCCCGCACTGTTGTCCAAGGACGCCGCCGAGGGGGCGCTGGCGTTCGCGCAGAAGCGCGAGCCGCAGTGGCAGGGCCGCTGACGGGCGCGGGACACGTCCGGCAGCCGCAGGCGCAGCGCAGGGAGCGCATGCGCACGCGGCTGCTGGACGCGGCGGTGGAGAGCCTGGTCGAGGTCGGTTACGCGGGCACCACCACGCTCGAGGTGCAGAAACGGGCGGATGTGCCGCGGGGGACGTTGCAGCATTACTTCCCCACCCGGGCCGACCTGCTCGCCGGTGCCGTGGAGCACGTCGCGCGGCGTCGATTCGACCAGCTGACAAGCGAATTCGAGGCCATTCCGGATGGCGCGGACCGGCTGGAGACGGCCGTCGAGTTGACCATGCGGATGCTCAGCGGCCCGTCGTTCTGGGCGGCGCTGGAGATGTGGGTCGGCGCGCGGACCGATCCGGAACTGCGAGCGGCGTTCCTGCCGCTGGAGGTCCGCCTGTTCGAACTGATGCACACCAGCATCCGCGACAGCTTCCGGCGCGAATTCCCGGACGATCCCCGGGTTCCGACGATCACCGAGTTCACCATCGAGATCATGACCGGCCAGGCCTTGCGGGTGCTGCTCACCGGCGACCTGTCCCGCAACCGGCTGCTCCGGCACCGATGGGGGAACGCCGTGCGCGTCCTGCTCGGCACGGCGGCCGCGGACACGTTGCTCGATCCGCCCGCGGACTGAACCGGGGCCGGACGCCTACCGCACGCGGGTGATCGTCTCGAGCAAGACCTGTGCGCAGCCGGCCGGGTCGTCGAAGAACGGCGTGTGCCCACTGCCGTGCAGCGTGACGTGCTCGGCGTTCGGCAGCACGCCGCGCGCCTTGCGGCTCTGCGTCGCGTAGGTGAGCAGGATGTCGCGGCTGCCCCAGGCGATCGTCACCGGAATGTCGGCGAGCGCGCCGATTTCGGGCAGCCGGACGTCGGTGAACGAGGCGAGCGCCTCGTCGAATCCGGCCGAGTCCGCCGCGCCGAGCGCGGTCTCCAGCGCCACCTTCGCATCCAGCGCCCATGGCTTGCCGAAGACCAGCGAGAGGAACACGGTCCGGCCCGCGGCGGTGCTCAGCACGGACGGCAGCGCGGGACGCAGCCGGCGCGCGAGTGCCCGTGACTTGCCCAGCGACTGCTGGCACCACACCCGGCCCGCGGTGTCCCAGAACCCGATCGGCGAATAGGCGGTCACCGACCGAGCCAGCCCGCCGGCGCCCAGTTCCAGCGTGATCAGCCCGCCCATCGAATTGCCCGCGAGATGCGGGCGATCGATCCCCTGCGCGGCGAGGAACTCGGCGAGCGCCTCGGTCAGGTTGGGCACCGTGGTGTGCGCGAGCGGGTGCGTCGATCCGCCGAAGCCGGGCAGGTCGACCGCGATGACCTCGTACGACGCGGCCAGTGTGTCGATGATCGGCTCCCACACCTGCCACCGGCTCCCGACGCCGTGTACCAGCACGAGTGGTTCACCCGCGCCGACGCGATGATGGTGCAAGGTCGTCATGCGCCAACACTAACAGCAGTCACCTGTCCTCAGATGGGATGTCGCGCGCGATCATCAGGGCTGGTCCGCGCACCGCGGTGCCGGTACGATAATTGGTATGGCAACGCGTAAGGTCACCCTTTCGCTGGACGAAGCCGCCTGGTCATTCGCGGAACAGGCGGCGGCTCGGGCGGGAATGTCGCCGTCGGCTTGGATTTCGAAAGCCGCGCGACGGGAGGCCGTGCGCACCGGTGTCGGTCCGGTATCGGATGTGACCGCCGAGGCCGCCGCGGACGCGGCCGAGCTGGCGGCCGCGGAGGAGGAGATGCGTGCGTCGGGGTGAACTGTGGATCTACAACCCGCATGGTTCGCCGCGCCGCCGAACGGTCGTGCTCATCAGCAGTGACGGCATCAACGAATCGCCGCGTCCCTGGCTGATCGCGGCCGAGGTGATCGAGGACGATCCGCAGGACATCCTCGCGGTTCCGGTCAAGGAACACGGCTGGGTGCATGCCGGGAACATCGGGCGGATCTTCCGCGGTTGGCTGGCCGAGCGGGTGGACGCGGTGGACAGCGACACCCTGGAGCGACTCGACACCGCGTTGCGTGCGGCGATGGACCTCTGAGATCTCGCACGTAGCCCGTTGGACGGCAACGTATCCCGTATTCGCCGTGGCAGACGACTACCGCTGGACGCCGCACGGCATTATGGTGGCCACGCCACCGACAGTGGTCAGTCGAGGAAGAGGAGTCAGGTGCGGATCTGCATGATCGCCGCGGCGCTGATCGCGCTGCCGGTGCTCGCGGCATGCGGCAGCGACAAGGACACGGCGGCGCCCACGGTGACGCAGGCCGATCTGTCCAAGTCGTTGCAGGACAAGGGCCTCAAGAACAAGCAGCTGGCCGATTGCGCCGCGAAGGTGTTCGTCGATCAGGGGATTTCGCAGGACGGACTGCGAATCATGATCAGCGACGAGTACGACACCAAGGCTCCCGACCAGGAAACGCTGGGGATGAGCAAGGAAGACGCGGACAAGGCGCGCTCCGCCAGCGGTCGCATCGCGAGCGAGTGCATGTCGGCGGCCCAACCGCGCTGATCATCGACGGTCGGAGACAGTTGTCACGGTGGGGCGGATGCTTCGCGTAGCGATGCGGTAGGGCAGACCGTACGCTGTCGCTACGTCGGCGAGGGTGTCGACCAGAAGCCGAGGATCCGACCGTGTCACAGCCGCCTTTTCCGACCTCGCCGACTTCGCTTGGATCGCCGGTCATCACCCCGTCCGGTCGCTGGTTCGCGCTGGGTGGCGCGCTGATCGCCCTCGGCGTCATCGGCGGGATCGCCCTCGGTGCTTTCGGTTTCCTGCAGACCTCGGGACGCATCGATGACTTCCAGCGGGTCGGGGTGCCCGGCTCCGGTGTGGTGAACCTCGCGGAGTCCGGCGGGTACACCGTGTACTTCGAGTACCCGGGGGCGTCGTCCGAGGGCGCCTCCGGCACAGTGAATCTGCGGGTGCTCGACCCGCACGGCAAGCATGTGGAGCTGCGGAAGTACGACGCGAGCATCACCTATTCCTTCGGCAGCCATGAGGGGCGGGCCGGATTCTCCTTCGAGGCCGCCGAGCCGGGCGGCTATCGGGTGACCACGGCCGGTAGTTCCGAAGTGACGGTTGCCATCGGCCAAGGCCTCGGCTCTTCCTTCGTCGGCACGCTGCTCGGCGCGCTCGCGCTCGGTTTCGGTGGGGTGGCGCTCGGCGTGCTCGTGATCGTGGTGATGGCCGTCAAGCGAAGTGCGAGCAAGCGCAATGCCGCTGTGGGAGGGCTCGGGTACTGAGCGCTCGGGTCGCCGCACCGCGGTTCGTGGCCTACAGCGCGACCGTCAGTTCGATGTGCGCGGCCGACCCCGCCTCCAGTCCCTCCGCGACGCGCACCGCTTTCTTCATGGGCAGGACATAGGTCGCCCGTGACTTGTCCGGGAACAGCGAAGTAGACCACCGGGTGCCGCCGACCACCACGTGCACTCGCACCGCGCCGAACCCGCCGGAGCGATGTGCGTAGCGCTCCTCGATCTCATCGGCCACGTCCTCGGGTAGCGACACGAAATGCCAGGCGGCATCGCCCGGTAATTCCCATACTTCCGCCGTGAACGAGTACCGCGAACCAGCCACGCCGCGACTGTAACGGCGGGCACCGACAAGGTTTCGCATCGACCGCGCGGCGGTTCCTACTGCCTGGGCTTGCATCTACGTATATGTCTACTTATAGTTAGGCCAGCACGTGTACGTATACATCTACTTATATCTATGGGCGGCTCGAACCGCCCCACGACGAAGGAGGCGGATGACATGGGCATCTCGGATCTCACCTCGAAGTTGGTCGGCGACATCGGCGACAAGCGGCGGTGGCGGCAGTACAAGACGCGGGCGGGGCAGCTTCCCGCGGGTTATCGCACAGCGGTCGATGGTTTCGAGCGGTATCTGATGTACACCGGATCGGGAGGCGGCGTTTCGATGTTCGAGGACCTCGCCGAGCTGTTCGAGCGGAGCGCGGCCGACGGATCCCCGATACGCGAGGTCGTCGGGGCGGACCCAGTGGCCTTCATCGAGACGTTCGCGCGGAACTACCAGGAAGATTCGTGGATCAACCGGGAACGGGCACGGTTGAACAGCGCCATCGAGCGCGCCGCCGGAGAAGGAAAGTAGGGGCGTTCGATGACGACACAGCAAGCTCCGGCGATCCATGTGCGGGGTCTGGAGAAGTCCTACAACAAACTGGAGGTGCTGCGCGGCGTCGATTTCGAAGTCGAGCGGGGCAGCATCTTCGCCCTGCTCGGCTCCAACGGAGCCGGCAAGACCACTGTGGTGAAAATCCTGTCCACGCTGCTCAAAGCCGACGCGGGCACAGCCAGGGTCAACGGCTTCGACGTCGCCACGCAACCGGGCGACGTGCGGGAGTCCATCAGCCTCACAGGGCAGTTCGCCGCCGTCGACGAGATCCTCAGCGGGCGGGAGAATCTCGTGCTCATCGCCAAGTTGCGGCACCTGAAGAACGCGGAAACGGTGGCAGACGACCTGCTCGAGCGTTTCTCGCTGACCGACGCGGCCACACGGAAGGTGTCGACGTACTCCGGTGGCATGCGCCGCCGCCTCGACATCGCCATGAGTCTCATCGGGAATCCGCCGGTCATCTTCCTCGACGAGCCGACCACCGGGCTCGACCCTCAGGCGCGCATCGAGGTGTGGCGGGCGGTGCAGGAACTCGCCGAGCACGGCACGACAGTGCTGCTCACGACGCAATATCTGGACGAGGCCGAACAACTCGCCGATCGGATCGCGATCCTGCACAAGGGCCGGATCATCGTCAACGGCACCCTCGCCGAGCTCGAGCAGCTCCTCCCGCCCGCCGAGGTCGAATACGTCGAGAAGAAGCCGAGCCTGGAAGACGTCTTCTTCGCCCTGGTCGGTGACGAAAGCGACGAGGGCGCTCCAGATAGTGACCGCAGCGCGGTACGGACGAAGTAAGGAACAACGATGACCACGCATTTCTTCGCCGACACCACGCTGCTGCTGGGACGATCCCTGCGCCACATCACCCGCAGCGTGGACACCATCATCACGACCACGATCATGCCGATCGCATTCATGCTGCTGTTCGTCTACGTCTTCGGCGGCGCGATCGACTCGGGGTCGGACTCCTACGTGCAGTACCTGCTGCCCGGAATCCTGCTCATCACCATCGCTTCGGGCATCTCCTACACCGCGTTCCGGCTCTTCCTGGATATGAAGAGCGGCATCTTCGAGCGATTCCAATCCATGCCCATCGCCCGATCGTCGGTCCTGTGGGCGCACGTGCTGACCTCGCTGGTCGCCAACGTGATCTCGCTTGTGGTGGTCGTGCTCGTCGCCCTGCTCATGGGCTTCCGCTCAGGGGCCGGAATATCGGCCTGGCTCGCGGTCGCGGGCATCCTGATCCTGTTCACCCTCGCGCTGACCTGGATCGCGGTCATCCCCGGTCTGTCCGCGAAGACCCCGGACGGCGCGAGTGCCTTCTCCTACCCCCTGATCTTCCTGCCCTTCATCAGCTCGGCCTTCGTACCCACCGACACCATGCCCGGCCCGCTGCGAGCCTTCGCCGAACACCAGCCGGTGACCTCCATCATCGACGCCATTCGTAACCTGTTCACGCAGCAACCCGTCGGCACCGACATCTGGATCGCCCTCGCCTGGTGCGTCGGCATCCTCATCGTCGCCTACCTCTTCGCCATGAACGCCTACCGCCGCAAGATCTCCTGAGCGGCATCGGCCGAGCCTGTCCCGGGTCAGCGCAAGGTGGCGCAGAGGTAGACCGCGGCACCGACCGACGGCCGGGTTCCGCATTCCGATCGCGCTGCGCGCAACCCGTGAGTACCCGGCCGTGGTGCGCGATCGTGAACTGATGACGACCACCGAGGCGAAATCCACTACCGACTCCGAACTGGATGCGATCTTCGGCCCGATATTCGACCGGATCGCCCAGGGCGCCGTAGCGCGAGAAATCGATCGCACCCTGCCCTACGACGAGGTCGGCGAGCTGCGTGCGGCGAAATTCGGCGCGCTGCGCGTTCCGGTCGAGTCCGGCGGATACGGCGTCACCGTCCGGCAGCTGTTCCGGTTGCTCATCGAACTCGCCGCCGCCGAATCGAACCTGCCGCAGGCGCTGCGGGTGCACTTCTCGTTCGTCGAGGACCAACTGCTGGCCGACCAGGGGCCCGAGCGAGAACGTTGGTTGCGTGCGGTGGCCGAGGGCACGCTGGTGGGCAACGCGATCACCGAACCGGGCGTCGGCGCGGTGGACCGCTACCGCACCACACTCACCGAAGACGGCGGACGGTGGCTGCTCAACGGTGTGAAGTACTACAGCACGGGATCGCTGTACGCGGACTACATCCTGGCCGCCGCCGACCGCGAGGGTGAGCGCGTCGGCGTTCTGGTGGACGCACACGCCGAGGGAGTGCGTCAGCACGACGACTGGGACGGCTTCGGCCAGCGGCTGACGGCCAGCGGCACTACCGAATTCACCGACGTGGTGGTGACCGAGGATCGAATTCTCGGTCCCGGCTACGGCGCGCCCGGCCCGACCTACGCGACCTCCTATCTGCAACTGGTCCAGCTCTCGGTGCTCGCGGGCATCGCCAAGCGCGCCGAGCGCGACATCCGGGAGTGGGTCGCGGGGCGCACCCGCGGCTACACGCACTCCACCGCCGACCTGCCCAGGCACGACCCGCTGGTGCAGCAGGTGATCGGGCGCCTCTCGGCGGCCGCGTTCGCCGCCGAAGCCAGTGTGCTCGCCGTCGCCGACGTGCTCGACGAGGTGCTGGCGGGCGGCGCGAAGGACGAGAGCGCCCTGGTGGCGGCCGAACTCGCCGCGGCCCGGGCTCAGCTGGCCGTCATCGACCTGGTGCTGCCCGCCACGTCGCTGCTGTTCGAAGTGGGCGGTGCTTCGGTGGTCGCCGAACGGCTGCGGTTGGATCGGCACTGGCGCAACGCCCGCACCATCTCGGTGCACAACCCCGCGATCCAGAAGGCGCGGGCCATCGGCGATCATCTGCTCAACGGCGCCGACCTGCCGTTCGCGTGGAGCGCGGGGGAGCGCACCGGGGGAGCGCCGCAGTGACCCGCCGCATCCGGTTCAACGCTTTCGACATGAACTGTGTCGCCCATCAGTCACCCGGGCTGTGGCGGCATCCCGACGACCAGTCGCACCGCTACAAAGAGCTGGGCTACTGGACCGAGCTGGCGAAGCTGCTGGAACGCGGCCGTTTCGACGGCATCTTCATCGCCGACGTGCTGGGCACCTACGACGTATACGGCGGCAACGACGTCGCCGCGCTGCGCCAAGGTGCGCAGATCCCGGTGGCCGACCCGCTGCTGCTGGTCTCCGCCATGGCCGCGGTGACCGAGCATCTCGGGTTCGGCATCACCACCGGCACCGGCTTCGAGCACCCGTACCCGTTCGCGCGGCGGTTGTCGACGCTCGACCATCTCACCGACGGCAGGCTCGGCTGGAATGTGGTGACCGGCTATCTGCCCTCGGCGGCGCGCAACTTCGGCGCCGCCGACCAGCTCGACCACGACGAGCGCTACAACCAGGCCGACGAGTACCTCGAGGTGCTGTACAAGCTGTGGGAAGGCTCGTGGGAGGACGACGCGGTGGTCCGCGACGCGACCGCGGGCGTCTACGTGGACCCGGCCAAGGTGCACCACATCGGTCATCGCGGCGCGCACTACACCGTGCCGGGCATCCATCTCTCGGAGCCGTCGCCGCAACGGACGCCGGTGATCTACCAGGCGGGAGCCTCGCCGCGCGGCGTGCGTTTCGCGGCGGAGAACGCGGAAGCCATCTTCATCGCGGGTCCATCGAAACGGGTGCTGGCGCAGACGGTCGCCCGGATCAGGGACGCGCTGGAAGCGGCGGGCCGTGCCCGGGACGCGGCGCGCGTCTACGCTCTCGCGACGATCATCACCGACGCGACCGATGAGGCGGCACGGCGCAAGCACGAGGAGTACCTGTCCTACGCCAGTGTCGAAGGCGGTTTGGTGTTCATGTCCGGCTGGATGGGCATCGACCTGTCCCGCTACGACCTCGACGACCCGATCGGCCAGGTGGAGAGCAACGCGATCCAGTCGGCGGTCGCGGCGTTCCAGGAATTCGACGACGACGGCCGGGAGTGGACCGTCCGCGATATCGGCAAGTGGGCCGGGATCGGCGGCATGGGCCCGGTGTTCGTCGGCTCCGGGGAGACGGTCGCCGATCTGCTCCAGGAGTGGGCCGCCGAGACCGATCTGGATGGGTTCAACCTGGCCTACGCGATCACCCCGGGCTCGTTCGAAGACATTGTGCGGCATGTTGTTCCGGCGTTGACCGCCCGAGGCGCCTACACCGAGGAATACGTGCCGGGCACCCTGCGCAATGCGCTGTTCGGCACCGGTGACCGGTTGCCCGCGGAACACCGCGGCGCGAGCTACCGGTTGGGTGGTGTTGGATCGACCGCTTTGCCGGACGAGGTTTCGCGAGCGGGAGCAACGGCCGAGACGCACTCGTAACGTAGTCGGACGGCGCCGGACGCCCCCGGTCCGGCGCTGCCCGGCGACGCGATCAGAGAGCGGCGAGAAATATCCCGGCTACCGCCTCCAGCCCCGCCCGATCGATGTCATCGAAACGGGCCGGCCGCGGACTGTCGAGATCGAATACCCCGATCAGATCCCCGTCCCGAACCAGCGGCACGACGATTTCCGAACGGGTGTCGGCATCGCAGGCGATATGGCCGTCGAACGCGTGCACATCCGGCACGAGTTGAGTGGTCCTCGATTCGGCCGCAGTGCCGCACACACCTTTTCCGAGCGCGATGCGCACACACGCGGGCTTGCCCTGAAACGGGCCGACGACCAATTCCCGCCCGTCGTAGAAATAGAAACCCACCCAATTCACATCGGGTAGCGCGTGGAATACCAGCGCGGAGAGATTGGCGGCGTTCGCGATGCGGTCGGTCTCGTCCGCGACCAGCGCCTCGGCCTGCGCGGCGAGCTGTCGGTACTGCTCGGGGCGGTCTCCGGTCAAATCGGCGGCGACGAACGACATGGCCCGAATGGTACGCGCTCGGAATTCGCTGTCTGCCCATTCATTCTCGGTGATCGCAACACTCTGCCCGCAACTGGCGGGCATCGCATCATCCCTGCATGACATCGCAGCAATCCGTTTCCCGTTCCACTCGTTCGGCCGCGGTTATCGGCGCCGGACAGACCGGCGTCACTGCGGCGCTGGGACTTCTCGACGCCGGTTTCGGCGTCACCATCTACAGCGAGCGTGATCAGCGCTCCTTGCGTGACGATGTGCCCGCCACCGGCACCGCGCTCGAATTCGGTGAGACCCAGCAGGCCGAGGCCGCGCTGGGATTGGACAGCTACACCGCGCGGGCGCCCCGGCACACCGGCCTGAGTGTGCGCATCGCCGGACCCGGACCCGATCGTCCCGAATTGATCCAATTCGACGGTCATTTCGACGGATACGTCGGCGTAGCGGTGGACACCAGGCTCAAGGCCGACGAGCGGCTCACCGCGTTCCTGGAGCGCGGCGGCCGGTTCGTGGTCGAGCAGGTGACGCCGGAGACGCTCGACGGCATCGCCGCCGCCAACGACCTCACGTTGGTCGCGAGCGGACGTGGCGGACTGTCGGACCTGTTCCCCGTCGACGCGCGGCGCACCCCCTACGACGCGCCGCAGCGCTCGCTGCTCACCGTCACCGTGACCGGAATCGGGCACGACGAGAACGTTTTCGCTCATCGCAGCGTCGCGGGTGGCGCGCACAGCGGCTTCTCCATCCTCGCCGACCAGGGTGAAGGGTGGTGGGGCCCCTATCTGCACAAGGACGCGGGGCCGAGCTGGGCGTTCCTCGGCTGGGCGCGTCCCGGCAGCGACTGGGAGAAGCGTTTCGCCGCGGCGGACTCCGCCGAGTCGGCGCACCGCATCGTGCAAGACCTCTACCGCGACTACATCGACTGGGATCTGCCGGAGGTGCTGGCCACCACGACCATCCCCGAGGACCCGCACTCGTGGCTGAAAGGCGCTGTGCGCCCGGTGGTGCGGGCGGGTGTGGGGCGCACCGCGGGCGGGCACGTGGTCGCCGCGCTCGGTGACACCGCCATCGCCTACGACCCGATCGCCGGGCAGGGCGCGCAGAGCGGCCTGATCCAGGCACAGCGGCTGGTCGCGGCGGCCGCCGTGCACGACGGACCGTTCGACGAGGCGTGGATCGCGCGGCAGTACGCGGCGTTCCTGGCCGCCCGTGGTGACGCGGCCAACAAGGTGACCAGGCTGTTCCTCAGCGATCCCGAGCTGGGCGAGATCGGCAACGCGTTCTTCGCCGCGGCGGCTGTCGACCCGGCGTTCGCCTCGGCGCTGGTCGGCCTGCTGCATCGTCCGCAGCCGTTCCTACCGGTCGACTCGCCGGAAGCGGTCAACGAGTTCATCACGCGGGTCACCGGCCAGGACGCCGCCGCGCTGCTGGGCCGGTTCGCGCCCGCGGGCACGTTCAGCAGGTCGAGCTACTCGGCCGCGCTCGCCGACGCCTGATCCGAATCGCACAGATTCAAAACCTCGTCCCGACCCGGGGCCGGTGCTGGAGTGAGAGGAGCGCCGGACGCATGCGTGGCGTCCGGCCTCCGATCCGACGGCTTCCCCCCGAAAACCATGGAGCAGCTATGACCACGGAGCAGATCGCCGAGCAGATCCGGTTCGCCTACTGGGTGCCCAACGTCAGCGGGGGATTGGTCACCAGCGACATCGAACAGCGCACCGGCTGGGATTTCGAGTACAACAAGAAGCTCGCGCGGACCGCGGAGAACAACGGCTTCGACTACGCGCTGTCCCAGGTGCGCTATACCGCCTCCTACGGCGCCGAATACCAGCACGAATCGACCTCGTTCAGTCTCGCGCTGCTCGGCGCCACCGAACGGCTGAAGGTCATCGCGGCCGTGCATCCCGGGCTGTGGCACCCGGCGGTGCTCGCCAAGTTCGGCGCCACCGCCGATCACTTGTCCAACGGCCGGTTCGCCATCAACGTCGTCTCCGGCTGGTTCGCCGGAGAATTCACCGCGCTCGGCGAGCCGTGGCTCGAGCACGACGAGCGCTACCGGCGCAGCGCGGAATTCCTCGAGGTGATCCGCAAGATCTGGACCGAGGACAACGTGAACTACGGCGGCGACTTCTATCGCATCCGGGACTTCACCCTGAAGCCCAAGCCGTTGAACACCCCCGAGCGCCCCAATCCCGAACTGTTCCAGGGCGGTAACTCTACCGCCGCCCGGCGCAACGGCGGACGCTACGCCGACTGGTACTTCTCCAACGGCAAGGACTTCGACGGCGTCACCGAACAGCTCGACGACCTGCGCGCCGTCGCACGCGCCCACGATCGCGAGGTGAAGTTCGGGCTCAACGGCTTCATCATCGCCCGCGATACCGAAAAGGAGGCCCGCGATACCCTGCGCGAGATCGTCGCGAAGGCGAACAAGCCCGCGGTGGAGGGTTTCCGGGACGCGGTGCAGCAGGCGGGCGCGTCCACCAAGGATCGCAAGGGCATGTGGGCCGACTCGACGTTCGAAGACCTGGTGCAGTACAACGACGGTTTCCGCACCCAGCTGATCGGTACGCCGGAGCAGGTGGCCGAGCGGATCGTCGCCTACAAGCAGCTCGGCGTCGACCTGATCCTCGGCGGCTTCCTGCACTTCCAGGAGGAGATCGAGTACTTCGGCGCGAAGGTGCTCCCGCTGGTGCGCGAGCTGGAAGCCGCGCAGCGGCCTGTCGCGGCGGTGAACTGATGACCGCGGTCGCCGCCGATCGCATCCTGTCGGCGGCACAGGCGTTCGCGGTCGCGCAGCGGCTGGCGGCGGACTTCGCGCCGGGGGCCGCGGAACGCGACCGGGATCGCCTGCTGCCGTACGCGGAGATCGATCGGCTGGCGGCCAGTGGCTTGCTCGCGATCACCGTGCCCGCGGCCTACGGTGGCGCGGATCTGCCGCCGAGTGCGGTCGCGGAAGTGACGCGAACCCTCGCCACCGCCGACCCGAATATCGCGCAAATCCCGCACAGCCACTTCGTGTACGTGAACCTGCTCCGGCTCGCGGGCACGCCGCAGCAGCAGGCGCGATACTTCGGCCGGGTGCTCGACGGTGGGCGCATCGCCAACGCGCAGTCCGAGCGCGGCGGCGCGACCGTCGCCGACATCGCGACCACGTTGCGGCCGACAGGTGACCGATTCCGCGTGGACGGCGTGAAGTACTACTGCACCGGATCGCTGTTCGCCGACCTGTTCGCGGTGCTCACCCGGCTGGACGATCCCGAGGGACGCGCAGGCCTCGAGCCAGGGGAGTACATCGCCTACCTGCCCGCGAACACCCCCGGTGTGCGCGTGGTGGACGACTGGAACGGGCTCGGGCAGCGCACCACCGGCAGCGGAACGGTGTCCTTCGAGGAGGTGCTCGTCGACCGCGACCAGGTGATCCCCCGCTCCGGCGCGGTACGCGCACCTACCGGCTACGGAGCGTTCGCGCAGCTGCTGCACGCCGCCATCGACACCGGCATCGCGCGGGGTGCGCTCAGCGCCGCAACGGAGTTCGTGCGCACGAGAAGCCGCCCGTGGTTCGAGGCAGGGGTGGCGAACGCGGCGGACGACCCGTTGTTGATCCAGCGCTTCGGTGAGCTGTCGGTCGCGGTCACCGCCGCCGAGGCGACGCTCTCGTCGGCCGGATGGGCCGTGGACGCGGCCACCAGGACCGATCCGGGCGTCGACGGCGTCGCCCGGGCGTCCCTGGCCGCGGCGACCGCCAAAGTGCTCGCCGACCGCGCGGCCAACGACGTGTCCGCCGCGCTGTTCGAAGTCGGCGGAACGCGCAGCGCCGCGGCGGATCTGAACTTGCACCACTTCTGGCGCAACGCGCGCACGCACACCCTGCACGATCCGGTGCGCTGGAAGTACCAGCACATCGGAAGGGCCCTGCTGCACGATGCCGCGCCGCCGCTGCACGGTGTGATCTGAAAGGAGACGGAATGACAGTCACCGTCGTCGTCGGAAATCCGAAACCCGCCTCACGCACGCTCACCGCGGCCACCCTGGTCGCGAAGGGGCTGCGGCCGGAGGCGGAACCCACCGTGATCGACTTGGTCGAGTTCGGACCCGGCCTGCTCGGCTGGGGTGACCCGGCCGTGTCGGAGGCGGTGCGCACCGTGGCGGGCTCGGAACTCGTAGTCTTCGCCAGTCCCACCTTCAAGGCCACCTACACCGGGCTGCTGAAGCTGTTCCTCGAACAGTTCGAGGGCGGAACCGGCCTGGAAGGCGTGCTCGCGGTGCCGGTGATGCTCGGCGCGGGACCGGCCCACGCCCTCGCACCCGACCTGTTGCTCAAGCCCGTGCTCGTCGAAATCGGGGCCACCGCGGCACTACCCGGGCTCTACCTGTCCGATCGCACATTCGCGGAGGACGGCGTCATCGACCGGTACAGTGGTCGGTGGCGTTCGGTCGCCCAGGCACTGGCCCACAGCTCGAAGGCTGCGAATCATGCATGACCTGTTCGAATTTCCCGCCGACGGAGCCGGCCTGCGTCGCGCGTTCGCCAATTTCCCCAGCGGTGTCGTCGCGGTGTGCGCCGAAATCGACGGAACCCCGCATGGTCTGGCGGTGAGCACGTTCGTCCCCGTCTCGCTGGACCCGCCCCTGGTCTCGTTCTGCGTGCAGAACTCCTCGGCCACCTGGCCCAAGCTCGCCGCCGCGAGCCACCTCGGCCTCAGCCTGCTCGGCACCGACCAGCAGGCCGCCGCCCGCTCGCTCGGCACCCGCGACGGCGACCGCTTCCGCGACATCCGGCTGCACCGCGGTTCGGGCGACGCCGTGTTCATCGACGGCGCGTCCGCCTGGATCGAGGGCGTCCAGGAGGCGCATGTACCGGCCGGCGACCACGCCGTCGTCATCCTGCGTATCCACCGCATCGCCAGCCGCACCGACGTCGACCCTCTGGTTTTCCATGGCAGCAAGTTCCGCCGGTTGCGCGCAGAAACGGCGAACGGGGCGGCCTGACGGCCCGGGATTCGGCTCACCCGCAGCGCTGTGGGAGACTCGGGCGTCTCCTATGGAAAGGTCCGGCCATGACGCTCGGGATGGTTCTCGGTGATCAGCCGCGCACTTCGGCGCGGGCGTAGACAAATCACTGACCCTGTGCGGTAACACAGGTCTTTCGCGACTCCGCGGCGAAGTGCTCGTCGTGCCCATGCACGTTCGATCACGAGGAGTACGCGGTGTCCACCGTTTCCTGGACCGAAGACGACATCTGTTCGACCGCCCGCTGGCATTCCGAGAACGGCGCACTGCCGTCCGATGCCATTGTGCTGGTCGACGACTCGACAACCGCTGACGTGGCCTGCCGAATGGCGCGAGCGGGAACCGGCATGCTGTGGCGCGGTGATTTCCACAATGCGCGGCAGCTGCTGCGAGCTATGGGACGGCGGGTCGATCGGAAGGCGCCACTGGGCGGCGACCCGGCCGAAGCGTTCCGGCGGTATCGCGCGTCGCGTCGGCGGCGCGCGGAAGTGCTCGGCAAGTTGCTCGTATTGCTGGAAGACGACTATTCGCTGACATTGCGCCGCGCCCCCGATGTGCGGCGCGCGTGCACCGAGGCGTACGGCGCACCGGCAGGGCGCACCGTGGTGGCGCTCACCGAGTTGCTCGGCGTGCTGGGTGCTGCGCAGTGGCGGGAGAAGGGGGTGTACGTGCCCGCCCTCGGCGAGCGCATTCATCCGCACTATGGCGTGTTCTCCCCGGTACGCGGCGAGTACGTCGATCTCGTCGCGTCCGCGCCACCACCCGCGCGGGTCGAGACAGCGTTCGATCTCGGTACGGGTACCGGCGTGCTCGCCGCGATCCTCGCTCGCCGCGGATGCGGTCGAATCATCGCCACGGACAATAGCCTTCGCGCACTGACCTGCGCCCGCGCCAATCTCGACCGGCTGGGCCTGTCATCCGTCGCCGTGCGAGGCCCGGCTCTCTTCCCGGACGGCAAGGCCGATCTCGTCGTGTGCAATCCGCCGTGGCTCCCCGGCACGCCGACCTCCGCACTGGAAGGCGGCGTCTACGACGAGAACTCGTCCATGCTGCACGCCTTCCTCTCCGGTCTCCGCGCCCACTTGCGGCCTGGTGGCGAAGGCTGGTTGATCCTCTCCGACCTCCCCGAACACCTCGGCCTGCGCACTCGAAACGAACTCCTGCACCGCATCACGACCGCCGGCCTCGGCATCACCGCCCAACTGACCACCCGCCCCACCCACCATCGAGCCCACAATCCCACCTCTCCCCTGCACCACGCCCGCGCCCGAGAAACCACCTCCCTCTACCGCCTGACACCTCGTTGAGCGGCAGATGACGGAGAGGTCACTCGCGATCTCCCTCCATCGTGTGCGTTCCCGCCTGAGCCCGTGTTCAGCGCAGGGCGAGCGGTGTCTCGGAGGCGACGCGGGTCAGCTTTTCCGGGTTGCGGACGAAGTAGAGGCCGGTGATGTGGTCGTCCTCGACGTGGAAGGCCATGATGCCGTCGAGCACGCCGTCCAGGCTCAGCGCCAGTGCGAGGTGTCCGTTGATCAGGATGGTTTCGCAACTCAGATCGCCCTGGACCTTGCCGGTGCCGCCGGTGATGTAGCGGGCGACCTTCTCGGCGCCGATGACGGGCTGTAGTGCGGCTCGCTTGATGCCGCCGCCGTCGCTCATGAGCACGACATGCGGGGCGAGCACGTCGAGCAGGCCTTGGGGATCGCCGGATTCGAGCGCACGCTGGAACGCCTCCACCGACGCGCGGGCCTGGCTCGGCGATACCACCGAACGCGGGCGGCGGGCCTCGACGTGGCGTCGGGCGCGGTGCGCGATCTGACGGACGGTCGGCGGGGTCTTGCCGACCGCCGCCGCGATCTCGTCATAGTCGACGGCGAAGACCTCGCGCAACACGAAGACGGCACGTTCGGTGGGCGAGAGCGTCTCGAGGACGAGCATCATCGCCATCGACATGTTCTCGGCGAGCTCGACGTGCTCGGCGACGTCGGGTGTGGTGAGCATCGGCTCCGGCAGCCAGGGGCCGACGTACGACTCTCTGCGGCGCTTCATCGTGCGCAGCCTGTTGAGCGACTGCCGGGTAGTGATCCGGACCAGGTAGGCACGTTCATCGCTCACTTGCTCCAGGTCGGCTTTCACCCATCGCAGCCAGGTTTCCTGGAGAACGTCCTCGGCGTCGGCAGCCGAGCCGAGCATCTCGTAGGCGACGGTGAACAACAGGTCGCGGTGGGCGACGAAAGTGTCGGTCGCATGGTCGCTCATCTTCTCGACCCTTCTCCTCGGGAGTGGGCTGCACTCGGTCCGGGCCGTCAGCTCGTGAAAGGTTCGAGGGCGAACCGGCCCCACGCGATGAATACCGCCACCGCGAGATACGCCGAGTTCAGCACAACGAACTTGTACTCCCCGATCCGACCGTGGGTGATCATCGCGCCGACCATGAGCCCGACCCAGCAGACGGCCGTGACCGGCACCATCACCGGGGCGATGTCGAGTACGGCGGGCAGGATCAGACCGGCCGCCGCCAGGATCTGCAGAACCCCCAGCCCCTTGACGAAGCCGTCGCCGGCAGCGGCGGTCCATTCCCCGCCGGGCGACGCGGCGAGCTTCTCCCGAGGGACGAACGCCTTGGTGATGCCGCCGAAGAGGGCGAGGGCGGCCAACAGTGCCGTAGCGATCCACAGTGCGATGTTCATCGGAAACTCCTCCGTCTCTGGTGTGTCGGCATCCAGACACCGCGCGAGCGAACACTGTGACAAGTTAGTGAGCTATATCACACAATGCAGGACCCGCCTCCCCCGAAGCCCAGGAGCCTCGCTCACCGCTTCGTGCAGCCCGAGCTGCGTAGGTGCCGTCCCCCGCCGCCTGGCGCCTCGTGAGTGGCACATGACGGAGGGGCCTTCGCGTATCGCCGCAGCCGTGTGGCACTCGACGGTGAGGGCCTACGGTCGGCGGGTTGTCCGATCCGCTGCACTCCTCGAGAGTTGGATGGCCGCAGCGGGCGCCGAAATCACTGCCGGTGCGGCCGCCGCCGACGAAGAGTGCGCAGCGTGGTTGTCCTCGGCGCGCAGTGACGCAGTTGTCGTCGAGTGTGTCGTGGGCGTATCGATCTGTGCTGGAGCATGCGCCCGATGCTCCATTCGGAGGCGGGCGCAGCCGGAGCCCGGACGCGAAGCGGCCCTACCCGGAAGGGGACCGGGCGGGGCCGCCGCTGTATCTGGATTGCCCGCCCTATTTCTCCAGCTTCTCCAACATCCAAGTGCCGACGGCGTACATGTCGTCAGCGGGGATGGCGCGCGTGTAATGCAGCGGTGGGGTTATCCAGCGGATCCGACGCCATCCTATGGATGGACGGATGACCCATCCGCCGTATTCGCGGCGAGAATTCCACTGGAGTTTCCTGGTGTAGCCGGGCGGGCGGGAGACACCCCGGAACCGGAGGTGCAGGGTTTGGCGCAACGGGGGTGGTCTCCTTGCGGACCTCATCCGTCCCGGTGCCCCAGGTAGCTCGCATGACGATCTTGCCCTGCCACACGCCGGGCAGGCAGTCCAACGCGAACGTGCAGGCACGGTCAGCTGCCTGCGCGACCGGCGTGGTGGTGAGCGTCTGCCCGGCGAGCAGTGCGGCGCCGACAGCGACAACCGTGACGGCTGCCCGAATGACGTTGTATCTCATGGATATCCTCCATTACCTACTGCTCCCCCACCCCACGGGAGAGATCAGAACCGCCCCATGCGGCGGACGCTCAGTACTCCCGTGAGGTATCGGGCTTCATCCGGCCCGCGCTGATCAGGGTTTGCCGTGCTGCCGCCTTACGCCGGCACTCGTCTGCGCGGCACCCGCGATGCCGCTGCATCGTTTGGTGTGCCTCTTGGACGCCGAGGTCGTGATCGGGTGCGTCGTGCGGGAACCCTCTGGCCCACAACGTGTTATCCATTCGCTGCTCAGTCACGTAAGCCTTGACCGTGTCGGGGTCAGCGGGAACCTGCCACCACATCGAAGCCGCGACTACCGGCACCATGACCACGAGTGCGGCGCCGAGACCGATCGCGAAGGTGATCAATCCATTCATGCCGATCACATCCCAGAGGGGAACATCGTCGGGATCTGCGAGGGCCACTTGTGCCCCCGCTCGTACGTCTGCTCGAGCGTCACGAGGTCGCACAGTTCCGTGATCGCCCGCCGGAGCCCGGCGGCATGATGAAGGCTCGGCGCGATCACTGCGGCAGCGTCCGCCTGGTGGATGCCCTGCACGAGAATCAGACCCATGGTCTTCGCGCTGGCGTCGAACTTCAGTGTGTCGATCAGGAAGTAGTTGTGCTCTATGGCGAGGCGCTCGATCGCTCTCTCGTCTCCGGGCACGTCGACCCGCAGGAATCCGATCGCGTTCGGTCCGAGGCTGATGGCTCAGCCCTCCGGGTACCGGACGTGGCCGGGGATGATCCGTATGGGAGTGACCACACTGCACACCGCGGTGACCGCGTCCATCATGGGCTCGGGAATGTGGCGCTCGTCCGCGATCGCAACATCCGCGGCGTGGTGCTCGTGGACCCGCGCGAGTAACCAGGTCGCCGTGTCGGGCTCGATCTCCTCACGGGGCGTGAGCATTTCGATGAGCGTGTAGCCGACGCGGTCGGCCAGTTCGCGGATCGTCGTCGCGTCCTGTCGCGGATCGTCAGCCAAGTCTTTGCGCACGAAACCGATTGCCTTCGCGGTCATGCCGTCCTCACTGCTGGGTGCCGTTGGTGTGCACCCGGCGCCGGGGCTCTCGCCATCGAGCGGCGGCTCAGTGCTACCGATGGACTGGCATCACCCGGCGTCGGGTGCCTACCAGCACTTTCCAGCGGAAATACCGACGATTGAATCCACGTGACTACTACGGAAGATCTACGCTGGCATTCACGGACGGACGCACAGATGGGCCAGATCAGATGATCGTGACCACGTGGACGGGGGTCGAGGTTCGTGCATTACGCACCGCGGCGTTGCGTGTCAGCCAGCCGGAGTTCGCTGAGATCCTCGGGTTCACCGTCGCAGTCGTGCGCAAGTGGGAGGGTCGGCGCGAAACCATAGAGCTGTCAGGCAAGTGCGCTGCGGCAATGGATACCCTGCTCGATCGGCTTACTGATTCCGAGCGGGCGCGGTTCGAAGCCGCACTCATGCCGGGGCCGCGCCCAACGAGCATGCGGGCGGCGGCTGACACCTTCGAGAGCCCAACGGACATCGCGCGGCGTGTACAGGGCCTGTCCGAGCTGGAGGCGGACGGCAACGTCCTCGACATCCTGACGATCGCCGTCGACGACGTCATCGCCCGCTACGAACTGGAAGGTCCGCGCCGACTGGCACCGGAAGTGATCACGGCGCGCCACCAGGTAGAGGTGATGCTCGGCCAGCGTCGGCACCCCGCCCAGCTGCACACGCTCTATGCGATCGCGGCCCGTCTGTCGGGCGTTCTCGGCTACATGGCGGTCAACCGCGGACGATTCGGGCACGCCCGGATGTACTGCCGCGAGGCATTCGCCATCTGTGAACTGCTCGGCGACACAGACCTGCAGGCATGGGTGAAAGGCACCGAGAGCTTCTGCGCCTACTACCAAGGCGACTATGCGACAGCTGTCCGGACATCCTACGAGGGACTGGACTTGGCGAACGGTGGCCCGCAGTCCATCCGCCTGTACTCGAACGGGCTGGCGCGTGCTCTCGGCAAGGTTGGAGACTCGACCGGTGTCGCGGCGGCGATCGCCGCCGCGACAACTGCAGCAGCCGCGCTCGACACTGGGCCGGGACTGACTCCCGCCTTGACTTTCGCTCCGTACGGGGAGGCGCGGCTGATGGCGAACGCGGCCACCGCGTTCCTCTCAGCCGGTGAGTATGAGCGCTGCCTCGACTACGGGCAGCAGGTGGAGGATCGAGTCGCCGAATCCGACTCGGTATGGAGCCGGTCTCTGGTGCGGCTCGACATGGCGACCGCGATGCTCGGTGCCGGACGGCGTCGCGATGTCGAGCAGGCCGCGCAGCTCGGCGTCGAGGCGCTCGAAGTATCCAGCGATCGGCCGATCCGATCGGTCTGGCAGCGGGCACACGAACTCGGCGCGCTCATCAGAGCGATCCCTGCACGCGGCCCAGGCGAGTACCTCGACTCCTTGCAGGAGTGGTCGTCGTCCGCGCGCGAGTTCTCGGCACCGGAAGGTTAGGCGCTCAGCCGAGGGGTAGGACGGCGCGGTCGGTCCAGCGATACTGGCGGCCGTCGCGGCGCAACTCGACGAGGTCGACCTTGTTCACGCGCACGCTGACCGGCGGCAGATCTCGCAGCGCGGCCACGTCGGCGATCAGCGCCGCAGCATTCTGGGGGCGGTTGATGTAGCCGATTCCGAGGTGCGGCCGGAGCGCGGTTGTCTCGGCGAGGTGACTCGTCGGCCGGTGCACGGCGGTCGCCTCGCGAAGAGCGCGGTGCAGCCTGAGCAGGTTGTCCCATGGGGCGACCGAGAATCGCAGCGCGCTACGGGATCCGGTCAGCGGCCCGACCTCGACGTCGAACGGCGCGATGTCGGCCAGCCGTGAACGTGCCGCAGTGGCGATACCCGCGAGCTGTTCACCGGAGACGTCGCCGACCTTGCCGACACTCAGCAGTGTCATGTGCAGAGCGTCGAGGGGGACCGGGTCGATCCAGTCGTCGGCGAGAGTCTTCTGGCACCGCTCGGCGAGATCGGTCAGCGCCGGATCATCGAAGGTGAGATACCAGTAGTAGCCCGACTGCCCGGGCGCCCAGGACTTCAACGTCCAGTGGTCATGCACATTCCCGAGCTGACGGAACGCGGTCCAATCGTTGGAGCGAATGGCCGAAGGATCGGACGTCGATGCGGGTTGCAGCAGCGGGAATGGGCGCTTCGTGGGAACCACGCCGTGAGTGTACGGATCCACGAGCGACCATGTCCGGCAACAGATCCGCATCCGCCTGACCTGGGCCGATTCGCCCGATTCAGCTGCACGCCACCGCGAGGTGCATTGAGTACAGTGCCCTGCTGTTGTGCTGGTCTCAAAAGAAAACCCGCCCAGGTAAGGGCGGGGTTTCGTGTGGAGCCGATGACGGGAATCGAACCCGCGCTGTCTGCTTGGGAAGCAGAAGTTCTACCATTGAACTACATCGGCAGAGGCAGATGTGCCAATCGAGACTGTAGCAGAAGCCTCGTGTGGGGTGGGAAAAGTCCAGCCGACCTATTTCGCTCGACGGCCGGAAGTGGACTCGGCCTTATCGGAATTTTCGCCGGGATAGCCGTCCGGTGACGGGGTCGGGCCCGGCTCGCCGGACATCAAGTACCGGTAGACGGTCAAGCAAAGGATGAGCCACAGGGCGCCGAAGCACCAGCCGCCGAGGACGTCGGTGGTCCAGTGGACGCCGAGGTAGATGCGGGACAGGCCGACCGCTGCGACGAACAAGGCGGCGGCGATCGCCGTGCACGCGCGGAGGGCGGGTCCGTGTATGCCGGGTAGCGCGACCACCAGAACGATGCCGACCACGACGAACGAGCCCAGGCTGTGCCCGGACGGATAGGCCTGGTTGGACACGTTGATCAGGTGTTCCTCGACGGGCGGGCGGTCGCGGTCGGTCAGCCGTTTGCCGCCGCGCACCAGCAACCCACCGCCGAGCCCGGTGGTCGCGACGAGCGCGGCCGACGTCCACCGCCGCCGCCAGGACAGCACCAGGCAGGTCGCGGTGGCCAGGGCCGTCATGGCGAGCGTGCCGCCCAACACGCTGACGACCACCGCGACCGGGGTGAGTGCGTCGCTGCGGTGCGCGATCGCCCAGTCGGCGATGCCGCGATCGATCCTGCCGGGACCGCCGCCCCCGACAACGCCTGCGGTGAGAACCGCGGCGCACAGCACCAGCAACACGGTGAGTACCACGATGACGTTCCGGATGCGGGAGGAGGTCACCACTCCACGTTGCCATGCCGGACGCTGCGAGGTAACCCGGTCCGCTTCCCGCCCCGGATGGCACCGGCGACGTCGGCGAACACCAAGGGTGCAGGCCGAAGATGCCGCCTTCGGTGTTCGACCGGCATTGCCGTCCGCGACGGCCGCACTGAGCGGATCGTCGGCCGGGGGCGAGCTGGTCGTCGAGAAACTGATGCCCCGCGACCGCCCCGCGATCCGCGCCAGCGCCAAGTGCTTCCTGCGCCGGGGCGACAGCGTCGGCTACGGCGGATGTCTCCGGGGCCGACCATCGTCACGTTGTGGCTTGGGCATCTCGAGGGAGGCGATGACAGGGCTCGGCCATCCTGTGATGACCGCCACTGCCAGTCGACGCTCCGAGCGCAGGTGGGCGGGTCAAGCGCCGCAGTACCGACGCGGAAAGACCTCAGAACTTGCTGTAACCGCCGTCGATCAAGAGAGTATCGCCGGTGTGGTAGGCGCTGGCAGGGCTGGCGAGGTAGACGGCGACGGATTCGAAATCGCTCGGCAGGCCCCAGCGGCGAACCGGGATCCTCGGGTGGACGCGTTCGCGGAAACGGTCCCAGGCGAAGGCCCCCTCGGTCATCGGCGTCTCGACCCAGCCGGGCAGCACCGAGTTCGCGCGGATACCGTGCTTGGCCAGTTCCACCGCGATCGAGTTGACCATGGCGATCAGCCCCGCCTTGCTGGCCGCGTAGGACTGCCCGCGCGGAACACCCTGCTGGGCGGCGAGGCTCGCGGTGGCGACCAGGCTGCCGCCCTCGCCCTGGGCGAGCATGACCTTCGCCGCTTCGCGCAGCGTCACGAACGCGGCGTCGAGGTTGAGGGAGGTGACCCGGCGGAATTCCGCGAGATCGGTCTCCACGAACGGGATGAAACCCTGACTGACACCGGCGTTCACGAAGCAGGAGTCGATGCGGCCGAGTTCGGCGGCCGCGCGCCCGAAGGTGTCGATCACCTGCTGCTCCTCGCTCACGTCGCAGCTCAGCGCCAGCACGCGGCCGCCGAAGGTGCTCAATTCGGCTGCGGCGGCCTCGTTGCGCTCGGTGTCGCGGCCGACCACACAGACGTCGGCTCCGGCCCGCGCGAGCCCACGGGCGAAGCCGAGACCGATGCCGGAGTTGCCTCCGGTGACGACGGCGACGTGGCCGGTCAGGTCGAATAGCGAGCCCTCGGTCATGGTTCATCCCTTCGATCGCGGGCGGCGCCGCCCGAGTGAATGCGAGGATATCGCTCTCTCTGTATCACTGTGCGGCTGCGGAGCCCCGGCGAGCAGGCGCTACGCTCGTCGCGTGCTGCTTTCCGATCGTGACATCCGTGCGGAGATCGCCGCTGGGCGTCTCGGGGTCGAGCCGCTGCTGGAGAACCTGATCCAGCCGTCGAGCATCGACGTGCGCCTGGACCGGATGTTCCGGGTGTTCAACAACACCCGCTATACCCACATCGATCCCGCGAAGCGGCAGGACGAGCTCACCAGTCTGGTCGAGCCGGCCGACGGTGAACCGTTCGTGTTGCACCCCGGCGAGTTCGTGCTCGGCTCCACTCTGGAGGTGTGCACGCTGCCGGACGATCTGGCCGGACGGTTGGAGGGCAAGTCCAGCCTGGGCCGATTGGGCCTGCTGACCCACTCGACCGCGGGCTTCATCGATCCCGGGTTCAGCGGGCACATCACGCTGGAGCTGTCCAACGTGGCCAATCTGCCGATCACGCTGTGGCCCGGGATGAAGATCGGCCAGTTGTGCCTGCTCAGGCTGACCAGCCCGGCGGAGCATCCGTACGGCAGCGCCGTGGCGGGTTCGAAGTATCAGGGCCAGCGCGGGCCGACTCCGTCGCGGTCCTATCTCAACTTCCCGATTCCGGCCGCCGCGATCGACGCCGCCGAAACACGCTGACCGCCGGGTCCGCTTCGTCGACTGTGCGGGAGAAGCGGACCCGGCGGACGGCAGCGGGGATCTGATCGCGGAGGTGATCAGTCCCCGCCGCCCGCTCCCACCGCGAGCGCCGTAGTGAGGATGACGGACAGCGGTGGAAGCGCGTCACCGCGGCTCGGCGGGCTGACCCAGAAGCACCCTTCCCGGGTCCAGCGACCGAGACCGGTCGGCAACATCACGGCGCTGCCCACGGCGGGCAGGCCGATATCCAGCCGATTGAGCACCTCGAGCACCTGCGGTCCCGGTCGACTGTCGGGCTCGGCGAGGAAACTCCATCGGATCTGCCTGGCCAACATGGGACCCTTCGTTCCCTGCTGTTCCAGTGCGACGCGGACCTTTTCGGCACGCGCGGTCGGCAGGTGGACTACGCAGACGCGACCGGTGACCGGCAACATGGCGAAACCGCCACGCTCGGTGACCGGCAACCCGAACTCGTGCCGATAGAACGCCACCCAATCGTCCACGGTCCTGAGCTTCTCGACATTCACGGCGAACTCCTTGCCTTCCGACTCAATGTTCGCTGCCCGCAGTGTGATTGGGTATCGCCCGTCAGCCCGCTTACCGCTGCCCTTCCGCTGCCTTTGATACCGGTCGCATTTCAGCTGTGGCCGTGCTCACAAAGCGCTCGTACTCTGGAAGGGGTTCGTTCGGAAGGGATGGCACCGTGGTCAGGCATTGGTCAGGCAAAGAGGCCCGCGCCCTTCGCGATGCCAAGCGGATGAGCATCAGGGAATTCGCCGCCCATCTGGGTGTGCACGAACGCTTGGTGTCGAAGTGGGAAGCCGGGGGCGTCCGGGTTCATCCACGACCGATCAACCAAGCCGCTCTGGATACCTCACTGGCCAGGTCCGACGATGTGGTGCGAGCCCGGTTCGCGGCTTTGATCGATCAGCCCTCGAGCGATCGAGCCGTCCCGCCGGGATTCGATGCGCGCGCCGACGCCTCGGCGCGCGTTGATTATTCGAGTGACGCGGACCTTTTGGCTCTCATAGACGCCGGTGCGATGAGAGGTGTTGCGTTAGCAGCGATTTCGGAGAGGGATCTGATCATGGCGGCTGCCCACGAGGCCAGCGAGCACGCCGGCAAGGCCGAGAGCACCAATGTCGGTGCGAGCACATTGGAACAGCTCGACGCGGATGTGATGCGCATCGCGAACGACTACGTGCGCATTCCGCCGGTGCCGATGATGGTGGACATGGTGCGGGTGCGCCGCCGGGTGTACCGATTGCTGGAAGGCCATCAGCGGCCCGCCGATACCGGTCATCTGTATCTCTTGGCGGGCACGCTCTCGGGTCTGCTCGCCAACGCGAGCACCGACCTGGGCTACTACGACGCGGCCGGGGAGCAGGTCCGTGCCGCCTGGGCCTACGCGGAGCTGTGCGGGCACAACGGGCTTCGCGCCTGGACCCGCGGCATGCACGCGCTGATCGAGTATTGGTCGCAGCGTCCCCGCCGGGCGGTTCAGCTCGCCCAGAGCGGGCAGGAGTTCGCCGAGTCGGCGACCGCGCAGGTGCGCCTGCTCAACATCGAGGCGCGCATCTGGTCGGCGCTGGGCAGCGCCGCGGACACCGATCGCTGCGTCCGGGCGGCCGACGACGCCCGCGAGATCGCCGCGACCGACACCTTGCACGACGAAGTCGGCGGGGTCTTCGGGTTCAACGACGCCAAGGCCAATTACTACGCCGGCGCCACCTATATCCACCTCGGTCAGGCGGAGCGCGCGCTCGGCGCCACGCAGCGGGCCATCGAGCTGTACTCGAACGGGCCGTCCGAACAGCGCTCCTACGGTGCGGAAGCCTTGGCCAGGGTCGACTGCGCGGCAGCCCACCTGATCAACGGCAGCCTGGACGGCGCGGCCGAGGCGCTGCAACCGGTGCTGGGGCTCGACGAGGACAAGCGCATCGCGCAGCTCGAGGAGCGGCTGACCGATATGCGCAGGGGGATCGCGGCCCCGGCCTTCCGTGACTCGGTCGAGGCGCGCCGGTTGGACGAGCGGATCGAGGAATTCTGCGGCTCCACCGCGGCGAAGGGCATCCCGCCGGGCGGCCCGGCCTAGTGAGTGACGTGTCACACTTCGCTGTGCCCGGGACGCCGTCGCGGGCGCGGAGCCCGGGGACCAGCTCGGAGTGACGGTTTATCCGGTTGCGACGGATGGCACCATGGGACGGGTGAGTCCTCATCATCCGCACCGCCCCCCGCGTGTTCTGGAGCAGTCCACGAAGCTCCAGAACGTCGTCTACGAGATCCGTGGACCGGTACACGCGCACGCGGCACGGCTGGAGGCCGAGGGCCACCGCATCCTCAAGCTCAATATCGGCAACCCCGCCCCGTTCGGGTTCGAGGCGCCGGACGTGATCATGCGCGACATCATCGCGGCGCTCCCGTACGCCCAGGGTTACTCCGAGTCCAAGGGCATCCTGTCGGCGCGGCGCGCGATCGTGACCCGCTACGAACTCGTGCCCGGCTTCCCCGAACTCGACGTGGACGGCGTCTACCTCGGCAACGGCGTCTCCGAGCTGATCACGATCACCATGCAGGCCCTGCTGGACAACGGCGACGAGGTGCTGATCCCGGCCCCGGACTACCCGCTGTGGACCGCCATGACCAGCCTGGCCGGCGGCACTCCCGTGCACTACCTGTGTGACGAGGCCAACGGCTGGCAGCCCGACATCGCGGACATCGAATCGAAGATCACCGACCGCACCAAGGCGCTGCTGGTGATCAACCCGAACAACCCCACCGGCGCGGTGTACTCCGCGGAAGTGCTCCAGCAGCTCGCCGACCTCGCGCGCAAGCATCAGCTGTTGCTGCTCGCCGACGAGATCTACGACAAGATCCTCTACGACGACGCCAAGCACATCTCGCTGGCCACCATGGCGCCCGACCTGCTGTGCCTGACCTTCAACGGGCTGTCCAAGGCCTACCGGGTCGCGGGCTACCGCTCGGGCTGGCTGGCGATCACCGGCCCGAAGGAGCACGCGGCCGGTTTCCTGGAGGGCATCGACCTGCTCGCCTCTTCCCGGTTGTGCCCGAATGTGCCCGCGCAGCACGCGATTCAGGTCGCGCTCGGCGGTCATCAGAGCATCGAGGATCTGATCCTGCCCGGCGGCAGGCTGCTCGAACAGCGCGACGTCGCCTGGGAGCGGTTGAACATGATCCCCGGCGTGTCGTGTGTGAAGCCGAAGGGTGCGCTCTACGCGTTCCCGAAGCTGGATCCGAACGTCTACGAGATCTACGACGACTCCAAGTTGATCCTGGATCTGCTACTGCAGGAGAAGATCCTGATGGTGCAGGGCACCGGCTTCAATTGGCCCGATCACGACCATCTGCGGATCGTTACGCTGCCGTGGGCCCGCGATCTCGCGGTCGCGATCGAACGCTTCGGCAACTTCCTCGCCAGCTATCGCCAGTAGTGAGAAGTTGGCGGCGAACCATATAATCGCCCGGCTTCCAGCCGGTAAACAAACTCGACGTACGGATACATGTCGGGTTTGGCGACTAACTAGCGCAAAAGAAGTACTTTTGTGTACAGTGGTTCTCGGCACTCTGAGTGCCTGGTCGGATTGCCTACCCCCCCTGGGCACATCCGGCCTCGGGTTAGGCCGCCTACCCCCCTGGGCCGCCTGCCCTGCGGGCGGCGGAGACATCCCCCTGCTCTCCGCCGCCCCCTCTAAAATCTCCCCTTTCTTTTCGATCGGATCGCTCTGACCGTGTATCCACTGTGTTCGGCGACGCCGCGACGGTCTTGAAAATGAAATCCTTTAGGCTCGCTCCGGGCAGAACCACATCTGACAGGTAGGAGCGCGGTGAGCGACCACCACCACCATCACCACGATCATTCGGGGCCGATCGCGATCGGCGCGACCGCGGCGCGCGTGGTCGTCGGGTTACTCACCGTGATCGGGGTCGTCGTCGTCATCGCCGCGATCGTGCTGTGGCCGAGCAAGCAGCACATCGACATCCCGCTGCCGATGCAGAACGCGGGCGGCGGCGCGGTGCAGACCGAAGCGGGCACCGTGGTGCTGCAAGATGTCGGTCCGTGCGGCAGCCCGTCGCTGGGCAAGGTGTTCGTCGAGAAGCCCGAACCACCGCGCAGCACCGCCTACACCTGCCAGCGCAGCCTGATCTCGATCGAGTCCGGGCCGCACAAGGGCAACCGCACGTTGCTGGAGATCGCCCCGGGCCCAGGGCAACCCGACCTGCACGCGGGCGACGAACTGCGATTGGTCCGCCAGACCGATCCGAGCGGCACGCCGCTGTACTCGTTCGAGGACTACTCACGCGGGATGCCGCTCGCGCTGATCTTCGTAGTTTTCGTGGTGGTGATCGTCGCGGTGGCGCGCTGGCGCGGCGTCCGTGCGCTCTTGGGCCTGGTGTTCGCCTTCGCGGTGCTGGTGCTGTTCCTGCTGCCCGCCCTGCTGGACGGCAAACCCGCGATCCCGGTCGCGTTGGTCGCGGGCTCCCTGATCCTCTACGCGGTGCTGTATCTGGCCCACGGGGTGAACCTGCGCACCAGTTCGGCGCTGCTCGGCACGCTGACCTCGATGCTGCTCGCCGCCGCGCTGTCCTGGCTCACCATCGAGATCACCCATCTGACCGGGCTTTCCGAGGAACAGAACACGAACGTCGCGACCTACATCGAGCACGTCAGCATCACCGGCCTGCTGCTGGCCGGCTTCATCATCGGTTCGCTCGGTGTGCTCAACGACGTCACGATCACCCAGGCGTCGGCCGCGTTCGAGCTGGCCGCCCTCGACGAATCGGCTTCCCGCCGCGAGGTTTTCGCCGCCGCCATGCGCGTTGGGCGCGACCACATCGCCAGCACCGTCTACACGCTGGTGCTGGCCTATGCGGGTGGGGCGCTGCCGCTGCTGCTGCTGTTCAGCGTGGCGGGACGGTCGATCCGCGACGTGCTGACCGGTGACGCGGTGGCCATCGAGATCGCGCGCTCGGCGGTCGGCGGTATCGCGCTGGCGCTGTCGGTGCCGTTGACCACGGGCATCGCGGTGCTGCTGGCCCGGCCGTTCAAGGCCAAAGAGCCCACACCGCCCCCGCGTCCGCGCCGAGCCCGGCACGCCAGGGACTGAACTTCACCGCCGCCGCGTCGTCGCGGAGTCCGGCACGTCAGGGTCTGATTTCACCGCGCCCCCAGTCGCGCGATCGCTCGCTCAGCGGGGCGGTGGGGGAGGGAAGGGGAAGACCTCCGGCGGGATCGTGGGGACCACGATCGGCGGAAGGCCGGGCACCACGATGGTGTTCGGGCCGGGCGTCGGCGGCGCCTCGCTGGTGGTCTGCCGCCGGTTCGGCGGCGGCGCGGCGACCGACTCGTGGGCGGGCGACTCCGTGGTACCCGGCGCGACGGCGATCTGCGGGTCCAAGCTGGTCGTGCGCGGTGCGGTGGTCGGCGACAACGACGGCGAGCCCTCGCTGGTGTGCGAATCCCGTTCCAGCACCTGCGGTCCGTACCCGAGGCCGAGCCCGATCGCGGCGACCACGGCCAGCGCGCTGACCGTCAGCACGGCCCCGCTGATCTCACGTTTGCCACGCTGGGCGGGGGCGGCCAACCAGGCGGGCGACAGCTCGTCGTCCAGGGCGGCGCTCGCGGCGGGAGTCTCCTTGCGCACCGGTCTGGCCAGCAGCGCGGCGCCGCGGGCCATCACGGTCTCCGGGCTGTCCGGCACGATGACGGGCACGCCCATCCAGCGTTCGAGCACCTTGGCCACCAACGGGATCCGGGCGCAACCGCCGATGGCCAGCACACCGTGCACGGGGCGGTCCGAGCGCACGATCACGTCGCGTGCCATCCGCGCCGAGGACTCGATCGCCAGCATGATCAACGATTCGAAGTTCTCCTGCGCGAGCAGGACCAGCCCCTGCTCGCTCGGCAGCGCCACCGCGGTGTTGCTGGTCAGCTGCTCCTTCGCCTCCCGGCACAGCCCGTCCAGGGCGGCCAGGCCCGCGGCGTTCGGCGGATGCGCGATCCGCCCGGAGGCGATCTGCTGCTCGCGAATCAACGAGTCGAGATAGTCGCCGCTGATGTCGCTGGTGCGCTCGCTGTGGCGCACCTCGCGGGAGTGGGTGTCGACCACGCTCACCGTCAGGCCCGAGCTGCCCAGGTCGTAGACGACCAGCGAGGAGATGCCCCGGATATCGCCGGTGGCCTGCGCGAACTCGAGTGCCGCCGCGATCTCCGGCACGAGTTCGTAATTGGTCAGCTGCTGCCGCGCCATGGCCGCGCGAATGGCGCGGGCGTGCTGCTCACTGCGGTAGGCGATCGCGGTGGCGCCGATCCCCGGCGTGGCTTCCAGGGTGACGCCGATGGCTTCGGCAGCCAGCTCTTCCACGCTCTGGTCGACAACCGGAATGGTCTGCAGATCGAAGGAATGCGGGGAGACATGTCCGTGGGGGTTGTCGGCGTGTGGTCGCGCCATGCGGACAGTGCCGGCCCCCACCGAAACTCCCAGTACCGAACTCATCAGCTGCCCATCTCGTTTCACACTGCACGACATGCGAGCCTGCGCCGTCCGTCGGCGGAGGCCCGCTGGACGGACCCTACCGCCGGCGATCAGCTGTGCTTAGGGCGGACTGGTCGTCTGTCTGGCAGTAGCCCGCCTCGCCCCGCAACTCTACGGTGTACCGAGTCCCGCGTACACCCATCCGGCTGCTCTCCACGTGGCACGATTGAGACAGTTCCGGCCGTCGATAATCGAGCGGGCGCGCACCACGCCCTCCAGATCCCGCGGGCGCAGGGCGGTGAATTCGTCCCACTCGGTGAGCACGAGCACCACGTCGGCGCGTTCGCACGCCTCGGCGACCGAGGTCGCGTAGTTGAGGGTGGGGAACACGCGGCGCGAATTCTCCAGAGCCTTGGGGTCGTAGACGGTCACCACCGCCCCGTGCAGTTGGATCATGCCGGCCACATTCAGCGCGGGGGAGTCGCGGACGTCGTCGGATTCCGGTTTGAACGCCGCGCCGAGCACCGCGACGTTGGCCCCGAGCAGCGAGCCGCCGCAGGCGCGGGCGGCCATGTCGACCACCTTGGTGCGGCGGCGCATATTGATGTTGTCCACCTCGCGCAGGAAGGCGACGGCGTGATCGGCGCCGAGCTCACCGGAGCGGGCCATGAACGCGCGGATGTCCTTCGGCAGACACCCGCCGCCGAAGCCGAGGCCCGCGTTGAGGAATCGGCGGCCGATGCGCGCGTCGTAGCCGAGTGCGTCGGCCAGCATCGTCACGTCGGCGCCGGTCGCTTCGCACACCTCCGACACCGCGTTGATGAACGAAATCTTCGTCGCCAGGAAGGCGTTCGCCGATACCTTCACCAATTCCGCTGTGGCCAGGTCGGTCAGCAAGAACGGCACCTCGGCGGTGATCAGGTCGGCGTACATCTCGCGTACCAGGTCTTCCACCCATCCTGCGGCGGCGCGTTCCCGGTCGACGCCGAGAACCAGCCGGTCCGGCCGCAAGGTGTCCTTGACCGCGAAGCCTTCCCGGAGGAACTCCGGATTCCAGGCCACCTCGATGTCGGTGGAACTCAGTGCGCGGGCGCGCGATCCGAGCGCGGCCGCCGTGCCGACCGGGACCGTGGACTTGCCGATGATCACCGAGGGGCGTTCCAGCAGCGGGGCGAGCGTGTCGACCACCGCGTGCACGTACTTCAGGTCGGCGGCGTACTCACCCTTCTTCTGCGGGGTGCCCACGCCGAGGAAGTGCACCTCCGCGTGCGCCGCCGCCTCGGCGTAGGAGGTGGTGAACCGCAGGCGGCCCGCATCGAGGTTGCGGCGCAGCACACCCTCCAGGCCCGGTTCGTAGAACGGCACCACTCCGTCGGACAGCTTCGCGACCTTGCCCGGGTCCACGTCCACTCCGATGACGTCGTGCCCGAGTTCGGCCATGCACGCCGCGTGCGTTGCCCCGAGATACCCGGTTCCGAAGACTGTGCATCGCATGATCGATTGGTAAGCCCCGCCGGTGGCCACGCCACGTCAGCGAGGCAAGGGTCGGGGCAACAGCAGATGTACATGCGGCGACGGCGCCGGACCGGGTGCCCTGACCTGGCACAACGGTAGTCGTGGCCCCGCTAGCATCGGCGTGGTGCGACGTCATCGATGGGCCTGGACCGTGCTCGGCGCCGGTCTGGCGGTGGTCGTCGCGACGGTCGCGCTGTGGCCGGTGTACGTGCGTCCGCGCACCGACCCGCCCGCTCCGGCGGATGCCGTTCTCGTCTTGGGCGGGGCGCACGACGGCCGTGAACAGTTGGGCCTGCGCCTGGCGCGCGAGGGGTACGCGCCGCGCGTGGTGTTCTCCGATCCCTACGACAACAGCGCCGTGCTGAACCGGATCTGCCACGGCGGCTACAGCTTCGAGGTCCTGTGCTTCGACCCGTCGCCGCGCACCACTCGCGGCGAGGGCCGTGAACTGGCCCGCCTCGCCCGCGCCAACAACTGGCGCCGAGTCATCGTCGTCACCTTCACTCCCCACATCTCCCGCGCCCGTTACATCCTGCGGAAGTGCTGGGACGGAGAACTCCTCTTCACCGACCCCGAACCCGACCTCTCCCCCCCACGCTGGGCTTACGACTACGCCTACCAGTCGGTGGGCTTCGCGAAGGCCTTCTTCGAGGATTGCTGACCGCTTCGTCCTGCTCCCACCTAGATTTATAGCAAATCAGTAACAAATGTGATCGACGTCTCGATGTGATGCCCGTGCGCATCGACCCCGGTGCGTGAAAACGGATGAGAGCAAGGGAACTGCCGATGACATATCCGCCACCGCCGAACGCGTACGGTCCGCCTATCGGGCAGCAGCCACAGAAGAAGCGGACGCCGCTATGGGTTTGGGTGGCGGCCGTCCTTGGCGGGCTGCTGGCACTGGCCGCGATCGGCAGTGCTGTCGGTGGTAACGGCAAGGACCACTCGACGTCGCAACGAACCTCCGCGACTCCGGCCGGTCGAAGCGCTGTGGTCGCCTCGTCGACATCCGCTGCGGCGGTGCCTGCCGCTCCCGCGGCACCGATGCCTGCTCCCGTGCAGGCATCACAACCGGCGGCTCCCCGCGCCCCTATGCCGAACGTCGTGTGCATGAACTTGCAGGATGCGCAGGACACGATCCAGGCGGCCGGTGTCTTCTTCTCCCGATCCAAGGACGCGACCGGGAAGGGGCGCATGCAGGTGCGGGACCGGAACTGGATCGTGGTGGCGCAGGCGCCCGCGCCGGGATCGTTGATCGGCGAAGGTGAGGCGGTGCTGTCGGTGGTCAAGATCGGTGAACCGAGTTCCTGCGGCTGACGCTCCAGGTGTGCCCATGGGTAGCCGGGTCCGTGATGCGGGCCCGGCTCTCGGCGGCGCTCGCCGCACCTCCGCCGGTAATCTGCGGGCGTGTGACGTCAGTTTGACTCGCTGAGAGAAGCGGCCGTACATTCTGTCTCGTGGTGGCGGGATATTCGCCACGGAAGCAACGGTGCACACCCTCTGGGAGGGCAGATGGAATACGACTGGTCAGCGGGGGATCTGGCGTTTCGGGACGAGGTGCGGGAATTCCTCGCCGCGAAGCTGACGCCGGAATTGCGGCGGGCCGGGCGCTTGGCGACGAGCGTGTATCCCGACCACGAGGCGAGCATGGAATGGCAGCACATCCTCCATGAGCGCGGCTGGGCGGCGCCCGCCTGGCCGGTGGAACACGGCGGATGCGACTGGAGCCTGACCCAGCACTACATCTTCCAGCGGGAATCGGCGCTGGCCGGCGCGCCCGCGCTGTCGCCGATGGGCATCAGGATGGTGGCGCCCGCGATCATCGCGTTCGGCACCGAGGAACAGAAGGCGTTCTATCTGCCGCGCATCCTCACCGGCGAGGTCTTCTTCTGCCAGGGCTACTCCGAACCCGAGGCCGGATCCGACCTGGCCGCGCTGTCTATGGCCGCCGTCGACGACGGCGAGGATTTCGTGTGCACCGGCAGCAAGATCTGGACCACCCACGCCACCGAGGCGAATTGGATCTTCTGCCTGGTGCGCACCTCGCGCACGGGTAAGAAGCAGCAGGGCATCACGTTCCTGCTGATCGACATGACCGCGCCGGGCATCGAGATCCGGCCGTTGGTGATGACCTCGGGTGAGCAGGTGCAGAACCAGGTCTTCTTCGACAACGTGCGGGTGCCCAAGACCAATGTGCTCGGCCGGATCGATGACGGGTGGACCGTCGCGAAGTATCTGCTGGTGCACGAGCGCGGCGGAGCGGCGGCGCCCTGGCTCCAGGTCATGGCCCGGGACATCGCCGTCAATGCCGCCCAGCAGCCCGGCCCGGACGGCAACCCGCTGATCGACGACCGCGCGTTCGCGGCGAAGCTGGCGGACCTGCGAATCCGCACCGAGGTGCTCGAAGTCCTGGAGTACCGCACCCTCTCCGCGATGGCGCAGGGCAAGAATCCGGGGCCGGCGTCCTCCATACTCAAGATCCTCGGCACCGAACTCAGCCAGAAACTCACCGAGCTGGCGCTGGAAGCCGCGGGACCGCGCGGTCGCGTCTACCAGCCGCACGCCACCGAGCCGGGCGGGCCGATCGCCCAGTTCACGCCGCCTGCCGACGGTTACCACAGCGGCGCGGACTGGCAGGCCGTCGCGCCGCTGAAGTACTTCAACGACCGAGCGGGCTCGATCTACGCGGGCAGCAACGAGATTCAGCGAAACATCCTCGCCAAAGCAGCATTGGGGCTCTGATGGACTTCACGCTTACCGACGAGCAGGAAATGCTCCGCTCCGCGATCGCCGGATACCTCGGCGCCCGCTACGACTTGGAGAAGAGCCGCGCCGCGGCGAAATCGGAGTCGGGCTGGCAGCCCGCCGTCTGGCGCGGATTCGCCGACGAACTGGGCATTCTCGGCGCGACGCTGCCCGAGCGGGTGGACGGCACCGGCGGCGGCCCCGTCGAACTCATGGTGATCGCCGAGGAACTCGGCCGGGCACTGGTGGTCGAGCCGTTCGTGGACACCGTCGTGATCGGCGCCGGACTGCTCGAGCGGTCCGGCGGGGAGCAGGCCGACGCCGTGCTGCGCCGGATCGTGTCCGGTGACGCGCTCATCGCGTTCGCCGCGCTGGAACCGACGTCGGGGCACGCGCTGCACGACGTGTCGACCACCGCCCGCCGCGACGGCGACGCCTGGGTGCTCGACGGTGCGAAGACCGTGGTGACCGGCGCCCCGCTGGCCACCGATCTGCTGATCACCGCGCGCACCTCCGGCGAACGGCGCGACAAGGCGGGCATCTCGCTGTTCCGGCTCGAATTCGACGCGTCCGATCCGCCCGCCGGAGTCGAGGTGCATTCCTACCGCACCATCGACGACCGGACCGCGTCCGATCTCGTGTTCACCGGCCTGCGCCTGCCCGCCGACGCGTTGCTGGGCACGGAGTCGGACGGTTGGACCGTCATCGAGCCGACCATCGCGGAGGCCACCGCGGCGATCTGCGCCGAGGCGGTCGGCTGCATGCGCAAGGTGCTCGCCGACACCATCGACTACGCCAAACAGCGCGAGCAGTTCGGTCAGCCGATCGGCAGTTTCCAGGCGTTGCAGCACCGCATGGTCGATATGTACATCGAACTCGAACAAGCCGTCGCGGCAGTACATCTGGCCGTCCACTCGCTGCGGGCGCCCGCCGACGACCGCGCACGCGCCGTCTCGGCGGCGAAGGTCACCGTCGCCAGGGCGGCGCGTTTCATCGGACAGAACGCGGTGCAACTGCACGGTGCGATGGGCATGACCGAAGAGCTGGCCATCGGCCACTACTTCAAGCGGCTCACCGTGGTCGAGCACGAATTCGGCTCCACCGACGAACATCTCGCCCGGTACGCCGCACTGACCCGCCCGTAGTCCGGTGCCGGGCCGGGGCTGTCATCCCGGCCCGGCACCGACTTCCGCTGTCCGCTGTACCGGCCGGTTACCGCGTCAGCTCGTCCCGAGCCGCCGGTGCGGTTGACCGGTGATGTCCGCGATCGTCTGATAGTCGCTGTCGACGTGCAGGACGGTCGTCCCGTGCACCTCGGCGGTCGCAGAGAGGATCAGATCGGGGATCGGCAGGCGATGTGCGCCTCGGGCAGCGAGCAGACCCTGGACGTCCAATGCCCGGTCCATCGCTTCTTCCGTTACCGGAAGCCAGACCAAAGACTTCTGTCCGGCGATCTTGGCTAGGTAATCGGCATGAGACCGAGCCGAGTAACCGATCTCGAGAGCGGTGAGATGACAACCGGCGACAAGTGCGCCGGGCGCGCTGGTCACCTCGGCGAAGTCGGCGACAGCCCGAAACGACTCGGCCGGGTCCATTTCTGGACCCGGCCGATGTTCGGTGTGGAGTTGGCTCTTAGCTCAGTTCTTCCGGCCCGGCGCCTTCGCACCCGCCTTGAAACCGAGACCGCCGGGCTTGGCGGCGGGCGGCGCGGCTTCGGACGCGCCGTTGCCGCTCACGCCGTTGGATTGCTCCGGCTCGGCAGCTGGTTCGGCCTGCGCCGCAGGAGTCTCCGTGGCGGGAGCCTGCTCCGTCGAAGCCGGTTCGGCGGGAGCCGCCTCCGCCGGGGCCGACGCCGCGGGAGCCGCGGCAGGCTTACCGGGGGCCTTGGCGCCGGGCCGCTTGAAGCCGGACTTCATGGCCAGACCCTTGGCGGGCACCGTCGGCTTGGTCTCGGTGGGCCCGGTTTCGGCCGACTCGGCTTCAGCCGGTTCGGCGGCGGTTTCGGGCGCTGCCTCGGCCGCCGGGGCAGCGGACGCCTTGGCGCCCGGCGCCTTGGCCGCACCCTTCATCGCGAGACCACCACCGGGCGCCTTGGCGGCGCCCTTCATACCCAGCCCCTTGACCGGCTCGGCCGCGGGAGCCTCGGTCTCGGCTGCCTTGGCCGCGGGCGCGG
>NZ_BDBM01000022.1 GCF_001612985.1 Nocardia gamkensis NBRC 108242 | reverse complement strand
GTGCTCGGCCTCGCCGAGGTCCTGCCGGGCTGGGCGTCCGCGCTCATCGTGGCGGGCGCGCTGCTGGTGGTCGCGGCGGTCCTCGGGTTGTCCGGGAAGAAGAGCGTGGAGCACGCGGCGCCGCCGATACCGCAGGAAGCGGTCGAGGGCGTGCGCGAGGACATCGAGGTGATCAAGGACAGGAGGCGGGGATGAGCGACAGCCGACCCCGGGCCGGGCAGCCCACCGACGACGTCGCGGCCTTGCGGCGCGACCGCGACGAGGCCAGAGCGGAATTGGGCAGGACGGTCGAAGAGTTGGGCCACAAGCTCGACGTGCCAGCGCGGAGCAAGGAGAAAGCGCACGAGGCTGTCGAGACGACCCAGCACGTGGCGTCCGAGGCGGCGCTCGCCGTCGCGGACAAGGCCCAGCAGGCCCGCACGGGCGCCGCGAACCTCGCCCACCGGGTGGCGGCGGCGGCGCCCGAACCGGTCGCCGCGCGCGGCAGGCAGGCCGGTGGCGCGTTGCGCGCGCACCCGATCCCGGCGGCCCTCGGCGCGGCGGTGATCGCGGCGGTGGTGTGGCAGATCGTTCGGAGGCGGCGATGAAGACGCTCTACAAACCGCTCGGCCTGGTGATCAGCGTGCTCGGCGGCCTGGCGGCGAACGCGGTGTTCACCAAGGTGTGGACGCGGATCACCGGTGAGGACCAGGCCCCGTCCTCCACCGCGCGAGACCATTCCTGGCGCGAGGTGCTGTTCGCCGCGGCCTTGCAGGGCGCGGTGTTCGGCCTGGTCAAGGCCGCGATCGATCGTGCGGGCGCGAGCGGTTACGAATCGCTCACCGGCACTTGGCCGGAATAGCGCCACCGTGCCGGAGCGGCAGTACGCCGCCGCTCGAAATCGCTGCCGCCGCCGTGAGTTCGGACACTCCTTCCAGGTGCCCGAACTCACGGCGGCGGCATTCGTTGTGCCGGGGGGCCGATTTCCGCACCCGCGCGGCAGCGTCCTCCGGCCCCTGATATTGCCTGGTCTGAGGCGGGACGCGGTGCACGGAGTGATCGGACCGGAGCGCGATGGGGTAAGTTGGCCGCGGAATGCTCGCTCTCTGCGCCGTGACCGACTGTGCAAGAGATGCGAACCTGAGCGGAGGTCGACGTGGCGTACTGCCGAGGACGCGTGGCCGGCACGGGAGGTGGATTGTGAGTTCCGAAAGCGCGCCCCGGGCGTTGGAGGTCGAGGTGCGGTCGGCGGAGGGCACGGTGGTCGTCACCGTGCACGGCGAGATCGACATGGCCTCGGCGCCACGCTTGCAATCGGCGCTCGACGAGGCGCTGCGCGACACACCGGCCGCGGTCGTGGTGGACATGTCGAACGTCGGGTTCCTCGGCTCCGCTGGGCTGAGCGTCCTGCTGGCGGCCTCGGAGGCCACCGGTTCCGGCGGCTTGCGCGTGGTCCCCAGTGACGCGGCGCGCAGGCCGATCGAGGTCACCGCGCTGGACCGTCTGCTCACGGTATGCGACTCCGTCGAGGCCGCGCTGGCAGTCGACGAGACCCAAGCCCCCAGCTGAGCCTCCGGCACCGCATCGGTGCCGCTCGGACCCCGCCACGGTTTCGACCCCGCGTCGCCGGGTATCTGCCCGGTCGTCGGCACCGTGCCGATCTGAGCGCACCGGGAGGAGGCCGTATGGCAGACAACCGCGAACACCGACTGGTGGGAGTGCCCGCGGTAGCGGCACTGGCGGATCTCGGATTCGCCTCGGTCGCCTCGGGGGTCATCGCGCGACGTCGGCCGGTCCTGGGCCTGCTCGAACGCACCGGGGCCGATTCGCGGGCGATAGAGCGCGTGCGGCAGCTGCGGCGGGAGTTCGGTGCGGGTCCGGTCGAGCTGGTGGTGCCGGGGCGCCGGATCGTGGTCGTTCTCGACCCGCAGGACGTCGGGCGGGTCCTGGCCGACGCGCCGACGCCGTTTCACCCGGCCAATCGCGAGAAGCGCGCCGCACTGCGCCAGTTCCAGCCGCACGGTGTCCTGTTGTCCGAAGGCCCGATCCGCGATCAGCGCCGGGCCGTGAACGAGGCGGCGCTGGAGTCCGCAGAGCCGCTGCACCGCCTGGCCGGGCCGTTCGCCGAGGCCATCGCGGAGGAGGCGCGCGAGATGATCGTGTCCGCCCTGCACCGCGGTCACCTGGACGCGCGGCAGTTCACCACGCGGTGGTGGCGGCTGGTGCGACGGATCGTGCTCGGTGAGCGGGGCCGCGACGACACGGTGCTCACCGACGAGCTGTCCCGGCTGCGCTCGGCGGGCAATTGGTCGTTCCTGGCGCCCGCGCATCGCAGGCAGCGCGATCAGTTCACCAATCGGCTCTACCGTCACGTCGAGTCCGCTCCCCCGGACAGCCTGGCCGGGGCACTGGCCGCGGTGCCCGCGGGCGGGGCGACCGATCCGGTCGGGCAGATACCGCATTGGTTGTTCGCCTTCGACGCGGCGGGCATCGCGCTGAGCCGGGCGCTGGCGGTGCTGAGCACCCATCCCGAGCACCACGCCCGCGCGCTGGCGGACGCCGGCGACCCGGACCGCGTCGACCTGCGTGGCTACCTGCGCGCCTGCGTGCTCGAGTCGGTACGGCTGTGGCCGACCACGCCCATGTTGCTGCGCGACATCACCGCCGACACTCAATGGCGCGACGGCGACGAGCGCTTCACCATCGCGGCGGGCGCGGCACTGATGATCGCGGTCGCGGCGTTCCACCGGGACGCCGAGCTGCTGCCGTTCGCCGACCAGTTCGTCCCGGAGATCTGGCTCGACGGCCGCGCGGAGCAGTACCCCCAGTTGGTGCCGTTCAGCGCGGGCCCCGCCGACTGCCCGGGCCGCAACCTGGTGCTGTTCGTCACCAGCGCGCTGCTCGCACACCTGTTGACCTCCGCCGACTTCCGGCTGCGGTCCACGCCCCGGCCGAATCCGGACGCTCCCCTGCCGGTGACCTTGAACAATTTCGGGCTCGACTTCACCGTCGAGCCGTGCATGACGCAGGCCGGCTGATCGTCTGTCGCGGAAGGCTCGCTTCCGCGACAGCTGCCATGATCGAGCCATGCTGGAAACCTCCGCACGCCTGTTGCGGCTGCTGTCGCTGCTGCAACTGCGGCGCGACTGGACCGGGCCCGCGCTGGCCGAACGGCTCGGCGTCTCCACCCGGACCGTGCGCACCGACATCGAGCGCCTGCGGACGCTCGGGTATCCCGTGCATGCCACGCCGGGCGTCGCCGGGGGTTACCGGCTAGGGGCCGGATCGGCGTTGCCGCCGCTGCTGCTGGACGACGAGGAAGCCGTGGCGGTGGCGGTCGGACTGGTCACCGCCGCCAACGGAGCGGTCACCGGCATCGAGGAGACGTCGGTGCGCGCGCTGACGAAACTGCGGCAAGTGTTGCCGTCCCGATTGCGGCACCGCGTCGACACGCTGACCGCGGCCACGGTGCACGTGTCCGGCGACGGACAATCCACCGTGGACGCGGCGGTGCTCACCGCGGTCGCGGACGCGATCCGGGCGAGCGAGCGATTGCGCTTCGACTACGAAAGCCATGGCGGCGCGTCCTCCAGCCGGGATGTCGAGCCGCACCGGATGGTGCACTGGTGGGGTCGCTGGTATCTGGTCGCGTGGGATGTGGGGCGCGGCGACTGGCGTACCTTCCGCGTCGACCGGATCGCGCCGAAGGTTCCGCACGGGCCACGATTCACGCCCCGCGCCGTCTCCGAGGAGGAGATCGCCGAGCGAGTGCAGCGCGGCGTGGGCGCCGCCACGTGGCGCTACCGTGCCCGCGTCCGCATGGCCGCTTCGGCGGACGTGGTCCGGGCCCGGCTGCCCGCGGCGGTGGAGGTGATACCGGACGGGCCGGAACACTGTGTGGCGCTGGTTGGTTCGGATTCCCCTCGAATGCTGACGTGGTATCTCGGCCTCGCCGATGTCGAGTTCGAGGTGCTCGATTCCCCCGCGCTCGCCGAACACCTGGTCGCCACGGCCGACCGTTTCCGGCGGGCGGCCGGGCGGAAATGACGGGAGATCGCGAGCTTTCGCACAGACGAAACGGCCGCGCTCGATGCCGGGGCACCGAGCGCGGCCGCCAGCGCCCCGCGAATCAGTCCCGTACTACCGGCTGGCGCCCGCGGCGGCACCGATGAGGCCGCCGACCACGCAACCGGGGAAGACCCCGACGATGAAGAACACGAGACCGACCAGCGCCCCGATGGCACAGCCGATCGCCACCCCGCCCAATGTGGACCCCGCGTCACCGATGAACTGCGGCGCACCCGGTTCCGGGACGGCGGCTCCGATGGGGCTCAAGGTCAATGTCGTCCCGGCCGCATCGATGTCGGGCGCCACTTCGACCTGCTGGCCGAAGATGGACACCATGGTGGTGGGCACCGTGGTCACGACCGACCCGTCGGGCCTCAGCACCGCGATCCCCCCCGGAGTGCGGGCGAACGTACCGGAGTCGAGCGTGACCACAGCGCTCGTCCGGTCCGGCGCGACGGACGTGGTGTAGGAGACACCGCTCTCGTTCCCGCTCACCACGGGGTCGTAGATCTCGGCCTGCCCGTACGCCGTCGCCGCGGTCACGCCGGTGGCGGCAATGGTCAGCAGCGTGGTCGCAACCAATTCTCTGAACTTCATGAGCCTTCCCATCCTCAGCAGATTCGATCTGTCGTTACCTGGGTACAGCCGTGAAACACTAGCGATTATAGGCGTTGGGCATCACCATTTCCGGCACTTGAGAATGTCCGAAATGTCTTGCCCGCCAATCGGTTCGGTGGTCACCCAGGAGATGACGGGAAGGCGGCCGCCGCTACTCCAGCTCCCCCTCGGTCTCCAAGTAGACCTGCCGCAGTCGATCGAGCGTGTCCGGTTCGGGGTGTTCCCACAGTTTGCGCTCGGCCGCTTCCAGCAGCCGCTCGGCAATGCCGTGCAGCGCCCAAGGATTGGACTGCTCCATGAACTTCCGGTTCACCTCGTCGAAAACGTAGCTCTCCGAGAGCTTCTCGTACATCCAATCGGCTACCACGTTGGTGGTGGCGTCATAGCCGAACAGGTAGTCGACGGTCGCCGCCATTTCGAACGCGCCCTTGTAGCCGTGCCTGCGCATCGCCTCCAGCCACCGGGGGTTCACCACCCGGGCCCGGAACACCCGCGCAGTCTCCTCGGACAGCGTCCGGGTGCGCACCGCGTCCGGGCGGGTGCTGTCGCCGATGTAGGCCTCCGGGTTCTTGCCCGTCAGCGCGCGCACCGTCGCGACCATGCCGCCGTGGAACTGGAAATAGTCGTCGGAGTCGGCGATGTCGTGCTCGCGGGTGTCGGTGTTCTTGGCCGCCACGGCGATCCGCCGGTACGCGCCGCGCATGTCCTCGGCGGCGGGCGCGCCGTCGAGGTCGCGTCCGTAGGCGTAGCCACCCCAGGTGGTGTACACCTGCGCGAGGTCGTCGTCGGTGCGCCAGCTCTTCGAATCGATCAGCTGCAACAGGCCTGCCCCGTAGGTGCCGGGCTTGGAGCCGAAGATGCGGGTGGTGGCGCGCCGCCGGTCGCCGTGCTCGGCGAGATCGGCCTGGGCGTGCGCCCGCACGTAGTTCGCCTCGCCCGGCTCGTCCAGGTCGGCGACCAGGCGGACCGCATCGTCGAGCAGGGCGAGCACGTGCGGGAACGCGTCGCGGAAGAAGCCGCTGATGCGCACCGTCACATCGATGCGGGGACGGCCGAGTTCGGCGGGCGAGATCACCTCGAGTGTGCTGACCCGCCGGCTCGCCTCGTCCCAGACCGGCCGGACGCCCAGCAGCGCGAGGACTTCGGCGATATCGTCGCCGGAGGTGCGCATGGCGGAGGTGCCCCAGATCGACAGGCCCACCGACCGCGGGTACTCGCCGTGATCGGCGCGGTAGCGCTCCAGCAGGGATTCCGCCATGGCCTGCCCGGTCTCCCAGGCCAGCCGGGACGGCACGGCCTTGGGATCGACCGAGTAGAAATTGCGTCCGGTCGGCAGGACGTTGATCAGGCCGCGCAGCGGCGAACCGCTCGGGCCCGCCGGGATGAACCCGCCGTCGAGCGCGTGCAGCACCCGCTCGATCTCCACGCCGGTCTGCCGCAGACGCGGCACCACCTCGGTGGCCGCGAACCGCAGCACCCGGCGCACCTCGGGGTCGTCGGTGATGCCGTCCACGGCCTCGGGCGACCAGTCCGCCGCCTGCAACGCCGCGACCAGCGCGCGGGCGCGGTCCTCCACGGCGTCCACGCGTTCGCGCGCCTCCCCGCCCGACTCGTCCAGGCCGAGGGCTTCGCGCAGACCGGGCACGGTGCGCTCGCCGCCCCACAGCTGGCGCGCGCGCAGCATAGCCAGCACCAGATCGAGTTCGCTCTCACCCGCCGGGGCTTGTCCCAGGATGTGCAGGCCGTCGCGGATCTGCACGTCCTTGATCTCGCACAGCCAGCCGTCGACGTGCAGCAGCATGTCGTCGAAGGAGTCCTCGTCCGGGCGCTCGGTGAGGCCGAGGTCGTGGTCCATCTTCGCGGCGCGCATCAGCGTCCAGATCTGCTGGCGGATGGCGGGCAGCTTGGCCGGGTCCAGCGCGGAGATGTTGGCGTGCTCGTCGAGCAACTGCTCCAGACGTGAGATATCGCCGTAGCTTTCGGCCCGCGCCATCGGCGGGATCAGGTGATCCACCAGGGTGGCGTGCGCGCGCCGCTTGGCCTGGGTGCCCTCACCGGGGTCGTTCACCAGGAACGGATAGATCAGCGGCAGGTCACCGAGGGCGGCATCGGTGCCACACGAGGCGGACATGCCGAGCGTTTTGCCCGGCAGCCACTCCAGGTTCCCGTGCTTACCCAGGTGCACCATCGCGTCCGCGCCGAAACCGTCGGGCGATCCGAGCCACCGGTAGGCCGCCAGGTAGTGGTGGCTGGGTGGCAGATCGGGGTCGTGGTAGATCGCCACGGGGTTCTCGCCGAAACCACGCGGCGGCTGCACCATGAGCGCGACATTGCCGAAACGCAGCGCGGCGATGACGATCTCCCCGCCCGGGTCGGACGAGCGGTCGACGTAGAGTTCGCCCGGCGGCGGGCCCCACGCTTCCACGACGGCCTCGCGCAAGTCGCTGGGCAGGGTGTCGAACCAGGCCGCGTAGGTGGCCGCGCCGATGCGGATCGGGTTGCCCTCGAGCTGTTCGGCGGTCAGCCAGTCGGGGTCCTGGCCGCCCGCCGCGATCAGGGCGTGGATGAGGGCGTCGCCGTCCCGCTCGTCCAGGCCGGGCACCTCGCCGGGTGCGCCGAGATCGTAACCGGCGGAACGCATTTCGGTGAGCAGGCGGATCGCGCTGGCCGGGGTGTCCAGGCCGACGGCGTTGCCGATGCGGGCGTGCTTGGTCGGGTAGGCCGACAACATGACCGCGATGCGCTTGCGCGCGGCGGGGATGTGGCGCAGCCGCGCGTAGCGCGTCGCGATGCCCGCGACCCGGGCCGCGCGCTCGGGATCCGGGACGTAGGTGGACAGGCCGTCGGCGTCGAATTCCTTGAACGAGAACGGGACCGTGATGATCCGTCCGTCGAATTCCGGCACCGCGACCTGGGTGGCGACGTCCAGCGGTGACAGCCCGTCGTCGTTGGCCTCCCACTGCGCGCGGCCGGTGGTCAGGCACAGCCCTTGCAGGATGGGCACGTCCAGGTCGGCGAGCGCGCCGACATCCCAAGCCTCGTCCTCGCCGCCCGCCGACGCGGTGGCGGGCTTGGTGCCGCCTGCGGCCAGCACCGTCACCACGAGCGCGTCGGCGCGGCGCAGGGTCGCGATCAACTCGGGTTCCGGGGTGCGCAGCGACGCGCAGTACAGCGGCAGCGCCCGCGAGCCCGCCAGTTCGATCGCGGTGCACAGCGCGTCGACGTAGGCGGTGTTGCCCGCCAGATGCTGGGCGCGGTAGTAGATCACCGCCACCGTCGGCCCGTCGGCCTGCCCGGCGGCGACCCGGTCGAGTTCGCCCCAGCTGGGCAACTGGATCGGGGGTTCGAAACCGTGGCCGGTCAGCAGCACGGTGTCGGACAGGAAATTGTGCAGCTGGCGCAGGTTCTCCGGGCCGCCGGCGGCGAGGTAGTTGTGCGCGTCGGCCGCGACACCACCCGGCACGGTGGAGCACTCCATCAGTTCGGCGTCCGGGGCGATCTCGCCGCCGAGCGCGACGAGCGGGATCCCGCTCGCGCGCAGCGCCTCCAGCCCGTCCTCCCAGGCCCGCTTGCCACCGAGGATGCGCACGATCACCAGATCGGCGCCGTCGAGCAGGCCGGGCAGGTCGTCGACCAGCAGGCGAGCCGGATTCCCCCAGCGGTAGTCGGCGCCGCTGGCGCGGGCACTGAGCAGGTCGGTGTCGGACGTGGACAACAACACAATCACGGGTGGCAGCCTTCCTCGGGTGACGCGCCCATCGGGGGGTTCGCTGCTCGCCGGGGAGGGTCTGGCTTTCTACAGTGGCGCGACCGCACCGGACTTCCACCGGTTTCCTCGTCGTCCGCCGAGCACGCCGATGCTACCTGCCGTTCGGGCCGGGCTCGTCCACGCGTCCACCCGGCTGCACCGTCCGGCGTTCGCGGTCGCTCGACCGGGCGGCCAGGAAGTCGTCGACGAGCCGCGCGCATTCGGCCGGGGTGGTCGGCGCGAGTCCGACCAGCCTGGCGAAGACGATCGGACCGACGAGCTGGGTCAGCGCCAGCGTCACGTCGAAATCGCCGAGTTGGGCGCGCACCTCCGGATCGCCGAACAGCTGATCGAACGGCTTGCGGTACTGCTCGATGAGCCGCTGGCGCAGCGAGGTGAACGCCGGACCCGCGCCGGACGCGCCGCGCTCGCCGGTGGCCAGCCACGCCAGCGTGGACATCTGCAACGGGGCCTCGTTGACGACCGCGGCCTGCCTGCTGAGCAATTCGGTGAGCCGTTGCCGCAGCGGACCATCCGGCGGCGCCTCGATGACCGGAGGGAGCAGCCGCTCGAGCGTGGCGGCGCGCAACTGCACGGCGTTGTCGAAATGCCGGTACAGCGTGGTGCGCGCGACCTTGGACATGGTCGTCACCGCTTCTACGGTGACCGCCTCCAGCCCACCGGATTTCAACAGCGCCGTCGCGGCGTCCAGCAGCCTGGCCCGGGAGCGCAGCTTGCGCGGATCGACCTCGGCACCGGGATCAGGGTGGTGCGGGGGCGGTTCTGCGGCACCGGTCATGGGTCGAACATTCCTCCTTCGCGACGCCTATCGCCACTCCGCCCACTTATGCTACTGATAGTAGCGTAGCGATACTGACAGTTCTGTTCTGCCGGGAGGCGCCATGGAGTCCACCACGAGACGTTTGTCCGTCGCGCAGCGCTGGATGTTGACGATCTCCTGTGCCACCGTGGCCCTGGTCGTCGCGTCGATGGCGGCTTTGTACACCGCACTGCCGGAGATCGCCGCCGCCACCGGAGCCAGTCAGCAGCAGCTCACCTGGGTCATCGATGGGTACACCCTGGCGCTGGCCTGCCTGGTTCTTCCGGCGGGCGCGCTCGGCGACCGATACGGGCGGCGCGCCGTCCTGATCATCGGGCTGTTCGCGTTCGCGGCGGCCTCGGCGACGCCCGTCCTGCTCGATACGCCCGGCTGGTTGATCGCGGGCCGGACGGTGGCCGGTGTGGGGGCGGCTCTGGTCATGCCCTCGACGCTGTCGCTGATCACCGCCGGATTTCCCGAGTCACGGCGTAGCAACGCCGTCGGGCTGTGGGCGGGTGTGGCCGGCGCGGGAGCGGTCCTGGGCATCCTCGGGTCGGGCCTGCTGCTGGAGCAGTGGTCGTGGGTGTCGATCCTGCTCGCCATGTCCATCGCGGGCCTGCTCCTGATGATCGCGGGGTTCACGCTGCCGGAATCGGTCGACCGGGCACGTCCCGCGGTGGACCTGTGGGGCGCGCTCACCTCGGCCACGGCCGTCGGATCGCTGGTGGTGGCCGCGATCGCGGCGCCCGAGCGCGGCTGGCTGGATCCGCTGGTGATCAGCACCGCAGTCGTCGCGGTGCTGGCGGCGGTGGCGTTCGTGGTGGTGGAGACACGGGTGGCACACCCGCTGCTGGATGTGCGCCTGTTCACCCATCGAGGCTTCGGTTCCGGGACCGCGGCGGTGACCCTCCAATTCCTCGTGTGCTTCGGGACCTTCCTGCTGATGGTCCAGTTCCTTCAGCTGATCCACGGGTACGGGCCCCTGATGTCGGCGCTGGCGATGGCGCCGATGGTCGTGCCGATGGTGGCGATCTCCGCGGTGGCGCCCCGGCTGGCCGAGCGGACCGGACTGCGGCTACCGATGGCCGGCGGGCTGGTGATCATCGGGATCGCGCTCATCGCGCTCTCCGGCCTCGACGTCGACAGCACCTACGTCGATCTGCTCTGGCCGTTCCTGATCATGAGCAGCGGTACCGGACTGTGCACCGCACCCGCGACGGCCGCGATCATCGCGGGCACCCCGGTGGAGAAACACAGCGTCGCCGCCGCGGTGAACGACGCGGCACGCGAAGTGGGCGCGGCGGTAGGCATCGCCATCGCGGGCAGCATCCTGGCCGCCGGGTACAGCAGCCGCATCGCGCCCGCCTTGCCGCAGGTGCCCGAACAGATTCGCGAACCGGTCGGCGACTCACTGGCCGCGGCGCTCCAGGTCACCGAACGGGTTGGCCCGCAAGCCGCGCCCCTCGCCGAGTTCGCCGAGTCCGCCTTCGTCTACGGCGCCCAGCAATCCACGCTGGCGCTGGGCATTCTCACCCTCATCGCCGCGATACCGATCGGTGTGTGGGCGCCGGGACGGTCGCGCGCGAAAGCGAAACCCGCGGCCGCGCGGCCGGAAACGCAACCGACGACGCCGCGATGACAGCTCGCGATGCCGCCGCAGCACGAGCGCACAGCATGACACCGTCGCCGATGTGTCAGCGGCACGCGAGACGATTGCGCGAACCCGATCCGGGTCGCCGAACGGTCCCCGCCCGCACGCGACTGACCTACACCAGGTCGGCGTTCCCGTCGATCACCTTGAGGTGGTAGTGGAATCGGTTGACCCGCCACCCGTCCGCCGTGCGTTCGACGCCGAGGGAGTAGCTGCCGACGAAGGTCCGGGTCTTGCCCTCGACCGCGGCGTTCTTGACGTGCACCGCGATGGCGTCCGCGTGCACGCGCGCCGTGTCACCGTCCAGATCGATGAGATGGTTGCCCGACTGGTGGTGCACCCCGTCGAGGTCGGTGAGCCCGGTGCGCCAATCCGCGATGATGTCGGCGGCGGCCCGCTCCCCGACCGGCCCGCCGAACCCGCCGTCGAAATCCACGCTCGGCGTGAAGACCTCGGCCGACAAGTCCTCCCAGCGCTTCTGATCGGTGTACACGAACATCTTGGTGATCACATCGATGATGGCGAGCCGGTCGGCGACCGTGGAGATTTCGGACATACGGCGACCTTAGTCGGCGTGTGCGTGCCCGGTCTTGCGGACCATCCCGCCCAGCAGCACCAGTCCGGTGTCCGGAAGATCGTCGTCGAGCCACTGTTGCAGCGGAACGACACCGGGGCCGATCATTTCGAAGCCCTGGAAGAACGACTCCACCACGGCCGGAGACCGATAGACCACCTGGGCCGAGGAGTTGGCGGTATCCGACGACGACTGCGTGATGAAGTCCGGATCGCTGTCGGCGGAGCCGTGGGTGAACGCCATGTGGCTTTTCGGCGCCATGGCCGCACCGAGGCGGGCGACGATCCCGGCCGGGTCCTCGTCGTCCATCACGAAGTGCAGGACCCCGACGAGCGTGATCGCCACCGGTTCACCGAAGTCGATCACCCCTTCGTCGCGCAGCCGATCGAGAATGTCGTCCGGCCTGCGCACGTCGCCCAGCATGGCCGTGACCCCCTCGGCCCCGGCGAGCAGGGCGCCGCAGTGCGCGTACACGACCGGATCGAAATCGACGTACGCGACCCGCGCCGACGGATCGACCTTGCGGGCGACCTCGTGCACGTTCGGTGACGTCGGAATACCCGCGCCGAGATCGATGAACTGCCGGATCCCCGCCTCGGCGGCCAGCTCGACCGCCCGCACCAGGAACTTTCGACTGAACCAGGCCAACGTGCGGGTGTCCGGTGCGATGGACAGCATCCGGTGCGCGACCACCCGGTCGACCTCGTAGTTGTCTTTGCCGCCCAGCAGATAGTCGTATACCCGGGCGGAATTCGGCAGATTCGGATCGACGCCCCGCGGTGCTCGCTCCATGCCGCACACCGTACCTCTTCGATCACTCCGGTCGGGTTCGTAACGAATGTCCCTTCCCGTCGCCGCCGTTCGTTCCGGCGCAGCGAACATTTGCCGGTCGAAAGCGCTGCGGGAGAGTGAATTACCGTTGCGTCCCGGACTCGGTCGCCGCCGCGAGCACCTCGGCCCTCGCCATGAGTACGTCCGCCACCGGGCGGGGGCGACGGCCAAGACCGCACGCGCAGGCGACTCCGTCGACCGGGCGGCCCAGCGCATTCTCCAGAGTCCGCAACGTCTCCAACTGCTGTGCCTCGGTAGGAACATCGTGCACCAACCCGGCATAGAAATCGGTGCCCGTGGCCAAAGCCAGATCTGCCAGCGGCGCATAGAATTCCGGATCGGCCGACGGCGGTATGTCACCGGCGGCGACCGGGCCGTGCACGAATTGCAGGATGCGCCCCTGCGGCCAATGCCGGACGACGGAATTGGCCAAATCGACCAGCGGCCGGGCATCACGCAACTTTCCCCGGGCTTTGTTGCGCAGGCTGCCGAGGCACAGATGCACCCCGAAACGGGTGCCCTCGGGAGCGGCCGCGGCCAGCGCGGCGATTCCCTCGCCCAGTCCCAGCGCCCGATCGACCAGCCGGTGCGACGGCTGCGCGCCGGCCGTGAGCACCAGTTCCGCGGTGGCCTCCAACTGCACGACGACGTCGTCGCCGGCCAGCGCGCGGATAGCCGCGATCTCGCGCACGGTGGCGTCGAAGAAGGCTCGGCGATGGCGCCGCAGACCGGCGGCTCCCATGGCGACGAACGTCAGGGTGAAGTCGGTCGGCATGCCGATCTGGAGCGCGAGGCCGGGCAACTCGCGCACGCCACGCAGTTCGCGGAGAATCGGCAGTGCCTCCTGCGCCTCCCGGAGATATCCGAGATCCATCATGTCCCCGCGCAATTCGGCGCCGCGAGCGACGCGATGAATCGTCCGGTCCCGGCTCGACCGCCACGTCCCCGGCTTCTTCACCGCCAGGACACCCTGGGTGACCAGGTCTTCGATGATCGGCTGGATGTAGAACTCGTAGCGCCGCGTCTCCCCGGTCGGCAGGGTACGCAGCCGCGCCCCCGCGCTGTCCAGCATGGCCTTCATCGCGACGTCCGTGCTCTCGGCCGGAAAGCTTCCGACGAAGTGCACCGTTCGCGTACCCGCCCGTTGTCTCGTCGCACCCATGTTCCCGCGCTCCTCGGTCACCGCGTCGTCCCGGACATCCGCGCTCCGACGCGATATCGGGCGCGGCCGAGTGCACGCGTGCGGCATCAACTATGCGATAGCCACCGAACATTATGTGCGGTATCGTCATTCGCCGATAGCCACCAGGCATGACCGGCTCCGGCTCGGAAGGCATTCGGCCATGAAGAAGCTCTACGCCCGCATGATGAAGGCCGCCTGCCCCATCGACCCGGAGACGATGGAGACGACGGTGCCGTTCCTGCAACACGAGATCGTGCCGCATGCCATGGCCGATCACGGCGCCCGGCAGATCTTCTTCTTCGTCGATCGGCAGGACAACACCGTCTTCTCGATCACGATCTACGACACTCGCGAAGACCTCGACAACGCGATGCGCGAAGCCGACAGTGAGTACCGGTTCGCCAGTCTCGCCGCGCTGGGGTGCACCGCCCTCGACGCCCGCTCGTTCGAGGTCGTCGCCGGAGCGGTCGACGAGGGAGCCGCCGAATTCGACTTCGGCGCACTCGTTCCGCCGGTGCGCGATTGAACTGCCGAGTCCCGAAACCCATGGCCGCAACGGCTGTTGTCACACCCTCGGGTGAAGTCGGGTTCGTCGGCGACAGCTATTGCGCGCCATGACATTCGGGCATAGCCTGCGTCGCGTGCGAACCTCGCTACGGTCGATCGTCGCGTCCGCGGCCGCGATACTGCTCTGCCTGACACCCGGTACCGCCCACGCAGACGACACCGCGCCGGGCCGCTGCGAAGCGGTTACCCTTCCCGTGCCGCTCGGGGAAATGGCCGGTTCCTTGTGCACTCCCGCCGCGGGCGCCACCGATACCGTCATGGTGCTGATCGCGGGCTCCAACTACAACCACACCTACTGGGATTTCCCCTACGCGCCGGAGACCTACAACTTCCGGCGCGCGATGAACGCCGCGGGCATCGCGACGCTGGTGGTCGACCGGCTCGGCAACGGAGCGAGCACCAGGCCACCGAGCACACAGGTCACGGCGACGGTTTCCGCTCGCGCCCTGCACGACATCGTGCAGGGCCTGCGCCGGGGACTCGCGGGCGCACCGCCCTTCGCCAGGGTCATCACCGGAGGCCATTCGCTCAGCTCGGGCATCGACGTCCTGGAGGCGACCACGTACCAGGATGTCGACGGCGTCCTGCTCACCGGCTTCTCCCACGCACTCAACGTGCCCGAAGTCCTCGGCGTGATCTCGACCTACCACCAAGCCGCCGAGGATCCGCGCTTCGCCGGGCGCGGCTTCGACCCCGGCTACCTGACCACTCGGCCCGGTACCCGCGCGGGCGACTTCTTCGCCCCCGAGACCGCCGATCCCGAAGTACTCGCCGTCGACGAAGCGACCAAGGAAGTCTTCTCGCCCACGGAGTATCCCGACGGTTTGACCTCCACCCTCCCGCCGATGACCAACTTCATCGACGTCCCGGTGCTGGTCGTCAACGGCAGTCTGGACCGGCTCTCCTGCGGCCCCGGCTACGCCGTCTGCGCGGACACCGAGACCTTGCGGGCCACCGAAGCGCCGTTCTTCGGCCCGGCGGCACGACTGCGCACGTATGTCTTGCCCGGCAGCGGGCACTCGGTGAATCTCGCGCGCAACACCGCGGAGTATCGAGCCGCCGTCATCGACTGGGTGCGTTCGATCGGCGGGTGACCGGCCGTTCGCTGTGCCGGGCTCGCGCGTCCGTAGGCTGGATGCGCTATGACACGACGTGCTCCTGACTCCTGCCCGGGCGTGCTGCGGCTGCACGAGGCCGCCGACGGGCCGCTGGCACGAATCCGCGTGCCCGGCGGTCGCCTTGATCCCGCTCAGGTGCAGGCGCTGGCCGAGGCCGCGCTCGACCTGGCGGACGGGAACATCGAGCTCACCTCCCGGGGCAACGTCCAATTACGCCGGGTGCGTGACGCCGGGATGCTGACCTACCGGCTCGCGGCCGCGGGCCTCCTGCCGAGCCCCACGCACGAACGGGTGCGCAACATCATCGCCTCGCCGCTGTCCGGCCGGATCGGCGGCCTCGCGGACGTGCACCCCCTGGTTCCCGCGCTGGACACCGGCCTGCTCGCGTCGCCGCGGCTGGCCGGCCTCCCCGGCCGGGTGCTGTTCACCCTCGACGACGGACGCGGAGATGTCAGTGGGCTCGGCCCCGACATCGGGGTACACGCGACCGGGACCGACGAGTTCGCCCTGCTGCTGGCAGGCGGCGACAGCGGCCTGCGACTCCGCGCCGCCGACGCGGTGGACGTCGCGCTCGCCGCCGCGCACGCGTTCCTGGACCTGCGCGGCGACGACGCGGGCCGCTGGCGGCTGCACGAGATCGAACACGGCGCCGAACGCGTCGTCGATCGCCTGGGCTTGTCCCCGACCGCCGAACGACTCGAATTCTCCACCGAACAGCGCGTTCCGATCGGATGGCTGGAGCAGGACAACGGATCGGTCGGGCTCGGCGCGGGCGTGCGCCTCGGCTCGCTGCCCGCCCGCACCGCCGAGTTCCTCGCCGCGGTGGAGCGACCGATCTTCGTCACGCCGTGGCGCAGCCTGGTGATCACGGACCTGGCGGAGTGGGCCGCCGAACAGGTGGTGCGCGTGCTGGCGCCGATGGGTTTGATCTTCGACGCCGACTCGCCGTGGCTGCTGGTCAGCGCCTGCGCCGGACAGCCCGGCTGCGCGAAGTCGCATACCGACGTCCGGGCCGACGCGGCCGACGCGGTCGACACCGGACGGGTGCTGCCCGGGGCAGCCGACCCGGCCCTCGGCCCGCGGACGATGTCCGCGACCGACGTCACCGTGGCCGGGCGTCAGCACTGGTCGGGGTGCGACCGCCGCTGCGGCCGCCCGCAGGGCGAGGTCACCGACATCGTCGCGACCGACAAGGGTTATCGCGTCGATTGACTCTCCGGCGGCCCCGGCCGGTCACCTGCCGTGGATCTCGAGCGTGCAGCACTTGACCGAACCGCCGGCCTTCAGCAACTCGGACATCTCGATCCCCACCGGATGGTAGCCCCGGGCGCGCAGGGCTTCGCTCAGGTCGGTGGCCGCGCTGCTGAGGAAGACGTGGAAACCGTCGCAGACTCCGTTCAACCCGAGCACCGCGGCGTCCGCGTCGGTGGCCACGATCGCGTCGGGATAGAGCGCGGCGAGCACCGCGCGCGCCGCCGGGCTGAAGGCGGGCGGGTAGTAGGCGATGGTTTCGGCGTCCAGCGGAAGCAGCACCGTGTCCAGGTGGTAGAAGCGCGGATCGACCAGTTCCAACGACACCACGGGCAGCCCGAAGTGGCGCGACACCTCCTCGTGCGCGGCGAGCGAGCTGCGGAAGCCCGTTCCGGCCAACAGGCGGTCACCGACCAGGAGGAAGTCGCCTTCGCCCTCGTTGCATTCCGCGGCGGCCACCAGATTCGGCACACCGTATCCGGCGAACCAGGCGTGGTAGGCCCGGCCTTCAGCGGCGCGCTCCGGGTGGGTGAAGCGGGCCGACATGGCCCGGTCGCCGACGATCAGACCGCCGTTGGCGGCGAACACCATGTCGGGCAGGCCCGCGACGCCGGGCACCACCTCGACGGTGTGTCCGTGTTCGGCGTAGGTGGCGCGCAACGTCTCCCACTGCGTCAGCGCCAGCGCGCGGTCGACCGGCTCGGCGGGATTCATCCAGGGATTGATGGCGTAGGTGACCTCGAAGTGATCGGGACGGCACATCACGAACCGGCGCGGCGACGAACGGCGGGCGGCGGAGTCGACAGGGAGGGTGGCTACAGAGGTCAACGGAACTCCCGGTGTGAGCGTGGGTTTTCGGCTGATTCGACGGTAAAGGGCCTAGCATTGCGCCAGAAATGACGATTCGTTGCGCATATCGGCCCGAAAAGTGCGAATCATTGCTTCCATAGCGAGAAGGTGTGATGTGGACGACCTCGATCGGCGGATTCTCGCGCAACTGCTGAAGAACGCCCGCGCTTCGTTCCAGGAGATCGGCGGCGCGGTCGGATTGTCCGCGCCCGCGGTGAAACGGCGGGTCGACCGGCTGGTCGCTGCCAAGCAGATCACCGGGTTCACCGCGCTCGTCAATCCCGCGGCGCTGGGCTGGAAGACCGAGGCGTACGTCGAGGTGTACTACCGCGACAACATCTCCCCGGCCGAACTCAAACGCAGTCTGGAACCGATCCCGCAGGTGGTCGGTGTCTGGACGATCGCGGGCGAGGCCGACGCGCTGGTGCACGTGATGGCCACCGACATGGCCGAGATCGAGGTGACCGTGGAACGGATCCGGGAGAACGCTCGGGTCGGGCGTACCCGCAGCGCCATCGTCATGTCCCGGATTCTGGAGCGCCCGCGCACCTGATCCGGCGGCGCCCGCGCGCCGGTAGCCGGTGGCAGTCCCGGAATGCACAGCGCCCGACCCGGACCGATCTGTCCGGACCCGCCCCCATATGGTGGACCGCATGTCCGACGTACGTGCCAGCTATCTGACCGACGGGGCCGAGATCTACCGTCGCTCGTTCGCGACGATCCGCGCCGAGGCCGATCTCAGCGGTTTCCCGCCGGATGTGGCACAGGTGGTCGTGCGGATGATCCACGGCTGCGGTCAGGTGGATCTCGCCGCGGATATCGCCTACACCCCCGGTGTGGTCGCCTCGGCCCGGGCGGCGCTGCGCGCGGGCGCGCCGATTCTCTGTGACGCGACCATGGTGGCCTCGGGTGTGACCAGGAAACGACTGCCCGCGGGCAACGAGGTCGTCTGCACCCTCGCCGATCCGCGCGTGCCGGAGCTGGCCGCGGCCAAGGGCACAACCCGCTCCGCCGCCGCGCTCGACCTGTGGCGCGACCGTCTCGACGGCGCCGTCGTCGCGATCGGCAACGCGCCGACGGCGCTGTTCCATCTGCTCGACCTGCTCGACGCGGGAGCGCCCCGACCCGCCGCGGTGCTCGGCATCCCGGTCGGATTCATCGGTGCGGCCGAATCCAAAGACGCGCTGATCGAATTCGGCGGCGTCGAATACCTCACGGTGCGCGGCAGGCGCGGCGGCAGCGCCATCACCGCGTCCGCGCTGAACGCGATTGCGAGCGAACAGGAATGACCACTCCGGGCAAGCTGTGGGGCGTCGGGCTCGGACCGGGCGATCCCGAATTGGTGACCGTCAAAGCGGCCAACGTGATCGGCGCGGCCGACGTCGTCGCGTTCCACAGCGCACGCCACGGCCGCAGCATCTCCCGCCGCATCGCGGCGCCGTACATGCGCCCCGGCCAACTGGAGGAGCATCTCGTCTACCCGGTGACCACCGAGACCACCGATCATCCCGGCGGTTACCAGGGCGCGATCGACGAGTTCTACGAACAGGCCGCCGAGCGGCTGGCCGGGCACCTCGCCGCAGGCCGGTCGGTCGCGCTGCTCGCCGCGGGCGACCCGCTGTTCTACAGCTCGTACATGCACATGCACCGGCGGTTGGCCGACCGGTTCGACGCCGAGATCATCCCCGGCATCACCTCCGTGAGCGCGGCGTCGGCAGCGCTGGGGACCCCGCTGGTCGAGGGCGAGCAGGTGCTCACCGTGCTGCCCGGCACCATGCCGGTCGACGAACTCACCCGGCGGCTGCGCACGACCGACGCGGCCGCGATCATGAAACTGGGACGCACCTATCCCGGTGTGCGCCGGGCGCTTTCGGATTCCGGACGGCTCGCCGGCGCGTACTACGTCGAGCGCGCGAGCACCACCCAGCAGCGCGTGCTGCACGCGGGCGCGGTCGACGACGCGGAGGTGCCCTACTTCGCCATCGCCCTCGTGCCGGGCCCCGAACCGACCACGCCGCTGCCGCGCCTCGAAGCGGAGACGGCCGCGGCTCAGCGGGTCGCCGACGCGGAGACGACCGAGGGCGTCGGTGAGGTCGTGGTGGTGGGACTCGGTCCCGGCGCGCCGGAGTGGACCACCGACGAGGTGCGCGCGGCGTTGGCGGACGCCACCGATCTGATCGGCTACACCACCTACTTGAACCGCGTGCCCGAGCGCCCGGGGCAGCGCAGGCATGCCAGCGACAACCGGGTCGAGTCCGAGCGCGCGGCCATGGCCCTGGATCTGGCCAAGCGCGGCGCGCGGGTCGCGGTCGTCTCCTCGGGAGATCCCGGGGTGTTCGCGATGGCGGCGGCGGTGCTGGAGGAATCCGGCGATCCGCAGTGGAGCGGGGTGCCGGTCCGGGTGCTGCCCGGCCTCACCGCGGCGAACGCGGTGGCCAGCCGGGTGGGCGCGCCGCTCGGCCACGACTACGCGATGATCTCGCTCTCCGACCGGCTCAAGCCGTGGGAGGTCGTGGCGCAGCGGATTTCCGCCGTCGCGGCGGCCGATATGGCGATCGCGGTATACAACCCGGCGTCCTCGCAACGCACCTGGCAGGTGGGCGCGATGCGGGACCTGCTGCTGGAGCATCGCAAGCCGGACACGCCCGTCGTCGTGGGGCGCGACGTCGGCGGACCCACCGAATCCGTCCGAGTGGTGTCGCTCGGTGATCTCGACCCCGACGAGGTGGACATGCGTACGCTGCTGATCATCGGCGCGTCCACCACCACGGCGCGCGAGACCGACGCGGGCACACGGGTCTACACCTCCCGCCGTTACGATCGCGCGCACGACGCGGCCGTCGGCGGCGCGTAAGATCGCCAGACGCACCGACGATCGGAGGGACCTTGGCCGCGACACTGCCGGAGCTGACGCTGCGCGCCCGCGCCTTGGAGGCCAGGGCCACCGCGAGCGAACAAGCGCTCGACGAGCAGGGCGAGGTCCTCAACGAACTCGCGGCGCTGACCAGGAAGGCGCTCGACGGCATCGGCCGGATCGACCGGCGCGCGGAGACCGTCGGGGAAGCCGTCGGCGAGCTTCGCCGGGATGTCGGGAACCTGCGCGAGAATGTGGGTGAACTCAACCGCAGGGTCACCGTGCTCGAACAAGGACAGATCCGGCTGGAACAGGGCCAGACCGCGCTGGCCCACGGCCAGGCGCAGCTCGAACAGGGACAGGCGCGACTGGAGCAGGGCATGGCACAGGTGCTCGCCCGGCTCGACAAGTTGACCGGCGACGCCTGACCCACGCCGTTCCGGTAACATTCCACTATGGAATGTTGAGAGCGAAGGGAGCAGTCGTTGACCAACACCGCGACCAAGCGCAAACCACTGAACTCGACGGCGGCGTCGTTGCTCGGATTTCTGCACGAAGGGCCCATGTCGGGATGGGATCTGGTGACCCAGGCCCAGGACCGGATCGGCGACTTCTGGACGATCACGCAGAGCCAGGTCTACCGGGAACTCGCCACCATGGACGCGGCGGGACTCGTCGAGAAGGGCGAGACCGGAGCCAGGGAACGCACGCCCTATCGCATCACCGACGCGGGGCGCGAGGCGTTCCTGGAGTGGGTCGCCCGCGATCCCGGCGGGGAGACCATCCGGGTGCCGTTGCTGCTGACGCTCTCCTTCGGTGAGCATCTCGATCGCGGCCGGCTCGACGGCATCGTCGCGGCCAACCGCGAGATCCATCAGGCGCGGCTCACGCGGTATCTCGCCGAAGATCCGGAGGGAAAGCCCACGTTCGCCCGCGCCACACTGGACTTCGGGATCCGCTACGAGCGGGCGGTGCTGGAGTGGTTCGACCATCTACCGGAGCTGCTCGACAGCTGAGCGCGTGAGACCGACTCATCAGCGCCGGGTTCGCCTGTCGCGCAACCAATTCAGTGCCTGCTCGGGTGATTCCACGATCGGCGCGCCCTCGGGCAGCGGCGGGCGGTCCACGACGACGACCGGAATTCCGGCCGCGCGGGCGGCGGCGAGTTTGGCTTCGATCTGGTCGCCGCCGCTGTCCTTGGTGACGAGCACGTCGATCCGATGCTCGGCGAGCAGCCGCGATTCGCCCTCCACCGCGAAGGGCCCCCGGGCGAGGAGCACTTCGTGTCGCGGCGGCAGCGCGCCTTCGGGCGGGTCGATGGCGCGGATCAGGAACCATTGCCGGACCGAACCCGCGAACGCGTCGACGCCTTGCCTGCCGATGGTCAGGAAGACTCGCTCGCCGAGAGCGGCCGCTTCCCTCGCCGCGGCGGGGAGATCGGGTACCCGCACCCACCGGTCCCCCGTCCGCTCCACCCATCTGGGCCGTCGCAGGTGCACCAGCGGCACACCGGAGGCATGCGCGGCCGCCGCCGCGTTGGCGCTGATGGCCGCCGCGAACGGATGGGTGGCGTCGACGATCGCGGCCGTCTCGTCGGCCGCGAGCCAGGCGCGCAGTCCCTCGGCGCCGCCGAAACCGCCGACGCGGACCGCGCCCTCCGGTAGCAAGGGTGCGCGCACACGACCGGCGAGCGAGGAGACGATGTCGAATCCTCGCTCGCCGGAAGCGATATGGGCCAGCTCCCGCGCTTCCCGGGTGCCGCCCAGAATCAGAACTCTCAGGGCTGGCCGCTGAAGTAGGCGATACCCGCGTTCAGCAGCGACGGCCCGCCCGCGACGGCCAGACCGATCAGCGCGCCGAGCACCGCGCCCGGCAGGATGCCGACACCGAAGAAGACGATGCCGATGGCGGCGCCGATCAGGCCGCCGACCAGAGCGCCGAGCGAGGCGCGCTGCAGCTCGGCGAAGAACCACTCCTGCGCGCCGATGAACTCGGCGGCGACCGGCGCGTTCGCGGTCGGCGCGACCTGCGGGGTCAGCGTCAGCTGCCTGCCCTCGTCGGCGACGGCCGCCGCGATGTTCACCTCTTGGCCCTTGGCCGTCGCGGTGAGCGGAATGCTGGTGACGGTCTCGCCCGCGGAGTTCTTCAGGGTGACCGACCGGTTGTCGGTGTCGACGCTGAACGCGCCGCCGGTCACACTGGTGACGACCGACTTGCCCGCGTCGGCGAGCTGCAACGCGTAACCGACGCCCTGGTCCGTGCCCGTGACGGTGGGCGCGGCCGCGGACTGGTCCTGCGCCGCGGGCGGCGTGGGAGCGGCGTAGGAGGTACCGGCGGTCACTCCGGTGGCGGCGACGGCCAGCAATGCGGTAGCGGCGAACTTCTTGTATCTCATCTATCTCCCCAACAGGAATCGGATTTCCGGTCACGACCGGAACTCGGCCCCGACCCTACCGCGTGACCGGTAACGTGTTCACCCCTCTGCGGGGAACGCCGCCGCGGTTTTCACCACCGACCACTGCGTGACGGGAAGCTGCGGGCGCCAAGTGGTGAAAGACCCCAGGGGCTCCCCGCGATAGATCTGGAACTTCCGCAAGACGCCGCCCTGGGCACTTGACCAGCTGAGCAGCAGTGATTCCGATTCGGCGGTCACCGCGTTCGCGACGAGTCTGCCGCGTGGGCGCAACTGCGCCCAGCATGTCTCGAGCAGGCCATCCTGAGTCAGGCCCCCACCCACGAAAATGGCGTCGGGAGCAATGATCTCGCTGTCGGCGGCGAGTTCGGCACACACCTCGCCGCGCACCAGGATGTGCGGCACGCCCAGAGCGTCCGCGTTGCCGGAGATCTGCCGCCGCCTGCGCTCGAGCCGTTCGAACGTGACGGCCCGGTTGCCCGGGTGCGCCCGGCACCATTCGATGGCGATACTGCCCGACCCGCCGCCCACATCCCACAGCAGTTCACCGGGGGCGGGCGCCAGCGCCGCCAGTGTCAGCGCACGGATCTCGTGCTTGGTGAGCTGCCCGTCGCCCCCGAACAATTCGTCCGGCAGCCCGGGCAGGCGTGTGGCACGCGGCTGGTCCGGGTCGGACGCGCAGGTGATCGCCACGATGTTCAACGGGTCGCCCGGCGGATGTTCCCACTGCTTCGCGATTCCGGCGCGGTGCCGTTCGGCGGAACCGCCCAGTTGCTCGAGGACCGTCAGCTCGGAACCGCCGAAACCGTTCCGGCCCAGCAACTGCGCCAAGCTTTGCGGCGTGTGCTCGTCGGCGCTGAGCACCAGCAGCCGCCTGCGGTCGGCCAACTCGGGCAGCACCGTCGCCAGCGGACGCCCGACCACGCTGACCACCGGCGTTTCGGCCAGCGCCCACCCCAGCCTGGCGCAGGCCAGGGAAGCCGAAGACGGCTGGGGCAGCACCCGGAGCGCCTGCGGGCCCAGCAGCCGGGCCAAGGTGACGCCGATCCCGTAGAACATGGGATCGCCGCTGGCCAGGACGCACAATCGCGCGCCGGAATACCGTTCGAACAGGCCGGGCAGCGCGGGCAGCAGCGGCGACGGCCAGGTCATCCGCCGCGCCGCCACGGTGGGCGGCACGAGTGCGAGCTGACGCGCGGAACCGAACAGGAATTCGGCGTCGCCGACCGCCTCCCGCGCGGCGCGACCGAGACCGTCCCAGCCGTCGGCGCCGATGCCGACGACCGCGATCGGCGCGCCGGTCCACGACGCGGGCGTGGCGCTCACCGCGGCATCCGACGCCAGATCGGTTGCGGCAGCAGACGCATCGCGAAGAACACCGGTTGCAGGATCCGGGGTACCCAGACCCGGCTCCCGCCGCGGCGCAAACCCGCGACCACCGCGCCGGCGACCTGATCAGGAGTACTGGAGAACGGCGCCGGCGACATCCCCTCGGTCATCCGCCCGATGACGAACCCGGGCCGGACCAGCAGCAACCGAACCCCGCTGCCGTGCAGGGCATCCGCGAGACCGGAGGCGAATCCGTCGAGGCCCGCCTTGGCCGACCCGTAGACGTAGTTGGCACGCCGGACGCGCACGCCCGCGACCGAACTGAACACGACGAGCTGTCCCGCCCCCCGCGCGCGCATCAGGTTCGCCAGTGACGTGAGAACACTCGCCTGGGCGACGAAGTCGGTGTGCAGGATCGCCGCCGCGTGCGCGGGATCCCGCTCGGCGCGTTGCTGATCGCCGAGCACGCCGAAGGCGAGCACCGCGATGCCGATCGGCCCGTGCTCGGCGGCGATCTTCTCCAGCAGCGCCGGATGACTCGCCACGTCGTCGGCGTCGAATTCGACGGCGTGCACTTCGCTCGCGCCCGCCGCGGTGATCTGCGCCCGCTGCGCGTCCAGCTCGCCGCTGCGCCGGGCCGCCAGAACCACCGCGCGCCCGGGCGCCAGCCGCCGCGCCACTTCGAGCCCGATCTCGCTGCGACCGCCCAGCAGCAGTACCGTGCCGTCGGCCAATCCACGCGTTCCCATGAGGTCAGTCTTTCATTGCCATGGGTGCGGCCCGTCATCGCTCACCTGTCGCGGACCGGGCTGGTGCGGCGCCGACCCGTGCCGACGGCTACGGTCGGGGGATGCCGACGAGTACTGCTGAGTTGTCGCCCGCCGCCCTCGAGTTCGTCGCCGAACGGCATCTCGCCACGCTGACGACATTGCGGGCGGACGGAACGCCCCATGTCGTGGCGGTGGGGTTCACCTGGGACCAGGACGCCGGGATCGCGCGCGTGATCACCAACGACGGGTCGGTGAAGGTGCGCAACGTGCGCCGCTCCGGATACGCGGCGGTCAGTCAGGTCGACGGGATCCGGTGGATCACCTTGGAGGGCCCGGCCACCGTGCTCGACGCCCCGGACGACGTCGCCGAGGCGGTCGAGCAGTACGCGGGCCGCTATCGCGTGCCGCGGGAGAACCCGACCCGTGTGGTGATCGCCATCCAGGTCCGGCGCGTCCTGTCCAGCAGCACGCTCGTCGCACCGGCCGCCGATACGAACGGCGCAGGCGCCTAGCAGCTTCGCCGCGACGGCCGGCCCTTCAGCCGTCGATCACAGGACCGTGAGGCCGTGCGGCCGCTTGTTCAGGGATTCGCCGCCCTCCTCGGTGACCACCACGATGTCCTCGATGCGCGCGCCCCACTCGCCGCGGAAGTAGATGCCGGGCTCGACGCTGAATGCCATGCCGGGCCGCAGGACGAGGTCGTTGCCCGCGACGATGTAGGGCTCCTCGTGCACCGACAGGCCGATGCCGTGACCGGTGCGGTGCACGAAAGCGGGCCCGAAACCGGCTTCGGTCAACGGGTTTCGCGCCGCGGCGTCCACCGCGGCCGCGGTGACGCCGGGACCGACGGCCGCCACCGCCGCCGCCTGGGCGCTTTCCAGTTCGGCGTACCGGGCGGCCACCTCCGGGTCGGGTTCGCCCAGGACGTAGGTACGGGTGGAGTCGGAGTAGTAGCCGGGCTCGACCGGGCCGCCGATGTCGACGACCACCACGTCCCCGGCCTCGATCCGGCGTTCGGACACGCCGTGATGGGGGTCCGCGCCGTGCGGACCGCTGCCCACGATGACGAACGCCGCCTCGGTATGCCCCTCGGCGAGGATCGCGGCTTCGATATCGCGGCCGACCTCTGCCTCGGTGCGCCCCACCTGCAAGAACTCCCCCATTCGCGCGTGCACCCGGTCGATCGCGGCGCCCGCTCGGCGCAGGGCGTCCACCTCGGCCGGGTCCTTGATCATGCGCAGTTCGCGCAGCACGGGAGTGGCCGATACCGGCAGACCGGTGAACGACTCGGCCAGCGGCAGCAGATGCAGCGCGGGCATCACATCGGCCACGGCCACCCGGGAGCCCACGTGCAGCGCGGACTTCACCAGGCCGTACGGGTTCGTGCCGTCGACCCAGTCCAGCACTTGCAGGCCCAGTTCACCCGCCGCGGAGCCCTCCAGCGACGCCAGCTCCAGTTTCGGGATCACGACCGACGGCGTGGCTCCGTCCGCCGGGATCACCAGGCAGGTCAGCCGCTCGAACGACTCGGCCGCCGAGCCGATCAGATAGCGCAGGTCCGGCCCGGGGGTGATCAGCAAAGCGTCGAGATGGGCGGCCCGCATCAGCTCCACTGCCCGCTCCAGCCGGGCACCGTAGACGTCCGCCGCGAACCTCGATTCCGTATGCGAGCTCATTCGTCCGACGTTACCTGCCGGGCGCGTGGGAGGAACGCCGAACTTCGCCAGGGCGCTGTCGGTGCAGGCGAGTAACCTCGGCCCGTGACCTCTGCTGCCGGTGGGCCCCTGTTGCTGTTGGACGGCGCCAGTCTGTGGTTCCGCGCGTTCCACGCCATCCCCGACAAGATCACCGCGCCCGACGGGCGGTCGGTGAACGCGTTGCGCGGTTTCACCGACATGGTGGCGTCGCTGATCACCAAGTTCGCACCGAGCAGGCTGGTGGTGTGCCTGGATCTGGACTGGCGGCCGGCGTATCGGGTCGAGCTGGTGCCGTCCTACAAGGCACACCGGTTGGATACCTCACCGGACGCCGCACCCGGCGCCGAAACCGTTCCGGACACGCTCACCCCGCAGGTGGACATGATCCTGGAGGTGCTCGCCGCGGCGGGCATCGCGACCGGCGGCGCGGAGGGCCTGGAGGCCGACGACGTGCTGGGCACCTTGGCCACCCGAGAGCGCACCGACGAGGTGATCGTGGTCAGCGGCGACCGCGACCTGTTGCAACTGGTACGAGACGAGCCGACGCCCCAGGTACGGGTGCTCTACGCCGGACGGGGGCTGGCCAAGGCGGAACTCTTCGGCCCGGCCGAGGTATCGGCGAAGTACGGCGTACCGCTGCGAAACGCGGGCCCGGCCTACGCCGACATGGCCACGCTGCGCGGCGACGCCTCCGACGGCCTGCCGGGGGTGGCGGGCATCGGCGAGAAATCCGCCTCCACGCTGATCTCCCGTTTCGGTTCCCTGGAAGCACTGGTCGCGGCTGTCGAGGACCCGGATGCCGACCTGTCCCAAACCGTGCGCGCCCGGCTGCGCGCCGCCGAGGACTATCTGAAGGCCGCCGCGCCGGTGGTGCGAGTGGTCTGCGACGCCGAGGTCACCCTGTCCCGCAGCGACGCTCTCCCCACCGAACCCGCCGACCCGGACCGTCTGCGCGCCTTGGCCACCGCCTACAACGCCGAGAGCCCGGTCACGCGCTTGATCACCGCCCTCGCGGCCCGCCTCAGCTGAATCCGGGAGACGCGGAAGCCCCACCGCGTTACGCACGACAACTCCGGCCCGACCGAGCGAAGCTCTGAGCAGGCGCCGTTCGCGGCCCAGCCCAGGATCCGAGGGGCGGCTACCTCCGGCGCAATCACACCGGCTCAACTACAGGTTCCGAGAGAAGCGAGACTGAGCATGGGCGGTTCGCGGCCCGGCTCGCGTCCGAGTGGCCGCCGCGTACCCGACGAAGGAGCAAGCGGCGGTCGCTCGGACGCGAGCCACCAAGGGGCCGCGAACACCCAGCGCCGCAAGCGCTGGGAAAACCGACAGCCTAGCTGGGGCGACCGACCTCGTAGGTGCCGTCGTCCTTGGTGATCTTGATGTTCACCTTCTTGGCCTCGCCGCTGACCTTCACGCTGCATTCGAAGGTGGCGTCGACCTTGACTTCCTGTCCGGAGGGGCAGGAGACGTCGCTGATGTCCTGGATGCCGTAGGAGTCCGACAGCACCTTCTTCACGCCGTCCTGCACCGCGGCCTGGTCCAGTTGGTCCTTGGCGGTCAGCACGAGCACGAGCGCGACGATCGCGCCGACCACCGCGACGCCGAGCAGCGACAGACCGATGATCAGGCCTTTACCCTTGCCACCCTGCTGCGGCGGCTGCTGGCCGGGAGCGCCCCACTGCGGCTGGGGCTGCTGCGCCTGCCCCCACTGCGGCTGCTGTCCCTGCTGGCCCCAGTCCTGCTGCGGCTGGCCCCATTGCGGCTGGCCCTGAGCGGGCTGCTGACCCCACTGCGGCTGCTGCGGCTGCTGGCCCCACTGCGGCTGCTGCGGCTGACCCCACTGCTGCTGCGGTTGCTGCTGCTCACCCCAGTGCTGGGTCGGCTGGGCGGAGGCCGGGGTCTGCGGCTGACCACCCCACTGCTGCGTGGGACCGGCTCCGCCCGGCGCCTGCTGTCCACTCCACTGCTGGGTGGGATCGTTGCGTCCCTCCCCGGGGTCGTTCGGTCCGTACGGGCCGCTCATCTGCTTGCCTCCACTCGCATCGTTGTACACACGGTAGCCCCCCGCGTGGGCCTCGTCGCATGACACGACTATTCCGCCACGGTCGGTACGCGAAAGAAATCAAATCACAATCGAATCCGCCGTGTTGTTATTGCCGCCGCCGCGTGCCCGGCGCTGACGCCGCTCAGGCGGCGTCCACCGCCACGACGCCCCGGCGGATCGCCCGCACCGCCTTGGCCGCGGTGGCCGCGACCTCGGGATCGTCGGCGGTGCCGTGGATCTGGTCGAGCAGATCGATCACCTGCCTGCACCAGCGCACGAAATCACCGGCCGACAGCGGGGCGCCCTGGTCACCGCTGGCGAGCAACGACTCCGCCAATCCATCGCCCCGCGCCCATTTGTAGACGCCGTCGACGAAACCCAGATCGGGCTCCCTGGTCGGGGGGAGCTTGTGCCGCGCCTCGTCGGATCGCAGTTCGGACCAGACCCCGATGGTCGCGCCGACCGCCCGCCGGATCGGCGCCGTCGGACCGCTGGCGCCGAGATAGCCACCCTCCTGGCGGGATTCGTACACCAGGACCGACACCACGCCGGCGAGTTCGGCCGGGCCGAGGCCGCGCCACAGCCCCTTCCTGAGGCATTCGGCGACCAGCAGGTCGCTTTCGGCGTAGAGGCGAGCCAGCCTGCGTCCGTCCGGAGTCACCTCGCTCTCCTGCACGAATCCGCGTTCCTCCAGCAGGCCGAGGATGCGATCGAAGGTGCGCGCCAGCGAATTGGTGGTCGCGGCAACCTTCTGGCGCATCGCCTCCGTCTCGCGCAGCAGCCGGTTGTAGCGCTCACCCACCCGGGCCAGTTGCTCGCGATCGGGCCGCGAGTGGGCCGGATGCGCGCGCAGGCTGCGGCGCAGCGTGGCCAGTTCCCGGTCGTCGGCAGCGGCGGACTGCCTGCCGCGCCGCGGCCTGCCCGGCACCGAGATCCCCGTGCTGCGCAGCGCGGAGGCCAGATCGCGGCGGATGCGCGCGGTCCGGTGATCCACCCGGCGCGGCAGCCGCATGTGCCCGAGCGCCTCGGCGGGCACCGGGAAGTCGGCGACCGACACCCGGCCGGCCCACTTGTCCTCGGTGAGCACCAGCGGCCGCGGATCGCCGGGCGTCGCGTCCGGCTCCAGGATCACCGCGAGCCCGGCGCGGCGGCCGGAGGGAATCGCCACCACGTCGCCACGCCGCAGCGCGCCGAGCGCGTCCACCGCCGCGCCTCGCCGGTCGGCGCGGCTCTGCTGGGTCAGCTGCCGCTCGCGCTGCTTGATCCGGTCGCGCAGCGACAGATACTCCAGGAACCCGCCTTCCGCGCCGCCGATCTGGTCGCGCAGCTTGCGCAGCGCCGCCTCGTTGCGCTCGATACCGCGCACCAGCCCGACCACCGACCGGTCCGCCTGGAACTGGGCGAACGACCGCTCCAGCAGGGTGCGCGATTCGTCGGCGCCCATCCGGTCGATGAGGTTGATCGACATGTTGTAGCCCGGCCGGAACGAACTACGCAGGGGGTAGGTGCGCGTCGAGGCGAGACCGGCGACCGCGCTGGTGTCCACCTCGGGCTGCCACAGCACCACCGCGTGGCCTTCGACGTCGATGCCGCGCCGCCCCGCGCGCCCGGTCAGCTGGGTGTACTCGCCGGGCGTGAGTTCGGCGTGCGATTCGCCGTTGAACTTGACCAGCCGCTCCAGCACGACGGTGCGCGCGGGCATGTTGATGCCGAGCGCCAGCGTTTCGGTGGCGAAGACGGCACGCACCAGCCCCTTGACGAACAATTCCTCGACGGTGTGCCGGAACGCGGGCAGCATCCCGGCGTGATGCGCGGCCAGGCCGCGGTGCAGCGCCTCGCGCCACTCCCAGTAACCGAGCACCTCGAGATCGGTCTTGGGCAGATCGCCGGTGTGCTTGTCGATGATCGCGTCGACCTCGTCGCGCTCCTCCGCACGGCTCAGGTCGAGCCGTGAGCGCAGGCACTGCGCGAGCGCGCCGTCGCAACCCGCACGGCTGAAGATGAACGTGATCGCGGGCAGCAGGCCCTCTTCGTCCAGTTTGGCGAGCACCTCCGGCCGCGGCAACGGACGGAAATCCCGGCGCGGGCCGCCGCGGCCGTTGCGCGGGGGCCCCCAGCTGTTCATCCGGTCGGCGGCCTCGCGGTGGCGGATGAACCGCACCAGATCCTCGTCGACGAGCACCTTCTGTTCGGTGGATTTCGTGTCGAACAGGTCGAACATTCGCCGCCCCACCATGACGTGCTGCCACAGCGGCACGGGCCTGGTCTCGTCGACCACCACCGCGGTGTCGCCGCGCACGGTTTCCATCCAGGCGCCGAACTCCTCGGCATTGCTCACCGTGGCCGAAAGGCTGACCAGCCGCACGTCCGGAGGCAGGTGCAGGATGACCTCTTCCCACACGGCGCCGCGGAACCGGTCGGCGAGGTAGTGCACCTCGTCCATCACGACGTAGGACAGTCCGCGCAGCGCGTCCGAGGAGGCGTAGAGCATGTTGCGCAGCACCTCGGTGGTCATCACGACCACCGGAGCGCCCGGGTTGATCGATTGGTCGCCGGTCAGCAGTCCGACGCTGTCACGGCCGTAGCGCTCGGTGAGGTCGGCGAACTTCTGGTTCGACAGCGCCTTGATGGGCGTCGTGTAGAAGCACTTCCCACCGGCCGCCAGCGCCAGGTGAACGGCGAACTCGCCCACGACCGTCTTGCCCGCGCCCGTCGGCGCGCAGACCAAGACGCTGTGGCCTTCCTCGAGCGCCGCACAGGCAGCATGCTGAAAGGGATCCAGCCGGAACTTCAGCTCGGCGGAAAATTCGGCCAACTCGCCCATCTGCGACCGGTCATCTGTCACTCGTCAGAGCGTATCTGAGTAGTCCGACACCGGTCGTGTGGATTTCTCCGCGGGGGTGGTGAGCGACTCGGCCGGATCGATCGGCTCCGGGGCGCCCAGATCGGAGGCCTCCTCGTCGGACAACGCACCGAGGCCCTCGCGCTCCTTGCGCGCCCGGCGGCGATCGTTGATCCGGGAGAACTGGATCGCCACTTCGAACAACACCGTCAGCGCCAACGCCAGCGCCAGCATCGAGAAGGGATCCTGCGGCGTCACGATCGCCGCGAACACGAACAAGCCGAAGGTGATCCCGCGCCGCCACGCCTTGAGCCGCTGATAGGTCAGCACTCCCACCAGGTTCAACCCGACGATCAGCAACGGCGTCTCGAAACTGACCCCGAAGATGATCAGCAACTGCAGGATGAAACTGAAATACTGCGACCCGCTCAGCGCCGTGATCTGCACGTTGTCGCCGATGGTCAGCAGGAAGCTCAGCGCGTGCGCGATCACCACATAGGCCAGCACCGCCCCCGCGGCGAACAACACCGTGCCCGAGGAAACGAACCCGATCGCGTACTTGCGTTCCTTGGCATACAGGCCCGGGGTGATGAACGCCCACAGCTGGTACAGCCAGATCGGCGCCGCCAGCACGACGCCCGCGGTCATGCCGACCTTCAATCGCAACGTGAACTGCTCGAACGGCGCGGTCGCCAGCAGACGGCATTCCCCGTCCTGGCTCAACGTCGCGCGCGCCGAGGAGGGCAGCGAACAGTACGGCCCGCGCAGGATCTCACCCAGGCTCTCCACCCCCAGGAACCCGTGCCCGTACCACAGGAACCCCAGTACCGTCGTCGCGATCACCGCCGCGATCGACACCAGCAACCGGTAACGCAGCTCCTGCAAATGCTCGACCAACGACATCGTGCCGTCGGGATTCATCCTGCGCTTGCTACGCCGCGGATCGAACGGGATTCGCATGGTTGGTGATCGCCCCTGGGTTCACGTGCCTCGCTCAGCTCGGCAACAGCACTGAGTCCGGAGTGAGCTGTTCCTCACTCCGGCGCGAGCGGATCCGCTCAGACCGACTTCGGCTCGGTACGGGGCTCGGTGGCCTGCGGCGACTGCTGCGCGGCGGGCAGCTGCGGTGCGGGCTGCTGAGCCGGCGCGCCGCTGTCGGACGCGTTGCTCTCGTGCTGCATCTGACTGACCTCGCTCTTGAAGATGCGCAACGACCGGCCCAGGCTGCGGGCCGCGTCGGGCATCCGCTTCGCGCCGAAGAACATCACGAAAACCACCGCAATGATCAGCCAGTGCCAGATGCTCAGACTGCCCATGATCTACCTCCCAAGACTGTGATGCCTCGATGCTACCGGACCGTGACGTGCGCGAACGCTGCCGTCACTGCTCGTTCGCCCCGCGTCCGGGCACGGCGCCCGCCGCGGCGGCCCGCAACTGGCCGAGCAATTCCCGGCCGGTCCACGCGCGCCTGCCGCCCTGTTCGGCGGCGACGATCAATTCGATCAGCCGCTGATTCACCGGTGTCGGCATCCCGACCATCGCGCCCAGTCCCACGATTTCTCCGCACAACCAGGAGATTTCGGTCTTACGGCCCAGTTCCAGGTCGTCCGCCATGGACGAACGCGCCATCGGATCGATGGCCAGCACCTGTCCGGCCAGCCGCTGGAACAGGCCGTCGGGGACGGTCAGCAGTGTCGCCATCACCCGGGGCGGCAGCGGAGTCAGCCGGGCGGGGCGAATTCGCGCCTTGTTCATCGCCGCGAGCGCTTCGCGCTGCGTCAGCGCGAGACAGCGACGGTAGTCCCGCTCGGCGAGCTCCTCCCGCAGCGGGCGCCCCGACAGCGCGTTGATCGGGTTGTTGAGATTGAGCAGGAGCTTCGCCCACTGCACCGGGCGCAGGTCGGGATACCGCCGCAAGCCGAGTCCCGCCCGCTCGAACACGTCCAGGTACGATGCCAGCGCCGGGTCGTCCTGCACCGCGAGCCCGCCCTCGGTGCCGCGATGGAAACGGCCGCCGGGATGGTGCACGACATTGAACATCACCATGCCTGCCAGCACCACGCAATGCGGCAGGATCTCGCGGATCACCGAGTCGTTGCCGATACCGTTCTGCAGGCTGAGCACCACGGTGCCCGGCCTGATCTTGCCCGCGAGATCGCGCACCGCCGCCGCTGTCGCCGCCGATTTCACCGTGACCAGCACCAGATCGGCCGATCCGACGTCATCCGGTTCGGTGGCGCGGTGGAATCGGTCCGCGGGTAACGCCTCGTCACCGCCGTCGAGGTCGGTGAGCCGGAGCCCGGACGAGCCGAGTTCGTCGAGCACCCGTCTGCGGCCGACCAGGGTGACCTCCGCGCCCGCCACGCCGAGTTTGCCGCCGACGAAGTTGCCGATGCTGCCCGCGCCTACTACCAGCACACGACTGTTCATGCCGGTAGGGCCTCTTCGTCTCTCATCGAGCCCCCAGGAATCCGGCTTCCTCGTAGGCGGCCAGCGCGGCGTTGGACCGCTCGCGCACCGCCGCGACCAGCTCCGGTGGCCCGAGGACGGTGACGCCCGCCCCGAAACCGAGCAGCAGGCGGGCCATCCAGTCCAGCGTGGCGAACCGCATGGTCGCCTCCAAGCTGCCGTCGGGATGCACCGCCAGCCGGTGCATCGGGTACTGATCGAGAACCCAGGCGTAGTCGGCGTGGATTCGTAAACGCGCTAAGGGCACCGCCGGATCGTCCTGGAACAGGTCCAGGCCCGCCGTCGCCTCGGTGGCATGCTTCGGCGGCCGGGCGAGTTCGTCCAACTCGGTCGCGGCCTCGATCCGGTCGAAGCGGAACAGCCGCACTCCCTCGGCCTGCCTGCACCAGGCTTGCAGGTAGCTGTTGTCGTCCACGAGAACGATGCGAATCGGGTCGACGATGCGTTCGGACACCACGTCGCGGCTGGCGGAGTAGTACACCAGCCGCAGCGCCCGGCCGAGCGCCAGCGCCGAGCGCACGGCCGCCACCGTGGGCGCCTCCTGCGGCGGCGTCGGGAATCGCCCGTCGGCGTCGGTGGACGCGCCGCCCGCGATCGCCGATTCGATCTTCGCGATGGCCGCGTGCGCCGCGGTGGGGTCCACCATGCCGGGCATGTCGACGATCGAGCGCAGCGCGACCAGCAGCGCGGTCGCTTCGGTGGAGGTCAGCCGCAACGGCCGGTCGATCCCTGCGGAGAAGGTGACCTCGATGCTCTCCTCGGAGAACGACAGATCGATCAGGTCACCCGGACCGTAGCCGGGCAGCCCGCACATCCAGAGCTGGTTGAGGTCGCTCATCAGTTGCTTGGTGGTGACGCCCAGGTCGGCGGCGGCCTCGGCGGCGCTGATGCCGGGGTGGGCGATGAAGTACGGGATCATGTTCAGCAGCCTGGAAAGCCGCACCGAGAGCCGCGAGCTCATGCCCGCACCTCCGTCCGGTCGAACACCGAACGCAACCGCGCGATGACATCGGCGCGGAGCGACTCGGGAGCCAGCACCACCGCGTCCGGGCCGAGGCCGGTGATGAGCCGAGCCAGCCAGTCTCGCGATCGCACCGGCAGCTCCACCACCGAACCCGCGCGGCCGCCCACGGTGCGCTCGCCGACGACCTGCCCGATCCTGCGCAGCTCACGTCCCCGGCCCTCGGCGACCCAGACCGTCGCCGACCCGCTGACCGGCGAGGTGCTGGTGACCTGGTCGACGATGGCACGCAGATCCACGCCCGCGGGCTTGCGGACCACATTGCGCGCGCCGTACGCGGTCACCTGGTCACCGATGCGCGACAGCCGGAAGCTGCGCACCGCGTCCCGGTCACGGTCGTGCCCGACCAAGTACCAGCGGCCCCGATGGGTGACGACGCCCCACGGCTCCACATCGCGCATCAGATAGGGGGCGTTGATCGCGCCGCGGTGTTCGAACCGCACCGCCTGACCGGCATCGATCGCGGCCAAGAGCTTCCCGAGCACCGGTTCCGAGCCTCGGGTGCGAGCGGGAACGGCGGGCACGGAGGCCACCGCGACGTCGGTCTCCACGTGAATGCCCGCGGCGCGCAGCTTGAGCAGCGCGCCCTCCGCGGCCGCGGCCAGCTCGGGCGATTCCCACATCTGCACGGCCACCGCGACCGCGGCGGCCTCCTGGTCGGTCAGGTCGATGTCGGGTAGCTCGTAGGCGTCGCGGTTGATCCGGTAACCCTCGATCGTCGAGTACCGGCTCACCGGGCCGACTTCCAGCGGAATGCCCAGATCGCGCAGTTCGTTCTTGTCCCGCTCGAACATCCGGCTGAACGCTTCGTCACTGGCGGAGTCCTCGTATCCGGCCACACTGTCCCGGATCCGCTCAGCGGTCAGGAACTGCCGGGTCGACAGCAGCGCGATGACCAGATTCATCAGCCGCTCGACCTTGGATATCGCCACCCGATAGAGGGTAATCTGCGCACCCGCGAGACCGCGCGGCGGCGCGCGATTCGGCGTTGTTTCGGCCGCGACGTCGACGGTTCACAGCGCCAGGGACAGTGTGCCGGACGAAACCGCTGTCAGCCCCCGGCCAGGTATCGCTCGACCTTCTCCACCTTGGTGGTGATCGCATCGGTCACGCCGGGCCGGATATCGGCCTTCAGCACCAGGCTGCACCGTGGCGCTACGGCGAGGATGGCATCGGTCGCCTGTTTCACCACGGCCATCACCTCGTCCCACTCGCCCTCGACGGTGGTGAACATGGCATCGGTGTGGTTGGGCAGTCCGCTGGCGCGCACCACGCGGACCGCTTCGGCGACCGCGCGCCCGACATCGACGCCGGTCCCGAGCGGTGTGACGGAGAAGGCGATGATCATGCCCGCCCGGTCACATGGACGCGATCAGGCGATCGACGCGCTCGTCCACCGAGCGGAACGGGTCCTTGCACAGCACGGTGCGCTGCGCCTGGTCGTTCAGCTTGAGGTGCACCCAGTCGACGGTGAAGTCGCGGCCCGCCTCCTGCGCGGCGGTGATGAAGTCACCGCGCAACTTGGCCCTGGTGGTCTGCGGCGGAGTGTCCACCGCCGCGTCCACGGCCTCGTCCTCGGTGACGCGCTTGGCCAGACCCTTGCGCTGCAGCAGGTCGAAGACGCCGCGCCCGCGCTTGATGTCGTGGTAGGCCAGATCCAGCTGGGCGATCTTGGGATCGGACAGCTCCATGCCGTACCGGTCCTGGTAGCGCTGGAACAACTTGCGCTTGATCACCCAATCGATCTCGGTGTCCACCTTCGCGAAGTCCTGCGCCTCGACCGCGTCCAGGGTGCGGCCCCACAGGTCGACCACCTGGTCGATCTGGGGATCGCGGTCCCGATTGCGCAGATGCTCCACGGCGCGGGCGTAGTACTCGCGCTGGATGTCCAAGGCGCTGGCCTGCCGTCCACCGGCCAGGCGCACCGGACGGCGACCGGTCAGGTCGTGGCTGACCTCGCGGATCGCACGGATCGGGTTGTCCAGGGCGAAGTCGCGGAACGAGACGCCCGCCTCGATCATCTCCAGCACCAGGGCGGCCGTGCCGACCTTGAGCATGGTGGTGGTCTCGGACATGTTGGAGTCGCCCACGATCACGTGCAGGCGGCGGTATTTCTCCGCGTCGGCGTGCGGCTCGTCGCGAGTGTTGATGATCGGCCGCGAGCGGGTGGTCGCCGAGGAGACGCCCTCCCAGATGTGCTCGGCACGCTGCGACAGGCAGAATGTGGCCGCCTTCGGGGTCTGCAGCACCTTGCCCGCGCCGCAGATCAGCTGGCGGGTGACCAGGAACGGCAGCAGCACGTCCGAGATCCGAGAGAACTCGCCCGCGCGAACCACCAGGAAGTTCTCGTGGCAGCCGTAGGAGTTGCCCGCGGAGTCGGTGTTGTTCTTGAACAAGTAGATGTCGCCGCCGATGCCTTCTTCGGCCAGACGCTGCTCGGCGTCGATCAGCAACTCTTCGAGGACCCGCTCGCCCGCACGGTCGTGGGTCACCAGTTGCGCCAGGTTGTCGCACTCCGCGGTCGCGTACTCCGGGTGGGACCCGACATCGAGGTAGAGCCGAGCACCGTTGCGGAGGAACACGTTCGAGCTACGGCCCCAGGACACCACCCGGCGGAACAGATACCGGGCCACCTCGTCGGGGGACAGTCGACGGTGACCGTGGAAGGTGCATGTCACACCGAACTCGGTCTCGATCCCCATAATTCGTCGCTGCACACCATCGACAGTACAGCCATGTGCGGGACTTGCGGGGTGCACCGAACAACCCGTATGCATACGTCTTCACAACGATTTGGCCCGCTTTGTCGGAATTTGCCCGGACGAAACGCCGCTTCGACCGAAGGATGCCCACCTCGACACCGGCTGCGGACATGCCGACGCGGCCCGCGAACGAGGTATCGTTCGCGGGCCGCCGAGCTCGTCGGCCCGAGCCGATCACTCCGCCGGCGGGTTGTCCTTCGCCGAGGGCTCCGCTTCCTTCTCGGACGCATCGGTCGCCTCCGCCGGGCTGAGCAGCCGCTCCAGGGCGGCATCCGCGACCCGCCGGAACGCCCGGCGCGGACGCGCCTGCTCCAGGGTCGCGACCTCGAGCGTGTTCACGCCCAGGACCCGCTTCTCCTTCTCGGTGCCCTCCGGCACGCCCGCCTGCAGCGCGCGCACCGCGACGCCGACCGCGGAGGCCAGGTCCAGACCCGGCTGGTAGGACGACTTCAAGGCGGTGACGATCGGCTCGGTCGTGCCGCCCATCACCACGTACTCCCGCTCGTCCACGATCGATCCGTCGAAGGTGATCCGGTAAAGCACCGACTGCGGCGCCTGCTCCGGATAGCCCACCTCCGCCACACAGATCTCCACCTCGTAAGGCTTGAGCTGATCGGTGAAGATGGATCCGAGGGCCTGCGCGTAGGCGTTGGCCAGCGCACGACCGGTCACATCGCGGCGATCGTACTGATACCCGCGGATATCGGCCTGCAGGATGCCGCCCCTGCGCAGATTCTCGAACTCGTTGTATTTGCCGACCGCGGCGAACCCGATGCGGTCGTACAGCTCACTCACCTTGTGCAGTGTCGTGGACGGATTCTCCGCGACGAACAGCACACCCTTCTCGTACGTCAGCACCACGACGCTGCGCCCCCGACCGATGCCCTTGCGGGCCAGTTCGGTCTTGTCGCGCATGATCTGCTCGGCCGACGCGTAGTACGGCAACGTCATGCTCAGGCGGTCCCTTCTTCGGCGGCCTCACGGTCGGCGACGATTCCGCGAGTGATCTCCGCGAGCCGCGACTCGGTCACCTCGACCGCACCCTCCTCATCGATCACGATCGCCGTCGGGAAGATGCCGCGCACCAGATCCGGGCCACCCGTCGCGGTATCGTCGTCGGCCGCGTCGTACAACGACTCGACGGCGATGCGCAGCGCGCGATCCTGATCGATTCCCTTGGCGTACAACTTCTTCAGCGCGGACTTCGCGAACACCGAGCCGGAACCGACCGCGGCGTACCCGAAACGCTCCTCGCTGCGTCCACCCACCACATCGAACGACACGATGCGACCCGCCTTGTCCGGGTCGGTGGCGCCCAGGTCGTAACCGACCAGCATCGGCACCACCGCCAGACCCTGCAGGGCCGCGGGCAAATTCTCGCGCACCATCTTCGACAGCTTGTTGGCTTTGCCGTCGAAGGTCAGCGGCACGCCCTCGAGCTTCTCGTAGTGCTCCAGCTCCACCGCGAAGATCCGCACCATCTCCACCGCCATGCCCGCGGTGCCCGCGATGCCTGCGGCGGAATAGCTGTCGGTGATGTAGACCTTTTCGATGTCTCGGCTGGCCAGCAGGTTCCCCTGCGTCGCTCGCCGGTCACCGGCGATCAGCACACCGCCGCGGTAACTCACCGCGACGATGGTGGTGCCGTGCGGGGCTATCTCCTTCGCGGAAGTGCCGCCGGATATTCCGGCGGCACCCTGTCCGAACCTGGTGGCAGGCAACAGGTCCGGAGCATGCATACGGAGATAGTCGGAGAAGGAAGAGAGGGCGTACCCCAGGTGGAGACGCGAGGGGTCACCGACTGTCACTGGCCACCTTTCTGCACGTACGCGCGGACGAAGTCCTCGGCGTTCTCCTCGAGCACGTCATCGATCTCGTCGAGCAGGTCGTCGGTTTCCTCCGCCAGCTTCTCGCGGCGCTCCTGACCGGCGGCATCCACACCGTCCGGGCCCTCGTCCTCGTCGCCACCCCCGGCGCGCTTGGTCTGCTCTTGTGCCATGGCAGCCGACCTCCTCTGTCCTCACCATGACCGGGACCCATCGTGAGCACGATCCCGATCATGAGCATTGTCCGTGCTCGTTCCTCAACACTACCTACCAGCACCGACAGTGTGCCTATTTTGCCCTGTCATCGGCCGCGCGGGCGCGGCGTGTTCGCGGGCGGTGTTTGTTTGCAGCACCTGCGGCGCTGCGTGTTCGCGGCCCCCTTGTGGCTCGCGTCCGAGTGGCCACCGCTTGCTCCTTCGTCGCCTACGCGGTGGCCACTCGGACGCGAGCCGGGCCGCGAACGGAACATGCTCGGTCTCGCTTCGCTCGAAACCTGGGGCTGAGCTGGTGGTGGCGTAGCGCACTAGTGAATCGGTCGAGTGAATCGGTCGGCCATCGAATCTCAGCGCGACGGCGCCGAACCTGCCGGACTACGACCGCGACCACAACTTCACGCCGACCGGTGTACAGGCCCGCCGAGCATCGTGTCTCGCAGCCTTTGCCGGTGCGCGGGCAACGCGTTCGCCGAAGATTCGCGAGCGGCACCCCGTAGCGCGACCGCCCGACGCGGGGCCCGCGGTCGAGTACGACGCCTCGGTCTACGAACTGGGCAGCATCGCCGATCTCCCGAGCGTCCCCGGCGTCGCCGAACACGCGTAGCCCGGCCGACCCGCGGGATGGCCGGGACACGCGCTGCCGAAGATTACGTCGTGAGCTGTTCGACCAGGTCGGCGGCCGTGGTCACGCCGTCGAGGAGCTTGCCGACGTGGGCCTTGGTGCCGCGGCGGGGTTCCAGGGTGGGGATGCGGACCAGGGAGTCGCCGCCCAGGTCGAAGATCACCGAGTCCCAGCTGGCCGCCGCGATGTCGGCGCCGAAGCGGCGCAGGCATTCGCCGCGGAAGTAGGCGCGGGTGTCGGTGGGCGGGTTGGTCATGGCGTCGAGGACCTGTTGCTCGTTGATCAGGCGCTTCATCGAGCCGCGGGCGACCAGACGGTTGTAGAGGCCCTTGTCCAGGCGCACGTCGGAGTACTGCAGGTCCATCAGGTGCAGCTTGGGGGCCGCCCAGCCGAGACCCTCCCGGCTGCGCATGCCCTCGAGCAGGCGCAGCTTGGCGGGCCAGTCGAGCAGGTTGGCACACTCCATCGGATCGCGTTCGAGCAGGTCGAGCACCATCGCCCAGTTCTCGATGATGTCCTGGACGCGCTTGTCGTCGTTGCCGGTGCGATCGACGAATTTCACCACCCGGTCCAGGTAGACGCGCTGCAACGCGAGGCCGGTCAGCTCGCGGCCGTCGGCGAGCGCGACGGTCGCCCGCAGCGTGGGGTCGTGACTGATCGTGTGCACCGCGGTGACCGGGCGCGCCAATTGCAGGTCCGAGAGGTCCTCGCCCGCCTCGATCAGGTCGAGGACCAGGGCGGTGGTGCCGACCTTGAGGTAGGTCGACATCTCGGCCAGGTTGGCGTCCCCGATGATGACGTGCAGTCTGCGGTACTTGTCGGCATCGGCGTGCGGTTCGTCGCGGGTGTTGATGATGCCCCGCTTGAGCGTGGTCTCCAGGCCGACCTCGACCTCGATGTAGTCCGAGCGCTGGGACAGCTGGAAGCCCGCGTGGTCGCCGGATTGGCCGATGCCGACCCGGCCGGAGCCACACACCACCTGCCGGGACACGAAGAACGGGGTGAGCCCGACGATGATCTGGTTGAACGGGGTGTCCCGGCTCATCAGGTAGTTCTCGTGGGTGCCGTAGGAGGCGCCCTTGCCGTCGACGTTGTTCTTGTACAGCTGCAGCCGCGGGGCCCCCGGCACGCTCGAGGCGTGCCGCGCGGCGGCCTCCATCACCCGCTCGCCCGCCTTGTCCCAGATCACCGCGTCCAGCGGGTCGGTGACCTCGGGCGCGGAGTATTCCGGGTGGGCGTGGTCTACGTAGAGCCGGGCGCCGTTGGTGAGGATCATGTTGGCGGCACCCACCTCGTCGGCGTCGATCACCGGCGCGGGCCCGTTCATCCGGCTCAGGTCGAATCCGCGCGCGTCGCGCAGCGGCGACTCCACCTCGTAGTCCCAGCGGGTGCGCTTCGCGCGCGGCACGCCCTCCGCCGCGGCGTAGGCCAAGACCGCCTGGGTCGAGGTGAGGATCGGGTTGGCCGACGGCTCGGTCGGGGTCGAGATGCCGTATTCGACCTCTATTCCGATGATGCGCTGCATGCTGTCGAGCCTATGCGACGCACCCGGCGCAACCGGTCGCGACCGGCGGAGTCCAATGTCATACCGCAGGTGGTACTTCCGGAGGACTCGTCGCGGCGCAGGTCGGCGCGATAGTCGGGACATGTCCGAATCGATCGCCGACCGCCGCGCGGAGAGCACCGAACAGCGCCGATCGGCGCCCGCCCGCACCCGGCTGGTCGCATTGGACGTGCTACGCGGGATCGCGATTCTGGGCACCCTCGGCACCAACATCTGGATCATGACCAACCCGCAGGGGTTGGTCGGCTACCTGCACGACCTGGGCGGGCAGGCCGGCGGATGGACGTGGACCGAGCGCGTGCTCCAACAGGCGGCGCAGGGCAAGTTCCTCGGGCTGCTCACCGTCATGTTCGGCATCGGCCTGGCCATCCAGCAGCGCTCCGCGACGACGGCCGGGCGCCGCTGGCCGGGCAAGTACCCCTGGCGCGCGGGACTCCTGCTGCTGGACGGTCTGCTCAATTTCGTCTTCGTCGCCGAGTTCGACGTCCTGATGGGTTACGCGGTGACCGGCCTCGTCGTCGCGTTCGTGCTCGCCACCGGCGAGCGTGCGCAGCGGCGCTGGCTGGTCGGCGCGGCGGCCGTGCACGCGTCGCTGTTGACGCTCATCGCGCTGGCTCTGGTGTTCGCACCGCGCCGAGATGCGGCCGCACGTCCCGCGCTGGACCCGAATCCGTACGCGGAGGGCTCGTTCTGGGATCTCGCGATGTTCCGGCTCGGCCACGCCGGGTTGTTCCGGGTGGAGGCGGTCTTCGTCTTCGCGATGTCGGTCGCGCTGTTCCTGACCGGAGCCCGGCTGTTCCGGGCCGGGGTGTTCGGCCCGGAAGGTCGGCGGATCCGGAAGCGGCTGATGATCCTCGGGTTCGGCGTGGCTGCGCCGATCGACTCGGCCGTCGGCCTCATCGGCGGTGGCGACCTCATCCTGTTCACCCGTTACGGCAGCGCCCCGTTCGTCGGTCTCGGCATTCTGGCGGCGGTCGCCGAGTGGTACCTGCGGCGTCCCGTGGCCGGGTTCGCCGGGCGGCGCCTCACCGAGATCGGCCGCACCGCGCTCAGCTGCTACATCCTGCAGAACCTGGTGGCATCGATGCTCTGCTACGGCTGGGGTTTCGGACTCGCCGCCCGCGTCTCACCCGGCGACCGCGTCCCGTTCACCATCGGTGTCTACCTGCTGGTGGCGGTGATCATCGCGAGCGGAGCGCACCTGTGGTTACGCCGCTTCGAGCGAGGGCCGGTGGAGTGGTTCTGGAACGTGAGCTACCGGACGCTGGCCCGGGAACGCCGCGAACGCCCGCGGGCCTGACCATGCCGACCGGCTCGGCGCCGAACTCGGCTGCGCCACCGGGCTTGTCGCACCGGGGCGCGGACGAGAGGGCCGGACGCGGCGCTCGGCTGCCGTTACCGTCTTACTGTGACGCTCGCCGATCGCTACCCCTTGCTGCACACCCCCGCTCACTGGGCATGGGGTGATCTGGATGTGCGGTTCTCCACCACGCTCCCGTCCGACGAGCTGGTCACCAACATCCACGTGGTCTGCTTCGTCGGCGACGAGATCGTCCTGTGCCGCGACGATCGCGACGTCTGGCTGATTCCCGGCGGCACCAGGGAACGCGGCGAGTCGATCGACGCCTGTGTACGCCGCGAACTGCTCGAGGAGGCGGGAGCGTGCCCGCTCGGACCGATCGCATGGTTCGGCGCCCACCACGCGACGAGCAACAGCGCCGCGCCGCATCGCGAGTGGCAGCCCCATCCGCACAAGGCGTGGCTCTGGTGCACCGCCGACGTGGTGCTCGATTCCGCGCCGACCAATCCCGACGACGCCGAGCAGATCCTCGAGGTGCGCACTTTTCCGGTCGCCGAGGCGATGCGGCGGGCCGAATCCGACGGCGAGCACCTGAGCGAACTCGTGGCATTGGCCGTCGAGCTGCACCGGCCCGCGTTGCGGCCCGATCGTCCCATGTGACCGCCTGGCCTCGGCCCGGCCTGTTCGGACGCCGCACCACCCACGGGATCGGGGCAGAATCGAAGGATGGCAACGGCAACTTGGCACGGCCGCGTCCTGGCGACCAGCAACGACACCATCCTCATCGAGGGCAACCACTACTTCCCGCCGGACTCCATCCGGCCGGAGTTCTTCCAGCCCTCCGATACGCACACCTACTGCCCGTGGAAGGGCACCGCCAGCTACTACACGGTGGTGGTCGACGGAGACTCCAATACCGATGCCGCCTGGTACTACGCGGAGCCGAAGACCAAGGCGGCGCAGATCAAGGACTATGTCGCGTTCTGGCGCGGCGTCGAGGTGACCGAGAACTGACCGACGGACTTTCGCTGCGAGCAATCGAGTAGCGAACTCATGATCGATGCCGGAATCCGGTCGTGAGGCCGTCCGGGTGGTGATCGGCGGGCCGGGTCGGCGGCACCGCGAGCCCGATCCCGGCGACAGGTGGTAATCGGAGGAATCGGGAATACCGCCCGCGCGAAACCGATACGCTCATCCCAGGATTCAGCGCGAGTGTCTCAGCCGGGAGCATCCCATGATGAAGGCTCTGGTCACCAACGGCTTCTCGATGTCGCCTGTGGGCGCAGCGGACGAACCATCGCAGGCGGGTGTCGCGCTGCTGCGGCCCGGGGTCTTGGCTTTCGCCGGATCGATCGGTCCGACGGAGTTGCACGCGCACCACGCGGTGCAGATCGTCGCCGCGAGCACTCCGATCGTGGTGGTGGACGGCAGCGGCGTCCGCAGGCAGGGCACCCACGTCATCGTGCCGACCGACGCGCCCCACCGCATCGACGTGGGCGCCGCGCACGGCACGGCCGTCTACCTCGATCCCGAGACCGCGGCCGGTGCGGCGGCGGACCGCAGAGCCCATCTCAACGGCTGGGCCGACAGCACCGACACCCTGGGCATCACGGCCGGTAGCGGCGATCTGACCGCGCAGGTCACCGCCGTCGTCGACGAACTGCTGCCGCAGGACGGAGCGTCCGGCGCGGGCGAGCGGCACGCGGTGATCACGGCGGCCCTGCAACTGCTGCCCGCTCTGGTGCGCACGGGCTCGGTGCGCGGCTCGGACGTCGCTCGCCAACTCGGCATTCCGGCGCCCCGGCTCTCCCATCTGTTCACCGAGCAGATGGGCATCCCGTTGCGCCGCTACATCGTCTGGCTGCGGCTGCACATCGCGCGGACCCGCGCACTGGCCGGGGACGACCTCACGACCGCCGCGCACGCCGCGGGTTTCTCCGACGGCGCGGACCTCACCCGCACCTGCCGCCGGACTTTCGGTCTGCCGCCCTCGGTGCTGAGCCGCACCGACGAACCGGCTGCGGACGCGTAACTCTTCCGTCCCGCGATCGGCTCGCGCTCGCCCCTACTCGCCCATCGTTCTTCTCCGTCGCGGGGGCGCGACGATCCAGCAGCCACCGTCTCGCCACCGGCGCCGACCAGCTGCTGCCGTCACCGGCGATGGGGCAGAGTCGCCCGCCCGTGGAGTGCCGCCGGCGCGGTGCTGCGAGCACGTGGCCGAGGGCAACGGACTCGCAATGGGGGTGCCCGAGGTGGCCGAGCAGGCCGCCGGTGAGTGGAGTCGGCGCGAACATCCGATCCAGGTCCTGGCAGATCACCGTCGAGCGTCTTACGCGAACCCGGATCGATCGAGGAACGGTATCGGTTGTGCGGCGGATCGGTGGAGATGCTGGGCGTCGGTATCCCTGGTGGGGCTCAGCTGCCGCATGCTGACGGACAGAGGTCGGCCCAGCACCCCGGAGAAGGGAGATAGACGGTGGCATTGGCACGTCGTCGGCTGCTGATCGGCTTCGCCGGTGCGGGCGGCCTCGCCCTGGCCGGATGGGGGTGGACGCGAGAACTCGCGCCACCTCCCGTACCCGCCACGATCCGGTTCGATCCCGCACCCGGCGCACACGATGTCGAAGCACGCAGTCCCGGCACGATCACCATCACCGACGGGACGCTGCGGTCGGTCGAATGGACCGATGAAACGGGCAGATCGCTGCCGGGCGTACCGGCACCCGATCATCGGTCCTGGACCACCGCCGAACCACTCGGCTACGGACACACCTACACCGCGAAAGCCGTCGCTCACGGTGAGACCGGCGACGTCACCGCGACCGCAACCTGCACCACGGTGGCACCGCGCCAGCTCATCGACGTCTCCCTGCGCTCCGCCAATCTCGTCGATCTGACCGAAAACGACAGCTACGGAGTAGGTTTCGTGCTCGTCGCCCATTTCGGCGAACCCGTGGACCGGGCCGCCGTGGAACGCCACCTGAAGGTCATCACCGAGCCGGCCGTCGCCGGCGCGTGGTACTGGCTCGACGATCAGAACGCACACTGGCGGCCGGAGCACTATCACGCCCCGGGCACCAGGATCACGATCGCGGCCGAACTCTTCGGCCGCGCGCTGGGCGATGGCCGCTACGGCGCGCGCGATCAACGGGTTTCGGTGAATATCGGGCCCGCGCACATCGCGATCGCCGACGACGAGACCAAACAGATCGAGGTCTTCGACAACGGAAATCTCGTGCGCACCATGCCCACCTCGATGGGCATGGGCGGCACCGCGGTCGTCGGCGGCACAGTCATGTCGTTCTGGACTCGCCCGGGTATCTACACCGTGCTGGACCAGAACGATCCGGTGATCATGGACTCCGCCAGCTACGGCCTGCCCACCGGCTCCGCGCTCGGCTACCGCACGAGCATCAACCACGCGGTCCGCATCAGCCACGACGGAATCTTCGTGCACGAATTGGCCGCGAGCATGTGGGCCCAAGGCAATACCAACGTCTCACACGGCTGCCTGAACATCTCCCCTGCCGACGCCGCGTGGTTCTACGACTTCGTCATCCCCGGCGATGTGGTCGAGGTCCGTAACACCGGCGGCGACCCCCTCGACATCTGGCACAACGGCGATTGGAGCATCCCGTGGGCCGACTGGCTTCGCGGTGGCGCCCCCGCCTGACGGCGGCCTTCACCCCACCGGACGGGACTCGACGTAATAGTCCGCCGAGATCGTCTTCAGCACCTGCCGGACCCCCACCGGCGCCCACGCCGCGGAGGGGTCGCGCCGCACTACCGGATCGGTCAGTTCGACGAGGTGACCGCGGGTTTCCAGCGCGAATGTGCCCGCCGCGCTGATGTTCTTGACCCAGTCGACATTCCGGCCGTACGTCAGCGCGATCCGGTACGCGCCGTCCTGCTCGAAGACCATGACCGGGGTGCGATAGGACCGTCCCGATTTCCGGCCCTTGTGCAGCACGATGCCGAAGCCGGGGGCGCGGCCCGCGACCAGGCCCGCGGTCGGATTGGTGACATGCCGGTTGAAATTCGCCAGTGCGTGTGGAAGCACCATGGGCGGCGATCCTCTCTCCCTGTGGCGTGCGGTGTTCACGTTACCCTCGACCCCATGTCCGCTCCGCATCGTGCGTCGCCCCACGCCGGAGATCCGAGGGCCGAGTCGATCGCGGTCTACGACCGGGCGGGTAATCCGGTCGGCGAGGCCGAGCGGGCCACGGTCTATCGCGAGGGATTGTGGCACGCCAGCGCCGGTGTGCTCCTGCGGTCCGGTGACGGCGAGCGCGTCTACGTGCACCGTCGCACCCACACCAAGCTCGTTTTCGCGGGCATGCACGATTGCCTGGCCGGTGGTGTGGTCGCGCCGGGCGAAGCGCCGCACGAGACCGCCCTGCGGGAATTGGCCGAGGAATTGGGTGTGACGCCGGACCCCGCCCAGCTGTCCCCGGAGCCGCTGGCGCGGGTCTCCTGGGACGGCGAATGGGACGGCCGGCCGATGCGATGCCACCTGTATGCGTACGAACTGCGCTACGACGGTCCCGTCCGTCACCAACCCGACGAGATCGCCGACGGATGGTGGTGGACCGACGCCGAGTTGCGCGCGCGTCTGGTCGATCCGGACTGGCCGTTCGTCCCCGACACCCGCCTGCTGATCGGGGACCTGCTGGCGAGCGCCGGGTAGTGGCAGGACGACACCGTGATCAGCTGGGCGACGCGGCCGACCCGGCCCAGGCGGCGAACGCGCCGGGATTGCGTGTCTGCAGCAGCACCCGGCCGGGGCCGGTGAAGTCGAAGACGAAGCCCTCGCCGGACTTCAACGACTGGATCGATCGACCCGAAACCGCCCGCCGGATGGTGAAATTCATCGCCAGGTCGTAGGCGACCACATGCCCGGTGTCGATCGTGATCGGCTCGCCCGGCTGCAAGTCGATCACATCGATCGCACCGAACACGCCCACCACGATCTCGCCTTCGCCGTGCGCGCGCAGGCCGAACCCGCCTTCGCCGCCGAACAGGTTGGCGAAACCGCCCCACTTGCTCTCCACCTGCACGCTGTGCGAGTTGGCGATCCAGCCCCCGCGGCTGATGAAGAACGGCCGGTCCGGGGCGATCTGCAGATTGAGCACGTCACCGGGAAGCGCGGGGGCCACGTCGACCCAGCCGCCCTGCGGCGGCGCGGTGAACGTCGAGACGAAGAACGATTCCCCGGCCAGCACCGACCGCTTCAACCCGGCCAGGATGCCGCCCTCGGCCTTGGCCTGCAACGTCACTCCCGCCGAATGGGCCACCATGGCACCGCTCTCGACCCGCATCGGCTCGCCGCCCGCGAGGAAGCAGCGCGCGATGGCGGCGGCCGGGCTGTGGCGCAGTTGTACCTTCATGCCCGCCGACCCTACCGCTGGGGCCTGCCCCGCGGGCACGGCCGTCAGAGCAGGTCGCGCAGCGCGGCGTCGTCGCGGGCCACGGCCGCCCCGCCGTCGGCGGTCAGCACGATCGGTCGCTGGATCAGTCCCGGATGTTCGACCAGTGCTTCGATCCAGCGGTCGCGGTCGGCGGCGGTCCGCGTCCAACTCGCCATGCCGAGATCCTTGGCGGTCTGCTCGCCGGTGCGGGTGATGTCCCACGGCTCGGCGCCCAGCCGCCGCAGCACCTCATGCAGCTCGGCGGCAGTCGGCGGCTGGTCCAGATACTTCCGCACGGTGTAGTCGACACCGGCCTCGTCCAGGAACGCGGTGGCGTTGCGGCTCTTGCTGCACCGCGGGTTGTGCCAGATCTCTGTTTGCCCGGAAGTCATACACGGAGGGTACCGAGGGCGACCGCCGCCGCCATCCGGTGCCCATTCGCGGATCTCGGACGTCGTCCCGCGAAGTGCGGCGCGTACTCCGATACTGGGAGCATGAGTGAGCACGCGTCGTCCGAAAACCCTTACGGCACACCGACCACGTCCGGTCCCGAACCCATCCCGTCGTACCAGGTCCTGATGAATCGGGTCGTGCGGACGCTGCTGCGCGTGCCGGGCATATCCGGCGTCGTCGGCAAACGGCTGATGGTCCTGCACGTCGTCGGACGCAAGTCCGGGAAGGTCTACGATGTGCCGCTGGCCTACACCCGGCACGGTGACAGCCTGCTGATCGGCACCGCCCTGCGTCCGTGGGTGAAGAACCTGCGGGCGGGTGATCCCGTGCGGGGCTCCTTCGGCGCCGAACCGCGCACATTCGTCCCGGTCGTCCACACCGCCGAGGCCGACGTGCTGCGGCTCTACGAGATCGTCGCACGGGACAACAAGCAGAACGCGAAATACAACGGCATCGGCTTCACCGCCGACGGTTCGCCCTCCAAGGCCGACATCTACCAGACCTGGCAGCAGGGCGGCGTGGTGGTGGAACTGACGCCGCACTGAGCGGGCGGGTCAGTTCCGGACGTAACCGTCGGCGACGTCGAGCACTTCGTCGACGATCTCCAGGCCGGTGCGCAGTTCGTCGGCCGTCGTGGTGAGCGGCGGCGCGATCTGGAAACGGTTGCCCGCGTTGAACGGCCACAGCCCGCGAGACTTGGCCGCCGCGGTGACCGCGAGCATCGGTTCGGCGTCCGCGCCCGTCGCCGCGAACGGGATCAGCGGTTCCCCGCTGCGCTGATCCCGAACCAGCTCGAGCGCCCAGAAGAACCCCAGTCCACGGACCTCGCCGACGCTCGGATGACGAGCGGCCAGCTCACGCAGGCCTTTTCCGAGCACATCGGCGCCCACCGAACGCACGTGATCCAGAATTCCCTCACGCTCGAACACCGCGATCGAAGCGACGCCGGCCGCGCAGGCCAAGGGGTGCCCCGCGTAGGTGAGGCCGCCCGGATACACCACATGGTCGTAGCGCTGCGCGATGCGTTCGGCCATGAGTACGCCCCCGAGCGGAACATAGCCGGAGTTCACCCCCTTGGCGAAGGTGATGATGTCCGGCTCGACACCGAACGCCTGCACCGCGAACCATTCACCCACCCGGCCGAACCCGACCATCACCTCGTCGGCGATGTAGACGATGCCGAACTCGTCGCACAGCGCGCGCACGCCCGCGAGGTAACCGGGCGGCGGGACGAGCACACCGTTGGTGCCCACCACCGTCTCCAGGATCAGCCCGGCGATGTGCTGCGGACCCTCCAGCTCGATCACCTGCCGCAGGTGCGCCAGCGCGGCGGCCGTCTCCTCCTCGGGACCGGCCGTGCCCCAGGGCGATCGGTAGGGGTAGGGCCCGAAGAATCGCACCACGTCGACGTTGGTCGGCTCCGCGCCCCAGCGCCGCGGTTCCCCGGTGAGGCCGATCGCCACCCCGGTGCCGCCGTGGTAGGAGCGGTAGGCCGCGAGCATTTTCGTGCGCCCCGTGTAGCTTCGCGCCAGGCGCACCGCGTGTTCGACGGCCTCCGCGCCGCCCGTGGTGAACAGGATCCGGTTCAGCTCGCCCGGAGCCCGCTCGACGATCAGCCGGGCCAGTTCACTGCGTACGTCGTTGGCGACGGTCGGCGAGATGGTCGCCAACCGCTGTGCCTGGGCGACGATCGCGGCGACGATGTCCGGGTGCTGGTGACCGATGTTCACGTTGACCAGCTGTGAGGAGAAGTCCAGGTAGCGCTTGCCCGTGTCGTCCCAGAAGTAGGAGCCGAACGCCCCGGTGATGGGAGCCGGGTTCAGCTCGGCCTGCGCGCTCCAAGGGTAGAAGACGTGATCGACCACGCTAGTTGCTCCCTTCGGTGGGCTGGGTAGCGGTCACGAGGGGAGCGAGACGAGGCAGCACCGATTCACCGTACGCCTGGAGGGTCGCGGTTTTCGCGTCGTGCTGGAGATACACGGCGAATTGGTCCACGCCGAGTTCCGCGAGGCCGCGCAACCGGGACAGCTGGTCGTCGGGCGTGCCCAGCAGGCAGAAGCGGTCCACGATGGCGTCGGGTACGAACTCGGCGTGCACGTTGTCCGCGCGTCCGTGCTGGTTGTAGTCGTAACCTCGCCTGCCTTCGACGTAGTCGGTGAGGGCGGCTGGAATATCGCCCGTCGTCCCGTATCTCGCGACGATCTCCGCCACGTGGTTGCCGACCATCCCGCCGAACCATCGGCACTGTCGGCGCGCGTGCGCCAGCGCCGCATCCGTCCCGTCGGTGACGTAAGCCGGCGCGGCGACGCAGATCCGCACCGCCGCCGGGTCCCGGCCCGCGCGCTCGGCCGCCGCGCGCACCCGCGCGATGGTCCATGCGGTGATGTCCGGATCGGCCAGCTGCAGGATGAAGCCGTCCGCGACCGCGCCGGTCAGGTCGAGAGCACGTGGCCCGTAGCCCGCTACCCATACCTCCAGCCGCGAGTCGGCCGCCCACGGCAGCCGGACCACCGTGTCATCGATTCGCGCGCTGCGCCCGTTGCCCAGCTCCCGGATCACCTCCACCGCTTGCCGCAGCGTTGCCAGGGTGGCGGGTTTCCCGCCTTGCGTGCGCACCGCCGAGTCACCGCGGCCGATCCCGCACAGTGTGCGGTTGCCGAACATCTCGTTGAGCGTGGCGAAGGTCGACGCGGTCACCGTCCAGTCCCGGGTGGACGGGTTGGTCACCATCGGACCGACCATCACCTTGCGGGTGGCGGCCAGGATCTGGCTGTAGATGACGTACGGCTCCTGCCAGAGCAGATGCGAGTCGAAGGTCCAGACGTGGGAGAACCCGTACGTCTCCGCGAGCCTGGCCAGTTCGATCACCCGCGAGGCCGGGGGCGTGCATTGCAGCACCAGACCGATGTCCATGCGGCACTCTCCGTTTCGAGGATCGAAAGGCGCGTCAGATCAGGTTCTGCGAGAGGTCACGCTTGACGAACCGGCCGTGTCCCGCGCGACCGAGATAGCCGCCGCCGTCCACGACCACCCGGCCCCGGGACAGCACCGTGTCGACGTGGCCGTCGATCTCGAATCCCTCGTAGGCCGAGTAGTCCATGTTCATGTGGTGGGTCTTGCCGAGACCGATGCTGGTGTGGCCGTCGGGGTCGTAGATGACGATGTCGGCGTCCGCCCCCGGGCTGATCACTCCTTTGCGCGGGTACATGCCGAACATCCGGGCCGGCGCGGTGCAGCAGACCTCGACCCAGCGTTCCAGCGAGATCCGCCCGCTCCGGACGCCCTGGAACATCAGGTCCATCCGATGCTCGACGCCGCCGATGCCGTTGGGGATCTTGCTGAAGTCGCCGAGACCCAGCTCCTTCTGGTCCTTCATGCAGAACGGGCAGTGGTCGGTGCCCACGGTCGTGACGTCACCGGTGCGCAGATAACGCCACAGCTCGTCCTGATGCCCCTCGGCCTTCGATCGCAGCGGTGTCGAGCACACCCACTTCGCGCCCTCGAAACCCGCTGCGCCCAGCTGGTCTTCGAGCGAGAGGTACAGGTACTGCGGGCAGGTCTCGCCGAAGACGTTGCGTCCGGCGTCGCGGGCGGCAGCGATCCGGGCCAGCGCCTGCCGGGCCGACACATGCACCACGTACAGCGGCACGCCCGTCAGCTCGGCCAGCATGATCGCGCGGTGGGTGGCCTCCTCCTCCAGCTGCCACGGTCTGGTCGTGCCGTGGAAGTACGGCGCGGTCTGCCCACGCGCGAGCGCCTGCTCGACCAGCACATCGATGGCGATCCCGTTCTCGGCGTGCATCATCAGCAGCGCACCCAGCTCGGCCGCGGATTGCATGGCGCGCAGTATCTGGCCGTCGGTGGAGTAGAAGACACCCGGATAGGCCATGAAGAGTTTGAAGCTGGTGACACCCTCGGCCACCAATTCGCTCATCCCCTTCAAGGACTCGTCGTCGACCTGACCGATGATCTGATGGAAGCCGTAGTCGATCGCGCACTGTCCGGCGGCCTTCGCATGCCAGGCGGCCAGGGTGTCCTGCACCCGCTCCCCCGGCTTCTGGACGACGAAGTCGACGATGGTGGTGGTGCCGCCCCAGGCGGCGGCGCGGGTGCCGGTCTCGAAGGTGTCGGAGGCCCGGGTCCCGCCGAAGGGCATCTGCATGTGGGTGTGGCCGTCCACACCGCCGGGGATGACGTATCTGCCGGTCGCGTCGAGCACCCGATCGGCGGAGGCGGCGAGGTCCGCGCCCAGCGCGGCGGAGCCCGGCTGGAGGACGGCGACGATGGTCTCGCCCTCGACGAGCACGTCGAGCGGCTGCGATCCGGTGGCGGAGACGACCGTGCCGCCGTGGATGAAGGTGCGCGCCATGTCGTTCCCCGGTCTCAGGGGGCCACCAGCGGCCCGTAGGCGTCGGGGCGGCGGTCGCGGTAGAAGGCCCAGCGATCGCGCACCACCTTGATCAGGTCCATATCCAGATCGCGGACGACCAGCTCGGGGTCGGTGTCGGAGGCGACGTCACCGACGAACTTGCCTTCCGGGTCGACGAAGTAGCTGGTTCCGTAGAAGTCGTCGTCGCCGTACTCCTCGACGCCGACGCGGTTGATGGCGCCGATGAAATACTCGTTGGCCACCGCTGCCGCCGGTTGTTCCAGTTTCCAGAGGTAGCCGGACAGACCCCGCGAGGTGGCCGACGGGTTGAACACGATCTCCGCCCCGGACAGGGCCAGCGCGCGCCAGCCCTCCGGGAAGTGCCGGTCGTAGCAGATGTACACGCCGACTCTGCCGACCGCGGTGTCGAACACCGGCCAGCCGAGGTTGCCCGGGCGGAAGTAGAACTTCTCCCAGAACCCGTGCACGTGCGGCAGGTGGTGTTTGCGGTACTTACCGAGATAGCTGCCGTCGGCGTCGAGCACCGCGGCCGTGTTGTACAGCAGGCCCGGCTGTTCCTGCTCGTACACCGGCAGGATCATCACCAGGCGCAATTCCTTCGCCAGCGCGGCGAATCGCTCCGTGGTCGGCCCCGGGACGGATTCGGCGTAGTCATAGAATTCCGTGTCCTGCCGCTGGCAGAAATAAGGCCCGTAGAACAGCTCTTGGAAGCAGATCACCGCGGCCCCCTGCGCGGCGGCCCGGCGCGCGTACGCCTCGTGCGCCTTCAGCATCGACTCTTTGTCGCCGGTCCAGTTCGTTTGGACCAGCGCCGCTCGAACGATTCCCATGCTTTGTTATACGTCACCGAGAACAAATTCTGTTGTCCAACAAGTTGCCGGAAACATTTTGTGGCCGATCTGCGGCCATCGCAGGCCCTGTCATCGGACCGCGCAGGCGGAAATCGAGCCGTACTCCCCCACCACTGCGGGGGAGATGGAATGATTCGCGCTGCATCATCCGGTGCGCAACCCCGAGTGAAGGAGCTTTTCAGCGGTGAGCAGCGAAGTGCAAGCGCGAGAACTCGTCAACGGCCGGCGCACGGGGCGCCGGAGCCTACCGTGGCGATCGCTGCGGATCCTCGGGGTACTCGCCGTCGGCGTGACGCTGGTGGCGTCCGCGACGGGTGTCGTCTCGGCGACCCCCGCGCCGGCTCGGGAGCAGGGCCCGGCCGGCTGCGGCGCACCGGCCGCGGGTCAGCCGAACGGCAAGCAATGGGCCGCCGAGCCCGGCATGACCATCGATGCCAACGCCGGATACACGGCGACGCTGACCACCAGCTGTGGCACCGTGACCATCGCCCTGGACGCGGCACACGCGCCGCGCACGGTCAACTCGTTCGTCTTCCTGGCCGGTGAGCAGTTCTTCGACCACACGAAGTGCCACCGGATGACCACCGAAGGCATCTACGTCCTGCAGTGCGGCGACCCGACCGCCACCGGCATGGGCGGCCCCGGTTACTTCTTCCCCGACGAGAACCTGGCGGGGGCCACTTACCCGGCCGGTACGGTCGCCATGGCGAACGCCGGGCCCGGCACCAACGGCAGCCAGTTCTTCCTGGTCTACCGCGACGCGCCGCTGCCGCCGAGCTACACCCCGTTCGGACGGGTCACCGCGGGCATGGATGTTCTGTCGTCCATCGCCGCCGCGGGCGTCAAGGACGGCTCGTCCGACGGCGAGCCTGCCGTCGAGGTCGTGCTGAATTCCGTCGCCGCCGGACGGAACTGAATCCCGCCGCGGTGGCGGTGCGCTCCGGCGTCGCCACCGCGGGTTCAGCCCGCCGTCGGTCAGGACACGCCGGCACGCCGCCGCAGCACCAGCGCCATGACCGGCTCGACGAACCGGCTGGCGATCGGACCCAGAACCGCCATCAACAGCACGTAGGTGGTGGCCAGGGCGGCGAATTCGGCGGGAACCGCGCCCGCGGCGACGGCGAGTCCCGCTATCACGATCGAGAACTCGCCGTGGGCGACCAGTGCGGTGCCCGCGCGCGCCCGGCCGAGGCGGCCCGCGCCGGCCCGCTTGGCCGCCCACCAGCCGGTGGCGATCTTGCTGGCCGTGGTGACGAGTGCCAGCAGGCAAGCCCAGCCCAGCACCGGCGGAATGCTCGCCGGGTCGGTGCTCAGGCCGAACAGCACGAAGAACAGCGCGGCGAACAGATCGCGCAGGGGTTCCAGCAGTTTGGTCGCGTTGTGCGCGGTCGAGTCCGAGATCGCGATGCCCAGCAGGAAGGCGCCCACCGCCGCGGATACCTGGACCGCGGAGGCAGCGCCCGCCACCAGAAGCGCGGATCCGAGCAGCTTCAACAGGAAGATCTCGCGATCGGCGCTGTCGACGATCGCGGAGACGTAGCGGCCGTAGCGCAGCGCGACGATCAGCACGACGGTGACCGCCGCCAGGGCGATGCCCAGCGTCTTCAGTCCGGCGACGAAGCCCACACCGGCCAGTACCGCCGTCAGCACCGGCAGGTATCCGGCCATCACCAGGTCCTCGAACACCAGGATGGACAGGACCACCGGCGTTTCGCGGTTACCGAGCCTGCCCAGATCGTCGAGCACCTTCGCGACGATGCCCGAGGACGAGATGTAGGTGACGCCGGCCATGGCGATGGCGCCGGTGAACCCCCAGCCCAGCCCGAACGCGACGAGCACACCCGGCGTCGCGTTGAGCACGAGGTCAAGCACGCCCGCCGCCCACGATCGGCGCATGCCGGTGACCAGTTCCGGCGCGCTGTATTCCAGGCCGAGCAGCAACAGCAGCAGGACGACGCCGATCTCACTGGCGAGGTGGATGAAGTCGTCCACCTGCCGCAACTCGACCAGGCCGCCGGTGCCGAACACCAGCCCGCCGATCAGGTAGAGCGGGATGGGCGACATGCCGATGCGCGCGGCGATCCGCCCGAGCAGGCCGAGGCCGAAAAATACCGCGCCCAGCTGGATCAGCGCGAGCGCGGTCTCGTGTGCCACCATGCGCTCAGCCGTCTAACAGGATCTTGGCGGCGGCCTCCAGGCCCTCCGCGGTGCCGACGACGACCAGCACGTCCCCCGCCGTGAAGGTGAAGTCCGGTCCCGGGGAGGGAATGGGCTGCCCGCTGCGCACCACCGCGACGATGGACGCTTTGGTCCGGGTACGTATCTGGGTCTCGCCCAGCATGCGACCGTCGAAGCGGGACCGGTCCGGGATGGACAGCTGGCGGGTGGTGAGGCCGGTGAACTCCCGGTGTTCCTCGCGCAGCTGCTCGACCAGTTGCGGCGCACCGAGCAGGCTGGCCAGCACCGCCGCCTCCTTCGCCGTCAGCGGTACCTGTTCGGTCTCGTCGGGGTCATCCGGCTTGCTCACGATGAGGTCCATCGTGCCGTCACGGTGGTCGATCACTCCTATCCGGCGTCGTGTATTGGCCAGCGGAAAATCCTTACGCACACCGATACCCGGCAGGGGTGTCACCTCAACGTTCACGACTCCACCCTAACGACCAGCCGAGGTCGGCCGATCTGCAGGTGACCGAATTGTCCGGATTAAGGGACTGTTTCCGCACCATAGACCGGCCCCGCGAGTTGGACCGGGGTTCACCGGCCGTGGTAAGAGAGATGACGTGTCCCGTATCTCGTCCCGTTGCCGAGCCGTCGCACTCCGTTGCCGCGGCGACCGCGCCGTGCGAGTCCGGTGACGGTCGCCCGAGCGGTGAACCGGCTCCTCCGGCCGGGTGCGGTCGCCCCGGCGGGGCCGCAGGGGGACGCCGGCGGATACCGGCACGATCTGGACGGGTTGCGCGGCGTGGCGATAGCGCTGGTCGTGGCGTTCCACATCTGGTTCGGGCGGGTCTCAGGCGGCGTGGACGTGTTCCTGGTGCTGTCCGGCTTCTTCTTCACCGGCTCGCTGTTGCGCGGGGCGGAATCCACCGGGACCGTCCGCGTCCTCCACACCGCGGGCAGGCTCGCCCGCAGATTGCTGCCCGCGCTGGTGACGCTTCTGGCAGCCGTGGTCGCGGCGACCGTGCTGCTGCGTCCGTTCACCCAGTGGGGCGAGATGGCGGCGCAGACGCTGGCGTCGCTGCTCTACTACCAGAACTGGTATCTGGCGCTGTCCTGGTCGGACTATCTGGCCGCCGACCCGTCGGTGAGCCCGCTCCAGCACCTGTGGTCGATGGCCGTGCAGATGCAGTTCTACCTGCTCGCCATCCTCGTCGTGGCGTCGGCGGCGGCCCTGTGCCTGCGTTTCGCCCGCCCCGGGGCGCTGCGCCCCGCGTTGGCCGCCCTGCTCGCCGCGGGCACGGTGGCCTCGTTCGTCTACGCCGCGCACGGCACCGCGGTGCAGCAGGGCTGGAATTATTACGACAGCTTCGCCCGCGCCTGGGAGTTGTCGGCCGGCGGCCTGCTGGCGATCGTGGCGCCCTGGCTGAAACCGCCGCGCCCGGTGCGGGTCGCGGCGGCCGTCCTCGGTGCGGTCATGGTGCTGGTCTGCGGATGGCTGATCGACGGCGCCGACCGGTTTCCCGGTCCCGCCGCGCTGGTGCCGGTCGGCGCCACGCTGGCGCTGATCCTCGCGGGCGGCGGCCTGACCGCCGCCGAGCAACCGCTGCCCAACCGGCTGCTCGGCGCGGCGGCCGCGGTCCGTCTCGGCGAACTGTCCTACGCGCTGTACCTGTGGCATTGGCCGATCCTGATCTTCGTGCTGGCGCGGACCGGAGCCGCGACCGCCGGACTCGGCGTCGGCCTGGGGGTCATCGGCGCGTCGCTGGCGCTCGCCTACCTGACGAACCGGTTCGTCGAAGAGCCGCTGCGGATGCGATCCGGCCGCTCGGCGCGCGAGACACCTGTCCGCCCCCGCCACACCGGCCGGCTGGTCGCGGCGCTGGGCATCGCGGTGCTCGCGGTGTCGGTCGGCGAGCAGGTGGCGACCAGAGCCAATCCGCCGCGGGCGGTGACGGCGCTGGAACCGGTGCACTATCCCGGCGCGGAGGCGCTGGTCGACGGCGCGAGCACGCCCGAGGCTCCGATGCGTCCGACCATGTACGAAGCGCCGGCGGACGCCGCCTACCCGTCTCGTGACGGCTGCATCGCGGACTGGGACACCCGCGACGTCATCACCTGCACCTACGGGGATGCCCACGCGGAGCGGACCCTCGCGGTGGTGGGCAGCTCGCACGCCGAGCACTGGGTGCCGGCCCTGGACCTGCTCGCTCGCGAGCACGCCTTCCGGGTCGAGGTGTATCTGAAGATGGGCTGCCCGCTGACGGTGGCGGCGGAACCGATGTACAAGGGCGAAGCGAATCCGGATTGCCGCGACTGGTCGGTGGAGGTGATCGACCGCTTGGCCGTCGAACGCCCGGAGTGGGTCTTCACCACGGCGACCCGGCCGCGAGACGGCGACGGCGACGAGACCCCGGGCGACTACCTGGACGTCTGGGCCCGGCTGGCCGACCGTGGACTCAACGTGCTCGCCATCCGCGACACACCATGGCTGCGCCGCGACGGGGTGCGGTACCGGGCCATCGACTGCCTCGCCCAGCGGGGCGACCGGATCAGCTGCGGCATGCCGCGGGCGGCCGCGCTGAATGCCGTCAACCCGGCGCTGGAGTTCGCCGCCTCGTTCCCCAACGTGTTCCCGGTGGATCTGTCCGACGCGCTGTGTGAACGCGACGTCTGCGCGGTCGCCGAGGGCAACATCCTCATCTACCACGACGAGCACCACCTCACCGCGAGCTATTCGCGCTCGCTCGCACCGGAACTCGGCAGGCGCTTGTCGCCGATCCTCGGCTGGTGGTGAAGCGGACTCAGTTCAGCCGCAACATGTCCGACCAGGCCCGCGACCAGGGCTCACGCGGTCGCGCGCAGCCAGAGGGTGACCGCGCGAGTAACGCCGGGAAATCCGAGCCGGGCGTCGACGTGCCCGATCGCGCTCACCTCCCCGCAGCGTGCCAGCACATCGGTCTCGGTGCCGCCCACCCTCAGCACCGTGGTCGCCGTGTCCGGCGGAGCGCCGAAGTATCCGAAACCGCGGCTCGGGCTGTACACGGCGGGGCAAGCCGTATGCCGCGCGATCGACGTCCAGAGCGCTTGCCTGCCAATAGGAATCGGCGATCACCACCGCCACCGCCCGCTCCTGTTCCGGCAGCGCCCGGTACGCGGATGCCACACCCGTCGCGAGCTCCGACCACCGGAATCGCCGTTAGCACGAGCGGCCTACCCCTCCGGCCTAGCGCGCGGCGGCCCGGACCGCGTCGAACGGCGCCCGGTCGAAGATGATCCGGACATAGGTGATCCGTCCATCGACCACCGTGTGCCACTCCGCGCCAGGCGCGTTCGGAACCGGAACGGTCACGGTGTCGTACATCAGCAGCGCGGTGCGGTCATCGCCGAACGACGCGAGCAAGGTCGAGTCGGTGAGGATCCGGCTGAACGGTTCGAGGAAATCGCGGAACGCGGCGGCGCCCGCGATCCGCCCGGCCGGTGCGTCACAGATGATGTCGTCGGCGACGTAGGTCATGGCGTTGCCGAAATCGTGTCCGGTCCAGGCGCGATAGAACGCCAGCGAGGTCCGCAGAGCGATGGGTTCCGACATTGTGTCTCCTTCCGGTAAGCATCGGCGCTTCGCCGTGCTGTAGGTAGTGACACCGGAAACCGGCCCGATGGAACGTCCGGCGACGAACTGGCACCATCGACGGCGTGCAGCAGACGACCCTGGAGCGGGCATGCGCGGGCGACGAGTCGGCGTTCCGGATCCTCACCGACCCGTACCGGCGCGAACTGGAACTGCACTGCTACCGCCTGCTCGGCTCGTTGACCGATGCCGAGGACATGGTGCAAGAGGCCTTACTGGCGGCTTGGCGCGGCCTGCCGGGGTTCCAGCAGCGGTCATCGCTGCGCTCGTGGCTGTATCGCATCGCCACCAACCGGTGCCTCAACGCGCTGCGCGACGCCCGTCGCCGAATGCCGCCCGAGCCGGTGCCACCGTTCTCGCCGCCCGAAGCCACGCGCCGGGACGAGGTGCGCTGGTTGCAGCCATACCCCGACAGCAAGCTGGACATCGCTGACCCCGCGCCCGGTCCGGAGGCCCGCTACACGGCCACCGAAGCGGTCGAGCTGGCCTTCGTCATGGGGTTGCAGCGACTCTCGCCGCGCCAAGCCGCGACCCTGGTGCTGCGCGATGTTCTCGGTTTCCCCGTCGCCGAGGTGGCCGACCTCCTCGGCGTCACGCCTACCGTGGTCAAGGGACAGCTGCAACGCGCACGAGCGTCGCTCGACCGGCATCGGGGTCGAACAATCCCGCGCCGAGCCGCTCCCGACGAATACGATCTCGCACGCCGCTTCGCCTCGGCATACCTCTCGGGCGACGTCGACGGCGTGATCGCGCTGCTCACCGACGACGCGTGGCTTTCGATGCCGCCCGCGCCGCACGAGTATCACGGCCCGGCCGCTATCGCGGAATTCCTGTCCGCCTCCTTCGCCTACCGTGGTGAGCGCCGCATCCACCTGGTGCCGACGGGCGCCAACGGCCTGCCCGCATTCGGCGCATACCTCGACGACGCACTGCGACCGGTCGCGACTCCGGCCGGCCTGATCGTGCTCACCCCCGCGGGCAACCGCATCGGCAGGATCACCCGTTTCCACCTCGACGCTCTCTATCCGCGGTTCGGCCTGCCCGACCGCTTGCCGGCCGGCCCGCCGCCCGCGTGACCGGCGCGATTGCGCTCCGGCACGAACGGCGAAAGGGCCGCGCCTCCGAGGAGACGCGGCCCTTCGTGGTCCGGCGAACCTTTACAAGTACTGACCGGTGTTCGACTCGGTGTCGATGGCGCGGCTGGCGCTGGCGTTCTTGCCGGTGACCAGCGTGCGGATGTAGACGATCCGCTCACCCTTCTTGCCCGAGATGCGGGCCCAGTCATCCGGATTCGTGGTGTTGGGCAGGTCCTCGTTCTCGGAGAACTCGTCCACGATCGAATCGTAGAGATGCTGGATGCGCAGGCCGGGGTTGCCGGTGTCGAGCACCGCCTTGATGGCGTACTTCTTGGAGCGGTCCACGATGTTCTGGATCATGGCGCCGGAGTTGAAGTCCTTGAAGTACAGGACCTCTTTGTCACCGTTGGCGTAGGTGACCTCCAGGAAGCGGTTGTCCTCGCTTTCGGCGTACATCCGGTCGACGACCCGTTCGATCATCGCGCGGATGCACAGGTTCTTGTCGCCGCCGAACTCGGCCAGGTCGTCGTCGTGCAGCGGCAGGTGCTCGGTGAGGTACTTCGAGAAGATGTCCTGCGCCGACTCCGCGTCGGGACGCTCGATCTTGATCTTCACGTCCAGGCGGCCCGGCCGCAGGATCGCCGGATCGATCATGTCCTCACGGTTGGAGGCGCCGATGACGATGACGTTCTCCAAGCCCTCGACACCATCGATCTCCGACAGCAGCTGGGGCACCACCGTGGTCTCGACGTCCGAGGAGACGCCCGAGCCGCGGGTGCGGAAGATCGAGTCCATCTCGTCGAAGAACACGATCACCGGCGTGCCCTCGGACGCCTTCTCGCGAGCCCGCTGGAAGATGATCCGGATGTGGCGCTCGGTCTCGCCCACGAACTTGTTCAGCAGCTCGGGGCCCTTGATGTTCAGGAAGTAGGACTTGGCTTCCTTGGCATCCTCACCGCGCGCCTCGGCGATCTTCTTGGCCAGCGAGTTGGCCACCGCCTTGGCGATGAGCGTCTTGCCGCAACCGGGGGGACCGTAGAGCAGCACGCCCTTCGGCGGGCGCAGCGCGTACTCGCGGAAGAGGTCCTTGTGCAGGAAGGGCAGCTCCACCGCGTCGCGGATCTGCTCGATCTGCCTGCCGAGACCACCGATGTCGCCGTAGTCGACGTCGGGCACCTCCTCCAGCACGAGGTCCTCGACCTCGGCCTTGGGGATGCGCTCGAAGGCGAATCCGGCTTTCGTGTCCACCAGGAGCGAGTCGCCCGGCCGCAGCTTGCGAATGGGGGAATCGGGGTCGTCCAGGTCGTCCATCTCGGCGACCTTCGCCAGCGGGCCGGCCAGCCACACCACGCGCTCCTCGTCGGCATGGCCGACGACCAAGGCGCGACGTCCGTCGTCGAGGATCTCCCGGAGGGTGCCGATCTCGCCGACCGCGTCGTAGTGCCCGGCCTCGACGACCGTGAGCGCCTCGTTGAGGCGGACGGTCTGTCCGTATTCGAGCGTCGAGGTCTCGATGTTCGGTGAACACGTCAACCGCATCTTGCGACCCGAAGTGAACACGTCGACCGTCTGATCGTCGTACACACCGATCAGAATGCCGTATCCGCTCGGCGGCTGACCCAGCCGATCGACCTCCTCGCGCAGCGCCACCAACTGCTGGCGCGCTTCCTTGAGGGTGTCCATCAGCTTCGTGTTGCGAATGGTCAGCGAATCGATGCGGGCTTCCAATTCCCGTGTGCGATCCGGCGAGTCGGCCAGTTGCCTTCGGAGTGCAGCCGCTTCGGCGCGTACCGCCTCGAGCTCTCTCCAGGCCGCCGAATCCGAATTCTCGATGGGGCTCATGTGCTGCTCCTCCCAGTCCCGGTCTATCAACGCTACCGGGCGCGACCCGTTCTCGCTTTCCGACATGGTTTCGTGGTGATCACATCTGGGCCGCGATCGGCGGCCGGACCACCATGTTAGCCTGCCCTAACCCGACCCTGGCGAGCCTGCTCGCCGCCCGAGCCGAAAGGTTGCCACCATGCTCCTTCCCGCGAGAACCCTGCGTGTTTCCCTTGCCACCGCCGCCGCGGCGCTGGCGATCTCCGGCGCGTTGGCGGCGTGCGGCTCCGACGACGACTCTTCCACCAGCGCGGCGACCTCCGCCACCATCAGCGCCGCCGCCTCGGGTACCCATGAGCACGGCGACCATGCGGCCGGCGCGCCGACCGCCGAGACCTTGCAGGCGATGCTGGTCAGGCTCGCCGATCCGAATGTACCCACCGCGGAGAAGTCCAAGCTGATCGTCAACGGTGACAAGCGCACCGCCAACATCGACCAGATGAATGCCGGCCTGCAGGGCTACACGCTGACCTTCGCCGTCGCCGACCTCACCACCCAGGGCAACACCGCGAACGCGCAGGTGACCATCAGCTCGCCGCACGGCGCCGCTCCGGCCGTCCCGCTGACCTGGGAAAACGTCGACGGCACCTGGAAGCTGTCGGACGCGAGCGGCTGTCTGCTGCTCGGCTTCGCGCAGGCGCCCTGCGTCCCGGTCTGAGTCCGGCACGCCGATCACCCCGTCGCCGCCCTGCCGCGCTCAGCCCTTCGACGGCCTGCGCTGCGGCTTGGGCGTGACGGTGCCCTCGGCGAGCCTGCGGGCGCTGACCAGGAAGGCGGTGTGACCCTGCATGCGATGTTCGGGCCGCACGGCCAGGCCGACCACGTGCCACGGGCGCACCAGCGACTCCCAGGAGCGCGGCTCGGTCCAGCACTCCTGCTCGCGCAGCGCTTCGACCACCTTGGACAGCTGCGTCACGGTGGCCACGTAGACGATCAGCACGCCGCCGGGCACCAGCGCCTTCGACACCGCCGGTAGCGCGTCCCACGGCGCGAGCATGTCCAGCACGGCGCGGTCGACCGGCTCTCCGGTGTAGTCGGCCACGTCGCCGACGGTCAGCGACCAGTTCGCCGGGCGCTCGCCGAAGAATGTCTCCACGTTGCGGACCGCGTGCTCGGCGTGATCGGCGCGGATCTCGTAGGACACCACCTGCCCCTGCGGCCCGACCGCGCGCAGCAGCGAGCAGGTCAGCGCGCCGGACCCCGCGCCTGCCTCGAGCACGCGGGCCCCGGGGAACACGTCGCCCTCGTGCACGATCTGCGCGGCGTCCTTGGGGTAGATCACCGCGGCCCCGCGCGGCATGGACAGCACGTAGTCGATCAGCAGCGGACGCAGCGCGAGGTAGGGCGTGCCGTTGGTGGAGTGCACCACGCTGCCCTCGTCGGCGCCGATCAGGCTGTCGTGCTTGATCCCGCCCCGATGGGTGTGGAACTCCTTGCCCGGCTCCAAGACCACCGTGTACAGGCGCCCCTTGGCATCGGTCAGCTGCACCCGGTCACCGATGGTGAATGGCCCGGTCCGTCTGGCCGTCATGAATCTCCGTTCCGCTGGTTGGAATCCGTGCTGTCCGGCACCGGCGTGTCGGTACCGCCGGATAGCCTGCCAGGTATGTGCTCGCCCGTGTCCACGCCCCCTGCCGACGACGCGCGGACCTCCGAGCCCGACGCGACGGCGAGCCGCGCCCGGCCCGCGCTGTCGCCCTCCCGGGCAATGGATTTCAAGCAGTGTCCGCTGAAATACCGGTTCCGGGCGATCGATCGGATACCGGAGCAGCCGTCGGTGCACGCGGTGCGCGGCACGGTTGTCCACGCCGTGCTGGAGGATCTCTACGGGCTGCCCGCGGCCGAGCGCGTGCCCGAGCGCGCCGATGCCCTGGTGCCCGCGGCATGGGCGCGGGTGCGCACCGAGCAGCCGGAGGTCGCGGAGCTGATCGCCGGCGAGCGGCTCGACGTCTTCCTCGGCGAGGTGCGCGCACTGGTGCGCCGCTACTACCGGCTGGAGGATCCGACGCGTTTCGACCCGGAATCGCGCGAGGCACGGGTGGAGGTCGAACTCGCCGACGGCGTGCTGCTGCGCGGCTTCGTCGACCGGATCGACATCGCGCCGAGCGGCGCCCTGCGCGTCGTCGATTACAAGACCGGTCGCGTACCTGGGCCGACGCACGAGACCAAGGCGCTGTTCCAGCTGAAGTTCTACGCGCTGGTGGTCCTGCGCACCCGCGGCCTGGTGCCCGCCCAGCTACGGCTGATCTACCTGGCCGACGAGCAGATCCTCACCTACGCCCCCGACGAGCAGGAGTTGCTGCGCTTCGAGCGCACGCTCTCCGCACTGTGGGCGGCCATCTTGGAGGCGGGCCGCACCGGAGACTTCCCGCCGAACACCGGCCGGATGTGCTCGTACTGCGACTACAAGCCCTTGTGCCCGGCGTTCGGCGGCACGCCACCCCCCTACCCCGGCTGGCCGAGCGGCGGCACGACCGAGTCCCCGGACGAGACCCTGGCCGAAGCCGTCTCGGATTGAGCACGGCTGCCGTTCACTGCTGGAAGTAACGCACCGAGGTCAACGCGTCGGCCGCGGTCGTGAATAGGTTGCCGGTCTGCTGCATCAGCGGACGCGTGGCACCCTTCGGTGTGCCGTCGCTGTTGAGATGACGTGGGTTGAACCGGACCGTCTCGACTTGCCCGATAACGATCCCGTGGTCGCCGCCCAGATCCAATCGGGCGATCGTGTGGCAGCTCAGCCACCCGAGACCGGCGGGCACCACGGGACCGTAGCCGGACAAGCCGTCATCGATTTCCAACCCGCTGCAGGAGAGTTTTTCGGCTGGTTCGGAGGCCGGATACTTCGAATACCGGGCACCGAGCTTCCACACCCCATCCAGTTGTTCGATGGTTGGCACGGTCACACTGAACCCCGCAGCACTGTGCAGGTTTTCGTATGTCGCCCATTGCTTGTATACAGCGATGGCGATCTGCTGCGGATCAGTCGAGACCGACGTCAGGTTGGAGACCGGAATAAGATTCGCCGTGCCGTTTCGGCTACGCGTTCCGATCAGGTAGGCAATGCGTGGTGCCAGCAGACGATGAGCTACCCGGAGCGGATCGTCGTCAGCCATGCGCGGTCGCGGGGATGAAGGCAGCGATGGCATCCACCAGTGTTCGCGTGTCCGAACTCCGTTCCACCTGCTGGGCCTGCAGATCGGCCCCGAGTGCGAGCAATGCCGTCACGACCTGCGGGATCCGTTGCCCTACGGGAACGGTGAGCACTGGATCGAGCGCTTCGAGAGCAGCGCCCGGTCCGTCACTGTGCAACCGTGCGCGGGCCAGAGTGATCTGCGCCAGAGTCAGCGTCGTCGGCCACGTTCGGGACCTCGTGGGGGCGTAGAGTTCGATCACCCTCTCGGCTTCGGAATGCGCCTGCGTCCATTCACCGAGCTCCGCGTAGGTGAGAGCGTCGTAATAGTGCACCGAACCCAGGATTCAAGGCTGCGGTGTCCGGCATGCACCGCGAACCTGGAGGCTGCGCGCGTCTGAATCATCGCGGCCTGTGGCTCGGCCAAGTCGTGCGACACCGACGCCAGCAGTATGCAGGTCGCGGCGAACAGGGCATGCGGCTCGCGCATATCCGCCGACTTGCCCGCATGCTGGATCGCCGCCGCCAACTGGTCGCGCAACACGGTCAAGGCAAGGAAAAGCCGGGGCAAATCGGGCGCGTGGGCATATTCGCTTGCCAGCCGGTGAAGGTCATCGGCTGCGTCGCGCAGGCTGTCCGGATCGACACCCGGGCGAGCGACAGCGCTGACCAGACGCGCTGATTCGCGGGCGGAATCGAACACCAAAGCCTGTAGACCCGCTCCGGCGGCAATTCCCGTGATGCCCGCCGCCCGCAAGACTTCTCGACGGTCCGTAGTGTCACCTCCCGACTGCCGCACTGTCCGCTCCGCCGCAGCGACGGAACCATCTCCCAGTGTGCTGCCGATCCGTGGATCGGTCCACTGTTCGGCGTTCGCCCGATCTCTCGGCAAAGTCGGCTCAGTGTCCGCGTCCGACTTGCGATCGGCGATGCCGGCGGACTCCGCCAGTTCCGTTCGGAACCGCTCGAGCTGGCGCGCGTCCAGACTGTCCAGCACGGTGTCCATTCCGGCCGCGAACATGCCCGTCAGGGTGATGGACGCGCCACGGCGCTCCCACTTGCGCACGACGGCGTCGGAGAAGCCGGTCATCTCGGCGAACTCTTCTTGGCTGCGACGCAATGCCGCTCGACGCAGTGCGTGGACCTCGACGCCGGTCCACCTCGTCACGATCATCACGGTCCCCCATCCGCCGCAGTCGGTCTACGTATAGGCAGCGTAGAGCGTCTCCGAGGGTCGTGTGACCGCAACCGGGGCAGCTGCGGCACGCGCTGCGCACATCGAGTGCGCAGCGCGTGTACTCAGGCGAATCCGGCGTTCAGAATGCTCGGCAGGAGCGAATGTCGGTGGCCAGGATGGCTTTGGCGCCCAGATCGGCCAGCTGGTCCATCAGCTCGTTGCTCTGTTTGCGCGGAACGAGCGCACGTACGGCCATCCAGCCGGTATCGGCCAGTGGCGCGACGGTGGGCGACTCCAACCCGGGGGTGATGACGAATGCCTCGTCGAGCAGTTCCTTCGGGCAGTCGTAGTCCAGCATGACGTACTGCTGGGCGAAGACCACGCCCTGGATCCGGGCGACGAGCTGGTTGCGCGCCCGGTCGCCCTGGTCGGCGTCCTTGCGTTCGACCAGCACACCCTCCGAATCGCACAGCGATTCACCGAAGGCCACCAGATTGTGCTGGCGCAGCGTGCGCCCCGAGCCGACGACGTCGGCGATCGCGTCGGCGACGCCGAGCTGGATGGAGATCTCCACCGCGCCGTCGAGGCGGATCACCTCGGCCTCGATGCCCCGGCGGCGCAGGTCGCTCAGCACCAGGTTCGGGTACGAGGTGGCGATCCGCTTGTCGTAGAGGTCCTCGACCTTCCACTCCCGCCCGGCGGGGGCGGCGTAGCGAAAGGTGGAGCGGCCGAACCCGAGGGCGAGTCGTTCCTGCACCGGCGCGCCGGAATCCAGCGCGAGATCACGTCCGGTGATCCCGAGATCGAGTTCTCCGGAGCCGACGTAGATGGCGATGTCCTTGGGCCGCAGGAAGAAGAACTCGACCTGGTTGGCCGGGTCGAGAACGGTCAGATCACGCGAATCGGTGCGCTTGCGGTAGCCCGCTTCCGCGAGGATCGAGACGGCGGATTCGGACAGGGCGCCTTTGTTGGGAACTGCGACGCGCAGCATGGGAGGAGTCCTTTCGGGAGGAGAAATGGGGTGTCGGACGGCCGTCACAGATGTCGGTACACGTCCTCGAGCTTCAGCCCGCGACCCACCATCAGCACCTGCACCCAATACAGCAGCTGGGAGATCTCCTCGGCGAGCGACTCGTCGCTCTCGTGTTCGGCGGCCAGCCACACCTCACCGGCCTCCTCGAGCACCTTCTTACCCTGGGTATGCACGCCGGCATCCAGCGCGGCAACGGTTCCGGACCCCTCGGGGCGGTTGACCGCACGATCCTGCAGCTCGGCGAACAGGGATTCGAAGTTCTTCACGATGAGCCATTGTTTCAGACCCGGATGCGGGCCCGTTGCTCCGGCCCACGATGGCCGGGAACGGCGACCGCCCGGCTCCTCCGCCCCGGGCGGGGTGCGGAGGAACCGGGCGGAGGGCGCCTAGTTCGCGGCGAGCAACGCCTGCAGATCGGCGACCGCCGTGCGGAGGTGGTCGGCGAAGGCGTACATCTGGTCGGCGACCGGCTTCGGGGTGGCCAGATAGAGATTCCAGCGGTCCGGCAGCAGGACGTAGGCGATGCCGATGCACCGGGAGCTGGTGGAGCCGAAACCGAAGTAGCGGATGTTGACCGACGGCGCCGAGCTGGTGCTCAGGTAGTCGTCGCGCATGATCGTCCAGCCCGGGCTGTCGTAGAGCGGGATCGGGTCGGTGACGCCCAGCTCCGCGCCGCGACGGCGCTGGATCCACTGCAGCTCCCACAGGTGCTGCTCCGGGGCGGCCCCGGTCTGGCACTGCTTGGCCCGTTCCACGTGCGCGGCCGCCGCCGTCCGCGCCGCGGCGAGCCGGGCCTCGGCGCCCGCGTCCAAGTCCTGCATCGCGTCCACGAAGGCGATCATCTCCGGGGTGACCACCCGCATGGCCTCGGTGCGGCCGTTGCGGTACTGCTTGGTCGCGATGGACTCGTAGGTGGCGCCGGTGAGCCCCTTGCTGCGCCGATGGGCCAGCTGGTAGCTCAGTTGCGCGAACGCGTCCGGTGAGATGCCCAACGCCTTGGCCGCGGTGGTGCCGAAGTCCGGGAACGACAGCGTCTGGGTGGCGTTCTCCGCGGCGTACCGGGCGAAGGCGGCGCCCGCCGCCGCGATATCGCCGCGCTGCGCCTCGTCCAGCACGAACTCGATCGGCTCCACCGCGGGCAGGCCCTGCGCCTGCGCGCCGGAGCGCGTGGCGTGTTCCCGCACCGGGGTCTCCAGCAGGGCGTCCACGAACGAGAGGATCGTGGTGCCGTCGAGTCCGCAGTGTTCGACGTTGATGCCCGCCTGGCCGTCGTCGAAGACGATGAAGGACACCGATTTGTCGAACCACCGGTTCGCACTGTCACCGTGCAGCAGCTCGTCGCAGGCGTGCAGTTCGTCGCGCGGGGCGAAGTCCTCGAGGCAGACGGCGAACAGCGCGGTCTCGATGGTGTCCAGTGCCGCAGCGTTCGCCGGTTCGGCCAGCAGGCGCTGCCTGCTCTGCGCCCACTCCGCGCGGGCCTTGGTGGTGAGCTGCCCGACGGCGGTGTCGGTGCGGGCCGGGCGGGCGCCCGCTTTCAGCACCGCGCGCAACCCGTCGGCGAGATCCTCCGGCGAGTACGGCGCTCCGTCGGGTCCGATCACATCCATCCGGAACGGGCTGCCGTGGAAGAACACCACGATGTGCCGGGCCTGCGAGGGGCCCGGCCATTCCTCGCTGTAGGGGACCCGCACGGTGTCCTGCTCCACACCGGGGATCCTGGTCTCGGAGAACAGGTACTTGTTCTGCCACATGGACAGCTGCTGTCCGCGCTGGGTCACCGGCGGGACGGTCTCCTGGTCCAGCGCCAGCTTGTAGTCGACGGCGGCGGAGATGATGCCCGCCGCGCGATCCACCTGGGTGGCGGCGGTGGAGGCGGCCAGGGCGGTGTCGTCCCGGAACAGGAAGAAGAAGTTCGCGTTGAGGGCGATCCGGTCCCGCCTGCCCAGGTACCGCGACGGCCAGAACAGGTCGAGCCAGCTGCCGACACCGGGCGTCGCGTCGTACTCCGCGAGCGCCGCGTGCAGCGTGCGCCCCGGCCCGCCGGGTCGCAGCAGGTCGTCGACCGCCGCCCGGGTGGCGGCGAGTTCGTCGGCGGTCAGCAGCGGCTCGCACCACTGCAGGAACCGCCCACAGCTGTCCTCCAGCGTCGGCAGGGGCACCCGGGGCAGGTGGTCGTCGGCGGCGAAGGTGCGTTCGGTCAATGCGAGTCCTCGGTGTCGGCGTGATGTTTCGGCAGCGGCCTGGACACGTACAGGTTGGCATACAACCATCCCTGGTCTTCCCGGCCGGTTGTGTCGATTCCGTTGGCGGACAGGGTGTTCAGCACCTGCGCCTGCTCGGCCGGTGAGGCGAACCTGCGTTGCTCGTACAACCCCGGCGCCTGCTCGGTCCGGTAGCCGAGCGCGGCGAGTTCCGCCTCGATCGGTGCGAAGTCGAACATGCGCAATACGAAGTGTGCCATCCACGGCCGCCTGCGCGGGTGCGCGGTGGCCACGCGAGTCAAGGTCTTCTCGGTGACGTAGCCGATGCAGCCGGTGGAGACGACCAGATCGGCGGTCGCCAGCAGGGCGCGCTGTTCGTCGGTCGGTTCGCCGGACTCCAGGTCGGCGTGCACCACGTCGTGCAGGAGTCCGGCCTCCCGCGCGTAGTCGAGGGCGGGGCGGGAGGCGTCCATGCCGAGGAAACGCACATCGTCCGCCGCGGCCCGCGACGCGACGCGGGCCAGGTCGCGCCGGATCAGACCGGCCCGATCGATGTCGGCCACGGCGTAGTGCTCGGCCAGTTCGCCGATCGTGGTGTCGAAACGCAACAGCGCCGCGTTCACGCCGTAGGAGCAGCCGATGTCGAGCACGGTCGGCACGGCGACCCGCGCGGAGGCGCGGAACTCCCGAATCTGCTGCTGAAAGAACGGTTTCGCCAGTTCCGGAATGCGGTAGTCCAGGTCGGACATACGCGCGTAGTACGCGCGCGGATCGGGGCGGTCGTAGATGTCGTCGAAAGACGCTTTCCCGGTCGTGTGTAACGGCACTGGCACTGTCGGTCCTCTCGGGTCGAGCTCGGTCAGTCGAGCCGTTCGGCTCAGTCGAGCAGTCGATCGCCCCGCACGGCAGCGGCCGCGGCGGCTAGGTGGTCGGGAAGCACGCGGCCGAACAACTGCCGGGTACGTTCCACCGTGCCGACCATTCCGGGACGATCGGTGTAGGCGAAAATGGCCGAATGGCGCTGGCGCGCACCGCCCACGGGTGAGACGCGGTGCAACGAGAAGCGACCCTGGAACAGCTGCAGGTCGCCCGGGCGCAGTTCGAGCCGCTGGACGAAACGCTCGCCGTCGCCCGTCAGCACGGCGCGGACGTCGTCGAGGTTTTCCGCCTCGGGTGTGCGGATAGCGGGGCAGTACTCGAAGACGCCACCGTCCTCGGCGGGCTGGGTCAGCATCGAGACGGTGAATTCGTTCGTGTCGAAATGCCAGGGATGCGACATACCCGGCGCGACGACGTTGAGGCACAGTCCGGCGAGCGGATCGGCGAACTCGTGCAATTCGGCCAATCCGAAGCAGTCGGCGACGAACCGCTGGAACAGCTCGTCCGTGTAGAGCCGGTGGATCAGCGCGTCGGCGGGGATGCGGTCGCGCGGCACGAAGGCGTTACCCCGCTCCAGCACGATCCGGCCCGGATGATTCTCCGGCAGTTCGGTGTCCAAGGGGATGTTGTAGGCGTTGACCCGCTCGACCTCGTAGTGCGCGTGCGGAGCCATCAGCTCACCCTGCGTCCGCAGGGTCTCGGTGAGTTCCGGGCGGACGAACCCGCGCAACACGGTGCAGCCGGTGTCGGCCAGTTCCGCACGGGCGCGACGGACCGCTTCCCGCAGCGCGGGCCCGTCCGGATCCGCCAGGGGATACTGTGCGATATCTACGATCTCGTCGAGTACGCCCAACGCTGCCATGGCGTCATTTTGGTGGACCCGTCGCCGACACGCCCGGGATTCGGCGAGATTGCCGGTGATCACGGTCACACCTACTATCTGCGCGCACTCCCGTTGCGGCACAGTAACTCTCGGTCCACATCGGCCCGCAGCGGCGCTCCGGGCGCTCGCCCGAACAGCTCAACGACGCACGCGCAGAGCGTGTTCGAGATCCGCGACGGTCAGCCCGATCAGCGAATCCCGGAACATCCGTCCCGGCGCGTGCGGCACCGGGATCTCGCACGGGACCACCATCAGCGCACAGCCCGCGGCCTGCGCCGCACGGGCGCCGGTGGGCGAGTCCTCCACCGCCACACAGTGTTCCGGATCGAGTTCGAGCAGTTCGGCGGCGCGCAGGTAGACATCCGGCTCCGGCTTGCCGTGCGCCACCTCGTCGCCGCAGACCGAGACGTCGAAGAAGTCGCGCCCCAGGGTGTCGAGACCGAATTCCGTGAGCGACCGCTTGGTATTGGTGACGAGCGCACTGGACAACCCCGCCGCGCGAACCATGGCCAGCGCGTCCTTCGCACCCGGCCGCCACGGGATGGGGCCGGTCATCAATTCGGTCACCCGCTGTTCCAGGAACTCCCCCGCCGCCCGCAGTGAGTCGGGCGTCGGCGCGATGCCGAGGCCGGTGAACATGATCCGCAGAGCGTTCGGACCCGACGCCCCGATCAGCGCGTGCCGGATCGCGTCGGTCATCTCGCGGCCGTGCTCGCGCGCCAGTTCGCGCACCGCGACATCCCAGAGTTTCTCCGAGTCCAGCAGCGTGCCGTCCATGTCCCAGAGCACTCCGGCCAGTCGCGCTGTCACGTTCGGTCCTTCTCCTAGATCTCGTCCATGTCATCGGCACGGCTCGGCGGGCCGTCCGCGCCCCCACCGCGAAGTGCGCCCACGAACCGTACCGCCGGGCGAAGCCCCGCTCACCCGTGCAGCCGAATGGACCGGGTGCTGCCCAGCGTTCGTCCATCGTGCCGCCTGAGGCGGAGGCAGCCGCCCGAAGCGCACCGTCAGGCGCGCCTCCACGCCGTGCCCGAGCAAGGGCCGAGACATTGCCCGATCGGTGCGGTCACGCCGAAGTCGCACACCGCAGGCGCCGACCGCGGAGGGAACCGGTCTAGGTGCCCGACGCGGCGATCTGCAGCTTGGCACTGTCCCCGACGACCTCGATCCATCGGTTCTCGGAGGTCGTCGTGCCGTTCTTCAGGGTATAGGTCAGCGCGACCACCGCCCGGTTCGCACCGTTCTGCGTGACCGAGCCCACGCTCACCGAGCGGATGGAGCCCCAGAAGTTCACGTAGGAGTCGTAACCGGTCTTCGACTGGTATCCAGGGGCGAGCTGTGTCCAGGCGCCGGAGACGTTGGCGGGCAGCATGCCGTAATAACCCTGGATGAACGAGGCGATGCGGTCGGGCGTCGGCGGCCCGGACGGGGCGGTCGTCGCGGTGGCGGTGGGGCCGGTGGTGGTCGGGGCGGGGCTCGACGTGGTGGGCTGGGGTGTGGTGCCGGGCGGCGGGGTGGTGCTCGGTGCGGGATTCGTCGTCTGCGCGGGCGGGGCGGTTCCCGGTGCGGGCGGGGGCGGCGGCGCTCCCGCGGAAGTGGTCGCGGGCCCGGGCACGGGAGCGGGCGCCGGGGAGGAGGACGCCTGAGCCGGGGGTTGGGCGGGAGCTTGGGCCGGGGCCTGTCGCGGCTCCGGTCCGGCCGTGTCGGCCGATGACGGCGCGTTCTCGGGCGCCCCGGCGGCCGGAGGCATTGCCGACGACGTCGCCGCGTCGCCACCCTCGCTGTCGACGGTGGTCAGCGTCGCGATGATGGCGACCAGGATCAGCACCCCGACCACGGCGGCGACTTCCACGGCGATCAGCCGGCCGCGCTGTCTGCCCCGCAGTACGCCCGGCAACGTCGCCGCCCGCCCGGGCCGCCTCGGCGCCGGCGGCGGCGTGACCGATTGCGGCGGGAACGGACTCGGCCCGGCGAAGGGCACGACAGCGGTGACCTCGTCGTCCACCGGCTGCTCCGGCGATACGGCAGCGGCTCGGTCGGGCAGGACGGTCGTCACCGTGGCGGGGGCGGGAATCACCTTGGTCACCGCTACGGGCAGTTGTGGATTCCGGCCCGCCGCAACGGCTTCGAGGACCGCTTTCGCCTCCCGCATGGTCGGGCGGTCGGCGACGGACGGAGCCAGCAGGTACATCAGCACCGGCCCCAGCGGGCCCGCGGCCTCGGGAGGCGGGATCTCCCCCCGCGCGACCGCGTGCAGCAGGGCGAGCGGGTTGTCGCCCTCGCCGAAGGGCGGGGTGCCCTGCACGGCCGCGTACAGCGTCGAACCGAGGGCGAAGACGTCGGAAGCCGGTTCCGGATCCTCGCCGCGCGCCACCTCCGGCGACAGATAGGCCGGCGTCCCGGCGAGGAAGCCGGTGGCGGTGACCGTCACGTCGCCGACCGCGCGGGATATGCCGAAATCCGTGATCTTGACCGTGCCGTCGTCGGCGACCAGCAGGTTCGCCGGCTTCACGTCCCGGTGCATGATCCCCGCGTCGTGCGCGGCGGCCAGGGCGCTCGCCGCTTGCGCGCCGATCTCGGCGACCTCGATCGGCGGCAGCGTGCGATTGCCCGACAGTTTGGTCGCCAGGCTCGGCGCGTCCATGTACTCCATGACCAACCAGGGCTGGCCGTCCTCCTCGGCCACGTCGAACACGGTGATGGCATTCGGATGGTGCAGCCGGGCGGCGATCCGCCCCTCCCGCATGGCACGTCGCTTCGCCTCCAGCGCCGCCGACCCGGACAGGCCGGGACCGAGCAACACCTGTTTGACCGCGACGGCGCGCTGCAACCGGACATCGGTCGCTCGCCAGACCACGCCCATGGCGCCGGTGCCGATCGGATCCGTGAGCCGGTACCGTCCCGCGATCAATCGATCCGCCGTCATGGTGGTGTGCCTCTCCTACTCACGCGCCTAGCCGTTTCGCACTCCGCGCGTAAGCCCGCCAAGGACTCCGAAGGCGTACACGCCGAGGTGCTTCGCACCACTGAGCAGGGAAGCGAACGCATCCGCCGACTGCCCCGGATGCAGTTACAACGCCTTCGACAATGGCACATCCACCCGACAGACATCCACCTCCCGGCGCGGGCCTGGGCGATCGCCCAGGTCAACACCGCGCGCCCGCGCGCCATGACGCGCCGACGCGCACCCGATCCGCGCGAGAATCGACATCCGGCCAGGTAGCAAAGGCCCTTGGCGCGAGAGCATTTCGCTATGGCTCGCGGTGTGCCGTACGCCTACGCGTTGAAGTACTTCGCCTCCGGATGCAGCAGCACGAACGCGTCGGTGGACTGCTCCGGATGCAGCTGCAGCTCCTCCGACAGCACCACGCCGATACGATCGGCCTCGAGCAGGTCGACCAGCTTGGCGCGGTCCTCCAGGTCGGGGCAGGCGCCGTAGCCGAAGGAGTAGCGCGCGCCGCGGTAACCGAGCTTGAAGTACTCCAGCACGTCCGCCGGGTCGGACTCGGCGACCGCGTGGCCGTCGAGCACCAGTTCCTCGCGGATGCGCCGGTGCCAGTACTCGGCGAGCGCCTCGGTGAGCTGGACGCCGATGCCGTGCACCTCCAGGTAGTCGCGGTAGCTGTCGCCCGCGAACAGTTCGTTGGCGAAGTCGGCGATCGGCTGACCCATGGTGACCAGCTGGAACGGCAGGACGTCGACCTGACCGGTCGTGCGGGCGTAGTCCCGGGAACGGATGAAGTCGGCGATGCAGAGGAAGCGGTCGCGCTGCTGACGCGGGAAGGTGAACCGGTACCGCTCCGGCGCGTCGGGCTCCGGTTCGGTGAGCACGATGACGTCGTCGCCTTCGGACACCGCGGGGAAGTAGCCGTACACCACCGCGGCGTGCTGCAACACACCTTCGGTGCTCAACCGGTCCAGCCAGGCGCGCAGGCGCGGCCTGCCCTCGGTTTCCACCAGTTCCTCATAGCTCGGTCCGTCGCCGCTCCGCTGCCCGCGCAGGCCCCACTGGCCCAGGAACAGCGCCCGTTCGTCCAGCAGACCCGAGTACTCGTGCAGGGCAAGACCTTTCACCAGCCGCGTGCCCCAGAACGGCGGCACCGGCACCGGCAGGTCGGCCGCGACATCGGAGCGCTCGGGCACCACGACGGGCGCCTCGTTGGCCCTGCGCTCCGCCGCGATCCGCTTCGAGCGCTCGTGACGTGCTTTGCGCTCGGCCGCCTTCTCCCGCTCGGCGATGGCCTCCGGGCTGTCGGGGTCGAGTTCGCCGCCACGCTTGCGGGTCATGATGTCGTCCATCAGCCGCAGGCCCTCGAACGCGTCGCGGGCGTAGTGCACGTCGCCCTCGTACACCGCGGTGAGATCGTTCTCCACGAACGACCGGGTGAGGGCCGCGCCGCCGAGCAGCACGGGGAACTGCTCGGCCACGCCCTTGGCGTTGAGTTCCTCGAGGTTCTCCTTCATCACCACCGTCGACTTCACCAGCAGGCCGGACATGCCGATGACGTCGGCCTTCTTGTCCACCGCCGCGTCCAGGATGGTGGCGATCGGCTGCTTGATGCCGAGATTGACCACCTCGTAGCCGTTGTTCGACAGGATGATGTCCACCAGGTTCTTGCCGATGTCGTGCACGTCGCCCTTGACGGTGGCCAGCACGATGCGGCCCTTGCCGCTGTCGTCGGTGGCCTCCATATGCGGCTCCAGGTACGCGACGGCGGCCTTCATCACCTCGGCGGACTGCAGTACGAACGGCAGCTGCATCTGACCGGAGCCGAACAGCTCACCGACCGTCTTCATCCCGGTGAGCAGGGTCTCGTTGATGATCTGCAGCGGCGGCACCTCGGTCATGGCCGCGTCGAGGTCGGCCTCCATCCCCGCTCGTTCACCGTCGACGATCCGCCGCTCCAGCCGCTCGAACAGCGGCAGCGCGGCCAGTTCCTCCGCCCGCGACGCCTTCGACGAGGAGGTGGAGACGCCTTCGAACAGCGCCATCAGCTTCTGCAGCGGGTCGTAGTCCTCGGCGCGGCGGTCGTACACCAGATCCAGCGCGGTTTCGCGCTGCTCGTCCGGGATCCGGCTGATCGGGAGGATCTTCGAGGCGTGCACGATCGCGGAGTCCAGACCGGCCTCGACGCATTCGTGCATGAAGACCGAGTTGAGCACCTGCCGGGCCGCCGGGTTGAGACCGAAGGAGATGTTGGACAGACCCAGGGTGGTCTGCACCCGGGGATGGCGGCGCTTGAGCTCGCGGATGGCCTCGATGGTCTCCAGCCCGTCGCGGCGCGACTCCTCCTGGCCGGTGCCGAGCGTGAAGGTGAGCGTGTCGATGATGATGTCGCTCTCCGACAGCCCCCAGTTGCCGGTGATGTCGGCGATCAACCGCTCGGCGATCTCCACCTTCTTCGCCGCGGTGCGGGCCTGGCCCTCCTCGTCGATGGTCAGCGCAACCACCGCGGCGCCGTGCTCGGCCACCAGCCGCATGGTCTGCTGGAAACGCGAATCGGGGCCTGCGCCGTCCTCGTAGTTCACCGAGTTGACCGCGCAACGCCCGCCGAGATGTTCCAGCCCGGCCTGCAACACCGGGGCCTCGGTGGAGTCGAGCATGATCGGCAGCGTCGAGGCGGTGGCCAGCCGGGCGGCCAGCTCCCTCATGTCGCGGGTGCCGTCCCGGCCGACGTAGTCGACGCACAGATCGAGCATGTGCGCGCCGTCGCGGGTCTGGTCCTTGGCGATGTCCAGGCACTTCTGCCAGTCCTCGGCCAGCATGGCGTCGCGGAAGGCCTTGGAGCCGTTGGCGTTCGTGCGCTCGCCGATCATCAGGACCGAGGCGTCCTGTTCGAACGGCACCGCGGTGTACATGCTGGACACGCTCGGCTCGTGCACCGGCTTGCGCCGCTCGGCGATCGGCGGCAGGGCCTGCTCGACCTCGCGCACCGCGGCGGTGACCTGACGGATGTGCTCGGGCGTTGTCCCGCAGCAGCCGCCGACCAGGGCCAGCCCGAACTCGCTGACGAACCCGCGCAGCGCGACCGCGAGTTCCTCGGGCGTGAGCGGATACTCCGCCCCGTGGGCGCCGAGCACCGGCAGCCCCGCGTTCGGCATCACCGAGACCGGCACCTGCGCGTGCCGGGACAGGTGGCGCAGGTGCTCGCTCATCTCGTCCGGGCCGGTCGCGCAGTTCAGGCCGATCATGTCGATGCCGAGCGGCTCCAGCGCCGTCAGCGCCGCGCCGATCTCGCTGCCCACCAGCATCGTGCCGGTGGTCTCCACCGTGACGTGGGTGATGATAGGAATCCGGCGGCCCAGCTTCGCCATCGCGCGCCTGCTGCCGGTCACCGCCGCCTTCACCTGGAGCAGGTCCTGGCAGGTCTCGATGAGGATGGCGTCGGCGCCGCCGTCCAGCATGCCGAGGGCGGCCTCGGTGTAGGCGTCGCGCAGCGCGGCGAACGGGGCGTGACCGAGCGTGGGCAGCTTGGTGCCCGGCCCCATCGAACCGAGCACGTACCGTGGCGTACCGTCGGCGGACGGACCCATCTCGTCGGCGACCTCGCGGGCCAGCCTGGTGCCGCGCTCGGACAGGTCGCGGATCCGGTCGGCGATGTCGTAGTCGGCGAGGTTGGGCAGATTGCAGCCGAAGGTGTTGGTCTCGACCGCGTCGGCGCCCGCTTCGAAATAGGCGCGGTGGATGTCGCGCAGGACGTCGGGGCGGGTGTCGTTGAGGATCTCGTTACAGCCCTCCAACCCGCGGAAATCGTCCAGGGTCAGATCAGCCGCTTGCAGCATGGTGCCCATCGCACCGTCGCCGATGACGACACGGCGGCGCAGCGTGTCGAGTAGCGTGGTGTCGAACTCGGCGGGGATGGACGCAGACATGCGTTCCAGCGTAGTGGGCAGGGGGGACGTTCCCGGCCACCGCGTCGAGGCTCGGTGGCCTGGACCACACGGTCGGCGCGACGCCGCCGCATCCGCTCGCGGAAACACGCCACCCGGTCCGGCCGTCATACGACACGCCATATCGCCGCACGCCGTAGGCTGACCGAGTGAACGCCAGTGAAACTCCCGATCCGGAACTGCCGACGTTGCGGGATCCGGTACTGGTCGCCGCCTTCGAGGGGTGGAACGACGCCGGTGACGCGGCCAGCGGCGCCGTCGAGCATCTGGAACTGATCTGGGACGCCGAACCGTTGGCCGAACTCGACTCCGAGGACTACTACGACTATCAGGTCAACCGGCCGACCGTGCGTCAGGTGGACGGGGTGACCAGGGAAATCCAGTGGCCGTCGACGATGCTGTCGGTCTGCTCTCCGCCCGGAAGCGACCGCGACGTGGTGCTGCTGCGCGGCATCGAACCGAACATGCGCTGGCGCAGCTTCTGCGGCGACCTGCTGGAGTTCATCGAGCAGCTCGGGGTGCAGACGGTGGTCATTCTCGGCGCGTTGCTGGCGGACACTCCGCATACCAGACCGGTGCCGGTGACCGGTTCGGCCTACAGCAAGGAGGCGGCCGAGCGGTTCAACCTGGAACAGACCCGCTACGAGGGCCCCACCGGGATCACCGGCGTGCTGCAGGACCAGTGCGTGAAGGCGGGTGTCCCGGCGGTGTCGTTCTGGGCCGCCGTCCCGCACTACGTCTCCCAGCCGCCCAATCCGAAGGCGACCATCGCGCTGCTGCACCGGGTGGAGGACGTGCTCGACATCGAAGTGCCGCTGGGTGAGCTGCCCAAACAGGCGGAGGACTGGGAGATCGCGGTCAACGAGATGACCGTGGGCGACGAGGAGATCAGCGAGTACGTGCGCTCGCTGGAGGAGCGCGGGGACGCGGCGGTCGACGTGAACGAGGCGATGGCCAAGATCGACGGCGACGCCATCGCGGCGGAATTCGAGAAGTACCTGCGCAGACGAGGTCCGGGCAGCTTCGGTCTCTGATCGGCGGCGCGGGGGCGCGTTCGGGACGGACGACCGTTCACCGGAAGTTCGCCAGGGGGCCACCTTCGGGCCGGGGAACGACCGCCTCCTACACTTTCGCCGGTGACCGTCCATCCGATCGTCGAGCGTCTGCGCACCTTCGACGAGCGGATCGCCGTCCGGTGCCCCGACCGTGCGGACACCGACGGCGCCGTGCCCGAATCCGCGCGGCAAGTCACTTACGCTCGGCTTGCGGCGCTGGTCGAGGGTTACGCGGCCGAGCTGGGCCCGGCCCGCCGCCTCGTCGCGCTCGCCGCGCGCAATGACCTCGCCTCACTCGTCGCGTATCTCGGAGCGCTCAGCGCCGGCTGCGTCGTGTTGCTCACCGAGCAGATCACTGCGGAGTTGCGGGATACCTACGATCCGGACGTCCTCATCGAAGGAGGCCGCGCCCGCGTGGTGCGGGAGCGCTCGGCGCATCGTCTGCATCCGGATCTCGCGCTGCTGCTGAGCACCTCGGGGTCCACCGGGTCGCCCAAGCTCGTCCGGCTCTCGGCGAGGAACCTGCGCGCCAACGCCGCGGCTATCGCCGAGTACCTGGCCATCGGCCCGGAGGATTGCGCGGCCACCACCCTGCCGATGTTCTACTGCTACGGCCTGTCGGTGGTGCACAGTCATCTGTTGCGCGGGGCGAGTCTCCTGCTCACCGACCGGTCGGTACTGGATACGGAATTCTGGCGCGCGTTCCGGGAGTGTCGCGCAACGTCTTTCGCCGCGGTTCCCTACACCATCGATCTGCTCGACCGCATCGGTTTCGCTCGCATGACCCTGCCGCACCTGCGCTACGTCACCCAGGCGGGCGGCAGGCTGGCGCCGCGGCGAGTGCGCGAATACGCCGAACTCGGCCGGGCGAACGGCTGGGACTTCGTCGTCATGTACGGCCAGACCGAGGCCACCGCCCGGATGGCGTACCTGCCCGCGCATCTGGCGAGCGCGCATCCCGACTGCATCGGGATACCGATCCCCGGGGGCGAATTCACCCTCGAGCCGATCGAGGAAGCCGACGAGGGGGACGAACCGCGCGAACTGGTCTATCACGGCGCCAATGTGATGATGGGCTACGCGAAGTCGGCCGCAGACCTCGCACTCGGCCGCACGCTCGACGCCCTGCGCACCGGCGACCTGGCCCGGCGCACACCGGAGGGCTTGTATCAGGTGGTCGGCAGGCGCAGCCGCTTCGCCAAGATCTTCGGATTGCGCATCGATCTGGAGCGGCTCGAATCCGGGCTGGCGGCGGCCGGTTTCACGGCGTGTTGCGCCGACGACGACACGCACTTGGTCGTCGCGGTGGAGACTCCTCGGTCCGATCCGACCGAAATCGCCGCGCGCCTGTCCGGCCTGCCCGCCGCCGCCATCCGGATCCGCCCGGTCGAGCGAATGCCACGGCTACCGAATGGCAAACCCGACTATCCCGCGATCCGGCGGCTGACCGGAGCCGTGCCGCAGGTGCGTGACATCCGCACCCTCTACGCCACCACCTTGGGCATCGACCCCGCGCGGATCCACGCCGACAGCACGTTCGTCGATCTCGGCGGGAATTCGCTGACCTACGTGAGCACCGCGGCACGACTGGAGCGAACACTCGGCGACCTGCCCACCGACTGGCCGAACACCTCCGTGGCGGACTTGGAGCGGATACCGGAGGGCCGCAGCAGGTTCGGACGGGCGCTCGACACCGGAACGCTGCTGCGCGCGCTCGGCATCGTGCTGATCGTGAGCGCGCACGCCGGGGTGTTCGTGCGATGGGGCGCGGCGCACGTGCTGCTCGGCGTGGCCGGATTCAACTTCGCACGGTTCGCCGTGACCGCGGCGCCACCCGCCGCGCGCTTGCGGCACACGCTGCGCGCCGCGGGCTCCATCGCGGCGCCCACGGCGCTCTGGGTCGCGCTGACGCTGCCCTTCAGCGACTACTACGGGTGGCAGAATGTCCTGTTGCTGAACAAGATTCTCGGCCCGCACGACAGCGCCACCGCCGGGCACCTGTGGTTCCTCGAGGTGCTCGTGTACTTCATGCTGGCCGCCGCGCTGCTGATCCGGGTCCCCGTGCTGGACCGATGGCAACGCGCCGAGCCGTTCTGGTTCGCGATGGCGCTGGTCGCGATATGTCTCGTGTTCCGATACCAGGCGTTCGGTCTGTATTCGCCGAAGGACATCCCGTTCTCCCCGCTGGCGGTGTGGCTCTTCGCGCTCGGCTGGGCGGCGGCGAAGGCGACGTCGGTGTGGCAGCGGATGACGGTGAGTGCCGTCGTACTGATCGCGGTGCCCGGATATTTCGGCGTTCCCGAGCGGGAGCGACTGATCATGGCGGGCTTGCTCGCACTGGTGTGGTTGTCCGCAGTCCGGGTTCCCGCCGTCGTCGCCGTCTGCGCGGCGGTGCTGGCCGACGGATCGCTGTTCGTCTATCTGCTGCACTGGCAGGTGTACCCGCTGTTCGAACAGCACCGGCTCGCGGGGCTGCTCGCTTCCCTGGCAGCGGGTGTGCTGGCGAGCGGTACGGTTACCTGGCTGCGACGCTGGGGATCGGTGCGGTATCGGGCAATTCGGTCGCGGCGGTCAGCTCTCCACGGTCCACACCCGCGCCGCCGCCTCCTGGGCCAGTTTGGCGATCAGGATGTCGCGCGGAATCGTCTGACCGGCAAAGTGATCGAGTGAGGGAACCACAACATGATGCGCGTCCGCGCGCTTGAGTTCCGCCGTGAGTTCGGCGAAAGCCGTCCCGTCGCCGCCGGTCGATTCATGGAACGTTGCGGCGAAGCACAGCCCTTCCTCGCGGGCGAGGCTGCTCATCGCGGCCTCGAGCTCCTTGCTATGGCCATCGGCCAGATCGTCACGCAAGTATCCATAGATCAACGCTTCCACCCGAACCTCCGTTGGATTGGGATCGCTGTTCTCTTATGTGGATCCACCCGTTTTACGGGGTATTTGCGCTTCGTGCAAGAGCAGATGTACTTGCAGGTGCTCTTACAGGAGGGGCTGGCTAACTTCTGGCGCCACGACCAGCATGCACAATGCGGCGGCGCGAATGTAGCTGTCAACACACGGACATCTGCCTGCCCTCTTGGGGCCACCAAACGTTAACTGGTGCGATACTACAGACGTGGCCGCTACCGACGATCGACCCGTCTGGGCTGTCCGAATGCGCTCCGAGCGTGACGCGAGGGGGTGGTCGCAAGCCGACGCTGTTCGCGTAATGCGTGGAAAGTCTTCGCACAACCTGCCGACCGACAGTACTCTCCTACGTAATTGGCGCCGTTGGGAATCGGGCGAATCACGCCCCGACGACTTCTACGCGCCCATCATCGCCGCCACCTTCGACACGGTGCCCGCGGCGTTCTTCCCCAAGACCAGACCGAACCGGGACGACGAATTGCTCTCGGCGACGGGCATGGACACGCTCGAGTTCATCGGACGACTGCGCATGTCCGACGTGTCCTCGGTGACGCTGGAGGCCATCCGCATCACCGCCGAACGCCTGTGCTGCGAATACTCCTACGCCGACCCGCACGACCTGCACGCCGAGGGCACGGCGTGGCTGCGCAGGATCACCTCGTTGCTGGATGGTCGCCTGACCCTGGCCCAGCACCGCGAAATCCTCGTTCTCGCCGGATGGGTCGCGCTGCTGGTCGGCTGCGTGGACTACGACCTCGGCCGGCGAACCGCCGCCGAGGCGACCCGCCGCGCCGCTCAATCGCTGGCGCAGGAGGCGGAGAACGTCGAAATCGCCGCGTGGACGGCGGAAATGACCGCGTGGTTCGCACTGACCCAGGGCAACTACCGCGGCGTCATCGAGGCCGTTCAGCCGACGCTGGAAGTAAGCCAGCACCTGCGCGTCGGCGTCCAACTCGCCGCCCAGCGCGCCAAAGCCTGGGCCAGGCTCGGCAATACGCGCGAGGTGGAGACCGCGCTGGACGAGGGTCGAGCTATCTTGGAGCGACTCGAACATCCGGCGAATCTGGACAACCACTTCGTGATCGATGCGAACAAGTTCGATTTCTACGCGATGGACTGCTGCCGCGTCGCGGGCGAGGATCGGCTCGCCGAAAGCTACGCGCGCGAAGTGATTCGCAACGCGACCCGGCCCGACGGCACGGTGCGCAACCCGATGCGGGTCTCCGAGGCACACCTGACGCTGGCCGTGGTCGCGGTGCGCGACCGCGACCTGGAGCTGGCGGTGGCCGAGGGCATGCGCGCGTTCGCGGGCAGCAGGCGCTCCCTGCCCTCGCTGATGTGGATCGCGGGCGAAGTCGCGCGCGAGATCATCGAGCGTTTCCCCGGCGACCCGCGCACGCGCGCGTACCTGGACCAGATGCGTTCGATGTCCGTCGAATGAGCCGGCCCGCTGCGCGACCGCGGCGAACGGTGCCGAACCGGACGCGGCCACGCCGGACACCGGAACGTCGTGCGGGCGGCGATCAGCCCGCTACTACCCTGTTCCCGGTGACCGACTCCGCTGACAGCTGTGCCGATACCCGCTGGGACGACCGGCTGCGGCTGTTCTCCTTCGCCACCGCCGAGCGGCGCGCCGACTACCTGCGGGTGCTGCGCGCGTTCGACAGTGCGCGCGCGGCGTACGTGGTGCTGCTGCATGCCGACGACGTCGCGGAGTGGATCGGACGCAACGGGAATTCGCTGCGCACGCCCGATCTGGTGGCTACGAACCAACCGGTCGCGATGGCCGGTGGTGAGGAGCACGCCGGGGAATCGCGAAGGTCCGCGGGCCCGCACGAAGGCGGCCCGCCAAAACCGGAGACCGGCGCGCCGGACCGATTTCCGGAGACCAGCTGCCCGGCGGCGGGCCCACGCCTGACGGCCGCCGAGATCGGTCCGCTGCTCGACCAGCTGCACCAGTGGGGCGTGCTGGAGCGCAGTTACGACGGAACCCGCGCCGCGACGCTGGCCGAATACCGCAACCGGCACTACGTATACCAGTTCTCCCAGGCCGGATTCCAGGCATACCGGGCGGTCGCAGGGGTGCTCAGCGCGCGCCTCGACGAGGCCTCGCTGTCGCGCTTGGTCCTGCCGGAATTGCTGGCCGATCTGCACACCTTGGCCGAGGCCAACCGGGCGGGCGACGCCGAACGCGTCTACCGCACGCTGCGCCGCCTCGACACCGCGCTGTCCGACCTGGCCGCCCGCGCGGCGCACTTCTATCTGGGGCTCGGCGACCTGGTGCGCACCACCGAGATCACCCCCGAATCGTTTCTCGCGCACAAGGACGCGCTGCTGGCGCACATGCGTGAGTTCAGCCTCGACCTGGCCCGGTTCACCCCGCGGCTGGCGTCCGCCATCGCCGAGATCGAGGAGACCGGCGTCGAGGACCTGATCGTCCGCGCGGCCCGTTGCGACGAACGAGTGCTGCTGGGCATCGAGGAACGCCGGTCGGATTGGCAGGCCAGGTGGGACGGACTGCGGATCTGGTTCGTCGCGTCCGGCGGCGGAGAGCCTGCGGGCACCACGGAGGCCGAGCGGCTGCGCGAGGCCACCATGAGCGCCATCGCCGCGGTGCTGTCGTTGCTGCGCCGGGTCACCGAGACGCGGCGCGGCGGGGTCAGCCGGGAGTCGGCGCTACGGCATCTGGCGGGCTGGTTCACCGCGGCGCCGAGCGCGGACAGCGCCCACGCGCTGTTCGACGCGGTGTTCGGGCTGGGCAAGCCGCGGCACCTGGCGATGGAACACCCGGACGCCGACGTGATCCCGGCGATCCGGTCCTGGTGGGACGCACCGCCGTTGGAGATCTCACGCACGCTCGCCGAGACCGGGCGCCCACCCTCGGCGGGTGCGCCCGCCCGCATCCACCGCAACGACGCCGGTATCCGGCGTCTGCGCGAGGCGCAATTGGACGCGCAGCGGGCCCGCGCCGAGGCCGCCCGGTCACTGGCTTCCGGCGACGTGCACGAACGGGTGCTGGACGAACGGGAAACCGAAGTGCTGCTGCGGTTGCTGGACGCCGCATCGACCGCGTGGGTTCCGGTGCGCGGCCGGGTGGCGGGCACCACCGGTTCCGACAGCGGCGTCACCCTGACGGTGTCCGAGCACGACGGCCCGACCGTCGTGCGCACCACCCGCGGGCTGCTGCGGTTGAACAACCGGGCGCTGAAGATCGAGCAGACGACCGGAGCACGGTCGCGCCCGCGCGGGGAGCGCCGCTGATGCACGGACGCACCATCGATGCACTCGCGCTGGACAATTATCAACGCGCGGCCCGGGTCATCCTGGCCAACCACCTGGTGACCCGCACCTATCCGGACCGGATCGCGCTGCCGCTGATCCGGCGCTGGGCCACCGAGCTGCGCGAGGACCTCGCCGAATTGTTCGGCTATCGGCTCGAAGTCACCGAGACGACGGCACGCGTCTTCCCGGTACTGGACCGCCTCGACGCGGGCAGGCCCGCGCGCACGCCCGCCGAGCGCGTCTTCGACCGCCGCCGCTACGCCTACCTGGCCCTCGCGCTCGCCGCACTGGGGCGGGCCGGGGACCAGATCACGTTGTCGGAACTGGCCGATCAGGTCGCGGCCTACGCGAGCCGGGTGGACGGCCTGGAGCTGGCCACCGACCGGGCCGCCGACCGCGACGCGTTCGTCGACGCGGTGGGCTGGCTGACCGCGCGCGGAGCGCTCACCTTGGCCGACGGTGACGCGGGCGGGTGGGCCAGTGATCCGGATGCCGGTGAGGCGCTCTACGACATCGATCGGCCGGTGGTCTTCGCGTTGTTCCGGCCGCCGCGGGCGTTGCAGCATCTGCACAGCGTGCGTGGGCTGCTCGGCGAGGAAGCCACGGGCACCACCGTTTCCGCCCCCGGGACGACCGGCGCCGAGATCGCGCGCCGGGTGCGCAGGGCGCTGGTCGAACAGCCGGTGGTGTACGCCGAGGACCTCGCGCCCGAAGAGCGCCCCGCCCTCGCCCAGGAGCGGCTGGTGGCGGAGGTCGAGCTGTTCACGGGGCTGCGCGCCGAACGCCGCGCCGAGGGGGTCGCGCTGATCGACACCTCGGGGCGGCTGTCGGACGTCCGTTTCCCGGGGACCGGTACGCTCGCGCAGGTCGCTTTGCTGCTGGCCGGTGAGATCGCCGACCGGGTATTGGATATCGACCACCCGTTGCCGCGACGCCACGCCGTCGCGGAGCCGGATGCGGCCCTGGCCGACCAGCTCGATGAAGCCATCCCCGAATCCACGGTGTTCGCACCGCTGGCCGAGACGCGTGCACCGGCGGCGCCCGCCGACGATCTCGATCCCCCGGACGACTTCCGGGCACAGGACGACCGGCCCACGCCCGGCTATCCGCTGATCGAGCGGACCTGGCTGCGCGAGACGGTACAGGCACTGGCCGACCGGTACGGCACGACCTTCGCCGCGCAGTGGCAGGCCGACGTCGCGCGCCTCACCACCGAGGTGGTGGCCCTGCTGGAACGACTACGGCTGGTCCGGACGATCGAGGAGGGACTGCTCGTGCTGCCTGCCCTGGCCCGCTACCGTGGCGCGGTCGTGACGGTCCGCACCAAGCGGGCGGCGGAACTGTTCGTCACCGCGGCCGACACCTACGGGCCCGACGGTACCGGCACGGAAGGGAACTGAGGGATGTCGCTCATTCACGGCGGAGTGCGGTTCACCCCGATCCGCGCCGGGATCGTCAACCTGTGGGACTACCGCGACCAGGAGTTCTGTTTCGCCGACGGCAGATTGGTGCTGCGCGGGCCGAACGGGTCGGGCAAGACCAAAGCGCTGGAGGTGCTGTTCCCGTTCGTGCTGGACGGCCGGATCGAGCCGCGCAGGCTCAATCCGTTCGCCGGCGAGGAACGCACGATGAAGTCGAATCTGCTCTACCGCAAGCAGGACTCGGCCTATTCCTATGTCTGGATGGAATTCGCGCGCGGTCGCTGGGAGGACCCCGAGGCGGTCACCGTCGGCATCGGCATGCGCGCCACCCGTTCCTCGGACAAGGTGACCCGCTGGTATTTCGTCGCCGACGGACGGGTCGGCGTCGACTTCTCCCTGATCGGCCCGGACGACCGGCCGTTCACCCGTAAACAACTCGCCGAGCAGATCGGCACCGACTCGATCGTCGACCGGCCGGTGGACTATCGCAACGCCATCGACGCGCGCATGTTCGGTCTCGGCTCGCAGCGCTACGACCAGCTGATCAATCTGATCCTCACGCTCCGCCGCCCGCAGCTGGCCAAGAACCTGGACCCGCGGGGGCTGTCGCAGGCGCTCACCGACGGCCTTCGCCCGCTCGACGAGCAGCTGATCCTGGACGCCGCCCGGTCGTTCAGCGATATGGAGGAGGTCGGGCGCACCCTGGAGGGTTTGGTGCACGCCGACACCGCGACGCGGGCCTTCGTCGAGGTGTACCGCAAATACCTTGCCGTCCAAGCGAAGACCGACGTCGACCAGGTCCGCGTGCGGCTGGACGCGGTGACCCACGCCAGCACGGCGCTGTTCGCCGCCACGGCCCTGCGTGAGCGCAGGGACACCGAGCGCACCGCCGCCGAGGCCCGCGCCGAGGATGCCGACCGCGCCTACGAGCAGGCCCTCGCCGATCGGGAGAACCTCCAGCGCTCCAGCGCCTACGAGGGCAAACAGCAGCTCGACGACCTGGCCGACGCGGTGCGGCGCCTGGAGACCTCGGCGGGTGTGCACGCCGACAAGGCGCTCAAGGCCCGCCAGACCCTGGACCAGCGGACCGTGGAGGCCGAGCGCGCGGGAACCGCGGTGCGCACCGCCGCGGCCGCGCTCGCCCGCGGCGAGGACGACCTGCGCGCCGCCGCGCAGGAGGCGGGGATCGCGTGGGCGCCGCTGCCGGAATCGATCCGGGCCGAGCAGCTCACCGCGGCGGTGCGCGGGCACGCCGAGGAACGCGACGCCGACGTGCGTGCGGTCCGCAAGGCGGTGGGGGCGATGGAGACCGCCGCCGCCGAACGCACCAGGGCCGAGCGGCTGTCCGAGCGCGCGAACGAGCTGCGCGACGCGGCCGCGGCGGAGGTCGCGCACGCCGAGGCGAAGGTCGCGTTGACCCGCTCCGAGGCCGCGGCCGCGTTGCGCGCCTGGTGGGACGAGCACAACGAGGTCTACACCCCGGTGCGCGCCGGCCTTTTCGAGGCGTTGAACTCGGCTCTGGCCGAGGCCGGTTCGGATGCGCCGACCATCGGCGAGGTGCTGACCGAGCGCACCGAGCCGCTGCTGGAGGAGATTCGCGGCCGCCGCCAGGACGCACGCGCCCGCGTGGCCGCGGCGGCGGCGCGGGGCAGTGAGCTGAGCGCCGAACACGAACGGGTGACGGCCCGGCGAGACGACGCGCCACCGGCATTCGCGGGCCGCCGCGGCCGGACCGGCGACCGGCCCGGCGCCCCACTGTGGCGGCTGGTGCGCTTCGCGGACGGCGTGACGCCCGAGTCCGCGGCGGGCATCGAGGCCGCACTGCACGCCGCGAATCTGCTGGACGCCTGGGTCTGCCCGGAGGGCGAGCTGCCACCGGACTACGACTCCGATCAGTTCCTGGTACCGCTGCCCGCGCCGGAGCGCCCGAACGGTCGCACACTCGCCGACGTGCTGGTCATAGAAGACGATTCCGGCACCATGACGGTGCCGCGGCAGGTCGTCGCCGACGTGCTCGCCTCCATCGCCCTGCACGAGGGCCCGGGCGAGCCGAGCGGACCGGTGACGATCGGAGCGGACGGCGCGTTCCGGCAAGGCGTGCAGATCGGCAGGCACCGCAAGACCGACGCCGAATTCATCGGCGCCACCGCGCGGGCCAGGCGCCGCGAGCTCCGCTCGGCCGAGTTGGCCGCGGCTGTGGCGGCCGCGGACGAGGACCGGCGCTCCGCCGAACAGCAAGAGGCCGCCGCCAACGCCGAACTCGCCCGAATCTCCGCCGCCGCCAAGGCGCTTCCCCGCCCGACCACGGTGACCACGGCCTTGCGCGCGGTATCCGAGGCCGCAGGCGTGCTGCGATCACGGGCGGAGGCCGCCGCCCACGCCGAGCGCGATCTCGACCGAGCGGTCGCGGAACTGTCCGCCGCGGACAAGAAGCTGCGCGCCGCCGCCACCACCCACCGCACGCCGCGCACGGCCCAGGAGATCGACGCCCTCGCCGCCGCCATCCGGCACTTCGAGAACACCGGCACGGGACTGCTGCGGCTGCGCGGCGATCACGAACGGGAACGGGAGCGCGAACGCGAGGCCGCCGACCGCTTGACCGAGGCCGCCGACCTGGCCGAGGCGTTCACGGAAGAGGCCGAGGCCGCGCGCACCGGCTACCAGGAACAACTGCGCAAACTGGAGACCCTGCGCGATGCCCTCGGCGCGGGCGCGGCCGATATCGACCGCGAACTGGAACAGGCCCGGCAGCGGATCGAGGCGACCAAGTCCGAGCAGAAAGCCGCCCGCAAGGCCGCCAACCAGGCCATCGAGGCGGTCGGCGACGCCGAGGCCGCCTACCGGACCGCGCACGAGTCCCTCGCCACCGCGCTCACCGAGGTGCTGGCGGAGGTTCGAGCTCTCGCGCCCTACGCTCAGCCGGATCTGCTCAGGTTGCTCGGCGCGGCGCCCGAGGGCCGCTGGCCCAGCAGCGACGCGGCGTGGTCGACAGCCGAGCAACTGCTGTACCGGATCTCGACGGCGGGACCGGAGGCGGCACCGCGCGTCCTGCCCGACGAAGTTCACGCGCTGTTCGACAGCCTCACCGTGGCGACGGCCTCGGTGCGCGCGGGCGAGGCGACGCGCAAGTCCACGCGCACGGCGGTGACCGCGGCGTTGCAGGAATTCGACGCCGCGCTCGTCGGTTCGGGCCGCGATTACCGGCTGCAATGGGACGCCGCCGACGGCCTCACCGTCGTTCAGGTGCACGACGAGCACGGGGTCTCCGCCCTGGCCGACTTCGCCACCCGCATCGACGCCGCGCGCCGTGACCAGGAACTTCTGCTCACCGACGCCGAGCGCCGCATCCTGGAGGATGCGCTGCTGACCGGCCTGGCCCAGCAGATCCACGAACGCACGAGCGACGCACGCGATCTCATCGCCAGGATGGGCGCGGAGATGAAGCAGCGGCGGATGTCCTCTGGCAACACCATCGGCGTGCACTGGGTGCTCGCCGACAGCCTGTCCGACGCGGCACGGGCGACGTGCAAGTTGCTGGACCGGGATGCCTCGGCGCTGACGGCGGAGGACCTGGCCGCGATCCGGGCGCACTTCGCCGCCGAGATCCGGGCCGCGCGGACCGCGCACCCGGAACGCTCCTACCCCGAGATCCTGGCCGCGACGCTGGATTACCGCACCTGGCGGGTGTTCTCGTTCACGTTGATCTCCGCCGACGGCAGCGAGGACAAACTCACCGTGGCCAGGCACAGCGCGCTCTCGGGCGGGGAGCAGTCGGTGTCGTTGCACCTGCCGCTGTTCGCCGCGGCGCACGTCATGCTCGATTCGGCCGACCCGCAGGCCCCGCGCCTGCTGGCGCTGGACGAGGCGTTCGCGGGCGTCGACGACAACGGCCGCAGTGAATTGCTGGGGTTGAGTGTGCAATTCGACCTCGATCTCTTCATGACCGGCTACGACCTGTGGATCACCTATCCGCACGTCCCGGCGTGCGCGCACTACGACTTGGCGCACGCGGCGGCCGAGAACACCGTCAGCGCGACCTTGCTGGTGTGGGACAGCGGCGATTTGCTCGCCGAACACGACGGAACCGACCTCACCGCCGCGCTCGGCTCGCCCGATCGCCGCCGGGTACCCACCGCGATCGAAGGCGGCCTGGAACTCACGCCGGTGACCTAGCCGTCCGGGATCACCGAGCGGCGGCGATCAGGCCGATATTTCGCGGCGGGCGGCGTCGAGCAAGGTGTCCAGCAGGCCGGGAAAGCGGGCGTCCAGGTCATCGCGGCGCAGGGACAGCAGCAGTTCCCGGCCGGAGGGCCGCTGCCAGATCACTCCGGCATCGCGCAGCACCCGCCAGTGGTGGGTCAGGTTCGACTTGGCGACGCCCGGCAGCACCGAGCCGCAGGTGTGCTCGCCGCCGTCGGCCAGTATCCGCACCACCCGCAGCCGCAGCGGGTTGCCCAGGGCGGTGAGCACATTCGTCAGCTGGATCTGCGCTCGCTCGGGATGTGCCGCGATCACGCGAACCAGGTTAGCGCGACAGTTGACATACAGTCGAACTGTACGTGAGTATTCGTACAATTAGATGATCTCTGGGAGGTTCTCATGGGTGCCGGCATCGATCGCTTCGACGGCAAGATCGCCTTGATCACCGGTGGATCGAGCGGCATGGGCCTGGCCACCGCACGACGCCTGCTCACCGAAGGCGCGCACGTGATCATCACCGGCCGCGACAAGGGCCGCCTCGACGCCGCGGCCGCGGAGCTCGGCGGCGCCGACCGCGTACTCGCGGTGGCCGGTGACGCGGCCGACCTCGGCGATCTCGACACGCTCGTCTCGGCCGTGGCGCAACGGCACGGACGGCTGGACGTCGTCTTCGCGAACGCGGGCATCGCGGCGTTCCAGCCGACCGAGACCATCACCGGAGCCGAGTTCGACCGTGTGGTGGGCACCAACTTCAAAGGGGTGTTCTTCACCATCCAGAAGACCCTCCCCCTGGTGGCGGAGCACGGGGCGATCGTCGTCAACGCCTCCTGGGCGCTGCATCGCGGGGTACCGGGCGCGTCCCTCTACTCGGCGACCAAGGCGGCCGTGCACAATTTGGCGCGCAGCCTCGCCGCCGAGCTGGCGCCCCGCGGCATCCGGGTGAATTCCGTCAGTCCCGGCTACATCGCGACGCCGTCGTTCCGCGCGAACGTCTCCGCCGAGGCGCAGGCCGCGATCAGTGCCACGGTGGCGGCGGGGCGCGTCGGCACCGCCGAGAACGTGGCCGACGCCGTCGCTTTCCTCGCGTCCGGCGAGGCGTCGTATATCAACGGGCAGGATTTGCTCGTCGACGGAGGCCTGATCACCGCCGCTCCCGACCCGATGGTCTAGCGCGCTCGGCCGGCCGGGCGGTGTGGGCGCGCCCTCGCGTCCGGCGTCATCGGCGGGCAGCCCGGCACGGTGGCCGACGTGAACCCGCCGGTTACCGCACGCTGGCGTCGGGCAGCATGGGCGGGCACGGCGCGCCGGGCACCGTCTGCAACTCGAAGTGCCAATACTCGTTCTCGAACGTCCGGCACAGCCCCCATCGGTAGCCGTTCACCTCGAGCCACCGCGCGCCCTGCTGCGGACCGACATCGATCGCTTGCCCGGAGACGTGGGTGGACTCCTCCGGCGGCAGCACCCACCGGCGCGCGGCGTCCGGACCGTAGGTCGCCACGCCGTCCTCCCACAGCGCCTGCTGCTCGGCGGGCGTCCGGTATCCGGACGTGATGGACAGGGGCACACCCTGCGCGTGCGCCTCGCGTTCGGCGAGGGTGTACGCGAGCGCCAGCGGGGGATCGAGCCCGTCGGTCCCGGCCGCCGACCCGACCGACCCCCGCTGCTCGATGACCGCGGCGGCGTCGGCCTGCGCCTGCCCCGCCTGCGCGCCGGTCGCGACCAGCGCGGGTAGCGCCACCGATAGACCGACCAGCATCCGACTCCGACCAGCGATCCCAAACACCATGCGCCGATGCTATCGCCTGCGGTCACCTATGCCGGATATGCCCCGATCGCAGGACGGCCTCATGCGGCACGAGCGAGGACCGTATCGAGCGCCGCAACTCGAAGGTGGGTCCGCGGCATCCCGCGGCGGCCCGAGGATGCCTCTTCGCGGCGGTCAGCGTAAGTCTGCGAGTACGCGGCCCGACACGACGTGCGCGCACTCCCCCGCGAGTCCGCTCCACAGGACGCGGCCGCCGTGTGGACAACTCTCAGCGAATTCCACAGAAAACTCCACACCTTGGGATAATAGTGATCTGATATGTCCGTTATGCGTCCAATTTCCCTCAGTGAGCAAACATTTCGCCCCACCTGGAAGACGCACTGTCCACAATCTATTCCAGTGCTGTGGATCACATCCGCTCCAGCGGAGCTACCACACCCGAAATGCCGGAATCCGTGGGAGTTCGAGTGTTTTGCGCTGTCCCGTGGTCGGCGGGTCGTCGAGTTCCGGCCGTTGAAAGGAACTTTCGCGAAGCGATGTGTCCCTTTCGGCCTGTATGTCGCGCCTCCCCCGGCGCCTAACTCGACCCTGCGGCCACGCACTCCGGGTGGTCGCCGACAGCCCGCGCGCGGCGAACACCACTGCGTTGCAAACACAGTGCGGGCGGCTGTCGACTCCTGTCGTCAGCCGCCCGCGATAGTGGGTGATCCAGATGTCGGGAATTTCACATTCCATCCCCAGCTATGTGGAGACCGAGTGCCTCGGACAATCCGGCCGAACTACGCGTACGGCGGACTGTTCAGCGCGCTCGAACGCCACGGCGGCGCACCCATCCGCGCGCGTCCTCGGCGAATCGATTCCGCCGCTTGCTTGTTGCGCGCGATCCGTTCCAGGATCTCGCCGTCGTGCGCCCGCGCGTACGCGAGCGCGAGCCTGATCTTGCCCGTGTTCAGGTTCGACTTCGCGCTGAGCACGGCGATCCGGTGTTCCGCAGGGCCGCCCAATTCGCGCAGTCGCGCAACGACTTCCCAGATCTCCGGGCCCGCGGCGAGCGCGGCGCGGCGATCGTCGAGCGGACCGCGGAAGACGATCCCGGGGTGTTCGAGTTGGTCGACGCCCTCACGGATCAGCCGGTCGAGCAATGCGGTACAGCTGGTTCCCTCTCGGGCAGCGCGATCGGCCAACCGGAGGGCGGCCGACTCGGTGATACACAACGCCGTCGGTACTGGTCTGGACGTGCTCATAGCTCTCCTCGACCTGCATCGGTGCCGGAATCAACGGTGTACTTCGCTAAGCGTGCCCGCTGCGGCGATGCCGAGAACCCGGTGATCGGCAGGACATCGGCGTGTCCGCGTCCTGCCGCATCCGGGTCGAGGGAGACCTCAGACGCGCTCTTTCGAGCGGGTACGCACGCGCAGCGCGATCGGCTTCTGCGTCTCGGCGAAGAAGTCGTTGCCCTTGTCGTCGACGACGATGAACGCCGGGAAGTCCTCGACCTCGATCTTCCAGACGGCTTCCATGCCCAGTTCGGGGTACTCGAGCACCTCGACCGACTTGATGCAGTCCAGTGCCAGCCGGGCGGCCGGTCCGCCGATCGAACCGAGGTAGAAGCCGCCGTGCTCCTTGCACGCCTTGGTGACCTGCGCGGACCGGTTGCCCTTGGCCAGCATGACGAACGAGCCGCCCGCGGCCTGGAACTGGTCGACGTAGGAGTCCATCCGGCCCGCGGTGGTCGGGCCGAAGGAACCGGACGCGTAGCCCTCCGGCGTCTTGGCCGGGCCCGCGTAGTAGACGGCCATGTCGCGCAGATAGTCCGGCATCCGCTCGCCCGCGTCGAGCCGCTCCTTGATCTTGGCATGCGCGATGTCGCGGGCGACGACCAGCGGACCACTCAGCGAAAGCCGGGTCTTGACCGGGTATTTGGACAATTCGGCGCGGATCTCGTCCATCGGCCGGTTCAGGTCGATGCGCACCACGTCGCCGCCCAGGATGGCATCGGTCTGTTCGGGCAGGTACTGCGCGGGCTCGCGCTCGAGCTGTTCCAGGAACACGCCCTCGGCGGTGATCTTGGCCAGCGCCTGCCGGTCCGCCGAGCAGGACACCGCGATGGCGACCGGGCAGCTGGCGCCGTGCCGGGGCAGGCGAACGACGCGCACGTCGTGGCAGAAGTACTTGCCGCCGAACTGCGCGCCGATGCCGAAGGACTGGGTCAGCTTGAAGACCTCCTCCTCCAGTTCCAGATCGCGGAAGGCGTGCGCGGACAGCGACCCCTCGGTGGGCAGGCTGTCCAGGTAGTGCGCGGAGGCGTATTTCGCCGTCTTCAAGGCGAACTCGGCGCTGGTGCCGCCGATCACGACCGCGAGGTGGTACGGCGGGCAGGCCGCGGTACCCAGCGAGCGGATCTTCTCGTCCAGGAACTCCAGCATCCGCGTGGGGTTCAGGATGGCCTTGGTCTCCTGGTACAGGAACGACTTGTTCGCCGACCCGCCGCCCTTGGCCATGAACAGGAACTTGTAGGAGGGGTTCGCCGGATCGCCTGCGGTGGAGTACAGCTCGACCTGCGCGGGCAGGTTGGAACCGGTGTTCTTCTCGTCCCACATGGTGATCGGCGCCAGCTGCGAGTAACGCAGGTTCAGCTTGGTGTAGGCGTCGAACACGCCTCTGCTGATCCATTCCGCGTCGTCGGCGCCGGTCAGCACGCCCTCGGACTTCTTGCCCATCACGATCGCGGTGCCGGTGTCCTGGCACATGGGCAGGATGCCGCCCGCGGAGATGTTGACGTTCTTGAGCAGATCGAGCGCGACGAAGCGGTCGTTGCCGCTCGACTCGGGGTCGTCGATGATCTTGCGCAACTGACCCAGATGCGCCGGGCGCAGGAAGTGACTGATGTCGTGCATCGCGGTTTCGGTGAGCAGCCGCAGCGCCTCCGGTTCCACCTGCAGGAAGGTGCGCCCGTTGTGCTCGAACGTGCTGACGCCTTCGGTGGTGAGCAGCCGGTAGGGGGTGTCGTCCGCGCCGATGGGCAGCAGGTCTGAATAACGGAAGTCCGGCGCGGTCACCAGTCGCACTCCTTTGCATGGGCCCGGATGCCATGAACGGCCGGGCTGGTCACGAGCACAGCGAGCCTAGCCACCATCGCGCACCCCCCTGCTGGTTAGGCAACCCTATCTCGGACAGTTGCCCGAAAAGGTTGCACGTTCAACCCCGGTGATGCTACCTCTCGTCTGGTGAGAAAGCGCCCGGGCGCCCGAGTCCGGACGCGCGCAGACCGTTCGCGCGCCGCACATGTCGCGACGCGCCACGATCTCGGGACACAGCAGAGTTTGGAGCGCTATCGTGACCGATCCCCATTGGCTCGATGACGTCGAGATGCGCGCCTGGTTGGGTTTCGTGCGCACCCGCGACCTCATCGCCGCGGCGGTCGGGCGGGATTCCACCAAGGAGTCCGACCTCACCTACGTCGAGTACTCGGTACTGGCCTATCTGGCCGAGTCGCCGGACCATCGGCTCACCTTCGCCGACCTCGCGGCCGCACTCGAATGGTCGCAGAGCAGGCTCTCCCACCAGATCACCCGGATGGAGAAGCGGGAGCTCGTCGTGCGCGAGCCGATCCCCGACGACGCCCGCCGCACCGCCGCCAAGCTCACTCCGCGCGGCGCCGAAGTGCTGACCGGCGCGGCGCCCGCGCACGTACAGAGCGTGCGCAGGCACATGATCGACATCCTCGACCGCCAGCAGCTGACCGCCTTGGCCGATATCTACGACACCTTGCTCGCGCATCACCGCCGATCGGCGGCAGAGAGCTGACCGCTCAGGCGGGTGTGCCCGCCGTCTCCGCGTGATCGGCCGGAGCGCTTGCCGCGGCGGTGGTTTCGGGCAGCCCGAGCGCGCGCTCGAAACCGGCGGGCACCACCACGTCCGAACGATCCAGCTCGGTGACGCGCGTCTTGCGCAGACCCAGCAGCGCCGAATCGATGCCGCCGCGCAGGATGTCCAGCACGTTCTCCACACCGGCCTGCCCGTTGGCGGCCAGCCCCCACAGGTAGGCGCGCCCGATCAGCACCGCCCGCGCACCCAGCGCAACGGCCTTCACCACGTCGCTGCCCCGCCGGATGCCGCCGTCGAGCAGCACCTCGACCTGCGAGCCCACCGCGTCCGCCAGCACCGGCAGCGCGCGGATCGCGGCCGGGGTGCCGTCGAGATTGTTGCCGCCGTGGTTGGACACCGAGATCGCCGCCACACCCGCGTCGACCGCGCGCAGCGCGTCGTCGACCCGCATGACGCCCTTGAGCAGCACCGGGCCCTCCCACTGCTCGCAGATCCACCGCACATCGGACCAATCCGGCGCGGGTGTGCCCATCCACTCACCGTAGGCGCCGAAGAAACCCGGCGCCGCGGCGCCACCGATGGCCATGTTCGGCGCGGTCAGGTCCGGAATGCTGCCCGACCGCGCATAGGTCGCCAGCCAGCGTGGACGCGCCAGGGTCTGCGGCGCGAACTTCAGCATCGTGCGCAGGTCCAGCTTCTCCGGGATGACCGGGCTGCCCCAGTCCCGCCCGTGCGAGAACGACCAGTCCAGCGTCAGGATCAACCCGACCGCCCCGGCCCGCTTCGCCCGGTCCATCCGCTGCAGGATCTCGTCCTTGCCGCCGCACCAGTACAACTGGAAGAACGTGGCCGGATTGGCCGCGATCACCTCTTCGATCGGCTTGCTGGCGAAAGAGCTCAAGCCCATCGCGATGCCCCGCGCCGCGGCCGCCCTGGCGACGGCGACCTCACCGTCGGGGTGCACCGCTTGCACGCCCGTCGGCGAGATCAGCACCGGCATCGAAATCTGCTGCCCCAGCACCGTCGTCGACTGATCGCGCTCGCCGATCGGCCCGGCCACGTGCGGCGCGAAACCCAGTTCGGCGAACGCCCGCTGATTGTCCTCGATGGTCTGGCCGCGCTCGGAGCCGGCGATCAACGCGCCGTACACCGACTTCGGCAGGCGCTTCTTCGCCCGGCGCTGCGCTTCGGCGACGGTCTCGAACCACGGATTCATGTTCCGGTCCTTTCCGGGGAGTTCTCCGGCCACCAGAGCCGGGTTCGGTCGAGCAGATCGGTGCTCAGGTGCTCGAGCAGGGCAGCGCCCTCGGCGGCGGTCGCGCCCGCCGGGTCACCGAGCACACCGTTGGCGCTCACCGCGCGCACTCCGCCGGTGCGCAGCAGCGGCAGCAGTTCGGTCAGCGGACGGGTGTCCCCCGCCGTCGCGCGGTCTTCGCGCACGCGCTCTGGCGCCAGGGCCAGTTGCAGCGCCGTCTCCGACCGGCCCGCGTGCGGGTCGCCGTCGAAGCGCGGCAGGTATACGCGCACGTCGCGGGACTCGGTCCGCAGCAGATCCTTCGCCCTGCGCAGCGGTTCGATGTTGCCGCCGTGCCAATTGACCAGCAGGATCCGGTCGAAGGTGTCGGTCGCCGAGCGGCACAGCTCGACGACCAGCAGTTCCAGCGCCGCCTGCCCGATCGACAGCGTGCCGGGGAAACCCGCGTGCTCGCCGCTGGCGCCGTACGGGATCGCCGGCCCGACGAGCACGTCGGTCCGCGCCGCGGCCAGCCGCGCGCACAACGCGGCGGCGACGTCGGTGTCGGTGGACAGCGGCAGATGCGGGCCGTGCTGCTCGGTCGCGCCGACCGCGACGGCCAGGATCGCAGCCGCCGAGGCGCGCGCGCCCGCCTCGGGCCAGGTGAGATCCGCCAACATGCGGCGAGATTATCGTCAGTCACTGACATAATCAAGGGGCCGAGGCGGCCGAGCACAATCAGACGATGCTGGAGAACCGGGCCGCGCGCGGCCGCCCACGCGGCACCACCAAACGCGAACTCGAAGTGATCGCCATGCGGCTGTTCACCGAACAGGGCTTCGACGAGACCACCGTCGAACAGATCGCCGCCGCCGCGGGCATCAGCGGACGCACCTTCTTCCGCTACTTCCCCAGCAAGGCGGAGGTGCTCTGGTGGCAGTTCGACGACGAGGTCGCCGCGCTGCGCGCCGCCTTCGCGACGGTGCCGGACGACGTTCCGATGATGACCGCCGTGCGCCGAGTCGTGGTGAGCGCCAACCAATATCGCGCCGAGGACGTCCCCGAACTGCGCACCCGCATGCATCTGGCCGCCACCGTGCCCGCGCTGTCGGCCACCGCCGGAGCGCACTACGACACCTGGGAGCGCACCGTCAGCGCCTTCGCCGCCCGGCGACTGGGCGAACCGGAGGACGGGCTCATCCCGCTGGCCGTCGGACGCACCACACTCGCGGCGGCGCGCGCCGCCTTCGACGCGTGGCTCGCCCGCGCGGACGCCGACCTCACGGTGTATTTGGACGAGGCGCTCGCAGCGCTGGAACGCGGGTTCGCTACGGTGCCGTGAGGTCCGCCGCGCTCGAACATCAGGCGAACAACCGGCAGGTTTCGCGGGTGACTCGGGTGGGGTATGACTAGGCTCGGAATCGGCTAGCGCCGAACGCACGAACTTCCCGACTCAACCGTCGAAAGGGGCAGGAGTTTCCATGTCCGAGGTGTCCATGAGCCTTTCGGCGGATTCCCTGACCGCGGGACCGATCGACCAATTGCTGCCGCAGCTCGTCGAGCACCTGCGACAGAACCGCACCGCGCTGCGTGAAGAGTGGGCCCGCCGCATCGCCGACGCCCAGCTGCTCACCGCGATGACCCCGGAGGAGATCTTCTCCGAGGCGACATCGATCTACGACGGCTACGTCGACGTGCTCGAGACCGGTAGCGTGGAAGCGCTGCAGGCCTACGCGCGCGACCTGTCCGAACGCATCATCCCGAGAGGCGTCGAGACCGACGAGGTCATCGGCATCGTGCTGCTGCTGCGCGACGTGCTCGCACGCAGCCTGTTCGAGAAGTATCAGTCGGACTTCGAACTGCTGAACAAGGTGCTCGACGCCTACGAACCGGCCGCCAACCGCATCGCCAACACCGTGACCGTGTCCTTCGTGCAGGAGCGCGAGCGCGTCATCCGTCAGCAGCAGGAAGCCATCCGCGAGCTGTCCACGCCGGTGCTGCAGGTGCGTGAGCAGCTGCTTATCCTTCCCATCATCGGCGTGCTGGACAGCCAGCGGGCCCGCCAGCTCACCGAGCAGCTGCTGCGCGCCATCCGCGCCAACCGGGCGAAAGTGGTCGTCATCGATATCACCGGTGTGCCCCAGATCGACTCCACCGTGGCCAACCACTTGGTGCAGACCGTCGACGCGTCCGGCCTGATGGGCGCGAACGTGATCATCACCGGTTTGTCCTCGGAGATCGCGCTCACCCTGGTCACCATCGGTCTGGACCTGTCGAAGATGAACGCGGTCGGCGACCTGCAGGGAGGCATCGAAGAAGCGGAACGGCTGTTGGGCTACGAGGTTTCCCGCGTCACCGAACGGGTTACCGAACGCGACGGCCGCTGATCAGGCGCCCCCATGCCGGTTCCGATTCTCAAACAGGGTACGTACCTCATCGCGTCGGTTCAGTCCGCACTCACCGATGCCGATACCGAGCGCCTGCAGGACGACCTGATGAAACAGGTCAGCAAATATCGGGCGCACGGCATCATCGTCGACGTCACCGCCATCGACGTAATGGATTCGTTCGCCGCGAGATCGTTGCGTACCATCGCGCACATGACGCAGCTGCGCGGCGCCGAAACGGTGATCGTCGGTCTGCAACCCGAAGTCGCGTTCGCCATGGTGCAACTCGGTCTCACCTTCGAGGACATGCACACCGCCCTCGATCTGGAAGAGGGACTCGCCTGGTTGGACCGAAAGATCCCAGCCCGTCGCCAGCGAGACGGTCGTGACAGTGGCCGCTGAGAACGTGGTGATCGCGGTCAGGGTGTCCGGGGACATCGTGACCGCACGTCAAGCCGGACGCGAACTGGCAGCAAAGCTCGGATTCACCCTGACCGACCGCACGATGATCTCCACGGCGATCTCCGAGATCGCCCGCAACATCACCAGTTACGCGGGCAGCGGGGAGATCCGCCTGCTCGTCGACGACCGGGAGGGACGTCAAGCCCTGGTGGTGCAGGCCGAGGATCAAGGGCCCGGAATCATCGACATCGCCCGGGCTCTGGAGGACGGCTACTCCACCGGACGCGGGCTCGGGCTCGGCCTTCCCGGCGCCCGGCGGTTGATGGACCGGCTGACCGTGGATTCGGCGCCGGGTCGCGGCACGCTGGTGGAAATGTGGAAGTGGGTACCGAACGGTGCATGACGACGGGTTCATCGGCCGGATCGAGTGGGCGGTGGCCGGTCGCGCACTGCCCGGTCAACAGGTCTCCGGTGACCGCGGCGTCGTCCTCGACACCGGCGGCGGCACCGTCCTGTTCGCCGTCCTCGACGGACTCGGGCACGGCGCCGCCGCGGCGGACGCGGCCGATCGCGCCACCCGCGTGCTGTCGGAGAACCGCGCAGAACCGTTGGACGTGCTGATGGTGCTGTGCCACCGAGCGATGGCCGACACCCGGGGGGCGGCGATCTCGCTGGCCCTGTTCGACGAGGGTGACAAGGTGCGCTGGCTCGGCGTCGGCAATGTCGAATCCCAGGTGCTGACCGCGGGTCCCGCGGGCCTGCGGGTGCACGCGACCGTCCTGCTGACCGCGGGCATCGTCGGCTATCGCCTTCCGGCGACCCTCCAACCGCAGACCGTCGCGGTCCGCCCCGGTGACCTGCTGCTGATGTCCACCGACGGCATCGTCACCGAAGCCGCCGACATCGACCTTTCCAAGTCCACCGCCGACATCACCGCCGACATGCTCGCCCGGCACGCCAAGGACACCGACGACGCGCTGGTGCTCGCGGCGCGGCACCGCGGTGCGGCAGGGGCGGCCAGATGAGTGCCCTGCTGGCCGAGTTCCTGGACGCCTACGCCGACGCGCTACGGCGGCACATGGATTCGCAAACCCAGGCCGGCCTCGCCGAGGGGTACGAGCTGGGCAGGCGCGCACTGGTCGAAGGCATCAGCCTGCTCGATCTCACCGAGAACCACTTCCGGGTGGTCCAGGACGCGGAGGAACAGCGGCAGAAGGACACTTCCGCCGAAGGGGGCGAATCCGGGGCCCGCCTGGCGGAGACCGCGCTGGAATTCCTCTTGCAGACCCTCGTTCCGCTGGATATCGCCACCCGCGGCTACCTCGACGGCACCCGCCGCTACGAGCAGCAGCGTTCTCGCGCCGACGATCTCGCCGGACGCGACGCGTTCCGTACCGCCTTGGTGGAATCGCTACAGGACGGCTTCTTCGTCGCCGACGCGCAGGGCACCATCATCGAGGTCAACACCGCTTTCGGCGCCTTGACCGGCTACGGCGCCGCGGGGCTCCCCTACACGCTGCCGCATCCGTGGTCGAGCCCGGAGGGTCCGCGCTACCCCGACCTCGGTACCGAGGCGCAGCGCTTCGTGATCCCGATCCGTCACCGCGACGGCCGGAATGTGTGGCTCGCGGTGAGCACCAGCGCGCTGATCAAGCCGGAGGACCACGAGCGGATCTTCGTCGGCACGTTGCGCGACATCACCGCCGAACACGACGCGCAGGCGCGCGACCAGGCCGCATCCCGGCTCGCCACCGCCGTCGGCGCGGCCACCAGTGTGGTCGAGGTGCTCGCCGTCGGGCTCGACGAGGTGCGCCGGACGGTGGGCGCGGAGACCGCCGTGGTGGCCGTGTGGCCGAGCCGCAACGCTGTACCGGAGGTGTACATCTCCGGGGTGGGCGCCGACGGCGCGTCGCACGACGGCGCCGCCTCCCTCGACGACCGGTCGCGCGCACTGCTGGATCGGGCCAGGCGCAGGCCGCCGCGCAGCCTGCTGGCCATTCCGGAAGGTGCGGAAAGTTCCGAGGGCATCGTCGCGCCGCTGGGCGAGACGGGCGACGCGGCGATGTGGTTGCGCTTCGCCGCGCCCCGGGCGATCAGCGCCGCGGACTGGACGCTGTTCTCCCTGCTGATCGGCCATCTCAGTCTCGCGGTCCAGCGGGCGCGCAACTTCGACCAGGCCCGCGCCACCTCGCTGACCCTGCAGCGCGCCATGCTCGGCCCGATCGAACTGCCGCCGCGGTTCTCGGTGCACTACGAGCCCGCCCTGCCGCCGCTGGAGATCGGCGGCGACTGGTACGACGTGGTGCCGCTGCGCGACGGCACCATCGGCGTGGTGGTCGGCGACTGCGTCGGGCGTGGCCTGTCGGCCGCGGTCGTGATGGGCCAATTGCGGACCGCTGCCCGTGCGCTGCTGCTGCGCGGCGCGGGACCCGCGCAGTTGCTCGCCGAACTCGACACCGTCGCCGCGCGCATCCCCGGCGCCATGTGCACCACGGTGTGCGCCGCCGTGCTGGACCCGGTGCGTGGACTGGTCCGCTACAGCAACGCCGGTCATATGCCACCGATCCTCGCCGACGTGGGCAAGACCGGCCGGATGCTGGAAGGCGGGCGCGCGGTGCCGCTGGCGACGTTCGATACGCCGCGCAGGCCGGAGGCCACCACGGCGCTGACGCCCGGTTCCACCTTGGTGTTGTTCACCGATGGCTTGGTCGAACAGCGCGGCGTGGACATCGACGAGGGGTTCGCCAAGATCGCCGCGGTGCTCGCCGACACCTCGGGACGCCTACCCCGTGAGGTGGCCGACGCGGTGCTCTCTCGCCTGCGGCCCGCCGCGGGTTACGACGACGACGTCGCCATGGTGGTCTACCGCCAGCCGCCCGCGCCGCTGCGGCTGGACGTGCCCGCGCGCGCGGACGAACTCGCGATGCTGCGGCGCACACTGAAGGGGTGGCTGGCCGCCGCGGCGGTGCCGCACGACCTGGCCGCCGACCTGGTCGCCGCGGCGAACGAGGCGTGCAGCAACAGCATCGAGCACGCCTATCGCAACAACAACGACGCCGGTCGGGTGCGGATGTCGGCCACCTGCGACATCGACACCGTCGTCATCGTGGTCGCCGACACCGGCAGTTGGAAGCCGCGGGCATCCGATCCCGGCTATCGTGGCCGCGGCATCGACATGATGCGCGCGCTCACCGAGGAACTCGATATCGACCATTCGGAATCGGGCACGACCGTGCGGATGTCGGTGACGCTGCCCGCGATCACGTTCCCGGTGGCCAATCCGTTGCGCGGGACGAACCGCCGAGTTCCCGGCTGACGGTGCGCGCCGCGAATGGAATGGGAACGGCGGGCCGCACTCCGTAAATCCGGAATTGCATGCCCCGGTACGGGATACCGGATTCCGCCCATTCGCTCACGATCATGCCGAACGCACCGTCGAATCTGCTGTCCGGATGGACATAACATCCGTAGAGACGCGGCACGATATCCGGGCCGCCCGGCGCCCAGAAGGACCCTTTGACCGGACGATAGGTCAAGGCCGTGCGCCAGTTGTCCGTGATCCTCGCGGCGACCTTGACGAACGCGCCGTAGGCCCCGGCGTCGAACCCGGACATCACCCAATTCCCCTGGATCCGCCGTAATCCGATCTCGCCGAGCTTCGTGCCGTCGGCCAGGATCCCGAAGCGCGGGTCGCCGCCCGGATCCCGGCCCCAGCCCCAGTCCTGCCCGTTCCAGCCCCATCCCTGCCAGGCCGCCGGGTCGACCAGGGCGGCATGGGTTTCGCGAACTCGCCACAACAGCATGTTCTTGTTCCGCGCGAGCCCGCCGGTGGAGATGATGTAGACGTAGCCGTCGCCGCCGCGTTCCCAGGAGATCATGGTGCGTTTGCCGCCGTAGGCACTGGTCGACCAGCGGACCCCGGTATCGGTCCAGCTCTCCGCGTTGTCGTCGGAATAACGGATCTCGCACCATCGCTCGTTCGCCAATCCCTGGGTGACCATCACCCACAGATAGATTCGGCCGCCGATCGTTATCGCGTCGCAGGGCAGGATCGTGGAGTATTGCGGATTGTCGTGCACGTAATCCCAGAGTTGCCGGGCGTCCCGCGCCGCCGAGCGGAATTCGATCGGCCAGGACATATCGTGCGTGTCGCTGCGCAACAGCATCGGCGAACGCCAATTCGGGCCTCCGACTCTCGGTTCGGTGCCGGAGAAGGTGTCGCCGAGGACGTATCCGATTTCGCCACTAGGCATGCGGAAGGGGATGAAGAGATCCGAGCCGCCGATATCTGCCATCGGGAGCGGATTCAAATTCTTGATCTTGGGCATCGCCGGATCCTGTCGATTCTCGGAGCGTCGCTTACCAGATCGGCTCGTAGGAATCACCACGAGGTGTGGAAGGGCTACTCCCCAGTATCGGCCGCCGATGGCTGCGATGTTGCTGCTTCGGCCGGTTGAGGCCGAAAGGAAATGGGGAAACCGACTGCGCAGCTTGTGTTTCGGCAGCTCGCCACCTCATCGCGCCTGGTGCCTCGGGTGATAGAGATCCATTGCCGATCGCGGGATCGGCGATGCACGGTGTTCGCCGGTACCGGATTCGCGGGACGTGTAGGTACCCGGCATGCTCCCGCTTCCGACGAGGCCCCCCGCCGCGAACACGCGATTCGGCGCCCATCGTCGTCCGGAGAACCCCTGGCGGCGGACCGCGAGTACGGCCCGGCTCCCCCGGTGATCGCCGAATCCGCCGCTCGACCGGCCGATAGCGCGAACCGCCTCGGTATCGGCCGCGTTTGGCCGAGCATGCAGCGGGTAAGCCGCGCTCTGCATCCCGGACCAGCTCCCTCATCGATCGGACGGAAAGCATGTCCGAAAAAGACACTCCGGACGACGAACGTCCGGCACGCGATACCGCCGACGCCGGCCACCGCGGCGACATCGCGCAACCCCACGGCGCCGGCGAAACCGGTCCGATCGTCGCCGCCGAGGCCGAAGCCGCGCGGGCGCGCAGTGCGGAATTTCCGCTCGGCCGGCCCGGACGCCGGTTCGATCGGCGCTCGCCGTTCATGGTCGGGATGACCGGAGCCGCCGGTGTCGCGCTGACCTACGCCGCCATTCGCACCGTGCTCGCCGCCGGAGCGACGCTGATCCTGATCGTGGTGGCGTTGTTCCTGGCCATCGGAATGGAGCCGCTGGTGTCGCGGCTGGTACGGCCCCGGTTCCCGCGCTGGGCGGCGGTGACCACCGTCTACCTCGTCGGGCTCGGGCTGTTCGCAGGCTTCCTCGCCGCGGCGATACCACCGCTGATCACCCAAGGTGAGGCGCTCACCCACAACGCGCCGCACTACGTCACCCATCTCGCCGACCGCTATCCCCTCATCCGCACCCTCGACGAGCGATTCCACCTACAGCAGCGGTTGCAGCAGACGCTCGAATCGGACTCCTCCGGATTGACCACCGGAGTGCTGGACGCGGGGCGCGCGGTGTTCTCGATCGTCAGCGGCACGATCATCGTCGCCGTGCTCACCGCCTATTTCATGGCGAATTTCACGCAGGTGCGCGCTTCGGTCTACCGGCTCTTCCCGCGCTCCCGCCGTGCCCGCGCGATTCTGATCGGCGACGAGATCTTCGCCAAGGTCGGCGGCTACATCCTGGGCAACCTGGTGATCTCCCTGATCACCGCCGTCCTGACCGGCGTCTGGCTGCTGATCTTCGACGTGCCCTACCCGTTGCTGCTGGCGGTGCTGGTCGCCCTGCTCGACCTGATCCCCGTCGTCGGTTCCACCCTCGCCGGTGTGATCGTCGCGCTCGTCGCGTTGACCGTCTCTCTACCCGTCGCGGTGGCGACCGTGGTGTTCTTCATCGCGTTGCGCCTGGTCGAGGACTACGTTCTGGTGCCGCGCATCATCGGCCGCGCGGTGCACGTGCCCGCGCTCGTCACCGTGGTGGCGGTGCTGCTCGGGGGCGCGCTCCTGGGCATCATCGGCGCCTTGCTGGCGATTCCCGTCGCCGCGGCCGTGTTGCTGATCATGCGCGAGACCGTGCTGCCCTCGCTCGACGAGCGCTGACCGGGCGCGGTGTCATCACATCCGACGGAGCATGCGAATGACGGCTCGAGGGTGCGTCCAGCCGGAGACCTACTTGGCCGGGGGGATGAAGGGCTGGTTGACCGTGCTGAAGTACTGGACCAGGGCGGCGACGGCGACGGGCGCGGTGATGAACAGTTGTCCGGCGAGCGTGCCAAGGGCGCCGACTGCCAGGATGCCGCCCAGGCAGCCGACGGCCGCGGCCGGAATGAACGGACCGAACATACCCACTATCGTCGCGGCCGCGACCGTGGCGCCCGCGATGCCACCGAGCACACATCCGACGAGGCCACCGCCCAGGCCGCCGACGACGGTGCCGATCGCGGCACCCGTCGCGATGGTGTCCTTCAGCCGGGTGAACGCCGCGACTTCGCGCTCGTACGGCGTCCTCCAGTGTGCCGAGTCCTCGAAGGGAAGGGCGACGGGCCGGTACGTGGCGTGCTCGAGGTCGAACAGTGGTGTGAGCGTTGCGGTCCGGCCGCTGATGTCGGCCGCGATCGGGAAGACGAAATCGTCGACACGGAATTCCAGGGGCGTGCCCGCCAGTAGTGTGCCGTCGGTCGCCTCGATCTCGAAGACCCCGTTCTCGGCCTGCAAGGAGCCCGAGTCGATCTGGACGACCACGCCCTCGGCGGAGGTGGTGGCGGTGTAGTTGACGACTTCCGAACCGGCGTCCGGAGCCGCGGCGACGGCATGTCCGGCCGGGACGCAGGCAATCGCGACTGCGAGCGTCGATACCGTGGCGATCTTGCGCAAAACCATGTCTGGGGATCCTCGTCCTTCGCTGTGCTGCCGTCAGTCCTGTTTCACCGTGCCGAGGACGGCCCCGCTGGTCGCGTCGATCGTCACCTCGTGCTCGATGCCGTCGGGCGTGCGAAGCTCGACCTCCCACACCGTCGTCGGTCCCTCGGCGTCGAGTTCGGCGGAGACCACGGTGCTACCGGGCACGGCTCGGAGCGCCTCGTCGACGGCTTGCTGCCTGCCGATCGCGGGAGCCGCGGTGAGTTCCCAGTCGTGATCGGACAGATAGGCGGCGACGCGGTGCCCGCCGGGCGCCTGATCATCGGTGGCGGCGTACAGCGCCACGGGCCCACCGACGAGGACAGCGGCGACAACGGCGCCTGCGAGGAGCCCGCGCCGACCGGACAGTGCCCGGCGAACAGTGGCCTTCATCCTGAAACCTCCTATGCGAGTTGTGATCCGAAGATGCGGATCACCTTCGCAGGCAGCGGCTTAAGGCAGCCTGAAGTCACCTGAAAACCGTTTCAGGAATGGCGAATTGCGGTTTTTCCCGCCATTGCCGGACCGCCGGAGTTAAGGTCGGTCTCGGGTCGGGGTTTCCGGGGGTTTTCGCATTCGTCTCCGTCGGTCAGTCCCGGCGCAGCCCGCGTCGGCCGTGCCCGCTGCTCAGCCGACGCCGAGGCGCGAGGGTGGGTGCGCTCGATCCCCTCCGACTGCACCCACCTTCCCGAATCGCCTCCGCGCGAGGTACCGGGCGGCCGCACCATCCGGTGTCGCGTTCCTCCTCGACCCTTACGGGGGCGCGTCAGTCCTTCCGGTCGTGCAAGGCTTCGACCAGATCGGCCACGTCCGCCGCGTTCGGCGCGTATCCCGGGAAATAGCAGCACACCTCCTCGATTCCGGCGCCGAAGCGGGTGCGGATCTGCGCGGCGCACTCCTCCGGTGTGCCCGCCACCCCGATAGTGCGCACCATCTCGTCGGTCACCAGCGCCCGCATCTCGGCGAAACCGCCTGTCTTGGACAGCGCGTTGAGCGTGGAGTGCAGTTGTTCCCAGCCCTCGACCTCGAGCACGGGACGATAGGCCGGGGTGGACCCGTAGAACGCGATCAGGGAGCCCACCCCGTCCATCGCGGCGGTCAGCGCTTCCTCCGTGCGTCCGAGTGCGACCATCACCTGCGCGATCACCGGGAACCCGTCCGGGGTCCGGCCGGACCGGCGCAGGCCCTCGGCGATGGCGGGCAGGGTGCGCTCGGTGAAGTGACGTTCGCTGTTGAACGGCATCACCAGCAGTCCGTCGGCGACCTCGGCGGCCTTGCGGGTCATCACCGGTCCGAGCGCGCCCATCAGCACCGGCGGAGGACCGAAGGGGTTCGGTCCGGGATCGAACGTGGGCGGCAGCAAAGTGTGCGTGTAGTGCTTGCCGCGGAAGTTCAACGGCGCCCGGCCTTCCCACGCGGCGAAGATGGCCCGCACCGCCGCCACGCTCTCCGCGGTACGTTCCGCGGGCGCGCCCCACGTGCTGCCGTAGCGCTTTTCGATGTGGGCGCGGATCTGTGAGCCCAACCCCAGCCGGAACCGTCCCTCGCTGTAGACCTGCAGGTCGTAGGCCGCGTGCGCCAGGTGCATCGGGCTGCGCGGTCCGGCGATCGCCACGTTCGTCATCAATTCCAGCGAAGTCGCGCCTGCCGCGACGACGAGGGGGAAGAACACGTCGTGTGGGCCCTCGAAGGTGAACAGGCCGTCTGCCCCGGTCTCGGCCAGCTCCCGCGCGTCGGTCGCGACCTGCCGTGGCGCTCCGGTGACCTGTAGGTGGACCTTCACTTCGACCTCCGTCGGTCATCGGCGCGCCACGCCTTCCGCGACACGACGACCCCATCGTATGGACAGCACTCCGTGCATGTGTCCAGTCCGACGGGAATCCGCCGCCGCGCGCCGCGGACCGGGCTATGGACCGACCGGCGCCGGGCTCCCGGGATTGACGTGCCGCGGAGTCCTCGCGAGCCCGGTATTCCGCGATGCCACGGCGGGTTCGAGCGCGGTCACAGACCGGGGAGCCGGTTCTCCCGCAGCGTGACCACGACCACGATGTCTCCATAGGGAGCCGCGCCCATGGCCAGTCTGTGCGCGAGGCGCGCCAAGCCGACCCGTCTTCCGTATTTGGTGTCCATGCCGGTCCGCACCTGGTCCACCAGCGGTCCGATCCGCAGCAGTTCGGCCATACCTTGGTGCTGGCGCGACCCGAGAGCCGGCTCGCCGTGCCAGTCCCCCGCCTGCACGATGACCCGGCGGTCGCGTGCCAGGTGCCCGGCCTCGCTCGAATGCGAGGAGATCCGGAAGGCCAGGCGTCCGTTTTCGACCGGTAACACCAAGTGCGGCACGGTATTCCAGTGTCCGGATGCCTCCGGCCGCGGGTAGGTCACCCGCACTGTGCTCGCGTCCCACCAGAGCATTCCCGGCTGCCATTCGCTGGGACGGTCCGGTACGGCGAGGACGCGATGCGCCGCCGGGAACGGGTTGTCTCGACGTGGGGTGTATCCGTGGACTCTGCTGCCGAGCAAGGAGCCGCCGTGCGCTGGATAGGTCATGCGTGGGAACCTCCGAGATGGGTGCGGGTGGGGATTGCCGATCCGATCTCCGTACTGCGATCGGCGCCCATGGCGCCGTGGCGATGGCGTCCAGGCCCGACGCCTGGCCACCGATTGTGATCGTAAGAAAATCTACCTAGGTAATCACAGATTTTGTGTACCACCGGCCTCATGGTGCGTGCAAGGACATGGTCGTGTCGCCGATCATCATGCTCCGCGCCGGGCCGGAAAGGCCTCACGACCGTTCGGTTCGGAGCGGCGGGCCCGGATCGCGTTCACGGCCGCGAACAGCACTCCGATACCGATCAGGAGGCCACCCCGCAACCACACCTCACCGTCGATCCGGGTGAACAGGAACAGACAGGAGGCCAGCCCGAGCCAAGGCACGACGCCGGGCACCCGGAAGTGCTCCGCTTCGTCGCCCTCGCGCCGCAGGATCAGCACCGACAGATTGACCGCCGCGAAAACGACGAGCAGCAACAACACCAGCGTCTCCGCGAGCGAGGCCACCTCCCCGGTCAGCGCGAGCAGCAACGACACCGCCGCCGTGACGCCGATCGCCACCCACGGCGTCCGGCGGCCCGGCAGGATCCGGCCCAGCGCCCGCGGAAGCAGGCCCTCGCGAGCCATGCCATAGGCCAATCGCGAGGACATGATGCCGGTCAGCAGGGCGCCGTTCGCCACGGCCACCAAGGCGACCACCGCGAACACCTTGTCCGGTACGCCTCCGGCCAAGCGCACCACCTCGAGCAGCGGACCGCTCGAGTTCGCCAGCCGATCGGTGGGCATCGCGGCACCGGCCACCACCCCGATCAGCAAGTACACGCCACCGGCGGTGAGCAACGCGCCGAAGAGCGCGCGTGGATAGGACCTGCGCGGGTCGGCGACTTCCTCCGCCAGATTCACCGAGGTCTCGAACCCGACGAACGAGTAGAAGGCCAGGACGGCACCCGCGAGAGTCGCGCCGACAACACCCTGCTCCGCTGTCCCCACCTCGGTGAGCCGGCCCGGATCGGCGTCCCCCCGAACCATCACCCACGCGCCGAGCCCGATGACCAGCACGAGCCCGCCGAGTTCGACCAGCGTAGCGGCGACGTTGGCGCCCAGCGACTCTTTGATCCCGGAGACGTTGAGCAGTGCCAACGCGGTGAGGAACACCACCACGACGAGCGCGGTGGGCAGACTCACCAAGGCGCGCAGATAATCTGCGGCGAACGCCCTGCTCAGCGCCGCCACCGACACGACGCCCGCCGCGAGCATGCAGAACCCGACGAGCGACCCGGCCGCAGGCCCGAGCGCACGGCCCGCGTAATGGGCCGAGCCGCCCGCCTTCGGATACTTGGTCGCCAACTCGGCGTACGAACCGGCGGTGAGGCAGGCGAGACCGAGCGCCACCAGCAGCGGCAACCAGATCGCGCCGCCGGACTCCCGTGCGATGGCCCCGACAAGCACGTAGACGCCCGCACCCAGGATGTCACCGAGGATGAAGAAGAACAGCAGGCGCGTGCTGACCGCCCGTCGCAAAGAATCCACCACAGAGCGGCGGATACCCGCGTTACCGGCGCTGAAGCTCCCGCTGACGGCGCCCTGTCGCGATGATCCTCACACCGTTGTCGCGCCGGGGCAGATCGAACAGATCCCTCCCGCCGCGACACCGAGACCGTAGTGGTGACCGCAGGTGCACTCGCCCCGCCCACGCCGCCATCGACCGCGCCTGTGCCCGCAATGGCTCGCTGCGCCACAACGCCGCACCATCGAAACCGGAGGAGGGCGGCCGGTGCGTGGACGCCGAATGCGCGTGTACGACGCGCGAGTGTGGCTCGTGAGGCGGTTCACGCGCTGCCGTGCCGGTCGTGGCGCATATCGATTCCGCACCGGGGAAAACCGATTCGGTGACGAACAACGCGCCATCGGGACCGGCGCCGACGGTCCCGATCTCGAAGAGAACGGGCAGTTTCCAATTCTGGTTCGCCGACCAACGCTGGACATGGTCGGACGAGGTCGCGGCCCTGCATGGTTACGCGCCGGGTGAGGTGACGCCCACCACGGAATTGCTCTTGGCCCACAAACATCCCGACGATCGAGCCGAGGTCGCCGACACCCTGGCGACGGCGGTGCAAACGGGGCTGCCGTTCAGCGGCCGCCACCGCATCATCGATACCGCGGGAATCGTGCACCACGTGCTGGTGGTGGGAGATCAGATGCGTGATTCCACCGGTGCGGTGGTCGGTACGGCCGGGTTCTATATCGATGTCACCGACACCGTCGACGAGGAACGCCAGGAAGTCATCGACGGGACCCTGCCGGAAATGGTGGCCGCTCGTGAAGTGATCGAGCAGGCCAAGGGCGCCTTGATGCTGGTGTACGGGATCTCGGCCGAACAGGCGTTCCGCGTGCTGACCTGGCGCTCGCAGGAGACGAATACGAAATTGCGCGTGGTGGCCGAGCAGCTGGTTGCCGCGCTGATCGAATTCGGTGGCGCCGGGGTGCAGACGCGTACCCGCTTCGACCACGTGCTGCTCACCGTGCATGAACGCCCGATCCGAGACCACCGCCGACATGATCGCGCCGGTCATAACCACCCCGCCCGATTGAAATTGACCGGGGCGGGTAGATCGAAGCAACACGGAAAGGGGTTTGTCATGGCACGCGAGAAAGACAAGGACGACCAGAACAGCGGCGAGCCCAAAGGAGGCAGGCCGGGCCCGACCGATCAGGACCGCCACGGCGGAATGGCGACCCGGGAGATAGCCCCGGAACTGACCACCGATGAGGCGCAAGAACCGCCGGACTGATTTTCTCGACCTCGGACAGCGGTACCGGAGCAGGCCGTTACGAAAGCGTGCGCAGGCCCGAATTGCCCGAAGCCTGTGTGAACCAACAGTCCGTGTCAACCAAGCGAGCCCCGCACCGGTCTGCATCGGTTCGGGGCTCGCTCGGGGGTATTCGTGCCTGTCCACCGATCGCTCGGTAGCTTGACCACACGAATGTACCGGGTAGCACGCGATATCGCCAAATCCGAGTCCCGCAGCGGCCGAATGGTTTAGCTGCCCGACCTCAGATGAGGTTCTTCTGCTTGCGGATGCGCCGTCGCAGGTCGACCATCAGCCCGTGCGATCCGCCGTGGCGGATGAAGCGCGGAATGAAGCGGTTGACGAAGGATACGAACACGAACAAGTTCTCGAAGCGCCGCTGGTCGGCGGCGGTCCATTCCACCCGCAGTTGTTCCCGGAAGATCGGGGCCAGGAATCCGATGGTGAGAAACCGGAGCAGGTTGCGGAAAGGCAGCCGTAGATACCAGTGGATCATGCGCAGCTCGAGCAAGTTCCCGAGGTAGTCCCGGACATAGTCGTCCAGCACGACCTGCTCGCACGCGGTGTTCCAATATTCGTCGAATTCGGCTCTGGTGGCGGGCCACATGTCCTCGGTCACCTGCAGGGTGGTGCCCAGGGTCGAGGATGAGGCATAGAACGCTTCGGCCTGCTCGTCGTTCATTCTTCCGTGCAACAGCTGGTAGGTGTCCTCGAAGCCGATGTAAAGACAAGCGGCCACCCACAATTGGAGGTTGCGGTCGAAGGCGTTGTACTTGACCGGCGCTCCCGGCGCCGATTGCACTTGCCGGTGAGCCACATTCACCGCTTCGCGATAGGCCTTACGCTCTTCCTCGGTGCCGAGGATGGCGACTGCGAGATATTGCGTCGTCGTACGCGCGCGTTTCCACGGATGCTTCATCAGCGATCCGGATTCCACTTTGCTCTCGGCCACCCCGTAACCCACACCCGGCCGGGCCATCTGCATGACGACGTTCGCCGCGGCGCCCGCGAAGGACCAGAAGTCGAGAGCGTCGGTGAGCGCGAGGGGCCGCTTGGTGAACGGTTGATGCGTGACGCTGATACCGATCCGGGTGCGGTCCTTGGTCAGCGGCACACCGTGGTCGCGATCGGATCGAGGAGCCACTGCGGTCATCGGAATGTCCTTCCATCTGCGTTCGCACGTCGCGCGACCAGGTGAATCAGTCGCACCGACCCCAGTCGAACACCGGACCGTGCATTTATGTTACTGATCATTCTACTGATTTAGCGGCAAGTATCAACAGTAAAAAAACCGGGTTGTACGGCTGTTTTATTCGCAGATCTGGGAAATATATGTGGTCGATTGTTCTTGTGTGGATCGGAACGGGCAACCGTCCGGGTCCCTCTGCGGTCATACCGCGAAGCCGGGTTCCACACGAGCCCGGCCCCCGCGGTCAGGGCTGCGGCGGCAAGGCCAACGGCGAGTTGACCTTGTTCACCAACCACCGGTCACCGACCTTCTCCAGGCGCATCACCATCGAGAGCTGTCCCGGGGCGGGCTTGCCCTTGGTGCCGAGACTGGTGATGGTCTGGCCGATGATCACGATCGCTTCCGCGGAGTGCTCGTCACCGGCGCGGATCGCGCACTGCACGTCGCGCGTGGCCGAGGTGACCTGGCCTTGGCCGAGGACCTCACGGAGTTCGGCGCTGGTGGACTCGAACTGTTTCTTCCAGTCACCGGTGGCGCCGTCACCGACGGCGGCGAAGTAGGCGTCGAGGTTCTTCGAGTCGTAGTTGGCCAGGACGGGCGCGTAACGGCAGGCCGCGGCGCGCGCGTCCTCCTGCGCCGCCAGCAGGTCCTTGCTGTTGTCGTTCTGGATGTACCAATAGCAGGCGCAGGCCACCGACACGCCCACGAGGATCGCGGCAGCCGAGCGCAGCGCGATCGACCCCGGACGCCCGATCGGCAGACGGCGCAGTCGATTCCAACGACCGGCGGATGCCGCGGCGCCCGTTTCGGGTTCCGTGCCGCCGTCCCCCCGCTCAGCGGTCGTGTCCTCGGAGCCGGCTTTCACCGCCTCGGCAGCGCGCTCTTCCGATCGGCTCGCGCGCGGCTCGGCTTCGGCGGTCGGCTCGGCGTCTTCACTCTTCATCGGGATCTCCTAGTTGCCGGGGACGGGGCGCGACAGCTCGTCGCCGGTGACGCCGGGCGGTCGGGTCGACCCGTTGTCCGGGATGTCGGGACGTGGCGCATTCGCCGAACCGCGTACCTGCAGGGCGGGATCGCTGGTGACGCAGTAGTTGTAGAGCCGGATCCGGGTGTCGGTCATCTTGTCCGTGGGCACGACGGGGATGGTGTCGTACTCGCAGGTGGGGCGCGGCCAGATGTCGACCAGCGTGTAGAAGGCGTTGTCGTGGGCGGGTATGCCCAGCGCCTCCGAGCCGACCCGCAGCGCCGGGAACAGGGCCGAGATGGCCGGTGCGCGCAGCTTGGCGGCCTTGGTGATCGCGACGAAGTTCGTGACCAGGTCGGTGAGGGGGTCCTGGGTGCGGGAGACGAAACCGCCGAGGGTACGGAGCTGGACCGGCCCTTCGTCCAGGAGGTGACGCACCTCTCGGTCGGCCGCGGTCAGCTGCTCGAACAGCACACCGCCCGTGCGAGTGAGTGTCGCGAGGTCCGGCTGCGCATGCGAGGTCGTCTCCGCGATCACCTCGAGGTTCTCGATCAACTGCCTTGTCTGCGGAAGCAGTTCGGTCAACCCGGCCATGGCACGGCTGATGCCCGACACCATGTTCCGCAACTGGTCGGGACCGCCTGCCAAGGCCTTGTCGAGTTCATCGACGATGATGTTCAGCCGGTCCGGGTTCATGCCGCCGATGAGGCCGCTGAGGTTGGTGAGCACCGACTGCACCGTCACCGGGACGGTGGTCTGGGAGCGTTCCACCAACGCCCCGTCGGTGAGGTAGGGACCGGTATCGGAGTCCGGGCGGAAGTCCAGGTACTGCTCGCCCGCCGCCGACAACCGGCCGACGGCGACCGTGCCGCCCACCGGGATCTTCGCCGAGGAGTCGATCTCGGCGACGGCCGCGACGCCGCTGCCCGCGACTTTCACCTCACGCACCTTTCCCACCCTGGTGCCGCGGAAGGTGACGTCGTTGCCTGCCGACAATCCGCCCGACGACTGGAGTTCCACCGTCACCGCGTAGTTGCTCGGCAGCGGATTGATCCGCAGGACTTCCGCGCCGAGGTAGACCGCGCCGAGAACCAGCACCACGACCAATCCCAGATTGGCGAGCGCGACGCGGTGCCGTACGAGCCACTGCCACAGAGGAGGATTCATCGTTCTCCCCCTTGCCGCGGCTGTTGCGGAGGACTGGTGACCCGTCCGATCACCTTCTCGATGACCTGCGCCAAGCTGCCGATGAACGCGGGCACGTCGCCGATCTCGGGCAACCTGCTTCCGCTGGGATCGGTCAAGGCGCCGACACTGAGATAGGACACCGTCGCGGCGACAGCCAAGGCGGGGCCGTCCAGGCTCGCCATCAACGACGGGTACAGGGTGTGCAGGCCGTCCAAGGTTCCCCCCAGGTCGTCACCCATCTGGGTGAAGCCCGACATCAATCGCTGGATGCTGTCGAACAGGCTGACGGCTTGGGGGCCGGTGGTCTCGGTGAAATCGCCGAGCGCGGTCATCGTCGTCGACACTTTGTCGAGCAGGTCGACGATGGACTGGTTGTTCTCGGCGAACAGCGCCAACAACGCCGGAAACGTGTCGGCGGCGGCGCCCAGTTCGGCTTTACGTCCGGCCAATTCGCCGGTCAGCACGTTGAGGCCGGTCAGGGTGTTGTCGATGTCTCCGGTTCGCTGGTTCAGCGCGGCGATGACGGCGGTCATCTCGCTGATCAAGTGCGCCAGCTGCGGGGCGCGACCGGCGAACATCGAATCCATCTCGGAGGTGATCTTCGCGGCCTGATTGATGCCGCCGCCGTTGATGAGCATCGAGACCGACATCATCAGCTGCTCGACGGACGCGGCGGCCGAGGTGTGCTCCGTGCCGATGATGTCACCGGCGCGCAGATTCGCACCCTCCGCTGCCGCCGCGGGCAATGTCATCGCGACGAAGATGTCTCCGAGCGGCGTCGCCTGACGCAGTTCGGCGGTGGTGCCCCGTGGGAGCTCGATATCCTCCCTGATCAGCATTTCCACCTCCGCGATGAAGTTGGTCGTGCTGATCGCCGTGACGACTCCGATGTCGGTCCCACCGATCTTCACGTGCGCGTGATCGGGCAGGTTCAGCGCGTCACGGAATGCCGCGCGAATCGTGTAGCCCGGGGCGCCGATGCCGGGTTTGGGCATCGGCAGACTGGACACCGTCATGGTGCAGCCGGTGGCCGTGCTCACCGTCGCGACCAGCGCTGCCGCCATCGCGGTGCGTCGAAGCCCATGCGTACCGATCATTTCGTGATCCCCAGAAGTGCTGCGGTGAGGCCGAAGTCGGGCCCGAAGTCCTGGATCTTCCCGGTACGGCAGCCGTCGAGGCGCATTTGGATCCGCTCGCAGAACTGCGACACGACTTCGTTGTCGAGCAGGACCTTGTCGGTCAGCGCGTGCAGGCGCAGCGCTTGATGCTCCCGGCTGACGGAGTTGGACAGGTTCTCGAACAGCAGTGGTCCGATGTCGACGATCTCGGTGAGTCCGCGGGCGTTGGCGCGCATCTGCTCGGTGATCGTCGTGAATCGCTCCAGCGCACCGGCGAGCTGATCGGAGTTCTCGCCCACCAGGCTGCCGGTGTTGGTGACGAACTGGTCCAGCTGTTGCAGTACCGCCTGCAGGCCCGGCGCCTGGTCACCCATCAGCTGCACCAGCTCGGTGAGGCGGCCGCTGAAATCGCGTACCGTCTGGTCGTTCTGGGCGATGATCTGGGTGATCTCGTTGAGTTTGATGATGGTGTTCGAGATCTGGTCCTTGTTGGCGAAGGTCACCTCGAAGGCCGACGACAGTGCGTCCAATGTCTCGCGCAGTCGGTCGCCGCTGCCGTCCAGGAGCGGGAACAGGACCCGGCTTGCCATGGGGCCGTTCTCGTTGTCGCCCTTCAGGGCCGCGCCGAGCTGGTCGAAGTTCTGCAGGATGCGGTCGAGCTCGACGGGTGTCCGAGTCCTGGCCAGCGGGATGTGCGCGCCGTCGGCCAGGGTCGGTCCGTCGCCGCCGTAGGCGGGCGCCAGCTCGACATGGCGGTTGGTGATCAGCTGCGGCGACACCAGGGCGGCGATGGCATCGGCCGGGATCTTCGTTCCCTTCTCCAAGCTCATGGTGACCTGGACGTAGCTGCCCTTGGCCGTCACGGTGTCGACCCGGCCGACCGGAACGCCCAGCACCGCGACCTCGTTGCCCGCGTAGAGCCCGGCGACATTCTCGAAGTCGGCGCTGATGCGCACGTGCTCGCCGAGGTACTGCCTGGGCAGCGAGGTCAGGCTGTCCGGTACCAGCGCGCAACTCGCGGTGACCAGCGCGGCCACGATCAGCCCGCCGATCTGGGCGAATTGTCGTGTTCTCATCAGTTGCACCCCTGTACGGCTCGAGCGAAACACAGCCAGTTGTCCGGGAAGAACCACGGCGCCCACACGTCGCCGTACGGGCCGTTGCCGACGGCGTTGTTGAACTGCCGCAGGGCGATGGGCATGTTCTCGTAGAGGCGGTCCAGGTTGTCGCGGTTCTTCTCCAGGCCCTCCGACATGGTGTTCAGATCGTGGATCAGAGGCGCGAGCTGTCCGTTGTTCTCCAGACCCATCTGCTGCAGCAATCTCGACAGGGCCGCGACGTTGTCGAGCAATCGCCTCAGCAGATCCTGCCGCTGCCGTACGGCATTGCCGATCGCTTCTCCGCGGGTCAGCAACAGCAGCACGCTGTTCTGGTTGTCGGAGACGAGCTGGGACACCTGGTCCATGCTCTTCAGCAGCGAATCCACCTCGTCCCGGCGATCGGTGACGACCTTGGCGAGCGCACCGATACTGTCGAGCGCCTGGACAGCCAACTGCGGGGAATCCCCCATCTGCTGGTCGACCAGATCCAGCGCCTGGCGAAGCTTCTGCGGATCGATGCGCTCGATGCGCTCGAACGAGTTCTTGTATTTCGGGTCCTGGATGACCTTGCTCAGGTTGTAGGGCACCGAGGTGTTCTCGATCCGGATGCGGTTGCCCGGGAGTCCTTTTCCATCGCCCGGCACCAAGTCCACGTGCAATCGGCCGAGGATCGTCGACATCTTGATGGCCGCGCGCGCATCCGGCCCCAAGCGCAGATCGCGGCGGACCTTCAGATCCACCAGGACCTTGGTGCCCTCGAGGCGAACGGAGTGCACCTGGCCGACCTCGATTCCGGATACGTCGACCGTCGCGCCGGGACGCAGACCGGCGGCCTGGGCGAATTCGACGTGGACGGTCTTGTCTCCCAGCCGGGCCTGAGTCAAGACACTCGATCCGATCAGCAGCGCCGCCACCGTGGCCGCCGCGATCAGCCCGAGCCGCAGATATCGATTCCGCAGGAATCCCGGCGCTGGAATGCTTTTGATCATCGGCACACCTCCGAATGCGAGTTGCCGCCCACCTGGGAGAACAGTCCGGGAGGCAACAGCACACCCCAAAGGGACACGTCCAGGCTGCACAGGTAGGCGTTTCCGTAGGCGCCGTTGCTGGTGAAGCGGGCGACGCCGTTGAGGACGGCGGGCAGTTCGACCGCGGCGCGGTCCAGCGAGGCGCCGTTGAGCAGCAGCAACGCGACACCCGTCGTGGCGTCGTTCTGCGCCTTCGCCAGGCCGGGCTCGACCTGCATGATCAGCCCGGTCAGTGCGTCGGTCGTGTCGGCTACCCGGTCGACCGAGTGCTTCAGACTCTCTCCTTGCGAGTAGAGGGCCTCCACCAGCGCCCTTGCCTGCGTGAGCAGGGTCTCGAGCTCGCCGCTGCGATGGGCGAGACCACCGATCACCGAGCTCAGATTGCCCAAGACCTCCCCCAGGATCTTGTCGCGCTGCCCGAAGGTGCCCGCGAGCTGGGATGCTTGCACGATCAGGTTGCCGAGGGACACCTGATTGCCCTGAAGGGCCTGGATCAGCGTTTCGGACAGGGAGTTGACCTGGTCCGGTTGCAGCACGCTGAACAGCGGTTCGAATCCGGACAGGAGCGCGGACACGTCGAACGACGGCTCGGTTCGCTCCAAGGGAATGCGGGTCCCCGGGGCGACCACGGTGCCCGCTTCCTTGCCCGGCGCCAGGGCGATATAGCGCTGCCCGATCAGGTTCTGGTAGCGCACCAGCGCCTTGGTCGTAGTGGTCAGATGCTGGCGTTCATCGATCCGGAAATCGACCTGGGCACGGTAGCCGTCGGTGAAATCGATCTTGTCCACGCGGCCGACCCGCACGCCTGCCACACGTACGTCGTCGCCGACGCGCAGCCCCAGCACATCGGAGAAGATCGCCGAATAGCGATGGGTGTCGCCCTCGACCGACCGCTGCAAGGTGGACCAGATGGTGAAGGTGAGCGCGACCGCGACCACCGCGAACAGACTGAATCCCGCAAGGGCCTTGGCTGATTTCATTTACCCGGCCCTTCGTCGTCGGCGGCTACGGTGACCGATCCGCCGGCCAGCACCGGGCTCAGCAGCAGGTACTGCGCCACGGTGGGCCGCGTTCCGACGATCGCCGCCACGGCATCGGATCCGCGCAGCGCGATCGGCTTCGCGGTGGTGCCGGGCTCCTGCGTGCCGGGCTCCGTCGGTGCGACGGCACTCGGCGTCGGCGAGAGACCCGGGATGGACGGCAGACCCGGAATGAAGGGAAGACCGGGAATCGCGGGCAGGCTCGGAAGCACCAGCCCCATGGCACCCAGTGGCGCGGGCGCGGCCGGTACCGGTGCGGGCCCTGCCGCATCGAGCCACTTCGGCGTCAATTGCGGCGGATAGTTCTGCTCCGGTGCCACCTCCGGGACGGAGGCTCCGCCGCAGCGGGGACCGTACTGGTCACCGTAGTGCGGGCAGTCCTTCGCCGTGTACTGCTGGAAGGGCGTGAACGAGACATCCATCTTCCACACCATCTGTCTGGCCGGGCCGAAGTGGAACGTGGTGGCCAGCCGTCGCAGTGCCACGTTGAGGTTCGCGGCGGTGTAGGGAATGGCTTCCGGATCCTTGGCCAGACCACCGAACAGATCGTCCAGTCCGGAGACGAGGAACTTGCCCGCGTCGGGATTACGCGCGAACAGCGCGTTGACCGTTTCGACCGTCGCGTTTCCGGTGGCCAGCAGGTCGATTAGTTTCGCTCGCCGTTCGGCCAGCGTCCGCGCGGTGGTCACCGACTCCGACAACACCCCGACCAGTTCGGGAGCCGACTGGCTCAACGCGATCGACGCCCGCCCGAGATCCCCGAACAGCGCGTCGACGCCGGGAGTCGCCCTGATCTCGGTCAGCCAGTTGTCCAGGCGCTCTATCGTCGAGCCGGGTACGCGCGCCGAGGGATCCAGCGCCGCCGAGAGGGTGGCCAGCACGCGGCCCAGCTTCTCGGGCTGGATGTTGTCGAGCACGTTGCGCAGCACGTTCAACGTGGTCTGCAACGCCACCGTCTCGCTGCCGGTGTCCTCCGGAATCGTCGCACCGGCGCGCAGCGTCTTCGGTTCCGGCCCGTTGTCGACGAGTTCGATCGCCGTGACGCCGAACAGATTGTTCGGAATCACCCGGGCGGTCACATTCACCGGAATGGTCTCGGCCACACCGGGCTTCAGATCCACGCTCGCCTGCTGCCTGGCGCCACGGGCCACCACGTCCACCGCGGCCACCCGGCCCACGACCATGCCGCGGAACTTGACGTCCGCCCGGCCCGGCAAGCCGTCGCCGGTACTGGTGAGCACGATGGTCACCGGCACCTTGTCCTCGAAGTAGCCGGTGTAGCGCAGCGCCAGCAGGTACAGCAGAACCGCGGCCGTGGTCAGCACCGCCAGCCCGGCGAGGGTCAACTGCTTCGCGCTCGGTCCGCGGCCACTGGGGTCCAGAATCATTGTCGGCCTTACCCCGAGATCCGGAATCCGGGATCGATACCCCAGATGGTCAATGTCAGGAAGAGATTGGCGAACACCATCACGACGATCACCATTTTGATGGCACGCCCGGCCGCGACCCCGACACCTTCCGGGCCGCCGGTGGCGACATAGCCGTAGTAGCACTGGATGAACGTCGACAGCATCACGAACACCACCACTTTGAGCAGGGAGAAGAAGACGTCCGTGCCGATCAGGAACTGGAAGAAGTAGTGATCGTAGGTACCGGCCGCCGTTCCGCCCAGGAACAGCACCGTGATCTTGGTGGCCAGATAGGCGGTCGCGAGACCGATGCTGTACAGCGGGATGATGGTCAGGGTGGAGGCGATCATGCGCGTGCTGATCAGATAGGGAAGCGGGCGGATGGCGATGGACTCCAGCGCATCGATTTCCTCGGAGATCCGCATGGAGCCGAGTTGGGCGGTGAATCTGCATCCCGCTTGAATCGCGAAGGCCAAGGTCGCCAGAATCGGCGCGAGTTCCCTGGTGGTGGCGAAGCCGGAGATCGCGCCGGTGAGCGGCGACATCGTGAGGAGGTTCAGCGCCGTGAACGACTCCATGCCGACGATGATCCCGCCGAACGCGCACAAGATGACGACGACGCCGATCGTGCCGCCGCCCACGATGAGCGAGCCGTTGCCCCAGCCGATATCGGCCGTCAGCCGCGTCACCTCACGGCGGTAGTGCCGCAGGACGAACGGGATGGCGGCGAGCGCCTGGAAGAATGTGATGGCCTGGTGCCCCAGGCGCTGATTGGCGTGCACCGGCGCCAGCGCGGCTCGTCCGACGGTGCGCAGCGGTTTCAGCGCCGGGGGTGTGTAGCTGCTCGCCACCCTCACACCACCTTCGCCGGAAACAACGTGTTGTACAGCTGGGTGAGAATGATGTTGGTGGCGAACAGCATCAGTGCGGAACTGACCACCGCCGAGTTCACCGCGTTGGCGACACCGCCGGGACCACCGTGCGCGTGCAGACCGATGTCACAGGCGATCACCGCGGTCAGCACGCCGAAGATCGCGGCCTTCACCAGGGCGATGATCAGGTCGTCGGCCACCGCGAAGGAGGCGAACGAGCTGATGAACGAACCCGGCGTGCCGGATTGGGCGTACACATTGAACATGTAGGCGGTCGCGAAGCCGACGAAGACGACGAACCCGCAGAGCAAGACGCTCACCAGTACCGCCGCGGCGAGCCGGGGCGCGACCAGGCGGCGTACCGGGTCGACCCCCATCACCATCATCGCGTCGATCTCTTCCCGGATGGTGCGCGATCCCAGATCGGCGCAGATAGCCGAGCCGACCGCACCGGCGACCATCAATGCCGACACCAGTGGCGCGCCTTGGCGGATGATGCCCAATCCCGCGACCGCGCCGATGAATGTCGTGGCGCCCACTTGATTCACCAGGGCGCCGACCTGAATGGAGACAACGACGGCGATCGGAATGGCCACGAACACCGTCGGCGCCGCCGACACCCCGGCCATGAACGCGCACTGCTTGATGAACTCCTGGTAGGGAAATCGTCCCCGGACCAGCGAAACGAACAGTTGGACAATCGCTTCGCGGCCCAGAGTGACTTGACGGCCCAGCGTTTCCAGCGAGCGTTGAGGGTGGCGTCGCCACAATCCCGAAGCGCCGGCAACCAACTTCTCGATCTCGCCCGGTTCCAGTGGCGGTTGCTTGTCGGCAGGCGATCGCAGCGAGGCAGTCACTGGTGGCCGTTCCTTTCGATTTCTCGTCCGCCGCACCAGCGGCCGCCCCTCCGATGGCGCGGAGCGGGTGAAGTGTTACACACCGCACAGACGTCATACAAGGGATAAGTGATTGACAATTTCTTCCACGATCCACTACCGCCGCGGGCCTTCACCGGGCTGGCCCTCAGTCGAATACACTCGCCTGAACTGCACAAATGCCTTATTTATAGGCAGGCGCCCACTCCAGAGCAGGCCTCCACGAGACAGTAAGTAATCGGACATTCCTCACCGTCCACAAGGATGGACCAGGCGGATGACGCACTACGCGAGGCCCTCCAACCACCGCTGCAGTAGCACCACCAGTGCGACGAGCACCACACAGCCGGCCAGCAAGAGGCTGAGCACAGCCACCCACATCCCGGCGCGAAGGACGGGATTCACCTTCATCCGCCCACCGAGGATCTTCACCACGATCACGAGAACGTCGATGAGCCACACCACAGCCATCATCAGGTCATGCACACATTCGAGAAGGTGAGCACCGGCCAGCACACGATGGATCCCAGGAACGACATCACCAGGTCGATGCCGTGCATATCGCGGAGATGGCCGGTGTGGGTGAGCGTCCAGATCACCCCCGCCACCCCGTAGGGAACGCCGATGATGATGAGGGTGCCGAGGAACTCGGAGACCTTCATCTCGTAACCGAGTATCCGGTCGAGTCTCTTGAGCATGCGTCGATGCATCCTTTCGCTTCGATCCGCAGCTATGTTAGTCACAATTCTCATTGGATAGGAAGTCTTTCCGGCAATCAGGCGCTGAAGTGTCGAATCCGAGCAGTACATAGGACCCCGACGCCGGTCTTTCGCGGCCGCCATGTTGATGGCGATTCTCCCTAGCGCTTGCGCGGGGCCGCCTACGACTGGTCACCGAACGATCCCCGGCTCCCCGGCCTCGCGGACCGTACCCGGAACTGGTTCGCCGAGTACCACAGCCGATCCGAGAGCCGCCCCGTCGCCGACCCGGCCATGGCCCGATTGGCCGCGCAGTCCCTCCCCGGAGCTTCGTCACCGGCGTGGGACCGCCTCGCCCAGCTCATGAAAGACGAGCCCGGAGTCCGAGGCGGCACATCCGCCCCTCGAGACCGCTGAGGCGGCGGTAACCGTGCCGAGCGATCGAGGTCCCATCGCGTGCGATCGCCACTAGGCTGACGCCGACGAGAGCGCCGCAACACCGGTCGCGGTGTCGCGGAACGGCGCTCGTGGTCGGGCGCGGAAGCAGTGAGGTGTGCGGGATGCGGGACAGTCGGTGGCAGCGGGCGGTCGCGGCAGTCGTGTGCGGAGTCGGACTGGCGGCGGGGTCGTCGGTGAGCGCGGCGGCGGACACCGTCGATGACGCCGGTGTCGTGTGGTTGTGCAGGCCGGATCGGGTGGACGATCCCTGCGCGGGGAGTGCGGCGACGACGGTGCGCCAGGCGGGCCGACCCGATGTGCGCGAGGACCCGGCGCCTGCCGAGGATCCGGGGGTGGACTGCTTCTATGTGTATCCGACGGTGTCATCGGAGCCGACGCCCAACTCCGATACCGTCGTGACGCCGGAGGTACGGGCAGTCGCCGAGCAGCAGGCGGCCCGATTCTCCCAGGTCTGTCAGGTATTCGCGCCGGTGTACCGGCAGCGGACCCTGACCGCGTTGGCGACGGAGCGGACCTACACCCCCGAGCAGCGCGCGCAGATGTCGCGGATCGCCTACGAAGACGTCCTGCGGGCATGGCGGCAGTTCCTCGCGGAGCGCGAGAGCGGACGGCCGGTCGTGCTGATCGGGCATTCACAGGGCGCGCGCATGCTGCGCCAACTGATCCGCGAGGAGATCGAACCGCAGCAGGCGGTACGAGACCGGATCCTGTCGGCGATCCTGCTGGGTGGCAACGTGGTGGTGCCCGAGCACGGTGACGTGGGCGGCGACTTCCGGTATCTGCCGCTGTGCCGCAGCGAGGATCAGACGCGATGCGTGCTCGCCTGGCAGACCTTCGGCGCGACCCCGCCGCCGGACAGCCGATTCGGCCGCAACCCGATGACCCCGGAGCCGCTGCCACGACCGTACGGCCCCGGCTACGAGATCGCCTGCACCAATCCGGCCTCGTTGAGCCGCAACGAATCCCGCACCGCGGCGACCGTGCTCCGGAGCAATCCGGTGCCCAGCCCGCTCGGCGTCGAAGTGGCGCTTCGCCACGGGCCGTCCGCCGTCGTCGCGCCGACACCGTGGCTGGTCCCCGCCGAGAAGTACCGGCTCCAGTGTGTGCGCGGCGACGACGCGACGGCGCTGATGGCGACTCCCGAACCGGGCAGCCCCGAGCTGTATCCCGTCCCGGACGCGACCTGGGGTCTGCACCTCACCGACGTGGAGATCGCACTCGGCGATCTGGTCCGCATCGTGGCGTCCCAGAGCAGCGCCCAGCGCGCCGGGCATCGCTGAACATACGAGCTGCGACCGCCGACGAACCTCGGAAGAGCGCGAAAACCTCGTCGACTCGCAGTCCGTCTTATTCGGGGATTGTCGCTATCGCGTCGATTTCGACGAGTGCGCCGGGGCGGGCGTGTCCCGCGGTGGAGACGACCGTGATGGCGGTGCGGTGATCGCCCCACACCGATCGCGACGCCGCGTATCCCACCTGGGCATCGACTCCGTCGACCAGGTAGATGGTGAGTTTGACGACGTGCTCGGGACCGGTGTTCGCGGCGGCGAGCACGGTCAGCACGTTGCGCATCGCCTGGACGGTTTGCGCTTCGATGCCGTCGAGCAGTTCTCCGGTGCTGTCGGTGCCGAGCTGGCCGCCGACGTACAGCGTCCGGGCGGCGGGTGCGATCACGCCCTGCGTGAAGGCCGGGTTCCGGTGCAGTTCCTCGGGGTCGAGATGCGTCGTGGTCACGGGTCTCCTCATGGTGGCGGGGCCGGTATGCGTGTAGAGGTCGCGCAGCAGGCAGACCTCGGACAGGTGGTGGATCAGCTCGCGGTGGATGTGCAGCACCAGGTCGGCCATGGGCAACTCGGGAAAGGGCTCCTTCGCGCCGATCGGCTCCCGGAGGGCGGCCGGTCCGAGACCGCTCACCCCGGCCAGCCAGGTGTCGATCTGGGCCTCGAGCTGGTCGAGCGCGGTGGCCGCGTCGCCTGCGTACTCCCATGTCTCGTACGACGCCGCCGGCGCGCCGAAGTGGGCCGCGTTGCGTGCGGCGAGCACGCCGACGATGACGTGACCGAGTCGCCAGGCGATGGTGGTGAACGGTGCGGGAACCGGCTCGGGAAGGGCGAAGTCGATCGTGAAATCGCCCGCACCGGCCTGCACGGGCGCCGTCGAAGTGCCGCGCGGCCGCACGTTCCAGGCGTCCGGCACCGGCGACCAGAAGTACTCGTCGTCGGTGAGGCCGTGGAGCCGGGGCCGGAGCTGCCGGGTCCAGTGGAACTCCCACTGTTCGCGCAACGTCTTGTTCCAGTCGAGTTCGTCTGCGTCCATGCCGCCACCCTGACATGCCCAGCGGACAGAATCGGTCCGCTATTTCTGGCAGGCTGAGCGACATGGAGGCGGCGAGCGCTGGCGAGCGGGGCACGACCGAGCGGGTGCTGACGCTGCTCGGGTTGCTCCAGCAACGCGAGGTCTGGACCGGGCCCGAACTCGCCGACCGGCTCGGCGTCACAGCGCGCACGATCCGGCGCGATGTCGAGCGCTTGCGCACGCTCGGCTACCTGGTGCATGCCGACCAAGGTGTCGGCGGCGGTTACCGGCTCGGCCGGGGGCAGGACCTCCCGCCGCTGCTTCTCGACGACGAGGAAGCGATCGTCACGGCGGTGTCACTGCTGGTCGGCGCGGGTGGCGCGGTCGCGGGCGCCGGCGCCGCCGCACTCCGAGCGCTGGCCAAACTCGACCGGGTCCTGCCCACCCGGTTGCGGCACGAGGTGCGCGCGCTCTCCGGCGCGGTGGAGTCCTTCGGCGGAGGCCGCGCCCCGGTCGACCCCGGCGTGCTCATGACCCTGGCCAGAGCCTGTCGCGACGAGGTGGAGGCGGGCTTCGACTACCCCGCCGGGAGCGAGGTGCGACGGCGGCGGGTGGAGCCCTACCGCCTCGTCGCCTCCGACCGCCGCTGGTACCTGCTGGCCTTCGACCTCGATCGCGACGACTGGCGCAGCTTTCGCGTGGACCGGATGACCGATGTGTCCGCACGGACGTGGCGTTTCCGCCCCCGCACGGCGCCCGAGGCGGCGGCGTACGTGCAGGAAGGGGTGGCGAGCCGGGTCTACCCGCATCGCGCCCGCTTCCTGGTGCACGCCTGCGCCGACACCGTGCGCGCGCAGATCCCCGCGTCGGCGGCGGTGGTGCGACCACGCGGCAGCGAGCGCTGTGAAGTGCTCAGCGGCGCCGATGACAGCCTCGACATCGTGCTCGTGCACATGCTGTTGCTGGGGCACGACTTCGAGATCCTCGACCCTCCCGAACTCGGGCGGCGCAGTCACGCGCTGGCGCAGCGGCTGCTCTCGGCCGGGGCGGCGATCGCACCGCCGGAGGTCGAGGAGTCGTGAACCGGCTCGCGGGATCGCGGCGCCGCGTGCGCTGGTCGGGCTGCAGCCGAGCCACCGCGGATGAAGCGCCGCGCCGGAGTTCAGCCGGACGGATTCAGTCGGGTCGTTCGTGGACGGTCAGCAACAGATGATCGAACCGGGTGCGCTGCTGAACCGGCCCGCCGCCCTGCGCGACGACCGCGGCGACGAGTTTGGCCGCCAGATCGCGCAGTTTGGTGTTGGTCTCCTGCGAGCGCCACTGCAACACCCCGAACGCCTGCTCGGCGTTGATCCCGTAGATGAACATCAGGATGCCTTTGGCCTGCTCGATGACTTCCCGTGCGGCCACGACCTCCGGCAGCGTCTCCTTCAGCACTTCCTGCCGGTTCTGGTCCAGCCGACCGGTCAGATCCACGTAATAGCCGGTGGTGCCCACGGTCGCGCCGGTCGAGTCGTGCAATCGATCCCCCACCACCAGCACGTGATGCACCCGGCCTGCCACATCGATGATGCGGTGCCTGCTGCAGAACGGCTCACCGGTCCGCACCGCCGTGGCCAGCGTCTCCGCGACCGTGGCGCGGTCGTCCGGATGCTTGTGCGCCAGCAGCAGTTCTGTGGTCGGCTCCACCGTCCCCGGCGCGTACCCGTGCAACCTCGCGACCTGGTCCGACCACTCCCAACGGTGGTCGGCGAACCAGAATCGGAAGCTTCCGATGGTCTCCAACTCCTGCCGCTCACCGTCGGCGGTCTCCGCCGGGCTTTCGCTGCCAAGATGCGCCGTCTTCGTCACCACTCGATCATTCCCTCCCTCGGGCACCGGGGATGAGAAATATCGCGCGCCGGTCGGGGCGAACGCTGAGGCACGTCTACCTCGCCCCAGCGTCCAGCACACGAACTGTGTCGCGGGCGGCGAGGGGTTCGTAGTGGTCGGTGAAGAGTTTGGCGACGAGTTCGCCGCGGCTGGCGACCCCCACCTTCTCGAAGACGGCCTTCACGTGGTCGCGGACGGTGTGCGCGGAAAGGAAGAGCTGGGCGGCGATATCGCTGGTGGCCAGGCCACGGGCGATCAGTTCGGTGACCTCCAGTTCGCGTGGGGTCAACTCGTAGGCGGCGACCACCAGGGACATGACCTCGGAGGGTTTGGCCGGTGCGATCACCATCGCGGTCATCCCGGGACGCCCGTCGGCGCCGTGCAGGCAAGAGGCGTGGCAGACCAGCCAGCGGCCGGTGCTGGAGCGGATGCGGATGCGAGAGTTCTCACCGGTCGATCGGGCCCGGCCCGCGGTGCTGAGGATCCAGACCGGCAGCGGGAGCGCGATGCCGGTGGCGGTCGGCGTCGTCGGCCCGGGCGGCATCTGGGCGAGCAGGTGACGAGCCTCGTCGTTCAGTGACACCAGCCCGCCGGTCTGGTCGAACAGCAGCATGCCGGGCGCGTCGGCGAGGTGCGTGGCCGACAGCTCAGACGACCGCGCGAAGCTGCGCAGCCGCCGGGCCATCGGTGTCGACAGCGCGTTGACCACCTCGATATCGGCGGCCCGGAACGGGTTGCGGCCGCGCTCCCGGAACAGGCTCAGCTGCCCCCACGGCTGCCCGTCTACTCGCAGCACGGCACGCAGTTCGTCCTCGAAACCGCGCGGGCACATGAAGCTTCGATACAGCGGGCTGAGGGTAGGCCGGTCGCCGGTCACCTCCCGCAACCCCGCCACCGGCACCGAAGCCAGCGCCAGATCGCGGAAGAGGTTCACATGCTCGGCGAAAAGCTCTGATTCCCAATAGGTTCCGCAGCCGCCCTCGTGCAGGTTCTCCACCCGCACCGGCGCGGTGGTCAACCCGTTGATCGGATCGGTGGCCACCCAGACAGCGGCATCGAACGGCGTGATCCGACGCAACCGGTCGGAGGTCTCGGCGAACAGCGCGTGCGCGTCGGGCGCTTGCGCGATGCCGGTGCACAGCGCGTCGACGGCGCGCCGAGTTGGGGTGGTCATCTTCGTCATCCTGCTGTCGCGCCCGTTCACCCGCCATCCCGCATATGAGGGATAAGCCGCAGGCTCGAGGCGAAATTCCCTCGATCGCGGGATGCCGGTACGGGCCGGGGGCCGCCGAGGCTGGTCAGCGCACGGCAGAGGCGGAACGGAAAGGCCACTACGCCGCAGCCGTGCGCACTGCGCACCTCGACGAAAGAAGGCACAACCATGCGTATCGGCATCATCGGCGCGGGCGCCGCGGCGGTCGCGTTGCTCGACGCGCTCACCGCCGCCGACCGGGCGCCCGGCAGTATCACCGTGTTCGACGGCTCCCCCGCCGTATGGCGCGGCCGCCCGTACCAGCCGGACCTGGAGGCGGTGCGGGTGAACGCCCCGCCCGCCCTGATGTCGGCACGCGCCGACGACCGCGGCCACTACGAGCGCTGGCTGCGCGACCGCGGCAACGGGGCAGGGCGCCTCGACGAACGTCCCGGCGCGCCCCTCGTCGGGGAGGAGCCGCCCCGCGAACACCCGGAACGGACCGCGCGCACCGCCACCTCGCGGTTCGACCCGAACGAGGACACCGGCCGACGCGTCGGTGACGGCCTGGTCCAGGCATCCGCGGCCCGCGTCGTCGAGCGGAGGTGGCGCGGTGACGATCTGGAGCAGTACCTCGATGAAGGTCTGGGCGTTCCCCTCGTCCCGCGTGGTGTCTACGGCGCGTATCTGGAGCAGACCGCGCACGCCGCGATCTCGCGGTTGCGCGCCCGCGGCGGGCGAGTGAGCGTGGTGAACGCCCGGGTTACCGGCTTCACCCGCGAGAGCGGCGCTGTGCTGCACACCGACGACGGCGGCAGCCATCGGGTGGACCGCGCCGTCCTGTGTGTCGGAAGCGGCCGTCCCCGCGACCATTACGGCTTGGCCGGCGCACCCGGATATGTGAACGAGCCCTACCCGCTGGCGACCACAACGGCCGATGTGGCCTCCAGCGCGCACGTCGCGATCATCGGCAGCGGACTGACCGCGGTCGACATCGCCGCGGCACTGACGGCCCACGGCCATACCGGGCCGATCAGCTTCCTTTCCCGCAGCGGCGTGCTGCCGTACGTCCAGCAGCGGCCGTTGCCCCTGGCGCCGAAGCACCTCACCCCATCCCGGGCGCTGGAACTGGCCGGGCAGGGCACGGTCCCCGTCACCCGGCTGGTCGAACTCATGCGCGCCGAACTGGCGGAACTGGGGCAGGATTTCGAATCCTTCGCCACGGAGATCATGGAAACCGAGACCGAGGAACCGGCCACCCGTCTGCGCCGCCAATTGGACGCGGTCGATTCACCTCACCAGGGCCGCCGCCTGCTGACCATGGCGATCCGGACCATGGGTCCGATCCTCTGGCCAGCGCTCGCCGAGCACGACCGGACGATGCTGCGCGAGAGGTATTTCCGGACCATCAGCAGCCTCAGCTCCCCGATGGTGCCGCACAACGCGCGAATCATCCTGCGCCTGCTGGACTCCGGGCAGTTACGGCTGCGACCGGGTGTCAGGAAGCTGGCGGCCCGGCCCGGCGGTGGTTTCACGGTGTTCGACGGCGCCGACCGGCCCGCCGACATGGTCTTCAACGCCGTCAACCCACCCGCCTACACCACACCGCAGGAGACCGAACCGCTCCTCGGCGCACTGATCGCCACCGGCGCAGCGGAACTCGCGCCGACCGGCGGTCTGCGCATCGAGTCCGGCACCCGCCGCCTCCTCGTCGGCGACCACCCCGACCCCACTTGGCACGCCCTCGGCAACCTGGCCGCGGACTCGATGTTCATCGCCACCAATCCCCCCGGCCTCGCCGCCGAAGCCGCGAGCCTCGCAAACCACCTGACGATTCCCTCCGTCAAGTGATCAGCCGTGCCCGAGCCTCGAATGCGGGACGGACCCTGGCGAACCGACTGCGGAGCGGTGGCGGCGTCTACACCGGGCTCGTGGACTCGAGCCGGAGCCGCCCCTTGCCGGACTCCGAAGCGAGATCGACCATGCGGATGGCAAACGACTCGTCTACGAACTGATTTCGGTCGGCAGCTCGGCAGCCCTGCCCGCTGGTCGTTCAGGCAGCGGTGGCGGCTGCCGATGCATCAGTCGTGTCGAAGATCTTCCGGCGCATTCGCCCCGGTGCGGCACGGATGTCCTTCAGGAGGCCGTCGATCCGGAGGGTGGCTTGCTGCTGATCGAAATAGCTGCCCGAGGAACTGGTGACCACCATGAACAGGAGCGCGACAGCTACCCCGGCGGTTCCAGCATGGCGCAGCGACAACTGGTGGGTGCGGCACACGAATACCGCGGACCCGAACAGCACAGCAGATCCGCCGATGAATTGGACGAAGGACAACAGGGCTTGACCGCGATAGCGCCCGTGCCGTTTACGCTTCGCGGTGCGAAGGCGCACCGCCCGCAACGTGAGCACGACAGCGTCGACGGTGAGGAGCGCGGCCACCATGATGCCGAAGATCGGCAGCCGCGCGCTGACGCCCCCGGCCTGGCCGATCAGAACCACACTGCTGCCGGTGAGCACTACTGAGAGGAATAGCCCGCAGTGGCCGAGGCTGATCACCGACCCGAGAATTGATCCTCGTGCGATCTGTTCGAACCGGGGGATCAGACGGTGCGCAGAAGTGCCGAGCGGGGCGTCGCGAAACTCCACGGCCTGCTCGGAGTCGGTGACGTTCTCGTTGTCGGCCCGTCGATGTCGTGTACGAGGAAGCACGTCCATCCGTCGTAGCGAATACATCATGTGGTGCCGCTCTGGGAGTGAGTGCATTCTGGATCGGGCGCACCACGCCGACCTCGATCGGACGGGAGTTCGGCGTCGCGGTTGCCCACCGCCGGGCACATCGACGGCAGCTCCAGCCGTGGTTCGGCCGACTGCATCGACGTCAGGGCATCGAGGGCCGAGGCGGGGCCGCCGTTCACCGGTCGGCTCATCCGCTCGCGCACGGCCATCGACGGCCGTTGCGGGGCCGACTCCTGCTCGGGCGAGCCGGTCGGCCAACGGGGTATGGTTAGCTCTATGAACACTCAAAGGTTGCGAATCTGCCGCGATTTGTGTGTTGTGATGTTGTGACCAACACTTCCGGAGACGCGTATCCCCTCGCGGACACGATGACCACCACGGTCGCGGCGCACGACGGCGCGACGGTGCTGACGGTGGCCGGCGAAGTCGATCTGGCGACAGCTCCCGCGCTGGAGAACGCGATCGATGCCATTCTCAGCGGCAAGCCCGCGGCCCTGATCATCGACCTCACCTCGGTCAGCTTCCTCGCCTCGGCGGGCATGGCGACGCTCGTGGCAGCCCACCAGCGCGCGGGCTCGACCACCTCGATCGCGGTCGTCGCGGAGGGCCCGGCGACCAGCAGGCAGCTGAAGATGACCAGCCTGGATCAGGTGTTCGCCCTGCATTCGACGCTGGACGCCGCGCTGGCGGCGCTCCGCCAGAGATGACCCCCGCCGCTGCCGCCGTCGCACCCGCGACGGCGGCAGCGTCTTGTCTCAGACCAGTTCGCGCAACTGTTCGATCAGCTTGACGCGCTCGGCGGCGGTGGCCGCCATCGGGACCACGTTGAGGACCGTGACGCCCGCCTCCCTGAAGGCCGCGACCCGCTCCTTGACATAGCCGGCCGGGCCGACCAGGGAGATGTCCCGGACAAGCTGGTCCGGCACCGCCTTGGTCGCGGCCTCCTTCTCCCCCGCCAGGTACAGCTCCTGGATGCGGTCGGCCTCGGCGCCGTAGCCGTATTTCGTGGCCAAGGTGTGGTAGAAGTTCTTGCCCTTGGCGCCCATGCCGCCGATGTAGAGCGCCAGATGCGGCTTCACGAACTCCAGCAGCGGGTCGACGTTGTCCCCGATGGCCAGCGCCGGGCCCGCGTAGACGTCCAGGTCACCGAGGACCGGATCGCGCTTGGCGAGACCGGCGGTGAGCGAGTCCGCCCACACCTCCTTGGCCTTCTCCGGCAGGAAGAAGATCGGCTGCCAACCCTCGGCGATCTCGGCGGCCAGTTCCACGTTCTTCGGGCCGAGCGCGGCCAGCAGCACCGGAATGCGCTCGCGCACCGGGTGGTTGATCAGCTTGAGCGGCTTACCGAGGCCGGTGCCCCGGTCGGCGGGCAGCGGGATCTGGTAGTACTTGCCCTGATATTCCAGGCGCTCGCGCCGCCAGACCTTCCGGCAGATCTCCACCAGTTCGCGGGTGCGGCCGATCGGCGCGTCGTAGGGCACGCCGTGGAAGCCCTCGATCACCTGCGGGCCCGACGCGCCCAGCCCGAGCACGTAGCGTCCGTCGGAGACGAAGTCCAGGCCCGCCGCGGTCATGGCGGTCAGGCTCGGTGTGCGCGTGTAGAGCTGCAGGATGCCGGAGGCCAGCTGCAGGGTGGTGGTCTTGGCGGCCAGGTAGCCGAGCGCGCTCACCGCGTCGAACGAGTACGCCTCGGGCACGAACACGATATCCAGGCCCGCCCGCTCGAGGTCGGCGACTTCGGCCGCCGCCTCTTTGAAGCCCCCCGAGTAGTTGATGCTCAATCCGATCCGCATAGCACTCAACATAACGGCGGGTACGTCCCGGCCGCGCACCGGCCGGGTGCGAGCCCGGCAAGGCGTGGTCACGCCCGAGGCGGCGGCGCCACGGGGTAGCGTCTACTCGTAGTCCTTCCTCGCCGTAGAACGAAAGGCAATACGCACGTGTCGCAGCCCAGCTCGTCGTCCACGGAAACTGCGCCGTCCTCCGGCGAGGTCACCCTCGCGCAGTACCTGGGCGATCTGGCCGCCAAGATTCCCGCACCGGGCGGCGGCGCGGTGGCGGCGTTGCACGCCGCGCAGGGCGCCGCGCTCGTCGCGATGGTCGCGCGCTACACCACTCGCGCCAAGGACGCCGAGAACCGGCCGGTGATCGACCGGATCATCGAAGCC
>NZ_BDBM01000021.1 GCF_001612985.1 Nocardia gamkensis NBRC 108242 | reverse complement strand
CCGACATCGTGACCGCCGACTGCGGCGCGGTGGCCGCCGACCATCCCTCCGCGTTCGCGGCGGCGGTCAGCGACGTGCTGGCCATGCCGCAGGCCGGTCGCCGCCGCGCCGCCCGCAGCCGCGCCGAGCAGTTCACTTGGCCGCGAGCCGTCGCGGGCATGCTCGCGGTCCTGGGGCGATAGCGGCGTCCCGGTCGGCGACAGCCCACTGGACTACCCTGCGGAGAACCGATTCGGCGATTCGAGATGGGATGCGCGGTGCTGGGTAGAGGTCGTAGGCGAGCGGGGCGAACGACGGTGCGCGATGCGAAGGTTCTGGTCACGGGTGCGGCGAGCGGCATCGGCCGGGCCACCGCGCTGGCCGCCGCCGCGGACGGCGCCGAGCTGGTGCTCACCGACATCAATGCCGAGGGCCTGGACGCCACGGCGACCGACATCCGCGCCGCGGGCGGTCGCGTCGCCCTGGCGGAAGCGCTGGACATCACCGACTACGACGCGGTGCGCGCCTTCGCCGACCGGGTGCACGCCGAACTCGGCAGTCTGGACGTCGTCATGAACATCGCGGGCACCTCGGTGTGGGGGACGGTAGAGAACCTGGAGCACAAGCACTGGCGGCGCATGGTGGAGGTCAACCTGATGGGCCCGATCCACGTCATCGAGACCTTCGTGCCGCCCATGGTGCGCGCGGGCAAGGGCGGTGCGCTGGTCAACGTGTCCTCGGCGGCGGGGCTGCTCGCGCTGCCATGGCACGCGGCCTACAGCGCGGGTAAATACGGTATTCGCGGCGTGTCGGAGGTGCTGCGTTTCGATCTGGCGCAACACGGCATCACGGTGCACTTGGTGGCGCCGGGCGCGGTGAACACGCCGCTGGTGCAGAGCGTCGAGCTGGCCGGGGTGAACAAGGAGGACCCGAAGATCAAGCGGCTCACCGCGGCTTTCGCCGAGCACGCGGTGCCGCCGGAACGGGTGGCCGCGGCGATCCTGCGCGGCATCGAACGCAATCGATTCCTGGTCTACAGCTCGTTCGACATCCGCTTCGGATATTGGTGGGCACGCAAATTCGCGTTCCCCTACGAGTTCGTGATGCGCCGCACCAGTGCGCGTTTCAGCAGGCTGCTGGCTTCGACGGGCAGTTGAGCTGTACGTCGAGCACGCGGGCGCCCGGACCCTCTGCGCCGAGCCGGTCGTGCTCGTTGACCAGGCGGCAGCTGCCCAGCGACAGGCAGCCGCAGCCGATGCAGCCGGTGAGGCTGTCGCGCAGGCGGATCAGCTGAGTGATCCGGTCGTCGAGATCGGCGCGCCAGACGGTGGACAAAGCCTCCCAGTCGCGCCGGGTGGGGGTGCGGCCCTCGGGGAGCTGATCGAGTGCGGCCCGGATCTCGCTCAGCGGTATGCCGACGCGCTGGGAGATGCGGATGAACGCCACGCGGCGCAAGGTCTCGCGGGCATATCTGCGCTGATTGCCGCTGGTACGTCTACTCGTGATGAGCCCCTCGCGTTCGTAGAAGTGCAACGCGGAGACCGCGACTCCACTACGCTCGGAAAGCTGCCCGGGGGTCAGCTCCTTCGCCCGCCAATCGGCTGCTGTCGACATGCACGCTCCTCCCAATCACCTCAACAATACTTGAGGTACGGAGGTGCCGGGACCGGATTCGGTGATCGTGGGCGATCGGCATCCGAAGCCGGGAATTCCGTGCTCTCCGGGCCTCGGCGCACTACGGTCTGATCATGGGAGCAGATGCTGTATCCGCGCGGGAGGGTGCGCGCCTGGCCGTGACGTCCGAAGTCGGCACGCTGCGTACGGTGCTGCTGCACCGGCCGGGCAACGAGCTGCGCAGGCTCACCCCGCGCAACAACGATCAGCTGCTGTTCGACGGCATCCCCTGGGTGGAGCGCGCGCAGCAGGAGCACGACGCCTTCGCCGGGGTCCTGCGCGGCCGCGGCACCGAGGTGCTGCTGTTGTCGGACCTGCTCGCCGAAACCATCGAGGTCAGCGGCGCCGCCCGCATCCAGGGCATCGCCGCCGCGGTCGACGCGCGCAGGCTCGGGCACACGCTGGCCGACGAGCTGGCCGCCTTCCTGCGCGGTGTGCCCGCCACGGAACTGGCCGAGATCCTGGTGGCCGGAATGACCTTCGACGAGTTGCCCTTCGGGCCCGATGCCACCTCGCTGGTGCGCCGCATGCACCACGGCGGCGACTTCGTCATCGATCCGCTACCCAATCTGCTGTTCACCAGGGACTCCTCGTTCTGGGTCGGTCCGCGTGTCGCGATCACCTCGCTCGCGCTGCCCGCCCGCGGCAGGGAAACCTCGCTGACCGACCTCATCTACGCTTTCCATCCCCGGTTTCTCGGGGTGCGCCGCGCCTACGAATCGCACACCGCCCCGATCGAAGGGGGCGACGTGCTGCTTCTGTCGGAGGGGGTGGTCGCGGTGGGCGTCGGGGAGCGCACCTCGCCCGCGGGTGCGGAAGCGTTGGCGCGCAGCTTGTTCGACGACGACCTCGCGCACACCGTTCTCGTGGTGCCGATCGTGCAGACCCGCGCGACCATGCACCTGGACACGGTGTGCACCATGGTCGACGCGGACGCCGTCGTGATGTATCCCGCGGTGCGGGAGTCGCTGTGCGCCTTCACGATTCGCAAGGAGGACGATTACGGCGGACGGTCCGGCAGCGGCCGGGTCGGGATCAGCGGCCCGGACCCGTTCCTGCCCGCGGCCGCCGAGGCCATGGGCATCGGCAAGCTGCGGGTGATCGATACGGGGCTGGACGGCGTCACCGCCGAACGCGAGCAGTGGGACGACGGCAACAACACCCTCGCCCTCGCTCCCGGCGTGGTGGTCGCCTACGAGCGCAACGAGATGACCAACGCCAGACTGGAGGACGCGGGCATCGAGGTGCTGCGCATCCCCGGCTCCGAATTGGGCTCCGGCCGCGGCGGACCACGCTGCCTGTCGTGCCCGCTGTCCCGAGACGACTTGTGAGCGCGGGCATGTTCACCGTCACGGTCTCCCACGAATCCGCTGTGCCGCCCTACGAGCAGCTACGCCTCGCCGTCATCGCCCAGGTGCGCTCCGGCGAGCTGACGGCCGGAACCAAGATCCCGACCGTCCGCGCCCTGGCCGCCCAGCTCGGCCTCGCGCCCAACACGGTGGCGCGCGCCTACCGTGAGCTGGAGGCCGACGGCGTGGTCGAAACCCGGGGCAGGCAAGGCTCGTTCATCGCGTCGTCCGGCGACCCCACCCGCGACGTCGCGGGCCGCGCGGCCACCGCCTACGTCGCGACAGTGCGCAGATTGGGATTGGACGACGCCACCGCCCTGCACTACGTGCAGGCGGCCTTGGAGGGGTAACCCCTCACTTCCAGCTGGGCAGCCAGAGATGGTCGTGCCAGTTGCCCGGGGTGATCGGGAGAGCGGTGAGAATCGGCCAGAGCCAGATGAAGTTGGCGATCACCAGGCCCAGGTAGAGACAGACCGCGAGCAGTCCGAGGCTGCGCCGTTCGTTCGGCGGGGCGGGTAGGTAGGTCCCGGCGGGACTGCGCGGAATGGTGCTCGGGTGCGCCGGGCCGAGCACGTCGCCGAGCGCCAGCGCCACGCCCATCACCAGGAACGGGGCCATCGGGACGGCGTAGAAGTAGTACATCTGCCGGTCGAGCGTGGCGAACCAGGGCAGCAGCGCGGCGCCGTAGCCGACCAGCACGGCGCCGTAGCGCCAGTCGCGACGGGTTACGGCGCGCCACAGCATCCAGGCCAGTACCGGACCCGCGACCCACCAGATCGCGGGCGTCCCGATCAGCATCACGGCCTTCACGCACTGGGTCTGGCCGCAACCGCTGACGCCGCTGTCGGCGTAGTAGTACAGCATCGGGCGCAGGCCCATGGGCCAGGTCCATGGTTTGGATTCCCACGGGTGATGGTTGCCCGCCGAGTTGGTCAGCTCCGTGTGGAATTCCAGCGACCTGGCGTTGAAGTACCAGAGCGAACGAAGCGCGCCCGGCACCACATGCGACCAGAATCCGCCGGTGCCGATCGGGTCGGTCGGTGCGGACGGATTGCCCGGCATGTACCGGTACACGCCCGTCTCGCTCGCGAACCAGGCCCAATAGCCGGCCAGATAGACGCCCAGGGGCACGAGGACCAGCGCGTAGAGCGCGGGCCCGATATCGCGCAGCGCGACGCCGAGCCAGGGGCGGCGCACGCCGTAGTCGCGCCGCGCCGCGAGATCGTAGTAGACGCTCAGCAGGCCGAAGGCGGCGATGAAGTAGACACCGGACCATTTGGTTCCGCAGGCCAGGCCGAGCAGCACGCCCGCGCCGAAGCGCCACCAGCGCACCCCGAGGCGCGGCCCCCAGTCCGTCACGCCGATCCGGCCGTCGGCGTCCGCGCGGGCGAACCGGGCGCGGACCTCGTCGCGGTCGACGATCAGGCAACCGAAGGCGGCGGTGACGAACAACCCCATGAAGATGTCGAGCATGCCGATGCGCGAGGACACGAAGGTGAGGCCGTCGGCGATCAGCAGGATGCCCGCGATCGCGCCGATCAGGGTGGAGCGCGCCATCCGGCGCACGATCCGGATCACCAGCAGCACCAGCACGGTTCCGGCCAGCGCGGCGGTGAAGCGCCAGCCCCAGCCGTTGTAGCCGAATATCGCCTCGCCGATCGCGATGAACTGCTTGCCGACCGGAGGATGCACCACCAGCCCGTAGCCGGGGTTGTCCTCCACCCAGCCGCCGGTGAGCATCTGCCAGGCCTGCGGGGCGTAGTGCTTCTCGTCGAACACCGGGGTGCCGGCGTCGGTCGGGTAGTTGAGCATCGTGAAGCGGGTCACCGCCGCGATCGCGGTGAGGAACGCCGTCACCAGCCAGCCGCGCAGGCGGTCGTCGGGCCCGAAGTCGGGCGGCGGCCGCAGCGGGCCCGGGCTCGACCAGGAGGGCACGGTTCCGAACCGTGCGGTCGCGCGCTGGTCGGTCACCTGGGTCACGCCCCGATCGTATGCTGTGCCGCCTCTCCGAGTATTCAGGCCGTACGCGTTGGGTGGTTTCGCCGAGACCGGAATACGCTACGAACCGATTTCGTCAGCACACGGGTAACTCGCGAATCCTTCGACACCCGACTCGGACGGCCCGACTACTCGGAGAGGCGGAACAGCGACAGTGACGACTGGCAGGCTGGTGCTCGCGGCGACACCGATGGGCGACATCGGGGATGCCTCGCAGCGCCTGCGTGAGGGACTGGCGACCGCCGACGTGGTGGCCGCCGAGGACACCCGGCGCACCAGGTCGCTGGCCAAGGCGCTGGGCGTCGAGATCTCCGGCCGGGTGGTGAGTTTCTACGACCACGTCGAGACCGCGCGGATCCCGATGCTGCTCGACGAGATCGCCGACGGGCGCACGGTGCTGCTGGTCACCGACGCGGGCATGCCGTCGGTGAGCGATCCCGGCTACCGCATGGTGGCGGCGTGCGTCGAGCGCGACCTGCCGGTGACCTGCCTGCCCGGCCCCTCGGCGGTGACCACGGCGCTCGCGTTGTCGGCCCTGCCGGTGGAACGGTTCTGCTTCGACGGATTCCCGCCGCGTAAATCCGGCCAGCGCCGGGAATGGTTGCGCACGCTGGCCGCCGAGTCACGTGCCTGCGTCTTCTTCGAGGCGCCGCACCGGCTCGCCGACTGCCTGGCCGACGCGGTCGAGATCCTCGGTCCGGACCGCCGCGCCGCCGTCTGCCGGGAGCTGACCAAGACCTACGAGGAAGTGGTGCGCGGCACCCTTGCCGAACTCGCCCAGTGGGCCGTCGACGGCGCGCGCGGCGAGATCACGGTGGTGCTGGCGGGCGCCCGGCCTTCCGCCGCCGACCCCGCGGACCTGGTCGACGCCGTCGAATCGCTGACCGCCGCGGGCGCGCGCCTCAAGGATGCCTGCGCGGAGGTCGCCGCCGTCCACGCCGTTTCCCGTCGCGAGCTCTACGACGCGGTTCTCACCGCGCGCCGCACCTCGTAGGCCGACTGCGTCCCTGTGAGGTTTCGCTCCGCCGCGGGTAGTCGACCCGAGGTGGTGCGGCGGGCATGATCATCGGTATGACTTCTCTGGAGAGCAAGGCCACGACGTTCCTCGGATTGCACGTGCCGGGGGACCCCGGAGTCTTCCCCACGGTGTGGGATGCCTGGTCCGCGAAAGTCGCCGTGGCGGCGGGCTTTCCGGCCTTGACGGTCGGCAGTCACCCGCTGGCCGACTCGATCGGCCGCGAGGACGGGGAGAAGATGACGTTCGACGAGTCGATGACCCGGGTACGGCAGATCACGGCGGCGGTGGACGTTCCGGTGTCGGTCGACATCGAGTCGGGATACGGGCAGGAGCCCGCCCGGCTGGTCGACGGGCTGCTGGAAGCGGGTGCGATCGGGCTCAACATCGAGGACACGGTGCACAGCGAGGGCAAGCGGCTGCGCGCGGCGAAGGAGCACGCCGACCTCGTGCACGGCCTGCGCGAGGCCGCCGACGCGGCGGGTGTGCACCTGGTGATCAACGCGCGCACCGATCTGTTCCTGCGTCAGGACGGCGAGGCTTCCGATCGCGTCGACCGCGCCATCGAGCGACTGAAGCTGGCCGCCGAGGCGGGCGCGGATGTGCTGTTCCCGGTGGGCCGCCACGCCGAGGCCGACATGCGCCGTCTGACCGGTGAACTGCCGCTGCCGATCAGCGCCACCGTCGCGCCGGATCAGGCCGACAAGGCCGCCCTCGCCGATCAGGGCGTCGCACGGATCACCTTCGGCCCGTTCTTGCAGGCCGTGCTGACCAAGGAGATCGAGACCTTGCTCGGCCGCTGGAAGTGAGACCCGCGGCCGGTACGGGGTGGGGTACCGGCCGCGCAGGGTGAAAGGCCCGCACGGCAGTCGCGGTATTCAGGACGGAACCGCCAGCCCCAGGGCGGTCATGACGAACTCGACGAACAGCGGCGCCAGATCCGGCACCCGCGCGGGTCCGTCGGAGACGATCACCCGCCGTGTCCGTTCGCCGATCGCGTCCGGGATCAGGGCGATCAGCCCGTCGGAGAGTTCCGGCAGCGCCGGGTCCGCCGCGCGCGCCTGGTCGTAGAACACCCGATACAGCTGGGCGAACCGGTCGACGGCCAGGTCGCGGTAGCCCACGGCGTCCTGGTTCACCTTGAACGACTCCACCAGCACCAGCCGGGCGAAATCCGGCTCGGTGGCGACGGTCCGGCAGAAGGTGACCACGATGGATTCGATCTTCGCGTAGGCGTCGGCGTCCGGCGGCAACTGGGCGAGTTCGTCCGCGATCCGGGTCGCCATGATGTCGACCCCGGTGTGCACCGCCTCGGCGAAGCACTCCTCTTTGTTGGCGAAATGGTCGTAGAAGGTGGTGCGCGAAACCCTGGCTCTGGCAACGATGTCGGTGAGCGTGGTGGCCGGGTAGCCCTTGCTGTCCACGGATTCCACCATCGCCTCGACCAGCCTGCCGCGTTGCGACGTGAGCACGGCCTCGCGTGCCGCCCGATGCCGCTCGGCGAAACCGGACCGGTGAACGGATGCCGTCGCGTGCTGCTGGCCCATGTGTGCCCTCTCTGTGCCGGAACCGATCCCGAACGGAACGTCGTCGTACCGATCGCACACGGTCCGGGGTGTCGCCAGGCCGCGAACCGGTGTTTCATTATCCGACAACGCATTCCACGGTGGGAAGGCAGGTGGATCCACCCGTGGGCATGCTGCCGCGCAACAGGGCGAAAGTGTTGTGCGCCTTATCGTTCCGGCCCGCCGCGACGCTGGGCCGCGGCGATCAGTCCTTCGGTTCGACGTACTTGGGGAACACCGGTTCCGGCGCGGGCAGCGTCAGCCCGGGCTCGATCGGGGTCGCGATATCGGCGAACGTCCGGCTCTGTTGCCCCAGTTGGTCGAGGATGCGGCTCGCCGACCCCGGCAGTACCGGCTGCACCAGGATCGCGACGATGCGCAGCACTTCCAGCGTCACGTACAACACGGTGGCCTCGCGGGCGAGATCCTCCGGCGTACCGGACTTCGCCAGCGCCCACGGCGCCTGCGCGGAGAAGTACCGGTTGGTCTCGCCCAGGGTCAGCCAGATCGCCTCCAGCGCGAGATGCATCTGCTGCGCGTCGAACTCGGCCCGGCAGCGCTCCAGCAGACCGCCCGCCAGATCCAGCAGCGCGCGGTCGTCATCGGTGAACTCGCCGGGGGTGGGCACCACACCGCCGCAGTCCCGTGCGACCAGCTTGGTGCTGCGCTGCACCAGATTGCCGAACTCGTTGGCGAGGTCGCTGTTGATCCGGCCCACGATGGCCTCGTGGCTGTAGCTGCCGTCCTGGCCGTAGGAGATCTCGCGCAACAGGAAGAAGCGCACCGCGTCCAAGCCGTAGTTCTCGACCAGTTCCAGCGGGTCGACCACGTTGCCGACCGACTTGGACATCTTCTCGCCCTTGTTGTACAGGAACCCGTGCACGAACACGCGTTTGGGCAGCTCGATACCGGCCGACATCAGGAACGCGGGCCAGTACACCGTGTGGAACCGCGTGATGTCCTTGCCGATGATGTGCACATCGGCGGGCCAGAACTTGCCGAAGGCGGCGGAGGAGGTGTCGGGGAATCCGACGCCGGTGATGTAGTTCGTCAGCGCGTCCACCCATACGTACATGACGTGGTCGGGGTGGCCGGGCACCGGCACACCCCAGTCGAAGGTGGTGCGTGAGATGGAGAGGTCCTTCAGACCGGCCTTGACGTAGCTGACGATCTCGTTGCGCCGGGTGGCGGGCGCGATGAATTCCGGGTGCTCCTCGTAGAGCGCCAGCAGCTTGTCCTGGTAGGCCGACAGCCGGAAGAAGTAGTTCGACTCCTCGGTCCAGGTGACCGGCGTCTTGGACTCGGTCGAGATGCGGGTGCCGTCGTCCAGCACCGTGGTCTCCTCGTCGGTGTAGAACGCCTCGTCGCGCACCGAGTACCAGCCCGAGTAGTTGCCCAGGTAGATGTCGCCGTTGGCCAGCATCCGCTCCCAGATGGCCGCGCTGGCCACCTGGTGATCGTCGTCGGTGGTGCGGATGAACCGGTCGAAGGAGATGTCGAGCGTCTTGTCCATCGCCTCGAACACGTCGGAGTTGCGCGCCGCGAGCTCTTCCACCGGGAGGCCCTCGACGGCCGCTGCCTGCTGCATCTTCTGGCCGTGCTCGTCGGTGCCGGTCATGAAGAACACGTCGTAACCGTCGAGGCGCTTGAAGCGGGCGATGGCGTCGGCCGAGATGTACTCGTACGCGTGCCCGATGTGCGGCGCGCCGTTCGGGTAGGCGATGGCCGTGGTGATGTAGAAGGCGGGGCGGTCAGCTTCGCTCATGGTGTGTCTACTGTAATGCGCGTGCATTCTTTCGCTCGCGTGAATATGCCCTGCGCCGACGCGCGGGTCCCCGCGTCCGCGCCGCGCGGTGGCCGCCGATGAGCGCAGCACGTCCCGCGCCGGAGCTGCCCGAGCCGCTGGCGCCGATCGTGGACGCGCACACCCACCTGGACGCCTGCGGAGCGACCGACGCGGCGTCCACCACCGCGATCGTCGACCGCGCCGCCTCGGTCGGCGTCGGCCGCGTGGTCACCGTCGCCGACGACCTGGCCGCCGCGCAGTGGGCGGTGCGGGCCGCGCACTGGGACGATCGCGTGTACGCCGCCGTCGCGCTGCATCCGACCAGGGCGAACGCACTCGACGACGACGCCAAGGCCGAGCTGGAGCGCTTGGCCGACGACCCGCGGGTGGTCGCCGTCGGCGAGACCGGTCTCGATTACTACTGGCCGGGCAAGCTGGACGGCTGCGCCGACATCGAGACGCAGATCGACGGTTTCCGCTGGCACATCGACCTGGCCAAGCGGGTCCGCAAGCCGCTCATGATCCACAACCGTGAGGCCGATCACGACCTGCTGACCGTGCTGCTGGACGAGGGCCCGCCGGACCGGGTGATCTTCCACTGCTTCTCCTCGGACACGAACATGGCGCTGTCCTGCGTGGCCGAGGGCTACATCCTCAGCTTCTCGGGGACGGTGAGCTTCAAGAACGCGCACGAATTGCGGGAAGCGGCCAAGGTGGTGCCCGACGACCAGATCCTGGTCGAGACGGACGCGCCGTATCTGACCCCGCATCCGTTCCGCGGAGCGCCGAACGAGCCGTATTGCCTGCCGTACACCGTGCGGGCGCTGGCCGAAGTGCGTGGCCAGGATCCCCTGGAACTGGCGAAGATCACCACGGACAACGCGCGGCGCGTCTACCGGCTCTGAGCGCCGTGCCCGCAGACCCGCGGGCGCTCACGGATGCCCGGAATGCATCGGTGTATGCGAAATGTGTCCTATGTCACTTTCGATGTTCCGTTTCGTGATTTACCTGCGGGGTCGATATTTGATCGTGATATTGAAAAGGCGCTGTTCCTGAGCTTGCTGTTGTCCGGGCTCGCGCCCCTCGTTATCGTGCTGTGACCATGTCCCCCTTCACGCGGATCAACCAGTCGCGTTCGCCACTGCTGCACATCGCGGTCGGCGCGCTGCTGCTGACGCTGATCATCGGCGCCGGCCTCGCGATCATGAATCGCAAGACGGTGACCGTCGTCGTGGACGGCGAGAAGCTCTTCCAGACCACCATGTCGCGCGACGTGCGCGGTGTGCTGAAGGCCGCGGGCTTCGCCGTGACCGATCGGGACAAGGTGGCGCCCGCCCTGGCCGCGCACATCGGCGACGGCGCGACCATCACGCTCAACCGCGCCCGCGAGGTGGATCTGTCCGTCGACGGGATGACGCAGCGGGTCTGGACCACCGGCGTGACCGCGGGGGAGGCGCTCGAGCAGTTGAAGATCTCGAAAGAGGTGTACGTCTCGCCCGCCCGCGACGAGCGGCTCCCGTTGCAGGGCGCCACGCTCATGATCGCGACCCCGCGCGTGGTCTCGCTGGTCGACGGCATCGGTAACCCGGTGGACGTTCGCGCCGCCGCCCCCACCGTCGGCAAATTCCTCGAGGTGGCGGGCATCCCGCTGATCGAGCAGGATTCCGTCGAACCGGCCGCGTCCACTCCGGTGACGAACGGCTTGCGCGTCACCGTGACGCGCAAGCGGGTCGAACAGCACACCGAGACGCTGCCGCTGGACCCGCCGGAGAACGTCATCGAAGACCCGACCATGAACATGAGCCGCACGGTGGTCGAGTCCCCCGGCGCTCCCGGCGTCCAGGACGTCACGTTCGCGGTCACCATGGTCAACGGCCAGGAAGTGGACCGTCAGGCGGTCGGTTCCACGGTGACCGTGGCGGCGCAGCCGAAGACCGTCCGCAAGGGCGCCAAGCCGGGCACCGAGGTGCCGCCGGTGCGCGACGGCGCGATCTGGGACGCGCTGGCCCGCTGCGAGTCGACCGGAAACTGGTCGATCAACACCGGCAACGGCTACTACGGCGGCGTGCAGTTCGACCAGGGCACCTGGGAGCGGCAGGGCGGGCTGCGGTACGCCCCCCGCGCCGACATGGCCACCAGGGAAGAGCAGATCGCCATCGCCGAGATCACCCGCCAGCGGCAGGGCTGGGGCGCGTGGCCCGCCTGCACCGGCCGGCTCGGTATCAGCTGACGCTCCACCGGACGCCGGTGGCCTCGTGGCGCGGTTGATAGATTCTCGAGGTGTCCGAACCTGAAATCTCCGCTCGTGGAAGTGCGGCGCTGCTCGGGCCCGCCGAAGTGCGGGTGCTCGCCGAGCGGCTGGGGGTGCGGCCGACCAAGCAACTCGGGCAGAACTTCGTGCACGACGCGAACACGGTGCGGCGGATCGTCGCGGCCGCCGGGGTAGGGCGCGGGGACGTGGTGCTCGAGGTCGGGCCCGGTCTCGGTTCGCTGACCCTCGCGCTGCTGGACGTGGTGGACTCGGTGGTCGCGGTCGAAATCGATCCCGTGCTTGCGCGCCACCTTCCGATGACGGTCGCGGACCGGGCGCCGGATCTGGCGGCGCGGTTGTCGGTGGTCGAGGCGGACGCGCTGCGCGTCAGCGCCACGGATCTGCCCGTAGCGCCGACCGCGCTGGTGGCCAATCTCCCGTACAACGTGGCAGTGCCCGTGCTGCTGCATTTACTCGCCGAATTGCCCGGCATCGCAGTCGCTTTGGTGATGGTGCAGGCGGAAGTGGCCGATCGGCTCGCCGCCGATCCCGGCAATCGCACCTACGGCGTGCCCAGTGTGAAAGCGGGCTTCTTCGGGACGGTCCGGCGTGCGGGGGCGGTGGGCACCCAGGTGTTCTGGCCGGTTCCGCGAGTCGAGTCGGGGCTGGTCCGGATCGACCGCTACGCCCAGCCCCCGTGGCCGATGGACGCCGAGCATCGCCGCCGCGTCTTCGCGGTCGTCGACGCCGCGTTCGCGCAGCGCCGCAAGACCCTCCGCGCCGCGCTCGCCGGCTGGGCGGGCTCGCCCGCCGAAGCCGAACGCCGCCTGCTCGCCGCGGGCATCGCCCCCACCGCCCGCGGCGAAACCCTGGACACCGCCGCCTTCGTCCGCCTGGCGGCCCAGGCGTAGCACTGCGCACAAGGCAGTGGCTCCCCGTACCGGCGTCGGCCGGAGCGAGGAGCCACGCGAACGGTCCGGATCAGACGGCGACTTCGTAGCCCGCTTCGTCCACCGCGGCGACGATGTCGGCGTCGGCGATCGGCGCGGTGCTGTCGACGCGGACGGCGCCGCTGGCGAGATCCACATCCACGCCGGTCACGCCGTCGATCTTGCCGATCTCGGTCTTGACGGAGCTGACGCAGTGCCCGCAGGTCATCCCCGTGACGGTGTAGGTGGTGGTGGGCATGTCCGACTCCTTCGCATCCAAATTCTCATACGGCCGGGGGGTACCTCGACCACCTCCGAAAGATACCCCCTACGGGTATGGGTCCGCAAGGGTGCCGCGAACTCACACGCCGTCGGCCAGTTCCAGCCAGCGCTCCTCGGCCGTCTCCTTCTCCGCGAGCACCTGCTCGAGTTCCGCGCCCAAGGTGACCAGCTTGTCCGGCTCGGTGGCCGCGTCGGCGAGCGCCCAGTGCAAGCGCTGCTCGCGTTCGGAGAGCTTGTCGATGGCGCGTTCCAGCCGGGTGAGTTCCTTGCGGGCCGCGCGGTAGGTGGCGGAGTCGGTGGCCGGTGCGTCGGCGGGCTTGGCCTCCGGCGCGGCGGCGCGGCTCCGGCTCGCCGTGAGGGCCGCGCGCCTGGTGAGGTACTCCTCGATGCCGCCGGGCAGGTTCGTGAGCCTGCCGTCACCGAACAGCGCCCAGGTCGAGTCGCAGATCCGCTCGATGAGATATCGGTCGTGGCTGATCACGACCAGCGTGCCCGCCCAGTTGTCGAGCAGGTCCTCCAGCTGTTGCAGGGTGTCGATGTCCAGGTCGTTGGTGGGCTCGTCGAGCAGCAGCACGTTCGGCTCGGACATCAGGATGCGGGTCAGTTGCAGGCGCCGCCGCTCGCCGCCGGACAGGTCGCCGACCGGGGTGCGCTGGCGGGCGGGGGTGAAGCCGAGCCGCTCGGCCAGCTGACCGGCGGAGACCTCCTTGTCGCCCAGCATGATTCGCTGTGCGACCTGCTGCACCGCCTCCAGCACCCGCAGGCCGGTCGGCAGGTCGTCGAGTTCCTGGCGCAACCAGCCGATCTGGACGGTCTGGCCCTGGACGCGCTTGCCCCCGGCCCAGATCGTGCCGGTGTCTCCGGCCAGAGCGCGCAGCAACGTCGTCTTGCCCGAGCCGTTGACGCCGACCAGGCCGACGCGCTCGCCCGGCGCCAGCCGCCAGGTCAGGTCCCGCACCAGCTCCCGGCCGTCCGGGGTGGTGAGCGTGGCGTCTTCCAGTTCGACGACGACGCGGCCGAGGCGTTTCCGCGCGAAGGCCGCCAGCGAGACGCTGTCGCGCGGCGGCGGCACGTCGGCGATCAGGGCCTCGGCGGCCTCGACCCGATAGCGCGGCTTGGAGGTGCGCGCCTGCGGGCCGCGCCGCAGCCAGGCCAATTCCTTGCGGGCCAGATTGCGCCGCCGGGCCTCGGACGCGTCCGCCTGACGGGCGCGCTCGGCGCGGGCGAAGATCCAATCGCCGTAGCCGCCCTCGTAGCTCTCGACCTTGCCGCCGACCACTTCCCAGGTGTTGGTGGCGACGGTGTCGAGGAACCAGCGGTCGTGGGTCACCACGACGAGCGCGCTGCGGCGGCCGAGCAGATGCGCGGCCAGCCACTGCACGCCCTCCACGTCCAGGTGGTTGGTCGGCTCGTCGAGTACCAGCAGGTCGAGTTCGCGCACCAGCGCGGCGGCGAGCGCGACCCGGCGGCGCTCGCCGCCGGAGAGATTGTCCACCGAGGTGTCCAAGCCGAGATCGGCGATGCCGATGCCTTCCATCACCGAGCGGATGCGCGGATCGGCGGCCCACTCGTGTTCGGCGACCTCGTCGGTCATGGCGTCGTCGGCCAGCCCGGCCAGCACCACCGAACCGACCGTCGCCCCCGGGGGCAGCACGCCGCGCTGGGTCACCACCGCGATGCGCAGGCCGCCCAGCCGGCTGACCCGGCCGCTGTCCGGTTCCTCGATACCGGTGAGCACCTCGAGCAGGGTGGTCTTGCCGCCGCCGTTGAGGCCGACGACTCCGATCCGTTCGCCCGCGTGCACGCCGAGCGAGACGTTGTCCAGCAGCGGCTTGATCCCGAAGCTCTTGTGGACCTGTTCGAGATTGATCAGGTTGGACATGGATCCTTCCGTGTCTTGCGGGGGCGGTCCGATGAGACCTGCTTATCGCGGTCGTGGGCCCCGGGCCAGCGTACCGACCCGGGCGGGGAGTCCGTTCGCCCGGCGAGCAGCGGGAGAGCTTGCGGGACGAACGATGTTCGTTTAGATTGATCGGCGAACGAACACTGTTCGTTCCATGCAACCGATCCGGCGTTCCCCAGAAGTACAGCCGCAGAGTGGGACGCCCACCTCGCCTCGAGGTGTCGGCGGGCGGCACCCGTCCCATTCCGCATCGCTTCCCTGGAGGAATTCATGCACGTCGGCCTCGGCCTGCCCATTTCCGATCCCGCCGCCCTGCTCGACTGGGCCCGGCGCGCCGACGCGGGCCCGTTCCGCACTCTCGGCCTGCTCGACCGGCTGGTCTACGACAACCCCGAACCGCTGATCGCGCTGGCCACGCTCGCCGGCGCGACCAGCCGCGTCAAGGTGCAGACCGAAGTGCTGCTCGCGCCGCTGCGCGATCCGGTGCTGCTCGCCAAGCAGGCCGCCACGCTCGACCGGATGACCGGCGGACGGCTGGTGCTCGGCCTCGGCGTCGGCGGCCGCGCCGACGACCACCTCGCCTCGGGCACCGACCTGCGCACCCGCGGCCGCCGCCTCGACGAGCAACTCGCGCTCCTGCGCCGCCTGTGGGCGGGGGAGGCCTACAGCGACGAGTGCGGGCCGATCGGCCCCGCGCCGCTGCGCCCGGAAGGGCCCGAGATCCTGTTCGGCGGCTTCCAGCCCGCCGCGCTCGAACGCGTCGGGCGGTGGGGCGGCGGATTCCTCGCCGCCGCGCCGCCCTCCTGGGCGGGCAACCTCTTCGACACCGTGCGCCGTTCCTGGACCGACCACGGCCGCTCGGGTGAGCCGAGGATCGTCGCCCAGGTCAACGTGGCTCTCGGCCCGGATCACGTCATCGAGGACGCCCGCGCGTCGATGGGCGCCTACTACGCGTTCAGCGATTACGCCGAGGGCTTCGTCGCCGGAATGCTCACCACGCCCGCGCAGATCCGCGCCACCATCGCCGAATTCGGCGATCTGGGCGCGGACGAGGTGATGTTCTACTGCTACGGGCGCGATGCCGATCAGGTCGATCGGCTCGCCGACGCGCTGCCCTGAGCAACGCGCCTTCGTGCCGCGGCGGAGGACTGGACGCTTCCGTCCTCGCGTCGCTGCCGGTCGGGCGCCTTCGTCCGTCGGAGAGGCGCTGCCGGTCAGTGCTTCCCCGACGGGTCGGCGCTGAGAATGCGCGCGCCCGGCACGGGTCCGCCGGCCGTCCGCACGCTGCGGCAGACGCCCGCGCCCGCGAGTTCGGCGGCCACCGAGATCGCCGATTCCTCGCTCTCGCACAGGAACGCGCACGTGGGCCCGGAGCCGGACACCAGCCCGGCCAGCGCGCCCGCCGTAACGCCCGCCCGCAGCGTGCGGCGCAGTTCCGGCTTCAGCGACACCGCCGCCGCCTGGAGGTCGTTGCCGAGCAAGGGTGCGAGCTGGTGCGCGTCGCCGGAGGCCAGCGCTTGCATCAACTGCTGCGGTTCGCCGACCCGAGGCGGGTCGCCGTGCTCGCGCAACCGGTCGAGTTCGGCGAAGACCGCGGGCGTGGACAGGCCGCCTTTGGCGAAGGCGAGCACCCAGTGAAAGGTATTGCGCGACAGCACCGGCAGCAGGCGCTCCCCGCGGCCGGTGCCGAGCGCGGTGCCGCCGTGCAGGGCGAACGGCACATCGCTGCCGAGTTCGGCCGCCACCGCGCTCAGTTCCTCCCTGGACAGTCCCAGGTCCCACAGCTCGTTCAGCCCGACCAGCGCGGCGGCGGCGTCGGCGCTCCCGCCCGCCATGCCCCCGGCTACCGGAATGCCTTTGGCGATGGCGATTTCCACCAGGGGGGCGCGGCCGCCGAGGTGCGCGAGCCGGACGGCCGCCTTCCAGACCAGGTTCGTCCGGTCGGTCGGCACGTCCGCGGCGCCCTCTCCGGTGACCCGGACGGCCAGCGAACCCGAGGGGGAGATCTCCAGATCGTCGCTCAGGGACAGCGCTTGGAACACCGTGGTCAGGTCGTGGTACCCGTCGGCACGCAGGTCGCCCACTCCGAGATGGAGGTTCACCTTCGACGGCGCCCGCACGGTGACGGGACTCGGCACAACTGACAGCACGGTGCTCAAGCCTAATGGGAGCGGCCGGGCGATGCCGTTCCGTAGCGGGCGTCGCGAAAAGGAACCGGGGGCGGGGCAATCCCCCGGCCGTTACAGCAGGCCGCCGCCGGTGGCGTCGATCCACTGCCCGGTCACCCAGCGCGCCTCGTCGGAGGCGAGAAACCCGACCACGTCGGCCACGTCGGCGGGCTGCCCCACTCGATTCAGCGGGGACATCGCCGCCACCGCCGCCTGGGTTTCGGCGTTGCGCAGCCAGTTCGCGTTCATGTCGGTGTCGATGATGCCCGGGGCCACCGCGTTCACGGTGATGCCGCGGGCCCCGACCTCCTTGGCGAGCACGCTGGTGAAACTGTCGATCGCGCCCTTGGTCATGGTGTAGGCGATCAGCTGCGGCATGTACGCGCCGTGGGTCAGGCCGGTGGAGATGTTGACGATCCGTCCGCCCGGCCGCAACCGATCCAGGCCGAGACGGGTGATGAAGAAGGGCGCCTTGGCGTTGATCGCGAAGACCCGGTCGAACGCCGCCTCGTCGGTCCCGGCGATCGGCTCCCGGATGCCGTCGGTGCCCGCGTTGTTCACCAGGATGTCCAGGCCCTCGGCGTGCGCGTCGAAGGCAGCCCACAGCGCCTCGGCGTCACCGGGCACGCCCAGTTCGGCGCGAATCGCGAATGCCGCGCCGCCCGATGCCTCGATCGCGGCCACGGTCGCCTTCGCGGCCTGCTCGTCGCTGTTGTAGTGCACCGCCACCCGTGCGCCGTCGCGGGCCAGTTTTTCGGCTATCGCCCGGCCGATGCCCCGGCTGCTTCCGGTCACCAGTGCGGTCTTGCCCGTCAGTGCGCCCATCACGGGCTCCTTTCTCTAGCGGTCGCTACAGAAAGAAAGGTAGCACATTCTCTAGTGACCGCTATAAAATTGCGGCATGAGTACCACGACCCGCGGGCGGCCCCGATCCTTCGACCGGGACGTCGCGCTGGAGAAGGCCATGCGGCTGTTCTGGGAACGCGGGTACGAGGCCACGTCGATCGGAGACCTCACGGCGGCGATGGGAATCGGTGCGCCCAGCCTGTACGCGGCGTTCGGGGACAAGAAGACGTTGTTCGCCGAGGTCGTCGCGAAATTCGGCGCGCGTTACGGCGGATTCGTCACGCGGGCGCTCGCCGAGGAGGGCACCGCCGACGCGGCGGTCCGGCGCATCCTGCGCGAGGCGGCGGTGGAGTACACCCGGCCGGAGTGCCCGCACGGCTGTCTGGTGATCAGCGCGGGCGTCAACACCACGAGCGCCGAGATCGCCGATTTCCTGCGCGACATGCGCAACCGGAACATCGACGCGTTCGCCGCGCGCATCCAGGCCGACATCGACGCGGGCGTCCTGTCGCCGAACCTGGACGCGCGCACGCTGGCCCGCTATGTCGGCACGGTGATGCAGGGAATGTCCCAGGCGGCGCGGGACGGCGCGAGCCGGGCCGAATTGCAGCGGGTGGCCGAGCTGGCGCTGCGCGGGTGGGAACCCTAGTGCCCCGAGGCGCGTCCGTCCTGCACCACCACGGGCAGGCAGGTGCGCACGAAATCCGCGCCGAAGTCGGTGAGCACCACGCTGCGGTAGATCACCTTGGTGCCGAAGCCGGACCGCTTCAGCATCTCCCGCACCGGTGACTGCGCCTCCAGCAGCTGATACCGGTTCGGATTGCCGACCGGCTCGCGCGCGTGCTCGACCAAGCCCAGTCTGCGCAGGTTGGTCAGGTACTGCTGGATCCGGTTGGGAAAGCGCAGGCCGGCGTGCTCGCCGATCAGGGTGAGCATCGAGCCGAGGCGTTCGGAGCCGAGCGCGCGCGGGCGTCCGGTGCGGATGTCGATCGAGGGCTGCGGCCCGTCCAGGTGCAGAAAACGCAGGATGCGCGCCTCGTCGGGGGTCAGCTCGGCGAGCATGCCCGCGAAGGCCGGATGGTTGTCGTCCTCGCCGTGCGGGCTCGCCGACAACCGCAGCAGCGCGGCGCCTTGCTCGCGCAGCGTCGGCACGGCGTCCTGCGCGGACGGTTGCGCGGCGGCGGACAGACCGAGCGCTTTGCGCATCGCGTCACGGACTTCGGACTCCGCCTCGGCCAGCACTTCTCGCGGCGGCGCTCCCTCGATGCTGCGCCGCACGACGGTCGAGGTGACGTCGACCGCGGTGCCGACTCCCCAGGAGGTCACCCCGGTGACGGCGGTCCACGCGACCCGTGCGACGCCCGTCGCGGCACGCACGGTGGCCACGGGAACCGTGACCCGTCTCGGTAATTCGTCGGTGTGAGCGATGTCCGAAGCCGGCCGTCGGGCGATCTCCTGCGATGGCCCGGCATTCGCCGCCGTCGCGTCGAGGTGCTCGACGGCCTCGAGATCGCCGTCGTCCGGACTCGCTACAGCCATGATGTCGCCACTCCCGTTCCGAAGATCAGGATATGAGCGTATCCGGCGAAGAGCCCCAGCACGCCGCCATGGACGAAAAGGAGCCATTCATCCTGTTTGATGGCCGCGCGAAGCATGTCGACGAAGTCCGGCGGCGACAACATCGCCATCTGCCTGGCGATGTATTCGTTGATCTGCCTGCCCTGGCGGACATTGAACTCCGGGTCCGCGAACGCGATCGGCGCGATGGACATGGCTTCGTTGGTGAAGGTCGATTGCAGCGAGTCGTATTCGCGGCTGCCGAGCATGAACTTGACCGCAGGACGCGCGGGGCCGAGCGCGCGGTCGGCGGCCGGGCGCAGCGTGTCCTCCAGCATCTGCATGGTGCGATCCGAACGCGGGCCGTTGAGCAACTCGTCGCCGATATTCGCCACGGTGATCACCTGGCTGGAAACCAATTCCGCGTATCCGTCGGTGATTTCGCCCTTGCGTTTGATCAGCAGGCCCTGCCGCCACGGGACCCACCACTTCGGATATGCGGGCGCGAAGATCATATTGATGCCGATCCAGTTGACCACCCAGCCGATGATCACACCGCCGATCGGCAGCACGACCAGGCTGGACCAGCCGCTCAGATGCAGGACGGCGACCAGCAGCACGCCCATCGGCGCGCCGAAGTAGAAACCGAAGTTCTGCATGAATCGCAGTTCCTTCGCGCCGAGCACTTGGAACAGCGTGTTGAGCAGATGCGGCCGGGCCTGGAAGTAGCGGATCACCATCTGCTTCACATCGAGCAGCTGATCGATATTCGCGCCCAATTCCTCGGTCAGCTCACGCAGGATCTCCGGCAGCTGCTGGCGTACCCTGGCATGCACCATGTCGCGCACCTGGGCGGGCAGGTTGTACCAGAGCTGCGGATGTTCGCGGCGCAGGATGTCCTCGACGATGTCCTTGATCTGCGCGTCGGCGATGCTGGTGAGATGCTCGGCCAGCTTGTCCGGCTCGAGCTCCCGGTAGAAGTCGGCTACGCTGCCCAGTTTGGCCAGGCCCTTGTCGACCGCGATGCTCGCCATCTTGTCGGCGCGCGACGGGACGATGCCCTGCCACCCGAACCGGCCGTCATAGCTGAGCAGCGGGAGGACCTGAATTCGCTTGGGCAGGAATGGATACAGCGCGCGCAGGCCGGGAACTCGGACCCCGTGGAAGGCGACCGGCTTGAACAGCATGAGCACGCCGGTCCAGTTGGTGATGTAGCCGATCACGCCGGTGAAAAGCGGTATGGTCACGAGCTCGAGGAGGATCGTGGGGTGGATTCCGAATACGCTCTCTAACACGACACCCTCCTGCCGATACACCGGTGCTCGCCGCCTCACCGGCACCCAAAACTAGCACCCCCTCCTCGAAGAAACCCTATTGCGCGCCGCGTGCCGGTCGCACTGTCCGAGTCAGGCGGTGCGAATGACCCGCGACACAAGGGGAAGTAATCTGTGGAGCGGATTCGTTCCCCCGGCGATATCGGAGAAAACGTGGCAGACGACAGGACCGGACAGGACGTGGCCCGGCCAGGTTCCCGCGCCGTCGAGCGCAGTTCGGATGTCGAACAGCGGCAGATCAGCAATGAGGCACGGCTGATCCGCGGCGTGTTCCGCGCGGCAGGAGTGGCCGCGGGCACCGTCGTGCGCGGAAGCCAATGGGCGGTCGGCACGACCTACGAGGTCACCAGGGAGATCACCCAGGCCGCGCTGGACGGGGAGTCCTCGGCCGAGATCGCCGAGCGGACCGGAAACGCGTTGCGTTCCATCGCCCGCAGCGCTCTGGGCGTCACCGAGGGCTCGGTCCGGGAGATCGTCAGCTACGTCCCGACCTCCAACGGCCCCACCTCGCAGCAGCCGCTGACCGTCGGCCCCTACCTGCGCTCGGCGAGCACCGAGGAGTTGCGCCGCCGTGGCGACGCGCTGCTGGCCAGGTCCGCCGACGTCTACTTCACCGAGGACGTGCACCCGGCCTACGACCGCATCCTCGACGAACTCGCTCCCGACGAGGCGCGCATCCTGCGCTTCATGGCGCTCAACGGCCCGCAGCCCGCGGTCGACGTGCGCACCAACCGGCCGCTGGGGATCGGCTCGGAACTGGTGCAGGGCGATCTCACCTCGGTGCCCGAGCAGGCCGGCGTGCGCTACCCCGACCGCGCGCGGTCCTACCTGATCAATCTCAATCGCCTCGGGCTGACGCTGACCTCGGACGATCCGGTGGTGCTGAGCCGGTACATGGTGCTCGAGGTGCAGCCCGTGGTGGAGGCGGCGCTGAAGAAGGCGGGCCGGGCGCCGAAGATCGTGCGCAAGAGTCTCCGGCTGTCCGAGTTCGGCGAGGACTTCTGCCGTACCTGCTTCACGATCGGAAGCTGACCCCGAAGTTGATCTTGACCGGAATGTTCCGCTCGCCGTGATAGCAATCTGATACAACCCTCCCAATCCGGCACTCGGGATGGGATTGTTGAGGGTATGGATCAGCGAACCGGCGGGCAGGGGCGCGGCGACCCAGGTTTGGGCATCGCTGGGCAAGTGCGTAACGACCGGGGCACGGGCTCCGGTGGGCCGCAGCGCGACGACCTGGGATTTCCCCCGGGTGGCCAAGAGCGCGGCGGGGTGGACATCGATTCCGGCATACCGGAGCCGGAGGAACGAGATTTCGACCCGGTCGGTGCGGGTCCGAAGCGCGACAGTCGGACGACCGGCGCCGGTGAAGGGGATGCCGACGCCGATGACCGGCTGCGCTTCGACGCGGGAACCATCGACTTCGGGCAGGTGCGCGACGATCCGCGGGCGGGCCGCGGTCGCGACGAGCGGGAGCTGGACGACGTCTCGGCGATCTCCCGGCTGAAGTACCGGTACCTGCGCACCCTCGACACCAAATCCTGGGATGACTTCGCCGACACCATGGTGCCCGAGGCGACCGCGACCTACAGCGAATATCTGCAGTTCGAATCGCGCGAGGCGTTCATCGCGTTCATGCGCAACACGCTCGGGCCGCACGTGATCACCGAGCACCGCTGCGACCACCCGGAGATCGATGTGGACGGCGACACCGCGACCGGCACGTGGTATCTCGCCGACACAGTGCTCATTCCGGGCCACAACATGCTGCTGCGCGGCGCGGCCTTCTACACCGACCGCTACGTCCGCTGCGACGACGGCCACTGGCGCATCTCGCACACCGGATACGAACGCACCTACGAAGTGGTGCTCTCCCTCAGCGACCTGCCCAGCCTGCGGCTGACCTCGAGCCGCTGGGGCCTGATCGCGAAAGAAGACGGCATCTCTTCGATCGAACGCGACCCCGGTGCCCCGCCGATGCGGCCGGAGTCCGAGGCCGGCTGACTCAGTCGGCGGTGGCCACCAGGGGCTCCAAGGTGAGCGCCGGGTGCTCCTTCTCGATGTATTGCAGCCGCCATTTATCGCTGAACAGCGCGAGCAGCGCACCGTCTGAGCGGGTGAACACCTCCACCCCGCGCTGCCGCCCGAGTTCGTCCGCCGACGCGGCATCGGTGCGCCGGGCCAGCGTGTAGCCGAGGTGCTCCATCGTGGTCTCGACGTTGAACTCCGTGAGCATGCGCGCGGTCACCACTTCGAACTGCATCGGGCCGACGGCCGCCAGGACCGGAGCGGCGTCGCCGCGGATGTCGTTGCGCAGCACCTGCACGACGCCCTCGGAGTCGAGCTGGTCCATCGCCTTGCGGAACTGCTTGTACTTGCCCGCGCTACGGGCCCGCAGCACGGCGAAATGCTCCGGTGCGAACGACGGGATCGGCGGGAACTCCACCTTCTTGTCCACGAACAGCGTGTGTCCCGGAGCCAGCGCCGTCGCGTTGACCAGGCCCACCACGTCACCGGGGTAGGCGGTGTCGACGGTGGCGCGTTCGCGGCCGAACACGGTCAGCGCGTACTTGGTGGCGAACGGCCGCCCGGTCTGCGCGTGGGTGACCACCATGCCGCGTTCGAACTCGCCCGACACGATCCGCATGAACGCGAGCCGGTCCCGGTGGGCGGCGTCCATGCCCGCCTGTACCTTGAACACCACCGCGCTGAACGGATCGCCGGTCTCGCGCGGCTTGCCCTCGACATCGCGGCGCGGACCCGGTGCGGGCGCGAGCGCCACCAGGGTCTCCAGCAGCTGCCGCACGCCGAAGTTCAGCATCGCGGAGGCGTAGATGACCGGTGAGGTCTGCCCGGCCAGGAACAACTCCTGGTCGTGGTCCTGGCCGGTGGCCGAGAGCAGTTCGCTCTCCTCCGCGGCGGTGGTCCACGGCTCGCCTTCGCGCGCCTCGGCCGCCTCCGGAGTCAGCGACTCCTCCGGCGCGATGGTCGCGCCGCCCGCGGTGCGGGTGAAGTGGATGTATTCGAGCGCCGCGCCGTCCGGGCCGCGGCGCAGCAGGCCGCGGAAGTCTCCCGCGATACCGACCGGGAGGAACAGCGGGGTGGGGGTGAGGCCGATCCGCTCGTCGATCTCGTCGAGCAGCTCCAGCGGAGCCCGGCCCGGCCGGTCCCACTTGTTGATCACGGTGATCACCGGGATGCCGCGGTGGCGGCAGACCTGGAACAGCTTCAGCGTCTGCGGCTCCAGGCCCTTTGCCGCGTCGATCAGCATCACCGCGGCGTCGACGGCGGTGAGCACCCGGTAGGTGTCCTCGGAGAAATCGGAGTGGCCGGGGGTGTCCACCAGGTTGATGACGCTGTCGACCTCGGACCCCGCGGCGCGGTAGTTGAACTGCAGCGCGGTCGAGCTGACCGAGATGCCGCGCGCCTTCTCCATCTCCATCCAGTCCGAGACGGTGGACTTGCGCCCGGCCTTGCCGTGGATCGCGCCCGCCTCGGAGATCATCCTGGCGTGCAGGGCGAGTGCCTCGGTGAGCGTGGACTTGCCCGCGTCGGGGTGGGAGATCACCGCGAACGTGCGCCGGCGGGCCACCTCGGCGGACAGCCCGCGGGGTGCGGGCGCGACAACACCCTCAGGGGAGGCGCTCAACGCAAGACAACCTTTCGCAGACAACCGATCGGCAACCACGCCAGCGTACGCGACTCGCTCGAGCGTGAGCCGAACCGCCGGTGACCACCCGATTCAAAGAGCGCCTCTGCGCTGGGGTATGGTGTTCGGGTTGTCTCGGCGAGGGTGACCGCAGACCAGTTTTGCGGCACCGTGATCGACGCGGCTCGGCTTCCGGCCGTCCTCGTTCGGTCTTCGCCCCGACGAGTAGACCACCCCCGTCAGGTGTGCGGAACCCCTGACGTGTAACTGACCAGCCCGGAAGAGCCGTAGGAGTAGATCCAGTCATGTCCGACGTCAACCTTCTCGAAGCATCCGTACGTACCGAGTTCGGCAAGGGCGCCGCCCGCCGTACCCGTCGTGCGGGCAACGTCCCGGCCGTGCTGTACGGCCACCAGGCCGACCCGCGGCACCTGTCGGTGAACGCCCAGGCCTTCGCCGCCATCCTGCGTGAGCACGGCACCAACGCGGTGCTGAACCTCGTCATCGACGGCCAGAAGCAGCTCGCGCTGACCAAGTCCGTTGTGGTGCACCCGATCCGTCGCTACATCGAGCACGCCGACCTGCTGATCATCAAGCGCGGCGAGAAGGTCACCGCCGACGTGAACGTCACCGTCGCAGGCGACGCCGCCCCCGGCACCCTGGTCACCCAGGAAGCCACCACCGTCTCCATCCTGGCCGACGCGATGAAGCTGCCCGAATCCATCGAGGTCTCCGTCGAGGGTATCGAGGCGGGCACCCAGATCACCGCGGGCGAGTTGCAGCTGCCCGAGGGCGTCGAGCTGGCCACCGATGCGGAGATCCTGATCGTCAACGTGATCGCCGCCCCGGCCGCCGAGCCCGTCGAGGGCGAGGAGACGGCCGAGGCCGAGGGCGAGAGCGCTGAGTAACAGCGCACCGTCCGCCGGGCCCGCGCTCGTCGTCGGACTGGGCAATCCCGGTCCCGAATACGAGCGCACCCGGCACAATGTGGGTTTCCTGGTCGCCGACGTGCTCGCCGAGCGCGTCGGCGGCCGTTTCGGTGTGCACAAGAAATCCGGCGCCGACCTGCTGCAGGCTCGGCTGGACGGGCGCCAGGTGCTGATCGCGAAGCCGCGGTCGTTCATGAATCTGTCCGGGCGGCCGGTGGCCGCGCTGGCGAAGTTCTTCTCCGTGCCGCCGACCGAGGTGATCGTCGTGCACGACGAACTCGACCTGCCGTTCGGCGCCATCCGGCTCAAGCGCGGCGGCGGCGAGGGCGGGCACAACGGTCTGCGCTCCGTCTCCAGCGCCCTGACCACCAAGGACTACCTGCGCACCCGCATCGGCATCGGCCGCCCGCCGGGCCGCCAGGATCCGGCCGACTACGTGCTGAAGCCGTTCTCCGCGCCGGAGCGCAAAGAGGTCCCGGTGATCGTCGAGCAGGCCGCCGACGCGGTGGAACTGCTGCTGCGCGTGGGTCTCGAGACCGCGCAGAACCAAGTGCACTGAGGCGCACCGCGCTCGATACGAGGTGCGCCCGGCCGATCATCCGCGCGGCAGATGGATCGCGGTCGCGGCCCTGCGCAGTTTGCCCGAAGAGGTCTTCGGCAGTGCGCCGGGGCCGAGCACGGTGACGGTGCGCGGCCGAGCGCCGACCTCCGCGAACACCGAATGCACGATCTCGCGCTCGATGCGCTTGACCTCCTCGGGATTCTGGTGGCTGCCGCTCTCCACCACCACGGCGAAACTTTCCCGCTTCTGGCCCGCGTCGAGGCGCACCGCCACCGCGTTGCCCGGACGTACGCCGCTCACCCTGGTCGCGGCGCGCTCGATGTCGGTGGGGTAGATGTTGCGGCCGCCCATGATGATCACGTCCTTCATCCGGCCGCACACCACGATCAGCCCCTCGTCGGTGAAGTAGCCGATGTCGCCGGTGTCCAGCCAGCCCTCGTCGTCCTGGGCAGGTTCGAATCCGTCCACCGTCACATACCCGGAAGTGACCGCGGGGCCGCGCAATTCGATCACACCCACCGACCGGGTGGGCAGCGGCTGACGTTCGCTGTCGACGATCCGGCCCTCCAGATGGTCGACCAGATAGCCGAGGGTGGGCAGTCTGCGGATGTTGGCGGGCTGGCCGTGCTCCTCCGGGACGGGCACCGCCTTGCCGATCGCTTCTAGCAGATCGGCATCGATCACGTCGAGCACCTGCCCGTGCCCGGCGTCGGGGATCGACACGGCGAGCGTGGTCTCGGCCATGCCGTACACCGGGGTGAGCGCCATCGGGTTGAGCCCGAAGCGTTTCCCGGCGGCGGCCAGAGCCTCCATGGTGTCCGGGTCCACCGGTTCGGCGCCGTTCCACATGTAGCGCACGCTGCTGAGGTCGAACGCCCCGTCGTCGGCCTGCCGCAGCCGCCGGGCCAGCAGCGAATAGGCGAAATTCGGCGCGGCGGTGACGGTTCCGCGGTACTTGCTGATCAGCTCGGCCCACAGCAGCGGCCTGGTGAGGAAGTCCAGCGGCGTCACGCACACCACTTCGGCGCCGAATTGCATCGGGACGCTGAGGAATCCGACCATGCCCATGTCGTGGAACAGGGGCAGCCAGCTGACCATCACGTCGTCGTCGAGCTGGAATTTCACCCGGTCGAACATGGCGTGGGCGTTGACGAAGAAGTTCTCGTGCGTGATCCGGACCGCCTTGGGCGAGCCGGTGGAACCGGAGGTCAACTGCTGCAACGCGATATCGCCCTCGGCGGTGGGCACCGGGTCGGTGTCGGGACCGTCGGGCAGCTGGTCGATGCGCACCACGGTGATGCCGCGTTCGCGCAGCAGCGGCTCGGCCGCCTCGAACGGCGCGCCCAGCACGACCGCGCGCGCTTCGATCATGGTCAGCACGGTCTCGGTGTCGCGCGCCCAGACCACCAGGTCGGTGCGCGGAGTCGGCTGGTGCAGCATGGTGATCGACGCGCCGCGCATCCAGACGGCCTGGCAGGCCGGGGCGATGTCGACCGGCATGCCCGCGAGCACGCCGACCGCGTCGCCGTGCCCGATGCCCGCTTCGGCCAGCCCGCCCGCCATGCGCCGGGCGATCCGGTGGATCTCCGCCCAGGTGCGCCGCAGCGGGGCGCCGGGCTCGCCGGTTACCAGTCCGCGCTCGGAGTTTCGCGCCGTGGCATACATCTCGTCGGTGAACCTGCTCAACGTTCATCTCCTAACCACCAGCTGTCGCCGGGAACCGGCCTCCCCCCACTATCCCGCCATCGCGGGGCGGCGTTAACCCCTTTTCCGGGGGCCCAGGTCACAGCGACGAGAAGGTGGCCGCGTAGCGGTCCACATAGCACCGGCCCGAGCGCGCGGCCAGCTCGCGCATCAGCTCGTCGGTGGCGGCGCGCACCATGTGGCGCTGCTCGGCGGGCGGGTAGCGGCGCGGCGCCCCGAACTCGATGCGCACTTTGCCGAACCGCGGCAGACGACTGCCGCGTGGGTTCACCCGGTCGGTACCGGACAGCGTCACCGGAACGACCGGCGCGCCGGTGGCCATGGCGACCCGCAGGGTGCCGGTGCGGCCGCGGTAGATCCGCCCGTCGGGTGAACGGGTGCCCTCGGGATGGATCGCCCAGACCCCGCCTGCTTCCAGGATGCGGGTGGCCGCCGCCAGTGCGCCCGCGGCCGCGTCGCCGCCCGTCCGGTCGACCGGAACCTGCCCGGAGACCGAGTAGAACCACCGATTGAACCGGCCGCGCAGGCCCTTCCCGGTGAAGTACTCCTGTTTGGCGAGGAACGTCACGCGCCGGGGGACGACCAGCGCGAGGTAGAGCGAGTCGATCACGGCGAGGTGATTGGCCGCGATGATCACCGGCCCGGTGCGCGGGATGTTGTCCAGCCCCGCGACATCGGGCCTTCCCAGCAGCCGCAGCAGCGGACCGAGCAGCACGTACTTGAACAGCGAGTACCACATGTAGACCTCCGTAGACGAACGCGTAGACATTGTCTACCGCATCGCGTAGACAGTGTCTATGCGCGGGAGTGTGGTTCTGCCGTGGCAGGCGTAGACAATGTCCGCATGCCCGAGAGCGAGACGCTGCGAGATCGACTGGTCGACGTCGGCGTCGATCTGCTCGAGGAGGTGGGTGCCGCGCACTTGGGGTTGCGTGCGATCACCCGGGCGGCGGGCGTCTCGCACGGTGCGCCGCGGCGCTACTTCCCGACCCACCGCGCACTGCTGGCCGCGATTGCCGCCCGGGGGTTCGCCGACCTCGCCGACCGGTTCACGGCGGTGGACGCCGAGTCCGCGCGCGACCGTCTCGGGCGGATGAGCGCCGAGTACATCGAGTTCGCCGCGCGGCGGCCGGAGATGTTCACCCTGATGTTCCGGCACGATCTGCTCGAAGGCTCCGGCGAGAACCTGCGGTCGGTCACTCTGCCGCTGTTCGCGCGGTTCGCCGAACTGGTCGGCGCGGCGGCGGGCACGACCGATCCGCGCGACCGCGCGATCGCCCTGTGGACGAATCTGCACGGCATCGCCACCACGCGGGCCAATCGCAGCCTGCGTCTGGTCGCACCGGGCGCCGACGCCGAGGCTCTGGTGGCCAGGGCGCTCGCGGTGCATCTGGCCTGAGATGTCGCGGGCCGCTCGCGGCTCAAGCGCGCAGTTCCGCCACCGCGGCGACGAAGCGATCGAGTTCGTCGAAGCCGACGAAGCAGTGCGGCGAGGCGCGCACGACGGAGGCGAGGCCACGGCCGGTCATATCCAGCAGGGTCGAACCGGCGTGGCTGACCGTGACCGTGATGTCCTGCGCCAGCAGCCGGTCGCGCACCTCGACGGAGTCGACGCCGTCGACGGTGAACGACACGATGCCGCTGTGCCGCAGGCCGATGTCGCGCACGGTCACCCCGGGAATCTCCGGCAGCGCCTTGCGCAGGTGCTCGGCGCGGGCCGCGATCGCGGCGTAGATGTCTTCCGGGCCCAGTTCGAGCAGGTATCGCACGGCGGCGCCCAGGCCGAGCCTGCCCGCGACGTCGCATTCCCAGAACTCGAAGCGGCTGGCATCGGGCGCGAGCCGGTAGTCGTGCGGGCCGGTCCATTGCGCGCCGTGCAGGTCGAGCCGGGCGGGTTCCATCGAGCGTGCCAACTCCGGCCGCAGGTAGAGGAAACCGGTGCCGCGCGGGCCGCGCAGCCACTTGCGGCCGGTGGCCGACAAGGCGTCGACGCCGAGTTCGGCCACGTCCAGGGGCAGCTGGCCGGCGGACTGACAGGCGTCCAGCAGCACCAGCGCGCCGACCGAGTGCGCGATCCGGGTCGCCTCGGCGGCCGGGTTGACCAGCCCGCCGTTGGTCGGGGCGTGCAGCACCGACACGAGCTTGACCCGTTCGTCGACCAGCGCCGACAACGCGTCCAAGTCGATCTGCCCGGTCCCGTCGCTGGGAATCTTCTCCACCGTGGCGCCGGTGGCGCGGGCCCGCTGCAGAGCGGCGATGGCGTTGCTGGCGTAGTCCGCCTCGGAGACCAGGATGCGATCGCCCGCGGTGAGCGGTACCGAGTAGAAGAAGTCCGCCCACGAGCGCGTGGCGCTGTCGCTGAGCGCGATGCTCTCGGGCGCGGCGTTGATCAGCGCGCCGATCGCGGTCTTGACATCGGCCAGATCGTCGAGCCGCTCGTTCGCGGCCCGATAGCCACCGATCTCCGCCTCCCTGCGCAGATGCGCGATGACGGTGTCGGTGACCACCCCGGGGGGCAGCGACGAGCCGGCGCTGTCGAGGAAAACGGGTCCCGGTCCGGGCCCCGGCGCGCATCCGGGAGTGTCGGCTCGTACGCGATCGTCATCCAGCATGGAGCCGACCCTATCGGGTGAATTGTTCGGCTTCATGTCGGTTTCTTGTCGGCCTGCGTCGCTACGCTGGATGGATCGCCGCACTCGAATTTCGGCCGGGGAGTGGAATACCACCGCGCAGAATGGCGATAACCGAAGAGCAGCGGACTACGTCCCGGAGCCCACTGGAGGTTGGCATGGCGGTCACGCTCGAGAGTCCTGAGTCGGCCGGGTGTGCCACCGAGCAGGGAGAACTCTCCTCCCGCGCGGCGGCGGAAGCATATGTCGGAGGGGTGTGTTTCAAGCTCGGGCCACCGGCGCTGATCGGCGCCGAACTCGAATGGCTCACGGTGCAGGGTGAGTGTTCGGCGTCGGGTCCCTCGGCCGCTCCGCGCCCCCAGCTGTCCGCCATGGCGGACGCACTCGGACCGTACGCACCACGGTCCATCGCCCCCGATTCGCCGGCACTCGCGTTGCCGGGGGGCAGCCGGGTCACTCTGGAACCCGGCGGTCAGATCGAACTCTCCAGTGCTCCCTACGGAGCTGCCGCGCAGCTGTGTGATCGGCTGCGCGATGATGCCCGTCTGTTGCGGGAACTTCTCGAATCCCGGTCCATCCGCACCGTTTCCGTCGCCGCCGACGCGGACCGCCGCCCCAAGCGCTTGCTTCAGCTGCCGCGCTATCGCGCGATGGAGCGCTCCTTCGGCGGCATCGGGCCGTTCGGCAAACTGATGATGTGCAATACCGCCGCCACCCAGGTCAGCGTCGACGCAGGGGCCGACCGCGCGGACGTCACCGCGCGCTGGAGCGCCCTGTACGCCGTCGGCCCGGCGCTGCTGGCCGCCTTCGCCTGTTCGCCCGGCCTGCGTGGCGCGCCGCCGGGAACATGGGCGTCTCAGCGCATGCGGGCCTGGTTGCGGCTGGACAACACGCGCACCCGCCCGCCGGTGCTGGACTGGGCCGACCCGATCGCCGCCTACGGCAGATGGGCGCTGGACGTGCCGCTGCTGTGCGTGCGCCGACCGGACGGCGGCGCCGAGGGCGGTGACGGCGACTGCGCGGAATGGTCCGCACCGCCCGGTGCGACATTCGCCGACTGGCTGTCGGGCGCACTGGACGACGAGGTCGGCCGCCGCCCCGGCATCGGCGACCTCGACTACCACCTGACCACGCTGTTCCCGCCGGTGCGCGCCTCGGGCCACCTGGAGGTCCGCTACATCGACGCCCAGCCCGGCGATGCCTGGACCGTGCCGGTGCACGTGATCGACGCGCTCATGTCCAGCCCGGCGGTGGTCGCGGAGGCGAGCTCGATCGCCGCGCCGCTGGCGGGCCGCTGGGTCGATGCTGCCCGCTACGGATTGGCCGATCCCGACATCCGGGCCGGTGCGGTCGCCCTGCTGCGCCTGGCGGCCGAGCACACCGCGACCGACGACGCGGCCCGCGCCGTGGAATCCGCCGCGAAACGATGTCGCCACGGACGCACCCCGACCGAGGACGACACCGAGCACAGCGCGGAGCCCACGGAGACAGCCCTGTGACCAGCAGCCGACCGCATTTCCCCGACAGCGACCCGGTCGACCGCGCCGAGTCGCCCAGCAGCGCAGACGCCGATCAGCACGAATCCCGGAGACGTTTCCCGTGACCACTTCCCATTCCGCCTTCACCGACCACGCCGGTACCGAACAGCTGCGCGACCGGATCGCCGAGGTGCTCACGCGCGCCCGGCAACGAACCCTCACCCTCACCGACTGCCTGGACGAAGCCGAACTGGTAGCCCAACATTCGCGACTGATGAGCCCACTCGTCTGGGACCTCGCGCACATCGGCAATCAGGAAGAACTCTGGCTCGTGCGCGACGTCGGCGGACGCGACGCGGTGCGCGCCGACATCGACGAGCTCTACGACGCCTTCAAACACGCCCGCGCGAACCGGCCCGAACTACCGTTGCTCGATCCCGGCCAGGCCCGCGACTACGTCGGCGCCGTGCGCGACAAGGTGTGGGATGTGCTGGAGCGCAGCGAACTACGAGGTCGGCCACTGATCGATGACGGGTTCGCGTTCGGCATGATCGCCCAGCACGAGCAGCAGCACGACGAGACCATGCTGGCCACCCATCAGTTGCGCGCGGGCGCACCCGTGCTCGCCGCGGCGGCCGCACCCACCGCCGCGGCGCCGGTCACCGGGGAAGTCGTGATCCCCGCGGGCGAATTCACCATGGGCACCTCGACCGACGTGTGGGCGCTGGACAACGAACGCCCCGCACATCCGGTCCGGGTGCCCGGCTTCGCGATCGACGCCGCGCCGGTGACCAACGAGCAATACCTGGCTTTCGTCGACGACGGCGGCTATGAGCGGCCCGAGCTGTGGTCCGAGCGCGGCTGGGCGCACCGCACCGAGGCAGGCCTCGTCGCGCCGCAGTTCTGGGAGCGCGATCCGTCCGGGCGCTGGTGGCGGCGGGTATTCGGGGTGATGACCCCGCTGCGCCCGCGGCAGCCGGTCGTGCACGTGTGCTGGTTCGAGGCCGAGGCCTACGCGAACTGGGCGGGTAAGCGCCTGCCCACCGAAGCGGAGTGGGAGAAGGCGGCCAGGTTCGATCCCGCCACCGGCGCGTCGCGCCGATTCCCGTGGGGCGACGCCGATCCCGACGCGACCACCGCGAACCTCGGGCAGCGGCATCTGGAACCCGCCGAGGTCGGCGCGTATCCGTCCGGCGCGTCTCCCGCGGGCGTGCACCAGCTGATCGGTGACGTGTGGGAATGGACCGCTTCGGGTTTCGAGCCGTACCCGGGCTTCCGTGTGTTCCCGTACCGGGAGTACTCCGAGGTGTTCTTCGGCGGCGATTATCGCGTGCTGCGCGGCGGTTCCTTCGGCACCGATCCGGTGGCCTGTCGCGGCACCTTCCGCAACTGGGACCATCCCATCCGTCGCCAGATCTTCGCCGGGTTCCGCCTGGCGCGGGATCTGGGTCCGGGAGAAGGCGAGTGAGCGACGCCCGTCATTCCGGCCTGCGGCCGGACCGCGGTCACGCGGTGAGCGGACCGCACCGGTCGAAGGCGGCATCGGCGGGTGCCGATGTGTAGACACCTGGGTTACATCGGCCCGCCGGTGCGGGTAGGCGACATGGTGACCCTCGGCTCCCATTCGCTGCACACGCAGGCGTGGGCGCCGCGCGACATGCGCCACGGCGGCACCATCAACGCCGACGGGTTCGGCGTCGCCTGGTGGCGCGTCGGAGCGGACGACACGGTCACCGCCAGCCGTTACCGCAACGCGGCGCCGATCTGGACCGACCCGGCCGTGGACGAGGTGCTTCCGCAGCTGGAGTCCGCCGCCGTGCTCGCGGCGGTGCGGTCGGCGACGGTCGGCATGCCGGTCGAGCGGTCCGCGTGCGCGCCGTTCACCCGTGACCGCTGGGCGTTCAGTCACAACGGCGTGGTGCCGGACTGGCGGCGCACGCTGACCGGCGTGGCCGAGGAGTTCGCGCTCATCGCCGCCGAACTCGGCGCCGAGGATCTGTTCACCCCCGCGCGGTTGCTGGAGGCGGAATCCGCCACCGACGCTGCCACGCTGTGGGTACTGCTGTGCGATCTGCTGGCGACCGGCGCACCGGACGGCGAATGGTCCGCCGCTCCGGCGGCACTGCGGCTGCTGGTGTCCGCGATCCTCGACCGAGCGCCGGAAGCACGCCTGAATCTCCTGCTCTCCGACGGCGCGCAACTGTGGGCGACCACCTGCCACCATTCGTTGTCGGTGCTGGTCACCGACGACTTCGCGCTCGTGTCCTCCGAACCCTTCGACGACGACCCCCGCTGGCGGTCGATCCCGGACCGCAGCCTGGTGAGCGCCAGGCCCGGCGCGCTGTCCGTCGACGCCCTCCTCTGACCCGAAAGGCCCGCGCCATGACCGCAGCCACGCTGGACATCCACCTCACCGAAGACGACCTGAACACGGCGCTCCGCTCGGACGCCACACAGGGCCTGACCGCGACCCCGAAATGGTTGCCGCCCAAATGGTTCTACGACGCCAAGGGCAGCGAACTGTTCGAGCGGATCACCGAGCTGCCCGAGTACTACCCGACGCGCACCGAGCGCGCGCTGCTCGAGCGGGTGGTCGACGAGATCGCCGACGCCGCCCAGGCCGAGGTGCTGGTCGAACTCGGCGCCGGATCGGCGGCCAAGACCCGCCTGCTGCTCACCGCCCTCAGCGCGCGCGGACCCTTGAAGACGTATGTACCGCAGGACGTTTCGTCCGCGGCGCTGCGAGCGGCGGCCGACGAGGTCGCGGCCGAGTTCCCTGGTCTCGGCGTGCACGGTGTGGTCAGCGATTTCACCGACACCTTGGACAACCTCCCGCGTGGCGGTCGCCGGATGATCGCCTTCCTCGGCGGCACCATCGGCAACCTCGTCCCCGAGGAGAGGGCCGAATTCCTCGCCAGGATCCACGCCGTGCTCGAGCCGGGTGAGCAACTGCTGCTCGGCGCCGGGCTGGTCACCGACCCGGCGGTGCTCGTGCCCGCCTACGACGACGCGGCGGGCGTCACCGCCGAGTTCAACCGGAATGTGCTGCACGTGTTGAACGCTCGCCTGCGCGCCGACTTCGCGCCGGAGAAGTTCCGGCACATCGCGGTCTGGGACGCGGCGCGGGAGTGGATCGAGATGCGGCTGGAGGCGAGCGAGGACATGACCGTCACGGTCGCCGACCTCGGTCTCACCGTGCGTTTCGGCCGCGGCGAACAGATGCGCACCGAGATCTCCGCGAAGTTCCGGGTCGGGGGGCTCGACGCCGAGCTCGCCGCCGCGGGCTTCGCCACCGGGCACGTGTGGACCGATCCGGACGATCGCTTCGCGCTGATCCTCGCCGGACGGCGCTGACCGGGGCTCCGGTCGGCGGCGGTCACCGGGAGGGCGCGCCGCCGACCACCGCCGCGAGCCACTCGACCAGCGGCCGCATCGTCTCCCACGCGGCGCGGACCTCCTTCGCCGTCCGCGGCGTGTCCAGCCAGCCGGGTGCGCCGAATTCCCTGCCGCACGTGATGGATTTGTGCCGCAGCAGGTCGATGCGCGGATGGTCGGCGTCGTAACCCTTGGGTTTGGTCTTCAGCTTCTCGCCGCCGATGTTGAAGCCGGCGTCGGCGAGTTTCGCGAGGATCGCCGCCAGTTCGCCGCCGCGTACCTCGTCGTCGATGGTGGCGCGCAGTTGCGCGAGCTGATCGGGCGAGCCCTGGTAGAAGCCGCCGCCGACGAACAGGCCCGCGGCGTTGATCTGGACATACCAGCCGACGCCGGGCGCGGCGCGCACCACCGCGCCCTGCGCGGTCTTGTACGGCGTCTTGTCCCTGGCGAAGCGCACGTCCCGATATGGCCGGAAGATCTTCGCCGCGCCGAAATCCGTCTCCAGCTCGGCTACAAGCGCCTTCATCGGCGCGAGTACCGATTCGTCGTAAATATTCTTGTGCGCGGTCCAGAAAGCCTTGGAGTTGTCGGCCTCCAAGTCTTCGTAGAAGTCCAGCCCGGCCAGCGGGAAGCCCGTGAATCCGGTCATGCGCGCACACTCCCCGCGCTGGTGTCACCGAAGGAACGCATACCGGAAATCTACGTCGTGAAGTCTCCGCCGAACACGGCGAATCCCACGATGAAGCCGATGACCATCCCGACGGCCGCCGCGATCGCTGCCCATTTGCCGAGCGATTCGCCCTTGTTGTGCCCGACGATCCCCAGGATTATCCCGGCCGGACCGAACAAGATCGGGCAGAACAGCACCGCGGTCACCGCGCAGACGAACCCGATGATCGAGTACACCTGGCTACCCGGCTGCTTCGGCGGGGTGGCATACGGCTCGTACCCCTCCTGCGGGTAGGACGGGTAGCCGTACTGCGGACCGGCCGCCGGTTGGTCGTACCCTCCGCCCGCCGGGTACGGAGGTTGCCCGGGCGGCGGATACGGTTGCCCGGCGTCGGCGGGCTGTCCGTACGGCGGGTAGGGCGGTTGTCCGCCCGACCCGTATCGAGCGTGGTCGTCCGGTGTGAACCGGCGCGTCTCCTCGTCGGTCGGAGGCTGCGGAGCGGAACCCGACAGTGGGGACCCCGGCGCGGCGGGTTCGGCGCCCCAGGACTGCTGGCCGCCCGGCCCGTCGGCGCCCCACGGCTGAGGTTCGGCCGGTTGACCGCTGGGTTCCGCGCCCCACTGGCCGCCCAGCGGGCCCGCGGGCGGTGTGCCGCCCGACTGCCACCATTGGTCCGCCGAACCCTGCTCGCTTTCCGGAGGCCGCGCGGCGGCCGGATCGTGCTCGGTGGGTGGTGCGCCGGTCTGGGCCGGGGCGGCGCCGGTCAGTGGCTGAGCAGGCTCGTCACCGGAGGTCTCACCGGTCTGGTTCGACAACGACGGTGCCTCCGGCTCCCGCCGCTCGTCGTCGGTGTGGTCCGGATCCTTCGGCGTGCTCATCGCACCCTCCTCGTGTCGTCCCGGTCACGCAACCTATGCCTACCACGCTGCTCGCGGCGTCATAGCAGATTGCTACAGCGCGGCGCGTCGGGGCGGTATTCGGCTCAGAGGTCCTCGTCGTCGACGATCTCGATCGCGGCCACCTCGGCGGACCGGTCGTCCGCCTCGTCGTCCTCGGCGCGGCCGTCGTGCGGCGTCCACTCCTGATCCAGCTCGTCACCGATGCCGAGCCTGCCGTCGTCCTCGTCCTCGTGATAGCGGATGCGCAGGTCGTCGGGCGGATCCTCGATATTGCGCCGATACTCGCGGATCTCGTCCTCCTGGTCGTCATCCCCCATCTCGGTTTCCAACGGGTCACTGTCCATACCCTCGGTATCCCCACCGATCGCCGCGGCTAACGCGTACGCGAAAACGGCGACCCGGACCGGAGTCCGAGCCGCCGTTTCCGCGGTGTGAGGCTTAGGCGTTGCCGTTGAAAAGGCCGGTGACCGACCCGTTTTCGAAGACCTCGCGGATGGTGCGGGCCAGCAGCGGCGCGATGGAGAGCACGGTGAGCTGCGGGAACTTCTTCTCTTCCACCAGGGGCAGGGTGTTGGTCACCACGACCTCCTTGGCGCCGCAGTTGGCGAGGCGCTCGGCGGCGGGCGCGCTCAGCACGCCGTGGGTCGCGGCGATGACCACGTCACCCGCGCCGGCCTCCTTCAGCACCTTGACCGCGCCCGCGATGGTGCCGCCGGTGTCGATCATGTCGTCGATCAGGATGCAGGTGCGGCCCTCGACCTCGCCGACCACGCGGTTGGACTTCACCTGGTTGGGCACCAGCGGGTCGCGGGTCTTGTGGATGAAGGCCAGCGGCGAGCCGCCCAGCGAGTCGGCCCACTTCTCGGCGACGCGTACGCGGCCGGAGTCCGGGGAGACGACGGTGATGTGCTCGAGGCTGTAGTTGGTGCGGATGTACTCCGCCAGCTGCAGCTGCGCGTGCATGTGATCGACGGGGCCGTCGAAGAAGCCCTGGATCTGGTCGGTGTGCAGGTCGACGGTGATGATCCGGTCCGCGCCCGCGGTCTTCAGCAGATCCGCGACCAGGCGGGCCGAGATGGGCTCGCGGCCGCGGTGCTTCTTGTCCTGGCGGGCGTACGGGTAGAACGGCAGCACAGCGGTGATCCGCTTGGCCGAGCCGCGCTTGAGCGCGTCGATCATGATGAGCTGCTCCATCAGCCACTGGTTCAGTGGCGCGGGGAAACTCTGCAGGACGAAGGCGTCGGAACCACGGACCGACTCCTCGAACCGGACGAAGATCTCGCCGTTGGCGAAGTCCCGCGCGATCTGCGGCGTGACGTGGACGTCGAGTTCCTTGGCGACCTGCTCGGCCAGCTCAGGATGAGCGCGTCCCGAGAAGAGCATCAGGTTCTTCTGGTTATCGATCCATGACGCGGTCACTGCTGATTGCCATCCTTTTGCTCTATTGCCTGACTCGACATCTCCTTGGCCGCGGTGGCTTCCGCCGCCGCGCGGGCCGCGTCCGTCCCAGGACGGTGTCGCTGCACCCAGCCCTCGATGTTCTTCTGCGGTCCGCCGGAGACCGCGAGAGCTCCGGGCGGAACGTTTCTGCGCAGTACAGTACCCGCCGCCGTATAGGCTCCGTCACCCACCGTCACCGGCGCGACGAACATGGTGTCGCTGCCGGTGCGCACGTGCGAGCCGACCACGGTGTGGTGCTTGGTCACCCCGTCGTAGTTGACGAAGACGCTGGACGCACCGATGTTGCTGTGTTCCCCGATGGTGGCGTCGCCGACGTAGGTCAGGTGCGGGACCTTCGAATGCGCGCCGATCGAGGCGTTCTTGGTCTCGACGAACGCGCCGAGCTTGCCCACCTCGCCCACGACGGTCCCGGGCCGCAGGTAACTGAACGGGCCGATGGTCGCCTTCGGGCCGATGGTGGCGCCCTCGCCGTGGGTGCGGATCACCCGGGCGCCGTCGCCCACGACGACGTCGGTGAGCGTGCTGTCCGGGCCGATCTCGGCGTCCTCGCCGACGACGGTGTTGCCGATAAGTTGCACGCCGGGTCGCAGCACGGCGTCCCTTCCGATGCGCACACCGGCGTCGACCCAGGTCGAGGCGGGATCCATGATCGTGACGCCCGCGCGCATGTGGCGTTCCAGGATGTAGCGGTTGAGCGTGTGCGCCGCCGAGGCCAGTTGCACCCGGTCGTTGACGCCGGTGACCTTGGCCGCGTCGACCAGGCGTGCGCCGTGCACCGGGTGACCGGCCTCGCGGGCCAGGCGCAGTACGTCGGTGAGGTACAGCTCGTGCTGGGCGTTGGCGGTGGACAGCCGGCTGATCATGGTGCGCAGCACCGCCGCGTCGAACGCGTACACACCGGAGTTCACCTCGGTGATCGCGGCCTGCTCCGGGGTGGCGTCGGCGTGCTCGACGATCTCGGCCAGCTGGCCCTCCGCGTCGCGCACGATGCGGCCGTAGCCGTTCGGGTCCGGCGGTACGAAGGTCAGCACGGTGACCGCGGGGCGTTCGGCGTAGCTGCGGTGCTCGTCGAGCAGCGCGGCCAGGGTGTGCCCGTCCAGCAGCGGCACGTCCGCGGAGGTGACCAGTACGTCACCGGTGAATCCGACCGGCAGGGCGGCCAGCGCGCACTGCACGGCGTGCCCGGTGCCGAGCTGCTGTTCCTGGATCGCCGGGGTGATCTCCCGGCCCAGCTCGTCGGCCACCGCGGTCACCGCCGCGCCGACTTGCTCGCGGTCGTGCCCCACCACGGTGATGAGGTACGCGGGGTCGATCTCGTTCGCCGCATGCAGCGCGTGGGCGAGCATGCTCCGACCGGCCAGCGAATGCAGGACCTTGGGGGTCTTCGACCGCATTCGCGTCCCGGCACCGGCTGCGAGAACGACGACGGCGGTCTGCTGTGGCATGGATCTCCCTCGGCTGCCTGTCCTCGTGCGGGGCATCGTCGTGCTTGGTCAGCGATCTGCGGGCCAACGATAGGGCATCGTGCTCTCGAGCTCCGCCGCCAGGACTCGAACCTGAACTCTCTGAACCAAAATCAGATGTGCTGCCATTACACCACGGCGGATTGCCACACCGGCGGTTGGCGAACACCCCGCCGCTGTGCCACGGCACGGGATGAATCCTCGCATACTCGGCCGCCTCCCCGCGAATTGTTCGGCCCGCCTGTCCGCGTATTCCGGCCGTACCAGGGCGGAGCCGGGACGGCCGCAGACACGCCGGCGGCGGACCGGTGGGCCGGGCGGGTGGATCCCCGGCCGGTCTGGGACAGTGGTATCCGAATGTCGGTGTCGTGCGTCGGAGCCCCGGTGCGACGGCCGACTCGACACGCACGAGGGCAACTCGCCGGGCTCGCCCGCGACCCGCCCGGCATGCGACCGTCGGTCGGAGGGAACCGCCGAGGCACTCACGACCGGCAACAACGCGGAGAGGGCGGAGGAGCAGGGGTGTCTTCGGGTGAGTCGCATCGAGTGTCCCGGCCGCGGATGACCGGCACGCAGCGGCGTCAGCAGCTCATCGAGATCGGGCGCGCGCTGTTCGCCGAACGCGGTTACGACGCGACCTCCATCGAGGAGATCGCGCAACGTGCCCAGGTCTCCAAACCCGTGGTGTACGAACACTTCGGCGGCAAGGAGGGGTTGTACGCGGTCGTCGTCGACCGCGAGATGTCGATGCTGCTCGACATGATCACCTCCTCGCTCACGCAGAACCGATCGCGTATCCGGCTCGAACAGGTGGCGCTGGCACTGCTGACCTACATCGAAGAACGAACCGACGGGTTTCGAATTCTGGTGCGCGATCAGCCCGCCGCGGCGGCGGAGGGCAGGTACTCCAGTTTGCTCAACGAGGCGACCAATCAGGTGGCGCACATCCTGGCCGGAGATTTCGCGCGGCGCGGGTTCGACACCAGTCTGTCCACCCTCTACGCGCAGGCGCTCGTCGGCCAGGTCGCCACCGCCGCGACCTGGTGGCTCGACGAGCGCCAACCCTCGAAAGAGGTTGTGGCGGCACACTTGGTGAACCTGTGCTGGAACGGGCTGAGCCATCTGGAGGCCGAGCCGCAACTGAGTTCGGAGTGGCGCGCGAGCGCAGGTGAGTGACCCGGATTGTTAACCAGCAAATTGCGCGGCGGGTCTTGTCGAATGCTCGAATTGGCTGCCGGGCGCGCGCCTGGTGGTACGGTTCACCCATCCTTTGGGTGCTGTTCGGGCGGTAAGTCGGTCAACTTCGGGATGTCGGTCTACTTCAGGATGGCTGGTTTTGGGATGACAGGCGGATCTGATGGCTAGGCAAGCGCGCGCGGAGATCACCCGCGACTCCGTCCTGGCAGGCGCGGCCGATGTCTTTCTGCGCTTGGGATATGCGAATGCGAGCCTGAGCGAGATCATCGCGCAGTCCAATGTGACCAAGGGCGCCTTGTATTTTCACTTCGGCTCGAAGGAAGAGCTGGCGCGCGCCGTGGTCGACCAGGGCAACGAGCGACTGACCAGCTCGTGTCAGGGCTTCTTCGATCCCCGGGTGCCCGCGCTGGAAGCGTGCATCGGCATCACCTACGTCGTCGCCGATCTATCGATGAACGACCCGATGGTCGGCGCCATGCTGAAGCTGACCCACCAGATCGGCGACTACCGCGGCGCCCAAGGCGACAACATCGCCAAGAACTGGGGCGACACCTACCGCCTGCTCGCCGAGCGAGCCATCGCCCAGGGCGACCTGATCGCCGACCTGGACGCGGAGGTCATCGGCCTGCTCTGGCAGGAGATGGCCGCGGGCGTGCACATCATCGCCGTCGGCACCGAATCCATCGACCAGATGGCGGTCCGGATGGAGCGCGCGTGGTACTTCCTGCTCCCGGCCCTCGTGCCGGCGGAGAAGTTGTCCTACTTCCGCGAGTTCGCCGCTAGGCGCCTGCGCCGCTACGTGCCGTAACTTTGGCAGCGCCTGCGGCGCTGCGTGTTCGCGGCCCCTTTGTGGCTCGCGTTTGCGCGACCGCCGCTGGCGACTTCGTCGCGGACGCGACGGCCGCGCAAACGCGAGCCGGGCCGCGAACGGCGCATGCTCGGTCTCGCTTCGCTCGAAACCGGGAGTTGGGGTGCGCTGGGCACGTTGGTGCCGAGGCTCGCTACCCGGTGCGCGCGGTGTAGTGGTTGGTGTCGGCCTTGGTGTCGCTTACTCCTTGTGTCGCGTGCGCGGCGGCCGCTCGAGCGACGGAGGTTCGGCCGGTGTGGTTGCGCTGGTGCCCGTGTCGGGGCAACGTTCGCCCTGTTGAGTCACGGGTCCGGGGCCAAAGGGATGGGTAATCTCGCGGCATGCGTCCGCATCTGATCTTCCACAATCCTCCGGCTCTGCCGCATGAGGTGGTGATCGCGGTGTTGGAGCGCGCGCTCGGAGACCGGGCGTATGAGTCGGAGGCGGCGGATGCTCTGGTGGGCAGCGCCTTGAACGACGACGATCGGGAGTTCGTCGAGCACTGGTGCGTGCAGGTCGGCACGCGAGCCGTGGCCGGAAGCCCGCTGCTCGGGCTGGCGGGGCTGTGCCTGGGACATACCGCTCGGCGGTTCGGGCGGCTCACCGATGAGTCTGTTGCGTTGGCGCGCTCCTTGGCGGCACGTGCCGAGTTGGATCCGTTGGACGTGGACGGGCGGGCACTCGACGGCCTCGATGACGTCCGGAGTTTCCTGCACCTCTGGTGAAGCAGGCGGCGACGCACTCGCTCGTGGACGGTCGCTCGGGGGCAGGCCGGGAGCGGCAGTCTCGTCGCGGCGGTGCGGGCGCTGGAAAAACGAGATGCCCGCTTCACTAGACTCGGTTGGCCGCTCGAACCGTGTCGCCTGCGCTCAGGAGTTGTCGATGTCCACCCACCGCCCACCGTTGGCGGGACTGGCCGCTGCGGCCGGTGCCGATACCTCGCTACGGACCGTCGCGGAGCTGATCGGCACCACGTCGGTCGCGTTGGTCGCGCCGTCGGCGGTGCGTCCGTTCGTAGCGGCGCGGGTGGCCGCCGAGCGGCCGCTGGTGGTGGTCACGGCCACGGGGCGGGAGGCCGACGACCTGACCGTCGAGCTGGCGGAGATGCTCGGTCCCGCGGTCGCGCAGTTCCCGTCCTGGGAGACGTTGCCGCACGAGCGGCTCTCGCCGGGCGCGGACACGGTGGGGCGCAGGCTGGAGGTGCTGCGCCGGATCGCGCACCCCGACGACCCGCATTTCCCCGCGCCACTGCGCGTGGTGGTGACCACGGTGCGATCGCTGATGCAGCCGATGGCGGCCGGTCTCGGCGACATCGAGCCGATCGTGCTGCGCGTGGGCGTCGAGCTGGACTTCGACGAATTGCTCGTGCGGCTGGTGGAATTCGCCTACACCCGGGTCGACATGGTGGGCAAGCGCGGCGAGTTCGCGGTGCGCGGCGGCATCCTCGATGTCTTCCCACCCACCGCCGACCATCCGGTGCGCGTCGAGTTCTGGGGCGACGAGATCACCGAACTGCGGCCGTTCGCCGTCGCCGACCAGCGCTCGCTGCCGGACGTCGCGGTGGACGTCGTGGTCGCGCCGCCGTGCCGGGAGCTGCTGCTCACCGCCGAGGTGCGCCAGCGGGCCGCCGAGGTGGCCACCGCCAACTCCGCCGACGCGGCGCTGGTGGAGATGCTGGAGAAACTGTCCCAGGGCATCCCGGTGGAGGGCATGGAAGCGCTGCTGCCGGTGCTGCGACCGGGCCAGCTGCGGTTGCTCACCGAGGTGCTGCCGGAAGGCACCCACGTGCTGCTGTGCGATCCGGAGAAGATCCGCACCCGCGCCGCCGACCTGGTGCGCACCGGTGAGGAATTCCTGGAGGCGTCCTGGACGGCTGCCTCGTTCGGTGGCGCCGCGCCGCTCGGCGGCCACGGGCTCGACCTCGCCGCGTCGGCCTACCAGCCGCTGTCCGACGTCCACGCCAGCGCCGACCGGCAGGGTCTGCCCTGGTGGACGCTGAGCCCGCTCGCCTCCGGCGATTCCTCCGAGGTCGTCCTGCGGGTGCTGCCCGGCCCCACCGCGCGCGGGTCCGACGAACTGGTGGCGACCATGTTCGCCTCGTTGCGCGCCCACGTGACCACCGGCGGCAGGGCCGTGGTGGTCGTCGCAGGTCACGGGACCGCGCAGCGCATCATGGAACGGCTGGCGGATGCCGACGTGCCCGCCGCGGCGCTGGAGACCGGCGCCGAGCCGAACGAGGGCGTGGTGGGCGTGCTGTGCGGCTCGCTGCACGACGGCCTGGTGTTCGAAGACGCCCGTTTGGTGGTGGTCGCCGAGTCCGACCTGACCGGCAACCGGGTCACCGCGCCGACCGAGGGCAAGCGGATGCCCGCGAAGCGGCGCAACCAGGTCGACCCGCTCGCGTTGAGCGCCGGTGACATGGTGGTGCACGACCAGCACGGCATCGGCAAGTTCGTCGAGATGATCGAACGCACCGTCGGCGGCGCCCGCCGCGAGTACCTGGTGATCGAGTACGCGCCGGGCAAGCGCGGCCAGCCCGGCGACCGGCTGTTCGTGCCGATGGAGTCGCTCGACCAGCTCTCCCGCTACGTCGGCGGCGAGATGCCCAGTCTGTCCAAGCTGGGCGGCTCGGACTGGGCCAACACGAAACGCAAGGCGCGCAAGGCCGTTCGCGAGATCGCGGGCGAACTCGTGCAGCTGTACGCGGCCCGTCAGGCCGCGCCGGGCCACGCCTTCGGGGCCGACACACCGTGGCAGAAGGAGATGGAGGACGCGTTCGCGTTCACCGAGACCGTCGACCAGATGACCGCCATCGCCGAGGTGAAGGCGGATATGGAGAAGCCGGTCCCGATGGACCGCGTGGTCTGCGGCGACGTCGGCTACGGCAAGACCGAGATCGCGGTGCGCGCGGCGTTCAAGGCGGTGCAGGACGGCAAACAAGTCGTCGTGCTGGTGCCGACCACGCTGCTCGCCCAACAGCATCTCCAGACGTTCGCCGAGCGTGTCGCGGGTTTCCCGATCACCGTGAAGGGCCTGTCCCGCTTCACCGATCCGGCCGACGCCCGCGCCGTGCTGGAGGGAATGGCCGACGGCAGCGTCGACATCGTGGTGGGCACCCACCGGCTGCTACAGACCGGCGTGCGCTGGAAGGACCTCGGCCTCGTCGTGGTCGACGAGGAGCAGCGGTTCGGTGTCGAGCACAAGGAGCACATCAAGGCGCTGCGCACGCACGTCGACGTGCTCACCATGTCGGCGACCCCGATCCCGCGCACCCTGGAGATGAGCCTGGCCGGGATCCGCGAGATGTCGACCATCCTCACCCCGCCGGAGGAACGCCACCCGGTGCTCACCTATGTGGGCGGGTATAACGACAAGCAGGTCACCGCCGCCATCCGCCGCGAACTGCTGCGCGACGGGCAGGTCTTCTACGTGCACAACCGGGTGTCATCGATCGACAAGGCCGCCAAGCGGATTCGTGATCTCGTGCCAGAGGCGCGGGTGGTGGTCGCGCACGGCCAGATGAACGAGGACGCGCTGGAGTCCACCGTGCAGGGTTTCTGGCAGCGCGAATACGACGTGCTGGTGTGCACCACGATCATCGAGACCGGCCTGGACATCTCCAACGCCAACACGCTGATCGTGGAACGCGCCGACGCGCTGGGCCTTTCGCAGTTGCACCAGTTGCGCGGCCGGGTCGGGCGCAGCCGGGAGCGCGGCTACGCCTACTTTCTGTACCCGCCGGAGAAGCCGCTCACCGAGACGGCCTACGACCGGTTGGCCACCATCTCGCAGAACTCCGACCTCGGCGCGGGCATGGCGGTCGCGATGAAGGACCTGGAGATCCGCGGCGCGGGCAACGTGCTCGGCGCCGAGCAGTCCGGTCACGTCGCGGGTGTCGGTTTCGATCTCTACGTGCGGCTGGTCGGCGAGGCCGTCGAGGCGTACCGCGCCGCCGCCGACGGCAAGCCGATCACCACCGAGGAGGTCAAGGAGGTGCGCATCGACCTGCCCGTGGACGCGCACATCCCGCCCGACTACATCGCCAGCGACCGGCTGCGCCTGGAGGCGTATCGCAAACTGGCCGCGGCGCAAGAGGATGCGGCGCTCGCGCTGGTCGTGGACGAACTCGTCGACCGTTACGGCCCGCTGCCGGTGGAGGTCGGGCGCCTGGTGTCGGTGGCCAAGTTGCGGCTGCTCGCCCGCGAGTACGAGGTCACCGAGATCGCGGTCACCGGGACGACGTTGAAGATCTCACCCCTGCATCTGCCCGATTCCAAGCAGATGCGGCTCAAGCGGCTCTACCCGAGCGCGGGATACCGCGCCGCGTCCGGAGTGGTGCAGCTTCCGTTGCCGCGTGTCGAGGACAGTGTCGGGGCCGAGCGCGTCCGAGATGTGGTGCTGCTGCAATTCGTCGCCGATCTGCTGCTGGCGTTGGACGGGAAGGCGCAAGGGGCGGTCGATCTCACCGTCGCCGCCGAGATGGCGCCGCGATGAGTTCGACGGGTCGCGACGAGTCCGTCCTTCGGGCCGCCCGGCATCGTGCCGCCGCGGGCGTGCCACCCGGTAGCGCGCCGAACGGCGACTCGCTGCCGCCCACGGACACGGCGGTGGTGGCGGCGGGGCTGGCCGGTGCGGTCGAGGTGATGGACCGCCTCTGGCATTTCGGTGGGTGGGAGGTCACCCAGACCCACGATTCCCTGCGTCCCTATCTGCTCGAGGAGACCTACGAGCTGCTCGACGCCATCCAGCACAGCGATACCGAGACGATCAAGGAAGAACTCGGGGACCTGCTGTTGCAGGTGCTGTTCCATTCCCGGATCGCCGAGGCGGCGGGGGAGTTCACGGTCGACGACGTCGCCGCCGCCCTGGTCGCCAAGCTGGTCAACCGCAGCCCGCACCTCGTCGACGCCCCGATCGATCCGTCCGCCTCGGTAGCGGAGAAGATCGCCGCGCAGGAACGCGCCTGGGAGGAGCGCAAATCCGCCGAGAAGTCCCGCCGCTCCTGCCTGGACGGCATCGCCACGGCCCAGCCCGCCCTGGCACTCGCCGAGAAGGTCGTCTCCCGCAGCACCAAGGCCGGTCTCCCGCCCGATCTCGTCCCCGAAGCGCTGCGGGTGGTGCGTCTCGGTGGTCCGGAAAGCGCCGAGGAACGTCTCCGCAAAGCGACGCTGACATTCGCCGCCGCTATCCGTGCGACGGAGGACTCGGCGGAAAAGGAGCGCGGTGAACGTTTCCCGCTCACCGCCGAGGACTGGCGCGCTTTCTGGCCGGAGGAAGACGAGTAGGCCGAGCGCCACTGTCACTGTGCGAGACGCCGCGATTGGGTTGGGTCACAGTGTGGGGATTGGTTGTCTGAGTTGTGTGACAGAGGCTCGGGTAGCGGGTGGGAAGGGCACTCGGCGGTGACTACTCTGGGCGCGTTCATCCGACTCCGAGGACGAGGCTTGTGAAAACCCTTCTGGCAGTGGCAGTTACCGTGCTCGTCAGCTCCGCTGCGCTCGGCGGGCAACCCGCCCACGCGGCGCCGCCCCCCGACCCGGCGCCGTTACCCGGGCCCGCGGGTCCGTCCCCGTTACAGGAATGGATCGACAACACCATTCCCGCGCCACCGCTGGCACCGGCGAGCCGAAATCCCGCCGGCGAAGACCACACCGCGCTATGGCAAGCGATCCTGTCCTCACCCACCGATGACCCGACCTTCGACACCTGGCCATCCGACCTCGACCAGCTCGACCCCGGCCAGGTCATCGAGATCCGAGACATCACCACAACAGCAGCAGCCCGCATGGCGGTTCCGATTCGGCGTGCGCTGCTGCTGAAGTTCCGGTCCACCTCGGCTTCGGGTGCACCGTCGTTCGGCACCGCGACGTTGATCACCCCGGCGGCCGAGTGGACCGGCGCGGGGCCGCAACCCGTGGAGGTGGACGCACTGCCGATCAACTCCCTCGGCTCGCATTGCACCCCGGGATATCAGATGTCGCACGGTCTCCTGGACAAACCCAACACAGATCTCACGGTCTTCATGCCATCGATCTGGTGGGCGCTCGGCCAGGGGCACGCGGTCCTCGTGCCCGATCACGAGGGCCCGCTGATGGCGTACGCCGAGCCGAATGTGGCCGGGCACGTGGTACTCGACTCGATTCGCGCCACCCGGACGGTGGGCGCGAACGACTTCGGCGACAGTCCTTTCGTGATCAGCGGCTACTCGGGCGGGGCGATCGCCTCCTACGCGGCGGCGATGCTGCTGCACGAATACGCGCCGGAGCTGGCAGGCACTGTGGTCGGAGCGGCCGCAGGCGGACTGGTCACCGACAACGAGAACGTCGCCCACCGGTTCAACGGCAATATCTCGTCCGGAATCCTCTTGTCGGTAGCGCTGGCGGTAGCGCGTGAACACCCCGAGATGGTTCCGTACATGAACCATCTCGCGCAGTGGGTGGCGACCTCACCGGTGAAGGACATCTGCGGCGATGCCGACGGACCGCTGGGCGTGCTCGGGTTCCCGATGGACGTCGTCGCGAATACCGGCAACGCGCTCGACGGCCCGATCGCCGAGAAGATGTTCGCCGAATTCGACCTGAGGGACCGGAAATCGGCTGTGCCGCTGTTCATCTACCACGGCCTGCACGACCCCTGGATCCCGCTCGATGACGCCCAGCGGACGTTCCGGCAGCAATGCGCCCTCGGTGTTCCGGCTGTCTTTCGCGTCGTGCCCGGCGAGCATTTGATCGGCTATGTCACCGGCTCGCCCGAGCTCGACAACTGGATTCTCGCGCGATTGCGCGGCGAACCGGCGCCGAGCGAATGCTGAGGTCCACAACTTTCGGGCAATCGCGCGCAACTGAACCGGCGACGCAGTTAGGATGACCGCAGCTCGTTTCCCGCTGTCACGGCAGCGGGAAACGAGCTGATAGGTCAGGCGCATTCGTTCGGTGCCTGCTCGCCACGTAACCTGGCGTCGATCCAGTCGCTGGCGCCTCCGGCTCCGATGAGCATCGCGGATACATGTTCGCCCGGCACCGTGCGGAATGCCGCCGGGACACCGAGGCCGCACTGTTGCCGGTACATCTTCTGAGGTCCCTGGATGGGAATCCAGAAGTCGTGCGACCCGTGGTAGATGTACAGCGGCACAGCCGATGTGCGGCCGGTCAGGTCGGTCAGTCGCTCGATACGTGCGGCGATATCGCTTTCGAGCGGATTCTCGATATTCGCCGCCACGTCGATCGGAATTCCCACCGCGCCGAGCGGGCCGTCGGCTTCGCCGCAGATATTCTTCAACGGCGAAGTTCCCACCCACTGCGCCAGATGATTCATGTACTTCAGCATCTCGGGATGTTCGCGCGCCATTGCCAGCGACACCGACAAGAGGATTCCGGATGCGCTGCGCCCGTTGAACGCGTGCGCCACGGCGCCATAGTCGGTCACCAACCCACCTATGGCCGCCCCCACCAGCACGTCTGACAGCTCCGGTGCGTATTCACGCAGCAACATCGCGGTCGCGTAGGAGGCGATCGCCCCGCCCGAGTAGCCGCTGACCGCGAAACCGCTGCCGGAGAACTCATCCGGAAACATCGATCGGATGGCACGAATCGAATCGAGAGTCATGTGCCCGGCGACGGTCGGCTCCGCATACGCCGATAACGGGCCCTCGTGGTCGGGTATCAGAACGGCGTGGCCTTTGCGCAGCGTCGACGCGACCCCCGGCAGGAAGACATTGATTCCGTTGTTGTCGCTGACGCCGTGCGCGAGGGTGTAACCGGGGGTGCAGTGCAGGCCCAGCGCGTTGATCGGCAGGGTGTCCACCTCCACCGGCCGCGGGCCGGGTCCCGGCCACGCGACGGCGGGGACGAGGAATGTCGCGGTGCCGAACGACGGTGCACCCGATGCCGAGGTGGACCGGAATTTCACCAGTCGGGCCTGAGCGATCGGGGCACCGACCAGCGTCGCTGCTGTTGTGGTGATGTCTCGGATCTCGATGACCTGGCCGGGGTCGAGCTGGTCGAGGTCGGATGGCCAGGTGTCGAAGGTCGGGTCATCGGTGGGTGAGGACAGGATCGCTTGCCATAGCGCGGTGTGGTCTTCGCCGGCGGGATTTCGGCTCGCCGGTGCCAGCGGTGGCGCGGGAATGGTGTTGTCGATCCATTCCTGTAACGGGGACGGACCCGCGGGCCCGGGTAACGGCGCCGGGTCGGGGGGTGGCGCCGCGTGGGCGGGTTGCCCGCCGAGCGCAGCGGAGCTGACGAGCACGGTAACTGCCACTGCCAGAAGGGTTTTCACAAGCCTCGTCCTCGGAGTCGGATGAACGCGCCCAGAGTAGTCACCGCCGAGGGCCCTTCCCACCCGCTACCCGAGCCTCTGTCACACAACTCAGACAACCAATCCCCATACTGTGACCCAACCCAATGACCTGCGCCTTCTCGCCAGTCGGCTCGATTGCCCCACAGGCAAATTCGCAGTGTCCACCCGGTGGACGACCCGATCGATCCGTCCGCGTCGGTTGCGGAGAAGATCGCCGCGCAGGAACGCCTCTGTGCGGAACGCAAATCAGCAGGGAGACTGAGACGATGCCGTACCCCGAGCTGAACGCGCGACCACGATGGCAATCGACCGGGAACGGCAGGTTTCCCGTCGCCGCCCACGTCGACGGCCAATGGTGGGTCTTGCGGATGAACGGTTTTCCCGACCATCCGCTGTGGACACTGTTCATCGACGGCGCACCGTGTTTCGACCTCGACGACCCCCCGGCCACCTGGGGTCGACCGAGCGCTCGATCTCTACCGCCGCTCGAGCCCGACACAGCGGAACAGATCTTGGCGCGCCTCGAGGACTTCATGGCCTACGGCAGCGAAGTAGGAAAACCCTGCGACGACCCGGTCTGCTGCGGTGGGGCTGCTGCACGTACGCATACTGGATGGCCGCATGGGTGACCGGCGACGTCACCGGCTCGGTGCTGGAGGCGACCGGGGACCGGCGCAGCGCTGCGGACTCCGTGGAGCAGTCGTTGCAGTTCATTCCGGTGCACGCCGCCAGGCATCAAGCGCTGACGCTGCTACGGTTCGCTCGGCTCACCGCCCCGGACGATCTCGACCACGCGGTGGCTGCGGCTGAAGAGGCTGTGGCGCTCTCGTGCAAGAACACCTCTCCGAGGTTGCGTGGAAAGTACTTGGAGACCCGCAAGCTCTTTGCTCCCTGGAGCGATACGCGCGCGGTACGAGACCTGGACGTATTCGCTGTAGGCGTCATCTAGGCTCCCACGAACGTCACCGCGCGGGTCTTCCGGAATTCGATGTCGTGCATCGAGCGGAAGAACCGTGCGGCGGCGTCAGGGAATTCGAACGCGGTCAGACGTTGACGCCGTAATCGCGTGCGATGCCCGCGAGACCCGACGCGTAGCCCTGGCCGATGGCGCGGAATTTCCACTCGCTGTTGTGGCGGTACAGCTCGCCGAAGATCATGGCCGTCTCGGTGGACGCGTCCTCGGTGAGGTCGTAGCGGGCCAGTTCGACGCCCGTGCCCGCGTCGACGACGCGGATGAAGGCGTTGCGGATCTGGCCGAACGACTGGCCGCGGGCGTCGGCGTCGTGGATGGACACCGGGAAGAAGATGTTGGTGATCTCCGGCGGGGCGGCGGTGAGGTCGACGTTGATCACCTCGTCGTCGCCTTCACCCGCGCCGGTGAGGTTGTCGCCGGTGTGCTCGATGGATCCATCGGGCGAACGCAGGTTGTTGTAGAAGATGAAATGCTGATCGGACAGCACTTTCAGGTTCGGTCCGCAGGCCAGCGCGCTGGCGTCGAGGTCGTAGTCGGCGCCGGTGGTGGTGCGTACGTCCCAGCCGAGCCCCACCGAGACTTTGGTGAGATTCGCCGCCTGCTTCGACAGCGAGACGTTGCCGCCTTTGGCCAGAGTGACGCTCATGATCCCCTTCCGCGCGGCACGGCCGGTGCCGCCTTCTCTCTGCTCCCGGAAACGTCGGGCTGCTTCAGTTCTAGTGGTCGGCCCAGGATCGCAGTGTGCTGACCCGATCCTTCAGCGCGCGCAGTTCGCTCTCGTCGTCGAGCACCGTGCGCTGGATGCCTTGCACGACCGCGAAGGCCGACTGGCGGTGGTCGTCGATCACGTCGACGTCGATGCGGACGGCGACGTAGTCGTCGGCGCCGGGCATCTGCTCGGCGACCACGTGCGCGGTGCCCCGGGCGCACATCGCCACGTTGCCCCCGCCGAGGATCAACAGCGCCACCTCGGGATGCTCGCGCAGCCGGGCCAGCGAGCCGCGATCATACTTCAGGCTGAGCAGGATTCGCCGGTCACCGGCCCGCACGGGCCAGGACACCGGAATCGCATGCGGCGCGGGATCGGTCGTCACCAGCACGCCGATCGTTTCCAGGGGCCATTCCGGGAGCACGTCCAGCTCGGGATGATCTGTCGAGTTGTGCTGACGTTGGGCGGGGCTCGCTCCGGCTGCCATCTTCGTCACCTCATGGATCGTCGAGCGCGGCGGGCTGTGCCGCGCTTGATAGCAGTCTAAGGTGCTGTGCCCCTTGCGCGCTGGCGCTGGGTGCTTTGTCCGGACCTCACTTCGCAGACCCGCGCCCGGTGCGCGGCGCCGGTCAGGCCGAGAGCAGCGCGGGAATGTCGAGCGCGGCGGCCCATCGCCGAGCCATGTCCCGGACGTGGATCTCGGTCGAGGCGTCGTGCCGCGCGTGTTCGCCGAGCTGGACGGCGCCGCGGGCGATGAGCTTCTCGGCGATGATCTCGCCGCCGCGGTTGAACGTGTCGCCGTAGACGGTGTCACCGAGCCCGAAGACGGCGAACCGCAGGCCGCCCAATTCCGGCGCACGGCGGTCGAGCGCGTCGGCGAAGGGCTCGGCGCCGGTCGGCAGGTCGCCGTCGCCGTAGGTCGAGCACACCACGACGTGGAAGTCGCGGACGTCCAGATCCTCGACGTCGAACTCCGCCATATCGTGCACCGAGACCTCGTGCGCCCCGCGCAGTTCCTCGGCGATGCTGTCCGCCGCGGACTCCGCGGTACCCATCTCGGTTCCGAACAGGATGACGACACGCACCGGCGCAACCCTTTCTCCAGCGTGAATATGGTGAGGCTACCCTAACTATAGCCGAAGATGCGCTGCGGCTCCGGTGGATGGGCGTCACCGGCGTCAGGGGCCGAACACGGGCGGTCGAGCTGCAACGATTGACGGAATCCCCAGCGCGTTGCATCATTCGTAAGGGTGCCCGGTGTTTTCTGGGCTGACCACTTTTCGCCGGCCGATGACTGTCCGGCTGCGCGGTTGCCACCCGTGCCCTTCGAGTTCTCGCACGAGTGCAGCGCTTCCATCCATGACGCTTCGCGCGTCCGGCCGTGAGTGAGGTGAATACGAAATGGTCTACCAGTCGTCTGCATTCCAGGTGATCAATTCGCGCGCCCGCTTCGGTTCCCTTCCCCACTTCTGAATGTCACCGCGCCGGGCGCGGTCTTCTCTCGCCGATGTCTCGCATCGGCGGACTCGCGGCTCGGCGCGGTGCCCCGGACGTATCGAAACCGGTGGATCGACGGATGTGGAGACAGTCATGGTGGACAGGGGAGCAGTGGATTCGGGGGCAGTGGAAATGGTGACGCGGCTGATGGCGAGCAACTTCGCCGTGTCGGCTGCGACGATCGCGGATCTCGGGTATCTGCGCGCGGAGCTGGCGGCCGCGGAGGTGCCGTTTCTGCTCGTACGCGACGGCGAGCACCGGCTCGTGCTCGCGGCGGACGCGGCGCACCGCCTGATGGTGCGCCGGGTGACCGCCGCGGCGATCTCGGCCGGATTCACCTGCGTCGAGGTGCAGCACAATGTCTTCCGGCTCGGGCGCGACCATGATCCGGCGCATCACGTCGAGCTGGAACTGTGGGAGTACCACGGTGACACGGTGACCTGTCCGCGCCCGAACGCGCTGACCAGGACGGTCTTCGACCTCGCCGATGTCCAGCGCACGCAGGTGCGGCTGTTCGACCGGACCTGGCCCACCCTGGTGGATATGTTCGCGCCGCAGACCGACGACGTCGGTTTCGACATCGACCTGGTGTTCTCCTGGGTGGACGGCTCCGATCCGGAATTCCGTGCCCGCCGCGCCGGGATGCTCGCCCAGGTAGTGGTCGGCGAGGGCGACGACGCGGACGCCAGGATCCGGCAGATCGACGAGTTGAAGTACGCCCTGCGGTCGGTGCACAAGAACGCGCCGTGGATCCGCAGGATCTTCATCGCGACCGACTCCACGCCGCCGCGCTGGCTGACCGCGCACCCGAAGGTGACCGTGGTGCGGGCGGTGGACCACTTCCGCGACGTCAGCGGTTTGCCGGTGTTCAACTCGCACGCGGTGGAATGCCAGTTGCAGCACATCGACGGGCTCAGCGAGCACTTCCTGTACTCCAACGACGACATGTTCTTCGCGCGGCCGGTGCGTCCGTCGATGTTCTTCACGCCGGGCGGCGTGAGCCGGTTCATCGAAGCGGACCTCAGAATCGGTCCGGGGCACAGCGACGAGCGGCGCAGCGGTTTCGAGAACGCCGCGCGGGTGAACCGGGCGCTGCTGGCCGATCGCTTCGGTCATGTCATCACCCGGCACTTGGAGCACACGCCGGTGCCGTTGCGGCGCAGCGTGCTGCTGGAGATGGAAGAGGAATTCGCCGGTGACTTCGCGCGCACCAGCGCGAGCCGGTTCCGGGCGGCCACCGACATCTCGGTCACCAATTCGCTGTACCACTACTACGCCATGCTGACCGGGCGCGCGGTGCCGCAGGAGGCGGCGAAGGTGCGCTACGTCGACACCACCAGTTACCGCGGACTGACCTTGCTCGACGGGCTGGCGCGCAGGCGCGACATCGACTTCTTCTGCCTCAACGACGGCAGTTTCCCCGAGGTCGCCGAGTCGGAGCGGGTGCGGATCGTCTCGGAGTTCCTCGCCGCGTACTACCCGGAGCCCGCGCCGTGGGAGCGGTTCAGCACACCGCCTCGTCATCCGCTTCCGGAGCCGACGCAGGGCGCCGCATGACGTGCGGGATGCGCCCGGCGGGCGGGATCACGATGCCCTCCTCCGCCAGCCGCCGCTGCGCCTCCTCCGGCGTCGCGGGAACGCCGACCGTGCTGCCGCGTTCGATCGGCACCACCGAGTGCACCACGGTGTCCGGGTAGATGTGCACGTAGTTGAAGGCCTGCGCGCCGTCCCGGCCGCGCAGGCCGCCGTGGGCCACACCGAGATCCTGGCTGTAGCAGGTGGCCGACGCCACCGAGACCGGGATGCCCGCGAAGGTCGCGCTGGTGGAGAAGTGCAGGTGTCCCGCGAGGATGGCGCGCACGTCGCTGCCGTCCAGCACGTCGGCCAGTCTGCGCTGATCGCGCAGTTCCACGGTGACGGCGAGGTCGACCACGCACGGCACCGGCGGATGGTGCATGGCCAGGATGGTGCCGAAGGGAGCGGGCTCGGCCAGCACCGAGCGCAGCCACTCCAGCTGGCCGTCGGAGATCTCGCCGTGGTGGTGCCCGGGGACCGAGGTGTCCAGGGCGATGACACGCAGCCCGTCGATCAGGTGCACTCGATCCAGCGGGGAAGTCGTGGGGTACTCGCCGAGCAGGCGGGCGCGCAGGGCGGCGCGGTCGTCGTGGTTGCCGGTCACCCACACGATGGGCGCCTGCAAACTCCTAGCGAACGGATCGACGATCGACTTCAGCTTGGCGTATGCGGCGGGCTCGCCCCGATCGGTGAGGTCGCCGGTGAACACGATCGCGGTCGGTCGGATCCGGCTGGCCGCGGCTTGCTCGAGCAGTTGCCGTAACCGCAGGTCGGCGTCGACATCGCCGTACAAGGGGTCGTCGCCCGCGATGAGATGTGTGTCGCTGAAGTGGAACAACACGTGATCCGGACGCGGATACTCCGCGACTCTGGTGATGGACACCGGACCGAACTCCTCCTGGCGGTTTGCCCGCCATTGGCTTGGCTCCGTCGCCACGATAGCGTCGGTTACGGACAGGTTTCCCGACGTTTGATGAAGACACGCTTGCGGGAAGGTGAGTTTTCGGTGTCGAACGCTGGGAAAACGCCGACCGGTGTGGGATTGGTCACCGGCCGAGCGCGTCGGCGGTGCGCAGGGCGTCCACCACCATCACGGCATCCACCGTGAAGGGTTCGTTGTGGATGGTCTCGCCCGCGGCGGTCGCCCGCTTCGCGATGGCCCACAGCGTCTCGTCGTCGGCGTCGGGCAGACCGAGTGCGGCGAGCGTGGTCGGCAAGCCGACCTCGGCGCAGAAATCGAGCACCGTGCCGATCTCGGACGCGGGCGCGCCCTCCAGCACCAGTTGGGTGACGGTGCCGAAGGCCACCTTCTCGCCGTGCAGGAACGGGCGCGTCCGCGCGGCGGCGGTGAGACCGTTGTGCACGGCGTGCGCCGCGGCCAGCCCCGACGATTCGAAGCCGAGCCCGGACAGCAGCGTGTTGGCCTCGACGACGCGCTCCAGCGCCGGTGTGACGCTGCGCGCGCGGATTGCGGTCAGCGCCTGCGCACCGTCGGCGAGCAGGGTGCGGTAGCAGAGTTCGGCCAAGGCGGTGGCGCTGCGCGTGGAGGCCCCGCCGCGCATATTGCGCACCTGGGCGGCGCTGCATGTGCGCGCCTCGAACCAGGTGGCCAAGGCGTCGCCCATCCCCGCGGCCAGCAGCCGGGCCGGGGCCTGCGCGACCACCGAGGTGTCCACCAGCACCAGCGCCGGATTCCGCCGGACCAGCTGATACGCCTCGAACTCACCCGCATCGGTGTAGATCACCGACAGCGCGCTGCACGGGGCGTCGCTGGAGGCGGTGCTGGGGCAGCTGATCATCGGCAGGTCGAGATCGTCGGCGACCGCGCGCGCCGCGTCGAGCACCTTGCCGCCGCCCGCGCCGAGGACCACCGTGCTACCGGACTGTTCGACGGCGTGAGCGATCCGCGCGATCTCCGCCCTGCTGCATTCCCCGCCGGACAGATGAATGGAATAGGCGATCTTCGCGTCGGTAAGCGAGCGTTCCCAGGTGTCGGCGAGCAGCCGGAAGGCACTCGATCCGGCCACGATCAGCACCGGACCGCCGATCCCGAGCCGCGTCATCTCCGCGCCGAGCGCGGCGGTGGCATCCCGGCCCTGCACATAATGTCCCGGCGAGGAGAACACACTCAGCACCTGGCACCTCCCGATCCCGGGCCGCGCGCACGAAACGGAATACGAGCCCGGCCGACGACCCTTCAACGCTAACGTGAAGCACGCTGTTCGGCGGCCTCGGTCGACCGAACTCGCCGTGCGCCCGCCCTACGGCGCATCGCATCGTGCGGCAGTGCCCGGCGCGGCTCCGCCCGCGAACTTCGGCGCTCCGGTGCCGGTCGTCGGCGCACCGGGCGTACGGCAGCCGGAACTCGGCGCCGACCCCGATCGGCCGCCGTGTCGGCGCTCGAACGGGCAGGCCTTCCAGCGGCTCAGGCACTCGCTCTCGGCTGCTTTACCCATTGGGTCGGCGTTGGCCGGAGCAGCCTCGCAGAAGTGTCGCGTACCGCATCGGGCACCGAAGGGCCGCTGTCGTCGGACGGTTGCCCGGGATCGAGGCGGCTTCCACGATCGCCAGCGCCCCTGCCGCCACCCGGGGAGCGCTCGCGGCGGCGTCAACCGGGCGTGGTGAGCGTTTCCGGGAGCAGGCGGGGCCGCTCGCGTTCCCGCTCGCCGAGCAAGGCGAAGTAGCGGCGCAGCATGAGGACGGCGGTGGTGGCCAGGCCTGCGGTGAGGCCCCACCAGACGCCCGCCGCGCCGAGACCCGCGGGGTAGGCCAGCAGCAGGGCGACGGGCAGGCCGACGCCCCAGTAGCCGATCAGCGAGAGCCGGAAGCCCGCGTTGGTCGCCTTGAGCCCGCGCAGCAAACCGTTGCCGATGTTCTGGGCGGCGTCGAAGAACTGGAGCACGATGCCGATCAGCAGCAGGGTGTGCGCGACCCGGATGGTGTCGGCGTCCGAGGAATCCAGGAAGGGGCGCAGCACCAGATCGGGGGCGACCACGTACACCGCGCCCGTCACCGCCGCGATGACCGCGGCGTGCCGCAGCGCGAGCCACGCCAGCGCGCGTGCGTGCGTGTGCTCGTCGCGCGCGACCGCGTGGCTGACCAGGATCGACGCACCGTGCGACAGGCCGATCGCGACTTGGAAGACGATGTAGATGATCTGGTAGACGACGTTGTGGGCGGCCAGCGCGGCGGGGCCGATGCTGCCCATGACGAGGGCGAGCACCGAGAACATGCCCGCCTCGGAGCCGTAGGTCAACGCGATCGGCGTGCCCAGTTTCAGCTCGGCGCGCACGGTGCTCAGCCGCACCGGCAACGGCGTCACGGGCAGGGTGCGGCCGAGTTCGTCGTCCCGCCACACCATCGCCCAGAACACGCCGAAGGTGATCAGGAAGACGAGCGAGGTCGCGACTCCGATACCGGTCAGCCCGAGCTCGGGCAGCCCGCCCTTGCCGTGGATGAAGCCGAGGGCCAGCAGCAGGTTCAGCGCCACCGAGCCGAGCGTCACCAGCAACAGCGCCTGCGGGCGCTGCATGCCGACCGTGTATTGGCGCAGCACCTGGAACCACAGGCAGGGCAGCAGGCCCGGTGCGAGCGCCACCAGCAGGGGACGGGCGTCGGCGAGCACGCCCGGGTCCTGCCCGAGCCACGGCAGCACCCAGCCCAGCCCGATCAGTACCGCGCCGCCGAGCAGGCCCGCGACCGTGGCGATCGCGAAGCTCGAGCGCAGCAGGTCGCGGATCTCCGGATCCGGCGAGTCGCCGCGCTTGCCCGCCGCGCTCACGGCGGTGGCGATCTGGTTGCCGCTGCCGGTGATCAAGCCGACGCACATGGTGCGGATCTGGTTGAACAGCACGATCGCCAGGCCGCCCGCGGCCACCTGCCGCACGCCGAGCGTGCCCATCAGCGCGATGTTGGTGGTGGACACCGCGATCTGGGCCAGCTGGGTCAGCGCGATCGGCGTCGCGAGCGCGGTGAGCCGCCCGCCGTCGCCGCGGAAACTCGTCACGATCACCGGTTCTCCTTCGCGGAAGGCGGGAGCGCGGTCCCGCGCGGGCGCAACGTCATGCGGTACGAGCGATCGGACCTCACCGCGCTTGCACCAGCGTGTTCCTGGCAGCGGGCGTGTAGCGCCGCAGCAGTTCCGCGACCTCGCGTTCGGCGTCGGCGTCGAGCAGGTCGCGCTCGTTCATCCAGTCGTCGTCGAACACGGTGTCCAGGTATTTCTCCCCGCCGTCGCAGACGATGGTGACCACGGTCGAGCCCGGCGGGAACTCCTCCAGCCGGGTCAGTCCGGCGTGCACCGAACCGCCCGCCGACCCGCCGATCATCAGGCCGAGCTCGGCCGCCACCGCCCTGGCGGTCGCGAAGGCCGCCACGTCGGAGACCTTCACGCCCTCGTCCAGCAGCGAATAGTCGACGGCGGTGCCGATGGTGGCGCCCGGCGGGGTGCCGGTGCCCGACTGCCAGTACGGGCCGCCGGGCCCGCCGAAGGCGATCGAACCGACCGGCTCGACGCCGATCACGTAGGGCGGGCAGCCGAGCTGGCGCAACCGGGTCGCGGTGCCGAACAGCGAACCTCCGGTTCCCACCGCGGACAGCAGGATGTCGACCCGCTCGACGTCCTCGAGCAATTCCTCCGCCACCGGGTAGTAGCCCACCGCGTTGGCGTCGTTGTTGTGCTGCTCGGTGAAGAATGCGTCGGCGCGCTCGGCCGCCATCGCCTCGGCCAGGTCCTCCCGCGCCGAGGTGGCGAGATTGTCGTCGCCCTCGTCGGCGACGTACACGAGTTCCGCACCCATTGCCCGCATCGCGCGCAGTTTGTCCTTACATGCGTGATGGTCGACCACTGCGGTGAAGCGATACCCACGTTCGGCGGCGACTACCGCCAGGCCGAGCCCGGTGTTGCCGGACGTGGACTCGATGATATGTCCACCACTGCGCAGCAAACCGCGACGCTCGGCATCGAGCACCATTTCGCGCGCCATTCTGATCTTGGCCGCGCCGGTCGGGTTGAACTGCTCGAGTTTGAGCAGCAGGCGGGTGCCTGTCGCGGTGGCCGCGAGCTCGAACAGCGGCGTGCGACCGATCAGATCCGTCACGCGCGTGACGAGCGGCATTGATGTCTCCTGGTTCGGGTCGGGGTCAGCTACCGTCGCGGGTCCAGCGGAAGCGCTCGCCGGGCGCGTCGTGCAGCACGACTTTCGGTGGGATGGGCAGTTCGTGGAAGGCGGACTCGTTCGAATCCATCTGATAGCCGGCGGTATTCGGGTAGATCAGCAGGTCGCCGACCTCGGCGGGGCGCGGCAGCGGCACCCGGCGCCAGCTCAGCATGTCGGAATCCAGACAGCTGGCCGCACCGACGCACGTCGGCGTCACGGCGCCGGGGCGCGCGGGCCACAGCACCGGATCGGGCAGGTACTCGCTGTCGAACCACTGCTCCGAGAGGCTGAGACTGGTGCCGTCGACGGTGAGCAATCGGTAGGGCTTGCCGTGCGCGTGCCTGGTCTTGCCGCCCTGCACGCGGAAGACGGTGCAGCCCGCGTGCGCGAGCAGCGCGCGGCCCGGTTCGATCGCAAGTCGCACAGCGTTGTCGCGCAGTCGCCCGGCGAGATCGTCGTGGTCAAGGATCTGTGTGAGCATGGCCGCGCCGGGCACCGGAAAGTGGTACGGATAGTACGAATCGAAGGACTTTCCGGAGTGGAACCACTGCCTGCCCATCCCCGCGGTGAACTCCAGGGCGGCGTCCGCCGGAACGTAGTCGACGCCGAAGCCACCGCCGATCGACACGGTGGTGGCCGGATGCCCCAGTGTGCGCGCGTGCAGGCAGCGGGCGATCAGCTCGCCCGCCAATTCCGCGCGCGCGACCGCGTCGTAGCCGGACAGGTGAAAACTGAAGCCTTCCAGCCGGATCGATGCGCGAGCGCCGCACAGCGCCAGCGCGTCCTCGATTTCGCCGGATGTCATGCCGAATCGGCTGGCCGAGGCGGCGGGCAGCACGCGAAGCAGCACGCGCGCGGGCTCCCCGGCAGACGTGAGCGCGGCGAGCCGCTCGAGTTCGCCGAGGTCGTCCACGGCGATGAGCGAACCGTGCCGGGCGGCCAGCCACAGCAGATCGTCCGCCTTGGCCGGGCCGGTCACCATGAGCTCGGGGCCGCGCACGCCCTGCGCCAGCGCGGCGGTCAGCTCGCCGGCGCTGGCGACGTCGACGCCGGCGCCGTGTTCCGCGCACGCGCGCGCCACACAAGCGGCCTTGTTCGCCTTCTTGCCGTAGTAGATCGTGCCGTGCACTCCGGCGCGGGTGAAAGCGGCGCGGAAGGCCCGGATGTTGTGGCCGACCCGTGCCGGATACATCACATGGAACGGGCCGCCCATCGCGAAAGACAGGTCACCGAGCAGGTTCGGATCGGCGAGCAGGCGGCGCTCCCACGGGTCCAGATGCGCGGGCATCGGTGACGCGCTGATCGACTCGTGCGCGTTCGCGTCGGCCCCCGGCTCCACGGCGATACTCGACTGTTCTAGCCCCACCGCGTACCTCCGTGCGCTAGTCCCACAGCGGCACCTCCGTACCACGGCCCTCCGCGATCGCCCGCTCGGCCAGCGCGTGGGCCACCGCGATGTCGGTCAGCACCAGTCCGCTGTTGTACACGAAGACGCGTTCGTCGTCCGAGCGGCGCGCCACCGCACGACGATTCAGGATCTGCGGCAGCTCGGCGTCCACCGCGCGCAGCGTGCCGTCCGGCCCTGCCATGTCGGTGCCGGTCAGCGCCATCTGCTCGGCACTGGTCGCGATCACGCGATCGGCCTCCGCCAGCGTCGAGGGCGCGAGGCCGTAGCCGACCAGCACCGCCACCGAACCGGGTGCCAGATCCTCGGATTCGAGCGCCACCTCGGTGGCCGGCCCCGCGGTGGCCAGCACCACATCGGCCGTGGCCGCCGCGGCGCGCGGATCGGTCACGGTCTCGAGCAGGGCGTGCGGATGATGCTCGGCGAGCCCGCGGTGCACGGCTTCCAACCCCTCCGGGTGGGTGCCGTAGACCATCAGTTTGCGCAGCTGCGGGTTGGCGGCGAGCAGATGCGGCAGGGCGTTGCGGCCCTGGGTGCCGGTACCGATCAGCAGCACGCTCTCCGCGCCGCGCCGGATCGTCTCGCGCACAAGCAGCGCCGACACCGCGGGCGTGCGCAACGCGCCGACCCGGGCACAATCCATCATCGCGATCGGCGCACCGGTGCTGTCGTCGTAGAGCGTGATGGTCGTGTAGTACCGCTTGGTGCTGCGATCGTGGCCGGGGTCGAACTTGTAGGAGGTCTTCATCGCCACCACGCGCCTGCGGCCGTCCCGGCCGAGCATGGCGTAGGCGACCGACCAGCCGTCCGGGTTCGCGACGCTGAGTTTGCGCGGGTTGTCCGAATCGCCCGCCGCGAAGGCGAGATACGCCTCCTCCACCGCGCGCACCACCGCGGCCGGTGTGATCGGCACGTCGGCGAGGTCGCTGCGGCTCAACACCCGCAAAGGTGTGCTTCGGTCACGCGTGCTCAAGGGGTCCTCGATCATGTCGTACTGCATCCCGCTCATGAGTGCCGCTCGCGACCGGCGGGGTGTCCGCCGTCCGGAACGGGGCCACGATTTGTTGCCCGTAGCCATTCTCGTCGGCTTCCTCGGCCCGCCGCTGTCGTTCCGGAAGCCGGATGTTCACTCGCTTGAGCCATCGGTCGGTGCCGTCGTATCGCGCGGTGAACGGTACCCGGCCGTGCACGGCGACGTCGTTGTCCACCAACAACAACTCACCGGGGGACAGCGTGGCGGTCACGCAGACGCGTTCGAGTTCGGCGGCGAGTTGTTCGTAGGCTGCCCGGAATTCGGCGTCCGCCTCGGCGAGCGGAGTGTATGCGGGGTCGTAGCGCAGTGTCTGCCGGTCGGGACCGGCAGCGCTCCACAGCGTCGGAATGGCTGCGGCAGAGTATGTTTCGTGCCCGTTGCCGTAGGAGACGTCGGGCAGGATCGGCAGGGCGGGAGTGCTGAGCAATGCGCGCTGCTCGGTGGTGAGTTCGATCCGGCGCACCGACGAGACGGTGGTGCCCACCAGGTCCGGGTTACGCAGGCAACCGAGCATCAGTATGTGGGCGCGTTGCGGATGGAAGGCGTCCTCGGTATGCGGGCTCAGTAGCACTTCGCTACTGGCGCCGGACTGTTCGTATTCGTGACCGGCCGCGGGAACGATGTTGTTGACCAACCGTCCGCCTTGCTGCCCCTGCCAGCCGAACGGCTCACCCGTGCTGCGCGCGAGCAAGAGCATGACCAGGTCGAGTTCGAACGAACGCGCGCGGCGCACCGGATCGCCGCTCCAGCTCGCCGCCTCGCGCCAGCTCGGCGGCGTGGGTCCGAATTCGTTGTCCGCCAGCGGAAGACGTCCTACGATCGCGGCGCCTGCCGCGGTGGCCGGCGGGCGCATGGCCTCGCGCACCTCGGTCGGGAGTTCCGTGGCGCCCGCATCGATCCGTTCGATGATCGCCGGGTCCGTGAGGGTGCGCGCGGCGGTGGCCGGATCGGTGAGCGCGTGATCGAGTGTGGCGGATATCGCTCTGGCGAGCTCCCGCACCGCCCGGCCCGCCGCCGCGGACATCTCACGTCGTTCGAGGTCTTGTGGGTGAAGCGTCTTACGTTCGGAGAGAACGCTTTTCACCAAGGGTCCCTTCTTCGCATCGGTTCGAAAAGCAGGGGTCACGTTCTGTATGGGAAGGTATCCCTTCCGCCTTAGTGAAGCAAGGCTTACCTAAGCGAGTCGGCGAAAAAATAGCCGGATCGTATAACCACGCCTCGATCCGGACCCACGGTCGGCGGGTGCGCTCGCGCGATCCGGGAGTTTGCGGGCGGTACGCCCTTGCGCTGCCGTTTCGGTGCCGGAATCGGCGAGTCGCGCAATCCATTAGGCTAGCCTGTCCTGATCAATACACTGGGTGGGCGGTACCGAGGTGGGTTCGGTTCAGGAATGAGGGCAGCGCAATGGTTTTGAATCGACGGCAACTGCTGCGGTCGAGTCTCGGGGCGGGGGCGGTGTTGCTGGTAGCCGCCTGTTCCGACGGCGCGGACTCGTCCGGCCCCGCGCGGCGCGGTGGCACACTGCGGGTGGGTGCGCTCGGCACCGCGGCTCGCATCGAACGCGACCCACACGCCAACCTCAGCAACGACAGCGACTTCCTGATCGCCTCCCTGGTGTACGACGCGCTCACCGTGCCGGGCGGTAACCCGAATGTCGTGGCGCGCCTGGCCACCCGCTGGGAGCCGGATGCCGATCGGCGGCGCTGGAGTTTCACCCTCGCCGAGAACGTGACCTTCCACGACGGATCACCGGTGACGTCTGAGGATGTCGTGTGGTCGCTGCGCAGGCTGCGCACGGTCGGCGGCGCGTCGAAAATGCCGGTGGCCGTGGAGGACATCGCCGCCGACGGGCCGAACCGCGTGATCCTCGCGGTGCCCGAGCCGAATAACCAACTGCCGCTGCTTGTCCGGCTGATGACCTTCACGGTGAAGAAGGACAGCACCGATTTCACCAAGGCGGTCGGCAGCGGACCGTTCCGGTTGGAGTCCTATCAGGGCGGCAACGCCCGGCTGGTGCGCAACGAGCAGTGGCACGGCGGGCCGCCGCCGCTGGACGCCATCGAGGTCACCATGTTCGAAAGCGTGACCGCGCTGGGCAACGCGGTGCTCGGCGGGCAGATCGACCTCGCCTCGAACGTCGGCGCCATCGCGGGACGCACCGCCGAGGGCCGCGGTGACCTGACTGTCGTGCGCCGCGCGAACGACACGGTGGTCGGCGTCGCCATGCGCACCTCCGACGGGCCGTTCGCCGATCCGCGGGTGCGCACCGCCCTGCGGCTCGGCGTCGACCGCAAAGCTCTGGTCGACCAGGTGCACTCCGGATACGGAACAGTGGCCAACGACGTCCTCGGCACCGGCGACCCGCTCTACGACACCTCCCTCGCCCAGCGCACCCGCGACGTGGACCGCGCGAAGGCGCTGCTGCGCGAGGCGAATTTCGACACCGGGCGCGGCTATCCGTTCGTCACCAAGGCCGAGGCACCCGGTGAGGTGGAGTCGGCGAAGGTGATCGCCACCCAGCTCGCCGAGATCGGTGTGCGGCTGGACGTGGTCACCCAGGAGCCGAACGCCTTCTACGACCAGACCTGGCTGAAGGCGCCGCTGTACACGATCTCCTGGGGCACGAACGATTCCACGCTCTTCTTCGCGAGCAAGTTGCTGGCGGGCGGATCGAATCGCAACGAGACGGCCTTCAAGGACGCGGCGTTCGACGCGGCCACGGCGAAAGCGCTCGGCGCGCACAGCGACGAGGAATATCGGCTGGCCGCCGAGGAACTACAGCGCATCCAGTACGAGCGCGGCGGATACCTGGTCTGGGGCATGGCCGACGGTATCGACATCGCCGCGTCCCGGGTGCGCGACCTGCCGACGCTCGGCGGCTTCGCCCGCGTCCAATTGGAAAGGGCTTGGCTGGCCGGGTGATCTCCTTCGCGCGACTCCTGCTCCGGCGCGTCATCCTGCTGGTGACGCTGCTGGCCTGCGTCTTCGTCGCCGTGGACCTGTTGCCGGGCAACACCGCCCGCGCCGTCCTCGGCCGGGAGGCCACGCCGGAGCAGATCGCGGCCAAAGAACACGAACTCGGACTGGACCGCCCCCTGACGGTGCGGTTCTGGCACTGGATATCCGGCGTCGTGACCGGTGATTTCGGGCGCACCGCGCGCGGACGGCCGGTCAACGACCTGCTTGTCGACAAGTTCCCGCCGACGCTGCTGCTCGGTGGGCTCGCCCTCGCGGTGACCGTGCTCGCGTCGCTCGCGCTCGGCGCGTGGTGGGCGACGCGTCCGGGCAGCGTGGCCGCGCGCGTGTTGCAGCCGACGACGACCACCGCCGTGGCGGTCCCCGAGTTCGTGATCTCCACGCTGCTGATCCTCGTGTTCGCGCTGGCGCTCGGGTGGCTGCCCGCGGTCACCATCACCGGCCGTTCCGGGATGCCCGCCGGGCCCGAGATGCTGGTGCTGCCGGTGCTGGCGCTCGCATTGCCCCAGGCCGGCTGGAACACCAGGGTGGTGCGTGCCGCCCTGGCCGACGCAGCGCTGGCGCCGCATGTGGAAAGCGCGGTGCTGGACGGGATTTCGAGCAGGACGGTGCTGGTTCGGCACGTGCTGCCGTTCGCGCTGCCGACCATCGTCGCCAGCTTCGCCACCACGGTGGGGATGCTGCTCGGCGGGGCCCTGGTGGTGGAGACGGTCTTCAACTACCCCGGTCTCGGTGCGGTCCTGGCCGGCTCGGTGTCCGATCGGGACACCTCGGTGGTCGCCGCGGTGGTCGCGCTGTCCGGGGTGATCATCATGATCATGCTGGCCGCCGCCGACGGCATCCGCAGCTGGTCGTTGCGGGGGCGGCGATGAAGCTCTCCTCCGAGGTCGCGAGTCCGGCGCGGCGACGGCTCGGCCGGCTGACGGTCGCGCCCGCGCTGCTGGTCACCCTGCTGGCGGCGCTGGGCCCGACGCTGGCGCCGCACCCGGCGGAGCAAGCGATCGGCATCCCGTTCGCCGATCCCGGCGCGGGCGCGCCGCTGGGCACCGACCGGCTGGGCCGCGACGTGCTCAGCCAACTGCTGTACGGCGGTTGGGGATTGCTGCTGGTTGCCGCGATCATCGCGGTGACGGTGACCGGGGTGTCGTGTGTCCTCGGCGCGGTCGCGGCGCTGCGCCCGCGGATCGGCGAGTGGATCGAATTGGGCACCGACCTGTTCATCCTGCTGCCCGCGGTGCTGGGGATCCTGCTCGTGCTGACCTCGTGGCCCGACGCGGGCACCTGGGGCCTGATCGTTCTGGCGCTGCTGTTCGGCGTCCCCTATTGCGCGCGGATCTTCACCGCCGCCGCTGCCGGGGTCGCGGCATCCGGATATGTCGAGAGCGCGCGGGCCGCCGGTGAGCCGCTGACGCACCTGGTGTTCCGGGAGGTGATCCCGAATCTGCGCGAAGTGTCGACGACCCAGCTCGGGCTGCGTTTCGTGGCGGGGGTCTATCTCGTGAGCACGGCGTCCTTCCTGCAACTGCCCACGACGCTCGGCGCGACCAACTGGGCGGTCATGGTGCGCGAGAACACCTCCGGCATGCTGCTCAATCCATGGGCCGTGCTCGCCCCCAGCCTCGCGATCGCGATCGTCGCGGTGAGCGTGAACCTGGCGGTCTCGGTGTTCGGGCGAGGGGAGCGGGAATGAACGTGACGAAACGCGGTTGCCCGGCGGCTGCGGCGGAGGGTGCGGCGACCGATCTCGTCTCGGTCGATTGTCTGACCGTGCTGGGACCGAACGGCCGTGAATTGGCCGGTCCCGCGACTTTCCGGATTCCCGCGGGCACGGTGACGGCGCTGACGGGCCCGTCCGGGTCGGGTAAGACGACGGTGATGCGGGCACTGCTGGGGCAGCTGCCATCCGCTCAGGCGCGCGCGACGGGATCGGCGTCGGTCGCCGGGCACGACGTATTGACGCTCGATCGTCCTGCCCTGCACAGGTTTCGGCGTCGGCACATCGCCTTCGTCGGGCAGGACCCGGGTTCGGCGCTGAATCCGCTGCTGCGCGTGCGCGCCCTGCTGCGCGAGGTCGCTCCGGACGCGCCCGAGTCCACCCTCACCGACACGCTGGCACTGGTCGGACTGTCGCCGGATTACCTGCGCCGCCGTCCCGGCGAACTCTCCGGCGGCCAGCAGCGCCGCGTCGCCCTCGCCAGGGCGCTGATCCGCCGCACCGGCGTGCTGGTGCTCGACGAGCCGCTCGCCGGGCTGCACGGCGCGCTACGTACCGACATCGCCGGACAACTCGCGGCGCTCGCCCGTGAGCGGTCGACGGCGATCCTGCTGTCCGGTCACGACACCGCCCTCGTGCACTCGATCGCCGACGACATCGTCGAACTCGGTGTGGTGCCTCAGGTATCCGCGCCTCCGGTTCGGGCGACCGCTACAGCAGGGCGAGCCTCCGGTGTGGTGACCGACTCCGCACCGGGCCTGCCGACCGCCACGTCCGCTGATCCGGTTGCCGCCATGGCGGTCGGTGGCCGGGCCGAGCTCGCGCCGGTGCCCGACAGTGGATGGTTGCGGCCCGGCGGCTCCGATCCGGCACGAACCGCGGCGGCGGGCGGACGCGAGCAACGCACCGGTCCGGACGCTTCGGCACGGCCGCCCAACGATGTGGCTGTTCGACGCGACGAGCCGAAGCGGGCGGACGGATGCGACCCGGCGAGCGACGGTCACACGTCCCCGGTTGTCGTCGCGACGGACGATCGACCGCCGGCCCCCGCGCTGCGCGCCGAGGGGATCAACGCCTCGATCGACGGCCACCAGGTGCTCGCCGACATCGATTTCGCGCTCGAAGCGGGCTCGGCGCTCGCGGTGGTCGGCGCGTCGGGCGCGGGCAAGACGACTCTGGCGCGCGTCATCGCGGGGTTGCACCGTTCGGCGACCGGATCACTGGAGTTGCGCGGCAACCCGATCGTCGTGGGCGCGAACAGGCGAATCCGCTACGGTGCGGGCGGCATTCAGTTGGTCACCCAGAACCCGCGCTCCGCGCTCAACCCGCGCCGCACCGTGGCGCAGACGCTCGGTCGTCCGCTGCGGCGGATCGGGCGCGTCGCGCGCCGGGACCTCGCGCGGCGGGTCACCGAACTGCTCGCCGCGGTCGAACTGTCCGCCGACCTGGCCGCCCGCTACCCGCACGAGCTGTCCGGCGGACAACGCCAGCGCGTGGCCTTGGCGCGTGCCCTAGCCGCCGAACCCGCCGTGCTGCTGTGCGACGAGATCACCTCGGCACTGGACCACACCACCGCGTCGGCGATCATGGCGCTGCTGTACCGGATCCGGGCCGAACGCGACACCGCCCTGCTGATCATCACCCACGACATGGCCTTGGTCGCCGAATACTGTCCCGGCCTGCTGGTCCTCGATCAGGGGCGGATCGCCGAATCGGGTCACACCGGAACCGTTCTCGCCGCGCCGACGCACAACGCGACCAACGAGTTGCTCGTCTGAACCGCCGCGGGTCATGCGCACGGCCGACACGCCGTGGACTCCGTCACCGGCTTCCCGCGGGCACGAGCCGTCACCTGGATCATGGAAGGGGTGTTGCGAAAGACCGGCGTCTCGGCCGCCGTCGTGGTGATTCTCGGGCTCGCCGGTTGCGGGATCGACCGCACCCCGATCCCGGAGGGCATTCCGCCCGGACCCGGGGCGCCGCTGCCCGTGATCGACCTGGACGCTCCCGGCCGCACGGCCGTCCAGTTGCGCGGCTGGGCAGGCGAGCAGGCCGGGCGGCTCGGCATCCCGCAGGTCGCCCTGGAGGCGTACGGCTACGCGGCGGCCGTGATGACCAGGGCACGCCCCGACTGCGGCATCGCGTGGACGACGCTGGCCGGCATCGCGAGCGTGGAGAGCGGGCACGGCACCCATCGCGGTGCGCGGCTCGGCGATGACGGCTCGATCCGCCCGCCGATCATCGGCATCCCGCTGGACGGCTCACCCGGCGTCGCGCTGGTCGAGGACACCGACCGCGGCGCACTCGACGGCGACCCGGTGCACGACCGCGCCGTCGGCCCGCTGCAGTTCATCCCGGAGACCTGGAAGCGCTGGGGGGTCGACGCCAACGGAGACGCGACCGCGGATCCGCAGAACATCGACGACGCCGCGCTGACCGCCGCCAGGTACCTGTGCGCCAGCGGCGGCGATCTCACCTCCGAGCACGGTTGGCAGCGCGCGTTGCTCACCTACAACCAGTCGCGCAGCTACCTGCTGACGGTGCGCGATCGAGCCGCGAGCTACAGCGTCGGCCGCCGGGTGTGATCCTCCGGTCCCCGGAGTGCCGGTTACCCGCCTCGCTGCCGGGACGATAGGCTCGCAACGCACGGCCCATCCCGTGAGACCAACCGTGTCAGCAGCCGAAGGAGTGTCGTTTTCGTGGCCATCATCGAACAGGTCGGAGCTCGCGAGATCCTGGATTCCCGCGGTAACCCCACCGTCGAGGTCGAGATCGCTCTCGACGACGGCACCCTGACCCGGGCGGCCGTGCCCTCCGGCGCGTCCACCGGCGAGCACGAGGCCGTCGAACTGCGCGACGGTGGCGAACGCTACGGCGGCAAGGGCGTGCGCAAGGCGGTCGATGGTGTGCTCGACGAGATCGCGCCCGCCGTCATCGGCCTGGACGCCGTGGAGCAGCGCACCGTCGATCAGGTGCTGCTGGACCTGGACGGCACCCAGGACAAGTCCCGGCTCGGCGCCAACGCCCTGCTCGGTGTCTCGCTGGCCGTGGCCCGCGCCGCCGCCGAGTCCTCGGGGCTCGAGCTGTTCCGCTACCTCGGCGGTCCGAACGCGCATGTGCTGCCCGTCCCGATGATGAACATCCTCAACGGCGGTGCGCACGCCGACACCGGCGTCGACGTGCAGGAATTCATGGTCGCCCCGATCGGCGCGCCCACCTTCAAGGAGTCGCTGCGCTGGGGCGCGGAGGTCTACCACGCGCTGAAGTCGGTGCTGAAGGCCAAGGGCCTGTCCACCGGCCTCGGTGACGAAGGCGGTTTCGCACCCGACGTCGCGGGCACCAAGGCCGCGCTCGACCTGATCAGCGAGGCCATCGCCAAGACCGGCCTGAAGCTGGGCAGCGACGTGGCGCTCGCGCTGGACGTCGCGGCCACCGAGTTCTACAGCACCGGCAGCGGCTACAAGTTCGAGGGCGTCGTGCGCTCGGCCGAGGAGATGGCGCAGTTCTACGCCGACCTGATCGGCGCCTACCCGCTGGTGTCCATCGAGGACCCGCTGTCGGAGGACGACTGGGACGGCTGGGTGACCCTGACCGACCAGATCGGCGAGAAGATCCAGCTCGTCGGCGACGACCTGTTCGTCACCAACCCGGAGCGCCTGGAAGAGGGCATCGCCAAGGGCGCCGCCAACGCGCTGCTGGTGAAGGTCAACCAGATCGGCACGCTCACCGAGACCCTGGACGCGGTGGAGCTGGCGCACCGCAACGGCTACAAGACGATGATGTCGCACCGGTCGGGTGAGACCGAGGACACCACCATCGCCGATCTCGCCGTCGCGGTGGGCAGCGGCCAGATCAAGACCGGCGCCCCCGCTCGCAGCGAGCGGGTCGCCAAGTACAACCAGCTGCTGCGCATCGAGGACGCGCTCGGCGATTCGGCTCGTTACGCCGGCGACGTCGCGTTTCCTCGCTTCGCGTTCGAAGGCTGACCTGCGGTAGGAGCGACGGGCCCTCAGGAGGTAGCGGTGCGTGACCACCCAGGGCCCCGAGAGTGCCGCGAAGCAGAGACCGAGGCGTGAGATGACGGAGCGACGTGCGCGTGGGACCAGTCCGGCCGGACGTGGGGACCGCCGCACGTCGCGTGCCGACGGATCGCGCCCGGCCGATGCCGCGGCCAAGCGCGGCCGCAGGCGATCGGAGACCGCGGAGAAGCCGAAACCGCGCAAGAGCGCGCGGGGTTCGGCCGTCGGCAGGCACGACCACACGTTCCTGGGGCTCTCCACCGGCAAGGCGGTGATCCTCGCGATGGTGGTGTGCGGGCTCGCGCTCACCCTCGCCGTGCCGATGCGCACGTACTTCACCCAGCGCGCGGAGGCCGCGCAGCTCGCGCAGCAGCGCGAGGAACTCGAGGCGGATCTGGCCCGGTTGCGGGATCGCCGTGCGCAGCAACAGGATCCGGCCTACATCCGGACCGAGGCGCGGGACCGCCTTCGTTTGGTGCTGCCCGGCGAGACGCCGTACATCGTGCAGGTGCCCGGCATCGAGGCGCCCGCCCCGCCCCCGGCCCCCACCAGAGCCAGACAACCCGACCCCTGGTACACCGAACTGTGGCGCAGCATCGCCGAGCCACAGCCGACGCCCGGGGCCGCTCCGGCGCCGCCCGCCGCACCGCAAGTACTGGAAGGACCTAGGTGACCGCCCCGAACGACCAGGATCTCGCGATCATCGCCGAGCAGCTCGGCCGTGCGCCGCGCGGCGTGCTCGCCATCGCCTATCGCACCCCGGACGGGATCCCGGCCGTGGTGAAGACCGCGCCCCGGTTGCCCGACGGCACCCCGTTCCCGACGCTCTACTATCTGACCGATCCCCGGCTCACCGCGGAGGCGAGCAGGCAGGAATCCGCCGGTGTGATGCGTGAGATGACCGAGCGGCTGGCCTCCGACACGGAGCTGGCCGCCGCCTATCGCGCCGCACACGAGAGCTATCTGGCCGAACGAGACGAAATCGAATCGCTCGGTACGGATTTCACCGGCGGCGGGATGCCCGAGCGGGTCAAGTGCCTGCACGTCCTGATCGCGCACGCACTGGCCAAGGGGCCGGGGGTGAATCCGCTCGGCGACGAGGCCGTGGCGCTGGCCGCCGAGCACGGCCTGCGTGGCACCGCCGTTCCGGCCGATTGGCCCGCGCCGCGCCCGACCGGCCCGCGAGAGACTGGAGCACAGTGATGAGTGACCGCGTAGCCGCCGTGGATTGCGGCACGAACTCTATCCGGCTGCTGATCGCCGACGTGCTCGGTGACGGGCGCCTGGCCGACGTGCACCGCGAGATGCGCATCGTCCGTCTCGGCCAAGGGGTCGACGCTACCGGTTCGCTCGCGCCCGAGGCGATCGAACGCACCCGCGCCGCCCTGGCCGACTACGCCGCGCTGATGCGTGCGGCGGGCGTCGGCCGGGTGCGGATGGTGGCCACCTCCGCCACCAGGGACGCCGCCAACCGCGAGGACTTCTTCGCCATGGCCGAGGCCGAACTCGGCACCGTGGTCGCGGGTGCGGAAGCCGAGGTGATCACCGGCGACGAGGAGGCACGCCTGTCGTTCGCGGGCGCGATCGGCGAACTGTCCAGCGCCTCGGGTCCCTTCGTCGTGGTGGATCTGGGCGGCGGATCGACCGAGCTGGTGTTCGGGGACAGCGCGGGGGTGCGATCGGCGTTCTCCGCCGACATCGGCTGCGTCCGGATCACCGAGCGCTGCCTCGCGGGCAACCCGCCCACCGCCCAGGAGATCGCCGCAGCCCGCGCCTTCGCCACCGAGCGGTTGACCGAAGCGTTCACGCACGTCCCCGTGGAGGGCGCGCACACCTGGGTCGGCGTGGCGGGCACGATGACCACCTTGGCCGCGGTCGCGCTCGATCTTCCCGAATACGACTCGGAGCGGGTGCATCTCACCCGATTGACGATGGACCAGGTCCGCCAGGTCTGCGACCGGCTGATCGCCATGGACCACGATCAGCGCGCCGCGCTGGGGCCGATGCACCCCGGCCGGGTCGACGTGATCGGCGGCGGCGCGGTCATCACGGAGGTGCTCGCGGAGGAACTGTCCCGGCGCGCGGGCATCGCCGAGCTGGTCGTCAGCGAGCACGACATCCTCGACGGCATCGCCCTGTCGATCGCCTGACCGGGCCCCATCCGGCGACCGGACCGGTCAGTTCTGCGGCACGTGACCGTCGAGCCGTACCTCGGCGTGTGTCTCCTCTCCCGGGCGGGCTTGCGTGCGGCCCGCGAGACGGGCTTTGCCCAGCGCGATATCGGCGAGCCGGGACAGCGATTCCTTGTTCCGCGGCACCAAGAGCAGCTCTTGCAGAACGTTGGGCACAAGGTTGCCCAGCCCTCGCTCGGCGTGCTCGTACATCCGGATCTGGGTCTCGCCGGGTGCGGTCTCGACGAGTTCCAGACGGATCCACGCGGCGCCGAGCGGCGAGAGTTTGGCCTCGAGTTCGAGCATGTGCGGCGGCTCCACCGACACCACCTGCGTGGTGTCGTTCACGGTGAACGGCCATACGCCCGCGCTGTAGTGCAGTTGGGAGCCGACGCCGGGCCATTCGCCGTCGACGTCGCGGATGTGCGTGGCGCCGACCACCCAGGCGCAGAACAGCCATCCGTCGGCGAGGACGTCGAAGACCTGTTCCGGTGTCGTCGGCACGGTGATTTCCACGTGGACCATCAGCTCAACGCTTTCTGGGGGTATGGCGTTGCGGGTTTGCCTGTCGATTGCGGGGTGCCCGGTGGTGTGGCGGGCAAACCACCTGCCGCGACCCGGTTGCCCCAGGGGCGTGAACAGAACATACGAATCCTCCACAACGCTGCTCGAGCTGCGATCTTCTAAGAATGGTTGAAGCGGCAACACCACGGCTCGGTTGGTCTCGGAATGTCGATGTCGGGTAGTTTGGCTCGGTTCTATGACCCAGGTCACGAGTTCGCCGATTTCCGGTACCGCCGGGACGGTCATGGTTTGTGCGGGGGCTGATCGTCGCCGCCATCGCACCATGGATCAGCAAATTCCTGGCCGGCGTGCATCACCTCGCCGTATGGGTACAGAACACCAAGCACAGCAGCACGATCTAAGGAGAACGCGTGACTAACCCCGGGCCACAAGCCGATCCGGCGGGTGATGTCTCGTCTCGGTGGGGCGGTTTGTTCCGCACCAAATCCATCGAACAGTCGATCCGCGACACCGACGAACCCGACTCGAAACTCCGCAAGGACCTGACCGCCTGGGACCTCACCGTCTTCGGCGTCGCCGTCGTGGTCGGGGCGGGCATCTTCACCCTCACCGCACGCACCGCGGGCAATGTCGCGGGACCGTCGGTCTCGCTGGCCTTCGTGTTCGCCGCGATCGCCTGCGGGCTGACCGCGCTGTGCTACGCCGAGTTCGCGTCCACCGTGCCGGTGGCGGGCAGCGCCTACACCTACTCCTACGCCACCTTCGGCGAGCTCGTCGCCTGGATCATCGGCTGGGACCTGATCCTGGAGTTCGCCCTCGCCGCGGCGGTGGTGGCCAAGGGCTGGTCGCAGTACCTCGGCGAGGTGCTCGGGGACATCTCCCCGATCGTGCACCTCGGCCCGGTGACCTTCGACTGGGGCGCGGTGCTGCTGATCGCCGTGCTCGGCGTGCTGCTCGCGACCGGCACCAAGGTGTCCTCGCGGGTGTCGGCGGTGGCGGTCGCCATCAAGCTCGGTGTGATCGCGCTGGTGCTGGTCGTCGGCTTCACCTATTTCAAGTCCTCGAACCTCTCGCCCTACATTCCGCCGTCGCAACCCGGTGAGCGGGGCGAGGGCCTGCGGCAGTCGCTGTTCTCCTATCTGACCGGCGCCGGGGACAGCAATTTCGGCTGGTACGGCCTGCTCGCCGCGGCCAGCCTGGTGTTCTTCGCGTTCATCGGCTTCGACGTGGTCGCCACGACCGCGGAGGAGACCCGCAACCCGCAGAAGGCGGTGCCGCGCGGCATCTTCGGCTCGCTGCTGATCGTCACCGTCCTGTACGTCGCGGTGTCGCTCGTGCTCACCGGCATGGTGCCCTACACCGAGCTGTCCGGCGGCGACGCGACGCTGGCGACGGCGTTCGCCATCCACGGGGTGACCTGGGCGAAGAACATCATCTCCATCGGCGCCCTCGCCGGGCTCACCACAGTGGTCATGGTGATGTACCTCGGACAGACCCGGGTGCTGTTCGCGATGGCGCGCGACGGACTGATGCCGCGCAGGCTCGCGCACACCGGCGCCAACGGCACTCCGGTGCGGGTCACCGTCATCGTCGGTGTGGCGTGCGCGCTGCTGGCCGGGTTCGTGGATTTCGGCACGCTGGAGGAGATGGTCAACATCGGGACGCTGTTCGCGTTCGTGCTGGTGTCGATCGGCGTGCTCATCCTGCGGCGCACGCGTCCGGACCTGCCGCGCGGATTCCGGGTGCCGCTGGTGCCGCTGATCCCCATCCTCGCGGTGCTGTCGTGCCTGTGGCTGATGCTGAACCTGTCGGTGGAGACCTGGCTGCGGTTCCTGGTGTGGATGCTGATCGGCTTCGTCGTCTACTTCGCCTACTCCCGGCGCCACTCCCTGGTCCGGAAGGCCGCGGCCACCCGGTAGCGCGGCCCTGTTCGGCGTGCCGGAGGCCGGCGGATAGCCTGACGCGGTGTCGCAGCGTGAGTTGGTTGTTCTCGGAACCGCGAGTCAGGTGCCGACGAAACAGCGGAACCACAACGGGTACCTGCTCCGGTGGGACGACGAGGCGATCCTGTTCGACCCCGGTGAGGGTACGCAGCGGCAGATGACCTACGCCGGTGTGTCCGTCACCGGGATCAGCCGGATCGCCATCACCCATTTCCACGGCGACCACAGCCTCGGGCTGGCCGGGGTGGTGCAGCGGATCAACCTCGATCGGGTGCCGCATCCTGTCGACGTCTGCTTCCCGGCGTCGGGCGCCGTGTACTACGACCGCTTGGTCAACGCGACGTCCTACTATCGCCGCGCCGAACTGCGGCCGCGCCCGGTCGCGGGCCCCGGCCCCGTGGACTTGCCGGGGGCGCCGTTCACGGTGACGGCGGTACGGCTCTCGCATCCGGTGGACACCTTCGGCTATCGGCTCAGCGAGCCGCCCGGTAGGCGCATCCTGCCGGATCGGTTGCGCGCCTTGGGTTTGCGCGGGCCGATCATCTCCGAACTGCAACAGCGCGGCGAGGTCGAGTTCGACGGTCGCACCATCACGTTGGCGGAGATCAGCGAACCCCGTGCCGGTCAGAGCTTCGCCTTCGTGATGGACACCCGGCTGTGTGCCGGTGTCGGCGAACTCGCGGCCGACGCCGACATGCTCGTCATCGAAGCCACCTTCCTGGACGCCGACGAAGACCTCGCCGTCGAATACGGCCATCTCACCGCGGGCCAAGCCGCGCGGGCCGCCGCCGACGCGGGCGTCCGCACCTTGGTCCTCACCCACTTCTCCCAGCGCTACCGCGACCTCGACGAGCACCTGGCCGAAGCGGCGAAGTACTTCACCGGCGAGATCCACATCGCCACCGACCTCGCCCGAATCCCGGTGCCGCCCCGGCGCTGACGCCCGACACGCCGAGCCGACCGGCGGACGTTAACACCGGCCCGCCCAGACCGATCTAGTTCTCTGGGACGCCAGCCGACCCGGGCTCGAAACAACCGCCACCGGCGCCGGTCACCCGACCGCGCCCTCCGGCATCCGCCCACGGCCGACGCCCCGCCACCCCGAGGAACACTCGGAATTCCGGTACAGCCGTACGACTCGGTACGCTGTCCCGGACGCCCCCATAGCCCAATTGGCAGAGGCAGCGGACTTAAAATCCGCCAAGTGTCGGTTCGAGTCCGACTGGGGGCACCAGCGAGGTCGCGGATAGATCCGCTTCCTGTCGCCAGGCTTGCCGGTGTCGGCGCCTTCGGTCCGCAATGAGTCCGCACGACCACCGTCCTGAGTCGGAAGATTACGTACGAGGTGGGACAGTCGCTCTTGACCTGTGAGTTTTCTCGGGTCGCGCCAACTACGTCCGACCTCGACGAAGAAGCTCGGGGTGCCTGCGCTAGGGCGTCGGCCCGCTCCAGGAGAACTCCGTCGACCAAGTTAGCCCTGCCGTGTGGTCGGTCAGGATCAGCTCGAAATCCCAGGGCGGGTCCGCGATGTCGTCCGGAATCGGAGCCTGGAAGGTCCTGATCGTTCGTGTCGCCGAGGTCGATTCACCGGCCACCACCTCCGATGTCCCGAAGTTGGAGCGCAGGACGGCATCGACCTCGTAGTCCCAGATCGATGGTGCGCGTTCGTCGAGCGCGGTTGCGGTGTAGAGGAACTCGATTCCGTTGGGATCGAGCGTGATCGGTCCGATCCAGGCCTCGATCGGATCTCCATCGTCGCTGACGAAGGCTGGATCCGTCAGCATGGCCAATCGTCCCCGTGGATCGCACAGCGGCGCGGAGTAGACGGTGTCCTTCGGCCGAGACAGTCGCCTCACCCAGGGACCGTCGGTGGTGACGTCGTCGATGGTCAACTCGATGTCGACCGGTGCGGTATCCGGGTCGAGATCCGGAAATGTGAAGGTGGTACCGGCGTGGGTGTCGGACGAGCTGCTGCCCCAGCCGACCTCGGTCGCCACACCGTTGGCCAGTGCCGACACCCCGACCTGGTAAGTCCGCAACGACGGCGCGGCATCGCCGACCGCTTGCGCTGCGAGAGACAACCGCAACCCGGTCGGCGTACGCAGCGCCGGTCCGACCCAGCTCAGAATTCCGTTGCTGCCGTCGGACACGAATTCCGGGGGTGACCACACGGCCAGGACACGATCGGTAGTGCGCTCGCTCGGTGACATCGTCGGCTGTGCTCCTCTGGATCGCGGTGGTGGACGCGGAAACGGCCGGTTCGGGCCCGGCAATCGGCCTCGATCAACGTAACAGTGACGCGCACCGGCCGCTTCTGCTGTGCACCGGTCCCCTCGGCATGGGCGGCGATCGGGTGACGATCACCCGATCGACGTCGAACCGGCCGCGGTTATCCTCTGCCCTCGACATCCCCGCAGGGCAGCGTGGCCACCTCCGACGTCCCGGAGGTCGCGTGCTTACCGGCGCTGATCCAGCCTTTCGCCCGGTACCTGTTGGTGGTGTTCGTCCGACACCGATCGTTGTGATACTGCAGGACAACCACCGGCTTCCCTTCATCGAAAGCGAGGCTGCTCCTGCGTAACACCTGTACCCACGAGTCGCCGACCTGCGTCTCGAGTTGAACGGTGACCTTGTGCGGGTGCCAGTCGTCACCGGTGCACTGGGACGTCAGCCCCCATTCGATGTACCCGTTCACGGCCCTGATCACATGAAAGTTTCCGGCACACGCCCCAGACGCCGCAGTCGCCGTGGCAGGGCCGGTGATCATCCCCGACGCTGTAAACGCGCCGATGGCAAATGCCGTCACAACAGACTTACGAATCTTCATAGATTACCCACCCCGATAAATTGTGTTGCGCCGTCACCCTTTCGACGTCCGCCCCGCTGAGAACTGTGGTGACACTAGATATGACGCACCGCAACGCCGACCGGTTCCACCGATCCGCGATTTTTAGAATCCGCACCGTGTCGGTTCGAGTCCGACTGGGAACTGGCGTGACATTGCCGACGTGGCCATCTCGAAGTCTTTGGACAAACCCGGCCGCACCTTGGACCTAGGCGGTGGCAGAACTTGCTACTCCGGCCAGCTCTACGTGGTCAACTTCGCTACCGGTGCCGTTGCCAAGACTGTCCAACCCAGCGTTATCGTTCTCGATGACGGTCGGATCATCACGGGACGTAGCTGCGGCGCGATCAGCGCGAAAGGCCGTGGGCGCGGGCGATGATGCGTTCCATGACCGTGCGGGGGAGCAGGCGGCGGAGGGTGAAGAGGGCGGGGGCGTTGCTGCCTACGGCGTAGAGGGGATGGGGGCGGTCGGCTTCGATCGCCTTGACGATCGTGGTGGCGACCTTCTCCGGCGTGATGCCCTTTGCCTGCTTTTCGTCGAGTTTCGCCATGAACGTCGTGAAATCGGCGGTGTGGGGCGAGTTTTCGGTGAGGTACTTGGTGCGGCGCTCGCGCAGTCCGGTGTCGATCTGGCCGGGCTCGACGGCGGTGATCCAGACGCCGAAGGGGGATTCCTCGAAGCGGGCGGCCACCGCGAAGCCGCGCAGTGCCGCCTTGGTGGCGACGTAGGACGAGCGGTAGGGCATCGGGAAGCTGGCGAGCATCGATCCGACCATGACGACGCGGCCGTACCTGCGTTCCCGCATGCCGGGTAGCACCGCACTGGTCAGGGCGACAGGTCCGAGCACATTCAGCTGGAACAGCCGTTCGACGGCGTCGGTGGGTAGTTCGGCGAGCGGGCCCGCCTGGCTTTCGCCCGCGTTGTTCACCAGCACGTCGACCTGGTCCAGACCGGCGGCGAAGGCAGCGATCGACGACGGGTCGGTGAGGTCGAGCGCCCGGTACTCGACGCCGGGAACAACGGCGTCGGAGCCGATGGTGGCGGGGTTGCGGCTGGTTCCGATCACGCGATATCCCCGCCCGGCCAGTGCGGCGGCCGTGGCCTTCCCGATTCCGGACGACGCACCGGTGACCACAGCGACGCGAGACATAGGGCTCCTTTCGACAGCAATACACTGACGATATCGTCAACTCCTCGGTGCGCGCTACCCGGAGGTAACTTTCTGCCGCTGACGAGGGTGTCCGGTGGGGTGGGACACCGAGCGCCACGAGTGTGGCGTCGATGGGCCCGTCCCGTCCGCGCGGCGGCGGGAAACGGGAATACAACGTGTGGTGGCGGGTCGGGGATTGCCCATTGAATTCTCCATGGCGGGTTCTGCACCGCCCGCGGTGGCACGGTGCTGCTGCGTGCGCTCTGCTCGGGTCGATCGCGAGCCTGTGAGCTGGGCAGACAGACCCGCGCATCGTCGTGAGATGCGCTCCGGCGCAGCCGAAATCGTTCACCGGAGGGAAGTCCGCGCGGATGTCGGCGGTCGCGTGATGGGGCTAGTGTTGGCCGGCGCGGTGCAGGCCGGAGACGCTGCCGCGTTACCCCCGACGCCGAGGAGACTGTGGTGGTTGTCGATACCGTCCGCGAGGAACAGGCGATCCGTCAGATGACGGAGCGGCTGGTCGAAAACTACACCGAGACCTATTCTCCCGAGCATATCGAGAGCACCGTGGGCGCGGCCCGGCAGAAGTTCGCGGGCCATCCGGTGCGGCAATTCGTTCCGATCCTGATCGAGCGCGTGGTGCGACGGGAGTTGGAGAGGTCTCCCGAAGCGGAAGTCCAACCCGCTACGGTCCCGATGGACAAGGCGCCCGAGCCCTCCGCGAGCCCTTCGGGGACACTGTCGCGGCTGCGTGACTTGTGGTCGTCGAAGAAGCGTTTCGCGCCCTATGCGGTGGGCGCCGTCGTGATCCTGACGGTGATCGCCGTCGTTCTCGCCGTGCGGCAACCCGGTCCCGAAGCGCCCGCGGCCGTTCCGGCGCCCGTCGCGCCGCTCACGGTTGCGCGCGGCGTGGTCGGGTCGGAGAAGATGCCGTTCTTCCAGGACCCGAAGGTGATCGATGCGCTGGCGCGGGGCGGCGTGCGTGTGGAGGTCGAGCCCGCCGGGTCGCGCCAGATCGCCACGTCCATCGATCTCGCGAAATTCGACTTCGCCTTCCCCTCCAGTGAGCAGGCGGCCGAGCGAATCCAGCGGCAGCGCAATGTGACCGCCAAGTACACGCCGTTCTCCTCGCCGATGGCCGTCGCGACGTTCGCGCCGATCACCGATCTGCTCACCCGGGCGGGCGCGGTGCGCCCGGGCCCGGTGCCGACGCTGGACCTGCGCCGCTACCTCGAACTCGTTCGCAACGGCACGCGCTGGGACGAGCTGCCCGACAACACCGCCTACCCGGTGCGCAAGAACATCCTGATCTCCACCACCGACCCGCGTAGCTCGAATTCCGCCGCCATGTATCTGGCCGCGGCGAGTTATGCCGCGAACAACAACACGATCGTGCAGGGACAGACCGCCGAGCAGGCCGTCCTGCCCGCGGTGTCGCGGCTGTTCGTGGGCCAGGGCTACACCGAGAACACCACCGAGGGCCCGTTCAACAACTACCTCGCCACGGGGATGGGCCCGACGCCGATGGCGTGGATCTACGAGGCGCAGTACGTCGAGGCGCTGGTGCGCGGCCAGATCAAACCCGAGATGACGCTGGTGTACCCGTCTCCGACGGTGCTGTCCCGGCACACGCTGGTGCCGTTCGGCGAGACGGGTGACCGGCTCGGTCGCCTGTTGTCCACCGATCCGGAGTTGCAGCGGCTGGCCGCCGAGCACGGCTTCCGCACCAATGACGGCGCCCAGTTCGCGAAGGTCGCCGCCGAACGCAACGCTCCGGTGGCCGCGGATCTGCTGGACGTCGTCGCCACCCCGACCTACGACACGCTCGAGCATCTGCTCGAGGGAGTCACCAAGACCTACAACTGAAGCCGGGGGCGGCGGTTTCGGTGGAGATGATGCGGGCATCCTCTCCGCATCAGGTACCGGAAGAAACGGCCGGTATCGTGGCGGGAGGAAACACCGGTGACAGCGGACGACGGGCCATGGGAGATCCCTCCGATCGATAACGCTCCGGACATCGCGCGCGACCCCGCGCCCGCGCCCGGCGCGACGATGGCCGACACCAGGAACTGGCCGGGCTACGGGCTGCTGCTGGTCGCGGCGGCGGTGGCGATAGCCGCCGCGGTACTGGCGGGCTGGGGATTCGCCCAGCTATCGGCCGTAGCCGCGATCATCGCGGCCGTCTTCCTGGTGATCGGGGTGGGCCTGATCGTGCTGGAGCAGGTGCGCGCACGAGCGCAGGCCCGCGAGCACACCGAGCAGCCCGCCGAGCGGGCCACCGTCCCGCCGGGGTACTGAGCTTCCTCAATCCCGGGGCAGGAAACCGGACTCGATGAACTCGCGGACGAAGGTGTCCACCACCGTGCGGTCCACCTTCGGGCAGTCCACGCCGGTGCCCGCCAGCGCCGCGCGGGTGTGCTCGTCGGCCCAGTCGAGGTGACCGGCGAGTTCGGCGAAATCGTGACTCAGCAGCGCCGCGCGCACCAGCGAATCGTCGCCGAGCGCGTCACGGCGGCGCGCTTCCCTGACCAGACCCGCGCGCACGGCGTCCTCCGGCATCGTCGCCACCGGCAGCCCGTGGGCGCGCAGACTGGCGAGAATGTCGCCGACCGCGACGGGGGCCCGATTGACCAGGTGAAACACGGTTTCCGGGCGCGGTCGGGCCGAAATCTCCACCACCGCGCCCGCCACATAGCTCACCGGAACCAGTGAGACGGTGGCGTCGCCCACATCGGGCGCCATACCGAGCATCACGGCGGCGCGGACCATGTTCCACAGCGAATCGTCCGGGCTGTTCACCCCGACCTCCGGGCAGCCGCAGATGGTGCCCGGCCGGTAGATGGCGATCGGCAGCCCGCGCTCACCCGCCTGGCGGACCAGTTCCTCGGCAACCCATTTGGACGCCAGATAGCCGTTCCCTGGCACCTGGTCGGCACGCAAGCGGACGCCCTCGGCGACGACCGGAGATTCCGGTGCGGCGCCGACGGCCGCGCCCATCGTGGAGATCAGATGGAACGGTTTCACCCGGCGAGTGGTGGCCAGCCGCAACAACTCCCGGGTGCCCTCCACGTTGGCCTGCCGTAGCCGGGCGTAGGGGTCGACGTGATTGACGCGCGCGCCGTTGTGGTAGATCGCATCGATACTGTCGGCCAGGCAGTCGTAGTCGGCAGGATCCAAGCCGAGGCGCGGTGCGGTGAGATCGCCCGCGACGACGACGATCCGCTCCGCGGCGGTCGTCCCCGAGAGCCGGTAGTGGTTCAGCGCATTCAGGATCCGGTCGATGCCCTCTTCGGCGTCGTCGGCGCGCACCACGCACCACACGCGCGCCTCGGTGCGATCCAGCAGTTCTTGCAGCAGGTGCGCGCCGAGAAAGCCGGTCGCGCCGGTGAGCAGGACCTCCTGCGGCGGCCCGCTGTGCGCGGGTGCGCAGCCCGCGATGCCGATCTCCGGCTCGAGAACGGCGTCGCGTTCCGGCGTCGGCGCGGCGGGCGCGCACTCGCCGGTCAGCCGCGCCGCGAGGCCGCCGACGGTCGGGGCCGCGAGAATCGCCGACATGGGCACGTCGCGCCGCAGCCGGTCCGACAGCCGCTGGTGCAAGGTGAACGCGAGCAGTGACGATCCGCCGAGTTCGAAGAAGTCGTCGCTCACCCCGATCGGGGACACGGCGAGCACATCGGCGAAGACTTCCGCGATCGTGCGCTCCAGGGGGGTGCCGGGGCGCACGCCGGCGCGTGCGGTGAACACCGGCTGGGGCAGCGCGGCGCGGTCGAGTTTCCCGCTGGTGTTCACCGGGAACGTGTCGAGCGCCAGCACCGCCGACGGCACCATGTAACCGGGCAGCACCCGGGCCACCGAGTGACGCACCGCGTCCGGATCGACCGTGGCCCCCGGCGCGGCAACCACGTAGCCGACCAGCCGGTCTCCCGCATCGGAGCCTTTGACCGCCACCGCGGCCCGGCCGACCGCCGGATCGGCCAGCAAGGCCGCTTCGATCTCGCCGAGTTCGATGCGATGGCCGCGGACCTTGACCTGGAAGTCGGTGCGGCCCAAGTAGTCCAGTGTGCCGCCGCGGTTCCAGCGCACCAGGTCGCCGGTCCGGTACATCCGCTCGCCGGGGTGCAGCGGATCGGCGACGAACCGGGTCGCGCTCAGGCCGGGCGCGCCGTGATAGCCGCGGGCCAGCTGAACTCCACCCAGGTAGAGTTCGCCCGCCACGCCCACCGGAACCGGCCGCAGACGGTCGTCCAGTACGTGGCAGCGCGAATTCCATTCCGGCACACCGATGGAAACGCCGGGAGCGGTGCGGTCGGCAGCCGAGACGGCGTGCTGCGTGATGCTCACCGCGGCCTCGGTCGGTCCGTACAGGTTGTGCAAGTCGGCCCGGGCCACGCTCGCGAAAGCCCGTGCGGTCTCCGGAGGCAGCGCTTCACCGATGACGAAGACCGCGCGCAGCGAGGACAGTTCGTCCTCGCTCGCGTGCTGGGCGAAGACGGTGAGCATCGCGGGAACGAAATCGGTGAGCGTCACCCGGTGCTCGGCGATCAGCCGGACCAGCGCCGCCGGATCGCGATGCTCGTCCGGGCCAGCCAGGACCAGCCGCGCGCCCGCGCGCAGCGGCAGGAAGTAGCCCCACAGGGACACGTCGAAGGTCGCGGGCGTCTTGTGCAGATAGACGTCGGTGGCGTCGACGTCGTATTCGGCCTGCATCCAGGCGAGTTGGTGCACGATCGCCCGATGGCCGACCACCACGCCTTTGGGGCGGCCGGTCGAGCCGGAGGTGTAGATGAGGTAGGCGGGCTGGTCGGCGCGCCATGGCGCTCGGCGCTCGGCGTCGGCCACGGGCTCAGGACCGAAGCGGTCGAGGTCCAAGGTGTCGACGTCGTAGGCCTCGGCGGCCGTGAAGCCGTCGGCGGCGGTGGTGAGCACGCATCGCGGCGCCGCCGATTCGAGCACGTAGCGGATGCGCTCGGCGGGATGGCCCGGATCGATCGGCACCCATGCCGCGCCCGCCTCCACGATCGCGTTCAGCGCGACCACCTGCTGGATCGACCGCCGCATCGCCACCGCAACGACGGTCTCCGGACCCACGCCCCGTTCGATCAGCCAGCGCGCCAGGCGGGCGGTCCGCTCGCGCAGTCGCGCGTAGGTGAGGGTCTCGGTTCCGCAGACCACGGCGATCGCGTCCGGGGTCGCCGCGGCCTGCCGCGCCGTCGCGGCGGTGAGCGGCTCTGCCGGGACCTCGTGCTCGGCTCCTGCGCCCCAGGAACGGATGCGCTTGTGCTCGACCGGGTCCATGATGTCGATGTCACCGACGACGGCACCGGGGTCGGCCGCGACCTGGAGCAGGATGCGGATGTAACCGTCGAGGAAACGTTGCACGGTGTGTTCGTCGAACAGGTCGGTGCTGTAACCGAATCGGATGATGATCTCGCCCGGCTCGCCGTCTGCGTCGCGGGTGTCGACCACACCGATGTGCAGGTCGGTCTTCGCCGTGTCGGCGTCCACATCGAGGAACGACACGCTGGGCCCCGACAGCTGCAGGGTGGCCTGCGTGAAATTCTGGAACGCGAAGCCGACCTGGTAGAGCGGGTGTCGCCCGGGCGAGCGGGTCGGATCGACCGCGTCGACCACGTGCTCGAAGGGCACCTCGGAGTGCGCGAAGTTGACCAGATCCCGCTCCCTGGTGCGCCGCAGCAGGGCGGTGAAACTCTCCGCGGGCTCGATCCCGGTCCGGGAGACGGTCGTGTTGACGAACATGCCGACGACGTCGGCGAGCGCGGGCTCGGCCCGGTTCGTCATCGGCACGCCGATCGCGATGTCGGTGCTGCCGGACAGGCGGGACAGCAGCACGGCGAGCGCCGAGCGCATCACCATGAACAGCGTCGCCCGGTGTGCGCGGGCGACGGTGAGCAGGTCGCGGTGCAGGGTCGCGGGCACCGTCCGCTGGGTGGCCGAGCCGCGCAGCGTGGCCACCGGCGGGCGCGGCCGGTCGGCGGGCAGGTCGAGTTCGTCGGGCAGGCCTGCCAGCTCGCCGGTCCAGTACGCCAGTTGCCGCGAGAGCGGCGAATCCGGGTCGTCGCGGGAACCGAGCAGATCCCGCTGCCACAGGGCGTAGTCGGCGTACTGGACGTCCGGCGGCTGCCAGGCCGGAGCGGCGCCCGCGCTCCGGGCGGCGTAGGCCAGGGCCACGTCGCGGGCCAGCGGCGCCAGCGAGGACCCGTCGGCGCAGATGTGGTGCAAGGCGCAGACCAGCACGTACTCGGTGGGAGTGCGCAGCAGCCGGACACGTAGCGGCACCTCGGCCGCTACGTCGAACCCGTGCCGCAGGATCGCGCGTACCCTGCCGGGCACCGCGTTGTCGGACAGTTCCTCGACCGCGAAATCCTCGACCACCCGTTCGGTGTCGAGGATCAACTGTCGCGGTCCGGTTTCGTCGGCGGGGTATCTGGTGCGCAACGACTCGTGCCGTTCGACGGTATCGGCGAACGCCGCGCGCAAGGCGGGCACGTCCAGCTCCGACAGCCGCAGCGCGAAGCCGATGTTGTCCACCGAGGACGTCGTGTCGAACTGGTTGCGCAGCCAGAACCGCAGCTGGGCGGGGGACAGGGGGATGCGTTCCGGCCGGGTTCGCGCACGCAGAACCGGGCGCGCCGTGTCGAATTGCTGCGAGCGGATCGCCTTCGACAAGCCCGCGACGGTGGGATGGTCGAACACCAGTCGCGGCGGAATGCGCAGCCGCCAGATTTCGCTCAACCGCGCGGCGACTTGCGTCGCCAGCAGCGAATTCCCGCCCGCTGCGAAGAAATCGGCGTCGGCGCCGAACCGCTCCCTGCCCAGCACGCGGGCGAGGACCTCGGCGACCGTTTCCTCGCCGAGGTCGGCGGCGGGCCGATAGTCCGGCTCGTCGAGGGCGCGCAGACGCAGTGCGGGCCGATCGGCCTTGCCCGTGGGAGTGCGCGGGATCCGTTCGACGACGGTGATCGTGTTGGGCACCATGTACTTCGGCAGCAGCGCGGCGAGCGCGCCGGCCAGAGCGGTGGGGTCCGGGGCGTGTCCCGGCTCGGGCTGGACGAACGCGGCGAGCGTGGTCTCGCCCACGGCGGTCTTGCGGTCGACGGTCACCGCCAGCCGGACGCCGGGCTGCGTCGACAGGATCGCGTCGATCTCGCCGAGCTCGATGCGGAAGCCACGGACCTTGACCTGGTCGTCGGCCCTTCCGAAATAATCGAGATCACCGGTGGCGGTGCGCCGGACGAGATCGCCGGTGCGGTACATCCGGGAACCGGGCGGTCCGAACGGATCGGCGAGGAACCGTTGCGCGGTCAGATCGGGGCGTCCGTGATATCCCCGCGCCACGCCGGGTCCGGCCACGTACAGCTCGCCGACGACGCCGATGCCGACCGGCCGCAGCCGATGATCGAGCACCTGGCAGCGCGTGCCCGGCACGGCAGATCCGATGGTGACCGGCGTGTCCGGCGACAGCGCCGGGCTGAGTGTCGCCACGATGGTGGATTCGGTAGGGCCGTAGGCATTGTGGAACAGGCGGCCGTCGGTAGCCCAATGCTGCGGCAACATCGGGGGACAGGGCTCACCGCCGACCAGGACCGACCGCAGGGCCGGCAGTCCGGCAGGCTCGATCGTGGCCAGCGCGGACGGGGTGAGGAAGGCATGGGTTATCGCGTGCCGCGCGAGCAGTTCCACCAAGGCGGTGCCGCCGTAGAGGCCGGGCGGGGCGATCACGAGAGTCGCCGCGGAGCAGATCGCGAGCAGCAGCTCCAGAATCGAGGCGTCGAAGCTCGGTGACGCGAAGTGCAGTACCCGCGAGTCTTTGTCCAACCTGTGCCGCGCGGCCAATTCGGTGCACAGCGGGGCGAGCCCCGCATGGGTGACGGCGACGCCTTTCGGGCGTCCGGTAGATCCCGAGGTATAGATCAGGTAGGCCGCGTGGGTGGCTCGAACTCGCGCCGTCCGTTCGAAGTACGCGATCGGGTTCGCGGGGTTCGCCGCTACCCGCGCGATCACTTCCGCGTCGTCCAGCGCGAGCCAGTGCACCTCGGTGGGCAGCGTCGTCGCGAGCCCGGTCCGGGTCAGCCCCAGCGCGGCACCGCTGTCGATCACTTGGAACGTGATGCGCGACAACGGAAGCGCCGGATCGATCGGAACGAAGGCGGCGCCGGTCTTGGCGATCGCCCACACCGCGAGTACCGATTCGAGGGATCGCGGAAGCGCCACCGCCACAGCTGTTTCGGGACCCGCGCCCGCCGAGATCAACGTGCGGGCCAGCTGGGACGAGCGGGCGTCGAGGTCGCGGTAGGTGATCGTGGTGTCGCCGTCCAGAACCGCGACGCCGTCGGGATTGTGCTCCGCCGCGGCGGCCAGCAGGGCGGTGAACGTCGGCGTGGCGGAGTCGGCTGATCTGCGGCGACGGCTGTTCCGAGCGGGTGGACGAGGATTCCGGATACCGCTGGTCATATCTTCGTCCCGTTCCGCGTGGCAGTAACGCGCCAGATGCTATAGCCGTGCGGCGGGATTCTTCACCGATGAGAAGGCGGCTGCACCGGCTTCGCGCGCCGCTCAGGCCGTCCGGTGGCGTGCGCCGCAACGCGGTCCGGCACCACCTCGTCGGCTTCGGTTCGGCGTCTTGGCCTGTTCGGACGGAGCGGGGTGGGCCGCCGCCGCGCGCGGTGGGAGCGGATGGAAGTCCCGCTCGGCGTGAGGGTGATCGACGCGCCGGACTGGCCGGGCCGCGCCGGACTGGCCGGGCCGCGTCGGATCGGCTGGGCCGCGTCGGATCGGCTGGGCCGCGTCGGATCGGCTGGGCCGCGTCGGATCGGCTGGGCCGCGCCGGATCGGCTGGGCCGCGCCGGACTGGCTGGGTCGCGCTGAGCCTGGTGTCGCCCGGAAGCGTTGCCCGTCAGCGGGTGCCGTGCCCCTGACAGGCGGTCAGCGCGGTGTTCTTGGTGGCGTTGAACCGGTCGATCACCGCGTTCAGAGTGTCGGTGTCGGCGCGACGGGCCAGCGTGTCGGCCAGGGCGTTCGTGTCGTCGCGGTAGGCGCGCAGCGGGTCGGCGACCACGGACGGCACCTCTCTGGTCACCTTCTGGTCGACCGAGCGCGCGTTGTTGCGCAGCGTCGACACCGCGGTGTCGGCTTTGCCGTTCGTATCGGGATCGCCGCGGCCTTTCGCGTTGCTGGCATCGATGTAATCGTTGAATGCCCGTACCGAGCTGCCGTTCGCGGCCAGGAAGGCGTCGCACGCCGATCCGGTCGCGCGTTCGACGGCCGCTGCTTTGGACGAGGAGGCGGCGGCCGAGGAGGAAGTGACCTCCGAGGCGTACGCGGCCAGGTCGGTCCGGTTGACCTCCGCCGTGCCGGAAACTTGCTGTGCGCAGGCGCCGATGAGCAGCACGCCGGCCGTGGTGGCCACCGCGGCGGCCAGCAGGCCCGCGCGTTCGAGTCGTCGCATGGTCGGTCCCCTTACTCCCCTCGAAAGTCCGGCCGGGACAGCAGGCACGCCGGACATTCCGACCGTACGTCGCGCGGGCGGGACACGCCCGGCCGCGCCGATATCGATGGCCAACCGATATCGGCGCGGGGTGGGGTTCAGCGCTGGCCGAGCATGGTGCGCATCTGCTCGATCTCGGTCCGCTGAGCGGCGATGATCGTCTCGGCGAGCGCCTTCGCGTCGGCATTGCGGCCTTCGGCCAGTTCCGTTTCGGACATGGTGATCGCGCCCGCGTGGTGCTCGATCATCATGGTCAGCCACTGACGGTCGAAGTCCGGACCGGAGGCCGCCTGCAGCGCGGTCATCTGCTCGGCCGACATCATGCCGGGCATCCCGTGGCCGCCGTGCCCTTCGTTCGCGGTGGGAGCCGGCTTGCCGAAGCTTTGCAGGAGGGCGGTGATCTGCTGCATCTCCGGCGCTTGAGCTTGCTCGATCTGCGTGGCGAGCGTCCGCAACTGCGGGTTGTCGGTGTGGCTCGGCACCAGCCGCGCCATCTCCACGGCTTGGGCGTGATGCGGATACATCATCTGCAGAAACATCACGTCGGCGTCGTCGGACTCCGCGCGTGCGGGCGCGCTCGTGACGGCCGAGGCGGTTGTCGAGGTGCCGTGCTCGGTGGTGTGCCCGGTGTCGGCGTCGCCGCATCCGGTGAGGCTCACCGCTGCGATCGCGACGAGGGCGAGGATCGAGCGGGTGCGAGTGATCAACATGGGTTGCTCCTTGCGAGGTGCGAAGTCTGAGGGACGGAGTGGACAACGCCGCGACCGTGGTTCGGACACACGGCCGCGGAGGACCTGTCAGATCCGCAGAATCGCCAGTTCGGCCAAGGTGAGCACGGTCCATGGCGGCGGTCGTTCCCGCCGCGCCCGCCAGTGCCGCGGCCGCGCCGCCGCCGGGACGATCGACAGCCATCCGGTAGAGCAGGACCAACGCGGCCAGCGCGCTCAGGCCGGTCAGGATGAACACACAGCTGTGCAGCGCGCTGTGCGCGCCGTCGCACCCGCCGCCCGCGCAGTGCGGGAGCGTTACCCGTTCGCGGCTGTCGGATGTCGCGTGGCTCGACCGGGCTACATCGTGACCGGAGATATCGCGGATTGCGGCATGTCGTCCGAGGCCGTCGGCCGGTGCTCCGGAAGCGAGCGCCGGCGCGGCGTGCGCACCGGCGGCGTGGACGTGGCCCGAGGACCCGAAGACCGCCGAATGCATGACGACCACCCCGGCGAGCAGTGCGAGCATCCCCAGCAGCCGGGCGGGCCCGGTGGCATCGAGTATGCGGCGTTCGACCACGAGCGCCCAGTCTACCCCTGCTCGGATACCCGTTGGTGGTACCCGTATCTAGGAGTGCGCGATGTCCACGACGAGCCGGGTCGGGTTGGAGAGCGCGGTGACGGTGAACGGGGGCCGGTCGGCCTGTATGCCGATGAACGATTGGGTCACGCCCTCGAACACGGTCGTCCGGTAGACGCCCGCGATGCCGGGGACCTCCGGGTTCACGGCGGGGTCGGGACCCTCGTACGGCGTCACGCCGCTGTCGAACGGGTAGGCCGACCCGAGAATGCGCACTTCCAGGATCGACCGGCCCGCGACGTCCACCGGATTGCCGCTGCCGTCCTGCACGGCACGGTCGGTGTACCGGACGAGCCAGCCGGGCGTGCCGACCCCGCCGAGGTCGTAGACCACGCGATCGAAGCCGGGCTGACGCCCCAGGCGAACGTCGGTCACCGTGAGCGCGGCGTCGCCGGAGGGCTTGCCCTGCTTCGGCGCGGTGTCCCCCGGCACAGGGGCCTGCGCGACCGCGGCGGGCGTCGCGGTGCTGGAGGCGACCGGGAGGTCCGGTTGCGAGTCGCCGTCACCGCAGCCCGCGAGCAGTGCCGTCGCGACCGCGACCATGAGCACCATCCTGTTGCGCATGGCCCGATGCTACTCAGCGAAACGCGCCGGATGGCGTAACCGGAGGGCGTTGCGGCTGATTCGCCTGTGGTCGGGCGCGGCGTGCCGGCGATCGGGAACGCGGTGTCTGCCGAACCGCTTGTCCCGCAGCGGTTCAGTGCGCGAGCCGCGCTGCGGAGAAGGCCGCGAGAACGATTGGGCGGGGTGGGCGCGACTGTTCGGCAACGATCTAGCACACTTGAGGTGTGGGAGATGTCGAGGACGTACTGAGCCGGCTGCGGCGGTATCCGGACGTGGAGGCACTGAACCTCTACGCCGTCGACGCCGCCGATCGGCTGATCCTCGACGTCGCGGCCGATGCCCTGGCGACTGCGGATAGCGGGAAGGTAGCCGTTATCGGTGACGCCTACGGTGCGCTGACTCTCGGCGCCATCGCGGGGCACGATCTGCGCGACGTCCGGGTGCATCAGGATCTGCTCACCGGTGAACTCGCCCTTGCCAACAACGCCCGTGCGGCGGGTCTGTCGGATCGCTACACGGCGCACCCGCTCGGCCCCGGGTTGCTGCGTGATGCCAGGGTGGTGCTGCTTCGCCTGCCCCGGGTGCTGGCCGGGCTGGCCGAGGTCGCCGATGCCATCGCGCGTTACGCGGATCCGGCGGTCGAGGTGTTCGCGGGCGGGCGGGACAAGTATCTGACCAAGTCGATGAACGACGTTCTGGCGCAATCGTTCTCCGAGGTGCGTGCCAGCCGTGGCAGGCAGAAGTCGCGAACGCTGCTGGTGACCGGCCCCAAACCCGTGGCGGATCGGCCGTTTCCGGTGCGCGATCGGCTTGACGAACTCGGTCTCGATGTGGTCGCGCACGGCGCGGCCTTCTCCGGGGCGCGCCTGGACATCGGCACCAGATTCCTGCTCGAGCACCTGAAACTGATGAAGCCGGACGCCCGCGACGCCATCGATCTGGGCTGTGGCACCGGCATCCTGGCCGTCGCGCTGGCCACGGCGCGGCCGGGCATCAAAGTGACCGCCACGGATCAATCCGCGGCCGCCGTCGCCTCGGCGCGGGCGACCGCCGAGGCGAACGGCGTCGCCGACCGGGTGTGCGCCGTGCGTGACGACGCCATGTCCGCCGCCGCGGACAACAGCGCCGACCTCGTGCTGTGCAATCCGCCGTTCCATGTCGGCGCGGCCGTGCACACCGGATCGGCGATCAAGATGTTCGCCGAGACCGGGCGGGTGCTGCGCCCGGGCGGGGAGCTGTGGACGGTGTACAACTCGCATCTGAACTATCGGGCCGTGGTCGAACGGATGGTGGGCCGGACCGAAGTGGTCGGCCGCAACCGGAAGTTCACCGTGACTCGCTCGGTGCGTGGCCTGCACGACTCACGGCAGCGGTAGAGTCCGAATTGTCCGTCTCGGCGAGACTCTCCGGGAACTCGCGACGGATGACAAACGTTGGACAGGGCAGTTGGATATCGAGTGAACGAACTCGATGAACAGCGGCAACGACTCCAGAAAGGGACGCCGTTCAATGCGTACCACGAGCAATCCGGTTTTCAGGAACCTGCCAAGGCAGGAGGGCGGTGGATACGCCAGCTTCGGTTCGGGCGTGACCTCCGCGGGACAGTTCGGCAACCAGTACGGCCGGTATCCGCAGCAGTACGGCGAGCACCCGCAGCCCTATCAGCAGGCTCCGGCCACCACCCGGTCGATGACCATCGACGATGTGGTGACGAAGACGGGTATCACCCTCGCGGTGCTCGCCCTGTCCGCCATCGTCTCCTACGGCCTCACCAACGCGAACACCTCGCTCGCGCCGTTGTTCGTGATCGTCGGCGGCTTGGTCGGCCTGGTGCTGGTGCTGGTGGCGACCTTCGCGAACAAGATGGACAACCCCGTCCTCGTGTTGTCCTACGCCGTCGCCGAGGGCCTGTTCCTCGGTGCGCTGTCGTTCATGTTCACCAATGTCGAGTTCGGCGGGGTCGGCGGCAGCGCGCTGATCGGTCAGGCGGTGCTCGGCACGTTCGGTGTCTTCGCGGGCATGCTGGTGGTCTACAAGACCGGCGCCATCCGGGTGACGCCCCGCTTCACCAGGATCATCGTCGGCGCCATGATCGGCATCCTGGTGCTGATGCTGGGCAACCTGGTCGCGAGCTTCTTCATCGACGGCGGCCTCGGCCTGCGCGACGGCGGCCCGCTGGCCATCGTGTTCAGCCTGGTGGTCATCGCCATCGCCGCGTTCAGCTTCCTGCTCGACTTCGACGCCGCCGATCAGCTGATCCGCGCGCAGGCTCCGGAGCGGGCGGCCTGGGGCGTGGCCCTCGGCCTCACCGTCACCCTGGTCTGGCTGTACGTCGAGATCCTGCGACTGCTGAGCTACTTCCAGAACGACTAGCCGTGCAGCGGAAGGGCGGTCACCGGAGTTCCGGTGACCGCCCTTCTCGTATCCGGGTCAGCTCAGGCGCTCGATGACCATCGCCATGCCCTGACCGCCGCCGACGCACATCGTCTCCAGACCGAACTGCTTGTCGTGGGTCTGCAGGTTGTTGATCAGCGTGGTGGTGATCCGGGCGCCGGTCATGCCGAACGGGTGGCCCAGCGCGATCGCGCCGCCGGAGACGTTCAGCTTGTCCTCGTCGATCTTCAGCTCCCGGGCCGAGCCGAGCACCTGCACCGCGAACGCCTCGTTGATCTCGACCAGGTCGATGTCGTCGATGGTCTTGCCCGCCAGCGCCAGCGCGCGCTTACAGGCCTCGATCGGGCCCAGGCCCATGATCTCCGGCGACAGACCCGACACGCCGGTGGACACGATCCGCGCCAGCGGCGTCAAACCGAGTTCCTCGGCCTTGGTGTCGCTCATGACGACCAGCGCGGCGGCGCCGTCGTTGAGTGGGCAGCAGTTGCCCGCGGTGATGGTGCCGTCCGGACGGAACACCGGCTTCAGCCCGGAGACCGCCTCGTAGGTGACGCCCGCGCGCGGGCCGTCGTCGGTGCTGACCACGGTGCCGTCCGGCAGCGTCACCGGGGTGATCTCGCGGGCGAAGAAGCCGTTCTTGATGGCCTCCTCGGCGCGGTTCTGCGAGCGCACGCCCCAGCGGTCCTGGTCCTCGCGGGTGATGCCGGTGGAGGTCGCCACGTTCTCGGCGGTCTGGCCCATCGCGATGTAGACGTCGGGGATCAGGCCGTCCTCGCGCGGGTCGTGCCAGATGCCCGCGCCGCCCTCCGCGGTCTTCGCGGTGCGCGCCTGCGCCTCGGCGAACAGCGGGTTCTGTGTGTTCGGCCAGCTGTCGGCCGAACCGTTCACATACCGCGACACGGTCTCCACACCGGCGGAGATGAACACATCACCCTCGCCCGCCTTGATCGCGTGGAACGCCATCCGGGTGGACTGCAGCGACGAAGCGCAGTAGCGGTGCACCGTGGTGCCGGGCACGAAGTCGTAGCCGAGCTGCACGGCGACGACGCGGGCGAGGTTGAAGCCCTGCTCACCGGCCGGCGAGCCGCAGCCCAGGATCAGGTCGTCGATCTGGGCGGGGTCCAGGGCAGGCACCTTGTCGAGCGCTGCCCGCACAATCTGCGTGGTCAGATCGTCGGGCCGCAGGTCGACCAGCGAACCCTTGCGGGCACGGCCGATCGGGGAGCGTGCGGTCGAAACGATGACGGCCTCGGGCATGAGGACTCCTTGGGTCGGACGGTTCTGGCGAACCCTTTTGTTACTCGTGGGTTCTTACCGAATCTACGTCCCGTCGCCGAGTACCGGAAGCACGCGTCCCGCCCAGCGCGTCCAGCAGCACCGGCAGCAATTTCGCCGCGGCCAGTTCGTAGCCCGCGGCCGAGGGGTGGAATCCGTCGGCGGCGAACAGGAGCTCGGGCGCGGCGCGGAACTCGGGCGCGAGCAGGTAGCCCATCCGCACCGGGTGCCCGCCCGCCACCGTCGTCGCCACGTGCTGCGCCTTGGCCAGCCGCGTGCTCCAGTTCTGCACGACGGTGCGCAGCGGCTGCGGGATGGCGGTCACGATGCCCAGGTTCGGGCAGGTGCCGACCACCACCACCGCGTCGGCGCGGCGCAACCGGGCGACCGCCGCGGCGAGTCTGCGCGCGGAGGCCCGGATCGAGTGCTTCTTGGTCACGTCGTTGGCGCCGACGAGGATGACCGCCGCATCCGGCGGTGGGCCCGCGACGAACATCGCGTCCACCTGACCGGCCAAGCCCTTGGAGGTGGCCCCGGAGATCGCTTTGGTGCTCAGACGGATCCGCCGCCCGGTCGCCTCGGCGAGTCCGCGGGCCAGGCGAACGCCGGGCACCTCGTCGGCCACCGTGCAGCCGAGCCCCGCCGCGGTGGAGTCGCCGAAGATCATCAGATGCAGGTCGGCGTGCTTGCCCGGCCGCCACGGCTCGGGCTCCGCGCAGCCCGCGGTATAGATGCCGTCGGCTTCCGGCGGCTTGGAGGTGTCCCGGCCGATCATGCCGCGCGCGACGCCCGCCTGCGCCATGAGCAGGCGATAGGTCGCCCACCACGCCGTTCCCGCACCGGAGCCGGCGAGCACGGCCGCGGCCCCGGTCATCGCCGCGGTGCGCCAGCGGAACTGAGGTGCGCTCACGCCGGGAATTTTACGAAATCTCGCCGCCCACTCGGGTCTGAGCGCGTCCGAGGCTCTTGTGCGCCGAGCTGGGCGCGATGGCCGCACGCCCCATCGGTCTTGCCCGGTCGGCATGAAGGATGTGCCCTATGCGTTCGAGTGAGTGCTGTCAGAGGAGAACGGTGCTTCCTTCGTCAGACCGAGAACATGTGGGTCGACGATGGCGAGAAGCTGGTCGACGGTCCGCGACTGGATCCATGTCGCCGCGATCTCGTAGCCCCGGTCGAAGAGTTCGCCGGATCGATGCGCAGGTTCCTTGAGGGCGGCGCCGTACGGTTGGTTGGCGAAAATGGTCGACTCGTGCAGGGGCCTGTGCCGGAAGGGGCGTGGACGACGGGGGATCATCGGTAACGATGGGTGGAGGAGGGGAAAAATCAGTCCGCCGCGGCTGTCGTATGGCTGCGGCCCGTACAAGTCCAAGATCAAGGCAGGGTGTGGCGAGAAGATTTCGTGCGGGACGCGGTACTGGCAGCCGCCGTCGAAAATTTCGTCGAGCCCCGCTGCTGCCGGCAGAGCTCCAGGTATGCGGGTTGCCGCGACGATGGCGTCGGCGACGGGAAGGTCGGAAAGTCCGAGCTTCGGAAGGTCGCGCGGCAGGAGCAGCGTGCCGTGCTTTGCGGAGTAGACCGGAATGATCAGCGAGGATGTCACTCCGGATGGTTGCTTTTCGCGCACTTCCGCGGTGAGGGCGAAGTCGGCGAACGTTCGATCGCCGACGAGGGCGTGGGCGAGATCGCGAACGCGGGCATCGGGATACAGTGTCCGTCGGGACAGCAGAGCACGAAAGTTCCTCTGGCCTAGCACGTGCTCCTGGGAATGATCTACCGCGAACTGGCGTGTCTCGTCACGCGTCATCCGCATGGCAACCGCTGCGGCTCCGATTGCACCACCGCTCACACCGAGCACAATCGGCTGCAGTTGGGCGGCGGGCATCCCGCTGTGACCGAGTTCTGCTCTCCGAGCGGTCATGGCATCCATCGCGCCGCTGGTCATTCCCACCATCAGCGCAAGGCTGCGTCCCGTCACTCCGGCAAGAATGCGGACGACTGGTTGTTCCTGGATCAAGATCTTCCTCTCCTGCCCAGCGCATGCGGCGAAGCGACGCGTGGATCTTCCGTTTACTAGTGTTCGGTGAGAGCTGAGATCTGCTCATGCCGCTCACGGGTCCCAAGGGTGGAAGCGTGACAACGCACGGTTCACGCCGTGCATGTGTGCAACTCGACCGCGTGTACGACCGCGTCAGGGTGGCGCTCCGATAGCGGCCAGGGTCGGGAAGTTCGATCTGAACGCCCATCGCAGGCGGCCCCTGATACATTCCGCGGGCCGCCACGGAGGCCCGACCGTCCCGCTGGCCGCCGCGCCGAGCACGCCTCCGATGGTGCGTCCGGTGGTCGTTCCGGCCACGTGACCGGTTACCCCGCCGATGGTGCCGCCGTTCGATGACCTGGCCTGATAGTTGGCTTCCTGCATCGCCGTGAGTGGGTCAACAGCAACGACGTAGTGGCGGACCTTCCCGCTCGCCGCGTTCTCGCGGCTTGAACAGGATCATTCCGGCACGGCGGAAAGAGCGGTCGAGGTGTCGGCATTGTGGGAATGCAGACGTTTTCGTGGTCGGACAGGGGGCCCGCCGATCCGAACGAACGGAAATGTCAGGTGGGCCGCCGCAGGACCCTCGCACCGAGGAGACGGCAGATCTGGAGGGCCAATGCGATATCGAGTTTGTCGTGCGGGACAGTGCCGCTGCGCGTGGCCTCGATGGCTTTGGTGACGCGGTATTTGACGGTGTTGCGGTGCAGAGTGAGGCTCTCGGCGGTGTGCACATGGCTTTCGCTGGTTGCGTAGTAGGTGCTGAGTGTGCGGCGCAAGATTGCTGCTTGGTCGGTGTCATCAGCGAGTTCACCCAAGACCTCGCGGACCCAGGCTCTGGCGGCGTCCAGATCCTTGGCCAGCAGGGAGGTCACGGCGACGCCCGGGTCCCCGAAGCCGACGACTGGCGGAGGAGACGGGGTGCCGGGCACGGTCGCGACGAAATAGGCGGCGCGGGCCTGCTGATGTGAGCGACGGAATCCGTCGAGGCCCTCGCCGGGCAGTCCGACGGCCAGCTGCGTATCGTCGGCGATATGCACCCTCGAGCGCAGCTCGGTTGTGTTGGTAATCGGTTCGCGCGAGCCGAACGGCAGCCAGGCCCATGCGGTGTGCCGATCGATGGCTGTGACCAGCGGAGGGCTGTCGGTGTGCAGGCCACGGGCGATCGCGCGCGCCTGGGTGTCCAGTAGATTCAGTGTGTTCGGCTGTTCGGGGCCGGGGCGCCACAGGATGACCGCAAGGTGGGTTCGGCTCAGTCGATAGCCGGTCTCGGCTTCGAAGGCGGCGGTGTCCGGTGTGTCCGTGGCGAGCACGGCGTGCACGGTGGAGGATCGCACGCTCCCGCGGAAACTCGACCACCGGCTACGCTCGGCCTCGTAGGCATCGAAGACATAGAGCGTGATCCACTCGATATAGCTGTAGATGATTTCCGTGAGCCGTTTGACTACGGCCAATGCCAGCGGTGCGGACACGGCGCGTCGATCGATCTCGTCGTAGTAGATGCGCAGCATCTCGTTCTGCCCCATATGGTAGGCACGTACCAGAGAATTGGATGGCACCTCGCGCTGAGCCAGTCGCCGCGCGTATTCGACGGCCGCGGTGGTGGGTTGCAGATGGTCGACGGGTATGTCGTTGGCCAGAACATGGATGACGGTGGAGACATTGCCGTGCACACTGGCTTCGAGGGTTTCCGCCAGTTGCGGATCGTCGGCCAGATTAGCTATTTCGCGGGCCATCAGGGCACTCATGCGCTCAGTGATCTCGAGTTCGCGCGCCTTCAATGTTCGTGCGATATCCGCGAGGATGGCGACCACGTTGGCATCGGCCATGGCCGGTATACGGGATGGCCGTCGCTGATCGGGCCGGATGGGGGAGATCGTCATTGGTAAACCTTCCGCGGGAGGTGTCCGCGATGCGGTGCCCTCGGATATCGCAGTGCCGACTCGGCGGCTTCCCAACCGCACGAGTCGCGCCCCCGGCATGGTCGAGCAGGTGGGCGGATTCGATCCTTGGCCACCGCCCCCGCAACCGCAACCGGTACCGATGGAGACCGACTTCGCACCGTATAGATGCCCTGGGCACCGGTGAGAAATTGGTCGGCCACCGGCCTGTCGGCAGACGACATATCGAAGCACCTCGGCCATATCCTCGATCACTTTCCATCTGGCGTGGCCCATGAGGTTACTGAGCGGACGGCGGGCCGGAAACGGTCCTGCAGGCCATACTTTCAACCGAGTGTTGTGCGCCGTGCACAATCCCAGACGAGCACGGTGGTCCTCCCGAGGTTCCGGCGCCGGTGATCAACACGCCGATGCCTCCCTCTCGTCACAGCAGCCCTCCAACAGATATCGCTCGCTCACCACCGCGACCGGGAGGCCACCCACGTCCAGCCGAGCGGTGATGTCGAACAAAGGGCTGCCCTGCTGGTTGCCAGGTGCCGGTGCGCGTACCACGCTGAGCGTGTTCCGCTTGGGATGCAGCGAAGCCAGCAGCAATCCGAGCGGGGTGTCGCTGTCCCGGAGCGCCCGGGCAATGCAGTAGGGCAACCGGCCGAGGGCTACAGCTGCCGTTGCCTCGGAAAGCACACGCTTACGCTTGTCCAGCAAACGTATCGTCCGTCGTTGCACCGGCTCAGGCCGCCACAGATCGAGATCGGCGAACTCGGTGGGCAAAAGCCGGTCATCGTGCCTGTCCACCACATCCAGCGATACCGGCCCACCGATCCAGGCCGCGAGCGTCCGGGTCGCGCTATCGCTGTCCCTCAGCAGCCTGATCAGCCGCTCATAATCCGGAAAGGCGGCCGGAGCCGTCAGCACCACATGTTCGGCAGAAACAGGAGCTGAAGAGTCGTTGATCAACATGTGCACTCCATGACAGGAACCTCGATTGACACGCCCGGCGAAGCGCCGTATTCCTGTGCGACTTTGCACCTTTGTAAGACTGGTCTCGGCAGCGTGCCGCCAAATGAAGTCAATCGTTTCAGCCATATTATCGATCACTTTCCACCCGGCGTGATCCATGAGGTTACTGAGCGGGCAACGGTCCGGAAACGGTCCTGCAGACCACACTTCCGGCTGAATTTTGTGCCGCGTGCACTGGCACCGCAGTGCTGACCAAGAATCCCGCCGTCGACCGAGTGATCGCGGCAATCCCCGAGAATGCGGGGACGCAGATGAAATAGCCGGACGCAGGCGCGGTTGGCGCGAATTCCGCCTGGGTGCTTTCCGCGCCGCAAGATCGTCACCGTTGCGGCTCGTCCGGCCCGCCCGCGGCGCGAGCTCGCGCTACGAATGCCGACTCACCGGCCCTGGAGCGATGCCTGGCTGCGACTGAGACAAGCACCACGCAACGGCTGGCGGTACCGCCGGCCGATCGAGCTCATGTCGGCCCGTCAGGAAGTACCCGTCCGGGTCGCCGACACCGGATCGGCTACCTCAGCCCGGCACCAAGAAGGAGCCACGAGCGGGGATGCTCGCCGCGTCGGTGGAGACGGTGACCTCGACGAGGCCGGGGCCGGTGTCCTGGAACAGCGCGTACTGGATGCTGCCGTAGATGCCGGTGACCACGACGTTGTCGTAGCTGCCCGTCGCCCCGGTGGTCACATTGCGCCACGCGACGGTGGTGCGGACCTCGCACAGCGGCGCCAGCGGGTAGATACCGGGCCCGATACCGTTCACGGGGAGCGCGCGGACGTTGAGGATGGCGCGCCCCGGCCATTCGGGACCGGTGTCGGCCCAGGTGCGGATGCTGGTCCAGCACAGACCGCCGCGCGCGAGCGTCGGCACCTGCGGGAACTCGACGGTCGCCGCCTGCGCCTGCGCGCCGGATCCGACTACTAGAGCCAGCGCCGATCCGGCCAGAAGCGTTGCGGCGCGGGCGATGTTCGGCTGCCTCATGGCAGCGATCCTAAGGCTGCGGGCGCCGGTTCGCGCGCACTCCGAGGCCGCTGCGCGCGGCGTGCGCGAACTCACAGTTAGTGCGTCTGCAACTATGGGGGCCATGCGCATCGCGGATCATGTCGTGGATCTCATCGGCAACACGCCGCTGGTCCGGTTGAACTCGGTCGTGGGACCGAACGCGGGGCTGGTCGCGGCCAAGATCGAATACCTGAACCCGGGCGGCAGTTCGAAGGACCGGATCGCGGTGAAGATGATCGACGCCGCCGAGCAGTCCGGGAAGCTGCGGCCGGGCGGCACCATCGTCGAGCCCACCTCCGGCAACACCGGCGTCGGCTTGGCCCTGGTCGCGCAGCAGCGCGGCTACAACTGCGTGTTCGTCTGCCCAGACAAGGTGAGCGAGGACAAGCGCAACGTGCTGCGCGCTTACGGCGCCGAGGTCGTGGTCTGCCCGACCGCGGTGCCGCCGGACCACCCGAACAGCTACTACAGCGTCTCCGACCGCCTGGTCCGCGAGATCGACGGCGCGTGGAAGCCCGACCAGTACTCCAACCCCGGCGGTCCGGCCAGCCACTACGAGACCACCGGCCCGGAGATCTGGCGCGACACCGACGGCAAGGTCACCCACTTCGTCGCGGGCGTCGGCACCGGCGGCACCATCACCGGCACCGGCCGATACCTGAAGGAGGTCTCCGGCGGGAAGGTCCAGATCATCGGCGCCGACCCGGAGGGCTCGGTGTACTCCGGCGGCACCGGGCGGCCGTACCTCGTCGAGGGTGTCGGTGAGGACTTCTGGCCGTCGGCCTACGACCCCGCCGTGCCGGACGAGATCATCGCGGTCTCCGACGCGGACTCCTTCGACATGACCCGCAGGCTGGCCCGCGAGGAGGGCCTGCTGGTCGGCGGTTCCTGCGGCATGGCGGTCGTCGCGGCCGTCGAGGTGGCTCGACGCGATCCGGACGCGGTGGTCGTGGTGCTGCTGCCGGACGGAGGTCGCGGCTACCTGTCGAAGATCTTCAACGACGAGTGGATGAGCTCCTACGGCTTCCTCCGCGAGCGGCTGGACGGCACCGCCGAACCACTCGTGGGTGACGTGCTGCGGGGCAAGTCCGGCGCGCTGCCGGACCTGGTGCACACCCACCCGTCGGAGACGCTGCGCGACGCGATCGAGATCCTGCGCGAGTACGGCGTGTCCCAGATGCCCGTGGTCGGCGCCGAGCCGCCGGTCATGGCCGGCGAGGTCGCGGGCAGCGTGTCCGAACGCGATCTGCTGTCGGCGGTCTTCGAGGGCCGGGCCCACCTGACCGATTCGGTGGCCCAGCACATGAGCCCCTCGTTCCCGCTGATCGGTTCGGGCGAGCCCATCTCCGCCGCGACGAAGGCGCTCTCGGACACCGATGCGCTCATGGTCGTCGAAGAGGGCAAGCCCGTCGGCGTGATCACCCGCCACGACCTGCTCGGCTTCCTCAGCACGGGCAGCCTCGGGAAGTAGGCGGACACCGACCGCTCCGCACGGCGATGCCCTAGCGCCGACTCGCCGTATCGCACAGGGCAGTGCGGCGAGTGCAGCGCCGTTGGGTTTTCGGCCTAGGCCGGTCTCCTGCCGCGCACGGTTTCGCGCACGCCGCCGGTGATCAGGTCGGTCCATTCGTCGGCCAGCAGGGCCAGCCGGTACCAGGCGGCGTGCACCCGCTCGTCGGACACCTTCTCGGCGGTGTGCAACAGGTGGCTGGCGTGGACGTGCGCGGCGGCCATGCGGTCGACCGTGGCGCCGACGGATTCGGCGCGCAGATGATCGGCCGACCGCTTCCCGGGCAGCTGGTCGATCACCCACGCGTCGATGGTGGCGACCAATTCCGCTCGGCGGCAATCTATTCCGGCTGCGGCGAGCGGATCGCGGTGTCGCCCGCGGTGCAGCGCGGCGAGCGTCGCGGCCCAGCCGAGCAGGGGGTGATCGTCCGCCGGATCACTCGGATGACCGCCGAAGGCGGCCACCAGTTCGCGCTGATCCGGTAGCCGGCGGGCGACGCCGTGGGAGCGCCGGGGCAGATGGTCACGCACGAACATGGCAGGCTCCCAGTGCATTCGGAACCGACCACGGTGCGCGAGGGTCGATCGTCAACGTGTGCATCTTCGCACCTCCGATGGTGTGGCGGTGGAGGCATCGCCCCAATGCCCTGGTCCCCCACTATCATCCGCATTCCCCTTGGCCTGATGGTGACACCCATATGGCACCTGAATGACAAGAGGTAACAATCCTCTACCCATCCCGCCTGCGACTCGTGTGAGGCCGTTCTCGCGCACCCGTGCCGTTCGAGCCCTGTGCGCGAACGTCTTTCGTCGGGCGAGCCGGGTCAGCCAGGCAAGAGGTGGTGGGACATGGCGAAGACGGCGGCGCCCGCCCGGGTGCGGTGGCCGGTCTTGGCGCGCAATTCGGTGAGGTGGTGGGTGACGGTGCGTTCGGGGAGGAGAAGTTCGGCGGCGATCTCCCGGCCGCAGCGGCCGCGCGCCGACAGGCGCAGGACGTCGATCTCGGTGGCGGAGAGGCCGTGGCCGCCGGGGCCGGGGCGGTCCGCGGCGGCGGCGATCACGGCGGTGCAGGCGTCACCGTCGAGGCGGCCCGCGGCGACTTCGGCCCCGAGGTGTGCCGCGGCTTCCTCGGGACGAGCGGCGGGACGATAGGGTCGCGCTTCGGTGCAGGCCGCGAAAATGTTCGCGGCCGCGAGTAATCGGGCCCCCGGCGAAGCCTCCTGCTCACCCCGGGTATAGCCGCTGGGGTCGAGCCGCTCATGGTGCCCTGCGGCGAGCTCGGCCAGACCCGCCAGCCCGGGGCAGCGGCGCAGGATGCGTTCGGTCCAATAGCCGCGCAGCCGTACGCGTTTCCAGTCCCGCGGACCGAGCGGGCCGCCGCGGTCCCAGACCGTGCTGGACACCGCGGCCCGGCCCAGATCGTGCAGCAGGGCGGCGGCGCGCAGTGCCGCCCGGTCCTCGGCGGGCACGCCCATCCGGCAGGCCGCCGCATCGGCCAGTCCGGCCACGTGCGCCGAATGCCCCAGCAGGTAACGGCCTTTCAGGTCGACGACCATGGCCAACGCGAGGCCGGGCCGGTCGAGTTCGGTGTTCGGAAGCGTGGCCTGCGCTCCCGGTTCGGCGGCGAGGACGGCGGCGAGCAGGTCGGGGACGTCGAGTACCGCGCGCAGGGCATCGGCGTCACAGACGGCGACCAGGTCGGGGTCGAGGTGGCCACCGGCCCGTCGCCGCAACTCGCCCAGGACGACACCCTGCCTGCTCGCCACAGCGCTGAGCGCGGGACGCGCCGGGTCGTGCCCGGACCCATCCGCCCGATGCTCGGTTTCTTCGCGCGGGAAGCCGACCCCCACCGGCAGGACGGCCGCGGGTTCGTCGCCGACCCCCTCCAGCGCGAGTACTGCCTGTTCGGCCACGTGCAGGATCCGTCCGGCGAGCGAGATGGCCTCCCCGCGCAGCCGGTCCGGCGCACCGAGTCCGTCCCAGCGTTCCTCCACCTCGGTCAGCGCGCGAACGGCGGCATCCGGCAGGTCCAGTCGCGATCCGAGCGCCCGGACCATCTCGCTCGACGAGCGCAGGGCTCGCGGGGCCCCGGCCCGCACCTGGGCGACGAATCGATTGCGCAGCGCGGATTGGGCGGCGGGCGACCAGTTGCCGAATCGGCGCAGCTGCGCGGTGAAGACGGTGGAATCACCGGGATCGAGCACATGGCACGCGCGTTGGAAGGCGATGTCGTCGGCATACGACTCCGCGTTCTCCGAGGCGCGGCCGGTGCACCCGAGGGCGGCCAGCAGTGCGGCGAGGAAGACGGCACGGCGTTCGGCGTCCGGCAGCCCGATCCGCTCGGCGAGGTGGGTGGCTATCAGGCAGGTGGCCAGCCCCTTTTCCAACGGCATCCCGGTGGCGAGATCGGTGGTCAGCGACAGTGCCGCGAGGACCTCGGCGGCGCGGATCGACGACATGCACCGACAGTAGTGTCCGTTCGCGGCGCGCGCAGGACCAATTCGGTTCTCCCGGACCGTAATCCGCGTCCGGATCGCATCACGGGACCGGGCCCGCGCCGGATCCCCCGCTGGACCGCCGTTCGGCCAGGAGGGGCCTGTTTCGGTGCCGTGTCTCGTACATCAGATTTTGGCAACTTATTCGCAAATCGCGTTGCCGAGCGAAGTCCAGAGGTATAACCGGGCAATATGTCATCGTGGCAAACGTCATGTTGTCGACGGATAGCGAAGGGCAGGTAATGCGCACCTCCAGTTCGGCTATCGATTACCAGCAGGGATTGTCCGACGCGTGGAGTTCCGTGGCCAGGTTCGTGCCCCAACTCGCCGGGTTCCTGCTCGTCCTGCTCATCGGCTGGCTGGCCGCGAAAGCGGTCGCCACGATCGTGGGGAAGGTGCTGGAGCGGGTCGGTTTCGATCGCCTCGCCGAGCGCGGCGGGATCCGGCAGCTGCTGTCGCGCAGTCGCTACGACGCCCGCGATCTGCTGGCGAAACTGGCGTACTACGCGATCCTGCTGCTCGCGCTGCAATTGGGCTTCGGGGTCTTCGGGTCCAATCCGGTGAGCGACACGATCGACGGCGTCGTCGCCTGGCTGCCCAAGGCGGGCGTCGCGATCATCATCCTGGTCGTCGCCGGCGCGGTCGCCCACGCGACGCGCGAGATGGTCGGCAGCCTGCTCGGCGGTCTGTCCTACGGCGCGATGCTCGGCCGGATCGCGGCGGTGTTCGTGTGGGGTATCGGCATCGTTGCGGCGCTGAACCAGATCGGCGTGGCCACCTCCGTCACGCTGCCGATCCTCATCACGGTGCTCGCCACCATCGGCGGCATCCTGGTGGTCGGCCTCGGCGGCGGGATGGTCCGCCCGATGCAGCAACGCTGGGAGAACTGGCTCAGTGAACTGGAGGAGGAGATGCCCGCGGTTCGCGGACATGCCGCGGCCTACCAGCGCGGCCGCTCGGACGCGGCTCGTGAGCAGCTGTGGATGGATCAGCAGGCGGCACGGGGGCAGCAGTGGGAAGACCGGCCGGACCCTGGTGCGGAATGGCAGTGGGACCGGCGGGCCGACCGCGGGGAGGGCGTGCCGTGGCAGGACGGTCCGGGGCGGCAACGGCACCAGCACGGTGCGCGAACCCGGGGACAGCACCGGGGCGATGGGGCCAGGTCCGGCGGCGCCCACCCGCCGGCACGCGAATACTTCGACTTCCCCGACGAGGACGATTTCCGTTAGAACAGCAATTTTTCAGTTTTCTTCGGTCCCGAACTCACCTCTCGGCAGCGCCGTTATTCGAATGCGATTCAGCAAATATTCAACCGAAATAGCTTGTCAGCGGAAGGCGTTCGCATCCGTCAGGGCCCGGCCGAGCACCAGCTGATGCACCTCCGCGGTGCCCTCGTAGGTGAGCACCGACTCCAGATTGTTCGCATGGCGCAGCACGGGGTAGTCGAGCGTGATGCCGTTGGCGCCGAGGATGGTGCGGCATTCCCGGGCGATGGCGATGGCCTCGCGCGTGCTGTTCAGCTTGCCCGCGCTCACCTGCTCCGGTGTCACCACGCCGCGGTCCTTCAGCCGCCCGATGTGCAGCGCGAGCAGCTGCCCCTTGCCGAACTCCAGCGCCATGTCGGCCAGCTTGGCCTGGGTGAGCTGGTAGGCGGCCAGCGGCTTGTCGAACACCTCGCGGGTCCTGGCGTACTCGATGGTGGACGCCAGGCACTCGCGTGCCGCGCCGAGCGCGCCGAAGACGATGCCGAAGCGCGCCTCGCTCAGGCAGGCCAGCGGCGAGGCCAGCCCTCGTGATCCCGGCAGCACCGCGTCGGCGGGCAGGCGCACGTCGTCGAAGTCCAGTTCCGCGGTGACCGACGCGCGCAGCGACAGTTTGCGGTGCATCTCCCGCGCCGTGAACCCGGGCGTCCCCGCGGGCACCAGGAATCCGCGGATCACCTGTTTGCCCTCGTCCTCGGTCTGCGCCCAGACCACCGCGACGTCGCTCACCGACCCGTTGGTGATCCACATCTTCGCACCGTTCAACACCCAGTCCGCGCCGTCGCGCTTCGCCCGGGTGCGCATGCCGCCCGGGTTCGAGCCGAAGTCGGGTTCGGTGAGCCCGAAGCAGCCGATCGCCCGGCCCGCGGCCAGTTCCGGCAGCCACTGCTGCTTTTGTTCCTCCGAGCCGAATTCGTAGATCGCGGTCATCGCCAGCGAACCCTGGACCGAGACCATGCTGCGGATACCCGAGTCGACCGCCTCCAGCTCCTGGCAGGCCAGGCCGTAGGTGGTCGCCGACGTACCCGCGCAACCGTATCCCTCCAGATGCATGCCGAGCAGTCCCAGCTCGCCCAGCTCCGGGGCGAGCTCGCGGGCAGGGAAGGTGCCCGCCTCGAACCAGTCCGCGATGTGCGGTCGCAGCCGCCGGGCCGCGAAGGCCGCGACGGTGTCCCGGATCTCGCGCTCGTCCTCGGACAGCAGTACGTCGGTAGCGAACAGTTCTTCCACAGTGACCATGGATTCAGCCTAAATGGGGGCGAGTCCGGTGAGACCGAACTCACGTCCCCTGCCCGCGGGCGAAAGATTTCCGACGTAACTACGGCAGTCACGTAAATCGACCGGACCGACGGGGTGGGATCCCGCCGCGTCGACGCCGTTGTGGCGGTTTGCCCGATTCTCTTGCGGGCGCGGCCGAGATATGCCCACACCGGGAAGTTGCCCGGGGATCGCCCCGATTAGGCTGACTCTCATGAGCGAGCTGGGATTCTCCACACGGGCCGTGCACGCCGGGTATGAACCCGATCCGCAGACCGGCGCGGTGAATGTGCCCATCTACGCGAGTTCGACGTTCGCCCAGGACGGCGTGGGCGGTTTGCGCGGCGGTTTCGAGTACGCCCGCACCGGCAACCCGACGCGCTCCGTGCTGGAGGCGAACCTCGCCGCGCTGGAATCGGGCCGCTACGGCCGGGCGTTCGCCTCCGGCATGGCCGCGACCGACTGCGCGCTGCGCGCCACGCTGCGCCCGGGCGATCACATCGTGATCCCCGACGACGCCTACGGCGGCACCTTCCGGCTGATCGACAAGGTCTTCAGCCAGTGGGGGATCGAGCATTCGCCCGCGCACGTGTTCAACGTCGACGAGATGCGTGCCGCGATCCGGCCGAACACCAAGCTGGTGTGGATCGAAACCCCGACCAATCCGCTGCTGAGCATCGGCGACATCCCGGCACTGGCCGAGGTCGCGCACGCGGCGGGCGCGAAGCTGGTCGTCGACAACACCTTCGCGACCCCCTATCTCCAGCAGCCCCTGCTGCTCGGCGCCGACATCGTGGTGCACTCCACCACCAAGTACCTCGGCGGCCACTCCGACGTCATCGGCGGCGCGCTGATCACCGACGATCCGGAACTCGACGCGGCGTTCGCGTTCCTGCAGAACGGCGCCGGCGCCGTCCCCGGCCCGTTCGACGCTTTCCTCACACTGCGCGGTATCAAGACCCTCGCGCTGCGGATGGACCGGCACTGCGACAACGCCGAAACCGTCGCCGAGTTCCTGTCCCGGCATCCCTCGATCTCGCAGGTGATCTACCCCGGTCTGCCGGAGCACCCGGGCCACGCCGTCGCGGGCAAGCAGATGCGCCGGTTCGGCGGGATGATCTCGGTGCGACTGCACGGCGACGTGGAGGCCGCGCGCAAGTTCTGCTCGCGGACCGAGGTGTTCACCCTCGCCGAGTCGCTGGGCGGCATCGAGTCGTTGATCGAGCATCCGGCCGCGATGACGCACGCCTCCACCGAGGGGTCCGAGCTGGAGGTGCCCGCCGATCTGGTGCGGCTCTCGGTCGGTATCGAGGATGTCAGCGACCTGCTCGCGGACATCGAGCAGGCTTTGAGCTAGGTTCACGGATATGAGGAAGCGGCCGCACCCGATGATCGGGCGCGGCCGCTCGTGTCCGCGGGGGTGTCGGCCGGGCGCGGGGCCACGGCCGAGTGCATCAGCTGTGGTAGGGCTCGGCGCTGATCAGGGTGACCTTCATCGTGTTGCCGTTGGGCAGCGTGTATTCCCTGGTCTCGCCCACCTTGGCGTCGATGAGCGCGCCACCGAGCGGGGAGTTCGGCGAGTAGGTCTCCAGCTTCGAATCGCTGAGACCCTCCTCGCGGGTGGCGATCAGGAAGGTTTCGGTGTCCGTCTCGTCGCCGTCGTAGTAGACCTTGACGACCGACCCGGGAAGCGCGACGCCGGACTTGGTCGGTGCGACGCCGACCTTGGCATTGTTCAGCAGTTCCTGAAGCTGGCGAATGCGCGCCTCCTGCTGACCCTGCTCCTCGCGGGCGGCGTGGTACCCGCCGTTCTCCTTGAGGTCGCCCTCTTCCCGGCGTTCGTTGATCTCGGCGGCGATGACCGGACGGTTGGCGATGAGCGCGTCGAGTTCGCTCTTGAGCCTGTCGTGCGACTCCGGGGTCAGCCAGGTCACTTGCGTCTCAGTCATCTCGATCACTCCCTAGTAGTTGTTCCCGGCAGGCCGGGATTCCCTGAGCACTGGCGTGTACCCACCCGGAAGCGGGCATGCACCAGTCGACGGCTAGAGCGATCCTGGGAAGTTCATCGAACCCCGACAGGCCCTGGTCGCGGGCAAGCTCGCAAGCCCGAACCGTCAGCGCTGGCCGCCAATGCAGCAAACACGGCTCCGAGCCCCGGAACCGTGTATCACGCCATTTTAGCATGATTCACAAATGTGCAGGTCGGAGTTGATTTCGTAGGCACGTCGCCGGTGTATGCGCGGAAATCAGCCAGCTCGCAGGTAGCCGGGTACCCGATCGCTGCACGCGTACACACTGCCCGACGCGGGCCGCGCGGACGAGCGCACGACGGTGGTCAGCTCCACCGTCCCGCTGCTCGACGGTTCGACCAGCACTTCGCGTCGGCCGAGTTCGGAGCCGTCGCGCGCCATCGCGCGGACGAAACACACCACCGGCCGCTCAGGGTCGGCGCGGGTGACCTTGAGCCGGATGGTCATGGTCGAGTCGTCGACGACGACATAGCCGAGCTGCTCGGCCTCGATGTCCTCCGGCCCGTACTTCTGGTACCCGAGATAGGCCACGCCGAGTCCGGCGAGTACCACCAGTACGCCGAGCACCGGCACGATCCAGCGGCGCGGCTTGCGGGGCCGGGTGCCGTACCGGTCGGCGGGAGGCAGGCCCGGTGACGCCGCCGCGGCCTTCGCGTCACCGCCGGGCTCCGGCGTGGGCTGGCTCATGGTGGGTCGCTCCCGGGGGGTACGTCGGAACAAATGTGGGTCGAATGGAACTATAGGTAACGAAGCCCCGACACCCGCGACCGAGAGCGACGGAGAACGAGACGTGAGTGGCCTTCGCCTCATGGCGGTGCACGCCCACCCAGACGACGAATCCAGCAAGGGTGCCGCGACGACCGCCCGCTACGCAGACGAAGGACACGACGTCCTCGTCGTGACGCTGACCGGCGGAGAGCGCGGAAGCATCCTGAACCCGGCCATGGACACCCCCGGCGTGCTGGAGCGGATCCACGAGATCCGCCGCGAGGAGATGGCCGCCGCGGCGCGCGCGCTCGGCGTGCGCCAGCACTGGCTCGGATTCGTCGATTCGGGGCTGCCCGAGGGTGACCCGATGCCGCCGCTGCCCGAAGGCAGTTTCGCGCTGGTTCCGCTGGAGGAGGCCACCGAGGCCCTGGTGCGCGTGGTGCGCGAGTTCAAGCCGCACGTGATGACCACGTACGACGAGACCGGCGGCTACCCGCACCCCGACCACATCCGCTGCCACGAGGTGTCGATGGCGGCGTTCGAGGCGGCCGGGGATCCCGAGCGCTTCCCCGAGGCGGGGGAGGCGTGGACGCCGCTCAAGCTGTACTACGACCACGGCTTCAGCATGCGGCGGATGGAAGCCTTCGCCGCGGAGTACGAGCGTCTCGGCGAACCGTTCCCGATGCAGGAATGGCTGGACCGGATGCGCAAGTACGCCGCCGAGCGCGGTGACATGTTCGCCCGGATCACCACCCAGATCGAGTGCGCCAAGTACTTCCCGCAGCGCGACGACGCCTTGCGCGCGCACGCGACGCAGATCGACCCGAACGGCGCGTTCTTCGCCGTTCCGCTGGAGATGCAGCAGCGGTTGTGGCCGACCGAGGAGTTCGAGCTGGCCAAGACCCGGGTGCGCACCGAGCTGCCGGAGACCGACCTGTTCGCGGGCATCGAGGACGAGCGGTCGTGACGCTGATCCTGCTCGCCCAGACGCCCGGGACGCCGACCGGCCCCGAGTTCGGTAAAGCGTCGCCGCTGGGTCTGGTCATCGTCCTGCTTCTCCTGGCGGGGACCTTCCTGCTGATCCGTTCGATGAACCGGCACATCAAGGGCTTGCCCGCGACGTTCGAGCCCGAGCACCCCGAACCGGACCAGGAGGCCGACGAGGGGACCGAGCCCGGCATCGCCCGTCGTGCCGACGGGACCGAAGGCGCGGGCCCGGAAGGGCGCGCCGAATCGAGTTGACCGGGCGCTGAGCCCGCTGATCCGCTCTTTGTCACTTTTCCGCGCTCTCCTTCGTCGATGAGGTAGTCGCGGCGCGAACCACGGCCCGTTCCGTCCGGAGGGCCTGCTCACGCATTCGTCGCTCGCGTCTGCTTCCGAACGCTGAGAGTCAGGACGAGCAATGACATTCGACGAACTGCGCGCCGCGCTGCCCGGTCGCGTGCTGGTGGCCGGTGACGAGGGTTTCCAGACCGCGGCCAGACCGTGGACGACGACGGTCACCCAGCCGGTGGCCGCCGTGGTGCGGGCCGCTGACGCGGGCGACATCGCGACCGTCGTCCGGTACGCCGCCCGCGTCGGCGCGCCGGTGGTGACCCAGCCGACCGGTCACGGCGCGTCCGGCGGAGTGCCCGACGCGATCCTGGTGCGCACCGGGCAGCTGGACGACATCGAGATCGATGCCCAGCGGCGGGTGGCGCGCGTCGGCGCCGGGGCGGCGTGGGGCCGGGTGCAGGCGGCCGCTGCCAGGCACGGCTTGACCGGCCTGGCGGGCAGCAATCCGGTGGTCGGCGTCACCGGCTACACCCTCGGTGGCGGTATGGGCTTCTCGGGCTGCCGCACCTCGCCGACGCGGTGACCGCGCGGCGCACCGCCCTCGTCGACGCGGTGAGCGGGCAGATCAGCGGCAGCAAGCCGTACACATTCCTCACGCCCGGCGAAACCGCCTCGGCCGCTTTCGATTCCGCGCCGCTCACCCGGCTGCGCGAGATCAAGCGCGCCCGGGACCCCCGCGGCGTCATCCGGGCCAACTATCCGGTGCTCGGATAGACCGATGGCGGCTTGGCCGAGGCCCGCTGGTGGTCGCGGCCCCGCCGCGGTTCAGAAGAGCCGGTCGGCGTCACGGCCCGCCTCGAGAAGCGGGATCCCGCGTCGGTTCCGCAGCCATTCGGTTGTGCGCACACGGTGTTTTCCAGGTGTCCGAGAACCGCATCGAGACGAGTCCTGTTGTCGCATCCCATTTTTATCGCGGGGTTTTACGAGAAAGGCGGCGACGGCCTGCTACCGCCTCGGGAACGGTCCGGGTTCGAATCGGAACCTTCGGTCCCGAGGTAACCGTGGTCCCCGCACGCTGGCGATCTCGAGAAGCACACCGCCGGCAACTATCCCGGTGCAAGGTGGTGTTCGCATTACCGCGCACTTGTCGGCGTCCTGTGTTACCAATTCAGCCAAACCGCTCGACCGAAGGATGCTCATGGACAACGTGATCGGACAGATCGACCGTGCACTGGATGCGACCGGAGCGATCGTCGCCGCCGTGGGAGGAGCGGGTCTGGCAGCGCCGACGCCGTGCCGGGAGTGGGATGTCCGCGCCGTGCTCAACCACACCGTGGGCGGCATGCACATCTTCGCGGCAGCGCTGAGCGGCACGGACGCGGGCGCCGAGCACGAATCCGACTGGCTCGGCGGTGATCCGCAGGGCGCGTACGCCGCGGCGGCCGAGGTGGACCGCGCCGCCTGGCACCGGCTCGACGCGCTGGACGGCACGGTGGCCATCTCGCTCGGGGAACTGCCCGGTCCCGTGGCGGCACTGGTGCATCTCACCGAGCTCCTCGTGCACGGGGTCGATATCGCGGTGGCCATCGATCGGCCGGATCTGGCCGACGACGAGCTATGTGGCGAACTGCTCGCCACCATGCAAGCAATGGGAGGCATCGACACATTCCGCGGGCCCGGCGTTTTCGGGCCCGAAGTCGCGGTCGCCGACGACGAACCGGCGCACCGTCGGTTGTTGGCGTACGTGGGTCGAGAAGTTCTTGCCCGAACCGCCTAGTCGGCGGGAACGAGCCCATCCGTCGCGGCAGGGGGCTTGCGCACTCCATTCGGTTGCCGTGAATTCTCCATAGGACGCCGGTACCCGTTCCCACCGCGTGATCGGATACGACTCAGAGCTGAAATATTCTATCGATAATCGATATTCGCATTTCCCGTGCGGGAGCGGCCGAACCGAAATCGGCCGCTCCCGCACGGCACATTGGACGCGCCCGAGATCTCCAGGCGACGAAATACCGGCCTGAGCGAATCGAGCCCGGCGGATCCGAGGACCCTGCCGTGGACCGCTCTACCGATCGAGCCACCGGATCGCACCGATCCGGACGGGGCGTAGGCCGTCTGGTAGGCCGTCTGGTGGGTTCGTACCGCGGTGGCGAGAGCGCCCCGGCTGCCTCAGCGGTGACGTAGTCGTTCGCGGCGGATGTCCGGACCACGAGTCGAGCCGTGCCGCCCGCGCGGCGCCGGAATGCGCCGTACGGTGGAGCCATGAACCGGCTCGGAGAGGCGACGTCCCCGTACCTGCGCCAGCATGCGGACAACCCGGTGCACTGGCGGGAATGGGATGCCGAGGCACTGGCCGAAGCGCACGAGCGGGACGTGCCCGTCCTGCTCTCGGTGGGGTACGCGTCCTGTCACTGGTGCCACGTGATGGCGCACGAGTCGTTCGAGGACACGGCCACGGCCGAGCAGATGAACGAGAACTTCGTCTGCGTGAAGGTCGACCGGGAGGAGCGGCCCGATCTGGACGCGGTGTACATGAACGCCACGGTCGCGATGACAGGTCAGGGCGGCTGGCCGATGACCTGCTTCCTCACCCCCGACGGCGAACCGTTCTACTGCGGCACCTACTACCCGAAACTTCCGCGCGGCGGCATGCCATCGTTCACCCAGTTGCTCACCGCGATCACCGAGACCTGGCGCACCCGGCGAGACGAGGTGAACCAGGCCTCCGCGCAAGTGGCGGCGGCCCTGCGCGACCAGACGGCGGGACTGCCCGCCACGGACCTGACGATCACCCCCGAGTTGCTCGCCCACGCCGTCGCCGCCGTGCTGCGCGACGAGGACGCCGAGCACGGCGGGTTCGGCGGCGCTCCGAAATTCCCGCCGTCAGCGCTGTTGGAGGGACTGCTGCGACACTGGGAGCGGACCGGTGACGGCGCGGTGATCGACGTGGTGGCCCGCACCGCCGAGGCGATGGCACGCGGCGGCATCTACGACCAGCTGCGCGGAGGATTCGCGCGGTATTCGGTCGACGCCGCGTGGGTCGTGCCGCATTTCGAGAAGATGCTCTACGACAACGCGCAACTGCTGCGCGCCTACGCGCACCTGGCCCGGCGCAGCACCCCGGCGCCTCCGGAATCGTTGTCGCGGCGGGTGACCCGGGAGATCGTACGGTTCCTGCTCGATGACCTGGGGACCGCGCAGGGCGGCTTCGCCTCCGCGCTGGACGCCGACACCCACCTGGAGCCCGGCAAACCCGGCGTCGAGGGCGCGACGTACGTGTGGACGCCCGCCGAGCTGGCCGGTGAACTCGGGCCGATCGACGGGGCATGGGCGGCCGGATTCTTCGGCGTCACCACCGCCGGAAACTTCGAACAGGGCACTTCGGTGCCGACCAGGTACGTCGAGCCCGCCACGGCGGAGGACGCCGCGCGGGTGGAACGCGTGCGAGCGGCGTTGATCGCCGCCCGCGACCGCCGCCCCCAGCCGGACCGGGACGACAAAGTGGTCACCGCGTGGAACGGAATGGCGATCACAGCGCTCTCCGAGGCCGCGGCCGCACTGGACGAGCCGGAGTGGACCGCCGCCGCTGTCCGGTGCGCGCGCTTCCTGCTGGCCGAGCACGTGGTGGACGGGCGGCTGCGGCGCGCATCGCTCGGCGGCGTCGCGGGCACCGCGCCCGGCATCCTGGAGGATCACGCCTGGCTGGTCACCGGACTGCTCGCGCTGCACCAGGCCACCGGTGAACTCGGCTGGCTGGAAGACGCCCAGCGCTTGCTGGACCTCGCGATCGAGCACTTCGCCGACCCGGACCAGCCGGGCAGCTGGTTCGACACCGCCGACGACGCCGAAACCCTCGTCGCCCGCCCGCGTGACCCGGTCGACGGCGCCACTCCCGCTGGCGCCTCCGCGCTGGCCGAAGCGCTGCTCACCGCCGCGGCCACGAGCGACCCCGAACGAGCCGTCCGCTACCGCGAACTCGCCGACCGCACCCTCGAGCGCGGTGCGATCGTGCTGGCGCGCGCGCCCCGTTCGGCGGGCCAGTGGCTCGCCGTCGCCGAGGCGGCCCTGCGCGGTCCCTTGCAGGTCGCCATCGCCACCGCCGAACCGGCCGCCCAGCCCACCGAATTGCTCGCCGCGGCTCGTTCGGCCGCCCCGGGTGGCTCGGTCGTCCTCGCCGCCGCGCCGAACGCCGTGCCGCTCCTTGCCGACCGGCCCTTGGTCCGTGACGCGGCCGCCGCCTACGTCTGCCGCGGCTCCGTGTGCGACCTCCCGGTCTCCACTCCGGACCAGCTCCGGGCGGCGCTCCAGCGGAACTAGCGGCAATGAGGCGATCGATGACTTCCCGCTTCGAGGGAGCCAGCCTCTAGCGCCGAGGTGGGGCGTCGAGTTCGGTGTTCGCTGTCCGGGCGCCCTCGGACTCGGGTGCGGTGTGGATTTCGATGACGGGATTGGTGTCCGGCGGCAGGTCGGGCTGATCGGTGCGGGTGTTCGTGGACTCGGGCCGCGTGCCGGAGCTGTCGATGTCGGTCCAGCAGACCGTCGGCTCCTTCATGCCGCGCAGCACGATGGTGTCGTAGAACGTCCATTTGGCGCGTTCGTGTTCCGCGCCGGCTTCGATCACCGCTTGGCTCACCAGGATCCGCCGCGGCACCTCTTTGGCCGCCGTGGTGAGGCGGGCGGCCTCGTTGACCGCGTCGCCGATCACCGTGAACTCGAGCCGGGTGTCGGAGCCGACGTCGCCCGCGAAGACCGGTCCGCGTGCGACGCCGATCCCGATGTCGAGTTCGCCGGTGGTGAGCACCTCGTCCCGGATGCGCCGCGCCGCTCGCAGGGCCGGGGTCGCGTTGTCGCGCAGCGCGATCGGCGCACCGAACACACACAGTGCCGCGTCGCCCTCGAACTTGTTGACCAGGCCGTTGTTCTCCTCGGTCGCCGCGACGACGATCGCGAGCAGCCGGTTGAGTTTGGCCACGAACTCCTGCGGCGGCAGCCCGGTGGACAGCTCCACCGACCCGGTCACGTCGACGAACAGCGCCGACACCTCGCGCACGTCGCCGGTGAGGTCCGCTCCGCCCGCGAGCGCGCGCTCGGCCACCTCCGTCCCGACATGCCTGCCGAACACCTCCCGCATCCGCTCGCGTTCGCGCAGATTCGCGGCCAGCTCGTTGACCGAATGCTCCAACCGGCCGATCTCGCTGGTACTGCCGATCGGCACCCGGGCTCCCCAGTCACCCTGGGCGATCCGGTCCAGGGCCTGACGCAGGGTGCGCATCGGCGCGGCGACCGCGCGAGCGAGGAACGCCGTGGCCAGCGCACCGACGCCGATGCCGACCCCGGACAGGTAGATGGCGGTACGCACCCGGTCGGACGCGGCCGCCGCCGGGTCGGCCAGCACGACGATCAGCATGAGCAGCGGAAGCGCCGCCGCCACGGCCCAGGTCAGCACGACCCGCACCAGCACAGAGGAACTCCAGTGCATGGTCCAGCCGAGCACTCGGGCCACCACCGGAATGGTCGGGCGGATCAACCGGTCGACGATCAGGAAGGTGACCGCCGCCGACTCGAAGGCACCGATCGTGAACAACGCCGCCGTCACGCCGGGGTCGTTGTGCGGACTCAGCTGCGCGAAGATCACCGTCGCCACGATCACACCGGGAATCCACAGCGCGAGCGCGCGCATGGTGATGGCGACGGGCAGGTGCAGCAGGCGCCGCGCCTCCACCTCGGTCGGCTTGCGCGCGGCGTCGAGCCAGCCGAAGTACGTCTTGCGGTCGCGCACCGCCAGCACGATGCCCGCCACGAACCCGACGGCGGGGTAGATGCCGACGAAGGCCAGCGCCCGCGGCCAATCCGGGCCCAGCCTGCCGAGGAACCCGTTCAGCCACAGCTGGGTGACGATCACCGCGAGGCCGCTGAGATTCGCCGTGGTGACCAGCGCGGCCAGACCACCCCTGGCTTTGAGCGCCCAGACGACGAGCTTCGCGATCATGGGAACCCGCCCCTCCTCGTCCGACCTCCCCGTCGACTCTATGCGCTCAGCGCAAGACGACGAGCCAGACCGCGGCGTAATGGGTCAGTGCCGCGAGCACCGTGGCCGCGTGGAAGAACTCGTGGTGGCCGAAGACGTCCGGCCACGGGTTCGGCCACTTGGTGGCGTAGAGGATCGCGCCGCCGCTGTAGAAGAGGCCACCGATGAGCAGCAGAATCAGCGGCGCGATGCCGATCTGGTTGTTCAGCTGTCCGGCCACCGGCACGATGGCCCAGCCGAGCAGCAGATACAGCGGAACGCCCACCCAGCGGGGAGCGGTCGGCCACAGGAGTTTCAGCGCCACTCCGGCCAGCGCGCCCGCCCAGACCACGGTCAGCAGGGTCTGTCCGGTGCGTCCGGGCAAGCCGAGCAGGGCGAAGGGGGTATAGCTGCCCGCGATGAACAGGAAGATCATCGAGTGGTCGGCTCGCTTCATCCGGATGCGAGCGCGAGTGGTCGGCCAGGTCACCCGGTGGTAGACGGCGCTGACGCCGAACAGCCCGCACACGGTGAGCCCGTAGATCAGCGTCGACCATCCAGCGGTCGCCGAGATCGTCGCGGCGGTGGCGATCAGCACGACCGCCGCGATCGCCGCGACGCCGACGGCCCAGGTATGGATCCAGCCCCGCATGCGCGGCTTGACCAACGCCTCGGCGAGCGCTTCGCCCGCCGAGCCGGGAACCGGCGTGACCGGTGCCGAGTGGGTGGCGCTGACCGATTCGGACACGAGTACCTCCTCGAGGGGAGCCGGACGAGTCTGTTCGCGGCCCCGCGCCGGGCCCGGTATCGACGAGCCGGCTAACCCGTCAGTAACCTACGCAACCGTAACTTGCGCGCTCCCGGCCACTCTACCGGCCTATCGCGGTCGATGCCGTGATCGTGCCCCCGAGGCGTAGGGTTGCCCGCGTGGAACTTCCGAGTCAGGTGCGGGGTCTGCCGTATCGCATCTACGAGGCCCGGCTGTCCAGGCAGCTGGCCGGCAAACAACATCCCCGGCACGTCGCGGTGATGTGTGACGGCAATCGCCGCTGGGCGCGGGAGAACGGTTTCACCGACGTCAGTCACGGCCACCGGGTCGGCGCGCTGAAGATCGCCGAGCTGGTCGGCTGGTGCGAGGCCGAGGGCATCGAGATGGTGACCGTCTACCTGCTGTCCACCGAGAACCTGCAGCGCGATCCCGACGAACTGGAGACGCTGTTCGAGGTGATCACCGATGTGGTCGAGGAGCTGTCGGCGCCGGAACAGAACTGGAGCGTGCGCATCGTCGGCTCGCTCGACGGCTTCCCCGAGTTGATCGCCAAGCGGTTGCGCACCGCCGCCGAGCGCACCGACGGCCGCGACGGGGTGCACGTCAACGTCGCGGTCGGTTACGGCGGCAGGCAGGAGATCACCGACGCGGTGCGCTCGCTGGTCCGTCAGGAGATCGCCGCGGGCGAAACCGGGGAGGACCTGGTCCAGTCGATCACCGTGAACGCCATCGGCCAGCACCTCTACACCTCCGGTCAGCCCGACCCCGACCTGGTCATTCGGACCTCCGGCGAGCAGCGGCTGTCCGGGTTCCTGCTGTGGCAGAGCGCATACTCGGAGATATGGTTCACCGAGGCGTATTGGCCGGAGTTCCGCCGGGTGGATTTCCTGCGGGCGCTGCGCGACTTCGCCGCGCGCCATCGCCGTTTCGGCGTCTGAGTCGATCTCGGCCCGGTGAATTCGGCGCCACCTCCGCCGTTCTCGCGTACCGTGCGGTCTCATGAGCGCGTTCGGTCAACGGCCCGCCGAAGCCGTCCGGCGCGAATCTGGCGACTTCATCAGCTATGCCGAGTTCGGTAGACGCTTCCTGGAGTACGCCGCCTCCGAAGAGCGCATCTCCGGCGCGTTCGCACAGTTGACCGGCACGGCCTTCGATTTCGGCCCGATCGGCGTAGGGCCGGGCCGCTTGGCCAAGGTGACCGCGGAGGTTCAGCTCGGCGCGTCCCGGCTGCGCCGTCACGGCGAAGAGGCGATCGCGTTCGAGCTGATCATCCCGCTCGAGGTCGACCTGCTGCTTGACTTGACGGTCGATCGGCACCGCTTCCACGTCGAGGGCACCGTGCACCTGCACCTGACGGTGCGCACGGCCGCGCCACTGCGGGTGGTGATCGATATCGCCGAACCGCGGCCGGCCGACGTGCGCGTCGACGTGGCCGCCGCCACCAAGCGCGGGCAATTGCTGCGCATCCTCGCCAGCGTCGATCACGAGATCAAGCGTTTCGTCGCCCGCTACATCTCCGCCGAGATCCGTAAGCCACACATCGCCGCGGTGCGAGATATCGATGTCGCCCGGCGCCTGGACGAGGCGTGGAAATTGTAAGCGGAATCACAATTTCCGTAGCCGCAGCCGGTTGATGCTGTGATCGGCGTCCTTGCGCAGCACCAGGGTGGCGCGCGGACGGGTGGGCAGAATGTTCTCCACCAGATTCGGCCGGTTGGTGTTGTTCCAGATCTCCTGCGCGGCGGCGGTGGCCTGCTCGTCGGTGAATCCGGAGTAGTGGTGGAAATGCGCGTTCGGATCGGCGAAAGCGGTGTTGCGCAGGGTGAGAAACCGTTGCACGTACCACTTCTCGATGTCCTCGATGCGCGCGTCGACGTAGATCGAGAAGTCGAACAGATCCGAGACCATCAGGCGCGGACCGGTCTGCAACACGTTCAAACCCTCCACGATCAGAATGTCGGGCTGGCGCACGCAGTGCTGCTTGCCCGACACGATGTCATAGGAGATGTGCGAATAGACCGGCGCGCAGACTTCGGCCGCACCGGATTTCACCTCGGTGACGAATCGCAGTAGCTTGCGGCGGTCGTAGCTCTCCGGGAAACCCTTACGGTGCATGATGCCGCGCCGGGTGAGTTCCGCGGTGGGATAGAGAAATCCGTCGGTGGTGACCAGGTCGACCCGCGGGTGGTGATCCCAGCGGGCCAGCAGCGCCTGCAACACGCGCGCGGTGGTCGACTTGCCCACCGCGACACTGCCCGCGACGCCGATCACGAACGGTACCTGCTGGTCGGGATGGGTTTCGCCGAGGAAGGTCGCGGTCGCGGCGAACAGCCGCTGACGGGCGGCCACTTGCAGATGGATGAGACGAGCGAGCGGAAGATAGACCTCCGCGACTTCCTCGAGATCGATCTGTTCCCCGAGACCGCGCAGGCCGATCAGTTCTTCCTCGGTGAGCACCAGGGGAGTCGATTTACGCAGGGTCCGCCACTGTTTCCGGTCGAATTCCACGTAGGGACTCGGCTCGCTCATTCGTGCCACTTACCCGACGCTCCATTTCGGCAAACACGCACAGTGCGGGTGCGGATCCGGTGAGATTCGGTCTAGCTGTCGCCGCATAGCCGAATTCTGCTCCGCGTCAACATCGTGGGATGAGCGGGGTACCACTACCCGTTGGTAACCGACTCGATGCACCAGGTGTGAACCGCTAATGTCGGCTGGCATGGATGCGCATCCGCTCGTGACCGAATACTTGCGGCTCGGCCTCGCCTTCGACCGGCTGGAGGAAGGGTTCGTCGACGCCTATACCGGCGACCCCGCCCTGCGCCGCGAGGTGCAGAACGCGCCCGCGCCGCAGCCGCGTGAGCTGGCTCGTCGTGCCGCCGAGTTGCGTGCCGCGGTGCCGGAGGCGGGGCTGGCGCCGCAGCGCGCCGAATTCCTCGACGCGCACCTGCGCGCGCTGGAATGTTCCGGACGGAAGTTCGCCGGGGACGACATCGGGTTCGTCGAGGAGGTCAGCGCCTACTTCGACGTCGATATCGCGCCCGGCGACGTGGACGACTACCGCGACGCGCACCGGCAGATGGACGAGGTGCTCGCGGGGGACGGTCCGCTGGCCGAACGGGTGGCCGCGCACCGCAAGGCCGATGAGATCCCGCCCGAGCGCCTGCAGGTCTGCGTCGAGGCGTTCTCCGGCGCGCTGCGCGAGTTGGTCCGCGCCCGCTACCCGCTGCCCGACCACGAGCACGTCACCTACGAGGTGGTCGGGGACAAGCCGTGGTCCGGGTTCAACTACTACCTGGGCAACTACCACTCCCGGGTCGCGATCAATTCCGACCTGAAGCAGCACATGGCGCACCTGCCGCAGCTGATCGCGCACGAGTCCTACCCGGGGCACCACACCGAGCACTGCCGCAAGGAGGCCGGGCTGGTCGCCACCGGGCAGGCCGAGCAGACGTTGTTCCTGGTGAACACGCCGCAGTGCCTGATGGCCGAGGGGCTCGCGGATCTGGCGCTGCGCTCGATCGTCGGACCCGGCTGGGGCAAGTGGGCGCAGGAGATCTACGCGGACCTGGGGCTGCGCTTCGACGGCGAACGAGCCGAACGCCTTTCGAACGCCTCCGCCAAGCTGCTGAGCGTGCGCCAGGACGCCGCGCTGCTGCTGCACGATCGGGGGCGGTCGCACGACGAGGTGGCGGAGTTCTTGCAGAAATGGAACCTGACGACGCCCGAGCGGGCGCGCCAGTCGCTGCGCTTCCTGTCCTCGCCGCTGTGGCGGGCGTACATCTCCACCTACGTCGAGGGGTACCGGCTGCTGGGCGGGTGGCTCGATCGCGCGGCCGACGCCGAGGACCGGGCCGACCGCTTCCGCAGGCTGCTCGACGAGCCGCTCACGCCGGGAGCGTTGCGCGCGGCCGCGTGAGCCGGTGTCCGGCGGGAACGGGCTGAGCCGCACGGCGTTCGTGCGGCCATGGCAGTGCTCCTCGGGTCACTGTTGTGCGCGGAAGATGACGCAGGTGGTGGTGGCGTGCGCGACCAGGCGGCCCTGCTCGTCGACCACCCGTCCCTCGGCGGTCGCGGTGGTGCGCCCGACGTGGATAGTGGTGCCGGTGGCGGTGAGGCGCTGTCCGCCGGTGGGCACGGCCCGGATGTAGTTGATCTTCAGCTCCAGCGTCGTGTACCCGACGCCGGGCTCCAGCGTGGTGTGCACCGCGCAGCCCATCACCGAGTCGAGCAGGGTCGCGCAGATGCCGCCGTGGGTGGTACCGAGCGGGTTGGCGAAGTCAGGCCGGGTGCGCAGCGCGAAGACCACCTTGCCGTGTTCGAGTTCGTCGACCTCCATGCCGAGCAGATCGCCGATGAACGGCGGGCGATCCGCCCGGCTCATCGCGGTGCGCAGGAGTTCGAGACCGGACAGTCGCGCCGGGTCGACCGTGGCTTCGGACATCAATCCCATCCTTTCGATGAACCGATCGGTCCACATCTGAGATGATTGCAACATGGACCGATCGGTTCACGCAACCCTCGGGCAAGGAGCTCGCATGACCGCAGGGCCGCGCGCCAGGCTGATCGAAAGCGCCATCGAACTGGTCCGTGAGCAGGGTGTGCACGCCGCGGGACTGACCACCCTGCTGGAACGCAGCAACGCCTCACGCAACTCGCTCTACCAGCACTTCCCGGCGGGGAAGAGCGAGCTGGTCGAGACCGCCACCCGGGTCGCGGGCGCGCGGACCGGCGAGGTGATCGACAAGGTCACCGCCGCGCCGCCGCGCCGCTGGTTCGATTCGCTGCTCGGTTGGTGGGTGCCCGCGCTGCGGAAGACCGACTATCGCGCCGGGTGCCCGGTCGTCGGGGCGGCGCTGGCCGAGTCCGAGCCCCGGGTGCAGGCGGCCGCGGGAGAGGTGTTCGCCGCCTGGCACGAGCGGCTCGGCGCTGCGCTGGTCTCGGCGGGCATGACCGCCGCCGATGCGCGCTCGTTCAGCAGTTTCGCGTTCAGCGCGATGGAGGGAGCGATCATCCAGGCGCGGGCCATGAAGTCCACGCGTCCGCTGGAAGACGCGCAGCGGCATCTCGCGGTGCTGTTGGAGAGCTACCTCCCGGAGGACGACGACTCCCGCTGACCACGGGGTGGGGCATGCGCGGGGAGTGTCGCACGTCACGGCCGTACCGCACGACGCGCGGGCGGGGTGAACCCCCTGCTCGAGGGCCGGGCCCGCGGCCCATAGACTGAGGTCGTGACGCAGACGACCGCCTCTGTCAATTCCCAGTCTCTCGGTGAGCTCGATCCGGAGCTCGCTGCCGCGATGGCAGGCGAGCTCGCCCGCGAACGCGACACGCTCGAGATGATCGCCTCGGAGAACTTCGTGCCGCGCGCGGTGCTGCAGGCGCAGGGCAGCGTGCTCACCAACAAGTACGCCGAGGGTTACCCGGGGCGGCGCTACTACGGCGGCTGCGAGCACGTGGACGTGGTGGAGACTCTGGCGCGCGACCGCGCCAAGGAGTTGTTCGGCGCCGAATTCGCCAACGTGCAGCCGCATTCCGGCGCGCAGGCCAACGCCGCGGTGCTGATGTCGCTGATGGACCCGGGCGACAAGCTGCTCGGCCTCGACCTCGCGCACGGTGGTCACCTGACCCACGGCATGCGCCTGAACTTCTCCGGCAAGCTCTACGAGGTGCACTCCTACGGGGTGAGCAAGGAAGACCACCGCGTCGACATGGACGAGGTGCGCGAGATCGCCCTGCAGGCGCGTCCGAAGGTGATCGTGGCGGGCTGGTCGGCCTACCCGCGCCATCAGGACTTCGCGGCGTTCCGCTCGATCGCCGACGAGGTCGGCGCCTACCTGTGGGTGGACATGGCGCACTTCGCAGGCCTGGTCGCCGCCGGTCTGCACCCCTCGCCGGTGCCCTACGCCGACGTAGTGTCCTCCACCGTGCACAAGACCCTCGGCGGTCCGCGCTCCGGCCTCATCCTGGCCAAGCAGGAGTACGCGAAAAAGCTGAACAGCGCGGTGTTCCCGGGCCAGCAGGGTGGTCCGCTCATGCACGCCATCGCCGCCAAGGCCGTCGCCTTCAAGATCGCCGCGGGTGAGGAGTTCAAGAACCGTCAGGAGCGCACCCTGTCGGGCGCGAAGATCCTGGCCGAGCGGCTCACCGCCGCCGACGTCAAGGACAAGGGCGTCAGCGTGCTCACCGGCGGCACCGACGTGCACCTGGTGCTGGTCGACCTGCGCAACTCCGAACTCGACGGCCAGCAGGGCGAAGACCTGCTGCACGAGATCGGTATCACCGTGAACCGCAACGCCGTTCCGTTCGACCCGCGGCCCCCGATGGTCACCTCCGGCCTGCGGATCGGCACCGCCGCCCTGGCCACCCGCGGCTTCGGCGACACCGAGTTCACCGAGGTCGCCGACATCATCGCGAGCGCGCTGGCCGGTAACGCCGACCTGGACGCACTGCGCGCCCGGGTGAGCAAGCTGGCGCAGGACGTTCCGCTGTACGACGGCCTCGAGGACTGGCGCCTGCTGGGCTGACGCCGGGTTCCGCGCAGCGGCGCGAGGTGAACCGCGAGTGGCGCAGCCCGGAGGTCCCTTCTCGGGAAATGCCGCGACCATGTGCCACTCGTCGCCGCCGGGCGAGCGGGGTCACCGGTCCAGGCGCGCCTTGGCCCGCACGATCGACTCGTCCAGGTACCGGGTGATATCTGCGCTGGTGCCGGGGCGGATCATCAGAGCGCGATTGGCGGGCACCTCGCAGTAGCGGCCATCGGGCGTGTCGATCCAGCGGAGGCGGCCGGTGCGCAGCGGTTCGGCGTTGCGCGGGCCGATTAGCACGACCGCGGTCCCGCGAGTGGTGCACGATTGCCGCCAGAAACGCCGGTAGCGTTCCTTGGCCTGACTGGCCGGCGCGTTTCCGAACACATCGGGGCGATCATCGTTCAGGTCGTCGAGCAGGAAACTCTTCTCGCCGACCGTTCCGGCCGGGGTGTCCGGCAGCAAACGCGCCAATTCGGTGGCGAGCTGATCGGTTCGGTAGCGGCGCAACCGGACTCGGCCGCCGTCCGGGCCCGGCGTCTGCACGGCGAGCACCCCGGATCCGGTGCGTGTCCCAGCGGCGACGGCGCGCAGTTCGACGCCCTCGCGCGTGTTGTCGTACCCGAACAGTTCGATGCGCCAGTCGGGACCGGCGAGCGTGGTGATCGCGCTGCGCAGGGGCAGACGCTCGTCGCGGCTCAGCTCGGCGCGGAACTGCCGTTGATACTCCCGGTACTCGTGCAGGCCGGGGAATTGGCTGGTGAATCGGAACGGGAACGGCATGCGATCCAGCCCCGTGCCGAACCAGGCCGCGGCGAACTGCTCGGCCGACAGCGACCACTGCGCCGTCATTTCTCGCCCAGCGCGGGCGGCACGGTCGGCTGCACTTCGCCGAGCAACTCCTTCGCGTGTTCCTCGGTGCGCAGGTACTTCGGCGACTTGTGCTCGTCGTCGTCCGCGCGCCTGCCGCGCAGCCCCGGTGGGACCATGCCCGAGTACCCCGCGCCGCCGGGCGCTGCCGGGCGTCCCACCGTGCTGGTCTGCGGATTCGCCGCCCCGGGGGTAGTGGGTTGGGCAGGGCGAGAAGTACCCGACCGCGCCTCGTTGTCCGCGACGCCGGGAGTTCCGGCCGCACCGGGCGTCGCCTGCCGGGCCGGTGTGCCGTTCGGTCTGCCCTCGAACGCTGCGGGGACCACGGCGGCGGGTGCGCTGGTAGGCGGCGGCGTCGTGGACACCAACGGCGTGCTCGAGGTTGTCGTCGTCTGTGCGCTCGTAGCGGATACCGGTGTTGTGGTCGCCGTGTCCTGGCCTTGTGCGACGGCCTGTGGCGTGGTCGTTTCCGAGGTGTCCTCCGCCGCTGGTTGCGCAGGCTCGTCCGAGGTGCGTTCCTCCTCCACATCAGCGGCCGAGGCGGTGCCTTCGGATGAGGGCTCGTCACCGGAGGAAGAGGTGTCGGTGGGGCGGTCGGCGTCCACCGGCTGTGCACCCACGTCGGAGTTCACAGCCGTACCGGTGCCCGTCTCGATCCCCGTCGGCGTCGTGGCGGCGGGATCCACCGGTGGGGGCAGGGTGGGAATGGCCGGAGCGGTCGCCCCGTACGGCTGGATGTACTGGGTGTTCATCTCGTCGCGGGCCTGTTCCTCACGCGAGTTGCGCTGTTCGGCATTCCCCGCGCCTGCCGAGGTGTCCACCAATTCCGGCACCGACGCCTTGAATTTGGCCGCCGCGTCCGCTGCCGCCGACAGTGGCAGGCTCTGCGCGCCGAGGGCCTCGCCGAGTTCGCCCACCCGCGCCGTGTAGTCCCGCACGCCGCGCACCGCGCTGTCGGCCGCCGCGCCCTCCCAGTTCTGTTCCACCGCGTTCTTGATCGCGTTCTCGAACTGCTGCCCCGCGTTCGTGACCGCCGCCGCGATGGCCGACCACGCCGCGAACGCCCCTTCGAGCCCTGCCGGATTCATCGCGTCGGCGGCCTGCTTGATCTCCGCGTGCGAGAAACTGTGCGCGTTCTCCGGATTGGTGATCGCGCGGCCGTCGGTCTGTCTCATGATCGCTTCCCCCGGTGTTCAGCTGCCCGCGGGCAGCAGTGGTGCGATTGCTCGGGCGATATCGGTGGCGTTGTCACACGGTGACAGTTTGCGTGGATGCTTGCCGCTCGGGTCATCGACGAGGATGTACAGGGAGCCGTCGCGCATCTCGATGTTGATCGTGCAGCCGCCGGGGACATCCGGTCGAGCTTCGTACCGCAACGCATTTCGGCTTCCGACGGGAATTCCTGCGGCCGAAGGAAACTTCTCCTTCACCTGGTCGAGCGTCCCGTTGGTTGTTTGGATCGTGAAGCTGTACCCGGCTCGCGCCACATACCGGCAGCCTTTCCAGCTGATGCCGCCGGTGCTGTTCTGCTTCGGTGCGGGCGGCAGCGCGTCCCACTGATGCTCGGCCAAGAACTGCGGCGTCAGGGCGGTGCAGGGATCGAACGCTGTCCGCGGGGCCGCCTCGACGCTCGAGCTTGCCCCGGTGCTCGGACCATTCGCCCCCGTAGTCGATGTCGGCGGTTCCGATGACGTTGTCTCGCCGTCGCAACCGGTGAGCAGAACAGCCAGCAGGGATGCGGCGACGAAACTCGCCCTGGACCGACGACGTACGTATCCACGGCCGTTCATACGCGGAGTTCCCGCATCTTCGCTGCGAACTCGCTGTCGGTGCGTTGATAGGCGTCGCTGATCGCCTTGAACATGGCCCGGATTTCCTCCGCGACTGCGAGGTACTCGTTCAGAGTGTCGTAGGCGTTGTTCGGGCCGCCGAACCCTTTCTCCCGGAACAGCCGGACCAGTTCGGCCGCCGACGACAGACGCGGATTGTCCTCGCCCAATCCCCACTGCGTCTGCTCGCCGAGTTCACGGGCATCCGCACGTGCGCCGGTGAGCTGGTCGATCAACTCCTGGCACGCCCGGTCGATCTCCACGAACCCTTGCGGGTCCATCCGTACCCGCAGCGCTCCGGTTTTCGCAGCTTCGATGTACCCGGGAAACGGGCTGTCCGCCATCGCGGCCCCTTCCGTCAGTGCCGTCTGACCTTATAGACGCGTCCCGCCGCACTCCGGTTCCATCGAAACACAGCCGACTTCTCGGTGCGCCCCGTCGTGCCGCTCGTCGTCGGCGGCGCGACGGTTCCGAACTGGGAGGTTGTGCCGAATCCCGATGGGCGCGGCCGATCCGATCGTTGTCAAGGCCGCTGACGGATGCCTAGCGCGCGTTCGCCGCGGCGACCAGTGCGGGGTAGTCCTTCAGATCGATGTCGTTGGCGGCGTTGTCGCTGTATTTCGTCATCAGCGCGAACAGCCGGGAACCGAAGAACCAGTTGCGCATCCTGATGCCGCGCGCGGTCTTGGGCGCCAGGAAACGACCGGCGTTGCTGTTGCCCGCGATCTTCGCGTAGCGCTTCATGATCTCGTCGTAGCGGGCGAACGCCACGGTGTGATCGCCGCCGGCCGATGCCAACTCGCCCGCGATGACGTACGCCCCGACGACGGCGAGCCCGGTGCCGAAGCCTCCGAGCGTGTTTCCGTATCCGGAGTCGCCGACCAGCGCGACACGTCCCTTGGTGTATCCGTCCGGCATGCGCACCTGGCTGATCGTGTCCATGTAGAAGTCGTCGAATCCGGCCAGCTCGGTGAGCATCCGCGGTACTTCCCAGCCCACCTCGGCGTAGGTCTCGGCGAGGATGCGGCGCTGGGCCGCGCTGTCGTCCCGTCCGTAGTCGAGTTCGGGGGAGGCGAACATGTACATCTGCTGTGCCTTCGGGCCGCCGCTGATCGCGAGTCGTCCGGGAGCGTTGTGGGCGTGCGCGGTCACCCGCTCGCGTGGTCCGGTGGTCCTGCCGCTCCATGGACTGGCGCCCGCGACGGCGTAGTAGTAACCCAGGTATTTCACGAAGTCGCGCTCGGGGCCGAACGCCAGCCTGCGGACCCGCGAGTGGATGCCGTCGGCGCCGAAGATGAGGTCGAAGGTGCGGGCGTCCGCGTGCTCGAACTCGACGTAGACGCCGTCCGCGTTCTCGGTGAGCGCGGTGATCGAATCGCCGAACAGGTATTCGCAGTGGTCTGCCGTGCGCCGGTAGAAGATCTCGGCCAGGTCGCCGCGCAGGATCTCGACGTCGCCGCCGGTGAAGTCGCCCGACATCAGGGCCAGCCGGGTGCCCTGCTCGTCCACGAACACGGTGTCGGTGGTGCCCGTCCTGCGTTGCTCGATGTCCTCCAGCACGCCCATCCGCTCCAGCACCGTGCGGTGGGTGCGGCCCTTGAAGTCGATCGCCTGGCCCCCGGGGCGCAGCGCCGGAGCGCGCTCCACCACGGTGACCGCGAACCCGTAATGGCGCAGCCAGTAGGCCAGCGCGGGTCCGGCGACGCTGGCGCCGGAGATGAGAACGGTGGTGTTGCGCATGATGAACTCCTGTCGGAATCTGCGTCCAATGGAAACTGTATCCGTGGGACTCGAATAAGAGTATGGTGGACACAGTTTCACGTCAAGACGATCTCCGGAAGGATTTCGGGCATGCCGACACCGACCGCACTCGAATTGCTCTGGGGCACCGGTCAGCGCCCCAAGCGGGGCCCCAAACCAGCGCTGTCCTTGGAGCGGATCGTCGCGGAGGCCATCGAGCTGGCCGATGCCGAAGGACTGGCGCACCTGTCCATGCAGCGGCTGGCCGAGCGGCTCGGCTTCACGAAGATGTCGCTGTACCGCTACGTGCCCGGCAAGGCCGAACTCGTCGCGCTGATGCTGGACACGGCGCTGGGCGCGCCGCCGGAGATGAGCGCGGCCGCGGAGACGTCGCAGGACGCTTGGCGGGATCTGCTGGCCTTGTGGTGCGAGACGATCTACGAACGCTTCCGCTCTCACCCCTGGTCGCTGGAGGTGTTGGTGGGCATGCGGCCGATCGGCCCGAACGAGCTGGCCTGGATGGAAGCCGCGCTGGGCGCGCTCGCCGGGACCGGGCTCACCACCGCCGAACGCCTGGACACCATCGTTCTGCTGACCGGGCACGCCCGCAGCCTGGCGCAGCAGGTGCGGATGACGGACGCCGAGGAGTTCGAGAAACAGATCGCGGGGCAGTTCGCCGAGATGGTGGCGGCCGCGGCCGAACGATACCCGGCCGCGGCCGCCGCGTTCGCCGAGGAAGGCGCGGTCGCGGGAGGGGCGGGTGCGCTGAGATTCGGCATCGCGCGCATTCTGGACGGACTGGCCGTGCTCATCGCGCGCCGCGGATGACCGGCGCGGCCTACGCTCGGACCATGACCGACGAACCCGACCTGAGACAGGACTCGATCACCACCGTGCGGGAGTTCTTCGCCGCGCTGGAGATGGGCGCCTCCGAGGAGGCGATCGACCTGCTGCACCCGGACATCGTCTGGAAGAACACCTCGCTGCCCGACCTGCGCGGCATCCGCCGGGTCGGCGGCGTGCTGCGCGGCCTGAGCCGCGACTCCATCGGCTTCGGGGTGGACCTGCACCACATCGCCGCCGACGGCGACGTCGTGCTCACCGACCGCACCGATTATCTGCGCTTCGGGCCGGTGCGGGTCGGTTTCTGGGTCACCGGCACGTTCGAACTGCGGGACGGCCGAATCATCCTGTGGCACGACCACTTCAGCTGGGGGAACTTCCTGCGCGGCACCGCCGCCGGCCTCTGGCGGGCCGCGCTCACCCGCGGCTGACCCGGCCTCAGGAGTGCTGGGCCAAGTAGTCCAGGTAGACCGGCCGCAACACCTCGGCGACCGCGCCGTCACCCGCGTGGACGTAGTCGTCGAGCATGGGCAGCACGTACTTGATGTCCGCCTCGCTCTCGCCGACATTGCCCGCGGCGGCTTCCGCCGCCGGGATCGACGTGAGCAACCGCCACAGGAACTTCACATCACCGCGTCGCACGGCGAGCTTCATCGCCCGGTCGTGCAGCTCCTTCGACGACAGCTTCTCCAAATCCTCGTTACCGGACATACCAGCGACTCTATCCGTCGAATCGGCCGACAGCGACGGCGTGGCGAATCCCGTAGCCGCTCGGACCCCGTGCTGCGATGACTGCTATGACCCCGCAACCGCAGCCCGGCTTCCGCGTCAAGCGCGTCTACGACAGCCCCGACCCGGACGACGGCGCCCGGGTGCTGGTCGATCGGCTCTGGCCGAGGGGTATCACCAAAGCGCAAGCGCGGGTCGATCGCTGGCCCAAGGACCTCACCCCGTCCACCGAGTTGCGGCGCTGGTTCCACGCCGACCGGGACGCGCGAGGCGCGGAATTCGCCCGCCGCTACCGTGCCGAGCTCGCCGCGCCGGAAGTTCAGCAAGATTTGCGGGATTTGCGGGACCTGGCCGCCGAAGGTCCGGTCACATTGCTCACGGCCGTACAGGATCCGGCGCACAGCCATGTTCCGGTGCTGCTGGACGTGCTGCGGTGAATAGCCGCGACGTGCCGGTTTACGACAAGTTCACGGACACGCCTCCCGGTCCCCGAGCGCGGACATGGTAATCGGAGGTAGCGTCGGGTGTGCGGGCCGCGGCGGTGTGGCTCGTACGGGAGGTCCTGACCGTGACTGAGCTACTCAGTACGAGGGGGCCGGGACCCGGCCCTCGTGGCACCTGACGGCAACGTCGGGTCCATCAGGACGGACCGGTCCAGCGAGATCGTTCGTGCGACTGCCGCGCGAACACAGAGGAGCCCACCGTGACTGCTGCACGCTCCGTTTCCGCTCCCTCGGCGAACTCCAGCTCCGCGAAAGGCGGAGCCGCCGCGAAGGGGGCCCGCCCCTCGCAATCAGCCGGCACAACCTTCGTCATCGACACGTCCGTCCTGCTGTCGGATCCTTGGTCCTTCACGCGGTTCGGCGAACACGACGTGGTCTTACCCCTGGTGGTCATCAGTGAACTCGAAGCCAAAAGGCACCATCACGAACTGGGCTGGTTCGCGCGAGAAGCCCTGCGCAATCTGGACGATCTGCGCCTGCAGTACGGCAGGCTCGATCAGCAGGTGCCGATCGGCACCGAGGGCGGCACGTTGCAGGTGGAACTGAACCACACCGATCCCGCGGTCCTTCCGGTCGGCTTCCGCACCGACACCAACGACTCCCGGATCCTGGCCTGTGCGCTCAACCTCGCGGCCGAGGGCCGTGAAGTGGTGCTGGTGTCCAAGGACATCCCGCTGCGGGTGAAGGCGAGTGCGGTGGGCTTGCACGCCGACGAGTACCACGCCCAGGACGTGGTGACCTCCGGCTGGTCCGGCATGGTGGAACTCGATGTCAGCACCGCGCGCATCGATCAGCTCTACGCCGAATCGGTGATCGATCTGGACGAAGCGCGAGAGCTGCCCTGCCACACCGGCATTCGGTTACTCGGTGTCAGCTCCAGTGCGCTGGGCCGGGTCACCCCGGACAAGCGGGTGCAGCTGGTGCGCGAACGCGAGGCGTTCGGGTTGCACGGCCGCTCCGCCGAGCAGCGCATCGCGCTCGATCTCCTGCTGGACGAGAGCGTCGGCATCGTCTCGCTGGGTGGCCGAGCGGGTACCGGCAAGTCGGCGCTGGCGTTGACCGCGGGCCTGGAGGCGGTGCTGGAACGGCGGACGCAGCGCAAGGTGGTCGTCTTCCGTCCGCTCTACGCGGTGGGCGGCCAGGAGCTGGGCTATCTGCCCGGCACCGAGAGCGAGAAGATGGGCCCCTGGGCCCAAGCGGTCTTCGACACGCTCGACGGGCTGGCCAGCCGCGAGGTGATGGAGGAGGTGCTCAGCCGCGACATGCTGGAGGTGTTGCCGCTGACCCACATTCGCGGGCGGTCGCTGCACGACTCCTTCGTGATCGTGGACGAGGCCCAGTCACTGGAGCGGAACGTGCTGCTCACGGTGCTCAGCCGCCTGGGAACCGGCTCGCGGGTGGTGCTCACCCACGACGTGGCCCAGCGCGACAACCTGCGTGTCGGCAGGCACGACGGTGTCGCGGCGGTGGTCGAGAAGCTGAAAGGTCACCCGCTTTTCGCGCACATCACGCTGACCCGTAGCGAGCGCTCGCCGATCGCGGCGCTGGTCACCGAGATGCTGGAGGAGTACGGCCCGAACGCCTGATCCCGCACGGCCCTCTCGCGCGGTGTTTCACGGCATATCCGGTGGGTATCATCCGCCGCGATAGCTGTTCGGTATGACCCGGTGACCGCCTGGCGGTCACCGGGTCATCGCCTGACAATCGGCCGAGGCTATGCGCGGCGTCGTCACGGAGTCCGTGGTGTGCCGGTAGCCCACAGCGAGAGGATGGACATGCACCACTTCGCTCGACGAACGGCTGGATTCACCGCATTGCTCGCCGCGGCAGGGCTGGTCTTGGTCGGCTGCGGCGATGATGACAACGACAAAGGCGACAGCGCCAAGACCGGTATGGCCAGCATGACCGGAATGGTCACCTCGATGATGAGCCCCGGCAGCGGCACCGCGAGTCCCACGGGCACCGGTGAGGGGCCGACGGGGACCACCGGCGTCACGGCCACCGGCGCACGTGCGGAGGGGACCAAGATCGCCACGCCCGGCGGTGAGATCGCCGTGGATGGCGATATCTACGACAAGTACATGCAGCTCGGCGGCCCGAACGGCACGCTAGGACTGCCGTTGCAGGCCGAAGAGGACGCGCCCGACGATGGCGACTACCAGGACTTCGCCGGCGGCACGATCTACGAGCCCAAGGACGGCGAACCGCACGTCGTCTGGGGCGAGATCCGCAAGGCGTGGGAAGACAACGGCGGCGTACAGGGGCAGCTCGGTTACCCGGTCAGCGACGAGAAGGACATCCCCGGTGGCAAGCAGAGCGACTTCAGTGGCGGCACCATCACCTGGGTGAACGGTACTATCACCGTCACACCCAAGTAGGAACCAGATGTACGGCGTCCGGGATCGCGGTGCGGTCTCGGTTGCCGTGCCTCCGGTCCCGGTTACCTGTGAATCCCATCCATCCGCCCCCGCTACGCGGGCCAAGCCGCTAGGTTATCTCGGTGCAAACTCTCCTGACCGATCGCGAATTGCTGGAATCGCTCGCGGTGGACGTAGAACTGCTGCTGCGTAAGCACATCGATGTCGCCGACGGGTGGCAGCCACACGACCTCGTCCCGTGGGACGACGGCCGCAACTTCGCCTTCCTCGGCGGTACCGACTGGGCGCCGGAACAGTCCGAGCTCAGCGAAACCGCCAAGCTGGCGCTGACCGTCTCGGTGCTGATCGCCGACAACCTGCCCTCCTACCACCGGGAGATCGGCAAGTACCTGCGCACCGGCGCGTGGTGGCGCTGGGTCGGCCGCTGGACGGCCGAGGAGAACCGCCACGAGATCACCATTCGCAACTACCTCATGGTGACCAGGGCCGTCGACCCGGTTGAACTGGAGCGGTTGCGCATGGATCACATGACCAAGGGCTTCCGCCGCCCGGCGATGCACTTGCTGGACGTGCTGGCGAACTGCGCGTTCGAGGAGGCCGCCAGCGCGGTCCGGCATCGCAACACCGCGGCGCTCGGCGAGAACCCCCTGGTCACCGCCATCGCCGAGCGCATCGCGCTGGACGACGAACTGCAATCGGTGTTCTTCGCCGACCTGGTCGCCGCCGCCCTGGATCTGGCGCCCGACCAGACCGTGCGGGCCATCGCCGACCGGGTCGCCGGTTTCGAGGTCCCCACGGTGGCGCTGCCGAACGGCCGCAGCAGCGACGAGGTGCTCGCCGAGGCGGGCATCTACGACCGCGCCAAGGAGGACGAGCTGGTCTTCGCCCCGTTGCTGCGGCGGTGGAACATCTTCACCCGCACCGACCTGGGCCCGGACGGCGAGCTGGCGCGCGAGGAACTCTCGCGCCTGCGCGACTGACCCGCCGTCGTCGGATCCCGGCGCTCCGTCCCGCGTGTCGCGGTCGGGTCGCCCGGTCAGAGTTTCGACACGTTTCAGTCGAACGCCACCTCGGCAAACCCCCGGCTTCCGAGGTGGCGTTCGTGTCCGCGCCGTCGCGGCGACCAGGCCGGTTCCGTCAGTCCTGTTCTTTCACCTTCGCCATGGCCAGCACGTCGAGGCGGCGGTCGAGTTCCTCCTCGGTCAGTTTCTCGTCCAGCAAGCCGCGATCGATGACGGTCTGGCGAATGGTCTTCTTCTCCTGCAGTGCTTCCTTCGCGACCGCGGCCGCCTCCTCGTAGCCGATCGCGGAGTTCAGCGGCGTCACGATCGAGGGGGAGGACTCCGCGAGCATGCGCAGGTGCTCGACATTGGCGACCAGGCCGCGCACGCACTTGTCCGCGAACAGGCGGGCGACGTTGGCCAGCAGGCGAATCGACTCCAGCAAGTTGCGCGCCATCACCGGGATGTACACGTTCAGTTCGAATGCGCCGTTCGCGCCCGCGAAGGCGACCGCGGCATCGTTGCCGATCACCTGGGCGCCGACCTGGGTCACCGCCTCGGGGAGCACCGGGTTGACCTTGCCGGGCATGATCGAGCTGCCCGGTTGCAGATCCGGCAGTTGGAGTTCGGCCAGTCCGGTGAGCGGGCCCGAACCCATCCAGCGGATGTCGTTGGCGATCTTGGTCAGGCTCACCGCGATCGTGCGGAGCGCGCCGGATGCCTCGACCAGCCCGTCGCGCGCGGCCTGCGCCTCGAAGTGGTCCTCGGCCTCGCGCAACGCGTCGATGCCGGTGGCGCGCACGAGTTCCGCGACGACCTTCGCGCCGAAGCCCTCCGGCGCGTTCAGTCCGGTGCCGACCGCCGTTCCGCCGATCGGCAGCTCGCCGAGCCGCGGCAGCGTCGCCATGATGCGGTCGATGCCCGCCGCGACCTGGCGGGTGTAGCCGCCGAACTCCTGGCCGAGGGTCACCGGGACGGCGTCCATCAGGTGCGTGCGACCTGACTTCACCACGGTGCGCCACTCCGTCGACTTGTCCAGCAGCGCCAGCCGCAGATGCTCCAGCGCGGGAACCAGGTCGGTGATGACCGCTTCGGTGGCGGCGAGATGCGTTGCGGTGGGGAAGGTGTCGTTGGACGACTGGGACATGTTCACGTCGTCGTTCGGGTGGACCGTGACGCCGTTGGCCTTGGCCAGCGAGGCGATCACCTCGTTGGCGTTCATGTTCGAGCTGGTACCGGAGCCGGTTTGGAAGACGTCGATCGGGAACTGGTCGTCGTGCCTGCCCTCTGCGATCTCGTTCGCCGCGGCGATGATCGCATCGGCCTTCGCGGGATCGAGCAGACCCAGGTCGCGGTTCACCGTGGCACACGCGGCCTTCAGCAGGCCGAGCGCGCGAATCTGCGCCCGCTCCAAGCCGCGTCCGCTGATCGGGAAGTTCTCCACGGCCCGCTGGGTCTGCGCCCGCCACAAAGCGTCCACCGGAACCCGGACCTCGCCCATGGTGTCGTGCTCGATGCGGTACTGCGTCTCCTCGCTCATGGTCCCGACCCTATGCCGCGGCCGCTGCCCGTGGGGCAGCCACGCCTGAGGTCATTCGCACACCTCGGCAGGCATGCGCCGGGGAATACGAGCCGTTCGCTCGGTGGGTGCCACACGGCCCCCGGGTGGCGGCGGCCGAGCATGAAGTTGCATCCGCCTCGACCCGGGTCTGCCGCACTATCGCTGCGGAAAGCCGCACCATCCGGCCACCGGGCGCCACGGCGCGCCACGGTGGAAAGCGACCGAGGCACCATGAACGGCGCACTTCGGGGCGCGGTCCCCCACATTGCGGAACCACTGACCCCAGCTCCCGGTTTCGAGCGAAGCGAGACCGAGCATGCGCCGTTCGCGGCCCGGCTCGCGTTCGCGCGGCCACCGCGTCCGCGACGAAGTCGCCAGCGGTGGTCGCGCGAACGCGAGCCACAAAGGGGCCGCGAACACGCCGCGACGAAGTCGCGGCCGAATATCACGGCAGCGGCGGGACCGCGTGTTCGTCGCCGATGAAATCGACCGAGGAGTATTCGCGCAGCTTGGTCAGGCGGTGGTAGGCGTCGATCATGCGGACCGTGCCGGACTTCGAGCGCATCACGATCGACTGGGTGGAGGCGCCGCCGCCGTAGTAGCGCACGCCGCGCAGCAGGTCGCCGTCGGTGACGCCGGTGGCGCAGAAGAAGACGTTCTCACCTGAGACGAGGTCCTCGGTGGTGAGCACACGGTCGAGGTCGTGGCCCGCGTCGATGGCTTTCTGCCGCTCCTCGTCGTCCTTCGGCGCGAGCATGCCCTGCAATTCACCGCCCATACAGCGGATCGCGGCGGCGGCGATGATGCCCTCGGGCGTGCCGCCGATGCCGACCAGGATGTCGGTGCCGGATTCCGGGCGGGCGGCCGCGATCGCGCCCGCGACGTCGCCGTCGGAGATCAGGCGGATGCGGGCGCCCGCGTCACGCACCTGCTGGATCAGCTCGGCGTGCCGGGGACGGTCCAGGATGCAGACGGTGAGGTCGGACTTCGAGGAGTTCTTGGCCTTGGCGACCCGGCTGATGTTCTCGCCGATCGGGGCCGAGATATCGATCACATCGGCGGCATCAGGGCCGACGGCGATCTTGTGCATGTAGAACACGGCGGACGGATCGAACATGGCGCCACGCTCGGCGACCGCGAGCACCGAGATCGCGCCGGGAACGCCCTTGGACATCAGCGTGGTGCCGTCGATGGGATCCACCGCGAAGTCCACTTCGGGGCCGGTGCCGTCGCCGACGGCCTCGCCGTTGTACAGCATGGGCGCCTCGTCCTTCTCGCCCTCGCCGATGACGACGATGCCGCGCATGGACACCGAGCTGACCAGCTGCCGCATGGCGTCGACGGCGGCGCCGTCGCCCCCCTCCTTGTCGCCGCGTCCGACCCACCGGCCCGCGGCCATCGCCCCGGCCTCGGTCACGCGGACCAGCTCGAGTGCGAGGTTGCGGTCGGGCGCCTCGCGGCGGCTAGGTGTGGGAGAAGTTGCCGTCATTGCGGGGTGCCTCCTGTGCGTCGGTACGTACCGGTCAATTGTCTCATTCGATGTGGCACGGGCGTACACCCCTGCTCGGCGGCGTCGGGGTGCGCGGGGCGGCGGCGCCGTCCGAGTGGATACTGGGAGCGTGTCGTACCAAAAGCCACGCATCCTGAACGACTACCGGGATCTGTTCTGGTCCCTGATCCCGTTGGTGTTGATCGCGCTGGTTTTCGCGGGCCTGGCCAGCCAGTGCAGTTTCGCGGCGAACGGTCCGACGCAGGGGCAGATCCCGCACTTCGACGCGCGGGCGGCGCTCACCGCCGACGCTCGATCCCTGCCGTTCCCGATCCGCAACCCGGACCTGCCCGCGGAATGGACGCCGAATTCCGGCAGCCGCGAGTCCATCGGCGGCAATGGCGGCGGACCGGTCAGCACGGTCGGCTACATCACGCCGCAGGGCACCTACATGCGTTTCAGCCAGAGCAACGCGACCGAGGAGGCGCTGGCCCGGTTCGTGCTCGGGTCCCGGTACGCCAGCGGTACCGAGCAGGTCGGCGCGCAGAAGTGGATCGTCTACGCCGAGCAGGGCTCGGAGACCGCGTGGATCACCGATCTCGGGCAGTCCCGCGTGCTGATCACCGGCGCGGGCAACCAGGCGGCGTTCACCACGCTCGCCCAGGCGATCGCCGCGGCGCAACCACTGAAGCCCTGATACACGCTTGCCTTCCGCCGTGCGCGCCCGTTGAGTTCACCGCGGTGCGAGTCACGTGCCGAACCGGATCTCGGAGGTCGATGAATATGGCTGCCCCCCAGCTGTATTCCGCATGCCCTTCGCCGGTTCGCGCGCCCCTGATTCTTTCGCAGACGCGTCGACGCGAACCGGTCTCTTCTCGATGACCCAGGAGTGTCACGTGTCTGTTTTCCTTTCCTCCGATCTGCTCACCGAACGCCTGATCCTGCGGTTGTGGACCGTCGATGCGGCGGCCGCCGTGCTCGACGACCAGCGTCGGGCCGCGTGGGCGGCGGATTTCCCTGCCGAGGGCGATCGCGTCATCGCAGGCCTGCTCGCCGAGCATTCGGACTGGCTCGGATCCTTCGGGCACCGGCTGATCGTCGAACGATCGAGTGGGCTCGTCGTCGGATCGATCGGGCTGTTCTGGCCGCCCGCCGACGGTGAGCTGGAGATCGGGTACGGCATCGTCGCCTCGCGGCGCGGTCGTGGTTACGCGACCGAGGCCACTGCCGCGCTGACGGCGCACGCGTTCACCGCGCCGGGCGTCCGCGTGGTGCGCGCCGACGTGGAGTTGTCCAATCCGCCGTCCGTGCGTGTGCTGGAGAAAGCCGGATTCGAGCAGGTGAGCAGCGCTGACGGTGTCGCGCGGTTCCGGGTAGCGGCCGGGTAAGCGCGGTCCACGGGACCGTCGTCAGCGGTGGCTCACCACATTGACGATGGTCCCGCTCGGGTCGCGGACGAAGAAGCGCCGCACGCCCCACGGCTCGTCGCGCAGGGGGTAGACGATGTCGGCGCCCGCGGCGAGCACCTCGGCGTGTACGGCGTCGACGTCGTCGACCTCCACGCTCATGTCGGGCTGGAGTCGCTCGGCGTCGGGACCTACGAGCAGGACCTGGGCGGTCGGGTTGGACGGTGAGGCCATGGTCACCACCCAGCCCAGGTCCATCGCCTCCTGGAAGCCGAGCAGCCGGTAGAAATCCCGGCTCGCGGCCAGGTCGGTGGTGCGGATGTCGGGTGTGGCGCGGCGGATGGTCATTCCTGCCGCTCCAGGTCGGTGCGGTGCAGCGCGTCCTCGACGCGCTTGCGCGCGCCCGCCAGGTGCTCTTCGCAGCGGGTGGCCAGCGCCTCGCCGCGTTCCCACAGGGCCAGGGATTCGTCCAGGTCGAGGCCGCCCTGTTCGAGGATCTTCACGACGTTGACGAGTTCGTCCCGGGCGCGTTCGTAACCGAAACCGGCGATCTCGGCCGCGTCGTCGGCCGGATCGGCTCCCGTCCCGTTCTCGCCCGTGGACTTGCCGGACTCGGCCAAGGTCAGTTCCTCCCTGTGTCGGTGTGCTTCGCGCCGAGCGCCTGGGCGCCGAGCGCGGCGGCCGTGACGGCCCCGTCGGCCACCCGGATGCGCAACTGGCTGCCCGCGGGCGCGTCCTCGATCGAGCGCACCACCTCCCGTTCCCGGCCGGTGACGCGCTGTACGACAGCGTAGCCACGGGCCAGCGTCGCGGCGGGGCCGACGGCGGTGAGTTTCTCGCGCAGGTGCCGGGTGGCCGTGGATTCGGTGCGGATCAGCTGTTCGGCCGAGCGGTGCGCGGCCGCGCGCAGGCGTTCGACCTCTTCCTGACGGCGATCGATCTCGCGCAGCGGGTCGGCCAGCACGGGCCTCGACCGCAGTTGGGCGAGCGCCCTGGTCTCCCGGTCCACCCAGCCGCGCAGCGCGGCGGCGGTGCGTTCGCGCAGTTCGCGGATGCAGGCCAGTTCGGCAGCGGCGTCGGGGACGATCCGCTTGGCGGCATCGGTCGGGGTGGCCGCGCGCAGATCGGCGACCAAGTCGCTGAGCGGGTTGTCCGGCTCGTGGCCGATCGCGCTCACGATCGGCGTGGTGGCGGCCACGATGGCGCGGCACAGCGCCTCGTCGGAGAACGGCAGCAGGTCTTCCACGCTGCCGCCGCCGCGCGCCAGCACGATCACCTCGACGGCGGGATGCCGGTCGAGTTCGGCCAGCGCCGTGAGCATCTGCGCGACCGCGGTGGGTCCTTGCACAGCTGTGTTGCGGATCTCGAAACGTACCGCGGGCCAACGGTTGCGGGCGACGCTCAGCACGTCGCGCTCCGCGGCGCTCGCGCGGCCGGTGATGAGGCCGATCGTCCCGGGCAGGAACGGGATCGGGCGCTTGAGCCGGGGATCGAACAGGCCCTCGGCGGCCAGCAGCGCCTTCAGCCGTTCGATGCGGGCCAGCAGCTCGCCGATGCCGACCGGCCGAATCTCCGCGACGCGCAACGAGATCGTGCCGCGACCGGTGAAGAACGAGAGCTTGCCGTAGACGACCACCCGGCTGCCCTCTTGCAGGGGGATGGGGGAATTGCGAATGAGGTCCGGATCGCAGGTCACCGACAGCGACATGTCGGCGGACGGGTCCCGCAGCACCAGGAACGCGGTGCGGGTGCCCGGCCGGAGGTTCATCTGGGTGATCTGGCCCTCCACCCAGATGCTGCCGAGCCGGTCGATCCACTGGGCGACCTTCATGGAAACCGAACGCACCGGCCAGGGGTGTTCGGCGGAGTTGGCCGGTGCGGCGGCGGGCCCGCCGGAGGTCTCCCGGCTTGCCGTCGGCGACGAAGGAGTCCGGGGTTCGGTCACTGGGCCTGCACAGTGGCGATCCGGTTCGTGAGCATGGTCACGAACGGCGCCCTGGCGCGGGTGCGCTGCTCGTACTCCAGCAGCGCGGTGAGGTCTTCGATCGTCAGCAGGCGCAGCCGGGCGCGCAGCTGGGCCAGGGTCATGTTGGCGTAGTCGTACCGGACGGCGACCTCCGGTTCGGCGATCTCGGGCGCTTCCGCGGCAGGCTCGGGATCGGTTTCCGAGTTGCCCGGCTCCGATTCTCCGGCCGGCTCCTCGGCGATCCTCGTCACCGAGGCGACATGGCCGTTGGTCGCTTCGGCGCGGGTGTCGTCCGCGGAGAAGGACTCGTTCGCGCGGAACGGTTCGGGATCGTCGGCAGTGAAGAGATCGAATCGACTGCCGCGATGCGCGGTGGGGCTCGGGTCGTCGGTGAGGTCCTCGTCGAAGGTGGCCCACTCGGGCTGCTCGACCGGGTGGTTGGACAGCCGGTCGAATACCGCGTCGCCCTTCAGGGCCAGGCTGGTGACGAACTGCTGGACGTGCATCGTCGTCTGCAGTACCTGACTGATGGCCGTGATCGGGAAATTCATTGCCGCCGTGGGTAGCCGGCGGGATTCCTCGAGGGCGTATACGGCGGCGCCGGCGGCGACGCGGGCCAGAAAGGGTGGTCGAAACATGGTCCTAGCCTGCCCGAAATGGTGTGCTATGCAAAGAAGGGGCGCGCCCGGTTCCGATATTCGCCGGTTGCGGCGTGCGGCCGATCGGCGGGAATTGAGCGGCGCTGTGCTCATAACGCGGAGAATAAACGCTGGTCCCGGCGGGAGTGTCCGAGACATTCGCCGCGGCGGGTCGGCAACTCGGCCACGGCGGGCTCTCCGCCCCAGTTCGCGGCCCGTACGCACCGGCTCCGGCGCGGATGTGACGGGCAACTCCCGGACGTGGCGTGGTCGCGGTCCGCACGTATCCTGTGGGCATGTCTTCGGCCATTCCCTTGAACGTCGGAATCGCGCGCTCGGCAGGCGTCGGAAACGCCCTTGCCGAGGGCGGAAAACGCGTGCTGCTCGCGGAACCACGCGGGTACTGCGCCGGCGTGGACCGCGCGGTCGAAACCGTCGAGAAGGCGCTGGACAAGCACGGCGCGCCGATCTACGTGCGCAAGGAGATCGTGCACAACCGCCACGTGGTGGAGACGCTGCGCGACCGCGGCGTGATCTTCGTTGACGAGACCGACCAGGTCCCCGAGGGCGCGGTCGTGGTGTTCTCCGCGCACGGCGTGTCGCCCGCGGTGCACGCTTCGGCCGCCGCGCGCAGTCTGCACACGATCGACGCCACCTGTCCGCTGGTCACCAAGGTGCACCAGGAGGCGAAGCGCTTCGCCCGCGACGACTACGACATCCTGCTGATCGGTCACGAGGGCCACGAGGAGGTCGAGGGCACCGCGGGTGAGGCGCCCGAGCACGTCCAATTGGTCGACGGGCCCGGCGCGGTGGACAACGTCAACGTGCGCGACGAGTCGAAGGTGATCTGGCTCTCGCAGACCACGTTGAGCGTGGACGAGACGATGGAGACGGTGCAGCGGCTGCGGGAGCGCTTCCCCGCCCTGCAGGACCCGCCCAGCGACGACATCTGCTACGCCACGCAGAACCGCCAGGTCGCGGTGAAGGCGATGGCGCCGGAATGCGACCTGGTGATCGTGGTCGGCTCGCGCAATTCGTCGAACTCGGTGCGCCTGGTGGAGGTGGCGCTCGGTGCGGGCGCCAAGGCCGCGTACCTGGTGGACTTCGCTCGCGAGGTCGATCCGGCCTGGCTCGACGGCGTTCGCACGATCGGCATCACCTCGGGGGCCTCGGTGCCCGAGATCCTGGTCCGCGGCGTGCTGGACATGCTGGCCGAGCACGGCTACGGCGAGGTCCAGCCGGTCACCACGGCCAACGAGACCCTCGTCTTCGCCCTTCCCCGTGAACTGCGCGACGCCCGGCACTGACGCCGGTCCGCACCCGGCAGGGCCGGCTCCGGTCCGCGCGCCTCGGTTCTCGCGCGCATGCGGCATGAGCAACACCTCCGATACCGAGCCGCGTCGTGGCGAGGTCGCCACGTCCGCAGGCGCGGTAGGCGCGCCCTCTCACCCGTGCGGACCGGCTACAGGTTCTCCGGCCTGCGCCGTTCCGGGCGGCCCGAATCACGTTCGCGGTAACGCACATTGGGCTGGGGATGCGGGGGCATATCGCGGCGGCGGCCCGCGCCGCGCGGTGGTTCTCCTTCGGGCCGCGGCACAGCCCCGGCCGGGCGGGTAGCGCCCC
>NZ_BDBM01000020.1 GCF_001612985.1 Nocardia gamkensis NBRC 108242 | reverse complement strand
GCAACAAAGTGGCGTCGTGCTCCTCGTTGTAGGCCAGGGTCAACAGCTCGCACTCCCGCCACCGCGCAACCATCTCCCGAAACGCCCGCGACCCCACCGGCCCCAGCCCCGCGACCTCTTCGAACGCGATCGACATCCGGTTCGGCCGCGCCAACAGCCAGCCCAGCAACCACCGCTCCTGAACCGGCAACGCCTCCACACCCAACAGCAGCAGACGCGCGAACTCCTCGCTCATCACGCCACCGCCTCAGCAGGCGCAACCTCGCACACACCGCCGATGCAGAAGCAACGCTCGGTCGCCGTATCCGGGTCGATGTGCCCACGCACCCACTCCGTGCCCCCGCAATCCGGGCACACCTGCCACACCAGACGAGCGTGCTTCTCGATGCACCCCGCCCGCTCGCAGGACCGCTCCAGGCAGTACACGCAGAAACCCGCGAAGTTCAAGCGCGGCGGACGAAGCTCCTGGTCGACAGAACGACGGAGTACCATGGTCATGGCTTCGGACCTCTCTCTGAAGTCTGGAAATCAGCTGAAGCGGTTGCAGCCGCTTTGGTCTTCAGCTCCCCGGTGGTTGCAGCCGCCGGGGAGTTTTTTGTCCTTTGGAGTGTCTTAACGTCTTCATTAAGACTGTTCCAGTACAGCATCCAGCCCGATGGAGGTCAAGTCTTCTTTAAGACTAGACTCCGGAACTACGGATACCGCACAGACAGGAACTCACGTGGACAGCAGCTCCAGCGCCTTTGCTCCGAAGTACCGGCGCATCTCAGAGTCGATTCGTCACGACATCGAAGCCGGAGCGCTGAGCCCAGGGCAACGGCTACCGACCGAGTCGGAGCTTGCGGAGAGGTTCCGTGTCAGCCTGCCGACAGTCCGACAGGCGTTAGGTGTTCTTCGCTCCGAAGGGCTGATCGTGTCGCGACACGGCATCGGCTCCTTTGTCAAGGAGACTGACCGGCTACAGCGTCCAGGCTGGAGGCACTATGGCCGAGCGCGTGCGGATCAGAAGTTGCTTACTCCGCATCTACGTCACGAAATCGTATTCGCTGGTGTCGAGCCCGTCCCGTCACACGTCGCGGACCTCTTTCCCGAAGGCACTACGCATGTCGTGACTCGCCGTAGGCACCTGTACGACAAGGAGACAGGGCGGCCCGAGGAGATTGGCGCTAGCTACATCCCAATGGACTTCGCAGCCGGGACCTACCTAGAGACTCCTACCGTCGTGCCGAAAGCTCTATTCCTCTGCATCGAGGACTTGTCAGGCAAACGCTACGCAAAGGCTCAGGATCGGCTAATCGCCCGACTTGCTACTGCCGATGAACTTGAGGTTCTCGACCTCGCCGCCGGTTCGCCGGTGGTCCACGTCGTGCACTGCGCGAAGTCCGAAGATGAGACCGTTCTCGAAGTTGCCGAGTCGATCTGGCCCGCTGAACGCACTGTCATCGTGAATGAGTATTCGATCACGACGGACGCCTGAATCCTGCGCTGTGCGAGTTGTTGCCGAATTTGGCTATATAGAGTCAAGAGCGCCTGCGGCGGCGCATGCGCGCCGCCGCCGCGCCACGACGCGCAACGGGCACCCTGGCTGCGCTGGCGGGAGCCCGGCGCGTCGGCACGTCGGCGGCACACCTGCGCCCACAATGTCGCTCCAGGACACTATTGGCCGCTTTTGCAATAACCGAGCAGTGCTGGGCACGACGACAGCCGTACCCGACTGACCTCCCGCAGCCGAGCGCGAATCGGCCGGCACTCTGCCCGGTCCACCGGCTGTGGTCCCGTTCGTGGAGCTCCGGAAATGAGGAACCCCGCGGACCCGAAGTGGATCACGCGGGGGAGTTCCTGCCTCCTCATACGCCGATTGTCTCGCTCCACTCGGCCGAGTCAAGGGAAAGAGCGCCCTTGACACGACCGAGCTCCGCTGAGGGCGGCAAGTATGAGGAAGCAGGGGGAAGTGAAGTCACCGGCGTTGTCACAGCGGGTGTCACATCTCGGCCGGACTTCCCCGGACACGACAAAACCCCTGCGGAGGTATTCCACCAGTTCGCGCAGGAGCACAGACGCCCGCAGACTCAGCGCGGACGCAAGGTATTCGACTTGAAAGCGAGCGTCGCGAGAGCGACCGGGGGTTCAAATCCCTCCGTCTCCGCTCCACTCGTCGCCGACCCGTGCTCATGGAGTGCATGAGCGGTTATCCCGCGGCGTCTGCGCTGAAATCCCGGCGGACGAAGTTCGGCCTGATATCCAGATCGGGTGGGTCGTAGTAGCGGTGGAAGGTCGGCGTCAGCCCGGACGAGATCGGCGGGTTGATCCAGGACCAGTCGGTGGGGCAGGCGCGGCCCGCGGCTTCCTCGCGTTCGACGTGATCGCAGAACTGCTTGGCGACGGTGTGGTGGTCGACGATGTACACGCCCGCCTTGCGGAAGCTGTACAGCACCGCGCGATTCAGTTCGACCAGGGCCTGATCGCGCCAGAGGTTGCGCTCGGCCCTGGTGTCCAGGCACATCATCTCCGCGATCAGCGGGAGCATGTTGTAGCGGTTGGCGTCGCTGAGATTGCGCGCGCCGATCTCGGCGCCCATATACCAGCCGTTGAACGGCGCGAACGGATACGTCATGCCGCCGATCTCGAGATTCATGTTCGACACGGCGGGCAGCGCGTGCCAGCGCAGGCCGAGGCCGGCGAACCACTCGAACTCGGGATGCTCGAGTTCCACCTCGCGTGCGAGCTCGGGCGGGATGTCGAACCAGCGAATAGGCTCGTCCGGCGTGCTGATCAGCAGCGGAATGATGTCGAAAGGCGTTCGGGCGCCGCGCCACCCGAGCTTCATGGCGAATTCGGTCAATTCGACATTCGCGGCGTCGCCGGTGACCGTGCCGTCCCCGTTGCGATAGCCCGCGTACCGGATGATCTGCGGGCTGACGATGCGGAACTCGCGCCCGTCCGCTTGCCGTGGCGGCCCGACGGTGATCATCGACTGGATGGCGCCGTTGTTGGTGGCCATGTGCAGATGCTGCCAGCAGATCTCGGCCAGATCGCGTGCCGATCGCACCCGCCGGGCGTCGAGCAGTTTCAGCGAGCGCCAGTGTTTGCGGCCCACGCAGCGGGCGTGATTACGCCAGGCGAGTTTGGCTCCGATCAGGATCTCCTCGGCGGTCTGGAGATAGGAGCCGGTCTGCTCGAGCTGCTCCAGCGCGCCGCGCCGGCGCTGGGCGCTCAGGTGCGCCAATTCGGGCAGCCGGAAGAACTCGTCACACTCCCGCATCCGGCGTTCCAGATCGGCGCGGAAAGTCGCTGTGTCCGATTCGTTCTCGATCGAGGAGACGGGTGACAGTGGATTCACGGTTTTCTCCGGTCGGGCATAGGTGCTGCGATGAAACAGGCGAGTCGAGCAGGAGAATTCGCGCGTGAGCGCAGCCGGTACCGCTGGAGTCGCGGGCGGCCCGCGAAGGCGCACAGGGCAGATGCCGTGAAATAGCTCCCGCCCGAACATCATTTCGATTCCGGAAGGGCTTTCGCGAATGCGAACCGGGCGGCCGGTCCGCATACCTCGCCGAAACGCAGGGCGATGACCTCGGCGCCAGCGGTGTGGATACGCGATCATGCCCGTCCTGGTTCGAATTCCGAAAAGGCTCGGCGCTCAGCGTACGGCGGGTGTGCTGATGGTGTGCCGTGATTTGCTGGATTTGCTGGATCGCCCGGACGGGGAGCCGGATCCGCCGTGCCGAGTACCGTTGACGGGGTCTGTCTTTCGAGGGCTGGGTGGTTCGCTTCGGCACAGGCAAAAGGCCACTGCCGCATGCTGAGTGCGGTGGGTGTTCCTCGACATGGTGATGGCCCTCGGCCCACCCTCGACGTCTCTGGCAGGATGGTTCGCATGCTCTGTCACCGCCGGGTGCGGCGTTGGCTTTCCAGCGCCCTGATCAGTGCCGCACTCGTCTCCGGTGCGGTGTCGTTCGGTGCTCCCCAGGTCACGGCGGCGCCCGGTAATACGCCGCCGGTCAACACCGGGTCCGCGGACGGGCCGGGTCCGGCCGAACCGACCAGTAAACAGCCCTCGACGCCGCGGATCGAGCGCGTCGAACCGATCAACGATCGCTGGCTGCGGGTCTTCGTCGCCTCACCCGCGATGAGCCGGGTGGTCGAGGTGCAGGTCCTTCTGCCGCGCGACCAGTCACGCCCGCGTCCCACGGTGTACATGCTGGACGGGCGCAGCGCGAGCCCCGACAGCAACAACTGGACCGAGCTGGGGCACGCCGACCGCTTCTACGCGGACAAGGACGTCAACGTCGTGCTCACCGTCGGCGGTCCGGCCAGCTTCTACACCGACTGGCAGCAGGCCGACCCGGTGCTCGGCACCAACAAGTGGGAGACATTCCTCGCCAAGGAGCTGCCCCCGCTGATCGACGCGAAGTTCGACGGCAACGGCACCAACGCGGTCATGGGCGTCTCGATGGGCGCGGAGGCCGCGATGATGCTCGCGTTCCGTCAGCCGACGCTCTACAAGGCGATCGCGGCGCACAGCGGCTGCTTCTCGATGGGCACCGACATCGGCCAGGCGCAGGCGCGCGCCGTGGTGGCCACCTACATGGGCGAGCCGGACAACATGTTCGGCAAGCAGGACGACCCGGCCTGGCTGGCGCACGACGTCACCCTGCACGCGGACGCGTTGCGCGGCAAGACGATCTATCTGTCCGTCGGCAGCGGCCTGCCCGGCGTGCACGACGTGCCCGGCACCCCGAACGTGGACCTGCCCAGCGCCATCACGTTCGGCGGCCCGCTGGAGGCCGCGACCAACGCCTGCACCCGGCGGCTCACCGACCGGCTTCGGTCGCTCGGCATCCCGATCACCGCGCACTTCCGTGCCACCGGCACGCACTCCTGGCCGTACTGGGAGGACGAACTCGCCCTCTCCTGGCCGACGATCGCACCCGCGATCGGCGTGCGCTAACCCAGGAACCGCGCGAGCACCTCCGGCTCACGGGCGAAGCTCAGGAACAGATCGTTCTCGTGCGGGTCGCCGATCGTGACGCGCACTCCGTCCGTCCCGTACGGCCGCACCAGCACCCCCGCCGCCGCGCTCGCCTCGCCGAACTCGGCGCTGCGCGCGCCCAGCGGCAGCCAGACGAAGTTCGCCTCGCTCGGCGGCACCGGGTAGCCCGCCGCCACCAAGGCGTCGCGCACCCGTGCCCGTTCGATGACCAGGAGGTCGGTGCGATCCAGCAATTCGTGGCGCGCCTCCAGCGACGCGATCGCCGCCGCCTGCGCGAGGCGGTTCACGCTGAACGGGATGTGCACCTTCAGCAGGGCCGTGATCACGGCCGGGTCGCCCACCGCGTAACCCACCCGCAGCCCGGCCAGGCCGTACGCCTTGGAGAAGGTCCGCAGCACAACCACATTGGGCCTGCTCCGGCCGATCTCGACGCCGTCGGGGTGGTCGGCCAGCCGGACGTACTCGTAGTACGCCTCGTCCAGCACCACCAGCACGTGCGACGGCACCGCGTCCAGGAACCGGACCAGCTCCGCCTTGCCGACGGCGGTGCCGGTCGGGTTGTTCGGGTTGCAGACGAAGACCAGCTTGGTCCGCTCGGTGACCGCGGCGGCCAGCGCGTCCAGATCGTGCACCTGTCCCGGCGTGAGCGGCACCTGCACGGCGGTGGCGTTGCCCACCTTGGTCACGATCGGATAGGCCTCGAAGGAGCGCCACGCGAACAGCACCTCGTCGGACGCGGACGAGCAGGTGATCTGCACCAGCTCCTGGCAGAGCGCCACACTGCCGCAGCCGACCGCGACGTTCTCGAAACCGACCCCGAGGAACTCGGCCAGCACCGTGCGTAGCTCGGTGACCTGATTGTCCGGATACCGGTTGGCCAGCTCGGCCGCCTCGGCGATGGCTTTGGCGGCGGCGGGCAGCGGACCGACGGTCGTCTCGTTGCTGGCCAGCTTGACCGCGCCGGGATTGCTGCGGCCGGGGGTGTACGCCGGGATCGATTCGAGGTCCGGCCGGATCTGCGCTGTCACACTCCAACCCTAATCGGCGCCGTGGAAAGCCCGATCGGCGTACCGGAAAATCTCTGGTCTATACGCCCTCACGTGCAATTTCTACCGAAGATCGGCAACGCGCCCTACGCTGGTTTCATGTCGGGCACCTACGACGATTCGGCCCCGCTGCGGGCGAGCGACCAGGAAGACGAGCGGCCGTCCAGCGGTGGGCAGGTGCCCATCACGGTGGTGGAGCCGGAAGGAAACGCGCGCGGCGGGATCGTGCTGCTGCACGAGGCCGGCGAGTTCACCGGCCCATTACGCGACCTGATGGACGCGCTGGCAGGCGAGGGCTGGACGGTTGTCGCACCCAAACTCTTCCATCGGGGAGGCGGCCAACCCGGCGGCGGAGTCTTCGGCGACGAGCTTTTCGACGACTTCGACGCCTGCTTCGACTGGCTCACCCGGCGTGGGGTGTTCCCCGACACCATCGGCGTGCTCGGCTTCGATTCGGCGGGCACCGCGGCGTTCCTGGTCGCGACCAATCGTCCGATCGGCGCCGCGGTGAGCGTCGCGTCACCCGGCATCATCGAGCCGCTCACCGAGCAGGCCGATGCCCTGGTGCGCGCCGCTCCGAACCTCCAGGCGCCGTGGCTCGGCCTGTTCGGCGTGGACGACCCGGCCACCCCGCCCGCCCAGGTCGACCAGCTGCGGGACGCCACCGCTCGCGCCGCGGTCGCCAGCCTGGTCGTCACCTACCCCGGATCGCACCACCGCGCCGACACCTCCGACGCGGACGACGGGGATGATGCGGTCGATTCCCAGACCAGAATCTTCGATTGGTTCGACAGTAACCTACGCTGACCAGCCGTTTTGTGATCTGGACGGTAGCTCCTGTAACCTTTTGGCTCGGCGGTTCGAAAGGACCGGTGCCCTCGAAGAGAAGGCTCCAGGAGGCGTGCCAGAGCGGCCGAATGGGACTCACTGCTAATGAGTTGTCCCTTCACGGGGACCGGAGGTTCAAATCCTCTCGCCTCCGCCAAGCCCGGGAAACCGGGTACAACTGAATAACACCTGCGCCCGTAGCTCAACGGATAGAGCATCTGACTACGGATCAGAAGGTTAGGGGTTCGAATCCCTTCGGGCGCACCTAGGTAGAAGGCCCCTCCGGTACCAACGGAGGGGCCTTCTCGCATCTCTGACGACACCATTGACGACAGTCTCACTCGACAGCGCGTCCATGCCCGTCGCCGCGTCGCGCTGCACGGCGTCGATCACGTCTATGTAGGTGCCCGTCGTCACGGTGATCGAACTGTGCCGCAGGATGCGCTACACCGTCGCCGCCCCCACGCAGATCGTGAACAACAACGTCGCGCACGAGGTGCGCGGATCATGCAGCCGGAGCGGTCGGGGCGCGCCTCCTGCACCAGCTGAGCGAGAGTGCGATGGACGAACCGGCGCTCGAGTTTCTGTCTGCGACCTAGAAGTAGTCTTTGAGCATTTCCGTGGACCATGCAGCTTGCCGGACGTCTCCGCGAGGGCCGAACTCCGCGAACCAGGGTTTGATATCCAGCACGGGCGTGCCGTCGACGGCGTCCAGCTCGGCGACGTGCAGGTCCAGGCCGTCCACTCGGAGCAGGCGACAGCGCGAGACGCCGAGCCAGTTGATGCGCCGCATGTTCCTGTGCCCGAAGATACCGACCTTCGGCCATTCGGGATTGTCGCGTGCGCTGCGCGCACCGAAGTGCAAGTCCGTTGGGTCGGTGAGGTGGAACCGGAACACGATCTCCAGGTGGCTGAACTCCTCCAACCCCTGTACCGACTCTTCGGTGAACCGGGGGTCGTCGACGCGAATGATCGCCTCGGTGCCAGCCCAGTGATCATCGGTCGGTTCACGTCGGCCACCTATGACGTGCGCGACCGGCGCTACCTCGAACACTTCGTCAGCCATACGAACCCCTGTCTCACTTCTTGTTTGCGGCTAGATACTCGGCTGTGCACATGCTCCCTGATAGTGCTGAGGGCTGGCCCAGTTGCCGTGTGGACGGCCGATGATGTTCCTTACCCGGTGACCGTGCACGCGCGACACTGACCTGTTCGGACCATGACGAGAAGGAGCTAGGCGTGGGGAATGACGAGCAGTTGACCATGGACCTCGGCGTACCCGTCGAGCAGATCGAATGGGGGAAATGGGTCGATCCCGACCGGCGTGCGGCGCAGGTGCGGAAGTTCTTGAACTATGCCGGGTTGCAACGCCTTCCTTCGAAGCTGTGGCCAGAAGACTCTCCGGACCTGCACCGGCTGAACGATGTATGCAGAGAACTGTTCCCGGATTCGGACACGCCGTACCTTCCCGAAAACCAGGATATGACCGATGCATTCATTTGCTTCCTCGGCGCATGTTTCGAGAAATACGTGGATGGCGAATGGGTCGACCACACTGAATATGGTCACGATAAATCATTCTATGGCCGGTCGTTCGCTGAGTAGCGTTCGTCGTTGGCCCGAGGACCCGCTGGCTCACCGGGCGTTGTCCGACTATCTGGAGAGGCTTACCGCCCGCCCGTCGGCGAAGCAGACGACGTCGTCACTCCTCAATGGCAACGGGCTGGATTTCGCGGGTTCGGACCTGTCCGGGCTGGACCTAATCGGCGCAGAGCTCAGTGACTCCGCGATGGACCGAGTGCTGCTTGTCGGAGCCGATCTGTACACCGCTTGGCTTGCCGGGGCGCGGTTGTCGGAAGCTGATCTGAGCGGAGCCGATCTTCGGAAGGTCCAGGGGCGTGGCTGTCACGCGCGGTACGCGAAGCTGTGCGACGCCGACATGCAGCGAGCGGATTTCAGCCAGTCCGATTTCCTCGGCGCGGATCTCCGTGGGGTGTGCCTGCGCCGAGCCTCGTTCTCCGGATCGGATCTCCGTGACGCCGACCTCCGCGAGTGCGTATTCGATCGAACACGACTCTCGGGTGCTCGGCTGGCGGGCTGTGCTGTCGACGGAGCGAGCGGCCTGGTAATCGGGCCTGTTGACATCGGTGTCGCCTGTCCAAACCTGCTGGACGGGCCGGAATTGCTGGATTGGTTCACATCCAACGGTGCGGTTGATGTCGAGGTTCGCCAACCCGCATAGGTCGGTGAGCCGCCGTCGCCCGCGGCCTCATTTGCTGGGAACGGGAAGTACGCTCCCCCGACGTCGCTCCGGCACCCTGCCTGCGCGCTTGTCAGACGCAGTCCTCGCCGAGCAGTAGATATGCCGCCGCCAGATGTACCAGGCAGTCGTCCGGCCGATGCTCGGCATGGATATTCCGCAGTTGCCCGGCGCGCTCGGGCGTGAGATCCAACAGGTGAACATTGCACAGGTGTTCGGCCAGCTTCCCTTCAGCCTGCACAAAGGTTTTGTGGTCTTCGACGGAAGGGACGAGCCAGGATGCGTCTTCTGGATGCTTCGGGCGGTCGGGTGATGTCACAACGCTCCCTTCGGATTTGGTCATTGATGCCGGGCTTGCCGGGGGTGCTGTCAGTCCCACAGTCCAGCGCAGGGCAGCGGCGGCAGATCTACTCGCACGTTGTCATCGACGGTCACGATGAGCCTCGAGTCGGAGTGCCTGGTCAGCGCGTCGGCAACCTGCTGGGCTTGCGCCGCGCTCGCCTGATAATCCAGTGTCAGTGCGCCGAACTCGACGTGAATGTGGCGGACTCCCGACGGCAGCTTGTTTCGCACGCCTCCCGGCCTCTCGTCGGCTGGATCTTCTTCCCCGGTTCCTGCACGGCGATCGTCCCTGAGGCCGCCAGTGGGCAAGCTGGCTACCAGGGTTTCGTCGTGGACGGCACGACTCGTCCGGCATCGACCAGAACCTGTAGTGCGGCGGCTTTGCGAGGGCAGCACTTCGCACGGCAAGCAAGGTGATAGCGCATCACCGTGTGGGCTTGGGGGATCGTGAACGGCACAGTGGGTGCCTGGTGAGCGGCTTCGTCGCACATGGCGAGAAGTTGGTACATGGCAAGAGAACTGGTCGGCATAACGCGCAGCGCTTCCTCTGGTTTTGAATGGTCGGTTGGTACCCAGCACCGGGGGCTTTCGCCACCGACTCGCCACTCTGGCGTGCTGGTGCGCCGCGCTGGCTACGGCGTCGGCCCGATGCCGGGTACCGAGCGGACCGTACGGCTGAAAAACCGCCCGATTCCGGCTTGATACCGAACCCTTCTGGAGAATACGGAAATCGGTATATGGTCCAGAGGCTCGGAAAGATATTGGTAGACATGGTCCTGTCGGGCAACGACCACTGACATGCGGCGTAGTAGGGGGGCGACGATGTATATGACGACGGGTGAGACAATCCGCCGAATCCGCAAATCCGCCGGAATGACACAGGCGGAACTCGGCGCACTGATTCACTTCACACAGCCAGCCATCTCACAGCTAGAACACGATGGTCCAGCGGTTTACGATGTGCGAGTTCTCCGTCGTGTGGCAAGAGCGCTGCAGGTTCCGCTTGCCATACTGGCGGTGGATTCGGATGAGGAGGCGGACGTGAACCGACGCCAGTTCTTCAAAACAGGAACAGTCGGTGCTGGTATCGCCATGTCGGCAGGCCGAGGACCATCTTCCACTACTGTGGTCGCCGAGCCGAGGGGCCGGGTTGGTCGAACGGAAGTCGAGCGAATCATCCGCAGTGTTGCTGATATCCACGAACTTCAGTTGATCGGCGGAGGTGACCGATTGTGCTCGATCACTGCCAACGAAGTGCGGTATGTCGAGCAGCTGTTGGACTCTGGCAGCTACACCGACCAAGTCGGCAGAGCGCTGACCGGCGCAGGCGCCGAGATGATGACCGCTGCGGGCTGGGTCCACTATGACGCGGGCCGTTGGCGCGAGGCTCGGCGCTACTACGCCGACGCCGCGCAGGCCGCCACGGCGGCAGGCGATGGTATCGCCGCCTCCCATGCCTGGATCAACGCGTGCCTGCTGTCATACCGCGACGGCGCCCGACCCAAGGAAGGGGTCCAGCTAGCCGAAGCCGCCCAACTCGCCGCTCGGCGCGACGGAGGACCGAAACTACGGGCATTGGCAGCGATTCGAGAAGCCGAAGCCCACAGCTTCACTGGTGACCGGGCAGCTATGGTGGCCGCTGTGAGCCGGGCGCACCGTGCCTTTGAATCGACCAGAGGAAACGACCCTGACTATCTCGCCCACTTGTCCGAGGCTCAGCTCAGCGGGTTGACTGGCCTGGCCTTCATGCGCCTGAGCGATCACAAGGCAGCCGGGGCCTACCTACGATCCGCCATCAACGGCACCACGGCTTACCCGCGTGAACGGGCTGCCTGGCAGATTCGCCTATCACAAAACCTGATTCGAGCCGGTCTTCTTGCCGACGGTTGCGGCACATTGTCCGCTGGCTTCGAAGACTTTCGAGCTATCGCATCGACCCGTCTCCAAACCGCGCTCGGCGAGATTGTTGACACGTTACGGTCGTACTCGTCGGTTCCTGAGGCGCGATCGTTCCTCGAGGTGTGGATGGCGCGTTGAGGCTGCGATAACGCCACTACCGCCAGTCGGCCGTGGTGACGGTCAGGCCGCACCGACCCTGCTGTTGCTCGTCTGTGTGAACATATTCGGCAACCCGTCTGCGAAGCGTTTCGTATCGCAGGCGAGTGCTTTCGTATGAAAGGCAATACGCGCGGGTGGAGGCATGTCGACCCCGCTTTGCTCTCGGCTCAGTGAAGGTCGTTTCCGCAGGAAATTGCCCATGGGTAAGGTCGATTATCTCGCCATCTACGACATTGAAGTAGTGCGATACCGTTTCATTTCCCGGCAATGTGGCAACCGTATTGAGAATATCCCCGCCGAGATAGTCTTGGACGACGCATGCGGTAACTGCGCACTGCCCCTTCGCGCCGTTCCCTTCCGTCCAGTCTCGGGTGCTGCTCGTGTCTGCAGACCAGGACCTTCGAAGCGCGCTTGCCAGTGCCTCTAATTCTCCGACACCCACCAGTTCAGCTTACCGTTGAGGTCAGGCCCGACGCTCACAAGTGGCAGCCCATGGAACGGTCTTCTCGGCCGCTGCCGCAGCGGTGTGCCGCTCGTGGGGTTATTTCCAGGCGGGGAGGTTCGGCAGGTCGCCGGTGAGGTCGGAGCCGGGGCTGCGGCCGAGTAGCCAGGCGGCGAGGGAGGAGGCGGGGCCGGAGATTGTGTGGGTGGCGGGGGTGGGGCCGATGGTGGCGGTGAAGTCGGAGTCTGTGGAGTGGAGGGTGAAGGGGGCGAGGGGGGTGTCGGCGGTGAGGCGGGTGAGGTCGGCGGTGGCCTGGGGGAGGATTCGGGCGACGAAGGGGGCGGGCCATTGGGCGGGGGTGTAGCCCGCGTTCAGGTCGACGTGGTGGATTTCGACCTCTTGCAGACGCATCCAGCGGACTTCGGTCGCGGGGATGGGGCGGCCCTGGCGGGTGCGGACTTGGGCTTGCCACGCGTCGTCGGTGAGTGAGCGGGCGAGGCCGAGGAAGCGGGTGGCGGCGACCTCGTTGTCGGCGAGTTGCTCGGAGAGCGGGCGGGGCGCGCCCGCTTCGATGTCGCTGTCGCGCAGGAAAGCGCTGGCGTACTGCGGGATTTCGACGCCGGTGTGGGCCCACAGCAGCAGGTTCACCAGGCTGTCCGCGTTGCGGGCGAGGTGGGCCATGACGTGGCCGCGGGTCCAGCCGGGCAGCGAGGAGGGTTCGGCGACAGCGCGCTCGTCGAGGCCGCGGATGGTGTCGAGCAGGCGGGTGGTCGCCTCGGCGACGGTGTCGAGTTCCACGGGGGTCTGCGAGGCGGTGGTCACGGTTTCGACCCTAGCGAGCGAGGACCCGGCTCGTCGCGAACGACGGGCCGGGTTCGTTCTGGGAACGGGTGGATCCGAGGGCCCGCGTGGTGTGATGGGCGCGCCCCTTGCATCGGTCACCGGCATCGCGGGTCCGGTCGGCGTACCGCAGTCGAGCACGATCAGCCCGTCGAACAGCGTGCTCGCGGACGGCGGGCACGTGGAGGGTGGGCGCCGATCGGCGCCCTACCCGGCGACGATCGCGTCGGCTTCGATCTCGACCAGCAGGGCCGGGGTGATCAAGCCCTTGATCTCGTACATGGCGGTCGCCGGACGGATCTCGCCGAACACCTCCGCGTGCGCCTTGGCGACCTCGGGCCAGCGGGCGATGTCGGTGACGAAGATGCGGGTGCGCACCACGTCGGCCAGGCTCGCGCCCGCCTCCTCCAGCGCGGAGGCGATGCGCCGCAGGGTTTCCCTGGTCTGCTCGCCGATGTCGTCGCCGCCGACGGCCGTGCCGCCGGGGGCCGAAGCGGTGGTTCCGCTGACCGCGACGACATTCCCGAGCCGGACCGCCCGCGAGTAGCCGACGAGGTCTTCGAACTCCGAACCCGAGGAGATGTTCACGCGATCACTCATGGGCGAAAGCATCGCACGGCGGTCAGTGGAGCTCGGCTCGGCACGCTCCCGACCTTCCAAGACCACCGCCAGGGCCAAGGTGATCAACCACAGCGACATCGCACCCACCTGAATCCGCTGCGCTATCCCGAGGGCGTAGTTGCCCGGCAGATTGTCGGCCACCAGCATCCAGGTCGTCGCCAGCGCACCGATCACCAACACGACGAAGCCGAATTCGCGCAGCACCCGCCAGCGCCGGTAGCGGAACGCGGCGAGGCTGAATGCGCACGCGGCGACCGCGATCGAGGTGACCGCCAGCGTGCTCGTCAGCGCGTGCGGCTGATGCAGTTGCGGAAACAGTTCGCTCGGGCCGCCGCACCCGCTCTCGCCGGGCGTGCAGTCGCGCAGCGGTAGCAGGACGTCGGCGATGGTCGCCGCGCCGAAGCAGAACAGCGCGATCCAGCCGACCGTGGTCATCCTGCGGCGCGGGAACAACAGCAGTCCCGCGACGGCGGCGGGCATGAGCGACACCCCGACGATCAGGTCCGCGGTCGCGAACACCTCCCGGTACGGCTTGCCCTCCGCGTCCAGTTCGCTGAGGAACGTGTCGACCGGGTCGAGATCGATCTTCAGCGCGAACTGGAGCACCCAGGACGAATAGCAGAGCCCCGCGATCGCGATCGCCGCGGCGACCAGCACAGTTGCCGGTCGCACCCGCCGAACGGCGATGTCCGAGCCATCCGTCACGTCCCCATTGTGCTGGTTGCTAGAGCGCGCCGGACAGCGGCGGGCCGCACACGTCACTACCATCCGGGACACAGGGTCTTGTCAGCTTCGCCCGGCACGCTGGTCGACAGCTGCAACTCGAGGAGGTCCCCATGCTCGGTTTCGCGACTGCCGCCGCCGGAATCGCGGTCATCACAGTGATGGTGATGTCCGGCTATCTGGCCGCACACGCTCCGCGTTCACTCGTGCGGGTGCGCCACCACCGCTGACAACTCGGCCTGGACGCGATCGGCCGCGCTGACGGGATCCTCGTGCTCCCAGACGCGGACCACGCGCCATCCCGCCGCGACGAGCGCCGCGTCGGTGGCCCGGTCCCTGGCCACGTTGCCCGCCAGTTTGACCGCCCACCATTCGGCGTTGTTCTTCGGATCGGTGGCGTGCTGCGGGCAGCGGTGCCAGAAACAGCCGTCCACGTAGACCGCGACTCGCCGGCGCGGGAAGACCAGATCGGCGCGCCTGCGCTGGCCCCGGATCGGTGCGCGGTCGACGAAGTAGCGCAGCCCGCGGCGATGCAGTTCCCGGCGCAGCGCGAGTTCGGGATCGGTTCCGGTGCGCCGCTGGCGCGCCATCCGCGCGCTGGTGGCCGCGTCGGTAGGGGGCCGGTTCATGCCGCCCAGCCGCCCATCCGATCCAGATGGCATTCCACATCGGCGAGGAAGCCGGGCGGGAAACGCAGACTGCCCATGGTGGTGCGGCGCAGGAACCCGGCCGTCGCGCGGGCGGACAGCAACCGCGCGTCGGTGAGGAAGTGGGCCAGGTCCTCGTACGGCTCGTGCACCGGCCAGGTCGAGACCGGCACCCGATAGGCCGTACCGGCGCGCCCCCACGCCGCGACCGGCCACGGCGTGCCCGGCGCCAGCGGCTGATCCCCGGAGATCGGGTCGAGCGGAGCGGCCAGCCGCGATCCCACCCAGGCCGCCATCCGCACGCTCACCGCGTTGCCGACCAGCTTCCAGCGGTGACCCTTCCGGATGCCCGGCATCTCGGTGGCGGGTGCCGTCCAGCCGGGGTCGAAGCCCTGGAGGCGTTCGGCGTCCGAGATCCCCGGCGTGACGATCTCCCCGGACGGCAGCCGCACCGCGGGCGGGCTGGCGATGCCGAGCGCGGAGCCGCCCTTCAGCGTCGGAACCGCGTTCACCGCCCAGCCCAGTCCGCGCACCCCTTCGGTCCAGTAGAAGCCGCACGGATCGACCTCGGGATCGCCGATCACGCGGGGACCGGCGTCCTCGCCGAACAGCACCCCGCGCGGGTCCTCGGTGCGGGAAGCCAGCATCAGCACCCGCTGTCGGCGCTGGGGCAGGCCGAAGGCGCGGGCGTCCACCACGCGGTAGGCCCAGGTGTAGCCGAGTTCGTCGAGCGCGCCGGTGATGTGCCGCATCGCCGCGCCGCGCCCCAGCTGGAGCATGAAAGGCACGTTCTCGATCAGGAGCCAGCGTGGGCCGCGCTTGCGGCGCACCAGCCGGAACACCTCGTCGACCAGACCCGAGCGCGTGCCGGTGATGCCCGCGGTGCGCCCCGCCTGGGACAGGTCCTGGCACGGGAATCCCGCCGCGACCAGTTCCGTTCCCGCCGGGATCGCCCGCAGCCGGGTGATGTCGGAATGCAGGGGCACGTCCGGGAAACGGGCGGCGAGCACCCCTTGGGCCCCGGGCTCGATCTCGCACAGCAGCTCGGTGTGCCAGCCGTGCCTGCCGAGGCCGAGCTCGAGTCCGCCGATCCCGGCGAACAGCCCGACCATCCGCGCGCCCGTCAACGACCTACCCTTTCTCGCGTCCACACCGGACGCCGCCCGCGCGTCCCGTGCCCGGGGAGCAGGTTACTCGAGTCGTCCGAGGCGATACCCGAACACGCGACCATCGGTCTCGGCACCTGGTACGGTCCGCGTGTCACGCAGTGCGATCCGTGCGCATTTCCAATAATGCACAAGGGTGGTCGCACACGGACGTGATGACCGGCCGTTCCGCCTGCGCTCCAGTGCCATCTGTGCGGGCCGCCCACGATCCTGGTGGCGCGCTCGCGCATTGCTTTCTGCTCGACGACGTTCCAGAGCGACGCTAGGGAAAGTGAGCGAAACATGCAGATGCCTTCCACCAGAAACGGACAGTTTCCCCCTGTTGTGGTCACCAGCCTCGCGGCGACCACCTCCCTCGCGGGTGACGTGGATTCCACGTGGAAGGGCTTGCTCAACGGCGACAGCGGTATCGACGTCCTGGAAGACGATTTCATCGACGAATTCGAACTGCCGGTGCGCATCGGCGGCCATCTCGAGGTCCCGCCCGCGACGTATCTGGACGTGGCGGAGGCCCGCAGGCTCGCCTACGTGGAACAGCTGGCCCTCGTGCTCGGGCGTGAGGTCTGGCGCAACGCGGGCAGTCCCGAGGTGGACAAGCACCGTCTGGCGGTGTCGATCGGCACGGGGCTCGGCGGCGCGGAGGCGATGATCCACGCTCGGGACAAGCTGCGAAACGGGGGTTACCGCAAGGTGTCGCCGTACACCGTCCAAGCCGTGATGCCGAACGGCGCCGCCGCCTGCGTCGCGCTCGAACTCGGGGCGCGTGCCGGGGTGACGACGCCGGTGTCGGCCTGTTCCTCCGGTGCGGAGGCGATCGCCAACGCGTGGCGGGCGATCGTCATGGGTGACGCCGACATGGTGGTCACCGGCGGCGTGGAGGGTTCCATCCAGGCCCTCGCCATCGCGGCGTTCAGCATGATGCGCGCGATGAGCACCCGCAACGACGCACCGAAGAGCGCCTCACGTCCGTTCGACGCCGAGCGGGACGGCTTCGTCTTCGGCGAGGCGGGCGCGCTGATGGTGCTGGAGACCGAGGAACACGCCAGAGCGCGCGGCGCGACCATCCACGCCCGGCTGATGGGCGCGGGCATCACCTCCGACGGCTTCCACCTGGTGGCGCCGGATCCGGAGGGCACCGGGGCCGCGCGTGCGATGACCCGGGCGATGCGCACGGCGGGTCTGGCCAAGACCGATGTCACGCACGTCAACGCGCACGCGACCGCCACTCCGATCGGTGACACGGCGGAGGCGCGCGCGATCAGCCAGGCAGTGGGCAACCACGCGTCGGTCTACGCGCCCAAATCGGCCCTCGGTCATTCCATCGGCGCGGTCGGGGCGCTCGAATCGGTGCTCACGGTGCTGAGCGTGCGCGACGAAATCGTTCCGCCCACGCTGAATCTGGACAATCAGGATCCGGACATCGATCTGGACGTGGTGCACGGCCAAGCCAGGCCCGGCCGCATCGATTACGCCCTGAACAACTCGTTCGGATTCGGCGGGCACAATGTCGCGCTCGCCTTCGGACGGTACTGACCGCCAGGTGGCCGGGGCACCTGCTAGCCTTCCCGGCGCTTCGTTATCGACCTGTGTTCGGTGTCATTGCACGCCCTGGGTGGCTGTGCGCTGGAAAAGGATAAGGCGATGATCGACGAAACCTTCGACGACTATCTGGACGATCAGGGCAATATCAGAATCCGCGGCGACAGGACCCTGATCGACTTCGTCGACAAGCACAGCGCGGAGAACGGCGACGAACTCGCCTACCGCTTCATCGACTACTCCCGGGAAAGGGACGGCGAGTACCACGAACTCACCTGGCGGCAGTTCGGTGTGCGCTTGCACGCGGTGGCGGCACGGCTGCAACAGGTCACCCAGCCGGGCGACCGAGTGGCGATTCTCGCTCCGCAAGGACTCGACTACGTCGTCTCGCTGTTCGCCGCGGTGTACGCGGGCACTATCGCGGTCCCGCTGTTCGATCCGGAGGAACAGGGCCACACCGACCGCTTGCACGCGGTGCTGGGTGACTGCACTCCGGCGGCGATCCTCACCTCGGGATCCGCGGCCGGGGGTGTGCGGAAATTCTTCCGGCATCTGCCGCCGGCGCAGCGTCCGCGCATCATCGCGGTGGAGGCGATTCCCGATAGCGTCGGCGCCTCGTGGGTGCGCCCGGACATCAACATCGACAGCGTCGCCTATCTGCAATACACCTCGGGGTCGACCCGGACGCCCGCGGGCGTAGCGATCACCCATCGAGCGGTGGGCACGAATCTGTTGCAGATGATCGATGCCATCGGCGTCACCGAGCATTCGCGCGGGGTCACCTGGCTGCCGCTGTTCCACGACATGGGCCTGCTCTGCGTGATCCTGCCGACGGTCGGCGGCGGATTCATCACGATCATGTCGCCGAGCGCGTTCGTGCGCCGCCCCTATCGCTGGATCAAGGAACTGGCCGCGGCCTCCGACGGCGCCGGAACATTCGCCGCCGCACCCAATTTCGCGTTCGAACACGCCGCGGCTCGCGGTAAGCCGAAGCCGGGCGAGAAATTGGATCTGTCCAATGTGATCGGGCTGATCAACGGCAGCGAACCGGTGTCGGTGTCGTCGATGAAGAAGTTCAACGACGCGTTCGCGCCGTACGGGTTGCCGGAGACGGCGATCAAGCCCTCCTACGGCATGGCCGAGGCGACGGTGTTCGTCTCCGCCACCCGGGCCCAGGACAAGGCGAGGGTCGTCCATGTCGACCGGACCGAGTTGAACGCCGGGCGGATGGTCGAGGTCGCCGCGGACGCCGACAACGCCATCGCGCAGGTGTCCTGCGGGTACGTCGCGCTGTCGCAGTGGGCGGTGATCGTCGATCCCGAACACGGCACCGAGCGACGGGACGGCGAGGTCGGTGAGATCTGGCTGCACGGCGAGAACATGGGCATCGGGTACTGGGGGCGCCCCGAGGAGACCGAGGCCACCTTCCGCGCGAAACTGGCCGCCCGATTGCCCGAGGGCAGCCACGCGGAGGGCACGCCGCCCGACGCCAACTGGATGCGCACCGGCGATTTCGGCGCCTACCTCGACGGCGAGCTGTACATCACCGGCCGGGTCAAGGACTTGGTCATCGTCGACGGCCGCAACCACTATCCGCAGGACCTGGAGTTCTCGGCCCAGGAATCCAGCACGGCGCTGCGCCCCGGCTTCGTGGCGGCGTTCTCGGTGCCCGCCAACGAACTGCCCGCACTGGTCTTCGAGCAGGGCAGCCGCTCCGGTCTGGCGTTCGACGCCGAGGACACCTCCGAGCAGTTGGTGATCGTCGCCGAGCGCAATACCGGTGCGGGCAAGCTCGAGTCGGAGTCGGTTGCCGACACCGTGCGCGCCGCGATCGCGCATCGCCACGGCGTCATGGTCCGGGATGTGCTGCTGGTGCCCGCCGGTTCGATTCCGCGCACCTCCAGCGGCAAGATCGCCCGCCGCGCCTGCCGGGCGGCCTATCTGGAGGGCACGCTGCGCGGCGGCCACCAGCAGCAGGCGTTCCCGGACGCGCCGCAGGAGTGGGAGTCGGAGACGGCGATCGTCGGCTAGAGCGGGGTCTGAGGTTCGAGCAGGTCCGCGCCGAGGCGGAGGGCCGGGCAACCTTCGCGCGCGCGGGCGAGCGCTACCGCCTCACGGCAGATGTCGAGGTAGCGGTCGCGATCCGTAGATATCCGGTGACGATCAGCATGGGAGGCAGTCGAGATACGTGCGGTTTGACCTCGAGTTCACTCGAGGTTGTTGGCTTGGCGAATGAGCGTCGCACCCGTCGCCGCGGATCTCCGGCGGCAGCCGGAAAATCGGTTGGTCGATACACGTTCCGGTGCGACCCTGGAATGTCGGACCCCGCTGCGAACATCACCGTGGGTCCCGTTCTCCGCCGCCAGTCACATACCTCGAGGGGGAGTCTTGTCTGTCGCACTGGACGTTTCGTCGGCCGAACCGGAGGCCGACAGAACGGGGCGGCCCGCCGCCACGGGCCGCCTGCATTCCCTGCGCCGATTCGGGCCGTATCTGCGTCCGCATGCCGGCATCCTGCTCGCCGCCAGCGGCCTCGCGGTGTTGTCCGGCCTGACGGCCGTCGTCATCCCGCTGATGATCGCCCGGATCATCGACGGCCCGGTCGCCCACCGCGATCTCGCGGGCGCGCTCGGGCCGGTGGCCGCGGTCGCGGCCCTCGGCCTGGTGGAGGCGGCAGGCGTGTGGGGGCGCCGCTGGCTGATCGCCGCGCCCGCGACGCGGTTCGAGATCACGGTGCGCGCCGAGATCTTCCGCAAGCTGCAAGCGCTGTCGATCGGCAGGCACGACGCGTGGGAGTCGGGTCAGCTGCTCTCGCGAGCGATCGATGATCTGGCCACCATGCGCCGGTTCGTGTCCTTCGCGGCGCCGTTCCTGCTGGTCCACTGCGTGATCATCCCGGTAGGCCTGCTCGTGCTGATCGGGCTGAGCCCGCAGATCGGCTTGATCTTCGCGGTGATCTCGATCCCGCTGGTGATCGGCTGCATTCGTTTCGAACGCCGATACGCGGTGGCGTCCAGGCGTTCCCAGGACCAGTCCGGCGATTTGGCCACGACCGCAGAGGAATCCGCGCAGGGCATCCGGGTGCTCAAGGCGTTCGGGCGTGGCGTGTTCTTCGGCCACCGCTTCACCGCGCAGGCGCAGGAGCTACGGCAGACCGAGCTGCTGAAAGCGCGCCTGGACGCGACGTTGTGGTCGCTCATGGTGAGCCTGCCGCAGCTGGCAATCGCCTTCGCGCTGGGGTACGGCGGGTACGCGGTGGCGCACGGCACGATGACGCTCGGCACCTTGATCGCGGGCATCACGCTGGCGACCTTCTTGCAGTGGCCGATCATCTGGACCGGCTTCCTGCTCGCCGAGCTGAACGACGCGCGCACCGCGGCCGACCGGTACTGGGAGATCATCGACACCCCCGCCGACATCACCGACCCGGCCGACCCGGTGGACCTGCCCGAGCGCATCCGCGGCGAATTGCGCTTGAACGCCGTGCGATTCGCCTTCCCCGAGGCCGAAGACGATGTGCTGCGGGAGGTGTCGTTGCGGGTGCGTCCCGGCGAGACAGTGGCGCTGGTCGGCGCGACGGGAAGCGGCAAGACGGCGCTGCTGAACTTGATCCCGCGCCTGTACGACGTGACGGACGGTGCGATCACCATCGACGGCATCGACATCGCGACGATGCGAGTCGCCGATCTGCGGTCGCTGGTGTCGGTCGCCTTCGAGGATCCGGTGCTGTTCTCCGCGAGCGTGCGCGAGAACGTCGCGCTCGGCGACCCGACCGCCACCGACGCCGACGTGCGCCGCGCCCTGGAGGTCGCGCAGGCCACCGAGTTCGTGGACGACCTGCCCTGGGGCTTGGACACCAGGATCGGCGAGCAGGGCCTGAGCTTGTCCGGTGGCCAGCGGCAGCGGCTCGCGCTGGCCCGCGCGGTGCTCACCGGTGCGGGCGGGGGCGAGCGCAGCCGGATCATGGTGCTCGACGACCCGCTGTCCGCGCTCGACGTGGAGACCGAGGAGCGGGTGCAGGCACGCCTGCGCACCGTGCTGGCCGACGCGACGACGCTGCTGGTCGCGCATCGCCCGTCCACGGCGGCGCTGGCCGACCGGGTGGCGGTGCTCGCCGACGGCCGGATCGTCGCGGAGGGCACCCACGATCAACTGCTTCGTACCAGCAGGAGCTACCGCGAACTGATGGGAGGTGAGTAGCGATGACTACGACGATCAGTGACTCGAAAGACGAAGCACCGGAGCCTGTTCCGGCACGCGAGGAAGCCGCGGCCGACTGGCGTGGCATCGCGGGCGAGGACAAAGCGGTCACCGAGACCGGAAATCTGGTGCTGGCCGGCCGCTCCCGGCGGCTGCTGCTCGACCTGGTCAAGCCCTACCGCAAGCTCACCGCGCTCGCGCTGGTGCTCATCGTGCTGGACAACGTCGCGAAGGTGTCCGCGCCGCTGTTCGTCGCGCACGCGCTGGACACCGGCATAGCGCGCGGTGTCGAGGGGAACTGGGGGCCGCTGGCCGGGAGCGTGGCCGGTTACCTCGGCTCGGTCCTGCTCGGCGTGGTCTGCACGTACTCCTTCCTGCGGGTGTCCGGCAGGCTCAGCCAGAGCGTGCTGTTCGACCTGCGGGTCCGCGCGTTCACGCACGTGCAGCGGCTCAGCGTCGCCTTCCACGAGAAATACACCTCCGGCAAGGTGGTGGCGCGGCTCACCGGCGACATCGAGACGCTCCAGGATCTGCTGGAGAGCGCCCTCAACCAGGCGCTGAGCGCGATCCTGTCGGTGCTCACCATCGCGGCGCTGCTGATCTACCTGGATCAGGCTCTCGCGGCGATCGTGCTGGTCGGATTCGTCCCGCTGGTGATGGTCACCCGGTGGGCGCAGCGCAGGCAGCGAGCGGGCTACCGGCGCACGCGCGCCGCGATCGCCAAGGTGGTCGTGCAGTTCGTCGAGTCGATGGGCGGCATGCGGGCGGTGCAGGCGTTCCGCCGGGAACAGCGCAACGAGTCGGTGCTCGCGATCGAGGACTCCGAATACCGCCAGGCGACCACCGCGGCGATGCGCGGCATGGGCGACTACGCCGGGCTGACCAAGCTGCTCGGCAACCTGACCACGGTCACCGTCATCGTGGTCGGCGCCTGGCGGGTGATCGAGGGTGACCTCGCGGTCGGCGTGCTCGCGGCCTACCTGCTGTACCTCAACGAGTTCTACGGGCCGCTGGACGAACTGGCGCAGGTGTTCAACGCCTACCAGTCCGCGGCGGCCGCGCTGGAGAAGATCTCGGGCGTGCTCGAGGAGGAGCCGTCGGTGCCCGAGCCCGCGCGCCCGGTGGCGTTGGAGAAGGCGTCGGGCGCGGTGCGCATGGAGAAGGTGTGGTTCGGTTACTCGTCCGCGCGGAAGGATGCCCACTCGGCGCCGTCCACCGAACCGGGTGAGCCCGATCGGCGGGCACGGCCGGTGCTGCCGGAGTTCACCCTGGACATCCCGGCCGGGCAGGTGATCGCGCTGGTGGGTGCGACCGGTGCGGGCAAGTCGACGCTGGCGAAGCTGCTGACGCGGTTCTACGACCCGTCCGGCGGCACGGTCACCCTGGACGGCGTCGATCTGCGCGAGGTGTCCGACGCCGACCTGCGCCGCAACGTGGTGATGGTCACCCAGGAGTCCTACCTGTTCTCCGGTTCGGTGGCCGACAACATCCGGTTGGGCAGGCCCGAGGCCACCGACGCGGAGGTGTTCGCGGCGGCGCGCGCCGTCGGCCTGTACGACTTCGTGCAGGCGCTGCCGGAGGGCTTCGGCACCGACGTGCGCAAGCGCGGCGGCAGGCTCTCGGCGGGGCAGCGGCAGCTGGTGGCGTTCGCGCGGGTGTTCCTGGCCGACCCGGCGGTGATCGTGCTGGACGAGGCCACCTCGAGCCTGGACATCCCCAGCGAACGGCTGGTGCAGCGGGCGCTGGAGACCGTGCTGCGCGGGCGCACGGCGGTGATCATCGCCCACCGGCTGTCCACGGTGGCGATCGCGGACCGGGTGCTGGTGCTGGAATCCGGCCGGATCGTCGAGGACGGCGCGCCGGATGCCCTGATCGCGGGCAGCGGTCGGTTCGCGGGCCTGCACACGGCGTGGCGGGAGTCGCTGGTGTGATGAGCGGCGGTTGTGCGGGCCGGGGGCGGGTGTCGCTTACGGTAGATACGTGACGACCCCAGCCCCCGACCCCGAGCGCCCCGCCGCGAGTCCGCAGGAATCCCGGTGGCCGGCGATCCTCACCTGGCGCGCCCACGACGCGACCCGGATGGAGTCGGTGCGGGTGCAGCTCAATGGCAACCGCATCCGCGCCGCCGGGCGCATGATCGGCGGCGCGAGCGCGGATCACCCCGCCTTCAGCGCGTCGTACGACCTGGTCACCGACGAGAACGGCGCGACGAAGCGGCTGTCGCTGCGCACCACGACGGCCGCCGGTGAGCGGCACGCCTCGATCGCCCGTGACGAGGAGAACTACTGGCTCGTCGACGCGGGCGGCAACCATGTGCGCTCCACCTTCGCGGGCGCCCTCGACGTGGACGTGGTGCTCAGCCCGTTCTTCAACACGCTGCCGATCCGCCGCTACGACCTGCAACACGCGGTCGAGGACGTCCAGGTCCCGGTGGTCTACGTCCGCCTGCCCGACCTGCTCGTCCAAGAGGCCACGCTGATCTACAGCAGCGCCGCCGACGGCATCAGCGTGCTGTCGCCGGTCTCCAGCGCCACGGTCACGGTGGACGCCGACGGCTTCCTGCTGGACTACCCGGGCCTGGCCGAACGGATCTGACGCCGCACCGAACCTCGATCGGACTCGCCGGCCGTCGCGAGATCAGCTCAGCCGGGTGAGGACGCCGCCGCGCTGCCCCGCCGCTCGCAGGCGTTCCAGCCAATCCTGGTCACCGGGGAGGGTATCGGTGATCTCCCAGCGTCGCGCGGATTCGTAGCGTCGCCGCGCGTCGTGCCCGGCCTCGACCAGGTCCGCGAGGGATGTCTCGGCACGCAGGCTGTCGCGGGCCGCGCCGAGCACGGTGAGCGTTTCGTCCAGAACTTCCAGCAGCGCCGCCGAATTCGGTTCGCAGATCGCGCGAACCAGATCGGGCGCCGTGCCCGCCACCCGGGTGCCGTCGCGGAACGATCCGGCCGCAAGTCCCAGCGCCAGATCGCCCCCGGTCGCGCCCGCCAGAGCCAGGGCCTCGGCCAGCACATGCGGGAGATGGGAGATGCGCGCGACGGCGCGATCGTGCTCCGCGGCCACCACCGGTACCACCACCGAGCCGCAGTCCAGGGCGAGCCGCGCCACGCGGGTCCACGGCTCGGCCCGGGTGCCCTCGTCGACGCCGACCGCCCACACCGCGTCGCGGAACAACTCCGGATCGGTGGCGGCCCAGCCGGATTCGGACGTACCCGCCATCGGATGACCGCCGACGTACCGGTCGGCGAGCCCATGGTCGCGCACGGCCGCCGCGACCGGCGCCTTCACGCTCACCACATCGGTGAGCACGCACTCGGGGGCGTAGCTGGCGATCGCGGAGAGCATGTGGTCCACCGCGGGCATCGGCACCCCGACGACGATCAGCGCGTCGGTTCCCGCGGCGCGGCGCAACGCGGCGGGCAGATCTTCGGTGACGTCGAATCCGTCGGCGCGCGCGGCCTGCGCGCCCGCCGCCGACCGGTTGTATCCCCAGCCGTCATAGCCCGCGGCGAGGGCCGCGCGTAATAGCGATCCACCGATCAGACCGGTCCCCAGGACGCATACGGGTGCTTTCATCGCCGAAGTCACCCGAACAGATTGGCATACGACTTCAACATTTCCGCTCGAGCAGACTACCGTTGCGGCCATGGCAGCACAGCGCTCGGGCACGAACAGGGCGGCGTCGGACGATTACGACGACGTGGAAGGGTTCGCAGTGGCGGTTGTCCGCGAAGAAGGCAAATGGCGGTGCAGTCCGCTGAGCCGGGACGCGCTCACCGATTTGTCCGCCGCGGAAAACGAACTGAAGGCTTTGCGCAGCTCCGGAGCGGTGTTCGGCTTGCTCGACATCGACGATGAGTTCTTCATCGTGCTCCGGCCCGCGCCGAGCGGGACCCGCATGCTCGTCTCGGACGCCACGGCCGCGATCGACTACGACATCGCCGCGGACGTCCTGGAGGCCTTGAACGTGGAGATTCCCGATATCGATCCGGACGAACTGGACGACGTCGAGCCGTGGGAAGAGGGCGACCTCGGGGTGCTCGCCGATCTCGGCCTGCCCGAACCGGTGCTGAGCGTCATCCTCGCCGAGACCGATCTCTACCCGGACGAGCAGCTCACCATGATCGCCCAGCGTCTCGGCTTCGCAGGCGAACTCGCCGCGGTACTGGACAAACTGCCAAGCTGACGTGGGCGTTCTCCCGAACGGCCCGATTGCGTCGGACGCCGACATGGTGCGTGCCGCCATCAGCGCGGCAGCGGCCGCCGGGGATCGTGACGTGCCGGTCGGCGCGGTGGTGTTCGACTCCGCCGGAAGGGAACTGGCGCGGGCCGCGAATGCGCGGGAAGCGCTCGGCGATCCCACCGCGCACGCGGAGATCCTGGCGCTGCGCCGTGCCGCCGCGGTGTACGGCGACGGATGGCGGCTGGAGGGCGCCACCCTCGCCGTCACCCTGGAGCCGTGCACGATGTGCGCGGGCGCGCTGGTGCTCGCACGGGTGGGCCGCCTGGTCTTCGGGGCGTGGGAGCCGAAGACCGGCGCTGTGGGGTCGCTGTGGGACGTGGTGCGCGACCGTCGTCTCAATCACCGCCCCCAGGTGCGCGGTGGAGTGCTAGAGGACGAGTGCGCGGCACTGCTCGACGAGTTCTTCCGCACCCAGCGCTGAGTCCACGGGCCAGCGCAGGTCAGCAAGCGATTTAGCGATCCGGCGACGGTCCGGTATGGTTGTCGGCGGTGGCGTGTCCGAGCGGCCTAAGGAGCACGCCTCGAAAGCGTGTGAGGGGTAACCCCCCTCCGAGGGTTCAAATCCCTCCGCCACCGCTCCAGCCCCTCATCTGTTTGCGCAGGTGGGGGGCTTTTCTTCTTTCGCAGGACGAGTGTGCCGAAGGAGGGTGATCCGGTGACCGAGCCCGACCACCACTATTGGATGAACCGGGCCATCGAACTCGCGCGTTTGTGCCCGGTGGCCGAGGGCGCGTTCTCGGTGGGGGCGGTGATCGTCGCCGACGGTGCGGAGATCGCGACCGGTTACTCCCGTGAGTCCGACCCGAAGGAGCACGCCGAGGAGGCGGCGCTCGGCAAGCTCGACCGGGCGGATCCGCGGCTGGGGCGGGCCACGCTCTACAGCACGCTGGAACCCTGCTCCGAACGCGGGACGAAGGACCGGCTGCCGTGCACCGACCGGATCCTGCGGGCCGGTATCCCGGTCGTGGTGATCGCGTGGCGCGAGCCGTCGACGTTCGTGGTGAACTGCGTCGGAGTGGAGAAATTGCGGCAGGCGGGTGTCACGGTGCTCGAACTGCCCGAACTGGCCGAGGCGGCGATGTCGATGAACCGGCATCTCGACCTGTCCTGAGCGCGCTCAGTCGTAGTCCCAGTACTGCAACCAGCGCACCGACGCGAACAGCAACAGCGTCAGCGCGTAGAGCGCGACGACCACCGCCGCTCCCGCGGCGCTGATCCGCCTGCCCGCGCCGTCGATCGGATCGAGCCACCGGCGAAATCGGCTCGCCACCGCGGGCGACAGGTAATAGCTCATCACGCCCACGCTCACGATCTGGCTGAGCCACAACGCCAGCCACGGTGGCGATCCCACCCGGTCCAGCACCGGGCCGAGGAAACGCGACAGCACCATCACCGTCGGATACAACACCAGCAACACCAGCATGGCGGTCTTCCACGTCGGCGTCATCCTGGTCTCGCCGTCGACCGTTCGCACGGTCGAGCCGAACGGCGTGGTGTGCGCCTGCACGGTGAAGTCCTCGGTCAGCTTCGCACGCAATTCCGGTAGGGTGGCGGCGCGTTCGTCCGAGCCCAGCCAATCCGACAACTGCCGTTCCGTACGAAATCGGAGCACCGAGAACCAGCGCCCTCCGTCCGACGGGAAAAGGGCGGCGCCTTCGAATCCCGGAAACGTGGAACTCACCGCGACGAGCCGTGCCTCGGTGGCCTCGAACTCGGCTTCCTTGTCGCGCGCGACGCTGTGCCGGAACACACCGATACCCGGCGGTGGCGACCCGCCCTCGACGATGACCAGATCCGAACTCTTGCAATGAAAACCGAGCATTGTGCCGTCGGACAGTGCGGCCGCTCGTTCGGCCGAGTCCAGAAATGCGTGCAGTGCGGGTTCGGATCGGAATGTGACGCTGAATCCCGGTTCGAGAAGCGGGCCTTCGGTGACCGCCACGGAGGAACTCACGAATCCGTCCATTCGCCGGGCGATTTCGGTGATCCGCATGAGCCAGTCCCGAAAATCCCCGTCGTGCGCCGGTCGATGAAAGACCGTTACGGCGGTAGCGGCGGCGTCCATCGACGCTATGCGACGTCGATGCGGCGACCCTGCACATAGACCTCGGTGATCGCGGGTTCGCGGATACCCATCAGCAGCGCGAACAACGTCTGATCCCGGGCCAATGCGGGGTCTTCGGAACGAATGCCCTGTGCCAGCGTGTGTTCCAGAGCGGGAACTCGCGCCGGTTCCACCACGATGAAGTCGGCTTCCTTACCGACGTCGAAATTCCCGAAACGGTTTTCCATATCCAAGGCGCGCGCCCCGGCCAGCGTGCCGGTGAACAACATTTCCGCCGGATGCATCGACACCCCGTGCTCGCCCGGCTCGGAGATGTGCACCTTGAACGCGGCCGCCAGCACCTGCGGGATCAGCCATTCGTCGCCACCGCCGTAATCGGTGCCCGCGGCCACCGTGACGCCGGAGGCGAGCGTCCGCTTCCACGGCATCGTGCCGGAGCCGAGGAACTGCTGCGACACCGGGCAATGCGCCACCGACGTGCCCGTTTCCGCCATCCGCGCCAGCTCGACGTCCTGGCAGTGCACGCAGTGGGCGAGGATGCTGCGCCTGCCGAGCAGGCTCTTGCCGCCCACCGCCGACCCGGGCAGGAACTTCCCGTCATAGGTGTCCAGATAGGTGGTCACGCCGTAGGCGTGCTTGGTGGTGTCGACTTCCCCGGTTCCCGGACGGTTGTTCTCGTTGAGATGAGTGTGGAAATAGACGCCGCGTTCGCGCACCGAGTCGTACAGCTCGCCGAGGTTGTCGAGAGTTCGTCGAGTCACCGCCAGCGAAAAGCGGGGGACGATCGCCACGTGCAACAGGGCGGTGGCCACGTCACCGGTGTCGGCGGCGTGCCATTTGTCGATCTCCTCGCTCGTCAAGCGGATGGCGTCGTCTTCGGTGGTGATCAAGGGCGCCGCGGACGGCTCTCCGGTCGTTTGGATGCCACGGCCGCCGACCATCCGGAGACCGCGTCGGCGGGTTTCGGCGAACAGCGCGTCTTGCGCGTGCGGGAACGCCGAGCCGAACACCATCGCCGCCGTGGTGCCCGCGGCGATGCGCCGGGTACAGAATTCGGCTGCCGCCGATCGCGCGAACTCTACTTCGGCGTAACGGGATTCCGCCGGATAGATGCACAATTCCAGCCATTCCAGCAGCTGGCCGCCGCCGTAGGCATCTCCTGCGAAGGTCTGCGGGAAATGAACATGGGTGTCGACGAACCCGGGAAGCAGGAATCCGGGCCGATGGTCGAACACTTTTTCGGCGCGGTACTCGTCCGGGATATCCGAGCGCGTTCCGCAGAATGCGATCCGACCACGGTCGTCGATTATCAAAGCCCCGTCCGGGACGTCGGCCAGCGCGTCGGGCACATCGCGGGCAGCAGGGCTACCGGCGATGTGAAAAATGTGCCCCAAGTGGACTTGGCTCACCATTCGAGGAGAACACATATCGATCCGGCACGCGAGTGAATCGCAGGAAAAGCGGTCAGACGCCGCGCGAGAACAATGCCACCGGCGGCGGCATACGGTAGCCGGCGAGTTTGATGAATCGGGCGCTCACGCTCGGTTGCCTGCCCTCCAGCGGGCCCGCCCCGACGGTGTTCATCATCCGGTTGATCACGTTGAAGCAGGTGCCGACCCAGACGGCCTCGTCGAACGCGTCCCGGGAAACCCCCGCCAGCCGGACCACGGCGGCGTCCTGCGCGGTCAACCCCTCGGGGTCACGGGCCATCTTCGCGAGGAAACCGAGCATGGCGCGCGCCTCGGGACGCAGCGGGGAATCCGCGCCGTCGGCCAAGGCGCGAGTCACCACGTCGGCGTCGATGTACGCACCGGCGATGGCCTCGTGCGAGGTCGCGCAGAACGGGCACTCGTTGGCCTGGGAGGTGTGCGTCGCGAAGATCTCGCGTTCGGCGACGGTCCAGTACGACGGTCCGCGCATGGCCTCCTGGATCAGGTCCGACAGCGGCGATCCGAAGAACCGATGCCGATAGAACAGCACCTTCAGCACCGCGGGGACCTCGACGCCGCTGAATCGCCGCATGGTCCACAACACGAACCTGGTTGGCCGGTCGTGGCCGGATCGCACCGCTTCGAGCCACATTTCAGTTCCCCTCCCACGCCAGCCGCGCGGCGCGCAGGCGCCGGTCGGCCGCGCCGTAGGCGGCGACCGCGGTCGCCTCGAAGATCTCGTCGTCGGTGTGCCCGGCCGCTTTCAACGCCGCGATCTGCTGCTCGGTGACCCGGTAGGACCGGTCGGCCACCAGATCGGCGAAGGTGGCGAGTTCCGTCGGGTCGTGCGGGCCCGGATCGGCTGTCGCGGCGGCTCTGGCGCGCAAGACGCGGCGGATCTCGCTCGTCAGCCGCCCCGGTGCGGTCTCGAGGTGCGCACCGAACCGCTCCCATTTCTCACTCATCGAGCCACGCATGGGCCCATTCTGGCCGACGACCGCCGCCTTCGCTGGAAATCGCAGGCGCGCAGCGTCAGTCGCTACCGTCCCGCGCTTGCTTGCGAAGCACCACCCGGTGGTGCTCCAGGTCGACCCCGACCAGCGGCGGCGCGGCCTCGTCCTGCTCGTCCCGCAGCATCGACACCGATTCGCGATGGTCCAGCTCCATGCGCTTGGTCGCGTAGAACAGCGCGGTGAACTCGTCGGTGAACGTGCCGGAGACGGGGGTTCGGCGGCGCCTGCGGCGTTTGTTCACGGTCAGCTCGTAGACCGCCACCAGTACGAGCAGAATCACCCATCCGGGGATCCACCACTGCAACACCGACGCCATGCCTACCGAAGCTACCCGCCCGCGCCGGACCGATTCGAAAATTGCTCGTTTCACGGAGGGTAACGGGTGAGATCGCGGGTATACGCCCGATACGGAAAGTGCGGGAAGGACGCGATGCCAGATGCGCCGTCGGACAGTCCGCGCGGGAACGATGCGCGAGAGAAACATGAGAATCGGAAGTGTAATCGTCTTGATCTGGTTGCTGATCGGCGTGATCGCCGCAGCACAACGCCACTACTTCGACAGTGGACCGGTGAACTGCGCCGGTTTCGGCACCATCGCCGTCACTGTCATCGCGGGACCGCTCAACTACATGGGCGTGAATCCGAAGGTCGCGGATTGCAATGTCCCGCAACCCAGTCCGTAGTTCGATCGAGTGAATAGGGACGGCCGGGTGGGCATGCCCACCCGGCCGTCCCTATTCGTATGCTCGGACGAGCTGTGAGCCGGGCGGTCCCTGATGTGAACTGAATATTTGCTGTTTATGAATTCCTGGGATCTCGCTGGTCTTTGTTGGATAGCTGTCGGTGCGGCCGGGTATTCCCTCTTACGGGGTGCACGGAAGGAACCGATGAAATGCGCGACTACGAATCCCGTGCGCGTGCCAGACGCGGCCCGGGCGCCGGCTCCCGGGTATTCGGCTTCCTGCTGCTGGCCTGGCTGGCGATCGGGTTGCTCGCGGCCGGTCAACGGCATTATTTCGACAGCGGCCCCCCGCTGAACTGCGCCGGTTGGGGCACGATCGGTCTCACCGCCCTCGCGGGCCCGCTCAACTACGTCGGGGTGAATCCGCGAGTGGGCGACTGCGAACTTCCGCAACCGAGCGGGTGAAACGCACTCGGCCCCGCATCCGGAGTCCGGATGCGGGGCCGAGCCATGGGCGACGAATCAGCTGACGCCGACCGGTTCCTTCACCGTCTCGGCCGAACGCCGCTGCAACTCACGCAGCTTCGAGCCCTCGACGTCGATGTCGGGCAGGATGCGGTCGAGCCACTTCGGCATCCACCACGACCACTTGCCCATGATCACCAGCAGCGACGGAATCAGCACCATCCGGACGATGAACGCGTCCAGCAGCACGCCCACCGCCAAGGCGAAGCCGAACGACTTCGCGGTCACGTCGGTCTCCAGCAGGAAGGAGCCGAACACCGAGATCATGATGATCGCCGCCGAGGTCACCACGCGCGCGCCGTGATGGTAGCCGGCGACCACCGCGTCCTTGGCCGACCTGCCGTGCACGAACTCCTCGCGCATCCGGGTCACCAGGAAGACCTGGTAGTCCATCGCGAGGCCGAACACCAGGCCGATCAGCATGATCGGCATGAAGCTGACCAGCGGATGCGGGTCCTCGATCAGGCCGAGCTTGCCCTCCTGGAAGATCAGCACGGTCGCGCCGAAGGTCGCCGCCATCGACAGCAGGAACCCGAGCGCCGCGGTGAGCGGCACCAGGATCGACCGGAACACCAGGATCAGCAGGACGAACGCCGCGCCCGCCACGATCGCCAGGTAGGGCACGATCTTGCTGAGCAGCACATGGTCGACGTCGGCGTAGATCGCCGTGGTGCCGGTGATGCCGTATTCGATGCCGTACTCGGCCTTCAGCTGGCCTTCGGCCTCCCTGGCGTCCTGCACCAGGTCCTTGGTGGCCTGGTTGTTGGGCCCGGACTTCGGGACGCCGTCCAGCAGCGCGCCCTGCTGGTCCTGGCTCCACTGCGGCTCGGTGACGTAGTCCATGCCGGGGTAGGACGCGAGCTTGTCGCGCAGCGCCCGCACCGCCGCGTCCCGGTTCTCGGCGGGCACGGCGCTCAGGTCGACGGCCACGTTCAGTATGCCGTTGCTGCCCTCGCCGAAGCCCTCGGTGCGCAGCTCGTAGGCCTTCCGGATGGTGGAGGTCTTCGGCATGCTGTCGTCGCCGGGCAGGCCGAGGTTCAGGCCGGCCGCGGGGGCGGCGAGCGCGCCGAGCACCACGACGCTCAGGATCAGCGCGACCCACGGCACGCGGCCGATCAGCCTGCCGAAGCGCATGCCGTTGGTGACCGAGGTCTCGTCCTCGGGATCGTGCTGGGCGACGACCGGCAGCTTCGGCTTGAACAGGAAGCGACCGAACGCGCCGAGCAGCGCGGGCATCAGCGTGATCGCGGTGAGCACCGCGAAACCGGCGGCGATCGCGCCGCCGAGGCCCATGAAGGTCATGAACTGGACGCCGACGATGCTCAGGCCGGCCAGCGCGATGATGACGGTCAGACCGGCGAACACGACGGCGGAACCGGCCGTGCCCAGCGCGGTGCCCGCGGCCTCTTCCGGCGAGTCCTGGACCGCGAGTTCGTGCTTGTACCTGGACACGATGAACAGCGCGTAGTCGATGGACAGCGCGATGCCGATCATCGAGGCGAGGAACGTGGTGAAGCTGGGGATATCGATCACCGAGGTGCCCAGCATGATCAGCGAGGTGGCCGCGCCGAGACCGACGATCGCGGTGACGATCGGCACGAACGCCGCGACGATGGCGCCGAACGCGACGATCATCACGACCAGCGCGACGGCCATACCGATCATCTCGGACTTGCCGCTGGGCGCTTCCTGCTTCTGCGCGATCGAGCCGCTCATCTCGACCGTGAGCCCGGCGTTACGCGCGCCGGAGGCGGCGGCGTACGCCTCCTCCCGGTGCGCGTCGGTCACGTCGGTGAACTTCGCGATCGTGAACGGGACGTTGATCACCGCGACGGTCGCGGGCGCGGTCCGGCTGAGCACGTTCAGCGGGGCGCCACTGCACTGCGCGGGGTCGGGGGTGGCCAGGCAGCCCATCTTGTCGGCCGCTTCGACCGGATTGACGATGGGTTTGCTGTGATCGACGATGTCGAGCCGGCCGAGATCGGCGATGAACGCGTCCAGCGCCGCACGGTTCGCCGGGTCGGTCAGCTTCTGTCCCTCCGGGGCCGCGGCGACATAGGTGCCGGTGACGGCGTCGAACTTGAACGCGGCGGAGGCGCCCGGGAAGTGCTTGTCGAGGATCTCGTTGGCACGTTCGGACGGCAGATTCGGCATGCTGAAGTCGTTGCTCATCGGCTTGCTGAGCTGTGCCCCGAGACCACCTAGGAGCACGAACAAGACGAGCCAGACAGGAAGGACTATCCATTTCCGGCGGAAAGCGAACTTTCCCCATCTGTACAGATAAACGGACACGAGTGGTTCTCCTAGCGATGACTGGGATCGTGCTGGGTCTGCGTGTAGACAGCACTCGCGGGGGTGCCCTGCCTACCTCCGCCTCCACTGACGCTTTCTGCCTACCGTGCGGTAGGTAGACTACCCAGGAGCTAAGCGGAGGAACAACCTCTATTTTGCGGGCGACGTTCGCTCGACGCGAAGGTGATGAGAGGATCGTCGAATGTCTGTGCGTGACGCACCCGGCGCTATCGCCGCAGGTGGAGGCACTAAAAGCGCGATTCGAGACGCCGCGGTGAAGCTGTTCGGGGCCAAAGGATTCGAGCAGACCAGCTTGCGCGAGGTCGCGGATGCGGTAGGAATCACAAAGGCGTCGCTCTACTATCACTACGCGTCGAAGCTCGACCTGCTATTGGCGATCATCGATCCGATCGTCGATCACATGCGTTCGGTGGTGAACGATCTCGACCAGGTACCGCACGACGCCGAGAGCATCCGCCAGGTGCTGCGCACCTATCTGCGCGGCCTGATTCATCACCGTGACGCCGGGGCGCTGGTCGTGCGCGACACCGTCGCCATCATCAACGCCATGGCCGACCGCTATCCGGATCTCATGGACGCCAGTCGGGCGCTGCGCGAGTGGCTGGCCGGTCCGGACGCCACCGAGGAGGCGCAGCTGCGCGCCTGTGCCGCCCTCGAGGTGATCGGTGTCGCGCTGGTGTCCAAGGAACTCGTGCCTGGTGCGAACGATTCACTGGTGGAATCCTCACTGCTGGATGCCGCGACCTGCGTACTGGCAGGCGGCGGCGCGTAGATTCGAGCTATCCCCTCGACGCCAGGAGTCGCTGCTGTGCACATCACCGCGAAGGTCGATTACGCGGTGCGGACGCTGCTCGAGATCGCCAGTGCGCCGCGACTGGACCAGTCCGTCGTCGGGCTCGGCGCGCCCCTCGTGCAGGCCGCGCCCGTGGTCAAGGCCGAAGCGATCGCCACCGCCCAGCGGATTCCGCCGAAGGTGCTCGAGTCCGTGCTCGGCGAGCTGCGCCGAGCCGAACTGGTGATCAGCAGGCGCGGTCCGGACGGCGGCTACTGGCTGGCCAGGGCCGCGGCCGACATCTCCATCGCCGACGTGATCCGCGCGATCGAGGGCCCGCTGGCGTCGGTGCGCGGCGCCCGGCCCGAGGACGTCCGCTATTCCGGTGCGGCCGAACCGTTGCAGCGGGTGTGGATCGCGCTGCGGGTCAACATCCGGGCGGTGCTGGAGAACGTCACCATCGCCGACATCGCGAACGATCGGCTGCCCGGATTCGTCGAGGCGCTCACCGAAGACCCGGGCGCTTGGGCGCGCCGCTAGCTCCGCACACTCCGACGGGAGAGCATTCATGCAGGTCAGAAATCTTCGCGACGCCTCGCGCCGACAGCCGGTAGCCTGCGATTCATCATGCTGACCAGACTCCTTCGTTCGCATCTGTACCCTTACCGCGCCCAGCTGGCGGGGGTCGTTGCGCTTCAGCTGGTTTCCGTGATCGCGATGCTGTATCTGCCCAGCCTGAACGCGGATTTGATCGACAACGGCGTCACCAAAGGTGATCTCGGCTACATCTGGACCACCGGCTTGTGGATGCTCGCGGTCACGGGCGTGCAGATCGTCGCCTCGGCCGCTTCGGTCTATCTCGGCGCGCAGGCGGCCATGGGCGCGGGCCGCGACCTGCGCGGCGCGCTGCTGCACCGCGTCGGCACGTTCTCCGCGCGCGAAGTGGGGATGTTCGGCGCGCCCTCGCTGATCACCCGCAATACCAACGACATTCAGCAGGTTCAGCTGCTCATCGTGATGTCGGCGACCATCCTGGTGATGGCGCCGATCATGTGCGTGGGCGGCATCATCATGGCCTTGCGCGAGGATCTCGGGCTGTCCTGGCTGCTGCTGATCGCGGTGCCCGCGCTGGCGGCGGCCATGGGCGTGATCATCTCCAAGATGGTGCCCGGCTTCCGCGACATGCAGGCCAGGATCGATGAGGTGAATCGGATACTGCGCGAGCAGATCACCGGTATCCGCGTGGTGCGGGCGTTCGTACGGGAACGGCAGGAGACCTGGCGCTTCGGGCTGGCCAACACCGAACTCACCGACACCGCGCTGCGGGTCGGCCGGTTGATGGCGCTGATGTTCCCCACGGTCATGCTGATCAGCAATGTCACCGCGGTCGCGGTGATCTGGTTCGGCGGGCACGCGATCGACGCCGGGCACATGCAGATCGGTTCGCTCACCGCGATGCTGTCCTACATCATGCAGATCCTGATGGCCGTGATGATGGCCTCGTTCCTGGCCATGATGGCGCCGCGTGCCGCGGTCTCCGCCGACCGGATCGGCGAGGTGCTCGACACCGAATCCTCGGTGCACCCGCCGCGCTTGCCGCAGCCGTTCACCGACGACCCGGCCGTCGTCGACTTCCAGTTCGCCGAGTTCGCCTTCCCCGGTGCGGACAAGCCGGTGCTGGAGGCCATCCGTTTCCAGGTGCGTCCCGGCACCACCACCGCCATAGTCGGCTCCACCGGCGCCGGGAAAACCACGCTGATCAACCTCATTCCCCGGCTGATGGACGTCACCGACGGCGCGGTCTACGTCGGCGGCACCGACGTTCGCCACATCGACCTGGAGGTATTGCGTTCGCAGATCGGCCTCGTCCCGCAGAAGGGGTACCTCTTCTCCGGCACGATCGCGAGCAATCTGCGCTACGGCAATCCGCACGCCACCGACGACGAACTCTGGCGCGCACTCGAGATCGCGCAGGCCGCTGATTTCGTCCGGGAGATGCCGGAGGGGTTGCAGACACCTGTCGCTCAGGGCGGCACCACCGTTTCCGGAGGTCAGCGCCAGCGGTTGGCCATCGCGCGAGCGCTGGTGAAGAAACCGAGGGTTTATTTGTTCGACGACTCGTTCTCCGCGCTCGACGTCGCGACCGACGCCAGGCTGCGCGAGGCGCTGAAGCCGGAGACCTCGGACGCGTCGGTTCTCATCGTCGCGCAGCGCATCGCCACCATCCGGGACGCGGATCAGATCGTGGTGCTCGAGGACGGCGCGATGGCCGGGATCGGCACCCATGAACAACTGCTGCGGGATTGCTCGGAGTACCGGGAGATCGTCGAGTCGCAACTGAGTGCCGAGGAGGCGCGATGAGACCCGGAATGCCCACTCCCGGTGCGCCGGGCACCAAAGCGAAATCGTTCGGACCATCGCTGAAGCGGCTGCTGCGCAGGCTCGCGCCGGAGCGTTTCCAGGTCGGGCTGATCATCGCCCTCGTCATCGTCTCGGTGGTGCTGAACACCATCGGGCCCTACATCCTCGGCAAGGCGACCAACCTCGTCTTCGACGGCGTGGTCGGCAAACAGCTGCCGTCCGGGGTGACCAAGGACCAGGCGATCGAAGGCCTGCGAGCCAAGGGCGACAACACCTTCGCCGACATGCTCGGCGCCATGGACGTGGTGCCCGGCGTCGGGGTGGACTTCGGCGCGGTCGGCCGGGTCCTCGCCCTGGTGCTCCTGCTGTACATCGGCGCGGCCGTGTTCGGGTGGTTGCAGGGCTACCTGCTCAACGTCGTGATCAATCGAACGGTGAAGCGGCTGCGCGGCGAGGTCGAGGAAAAGATCCACCGGCTTCCGTTGCGCTACTTCGACTCCGCGCCGCGCGGTGACGTGCTCAGCCGGGTGACCAACGACGTCGACAACGTCTCGCAGAGCCTGCAGCAGACCATGAGCCAGCTGCTCATCTCGGTGTTCTCGGTGCTCGGCATCCTGGTCATGATGTTCTGGATCTCCTGGCAGCTCGCGGTGATCGCCTTGCTCACCGTGCCCGCCGCCATCGTGGTCACCGCGCAGATCGCGAAACGGTCCAAGCCGCACTTCGTCGACCAGTGGAAGTACACCGGCCTGGTCAACGCCCAGGTCGAGGAGGCGTACTCCGGGCACGAGGTGGTCACCGCGTTCGGCCGCAACCGCGAGGTCGGCAAGGAGTTCGACCAGCGCAACGAACAGCTCTACCAGGCCAGCTTCAAAGCGCAGTTCATCTCGGGCATGATCATGCCCGCGATCATGTTCCTCGGGAACGTGAACTTCGTGCTGGTCGCGCTGGTCGGCGGCCTGAAAGTGGCCACGGGCAGCCTCTCGCTCGGCGAGGTGCAGGCGTTCATCCAGTACTCCCGTCAGTTCAGTCAGCCGCTGACCCAGCTCGGCGCGATGGCCAACCTGTTGCAGTCCGGCGTCGCCTCCGCCGAGCGGATCTTCGAGATCCTCGACGCCGAGGAGCAGAGCGCGGACCCGGTGATGGCCGACGCGCGCCCGGTCGACCGCGGCCGGGTGGAGTTCGAGGCCGTCTCGTTCCGCTACGAACCCGACAAGCCGGTGATCGAGCGACTGTCGCTGGTGGCCGACCCCGGGCACGTGGTCGCCATCGTCGGGCCCACCGGCGCGGGCAAGACCACGCTGGTGAACCTGCTCATGCGGTTCTACGAACTGGACGCGGGCACGATCACCATCGACGGCGTCGACATCACCGAGATCACCCGCGACCATCTGCGCTCGCGCATCGGCATGGTGCTGCAGGACACCTGGCTGTTCCGCGGCACCATCCGGGAGAACATCGCCTACGGCAACCCGAACGCGAGCGAGGAAGAGATCCTCGCCGCGGCGCGCGCCGCCTACGTCGATCGTTTCGTGCACGCGCTGCCCGACGGCTACGACACGGTCCTCGATGAGGAGGGCTCCGGCGTCAGCGCGGGCGAGAAACAGCTCATCACCATCGCGCGCGCGTTCCTCGCCAAGCCGTCCATTCTCATCCTGGACGAGGCGACCAGCTCGGTGGACACCCGCACCGAGCTGCTGGTGCAGCACGCCACCGCCGCCCTGCGCCGCGACCGGACCAGCTTCGTCATCGCCCACCGCCTGTCCACCATCCGCGACGCCGACCTGATCGTCGTCATGGAGGCGGGCCGGATCGTGGAACACGGCTCGCATGAGCGTTTGCTCGAGGAGCGCGGGGCGTACTACCGCCTGTACAACGCCCAGTTCGCGGGAGCGGTGTGAGGCAGGCGAGCGGTGGGCTGGTTCGGGCGGCGGGCGGCGAACTGCGAGGATAGCGGGGTGTCCGGTCCCGAATCCTTCTCCTTCACCGTCGGTACGCGCCTGGAAGGGCGGCACGGCCGGTCCGGTGTGATCGCCACGCCGCACGGGTCGATCGCCACGCCCGCGTTCATCCCGGTGGGCACCAAGGCGACGGTCAAGGCGGTGCTGCCGGAGACCATGCGGGAACTCGGCGCCCAGGCGCTGCTGGCCAACGCCTACCACCTCTACCTGCAACCGGGTGCCGACATCGTGGACGAGGCGGGCGGGCTCAGCGCGTTCATGAACTGGCCGGGACCGACCTTCACCGACAGCGGCGGGTTCCAGGTGATGTCACTGGGGGTCGGCTTCAAGAAGGTGCTGGCGATGGAGGCGGTCGACGTGCGCAGCGACGACGTGATCGCCCCCGGCAAGGAGCGGCTGGCCACCGTGGACGACGACGGGGTCACCTTCCGCTCCCACCTCGACGGCTCCGCGCACCGGTTCACCCCCGAGGTGTCGATGGGCATCCAGCACCAGCTCGGCGCCGACATCATGTTCGCTTTCGATGAACTCACCACGCTGCTCAACACCCGTGCCTACCAGGAGCGATCGGTACAGCGCACGCACGAGTGGGCGCAGCGCTGCATCGATGAGCACGAACGGCTGACCACCGCGCGCACGCACCGTCCGTACCAGGCGCTGTTCGCCGTCATCCAAGGCGCGCAGTACGAGGACCTGCGCCGGAAGGCATGTCGAGGGCTGGAATCGATTCGCGGAAGCGCGGGAACGGGATTCGACGGTTACGGCATCGGCGGCGCGCTGGAGAAGCACAACCTGGGCGCCACCGTCGGTTGGTGCTCCGACGAGCTGCCCGAGGACAAGCCGCGTCACATGCTCGGCATCAGCGAACCGGAGGACATCTTCACCGCGATCGAGAACGGCGCGGACACCTTCGACTGCGTGAATCCGTCCCGGGTCGCCCGCAACGCCGCGATCTACCTCGACACCGGCCGTTTCAACATCAACACCAGCCGCTTCCGACGCGACTTCACCCCGATCGACGAGAACTGCGACTGCTACACCTGCGCCAACTACACGCGCGCCTACATCCATCACCTGTTCAAGGCCAAGGAGATGCTCGCCTCCACGCTGTGCACCATTCACAACGAACGGTTCACGGTTCGCCTGGTCGACCGCATCCGGCACAGCATCGAGGGCGGCTACTTCGATGAGCACAAGGCCGAGACATTAGGGCGTTGGGGGAAGGGAAAGGCTTTCCGGGAACACGACGGCGCGGGTCCGCAAGGGTGATCGGGAGCTCCACGGAGCCGCGATCGTCTCTTGCGGCGCCCGCGCCGCAGGGTGGTCGGGGAATTCGTCAGGTGCGCAGTGGATCCACTTCGGTCGGCGCGTAGCTGGGTTCGTGCTTCTTGAGCAACGCGATCACCCGGTAGGTGATCGGGAGCACGATCACCTCGCAGAGGGTCTTCCAGAGGAACCCGATGATCACGTAGTTGAGGAACTGCTGCCAGGTATCGATGCCGATGGCGCCCGCGGCGATGGAGCAGAAGATCAGCGTGTCGGCGAACTCGCCGACGATGGTCGATCCGATGAGCCTGGCCCACAGGTACTTTTCCTTCGTCCGCTCCTTGATCAGCACCAGCGTCGCGGAATTCAGCAGCTGGCCGACGAAGTACCCGGCCAGGCCCGCGATGACGAGCCGGGGCGTCGTCCCGAGGACGGTGCGGAACGCCTCTTGGTTGTCGTAGAAGCTCGCGGCGGGCAGCCGGATCGCGATGGCGAAGCACACGACCGTCAGCAGCAGGGCGGCGAAGCCGTAGTAGATGGCCCGGCGGGTGGCGCGGAAGCCGTACACCTCGCTCAGTACGTCGCCGAGGATGTAGGCCAAGGGGAACAGGAAGAAGGCGCCATCGGTGGCGATCGGCAGGACCTGTAGCGGCCCGAGCGACACCGATCGATCGCCGAGGAACTCCACCCCCTTGGTGGCGCAGATGTTGGAGATGATCAGGGTGGCAGTGAACAGGGCCACGATCGGTGCGTAGTACCCCCGCGCGACCTGGGCAAATGCCGCATGGTCCGCGGGGCGCCCAGGCCCGCCGTGCTCTTGCGTGGTTTTCGACTCACTCACCCGCATCATCCAACCAGGTTGTGGAATACGCTGTAGCAATGACGAATCCCGGCGATTCCGACGAGTGGTGGAAGCAGTACGGCGGCCAAGGCGTGTCGCCGGAGTCCGGTGGGCAGAGTTCGGTCCCGCAGTACCCGAGTCCTGAGCAGCAGCCGTCGGGTTACCCGTCGGCGCCGCAGTACCCGGTACAGCCGCCCTCGCAGCCGATGACGCCGCCTCCGCAGCCGCAGTATCCGTCCTACCAGCAGCCTGTACAGCCGTACGGTCAGCCGAACTACGGCTACCAGACGCCCTACCAGCCCTACGGAGTCCCGGCGCAGGGCACCAACGGCATGGCGATCGGCGCGCTGATCTCGTCGCTGGTCGGATTCGTCACCTGTGGGCTCGGCTCGATCGTCGGCATCATCCTCGGGGTGATCGCGCTGAATCAGGTCAAGCAGAGCGGTCAGGAAGGACGCGGCATGGCGCTGGCGGGCATCTGGATCGGTGTCGGCGCGATCGTGCTCGGCATCCTGTGGTTCGTCGTGGTGATCATCGCGGGGGCGACCAGCACGTAGCGGCACGGCCGGGAAAGCAACAGGGGCGCACCCGATTCGGGTGCGCCCCTGCGCGTCCTAGGTCGCTGTGGCGGATCAGGAGGCCTTGACGACCTGGGTGCCGCCGGCGAACTTGTCGTGCCAGCCTTGCTTGTTCGGGTCCTGCGAAATGGTGACCATGATGTAGATCGCCAGACCCAGCGAGACCAGGCCGCCGACGCACGGAATGATGTTCGCGGCGACGAACGCGTTGCGCTTCAGCGAGGTGACCGGGTCGATCTTGGGGGCGCCGCCCGGCGCGAGCACCTTCAGGCCGAGGATCTTCTTGCCGAGCGTGGTGCCCTGCGAGGTCTCCATGCCGACGAAGTAGCCGAGCTGGACCAGAGTCCACACCAGGCCGAGCCCGATGGTCAGGCCCACCGAGTTGTTGACCAGGATGTACAGGATGAAGTACGGGATCATCAGGATGATCGCGTCGATGACGCGGGCGCCGATGCGCGTGCCGAGGTCCCCCGGCTGACCGCCGTAGGCGTTGAACCCGGGCTGTTGCGGGTACTGACCGTAGGGATCCTGGCCGTACTGGGGCTGCTGCTGACCGTATTGCGGCTGCTGGCCGTACTGGGGCTGCTGCTGCTGGCCGTATTGCGGCTGCTGCCCGTACTGGGGCTGCTGCTGCTGGCCGTACTGGGGCTGCTGCCCGTACTGGTCGCCCCCCTGCGGGTACGGCTGCCCGTACGGCTGCCCGCCCTGAGGATACTGGTTGGGGTCGTACCCACCGCTTGTCATAGTTGTTTGTCCTCGTCGATTGATCAGTAGTTGGACGATGCGTACGTTACGGACATGGGCTGCTTCGCAACAACCCATGAACGTCGAGTATCCACGGTTCGCGGGGCAGCCGCCGGGTGTCGAAACACGCGAGTAGCTCGGACGACGATGTCGCGGTCGAGCCGAGCGAAGCGGCCAGTGCCGAGACTACTTCCTCCGGCGTGTTGCCGAGCGCCAACCGTTCGCGGAGTGTCACCGCCCCATCCCGTTTCGCCAGTCGCCGCCCCTGCGTATTGAGCACCAGCGGCACGTGGGCGTAGCTCGGCACCGGCAGACCGAGCAGCGTCGCGAGGTAGGCCTGGCGCGGGGTCGACGGCAACAGGTCGTCGCCGCGTACCACCTGGTCGACGCCTTGTGCCGCGTCGTCCACCACGACGGCGAGGTTGTAGGCAGGGACGCCGTCGCCGCGCCGCAGCACCACGTCGTCCACCGGGCCTCGATAGCGACCGTGCAGTTCGTCCCGCACTTCGAACTCGGTCACCGTGGCGCGCAGACGCAGCGCGGCCGGACGACCCTCGGTGCGCAGCCGGGCCCGTTCCGAGTCGCTCAGCGTGCGGCAGGTGCCGGGGTAGGCGCCCATCGGCCCGTGCGGTGCTGTCGCGGCTTTCTGGATTTCCCTTCGGGTACAGAAGCATTCGTAGGTGAGACCGGCGGCGGCGAGGCGTTCGATGGCCGCCTCGTACCACGGCAACCGTTCGGACTGGCGTACCACGGGTCCGTCCCAGTCCACGCCGATCGCCGTCAGGTCGTCCAGTTGCCGCTGCTCCGCACCGGGACGCACCCGGTCCAGGTCGTCGATCCGCAGCAGGAAGCGGCGGCCGGTGGACCGAGCGAATGCCCAGGCCAGCAGCGCGGTGCGGAGATTGCCCAGATGCAGGTCCCCGGACGGGCTCGGCGCATACCGGCCCGCGCCCGGCTCGGCCACGGGACCGTCGGTGGACGATGTGGTGCGCACGTCGGCCATGGTAGGAGCGCCGCGCTCAACCGCGCAGACGCGGCCGCAGGTCGGCATCCGCCGGTTCGTCGCCTGCCTCCAGCGTGGCGAGCAGGGCCTCGGCGTGGGCGACCAATCCGCCGAGGTCGATGTCGTAGGGCGCTCGCCCGCTCTCCGGTTGGTATGCCGTCAACCGCGACACAGCGCGGGCGAGCAGTGTACGCGCCCCTTTCGGATTACCGCGCTGTATGTGGGTCAGCCCGACAGCGAACTGCGCGAGCGCTTGCCACAGCATCCGCTCGGCGAACGGCCCGTTCTTCCATGCGGCCTCTAAAACCTCGTGTGCGTTGAATGCAAGTCCGTCGTCCAGCAGTTGCTGGGCGAAGGTCAAGGTTTGCTGGGGTGGAAGATCGAGATCGTCCGGAATTCGGGCAACTCCGGTGCTCCCGGGAGGCAGCGGCCGCCCGAGACGGTCGCGCGGACGAGCATTACGGGCGCGACCTGCGTCGTCGCGAGCGCGTTCGACCATAGGTTCCATCATGCACGGCCGCAGGGGCCGCGTCGACGCGCCCCGTGGGCGAGCGTGAATTGTGCTCCGATAACAGAGCAATAACATCCGTTAAAAACATTGTGGTACGCCAGTGTTCAGAATGGATGAGGGAGGCTGGCAATGCTCCCGCAACTTCCTCTCTTCGCAAACGTGTGTGGTTGCGATGATTGAATAGGCAAGAGCCGGGCAAACTTTCGAAGGACCTGCTAGTGTTACCGCGCGGGGACAGGCCCCGCGCGAGGTTAATTTCCTCTCGAACTCGATGTGCGATATCTACGCACCGGGAAAGTGCGCTCCGGCACGGGGTGCACCACGGGATTCGGCTTTCCAGTCGAGTACCGATGCTAGCTGGAACGATGTCAGGAGAAATCTCGCTCTCGACGCAGCAAAGGAGCTAGTGCCGTGGAGGTTGATTGGACGGGCGCTGTGTGGCGCAAGAGCACATACAGCGGTCCGGATGGGAACTGCGTGGAAGTCGCTTTTCTCGTCGACGGCAATGTCGCGGTTCGTGACACCAAGGACAGTGGACGTGGCCCGGTCTTGGCGTTTGCGCCGGGCGAGTGGGATGCATTCCTAGTGGGGTTCTCGACGGGAGAGTTCCGGCGCGGCTGAACCGCTCCGGAATGGCCTGAACAAGGCAAAGCGGGCCCCGGGTCGTGTGGACTCGGGGCCTTCGCGGTTTACGGGCGGGTCGGCTGCGGCGCGAATCCTCAGTGCGCGGAACCGTTTCCGTCGCCGTTCGCTCGTTGCTGAACCTTGCGCAGCACGGCGAGCTGCCTGCGTTCCTCTTCGTGCTCTATCTCGAAGTGCCGCACGCTCTCCGCACGCGGATCCGCGCGCAGGAAACTGCCGGTGCCCGGCTTGCCCGCCGCGCCCAGCTTGCTCATCTTCTTCGGGACCGGTGCGCCCTGGTACTCCAGCGGGATCGGGTGACCGTGTCCGTCGACCGGGCCGAGCGGTTGATGCACCTCGATGTACTCGCCGTGCGGCAAGCGCTTGACCACTCCGGTCTCCACCCCGTGCTCGAGTACCGCGCGGTCGCTGCGCTGCAAGCCCAGGCAGATGCGGTAGGCCAGCAGGTAGGCGATCGGAGGCAGGAGCAGGATCCCGATGCGGCCCGCCCATGTCGTCGCGTTCAAAGAGATCTGGAACTTGTAGGCGATGATGTCGTTGACGCACGACAGCGTCAGCACCACGTAGAACGCGATCGCCATCGCGCCGATCGCCGTGCGAACGGGCACGTCACGGGGGCGTTGCAGCAGGTTGTGATGGGCGCTCCTATCGCCGGTGAGCCGCTTCTCGATCCAGGGATAGGCGATCAGCACGGTGAACACCAAGCCCATGAGCAATGCGACCCAGAACACCGCCGGCACGGTGTAGCGGCCCAGATACAGCTCCCACGGCGGCATCAACCGGGCCATGCCGTCGGTCCACATCATGTAGAAGTCCGGCTGCGAACCCGCCGACACCTGCGAGGGGTTGTAGGGACCCAGGTTCCAGATCGGGTTGATCTGGAACACGCCGCCCATGATGCCCACGATGCCCAGGGTGAAGGCGAAGAACGCGCCCTGGTCGGCGGCGAACACCGGCACGATCCGGGCGCCCACCACGTTGTTCTCCGTCCGGCCCGGGCCGGGGAACTGGGTGTGCTTCTGGTACCAGACCAGCGCCACGTGCGCGGCGATCAACGCCAGGATGATGCCCGGGAACAACAGCACGTGCGCGATGTAGAGCCGCGGGATGATGATCTCGCCGGGGAAGTCACCGCCGAACATCAGCCAGTGCAGCCAGGTGCCGATGACCGGGATGCCGATCGTGATACCCGAGAACGCGGCCCGCAGGCCGGTGCCCGACAGCAGGTCGTCGGGCAGCGAGTAGCCGAAGAAGCCCTCGAACATCGCCAGGATCAGCAGCAGCGAACCGATCACCCAGTTCGCCTCACGCGGCTTGCGGAACGCGCCGGTGAAGAAGATCCGGAACAAGTGCACGATGATGGAAATGGCGAACAGCAGCGCCGCCCAGTGATGCACCTGCCGCACGAACAGGCCGCCACGCACTTCGAAGGAGAGATCGAGCGCCGTCTCGTACGCCCGCGACATGGTGACACCGCGAAGTGGCTGGTAGGCGCCGTTGTAGACGACCTCCGTCATGGAGGGGTCGAAGAAGAGGGTCAGGTACACGCCCGACAGCAGCAGGATGATGAAGCTGTAGAGCGCGATCTCGCCGAGCAGGAACGACCAATGGGTCGGGAAGACCTTGTTGATCGACCGCTTCACGAACGCGGCGGCCTTATACCGCTCGTCCGCCTCATCGGCTTGATTGGCGATTTTGCGAGCTAGATCTATTGCCATGGCCGACACCCCGCCCTGGGTGAGTGGTATCCGTTCCTACTACAGACGGTAGCAGAGCTGTCTGCCGGAATCGATGGGGTTCTCCGGAAGAATTGTGGAACAAGATCATTCACATTTGTCCGGATCGCGGGGCGCCGTTCGATCCGAGTCGATATCGTTTTACTTGTGAGCGCCATGGCACCGCAGGACGCGACGATGTATTGGCTGTCCGAACGGACGCGCAACGACCTTTTTCTGCTGTATTGCTTCGCCGACCGCGGACGGCCCACCGAGGAACTGCGCGCCGCGATCGCCGAACGGAGCGCGCGGATCGCGGACCTCCGGGTCCGGCTGCGCGAACTGCCCGCCGACGTCGATTACCCGTTCTGGACGCGATGTGAATTCGCTGCCGAGCAATTCGTGGAACACGAACTGGCGGAGCGTAATTGGTCGCACCTGCTGCACGTGCTCGGCGAGCTGCTCGGCACCGGCGTCGATGCCGCCGTGCACCCGTGGCGGCTGCACGTCTTCCGCGCGATCGACGACGCGCCAGGGCAGGAAGGCGAGCCCGCGCTGGTGGTGGTGCTCCAGATGTCCCATGCGCTGGCCGATGGGCGACGGGCCTCGGCGATCGGGCGCGCGCTGTTCGGCGCGATGGAGAATCGCGCGGCGGGGGACGAAGGCCGAACACGGTTGCCCGCGCCTGGTGGGGTGCGGACCGGAGGCGACGGCGGTACCGAGGCCGCAGGTGCCGGCAGTTCGGTCGGCGAGGCTCGGAGCACGCCGAGTGATCGATCGTCGCTGGACGTTTCCACGCAAAAGGTGCTCGCTGATTCCCAGGGGGTCGGCTGGGCGGAGGGGGCCCGTGGGCGGACGATCGGTGACGCAGTGTCGGCGAGCGTGTCGTCCGCGGGAGCGCGCGTCGGCTCGGTGGTAGTGCGTGGGCGGACGATCGGTGATGCGGTGTCGGGAAGCGTGTTGCCGATCGGTGTGCTGATCGATTCGGCGGTCGGTCTGCTGCGCGTGCCGGTTCGGATTGCCGCGACGGCGGTGCGTGGCTACCAGGCGTTTCGAGCCCAGCAGCGGCTGGCGGAGTTGACCGAGGCGGGCGAATTGCCGCCGCCCGGACAGGGTTACCCGCCGAGCGCGCTGAATCGGACCACGACACAGGGGATCTCGCGGCACGAAGTTCGGATGCTGGTGTTCCCGGCGGAAGATCTGCGGGTGCCCGGTCGTACCGTCACGGTCGTCGTCTTGACCGCGGTGTCGCTGGCGCTCGCCCGCTACCTGGCCGACCGGGGCGAGCCGGTGGAGCGTCTCGGTGCGCAGGTCCCGATGGCCCTTCCCGAGGTCGACCGCCCCCGCAACAACTATCGCAGCCTCGGCGTCGATCTCTTCATCGACGAACCCGATCCGGGCCTGCGCGCCGACAAGATCGCCGCCGCGCTCGCCGACCGGCGCGTCCGCGCACGGCATCCGCTGCTGTCGGCGCAGGACCGGGTCACCGCGACAGTCCCCGCCCCGGTGCTGCGCCGGGACGTGGACCGCTACTCCCTCGACACCGTTCCCGACTCGATAGCGGGGCACACGGTCGTCTCCAGTGTCGACCGCGGACCGGCCGACCTGTCCTTCGGCGGCGGGGAGGTGCGCTTCACGGCCGGGTTCCCCGCACTCGGCTCGGTCATGCACCTCACCCACGGGGTCCACGGCCTCGGCGACACCATCACCATCTCCCTGCACGCCGACCAGGCGGTCCTACCGGATCTCGACGCCTACGCCGCTCACCTCCGCGCCGCGCTGCTGGAAGTACACCGCGCCCGGCTCGACTCCGCCCCGGCGTGACGATCGCACGCCCGCGGGTCAAGAACGGACGAGGGCGGGCTGGGGTGCGGCTTGGTGGACCTCGGCGGAGATCTTGATCTCCAGTTCCAGCCGGGTGGCGTTGATGACCGAGCGTTCCTCCTCGACGGTGTTCTCGATCGCCCGCGACCACAGCGCCTGGATCTCGGTGATCTCCTCGGCGACGGCCTCGCCGTCGAGCTCGATCCTGCGGCGCTGCAAACTGATGTTCAGCGCCGCGGTGAGCGTCCGCATCAGGTCCTCGCAGCGATTGGGGATCTTGCGATGCGCTACGACGCGCAAACTGCTGATGAAACCTCGCGAGCCGGTGATGATCTGCCGGATCTCCTCGTCCACCCGATCCAGCTCGTCGGCCTCCCAGCGTTCGCAGCGCAACAACTGCTGGCGCACGTCGCTCGAGATGGCCAGCACCGACGACACCGCGGTGAGCACCGACTCCCGCCGCCATTTGTCGTGCTCGCGCCGCTCGGCCGCCGCGTTGGTCGACTCCACGCTGCGCTGCGCCGCGTCCAGGGTGACGCGGTTGCGCTCGTCCGCGGCGGTGAGCGCTGCCCGGTTCGTGCGGTTGTTGACCAGCACGCCGACCAATGCCGCCATGGCGACGATAAGGGAACCGAAGAGCGGGAGCCACTGAGTCACGGGGACGATCATTCCATCGGAATGGGAAGTCGCACAGCCTAGATCGGACGAACGGGGCCTCGCCCCGCTGCCGGACGCCGTGGGTCGGCCCGCACGTCTCGGCTTCTGGGGACCTGCCGCGCCGCGAACCCGTAGCCATCGAACGGCGAACGCCTCCGGCGAAGCGATTCTCGCGTGGAGGATAGTGGCCCACGTCACCGTCGAGCCCGGTCGCCGCCGAGCTGGCGTATCTCATGCGAAAGGCCGGTCCGGACGCGATCAAGCGTCCGACCCGGCCTTTCGTGGCGGAGGATAGGGGATTTGAACCCCTGAGGGCGTTAACCCAACCCGCGTTCCAGGCGAGCGCCATAGGCCACTAGGCGAATCCTCCGTGGAGCAGCATACCGGTAGCCCCCCGTCTGTCGCCAAACAGGGTGGGGGGAGGGGGATGAAATACCTGATCGGGCGGGGTGATGGACCCGGAGGGTGGTGTTGCGGACCGGAGGCGCTACACTGGCCGACGGATCCCGCGCGGCGCGCATCCTGTGAACTCCCCCAGGGCCGGAAGGCAGCAAGGGTCAACGGGCTCTGCCGGGTGCGCGGGGTCCCCTATCTTGCGGCTCGCGCGGCGTACGCGCGGTTGCCGAGCCTTCGCTCGATCGATGCGGACTGGGCGTGGCCCGGGTTCCGGGCGAACCTCGTCCGTCGGCGGATAACGCCTCCAATTCCGGGCATCACACGGGTAACGTGAACACCGTCCGCGGATGCATGTGCGTCTGCATGGACAACTGTTCGGTCGCCGCCCATCGGTCCGGCCAGACCATCGTCCCCTAGCTGCTTGAAAGGCTGTCCAGGATGCCCCGGCAAACGCAGATCGGTTTGATGAGCCATGAGGAGCTCGTGCTCGAGCACGACACCCAGACCGCGAACTACGCGACGCTCAAGACCGAGAAGCTCACGCTGGACCTGACCCGGGGAAAACCTTCGCCGGAGCAACTCGACCTGTCCGCCGCCCTGCTGCACCTGCCCGGCGAGGGCGATTTCCGCGACGGCGCGGGCACCGACTGCCGCAACTACGGTGGCCTGCACGGTCTCCCGGAGTTGCGCGCGATCTTCGGCGAGCTGCTGAACATCCCGGTGGACAATCTGCTCGCGGGCAACAACGCCAGCCTCGAGCTGATGCACGACGTGATCACCTACGCGATGCTGTACGGCACCAATGATTCCGAGCGTCGCTGGGCCGCCGAGGACACCCTGAAGTTCCTGTGCCCGGCCCCCGGTTACGACCGGCACTTCGCGATCACCGAGGCGCTCGGCTTCGAGATGATCCCGATCCCGATGCGCCACGACGGCCCGGACACCCACGCCATCGCCGAGCTGCTGGCGAAGGACCCGCAGATCAAGGGTCTGTGGGCAGTGCCGAACTACGCCAACCCGACCGGCGTGGTGTTCTCCGAAGACGTTGTCCGCGAATTGGTCTCGATGCCGGCGGCAGCGCCCGACTTCCGGCTGTTCTGGGACAACGCGTACGCGGTGCACCCGCTCACCGACACCGCCGCACCGGTGATCGACGTGCTCGGACTGGCCGCCGCCGCCGGAAATCCGAACCGCCCGTTGGTGTTCGCCTCCACTTCGAAGATCACCTTCGCCGGCGCGGGCGTGAGCTTCCTCGGCGGTTCCACGGCGAACCTGGACTGGTACCTGAGCCACGCCGCGAAGAAGAGCATCGGCCCTGACAAGATCAATCAACTGCGTCACCTGCGCTTCTTCGGCGACGCCGACGGCGTGCGCGCGCACATGCAGAAGCACCGCGCCATCCTGGAACCGAAGTTCGCCCTGGTGCTGAAGGTGCTCGAGGACCGCTTGGGCGCGTCCAAGGTGGCGTCCTGGACCGAGCCCAAGGGCGGCTACTTCATCAGCCTGGACGTGCTGGAGGGCACCGCGGCGCGGGTGATCGCGCTCGCGAAGGAGGCGGGTATCGCGCTCACGGCGGCCGGTTCGGCCTTCCCGTACAAGAACGACCCGGAGGACAAGAACATCCGGATCGCCCCGAGCTTCCCGAAGCTGCCCGAGCTGGAGAAGGCGATGGACGGCTTGGCCACCTGCGTGCTGCTGGCGGCCACCGAGAAGCTGCTCGGCAAGTAGCGACGGATCGAGAACACAGTGATCGCCCGGCACGGATTCGTGCCGGGCGATTCCCGTTGTGCGCTCGATCCGACGCCGACAGAGGCGGGACACGGTGAGGCAGCCGTCTACCCGGTCTCCAACAGTTCCTTGAGCCGCGCCAGATCTCCCCGGTTCGCCCGCCGGATCGCCGCTTCCAGGACCGGCGCGGCGAGTTTCCCGAATCCGCTCGGCTCGCCGCGGTTGCGCAGCGTCATACGGGTGCCGCCCTCCGGCGTGTCCGCCCAGGTGTACGTCGTCTCCATCGGAAACGGCCCCTGCGCGGTGCGCATCACCAGCCGTGTGCCGGGCTCGTAGGCGACCACCTCATAGGTGTAGGTCAGTTTGTTGCCGAGGAAGTGCGCGACGAACGCCATGCGCGAGCCGACGCCCAGCGGCGGCTCGGTTTCCCAGGTGACGCCATGGATGCGCGAATACCAGGCCGGAGCGTGCGCCGGATCGGCCGCGTACGCCGCGACCAGCTCGCGCGAGCGGTCGATCACGACGTCGGTGAGCACGTCGACGGCCATCGGCCGGGTCAGTGCGGCTTGTGCGCGAGGACGGCGAACATGGTGACCGAGAGGTGGATGTCGCCGTTGGCCGCGCCCGCCTCCAGGTCGGTGAGCAGCTGTTCGCGCTGCGCCTCGGTGATCGCGCCGCGCGCGACCGCCATCGCCGAGACCCTGGTCACCAACGATCCCGCGCCCACGCTGCGGTCCTGCACCAAGGCATGCGAACCGATGTCGTCGACCACCAGGCCCGCCTTGGTGAGCAGGCCGGGGAGCCGACGGCCGGACAACGGATTGGTGGTGGCCGACACGAGGGTGTCGATCACCTCCCGGACGACCTGCCGGTCACCGGGGTGCATGATCGCCGTTCCCCAGTCGCTGTCCACCACGACGACGCGTCCACCCGGGCGGAGCACGCGCGCGATCTCGTTGGCCGCGCGGGCGGGCGCGGTCAGGTGCTGGAAGACTCGTTCGCACAGGACGGCGTCGAAGCTCTCCGCGCCGAACGGCACGCCGTACGCGTCCCCGGAGTGGAATTTGGCGGTCGAGCCGGCCTCGGCGGCGCGGCGCTCGGCGGAGGCGAGCAGATGCGGGTCGGGCTCGATCCCGACCGCGCTGCCGTCCGGGCCCACCGCTTCGGCGAAGGTGACGACCTCGGTCCCGCTGCCGGAGCCGATGTCCAGGGCGTGCTCGCCGGGCCGCAGCGCGAGCGCTTCATGCGCCCAGCTACGCAAGCGGCGGATACCGGGCAGCGCGGCCTGTAGGTCGCGCACGTCTACGAGTTGGTCCTGGCCTGCTCGGTCGAACCGGTCGGGGCGCAATGCGTAGGTGTTCATGGGCCCGTGTCCATCCCTGGCCGTTGCCGTCGTCTTGGTCGGTGTCGCCGTCATCTGAGGCATGGTCTGGAGCCTACGCGGCAGGTCATCTACCCGCGCGTAGGCAATGTGAGGTGAGTCACTCTCCATCTCGGTCGGCGACGACCCGCGGCGTCCCGCCTCGTCGGCGCCGGTGAGATGATCGACCCGTCCCCAGCACACCGAGCAGGAGGTAGGCGATGACTCGCACGCTATGCCTGGCGCAGGACGCCGAGGCGGACAAGCTACTGACCGAGGACCACTTCGCCACCCTGCTCGGCATGCTCCTGGACCAGCAGTACCCGATGGAGCACGCTTTCCGCGGCCCGAAGAAGATCGCCGACCGGATGGGTGGCTTCGACATCCAGCGCATCGCGGAGGCCGACCCCCAGGAGTTCGAGGAGCTCGCCGCGACGCCGCCCGCGATCCACCGCTACGGCAGGTCCATGGCCCGGCGCGCGCAGGAATTGGCGCGCTACGTCATCGAGCACTACGACGGCAAGGCGGAGAACATCTGGACGGCGGGCGACCCGGACGGGAAAGAGGTGCTGCGCCGCCTGAAGGATCTGCCCGGCTACGGCGAGCAGAAGGCGAAGATCTTTCTGGCTCTGCTGGGTAAGCAGCGGGGCGTGCAGTTGGAAGGCTGGCGCGCGGCGGCGGGCGCGTACGGCGACGAGGGCTCGCGCCGATCGGTTGCCGACGTGACGGACGCCGAATCTCTCGCACAGGTAAGGGAATTCAAGAAGCAGGCGAAAGCGGCGGCCAAAGCGAAGTAGTACGGCAACTGTAACTCTCCGGTTGCCGATTTGAAATCGTCCTGCGTTTTTTCCTCGTTCTCACACAGCCGGTGCCTGATGCTTTTGCCTGGAACGGCTCCAGCTGAGATGAGGGATTGCAGGACATGAGGATGAGGAAACTCGCCGTGGCGGCGGCGCTGGTGACCATTGCGACCGGAGTGGCCGCGGGCACATCCGGTGCCGCGCCGGCGGAAGAAAGCGCCGAAAGCGCAATCAATTTCACCGCGTACGCGACGGACACCCAGTCGATCATCGAAACCGACGCGGGTTCGCTCGCGGTCGAGGACGAGGTGCTCCAAGTGAAGGCCTCCAACGGTACCGTGCTCGCGGCGCAGCCGCTGCGGTTTCAGCTGGAGGACTTCGAATTCCCGATCGCCGCAGAGATTTCCGGTCGTAGCGCGACGCTGACACCGCTGTTCGACCGGGAGCACGCGGTCTACAAGCCGGTCGCCCTGCCGTACGAGGACAAGGCGCCGTGGAAGACCGAGTACGACCGTGAGGTCGCCGCCTGGACCCGCCTGACCAGCACGATCGCCGCCGGGGCGACCATCGGCACGCTCGTCGGCGGCATCGCGGGCGGTGCGGTCGGTTGCGTGCTCGGCGGCATCGCGGGCGCCACCGTCGCCTCCGCGGCGATCGTCGGCCTGTTCGGCGCGTTCATCCCGGCCGCCGCCATCGGCTGCCTCGGCGGCATCATCGCCGTCGGCGCCCTGGGCACCCTCGCGGGCCAGCTGCTGGTCACCGCACCGGTCGCGATCGGCGCCGCGATCCAGTACTTCACGACGATCAATCAGCCGTTCAACGCGCCGAAGTAATCCTTCCGCGCGAAAATACCCCGCCCCCATGGAGCTCTCCGGGCAGCGGGGTCTTTTCGCGTGCCCGCGACCTGCGCAAACAATGTGCCTGTGCACACAACGGCGCGTCGAGGGTTGGTGCGTCGCGGAAATCGGTGTTAATTTTGATGACATGTCTGCCGGCCGACCGAACCTCCTGCGCGTCACTTACGTGACCGCCGCGCTGGGTCTGCGGCTGCCATTGACACGCGAACTGTGTCGCCTCTCTTGCTGCAGCTGAGCGGTTTTTCCTGCTCATTTGCTGCCTCGCCGCCCATGTAGGCATGTCCCGTCGATTACGGGACTTCAGCAAGGATCCGCACAATGTCCCTTCCCACCCTTGAACGATCCGTCTCCAGGGTTGCCAACGGCCGTGCCCGCGTTCAGCGTCCGGTTGTCGCTCCCGAACTGCGCCTCGCCGACAACCCGGCGGCCGCGGTCCTGCGCGCCGCCACCGGAGGTCCCGTTTCCCGCGACAACGCCGCGCGCACAACCGGTTTGAGCATCGCCACGGTCAACCGCCAGGTCTCCGCGCTGCTCGCGGCCGGCCTGCTGCGGGAACGCCCCGACCTGACGGCCTCCGGTGCGGTCGGGCGCCCCCGCGTCCCCTTCGAAATCGACCACGACGCCTACCTCACCATCGGTATCCACATCGGCGCCGCGGTCACCAAGATCGTCGCCGCCGACCTGCGCGGCCGCATTCTCGGTGGGCTGGCCATCGCCACCCCGCAGACCGGTCAGGAATTCGCCACCACCACCGTCGCGCGCAGCGCGAAGGCGTTCCTGCAGCGCTGGCACCGGCGCAAGGCGCTGTGGGCAGGCGTCGCGATCGGCGGCCGGGTCGACCCGCTGACCGGCGTCGTCGATCATCCGAAGCTGGAATGGCGTGGGGCGCAAGTCGGTTCGGTCCTCGGCGAGGTACTGGAGTTGCCCGTCTCGGTGGCGCCGCACGTGGAGGCGATGGCAGGCTCGGAGCTGTTGCTGCCCACCGGCGAGCCCAAGGACCAGGCCCGCCTCGAGCGGGGCAGCAGCCTGTACTTCTACGTGCGTGAGACCGCGGGTGTCGCGGTGACCTTGGATGGCCGCGTGCACACGCCGAGCAACGGTCCCGGCTCGATCGCGCATCTGCCCACGGGTTCGGACGTGGAATGCACCTGCGGACGGCGTGGCTGCTTGGAGGTGACCGTCGGTGATCGGTCACTGCATTCCAGGGCGGTCGGGCGCGGCATCATCCCGGCGCACAACGGCACCGCGGGCTCGACCATCGCCGACCTGTACCGGGCCGCGGAGGCCGGATCGGAGTCCGCGCGCGAACTGCTCGCCGAGCGGGCCACCATCCTCGGCCACACCGTGGCGATGGTGCGCGACATGCTCAACCCTGATCGGGTGATCCTCGGCGGCCAGGCCTTCACCGGCTACCGCCCCGCGGTCGCGCACGTGGCGCGGGCGTTCAACCAGGGTTCGACCTTGCCGCCCACCGACATCCGGATCAGCGGTTTCGGCGGCAAAGTGCAGGAATACGCCGCGGTGGTGACCTCGCTGAGCGTTCTCTACGCCGATCCGCTGGCTGCCGCCCGGCGAACCGCCTTGCACGACTGAGTGATACGGCGAAGGGCGATCGGCCGCAGCGGCTGATCGCCCTTTTCGCGCGCGTGACGCTAGCGGTGCGGATCGCCCGCGAGGGCGAAAAGCCCCTCCAGGGCGGTGATGAAGAACGGGAAGTGGCCCGCGAAGCGCTGCAGGTTGCGGTCGCGTTCGAAGCCGCCGAACCAGTAGAGGCCGGGTTGCGCGTCGGCCGAGGGGTCCAGGTCGCGGAAGGCGCGGATCCAGTTGTCGGCGCGTGCGCCGAGCACCATGAACGGCAGGGCGCGGGAGAACACGGTTTCCTGGTCGATCGGCGGGATCTGTTCGCGCCGAGTGTTTTCCAGGCCCCGTTGCAGCGCGCGGATCTGCCTTGCGAGCTCCAGCCCGCGCGCCGTTCGCACCGGCAGGTACTTCGGCGAGAGCAGGGTCGCCACACCCCCGAGCGCGATGGCGACACCGACCAGGGCATGTCCGGAGGTGAGCGCGAGCGCCACGGTGGCCGCGACACCCGCGACCACCAGCGCCCCACCGAGCCACAGGGCGAGGCCGGGACGGCGGCGATCGAGGAAGTTGCCGCGGGCCACGGCGTCGGCGACCAGTGCGGCGCGTACCGGTTCGGAGGCCACGCGCCCCGGCTTGCGCAGCTCGCCCAATGTCACCGCGTCGGCGGCTTCGGGCAGCAGCGCCTGGTAGACGGCCTTCTCGTAGTCGCGCAGTTGGTCGTCGGGGGTGTTCACCCGGGTGATCCGCCAGTCGCTGTCACTGAGCGGCGTGATCCGGATGTACCGGCGCACCGCGAGATCCACCACGGTGGCGGCGATGTCGACCGGATCGACATGTCCGTCCAGCAGCAGCCCGGCCTCACCGGGCAGTGTGCCCTCGGGTGAGGTGAACTGCACGCGATCACCCTCGCGCGCCAGCGGGTCGATCGTCGCGGAACCGCCGCCCACCGTCGCGTCCAGGCGGCGAGCGCGCAGCACATAGGCGACCAAGGCGGCGAGCGCGAGCAGCAGCACGCCGAACGCGACGAGCACCGGGGCGGTGATCGCGAAGGGGCCCGCGTCGCCGCTGTCGCGGACGTCGGCGTTGCTCGGCACGGTGCCGGGCGGCAATTGCAGCGTCAGATCGATCGCGTCGCCCTTGTGCAGGTCGGTCTGCTCGAGGAAGAGGACGCCGTCGGTCTCGATCTTGACGTCGGCGCACGGCCGGGTGTTACCGGGCGGGCCGAGTTTGCAGTCCACGATGCCCATTTCGAAGCTCGGGCTGATCAGCGAGGCGCTGATGGACGCGATGTCGGTGTTGAGCACACCGAGCCAATGGAAGACCTGGGTGCCCCGCGCGTCGCTGACGGTGTTCTGCACGGAGTACCGGAAGGTGGATTCGCCGGGCCGGGCCTCGATGGTGAACTGGTCGTTGGCGACCGTCGCGGTGCCCGCGCCCTCGGTGTCCACGTCGGTGACCCGGAAGACGCGCTCGGCGTCGTCGCCGACCCGCAGCCGCAGCGGAAGCGACATCCGGAACGAGCCCTCCGGCGGCACCGAAACCTGTTCGACCACTTCGAGGACGCCCTCGCGGCTCAGCTTCAGATCGGCGGTGATGGTCACGCCCTCCGGCGCGGGCTGGGCCTGGGTGACCGGGGCCGTCGCGAACATTCCCGCGATGGCGAGAAGCAGCGCGCCTAGGGCGGCCCCCCGAAAAGTCAGCATGGCTGCCTACTCTAGACAGCTTGCTATCCTGCGTCAGCGGCTGTCGGCGATCACTGAGACGAGGGGGTACGGGGGCGTGACACAACCACCGTACGGACACGGACCGGTCCCGCGCGGGGGGCGTCCGGTGCCTCCGCCGCCCGGCTACGGTGCGCCCTACGGCCCGCGCCCGGGTTACGGCCCGCCGCCTGGGTACGGTCCGCCTCCCGGTTACGGCCCGCCGCCGGGATACGCGCCGCCCGCCTACGGCCCGCCACCGGGTTACGGCCCGCCGGTCCCTCCGCCCATGCCCTATGGTCCGCCCGGACGGCCGCCCTACCCGCCGCCACGCAAACGCGGAGGCGGCGGATGGGTTGTGCTGCTGGTCGTCGTCGTATTCCTGGCGGCGGCGGGACTGGTACGCAACGCGATCTCGGTGGGGCGCGACGCGAGCGACGCGTCCGGTCCGCAACCGAGCTTCACGTTCGACACCCAACCGGACGGCACGGTCGGACCGTCGGAAACCGGCAACAACCCGCTATTGACCGACACCGACGCCACGCTGATTCCGGCGCAGTGCGACTACTCGCCGTGGGGCACCCAGGTGGACGCCGCCCGCAAGTTCTTCGAAAGCGCCGCGTCCTGCCTGGAAGCGGCGTGGAAACCCGTGCTGCGCAAGGCGAATCTGCCGTTCCAGCCGCCGTCGCTGAACGTCAGCGCGACCACGACGGGCATCACCACCCCGTGCACCGGCTCGACCAGCAATTTCGCCGCGTTCTACTGCCCGGCGAACAAGACCGTCTACATGCCGATCAGCCAGTTGCAGACGGACTACTTCAAGGACAACTGGGTGGTCTACCTGTCGGTTTTCGCACACGAGTACGGACATCACGTGCAGGCGATGTCCGGCATCCTGCGCAAGGCCAACAGCGATCGGGCCGACGTGGGGCCGCGCAGCGCCAAGGGACTGGAGCTGTCGCGCCGAGTCGAATTGCAGGCAAACTGCTTCGACGGTATGTACCTCTCCTCGTCGTCGAAGGGCGGTTCGCTCACCGACCCGCAGCTCACCCTGGCCCGCAAGGACGCCTACGGGCGCGGTGACCAGGCCGGGGACATGCGCGACCACGGGTCGTCCGAGAACGGCGGCCAGTGGTTCGAGGCGGGTTTGGACAACAACCGTGCGGCCCAGTGCAATACGTTCACCGCGTCGGCCGGCTCGGTGAGCTGAGGCGCGACGCGGGCGCTCATGCCGTCGGATCGTCCTCGAGCGGGCGCTGGGCATGCGGACGTCCGAGATGCCCTTCGCCGAGGCGGCGCGGCGCATGGCCGTGCACTCCCTCCGCGTACGCCGTCTCGGCGTGCAGCGCGAAGTCGATCCCGGCGGTCTCGTCCTCCTTGCTGACCCGGAATCCGACGAACCGGTCGATGCCCTTGCCGAGCGCGAACGAGACGCCGAACGCGTAGGCCGCGACGACGAGCACCGCCACCAGCTGCTTGCCGAGCTGCGCGAGCCCACCGCCGAAGAACAGGCCCTCGACGCCGCCGGTCATCACCTCGGTGGCGAGCAAGCCGATCAGCACGGTGCCCACGATGCCGCCGACGAAGTGCACGCCGACCACGTCGAGCGAATCGTCGTAGCCCGCTTTGAACTTCCAGCCCACCGCGAACGAGCACAGCACGCCCGCGGCGAGCCCGACCAGCAGCGCACCGAGGGTGTTGACCGACCCGCACGAGGGAGTGATGGCGACCAGGCCGGCCACCACGCCGGACGCGGCGCCGAAGGTGGTCGGCCTGCCGTCGCGGATCTGCTCGACCGCCAGCCAGCCGAGCATGCCGAGGCAGCCCGCCACCAAGGTGTTGAGGAAGACGGCCGCGGCCAGGCCGTTGGCCGCCAGCGCCGAACCGGCGTTGAAGCCGAACCAGCCGAACCACAGCAGGCCCGCACCGAGCAGCACGAAGGGCAGGTTGTGCGGGCGCATCGCATCGACCTTGAACCCGATGCGCGGGCCGAGCACCAGCGCGAGGGCCAGGGCCGACGCGCCGGAGGCGATCTCCACCACCAGGCCGCCCGCGTAGTCCAGCGCGCCGAACGAGGCCAGCCAGCCGTCCGGGCCCCACACCCAGTGGGCGATCGGCGCGTACACCACCAGCGCCCAGAGCGGCACGAAGATCATCCACGCGCCGAACTCGGCCCGATCGGCGATGGCGCCGCTGATCAGCGCGGCGGTCAGGACCGCGAAGGTGAGCTGGAACGTCGCGAACAACAGCTCCGGCACCGAGCCGCGCACCGAGGTCGGATCGATGCCCGCCATGCCGAGGTGGGCGAGGCCGCCGATCAGGCCGCCGCCCGCGTCGTCGCCGAACGCCAAGCTGTAGCCGAGCAGTAGCCAGGTCACCGTCACCAGCGGAATAGCGATGAAGTTCATCATCAGCATGTTGAGTACGCCGGTCGAGCGGACCATGCCGCCGTAGAAGATGGCCAGGCCCGGGGTCATCAGCAGGACGAGGGCCGTGCTGACCAGCAGCCAGGCGGTAGCCGCGGGGTCGATGGTTGAAGACACGGGTTCACTCCTTCCGCGCGCGTGCGCTGCGAGGAAGTTACCGAATGGTCGCTCACGGGCCGACGGCCGCTCGGTCGAAATGCGGTCAGGCCGGGGAATGGCCCTCCCGGACGCGGCGCAGCCACGCCGTGACCGTGTCCGGTGTGAGCGGGTCCGCGCCGACCAGATCGAGCACGCTGTAGCCGAGACACGTCGCGCCCAGCACGCGGGAGGCGACGGCTTCCGCGTCGCCCCAGGGCAGGAAGGGCTTGGCGAGCAGCAGGGAGGCGATGCCGTGGGCCACCGACCACAGTTCCAGCACGATGGGCAGCGGGTCGCGCGGCGCCATCGTCCCGTCGTCCATGCACTTGCGCACCGTGGCCGCGAATTGCTGAAAGGCCCCGCTGGTGAGCACCTGGTCCACCGCGCCCTCGGTCTCGGTGGGCGCGGTCGCCAGCCGGTATTGCTCGGGATGCTCGAGGGCGAAGCGGATGTAGGCCATGCCTTGATCGTGCAGCTGGTTCACCGGTGAGGTAGTGGGGTCGGTGGCCGCTCGCACCGCGTCGTCGAGGTCTTCGAAGGCCTGGGCGACGACGGCATCGATGAGTTCGTCCTTGTCGGCGAAGTGCCGGTAGATCGACGGCGCGCTCACCCCGACCAGCTTGCTCACCGCCCGGATCGAGACGGCGTCGGCATGCCCGGTGGTGGCGAGCAGTTCGGCCGCGGCCCGCAGGATCTCCTCGCGCAGCTGGGCCCCGGAGCCACGCGGCGAGCGCGGACGCCTGCCACCGATCACGCGCGCCCCGCGGTTTCCAGCGGGCGCGCGGCGGCGTCCTCCTCGCCTTCGGTCAGCCCGATCTTGGCGTGCAGGCGGGCCAGCGGTGCGGGCGCCCACCAGTTGGCCGGACCGAGCAGGCGCATGAGCGCGGGCGCGAGCAGACCGCGGATGATCGTGGCGTCGGCGAGCACGGTCAGCGTGAGGCCGAGGCCGAGCAGCTGCATGAACGACACCTTCGCGGTGACCAGCGCACCGAGCACGATGGCCATCAGCACGGCGGCCGCGGTGAAGATCCGGCCCGTGCGGGCCAGGCCGACCGCCACCGCGCGAGTGTTGTCGTGGGTGGCCAGCCACTCCTCGCGCACCCGCGAGAGCAGGAACACCTCGTAGTCCATGGACAGGCCGAAGGCCAGGCAGAACATCAGGATCGGCATGGTCGGCACCAGATAACCGACCGCTGTGAAGCCGAGCAACCCGGACAGATGGCCCTCCTGGAACACCCACACCATCGCGCCGAAGGCGGCGGCCAGCGACAGCGTGTTCAGCACCAGGGCTTTGATCGGCAGCACGACGCTGCCGGTGAACAGGAACAACACGATGAAGGTGGTGAGGGCGATGAGGCCTGCCGCGAGCGGAAGGCGGGCGGCCAGCGCGTGCAGGGAGTCGGCGTTGGCCGCCGCGGCGCCGCCGTAGAGCGCCTCGCCCGGCGCCGGGATCGCCCGGATCGCCGTCAGCTGACGGTCCCCGGCGGGGGAGAAGGGATCCAGCTTGGTCGCGACGTTCAGGTAGGTCCCGGTGTCGTTGGCCATCCCGGGCGGAGCGGGCGCGACGCGCGCGCCTGCCGTGTAGACCCCGGCGGCGGACAGAACCGCGGGCACGCCCTCGACCTTCGACAGTTCGGCGGCGTACCCGCCGAGCGCCGCGTTGTCACCGTGGTAGCCGTCCAGCACGATCGTGGTGCCCGCGACCGGATCGGCCTGCGGGAACTCGGTGCGCAGGGCGTCGCCGACCTGGCGGCTGGTGGCGCTGACCGGCAGCACCCGGTCGTCGGGATAACCGAACTTCACCGACAGGAACGGCGCGCCCAGCGCCAGCAGCAGCGCGATGATCACGATCGCGACCGGCGCCGCGTGCCGCATCACCACACCTGCCAGCCGATACCAGCCGCTGTCCTCCGGCGCCTGCGGGCCGGGCGCGGGCGCGCCGCGGCGGAACAGGCGGCGCAGCGGAGCCCGCAGGTCGAGGGAGTTCACCCGGTGCCCGAGCAGGACCAGCGCCGCGGGCAGCACCACGATCGATGCGGTGGCCGCCGCGGCGACCACCGCGACCCCCGCGTAGGCGAAGCTCTTCAAGAAGTACAGGTCGAACACGCTCAGCACGGCCAGCGAGAGCGCGACGGTGAGTGCGGAGAACAGCACGGTGCGCCCCGCGGTCTGCACCGACCGGATGGTGGCGGCGGCCGGATCCAGGCCGCGCGCCAGTTCCTCCCGGAAGCGGCTGACGATGAACAGGCTGGAATCGATGGCCAACGCCAGCCCCATCGCCGTCGTCATGTTCAACGCGTAGATCGAGACGTCGGTGAACAGCGTGCACAGGCGCAGCAGCGCCAGCGTCGCCAGGATGGCGAACACCCCGATGGTCAGCGGGAGGGCCGCTGCGACCAGACTGCCGAACACCAGGACCAGCACGATCATCGACAGTGGTACCGCGACGCCCTCGGCCAGGGTGAGGTCGCGGGTGGTCTGCTCGGTGACGTCGTGGTAGATCGCGGCGATGCCGCCCTGGCGGACCGTGATGCCGTCGGAGACGCCGGAGAGCTGCCGCTTCAATTCACTCGCGGTCTGCTGGACCTGCGTCTCGTCTCCGTCGAGGTAGGCGACGACCAGGGCGCTCTTGCGATCGGCGCTGCGCAACGCGTTCGACAGCGGCTGCGGCGTGGTCCAGTAGGACTGCACGCCTCGCACGTCGCCGCGGGCTTTCAGCGCGTCGGCCAGCCCGATGCCCGCCGCCTTGGTGGCCGGATCGTCCGCACCCGCGTCCGAACCGACCAGCAGGACGAAATTGGGCGCGGCGCCGGCGAAGTTGTCGGCGATCAGCTCATTGACGAGGGCGGATTCGGCGTCGTTCGAAGTGAACCCGCCGGACTTCAAGTGCGCGGGCGCGGTGGCGCCGAAGACGCCGCACAGCACGGCGACCGCGAGCGCCGCGGCCAGCACCGCGCGCGGAGCTCGGGTGATGAATCGGGCCATCCGGGTCAGCATCGCGGCTCCGCTCGATAGGTTAACGGCGTTAGAGTAACGCCGTTAACCCAAGGTGTCGAGCCCGCGGGAGGCGCCCGAGTCAGCCGCGGGACTTACGGATGGCCCGCAATCCCCTCCGTCCGGGCACGGGCAGGTCGTCGCGCATCTCCACCCACTCCGCGGTGGTCAACCAGAGTTCCTGGGCGCGGGCATCGGCGGTGTTGTGGAAAATCCGGCGGCCGCGGTCGTCGCGCAGTTCTTGCGCGACCACCGACCAGCGTGGCGCGCGGCCGTGTTCGTCGAGGTAGTCGGCCAGATAAGCCGCGATCGCGGTGCCGATGCTGTTCACGGGGCGCAACGAGACCCGGTTTCCGTACTGGGCCGCGTAGAAACGGCGGCCCGCGCACAGGGACCGGGGATTCGCGTTGGAGGCGATCCATCCCGCGCGCTGGGCTCGCTCGATCAGCCAGAGGTGTTTGACCGCCGATGGGGCGATGTTGCCGACGCGGGTGCGGATCAGCGTCATGATCTGCTCGGTGCACAGCACGTCTCGGCGGGTGGGCCCGTAGCCGTGCGCGGTCCAGTGCGCGTCGGCCAGTTTGGCCAGCACCCGGCCGAAGTCATCGATGCTGCGCTGGGCGCGGCGGCCGAGACGTTCGATGCGCTCGGCCTCGCGGCGCATCTCGTTCTGCGCGGTCAGGGTGCGGATCGCGGCCATGGTCGGCACCTGTCCGCGCTCGAGGAGTTCGAGGATGGCGGCTGCGGTGGCCGGATCGGCTGCCGCGGTGACCGGCAGCGAGTCGCGTTTGATCGCGAACTCCTGCGGGCTGATGGCGCGGCTCAAGAGGGCGACGGCGGAGCGGTCGCCTGCGAAATCGGTGCTGGACAGCCAGGCGGCGGCGATGTCGTCACACGACACGGTGGACGGTCCTCCGGTGGAAGTGGGGGAATTGGCGCTGGTCACCCGTGGTGCTCTCGAGGTTGTGCCCCGGTCGGGATGAGGGACCGGCCGGGGTCACCAACCTGATGAAGGTTTGGCTACCGAAGTTGCCGACTGCCACGTTAGCCAGACGATTGCATCGATGTCACCCATGGTTGCGGTTTCGTTATCTCCGAAAAGTCGAGGTAAATCGGGGTGTGAGTCCGCATTCTGCGTCCCGGGCAGGGTGCTGTGGCGGCTGTGTCCGGACTTCGCTCGTGCAGCGTGAGTGATAGCTCTGAGGTTGCTATCGTGCGTGCAAGGGGCGGGCGCTGAAGAAGGCGTGGCGCATGTTGTGACTTGTATCACACTTACGTGCCCGTGAGGGCCTGAGCCCGGCGTAGCGGGCGGGCATGTCCTTTGTCGGAGGTCGCCGGTAACCTCTGGCCGTGGCTCTGTACCGGAAGTACCGACCGGCAACGTTCGCTGAGGTGGTGGGTCAGGAGCACGTCACCGACCCGCTGAGTATCGCGCTCGACACGGGGCGGATCAGTCATGCCTATCTGTTCTCCGGTCCACGCGGCTGTGGTAAGACGTCCTCCGCGCGCATCCTGGCCCGCTCGCTGAACTGCGTGTCGGGCCCCACTTCGACGCCCTGCGGTACCTGCCCGTCCTGCGTGGCCCTCGGGCCCGGCGGTACCGGCAACCTGGATGTCATCGAACTCGACGCCGCGAGCCACGGCGGCGTCGACGACACCAGGGAATTGCGGGACCGCGCCTTCTACGCGCCCGCCGAGTCCAGGTACCGGGTGTTCATCGTCGACGAGGCGCACATGGTGACCACCGCCGGATTCAACGCGCTGCTCAAGATCGTCGAGGAGCCGCCTGCCCACCTGATCTTCATCTTCGCGACCACCGAGCCGGACAAGGTGCTGCCCACCATCCGCTCGCGCACGCACCACTATCCGTTCCGGCTGCTGCCGCCGGCCACGATGCGCGGACTGCTCGGGCGGATCTGCGAGCAGGAGCACGTGCCGGTCGAAGAAGCGGTCTACCCCTTGGTGATTCGCGCGGGCGGCGGCTCGCCGCGCGACAGCCTGAGCGTGCTCGATCAATTGCTGGCGGGCGCGGGCCCCGAGGGCGTTACGTACGCCCGCGCGGTCTCACTGCTCGGCGTCACCGACGTGGCGCTGATCGACGACGCGGTCGAGGCGCTGGCCGCCGACGACGGCGCCGCGTTGTTCGGCACCGTCGACCGGGTGATGGAGGCGGGCCACGACCCGCGGCGATTCGCCGCCGACCTGCTCGATCGCTTCCGGGACCTGATCCTCATGCGGGCGGTGCCCGACGCTACCGAACGCGGCCTGGTCGCCGGCCCGGGTGACGTGCTCGACCGGATGCGGGGCCAAGCCGAGCGATTGGGGTCGGCGACTCTGACCCGTTACGCCCAGCTGCTGCACGAGGGCCTCGGCGAGATGCGCGGCGCGACGGCGCCGCGACTGCTGCTCGAAGTGGTCTGCGCGCGCATGTTGCTGCCCTCGGCGTCCGATGCGGAATCCGCCACCCTGCAACGCTTGGAACGGCTCGAGCGCGGTATGGCCGGGGGCCCCTTCGCCGCCGCGCCCGCCGCGTCTTCGGCCCCCGCTCCCGCCCAGCCCACGCACGGGGCCGGGTCGCCGTCGGAGTCACCTCGTCGCCGAGGGGCCGAGGCGCTGGCCGCGATTCGTCGCGAGAACCGCGGGGGTGGTCGCTCGGAGGATGCTGCCGAAGCCGGGGGAGCCACTCCCGTCGGCGGTTCTGCGCAAACCGAGGGGTCCGGGGCCGGAACCGCTGATCGCCCGGTGTCGATCGGTGGAGCGGGAAGTCCGTCTTCCGGTGCGGCAGGTTCCACTGTCGCCGCACCGGGCGGCGGGCATCGACCGATGCCCGCCGGTGGTGAGTCGTCCACGAATGCGTCGGCTCCGGGCACCGAAGGCGGCGCGGACCCTGTTGCGCCGGTTGCCGAACCGGCCGCCGCCGTGGTGCCCGACAGCGGGTCGGCGGGAACGATGCCGGCGGGAGGGCCGAGCGCGACCGCCGCGCCGAGTGCTTCGAAGGCCGGGACAGCGGGTGGGTCGGGGCCGAATCCTGAGGCGTCCGGAGCGGTTGGCAGCGCAGCGGCCGCCGGAGCGGGCCGCGCTCCTTCCGGACCGGCTGCCGTGCAGCGCGTTTCCGAGGCGGTAGCACAATCGGGACTTTCTCCGTCGCCGCAGCAGGCGGGTTCTCCGGCATCGGGTGGGCAGGCGGCGTCGCCTACCGTCGATCCGGCCGTCGGGAATGCCCCCGGGGCCGACCCGACTGCCGCGCGGGATTACGTGCGCGGGGCCGCCGACTCGACTGCTGCGCCGGATTCTGCCGTGGGGCCTGATCGCGGGGCTGCCGATTCGACCACACCGCGGAATTCTGCTGGGGGATCTGATCAGGGGGCCGCAGAGTCGACCACGGCGCGGGATTCCGCTGTCGGACCTGATCGCGGGGCTGCGGATTCGACTGCGGGGCTGCGTTCTGGGCGCGAGCACGGGAGCACGGGCCGGGATACGGCGCGGAGTTCCGTTGTCGGGCCTGGTCGCGGAGCTGCGGAGTCGTCTGCCGGGTCGAGTTCTGGGCGCGAGGATGGGAGCGCGGGCCTGGATGCGGTGCGGAGTTCCGCTGTGAGGTCTGGTCGCGGGGCTGTGGAGTCGAGTTCTGGGCGCGAGGATGGGAGCGCGGGCCCGGATGCGGCGCGGAGTTCCGCTGTCGGGCGTGATCCTGAGGCCGGGGACCCGAGTACGGCGCGCCGTACTGCCGCCGGGCCTGAGCGCGGTGCCGCCGACTCGCCCGCCGTGCGGGATTCCGCGGCCGGTCAGGGCGATTCTGGGCGATCCGAGGCGGGGCCGCCCCACGCGTCCGCGCAGGAGCCCACCGGTCCTTCCTCGGCGCCGAGCGGTGATCTGCTGCGCGAAGTGGAAGCCGCTTGGGCGGATATCCGCGCCAAAGTGCGGGAGTTCGGCGCGGCCGTGCAGGCGATGCTCGCCGGTGCGTCGGTCGCCCGGGTGGAGGGCGAGGTCATCGTCTTCGCGCATCAGCACGCGCCGCTGGCCCAGCGCCTGTCCGATCCGCGGAATCTGGAAGCGGTGCGGTCGGCGGTGCGGGCGGTGCTCGGCCGCGACCACGAGGTGCGCTGGGAAGCGGGCGGCGCGTCGCCACGGCCCGCGCCGGCGCCACGGGCCGGCGGTAGCGGGAACCGTGCTCGCGGACAGGCGGCGGGCCAGCCGGGACGTGAATCCGGCAACGCGACAGGCCGCGCTCCGGATGCCGCCGCCCCGCCGAGGTTCTCCCGCCCCAGCCAGGCGCGCAACGCGGGCGCCGAGAAGCCGGGTAACGCGGGTCGCGCCCGCGCGGGTGGCGCGAGTCCGCGCCCGTTCCCCGCGGAGGACGACATCCCGCCGCCCGACTATCCCGACCTGCCGGATGATCCCGGCCCCGCGGACTATCCGCCGCCCTACGACGCCGAACCGAGCGAAAGCGACGCCGCGAGCAGCCGGGGCTGGAGCGGTGACGGCGCCGTTCCAGCCTCGACGCCGGAAGAGGAGCGGGAGATGATGGCCGCCGCGGCCGATCCGGTGGCCCCCGGCGACCGGCGCGACCCGGACGAGGTCGCCCTCGAATTGCTGAAGAGTGAGCTGGGTGCCACACGGTTGGATGGTTGACAACCACCGCTCTCACGACGTTAAGTTAACCAGAGTTCGCACTCCACGGTAGTATGTACGGGTAGCCGGGAGCTTCGGTACGCCGACGTTCTATGGTATGCCCAGGCGTACGGGCGACCGTGACGTGCGATCGCTCTTGCCTGCCTGGTTTTGTACAGCGTTAGGAACGGTCGGCCGCAAGGCCGGTCGGCGAGGTCAGCCGCAGCCACGCCGCACCCGCGGTGTCGCCGCAAACCAGCGCTCGGACGGACGTATGTCCGGCCCGGCCGCACAGGAGCGCTCGGACGGACGAACGTTCCGGTCGACCGCACAGAAGCGCTCGGACGGACGAACGTTCCGGTCGACCGCACAGAAGCGCTCGGACGGACGAACGTTCCGGTCGACCGCATAAAAGCGCTCGGACGGACGAACGTTCCGGTCGACCGCATAAAAGCGCTCGGACGGACGAACGTCCGGCCGCCGCACATTGAGGAAGGAACACTCCGATATGACCACAGAGGCCTACATTTACGAGGCCATCCGCACTCCGCGTGGCCGTGGCAAGAAGAACGGCTCGCTGCACTCGGTCAAGCCGATCGACCTGACTGTTGGTCTGATCCAGGAGCTGCGCGGCCGCTTCCCGAACCTCGACGAGGACCGGATCTCCGACCTGATCCTCGGCGTGGTCGCGCCGGTCGGCGACCAGGGTGCGGACATCGCCCGTACCGCGGTCACCGTGGCCGGCCTGCCCGACACCGTCGGCGGGTTCCAGCTCAACCGCTTCTGCGCGTCCGGCCTCGAGGCGGTCAACCTGGCGGCCCAGAAGGTCCGCTCCGGCTTCGACGACCTGGTCCTCGCCGGTGGCGTCGAGTCCATGTCGCGCGTGCCGATGGGCTCCGACGGCGGCGCCTGGGCGCTGGACCCGGCCACCAACTACGACACCTACTTCGTCCCGCAGGGCGTCTCCGCCGACCTGATCGCCACCATCGAGGGCTTCAGCCGCGACGATGTCGACGCCTACGCGGTGCGCTCGCAGGAGCTGGCCGCCAAGGCCACCACCGGCGGTTACTTCGCCAAGTCGATCGTCCCGGTCAAGGACCAGAACGGCATCGTCGTGCTGGACAAGGACGAGCACATGCGCCCCGGCACCACCGCCGAGGACCTGGCCAAGCTGCAGCCGTCCTTCGCCGTGATCGGTGAGATGGGTGGCTTCGACGCGGTGGCGCTGCAGAAGTACCACTTCGTCGAGAAGATCAACCACGTGCACCACGGCGGCAACAGCTCCGGCATCGTCGACGGCGCCGCGCTGGTGCTGATCGGTTCGGAAGAGGCGGGCAAGGCCTCCGGTCTGACCCCGCGTGCGCGCGTCGTCGCGACCGCCACCAGCGGCGCCGACTCCACCATCATGCTCACCGGTCCGACCCCGGCCGCCAAGAAGGTGCTGGCCAAGGCGGGCCTGACCCTCGGCGACATCGACCTGGTCGAGATCAACGAGGCGTTCGCCTCCGTGGTGCTGAAGTTCCAGAAGGATCTGAACATCCCGGACGAGAAGCTGAACGTCAACGGCGGCGCGATCGCGATGGGCCACCCGCTGGGTGCGACCGGCGCGATGATCACCGGCACCATGGTCGACGAACTGGAGCGCCGCAACGGCCGCTACGCGCTGGTCACCCTGTGCATCGGCGGCGGCATGGGCGTGGCGACCATCATCGAGCGGGTCTGAGCCCCAACCGACAGCTATTTCACCAAGGAGACACAGAGCTGTGAGCGAAACCAACATGATCGGTTGGGAGCAGGATTCGGACGGCATCGTCGTACTGACGATGGACGACCCGAACCAGGGCGCCAACACCATGAACGAGCTGTACAAGAAGTCGATGACCGCCACCGTCGACCGGCTCGAGGCGGAGAAGGACAACATCACCGGTGTCGTCCTGACCTCCGCGAAGAAGACCTTCTTCGCCGGCGGCGACCTGAAGAACATGATGAAGGTCGGCCCGGACGACGCCCAGGCGCTGATGGAGGAGCTCGGCGAGATCAAGAGCGCCCTGCGTCGCCTGGAGCAGCTGGGCAAGCCGGTCGTCGCCGCCATCAACGGCGCGGCGCTGGGCGGCGGTCTGGAGATCGCGCTGGCCACCCACCACCGCATCGCGGCGGACGTGCCGGGTTCGCAGATCGGTCTGCCGGAGGCCACCCTCGGCCTGCTGCCCGCGGGCGGCGGCATCATCCGCACCGTGCGCATGCTGGGCCTGCAGAACGCCCTGATGCAGGTGCTGCTGCAGGGCCAGCGCAACAAGCCGGCCAAGGCCAAGGAGATCGGCCTGGTCGACGAGCTGGTCGGCTCGATCGAGGAGCTGGTCCCCGCCGCCAAGGCGTGGATCAAGGCCAACCCCGACGCCGGCGTGCAGCCCTGGGACAAGAAGGGCTTCAAGATCCCCGGCGGGACCCCGTCCTCGCCCGCGTTCGCGGCGAACCTGCCCGCCTTCCCGGCGAACCTGCGCAAGCAGATCAAGGGCGCGAACATGCCCGCGCCGCGCGCCATCATGTCGGCCGCGGTCGAGGGTTCGCAGGTCGACATCGACAACGCGTCGCTGATCGAGTCCCGCTACTTCGTGCACCTGCTCACCGGCCCGGTCGCGAAGAACATGATCCAGGCGTTCTTCTTCGACCTGCAGACGATCAACAACGGCGGTTCGCGTCCGAAGGACGTGCCGAAGAAGGAGATCAAGAAGGTCGGCGTGCTCGGCGCGGGCATGATGGGCGCGGGCATCGCGTACGTCTCCGCCAAGGCGGGCTACGAGGTCGTTCTGAAGGACGTCTCGATCGAGGCGGCCGAGCGCGGCAAGAACTACTCCGAGAAGATCGAGGCCAAGGCCCTCTCCCGGGGCAAGACCACCGAGGAGAAGTCCAAGGCGCTGCTGGACCGGATCAAGCCGAGCGCGGACGCGGCCGACTTCGCGGGCGTCGACTTCGTCATCGAGGCCGTCTTCGAGAACACCGAGCTCAAGCACAAGGTGTTCCAGGAGATCGAGGACATCGTCACCCCCGACGCGCTGCTCGGCTCGAACACCTCCACCCTGCCGATCACCGGTCTGGCGACCGGCGTGAAGCGCCAGGAGGACTTCATCGGCATCCACTTCTTCTCGCCGGTCGACAAGATGCCGCTGGTCGAGATCATCAAGGGTGAGAAGACCTCGGACGAGGCGCTGGCCCGGGTGTTCGACTACACCCTCGCGATCAAGAAGACCCCGATCGTCGTCAACGACAGCCGTGGCTTCTTCACCTCGCGTGTGATCGGCACCTTCGTCAACGAGGCGATCGCCATGCTCAAGGAGGGCATCGAGCCCGCCACCATCGAGCAGGCCGGTCTGCAGGCGGGCTACCCGGCCGCGCCGCTGCAGCTGTCGGACGAGCTGAACATGAAGCTCATGCAGAAGATCGCCAAGGAGACCCTGGAAGCCGCGCAAGCGGGCGACACCACCCTGGGCGTCAAGCGGCACCCGGCGCAGGATGTCATCGACTACATGGTGTCCGAGGGTCGTCCGGGTCGCCTGGAGAAGGCCGGCTTCTACGAGTACGACGAGAACGGCAAGCGCACCGGTCTGTGGGCCGGCCTGCGCGAGCACTTCAAGACCTCGGCGGACTTCGGTGTCCCGCTGCAGGATCTGATCGACCGCATGCTGTTCGCGGAGGCGATCGAGACCCAGAAGTGCTTCGACGAGGGCGTGCTCACCTCCACCGCCGACGCCAACATCGGCTCGATCTTCGGCATCGGCTTCCCGGCCTGGACCGGTGGTGTGCACCAGTTCATCGTCGGTTACCCGGGTGGCCAGGAGGCCTTCGTGGAACGCGCCGACTACCTCGCCAAGAACTACGGCGAGCGCTTCGAGGTCCCGGCCTCGCTGCGTAAGTAGTCTCGCGCCTGACGCAACGGCGAAGCCCGTCACCGCTTTTCGCGGTGGCGGGCTTCCGTCGTTTCCCAGCCCGTGCACGTTCGCGTCCTTCCGGCCGGATAGGTTGGCAGCCGTGCCGAGACGTAGTCGCCATGTTCTGATCGCCGGTTGTGCCCTCGTCCTCGCATCGGCGCCGGTGGCGGGCGCCGATGCCGCGCCCGCGCCCTCGGTGCGCTTGCTCGGCGAGCAGGTGATCGCGTCGGGCCTGGACTTCGAGGGCACCACCGTGGGCGGCCTGTCCGGTATCGATTACTCGGCACGCACGGGTGAATTCGTGCTGATCAGCGACGATCGGTCGAGCAAGAACCCCGCGCGGTACTACACCGCGCGCATCGAGGTCGGCGAGCGCGGCGTCGGACCGGTGACGATCACCGGCACCCGGCCGCTGCTGACCGCGACGGGCGCTGCCTACCCGCCGATGTCGGTGGACCCGGAGGAGATCCGGGTCGATCCGTGGACCGGCGACTACTACTGGACGCAAGAAGGCGAACGCGACGGCGACCTACTGGCCGACCCATCGGTGCGGATCGCGCACCAGGACGGCTCCTATGCCGGTGAGCTGCCGATTCCGGAGAACGAACGGATGCGTCCCGGCTCCGGTCCGAGGCAGAACCAGGCGCTGGAGGCAGCGACCTTCCTCGGCGCCGGCGCATTGTTCGCGACCGCGACGGAAGGGCCGCTGCTGCCGGACGGACCGCCGCCGACCACGACCAGTGCAGCGACGGCGCGCATCACCGTCCAAGCTCGATCCGGACCGCTACTCGCCCAGTACGCGTATCCGATGGAGCCCGTCTTCGCCGAGTCGCGGCCCGAACCCGGCCGCGGCGGCACCGGGATCGCGTCAATCCTCGCCGCCGATCCGCTCGACCCCACGAAACTTCTTGTGCTGGAACGGTCTTTCTCCCCGGGCACGGCCAACAAGATCCGCGTCTACGAGGCCGACCTGAGCGGCGCGACCGACATCCTCGATGCTCCGCTCGGCGCCGCGCACCCGGCGGCCAAGCGGCTGCTGGTGGACCTCGACGACGTCGGACTCGCCGCCGTCGACAACGTGGAGGGTATGACGTGGGGTCCCCGGCTGCCTTCCGGCGAACGAACCCTGGTCCTGGTCAGCGACGACAATTTCGACAGCCGCCAGATCACCCGGATCGTCGTCCTCGCCGTCGCCTAGTCCGCGGGACGCAACTCCTCGGCGGCGGCCTGGTAGGCGGCGGCGGCCCGCGCGAAGTAGTCGAACAGCACTTCGCGCTGTTCTGGTGAGTAGCCGCCGATGATCTCGCCGATGCGCCGCCGCGCCGGGGCGAGGACCTCGTCCAGATCAGCGGGCTTGCCGACCAGTTCGACGATCACCTTGCGCCGGTCGCCCGGGACCGGCGCGCGGCGGACGTAGCCCGCGTCCTCCAGCCGGTCGATCAGCCGGGTGGTCGGGCCGGTGGTCAGGCCGCTGCGAGCGCCGAGTTCGCCGGGCGTCATCGGTCCGGCCAGTCCCAGGATGTTGAGCGCGTAGAGGTCGGTGGCGCCCAGATCGACCGCCCGCGCCCCGGCTTGGCCGTGCAGCATGACCGCGCTCAGATAGCGCCGGTAGACCTCATGGGCGTCCGGTCGAAGGCCGTGCGGCGCGGTCTCGGGTGTTGACACGAGATCCCTCCATCCTCTAATTTCTTCTTATACGAAGAGACTTCTTCTAAGAAGAAAGCTCTCACAAGAAGTAATCTACCATGGAGGCACCATCATGAGTGGCGACGAGAGCACCGACCGGCGCGGCATCCTGGCCGTTCTCGCCGAGCTGACAGACGCCTGGGGGCGGGGAGACGCCGACGCCTACGGCGAGGTGTTCACCGAGGACGCCACCTACACCAGTTACCTCGGCACCCATTACCGTGGCCGCGCGGACATCGTGGCTTCGCACCGAGCCTTGTTCGCGGGCGTCCTGAAGGGCACCCGGCTGGCCGACGAGGTGCTGGACATTCGTTACTACGGTCCGGACGTCGCCGTGGTCACCAGCCGTGGCGACACCTACAAGGGATCGCCGAAGCAGGCGCCGGCCAAGGTCCAGACCTACACCGTGGTCCGCGGGGACGGCAGATGGCGCATCGCCGCTTTTCAGAACACCAAACGCAGGAAGCTCATGGAGCGCATGACCTTCTGGATCACTCCAGCCACACGTCCCGCCGAGCAGCGCTGACCGATCCACGACGGATAGCCCATGGACCCGGTTGGCCGGCTCCTGCTCGGGTATTCGTCCGGGTGGACCAGACGTGGCGGCGGTCACGAACAGAGGCGGCACCTGCAAAGGTGAGCGCGAGAGCCCATTTCGCGCCGGACATCGAGCCCCGGCCGGAGCACTGAGCTGCGCGGAACGCACGGATCGGCGGCACGGGTCGTCCTGTTCGGAAACGTCACCCGCCTGATACCGGGCCGCGCTACGTTGGAGTATGCGCAGACATATCGGACACCGCGTCCGGGGTCGGCGCGGAGTTTGGTCGCCGATGTCGCCGATTCGATGTGAGTTCGAGGTGATCACATGAATCCACAGACGCGTTCGGGCCGGGTGCGCCCCGAATCGACTGCGGCCGAGACGGACACGCGGCGGGAGGCGCCCATCGACATCGCCGACGAGTTGGAGGCGATGGGCCTGTCCGGTGCGGTGGAGATCGGCCGGGGCGGATTCGGCGTGGTGTATCGCTGCGTGCAGACCGCGCTGGATCGGGTGGTCGCGGTGAAAGTGCTCTCCTCGGAGATCGACCAGGAGAGCCGGGAGCGGTTCCTGCGTGAGGAACAAGCCATGGGCAGGCTGTCCGGCCACCCGAATATCGTCGACATCCTCCAGGTGGACGTGACGGCGACCGGCATGCCGCTCATCGTCATGCCGTACTGCACCCATGGGTCGCTGGAGCAGCTCATCCGCGATCAGGGCCCGCTGACCTGGGCGGACTCGCTGCGAGCCGGGGTCAAGCTGGCGGGCGCCATCGAGAGCGCACACCGCGCCAGGATCCTGCACCGTGACGTGAAACCGGCCAACGTCCTGCTCAGCGGCTATGGCGAACCGCAGCTGACGGATTTCGGCATCGCCCGCATCCCGGGCGGGTTCCGCACGTCCAGCAGCATGATCACCGGCTCGCCCGCGTTCACCGCGCCGGAGGTCCTCAAAGGCGACGAGCCGACTATCCGTTCCGACGTCTACGGCCTCGGCTCGACGCTGTTCGCGTTGCTCACCGGGCACGCTGCCTTCGAGCGGCAGGCGGGGGAGCGGGTGGTGGCGCAGTTCTTGCGAATCACCACCCAGCCCGTGCCGGACCTGCGCGAACAGGACATTCCGCCGGATGTGGCCACCGTCATCGAACACGCGATGGCTCCGAGTCCGCGAGATCGCCCGGCCAGCGCTTACGAGTTCGGCGAGATGCTGCGCGAGGTGCAGCGCGGCCACGGCCAGCTGCCCGACGAGATGGCGCTGCTGGACACCACGCCGGAGCCCGAACCGACGATTCCGACCGCGGTGGGCCTACCGACCGTGGCGTGGACCGGTTCCCGTCCCGCGGTCACCGCGCGACGCAGCTGGCCGTTGACGCTGCGGCCCGCCGTCTCGCAGCATTCGGCGACTTCGACGACGGCACCGCCGACGGCTGTGACCAAATTCCGTCCCCCCACGCCCACGCGAGACCCGATACCGCGGCCGCGTCTGCTGGACACCCTGCGCGGGGGCGGACGGCGCAGACTCGCGGTGATCCACGCGCCCGCGGGGTTCGGCAAGAGCACACTGGCCGCGCAGTGGCGCGCCGAACTCACCGAGGGCTCCGCCGCCGTCGCCTGGATCGGTATCGACCGCGACGACGACAACGAGATCTGGCTGCTCGCCCACCTGATCCAGGCGATCCGCCGGGTGCATCCGGACGTCGGCGCCGGTCTGGACCAGGTGCTGGAGGAGCGGCCCGCCGACGCCGCCGCGTTCGTGATTCCCACGCTCATCGACGAGATCCACGCCGCGGGCAAGACGGTCGTGGTGATCGTGGAGGACTGGCAGCGGATCACCGACGCGGGCGCGCACCGGGCGATGGAAGCCCTGCTGGACAACGGCTGCCACCACCTGCGTTTCGTCGTGACCAGCCGAGAGCAATCCGGCCTGCCGACGAGCCGGATGCGGGTACACGACGAACTGGTCGAGATCGGCTCGGCCGCGTTGCGCCTGACCGAGGCGGAGACCAGGCAGATCCTCGTCGAGCGCAACGGATTCGACCTGACCCCCGAGCAGGTGACCGAGATCCACACCGCCACCGACGGCTGGCCCGCGGCCATCCAGCTGGTCGGACTGTCCCTGCGCGGCAACGCCGACCCCGCTCAGCTGATCGCCACACTGTCGGAGGGCAACCACGGCATCCGCGAATACCTCGCCGAGAACGTGCTGGACACCTTGGAACCCAAGATGCTCGAGTTCCTCATGTCGATCGCGGTGACCGAGCGGATCTGCGGCTCGCTCGCCGCGGCGCTGTCCGGTGAACCGGACGCCGAACAGCTACTCGAGCAGGCCGAGCAACGGGAGCTGTTCCTGCGGCGCATCGAGCACGACCCGGAGTGGTTCCGGATGCAACCGCTGTTCGCCGAGCATCTGCGGACCCGGCTCGATCGCGTTCACCCCGGGAAGTCGAAGTCGCTGCACCGCAAGGCTTCGCGCTGGTACGCCGAACACCAACTGCTGCGCAAGTCGGTCGACCACGCATTGGCCGCGACCGATCTGAAGATGGCGCTGGACCTGCTCGAGGGCGGCGGGATGGACCTGATCGACGGATCCCGGCTCGCCACCCTGCTGGGCAGCGTGTCGAAACTGCCGATGCAGCAGGTGGCCTCGCGCTCGAAGTTGCTGATAGCGGTGGCCAGGGCGAATGTCAACTTGCAGCAGTCCGGCGCGGCGCGCAACGCACTGGGCAGGCTGTCCAACATCCTGGCCCGCGGCTCCACCGGTGACGCGGATGTGCGCGTGCAGCGCTGCCAGGCGGCGGTGCTCGCCGCCTCGGACCAGATCGCGCGCGACCACACCGAGGGCGTGCTGGATCGGGTCGCGGACTGCTTGCAGGAGCCGGACGATCTACCGGCGTGGACGGTCTCGACCGCGGCGAACCTCACCACGTTCGTGCGCCTGTGTGGATTCGACTTCGAGGGCGCCAGGAAGATCCAGGAATGGGCCGAGGACTATCACAAGGACTCGAAAGACCCGCTCGGCCTGGTATTCGGGCGCTGCGGCCAGGGCGCGGCCGCCTACGAGCAACTCGACGTCGCCACCGCCACCCGCTGTTTCCAGCAGGCCTGGGAGTCCGCGCGCGAGCGCTCCGGACCGCGCTCGCACGCGGTGCGCGTGGCCGCCGCTCTGCTCGGCGAAACGAGTTATCGCCGGGGTGATCTGGAGACCGCCGACCGGCTGCTGGACGAAAGCCACGAGCTGGTCACCCGGGTGGGGCCGGTGGACTTCCTGATCTCCACCTTCGTCGTCGGCGCGCGGGTCAAGGCGGTCGGCGGGGATCTGTTCACCGCGGCCACGCGGCTGGACGAGGGCGCGCGCATCGCCGCCGACAACCGCCTGGCGCGCCTGGCCGCGCACATCCGCGCCGAACGGCTGCGCCTCGGGCTGCCGCTGGAGGCCGGGGAGCGCCGCTACACCGATCTCAGCGAGTCCACGCCGTTGCAGATGGGGCATCGGCTGACCGGCGCAGCCCTGCTCACCGCCGAGGCGGAGGAACTCGCGGCTATTCGTGCTCTGCTCGCCGAACACCGGCCCGGCTCCGACGACCGGGCCGTTCGCCGCGCCCGCGCGCTCTACGACCACACTCTGCAAAAGCACCGTCCGCGCGCCCAATTGGACGCCGCGCTGCTGCTGGCCGAATGTCTGGCCACCGCGGGCTGGGTCGGCGAGGCCACCAACCTGCTGCTGCCCGCGGTCACCACCTGCGCAGGCCTCGGCTGGACCAGGCCGCTGCTGGACGCGGGCCCCGGCGTGGTCGGCATCCTGCGCGTGCTGCGCGCCGACCTGCCCGCCTCGGCCCAGGTCGGTGACATCGAACTGCCCGCCCCCTTCCTGGATGAACTCCTGAACGAGGCGGGCAGTCAGGCCTACTGAACGAACCGGACTACGGCTGCCACCACGGACGCAGCGGCACGGTCCAGTCGCCGTCGGCGGGGAGCTTGACCCCGAGCACCTGGTGCAGCTGAACCACGTTGCGCTGGAAGCCCAGCCGGCACCCCGCCATGTACAGGCCCCACACCTTCGCGGTGCCCTCGCCGACCTCGGCCACGCAGGCGTCCCAGTTGGCAACCAGGTTCTTGCACCATTCGTGCAGGGTCAGGGCGTAGTGCTCGCGCAGGTTCTCCTCGTGCAGCACCTCGAGCCCGATGTTCTGGATCTCGGAGATGATCCGCCCGGAGCCGATCAGCTCGCCGTCCGGGAACACGTAGCGGTCGATGAAATCGCCCGCCTTGGTGGTGCGGGTGTTGTCCGGGCGGGTGATGCAGTGATTCAGGAACAGGCCGCCGTCGCGCAGCTTGCTCTTGATGAAGTCGAAGTAGAACGGGTAGTTGTGCACACCGATGTGCTCGGTGAGGCCGATCGAGGACACCGCGTCGAACTCGCCCTCCGGCACATCGCGGTAGTCGGAATGGCGCACCTCCGCCAGGTCGGCCAGGCCTTCCTCGGCGATCTTCTTCTGCGCCCAGTCCGCCTGCTCGGCCGAGAGCGTCGCGCCGATCACCTTCACGCCGCGCTTGGCGGCATAGCGCACCATGCCGCCCCAGCCGCAGCCGATGTCGAGCAGCCGGTCGCCCTCCTTCAACCGGAGCTTCTCGAACACCAAGCGGTACTTGTTCTCCTGTGCCTGCTCGAGCGTCCAGTTCTCGTCGCCGTAGACCGCGCAGGTGTAGGTCATCGACGGGCCGAGCACATACTCGTAGAAGGCGTTCGAGACGTCGTAATGGTGGTGGATCGCCTCGGCGTCGCGGGTCTTGGAGTGGCGCAGGCCCTCGAAGGCGATCCGGCGCCAGCGCGGCAGGGTCTCCTGCGGCGGCGGGGCGACCGGCTTGAGCCGCTCCCAGCCCAGCGAGCGCGCGATGGTCACCAGGGCCAGCGCGGACGGACGGCGGAACTTCAACCCGTCCAGCGCCTTCAGGATCTCGTACGGATCGCCCGGGTGCACGCCGGTCGCGGTCATGTCGCCGGAAATGTAGGCGCGGGCCATGCCCAGGTCGCCGGGGGCCGTCGCCAGATAGTTGATGCCGCGCGGGGTACGGATGTCCAGCGCGAACTCCGAATCCCGCGGTCCGGTCGAGCTGCCGTCGTAGGCCGTCAATCGGATCGGGACTTCACCCTCGACGAGGGTCTCGAAGATCTCGGCAATGCTGAGTTTGGTCCCGAGATCGGCGAAGACATCGGAACGGTCCTTGAATGTCGTCATCTGCGTTGCACCGCCTTCGAATACAAATCCAGCAGGCGCTGGTCCGGGTCGTAGCGTTTCTTCAGTTCGGTATAGATGTTTCCGCCGTAGAGCGCCGCGAACTCATCCTTGTCGTAGAAGGAATCCGAGTACAGCGACTTATGACCGTCGAACTCGGTCACCGTGCGCTCGATCGCGCGGTTGGCCGCGCCCTCTCGCTGCCCGGGGGTGGTGGGCACGGCCGACCAGAATCCGACATTCACGTAGGTCCGGTCCGGCTCCAGGGGGTACAGCGGCCAGGTGCGTCCGCCCGGCCCAGCCGGGTCGCCGCTCTCGCGCAAACGCAGTGGGCACAGCCAGATCGGCTCGATCGGGATCTCGCGCAGAAACCATTCCACGAAGTCAGCGGTGCGGTCCACCGGCACCTCGATGTCCTGCACGACCCGCTCGCGCGGGGGATTGCCCTTGCGGGCCTCCAGCTTGTCGGCGATGGCGTACTTGTGGTCCAGCGCCACGAGCTTCCAGTAGAAGCTGCTGCGCCGGTAGCGTTTCGGCCAGATCCGGCGGATCCTCGGGTGCTGTGCGCCGAAGGCGCGCGAGCACCAGAACCAGTCGGTGTCCCAGCGCCACAGGTAGTCGTGGATGGTCAGGCGGTCGCGCTTGGGCGTGTCGCCGTCGTGCTGGATGGACCGGTAGAAGATGTCCATACCGGTGTAGTCGCTGACCGGGCCCGGCTCGTCGGTGCGGCGGCCCAGCGTCAGGTAGCTCTCCTCGGCGGTGAAGACGACGCCGTCGAGATAGTCGACGGGCTCACCCTCGAAGGCACGGTCCGTCACGATCGTCGCGAGGGTCGCCTCCAGTTCACGCAGGTCCCGGAAACGCACGTGCCGCAGCGCGACGTATGGTCGCACCTCTTCCAGCTCGATCTTCAACCGCACCGTGTAGCCCAGCGTGCCGTAGGAGTTCGGGAATCCGCGGAACAGATCGGCGTGCTCGTTGTCCGGCGTGGCGGTGAGGATCTCGCCCGCGCCGGTGAGCACGTCCATCTCCAGCACCGACTCGTGCGGCAGGCCGCTGCGGAAGGACGTGGACTCGATGCCGAGGCCGGTGACCGCGCCGCCCAGCGTGATCGTCTTGAGCTGGGGAACGACCAGCGGCGCGAGCCCGTACGGGAGGGTGGCGGCGACCAGCTCCTCGTAGGTGGTCATGCCCGCGACATCGGCGGTCTTGGCGACCGGGTCGACGGCGATGACCCGGGTCAGTCCGGAGACGTCGAGACCGGGCGCTGGGTTCTTCGCCCTGGCGCGGAATAGGTTCGACGTTTTCTTCGCCAACCGGACGTTGGCGTGCTCGGGTATCGCGCGGTAGCTCGCCAAAAGACGGTCCACGCCCGCTCGATGCGCGGCAAATCCTGATTCGCGTGCGGCCGGTGCGTGTCCGGCCTTCCCCAACAGACTCACTGCCACCCCTCGACGCTAGTACGGACCAAACGGCGGGGCCACCGCGCGGGCACGGTGGCGGAGAAATGTCACGCATATGTTGCGAAATGGAATACCGAATTGTCTGGAGTAGTTCGCGGCACCCTCGGCGCTTTCCTCCCGCGCCGACAGGGCAGGATGGAGATCGGTCGAGACACCGCATCCGGACAAGGAGCTCATTGTGGGACAGGTCAGCGCCAGTAGTTCGATCGACGTGCAGGCGGATCCGCAGCGCGCGCTGGAGGCCATCGCCGACTACGACACGGTGCGTCCGCGCATTCTCTCGTCGCACTACCGCGACTACAAGGTGGTCGAAGGCGGCAAGGGCGCGGGCACCGTCGCGGAGTGGACGTTGCAGGCCACCGAGAAGCGTTCGCGCAACGTGCACGCGGTCGTCTCGGTATCCGATTCCATTGTCACCGAGCGCGACTCGAATTCGACGCTGGTGAACACCTGGACCGTCACGCCGGAGGGCACGGGCGCGCGGGTCACACTGCGCACCACCTGGAAGGGCGCGGGCGGCATCGCCGGTATCTTCGAGGGCATCTTCGCGCCGCTCGGCCTGAAGAAGATCCAGGCCGAGGTGCTCGGAAACCTGCAGCGCGAACTGGCCTGATCGACGGGCGCGACGACGGTCCGTACGGACCGTCGTCGCGGTGTCGAGCGGCCTACTCGGCGGCGATGTCGAAGAGGTTCCCCTCGGGATCGGCCAGCGTCGTCCACTTCATGCCCCACTCGTCGAAGTCGCCGACGTGCTTCGCGCCGAGGCCGATCGCGCGTCCGACTTCGTCCCGGTCGGAGGCGAGCAGGTCGAGGTGGATCACGTTCTTTCCCGGGTTCTTGTCGGGCACCCGGAGGAACATCAGCGCGGTCGCGGCACCCGTGGTCCGGCCGACGGTGGCGAACTCCGGGGTGGGGCCGGGATCGACGGGCGTCTCCAGCAATCGCGACCAGAATTCGGCGAGCGCGCCCGCGTTCTCGCAGTCGATGGTGACGTGGGCGATAGAGAGCGTCATGGATGTCTCCTTTTCACGGTTGGGCGATGGGCCAGCACACTTCGGTTCGGTAGGTGGCGGGATCGTCGGACACATCCGGTCCGAGCAGGTACAACTCGCGGATCGGTTCGGGCAACGCGACATCGTGTTCGGCGACATGACTGCCCAGCGCTCCGTAGGTGCGGTCGAAATCCTCGAACGGGCCCTCGTGCACGGTGACGGCGAATCGTCGCGTGGGTAACTCGATCGCCGAAAGTCCTGAGGGCAAGACGATGTCGGCGTCGGCGACCGGGACGAACGCGACGACCGCGCCCTCGTCCTGTTCGAAGAAATCGGTGCCGTAGGTGGCGCCGCCGACCCCCGCGGGTGCGATATCCGCGGCGGCCAGCGCCTCGTACAACGCCGGGAACGTCGACGCGCACCACCGGTCGATGTGTTCGCGCGCCACCGTCGCGCCGATCGCCGCGGCCGGGAACGCCGGAACCACGCGATACTCCACGGTGATCGGGGGTGCGGGCGTCAACAGCGAGCGCAACGACGCCACGACCGCACGGGTACGGATCAGTTCCGCCTCCATGCGCTCCAGATGCGCGCGCAGCGTGGCGTCACGGGCGTCGTCGTCCGGCGCGGCGAGGACGGCGCGGATCTCCGGGACCGGCATGTCCAGCTCGCGCAGCCGCCGGATCAACTGTGCCTGCGTGACCTGCGCCGTCGCGTACCGCCGATAGCCCGACCCGGCGTCGACGTCGACCGGAGCCAGTAGGCCGATCTCGTGGTAGTAGCGCAACGTCTTCACGCTGAGATTGCTCAGCCTGGAGAACTCGCCGATGGGGACGGTTGCCGTCATGGCACCAGCCAACACCCTCCAGCGACGGGAGGGTCAACGACACTCGGTGTTCAGGCGAGCGCGAAGGTCAGCAGCAGGGTGGTCTGGAACGCGCCGCGCCACCACGAATAGCCGAACCACACACCCGGGGTGACCTCCCGGATCTCGTCGTAGACCGGCGGCGTCGGGGAGGGCGCGTAGTTCAGGGCCCAGGCGGGCTGCCCGTCGGTCAGTGCGGGCGCCGCGTATACGTCGGCGCGCCAGCCCTCGATGCCCGCACCGGTGAGGCGGTTCATCAGGTAGCCGCCGTCCGGGCCGGTGTAGAAGGTCTTGCCGATCCACAGCGGGGGCGCGACGGCTTGCATGACCGGTGGACGAGTGACCCAGCCCGACTTCACGCCGGAGGGAACGTCGCCCAGCGGCGCGGCGCGGAAGATGGCGTCCTGCTGCTGCGCCGAGCACCGGAAGCGCAGCGAATCGAGTGTCGCGGCCTTGTCGTCCGGATAGAGGACGCAGCCGTCACCGTAGTCCGCGACCGCCGGGATGGTTTCGGCATCGATGACCTCCTGGGCATCGATCACCTCGGTCGCATCGATGATCTCCGTGTCCGCGGACGCCGTTGGCGCCGTAGCGCCGAGAAAGATGCTGGGAACACCAAGCGTGAGCACCAGGGTGCTCAGGAAACGTGCACGAACTGCGATCATCTTTGTCTCCAGATTTGCACACCGACCCCGACTCGGTGTCGATGGTAAGGCGCGCTCGGTCGGTCTCCACCGGAACTACCCAACCTGTTATCCACCATGCGTCGCGACATCGGACCCGTCGGGCCGCGCCGGGGACACGGTGCGGCAGGACTAGGCTGGCCGGTGACACCTTCTCCAGAGAGGACCCTCCCGTGCAGCCAGGTGGCCAGTTCGATATGCAACAGTTGCTCGCCCAGGCGCAGCAGATGCAGCAGGCGGTGATGGAAGCCCAGGAAGAGATCGCGGCGACCGAGGTGGAAGGCGAGGCGGGCGGCGGCCTGGTCCGGGTCACCATCAAGGCCAGCGGCGAGGTGGTGTCGCTGACCATCGACCCGAAGGCCGTGGATCCCGACGACGTCGAGACCTTGCAGGACCTGGTCATCGGCGCGGTCAACGACGCGATGGCCAACGCGCAGCGCGTCGCCGCGGAACGGCTCGGACCGCTGTCCGGTGGCCTCGGCGGCGGTTCGCTGCCCGGTTTCTGAGCCGGGGTAGCAGTTGTACGAGGGTCCGGTCCAGGATCTGATCGACGAATTGGGCAAGCTGCCCGGCGTCGGTCCGAAGAGCGCCCAGCGCATCGCCTTTCACCTGCTCGGGGTGGAGCCGCCGGAGATCGATCGGTTGCAGGCCGCGTTGCAGAAGGTGCGCGACGGTGTGCAGTTCTGCGTGACGTGCGGGACGGTCTCCGACGGCGAGCTGTGCCGTATCTGCGCCGACCCGCGCCGGGACCGGACGATGATCTGCGTGGTCGAGGAACCCAAGGACGTGCAGGCGATCGAGCGCACCCGGGAGTTCCGCGGTCGCTACCACGTGCTCGGCGGCGCGCTCGATCCGCTCAGCGGCATCGGCCCCGACCAGCTGCGCATCCGGGAGTTGCTGGCGCGCATCGGAAACCAGGAGGACGGCGTCGACGTCAGCGAGGTGATCATCGCGACCGATCCGAACACCGAGGGCGAGGCCACGGCCACCTATCTGGTCCGGATGCTGCGCGACTTCCCCGGCCTGAGCGTGACCAGGCTGGCCTCGGGCCTGCCGATGGGCGGCGACCTCGAATTCGCCGACGAGCTGACCCTCGGCCGCGCGCTGTCCGGGCGGCGCGCGCTGTAGCAGGCGCAAACGCTTCTCCCGAGCGGGATTGCGTGCCGCCCGGCGTGGGTTACCGTGTCGGAGATGAGCATCGAATTCTTGCTGACGACGCTCGTCATCGTCGCCACCCCCGGAACCGGTGTCCTGTTCACGCTCGCGGCCGGGCTGTCCAGGGGCGTGCGGGCCGCGGTGATCGCGGCTTTCGGCTGCACGCTCGGCACCGTCCCGCACCTGATCGCGGCGATCACGGGTCTGGCCGCGCTGCTGAACGCCGGCGCGGTCGCCTTCCAGACGCTGAAGTACCTCGGCGTCGCCTATCTGGTGTACATGGCCTGGAGCACCTTCCGGGACAAGGGCGCGCTCGCCGTGCCGGAACGGACCGGGCACACCGCGCCCTCGGTGCGGAAGGTGATCACCTCGGCGGTACTGCTGAACCTGCTCAACCCCAAGTTGACCATCTTCTTCTTCGCGTTCCTCCCGCAGTTCGTGCCCAGCGGCGCGCCGAACGCGGTCGCGCGCATGCTCGAGCTGAGCGGCATCTTCATGCTGGCGACCTTCGCGGTGTTCGCGGTATACGGCGCCTGCGCGGCCGCCGTCCGCGACCAGGTCGTCTCCCGGCCCGCCGTCGTCACCTGGACGCGGCGGGTTTTCGGTGCCTCGTTCCTCGCGCTGGCGGGCCGGCTGGCCGTCCAGAACCAGTGACGGGTGCTAGAGATCGACGCGCGACCAGGGTAGGCCGGGGAAACGGCTGCGGTCGTCGTTGGCCCAGCCCCAGATGAGGGCGGCCACGGTGGCCGGGTCGGAGACGGTCGTGCCGAAATGCCTGTCGGGATCGCCGTCCCGGTACTCCACGGTGTACGCGCCGGAGTTGTCACGGTAGGTCTGGATGTAGAACTGGTCGCCGCGCTCGACCACGAGGTACGGGTTGGGCGGGCTCAGCTCCGGGATCCACTGCTGGACAAGCGCTTCGGTCGGGTACGGGAACTCGCCCGCACCACCGTGCGTGACCATGGCGCCGACGTGCCCGGCGGGATCGATCAGCCAGGCCAGCTGGGGGTCGTAGACGGCGTAGTTCAGCGGTGTGGCCAGTTCGAACAGCAGGTGGCGGACGAAACCGATCGCGTCGTAGGGACACGCCACGTGCAGCACCGCGCCGGTGGCCGCGCCGCCTACCGGCGCGGTGCTGAGAAAGCCGTCCTCCTCGGGCAGTTCCGCGTTGCGTCTGTTCAGTTCGGCCGCGATCCGCGCTACCGTCCCCGACTCGGGGGCGCCCTGCTGGGTGCTCAGGTAGGCGTCGACCTCCGCGATCGACGACGCGACACCGGACGGTAGCAACACGTGGTCATAGCTCACCGGGCCAGGGTACGGAACCGTTCAGGCGCGGCGGCGGACCGTGTCGTCGGTGCACCGGCAGCCGCCCGCGAGGTCTCGGCAATCGAGGACGAAGGCGTGCCGGTCATGGCTGAGCTCGAGGCACTGCTCGTCGGTGCATTCCGCGATCCGGCTCGCGTGCACGATCAGGGTTCCATGGCAGTGGTCGAACGCGGATTCGCAAGATGAACAACCTGGTGTACGCATATGACCTCCTGACGAGATCGTTGTCGTGGTTCGGTGATACCACCGGCTCGGCGGTCGCGGTGGGACCCCGGCCCGCGTGTCGCCGTGTCCGGCGCGGGTGCTGCCACGCCGCGCGGGCTGCCGGTTCGCCCGGTGCCGGGGCCGCGACATGCGAAAATGGTCACAAAGCCCGCCGGGCGCGGACCGCCCGGAGCGTTCGACGACCGTTGGTACGGATGGCGCGGAAGCGAGGTCGGCGCGGTGACGTTGCGCGATGAGCGGCGGGAGACCGCGACCGGCGCCACGGTGCGCGAGCAGTTCACGCGCTACCGCTCGGAGGGCGCCGAAACCGCCGCCTACGACGAATGCGGCGCGCCCGTCGCGGGTTACTACGACGAACTGGTCGACGCGGACGGCAACGTGCGCCGGATGTGGTCGGAGCTGTCGGCCGACTTCGCCGAACTCGGCGGGGACGGCCTCGGCAGGCTGGACAGCCGGGTGCGCAGGCTGATCGATGACGACGGCATCACCTACCTCGAGGTCGGCGCAGCGGCCGAAACCCCGGCGCCGTGGCGCCTCGATCCGATTCCCCTGCTGGTCGCCGCCGACGATTGGACCCGGCTGGAGGCCGGGCTGGAGCAGCGCTCCCGCGTGTTCGACGAGGTGCTCACCGATATCTACGGGCCGCGCAGGACGCTCGGCTCGGGGCTGCTCGCGCCGGAGGCCGTGTTCGGCAACCGCGGCTACGTCCGGGCCGCGCACGGCATCACCGTGCCGGGGCGCCACCAGCTCTTCCTGCACGCCTGCGATATCAGCCGTTGGAGCGACGGGCGGTTCCGGGCGCTCGCCGACTGGACGCAGGCGCCGGCGGGCGCCGGATACGCGCTGGCGGACCGCAGGGTGGTCTCGACCGCTGTCCCGGAATCGTTCGAGCACGCCAATCCGCGTCCGCTGACGCCGTTCGCCAGGGCGATGCGATTGATGCTGATCGAATCGGCGCCGACCGACGACGACGAGCCGGTGGTCGTGGTGCTCAGCCCCGGCGTGCACTCCGAGACCGCGTTCGATCAGGCGTATCTCGCTTCCACGCTCGGTTTTCCGCTGGTGGAGAGCGCCGATCTGGTGGTGCGCGACGGCGCGCTGTGGATGCGGTCGCTGGGCACGCTGAAGCGGGTGGATGTGGTGTTGCGCCGGGTGGACGCCGAATTCTCCGATCCGCTCGATCTGCGGCCGGATTCCCGGCTGGGCGTGGTGGGACTGGTCGAGGTACTGCGGCGCGGCGCGGCGACGGTGGTGAACACGCTCGGCAGCGGGCTGCTGGAGAATCCCGCGCTGGCCGGTTTCCTGCCCGCCCTGTCCCGCGCGCTGCTGGGCGAGGACCTGCTGCTGGAGAGCGCGCCGTCGTACTGGGGTGGGCACGAGCGGGAACGCAAGCATTTGATCGCGCGGCTGGACAAGCTGGTTCTCCGCTCCGCGGTCGACGGGGCCACGTTGTTCGGTCCCGAGCTGAGCCGGGATCAGCGCGCGGAGTTGAAGGCCAGGATCGATGCGCACGGGTGGCAGTGGGTGGGCCAGGAACCGGCGCAGTTCTCCGTCACGCCCGCCATCCGCGATCACGACGGTCTCGGCGCGGCTCCCGTCGGCATGCGATTGTTCTCGCTCGCCCACCGGGGCGGCTACACCGTAATGTCCGGTGGTCTCGGCCAGCTGCGTCAGCGCACGCCCGATCGTGCCGCGCGCAAGGTCGCCGCCAAGGACATCTGGGTACGGGCCGCGCCGACGCCCGCCGCCGCGATCAGCACCGAACCGCCCCGCGAGCGCGAACGGCGCACCGCCCCTACCGTGGCGGCGATCAGCTCACCGCGCGTGCTCAACGACCTGTTCTGGATCGGCCGTTACGGCGAGCGCGCGGAGGACGCCGCCCGTCTGCTGATCGCCACCCACGAGCGCTACCAGGAGTTCCGTTATCGCCCCTGGCTCGAAGGCGCCGAGGCGCTGCCGATCCTGCTGGCCGCCCTCGGCCGGGTCACCGCCACCGCGGCTCCGACCGAGGGACTGTTCGGCCCCGAGGTGCGAGCCCTTGCGCCGCAGCAGAGTTCGGCCGATCGAGGCACGAACGCGCCGGGCGGCGCCGTCGAGGGTGGAGTCGCGCGATACGGCGACGAGCGGGCGCACGCCGAGCCCGGCTCGACCGCGCATGCCGAAGGGCAGCCGAGACCCGTTCCGGCGCTGCCCGGTGCGGGAGGAGCCGCCCGCGAGGAAGCCGTTGCCGGTGCCGATGCGCCTCCGGTCGCGGCCGGTGTGGAGGCCGTCGCCGGGCGATCGGACAGCGACGAGACGACGAGCGCGGCGGAGGACAGCGCGCCGCCGGTGCCCGGCGCGTCCCGTGCCGGTCACGACTACCTCGTCGCGCTGACGATCGACCGGGAGCTGCCCGGTTCGCTGGCCTTCGCGATCGACCGGTACGGCAACGCCGCGCGCGCCGTGCGCGACCAGTTGTCGGTGGACACGTGGATGATCCTCGGTGCGGTCGACCGCGCGCTGGCCGGTTATCCGGCCGGGGTGGACGACCTGGAGGCGGAGTTGTCGGACGTGCATTCGCGCACCCTGGCCGGGCTGCTCGCGCTGTCCGGGATCGACGGGGAGTCGCTGATCCGCGACACCGGATGGCACGTCAGGGACATCGGCAAGCGCATCGAGCGCGGCCTCGCCATGACCGCGCTGCTCTCGGCCGCGCTGACCAAGCGGTATCCGGAACAGACCGAGCGAGAAGTGACCGACTGGGTGTTGCGAGCCACCGAGTCCTCGGTGAGCTACCGCAGGCGGCATCAGGATTCGGTGCGCCTGTCGAACGTCGCCGAACTCCTGCTGTTCGACACCGCCAACCCGCGATCACTGGCCTACCAGCTGGAACGGCTGCACGCCGATTTCCACGCGTTGCCCGGCGCTTCGGCGTCCTCGCGTCCGCAGCGGCTGCTCGCGGACGCACGCCGCATGCTGCGCCGCCTCGACCCCGACGACTTGGAGGTCACCGACTCCGACGACCGGCGCACCGAACTGGCGGAGTTGCTGGAGGGAGTGCACTTGCGGCTGCGCAAGGTATCCGAATCCTTCGAGACCACGACGCTGTCGCTGCCGGTCGGCATCCAGCCGCTGTGGGGTAGCGCGCAGGTTGTCGAATGACCGGCCCGGGCGGTGCGGTGCGCCGCTATCAAGTGGAGCATCGCACCAAGTACTCGTACTCCGGGGAGGTCACCAATTCGTACGGCCGCGCGTACCTGACGCCGCGTGATCTACCCGGTCAGCGACTGCTGTCCCACGACATCCGGATCGACCCGGCTCCCTCGGACCGGTCGGTGGGCGCGGACGTGTACGGCAACATCACCTCCTACTTCCACGTCACCACCGAACATCGTGCGCTGACCGTCGTCGGCGAATCGCTGGTCGAAGTCGACGCCCCCCTTCGGGATGGCGGCCCGGCCGCCGAACCGTGGGAGAAGGCCCGGCCGACCGGTGCGAACGGACCGTTCGCCGTGGAGTTCGCCCTCGACCTGCACCCGCCGGAGATCACCGCGGAGGTCGCGGCGTACACGGCCGAATCCTTCCCGCCGAACAGGCCGCTGCTGGACGCGGTGGCCGAGTTGAACACGCGTATCCACGACGACTTCGCCTATCGTTCCGGCGCAACGACGGTGTCCACCCGGGTGGCCGACGTGTTCGCCGCACGCGCGGGCGTCTGTCAGGACTTCGCCCGCCTCGCCGTCGCCTGCCTGCGGTCGCACGGCCTCGCCGCCCGTTACGTGTCCGGCTACCTGGCCACCGATCCGCCGCCGGGCAAGGAGCGGATGGTCGGCGCCGACGCCACGCACGCCTGGGCGGCCGTGTGGACGCCCGCCGCGCACGGCTCCGACCGCGCCGGCCACTGGCTCGACCTCGACCCCACCAACGACCAGTTCGGCGACGAGCGCTACATCACGGCCGCCTGGGGCCGGGACTACGCGGACGTCCCTCCGTTGCGCGGCATCATCTACACCGACGCCAAGGACAGCACGATCACCGTTTCCGTCGACGTCACCGAGATCGGAATCAGACCGGCACGCGTCGTGCCGGTACCGCACGACCCTTGATCGCCACCGCGAAGGACCAGTTTTGACAGTCGACCACAAGGCCGCCGCCCACCGGATGTACGAGGCGTTCAACGCCCGTGACTACACCGCGACCGAGGAGATCTTCAGCCAGGATTTCTACAGCCATCCGCTCGAAGCCACCGGGCCGAGCAGCGTCGTCCAGGCATGGAAGCGTTTCCACCAGGCCTTTCCCGACGTCCGCGTCGTCGTCGAGGACATGATCGTCGATGACGATCGAGTCGCCGTACGAACCAGCGTGCACGGCATCCCCGGCGGGCACCCACCGATGATGCTGGAGATGTTCACCATCCGCGATGGACGCATCGCCGAACTCTGGGGATTGTCCTCCCTATGGCGCGAGGCCTGAAGCCGTTGTGATTCGGTCGCGGAGGACCCTGCGGTGATCAGGATCGGAATGGGATAGCGCCCGAGGCGGATCACCAGCGCCGTGTCCTCAGCGGTCACGGTCGGCCCCCGTACTCGCGGTGACGGCGAATGGGACCGGGCAGCAGGGGTTCTCACTACAGGCGATCAGGTCGTCACATCCGGCCGCGAGTGCGGCGCGCAGGGTGTCGCGCACCGCGGTCAGCTCGGCGAGTTTCGCGTCGATCTCGGCCAGCTTTGCCGCGGCGCGGGCCTGCAACCCGGCATCGGCGCGGCGGCGGCCGAACCGGGTGGCGGCCGGCTCGCCGGTGCGCAGGCCGGTCACCTCCGGCCGCCGATCGAGGCTTCCACCCGCGTGGCGAGCGCATCGAGGACCTCGACCTCGGTGTCGGGAACCTCGATGTGCATCACCGGTCCGGAATCGGCGGTGCCGAAGCTGAACGCGAAGAACGAGCAGCAACCCGATTCCCGGGCGGCGAGATCACGGCCGACCGGTTCGGCGTCGGCGTACAGCAGCAGATCCAGCCGCGTGCGCGCGGGCCGGCGCGCGCCCCGCACCGAGTCGGCGAAGAACCGATCGAACTCCGCGACCCGGACAGGCTGCTCGACGGTGGGCAAGGTGCATGACTCCGGCACCCAATCCCCAGCGGAAGGCGAAATCATCATGTGGCCACGGTAAGCCTGTACCCGGGTACAGGATGCAACCCCGACCGGCGGAATCGGGCCCGCCTGCCCCGCGTCGACGTGCGCACCGAGCCGGACGGGGCGAGACCACCCGCCGAACTCAGGCGCGCAGGCGCTCCCGGCGGAGCTGATCGACCTCGGGGAGGTCGAGGGGAGCCAGCTCGGTGACGCCGAGGGCGCGCGTCAACAGCAGGTCGGCGAGTTCGGGGTTGCGGGCCAGCGCGGGGCCGTGCATGTACGTGCCGATCACCGAACCCTGGACGACGCCCTCCAGCCCGTCGCCGACGCCGTTGCCGACGCCACGGGTGACGCGCGCAAGGCCGTGCGCTTCGCCGCCGAGTTTCGTACCGCCACGGTGGTTTTCGAAGCCGGTGAGCGCGGCGGTGAGCCCGTCGAGCAGCGGTGCGGTGGTCACCTCGCCGATCGCGCGTTCGGCCTGCGGCGAGGTGGTGACGTCGATCAGGCCGACACCGTCCACGCGCTCGCCCACCGAGGTCTCGTACCACTGGCCGAGCACCTGGATGGCCGCGCAGATGGCCAGTACCGGAGCGCCTTTCGCGGCGGCGCGCTGCAAACCGGGATAGCGTTGCAGGTGCCGGGTGGCCAGCCGCTGGGCGGAATCCTCCGCGCCGCCCAAGGTGTAGATGTCCAGGGAATCCGGCACCGGGTCGGACAGTGTGATCTCCACGATCTCGGCGTCGTAGCCGCGCATGCGCAGTCGCTGGCGCAGCACGAGGGCGTTGCCGCCGTCGCCGTAGGTGCCCATCACGTCCGGCAGCACCAGGCCGATGCGAAAAGTACTCATGACGCCTGCTCCTCGAGGTCACGGTTGAGATCGCGGAACGCGGTGTAGTTCGCCAGCACTTCGACGTGGCCCGCGGGGCACGACGCGATGGCGCGCACCGGATCGGGCACCAAGGTGTGCTCCACGCCCGCGTAGGTCAGCCGCACCGCCAGGTCGGTGGCGCGCTCGCCCGCGGCCACCACCTGGACGCCTTCGAAGTGCTCGAACCGCACGTCCCACAGCCAGGACAGATCCTCGCCGTCGGGCACCTGGCCGTTCACCGCGATCACCAGGCCCGCGGAGGTGGGCTCGATCATCGACAGCGCCTCCTGCCAGCCTGCCGGATTCTTCGCCAGCAGCAGACGCGCGTCGTGCTCACCGACCTGCACGGTGCGGTAGCGGCCCGCGATCTCGCGGACCGTGCCCGCGGCCGCTACGGCCTGCTCCGCGTCGGCGCCGAGTGCGACGGCGGCTGCCACCGCCTGCGCCGCGTTGCCGCGATTGGCCCGGCCCGGCAGCGCGAGCCGCAGCGGGAACCGCGCGTCCTCCGGCCCGACCAGGTCTTCCCCGTCGAGCCACCAGTCCGGTTCGGGGCGTTGGAACTCCGCACCGGTACTGCGCCAGTGCGTGCCCTCCCAGACGATCGGCTCACCGCTGCGCGGGCAGCTGGTCGCGTCCATCGCCCAGCCGCTGCCCGCGGACACCCACACCACGTTCGGGTGGTCGTAGGCGATGGAGGTGACCAGGACGTCGTCGCAGTTGGCGACCACCACGGTGGCGGGGTGCCGGGCCAGCCCGGCGCGCAGCTTGCGCTCGATCATGTTGATCTCGCCGACCCGGTCGAGTTGGTCGCGGCTGAGGTTGAGCAGCACCACCGCCGAGGGGTTCAGCGAATCGGTGACGTGCGGCAGGTGCAGTTCGTCCACCTCGATCGCGGCCAGCGGCGCGCGCCGGTGCGCGTTGAGCGCGGCGACGATGCCCGCGTCCATGTTCGCGCCGTCGGCCTGGGTCGCGACCGTGCCGAGGGTGCTGAGCGCGGCGGTGGTCATCCGCGTGGTGGTGGACTTGCCGTTCGTGCCGGTCACCAGCACGGTGCGCCGCTGCCGCCCCAACTGGTCCATGACGGTCGGATCGATCTTCAACGCGATCAGGCCGCCGATCATCGAGCCCTTGCCGCGACCCGCCTTCTGCGAGGCCCAGGACGCCGCTCCCGCCGCCGCCAGCGCGAGCCGTCCGCGCACCGATATCTCTGCCACGTCGCGAGTCTATGTTCGCGCCGCGCTCCGGGCGCGCCGCGGTCGGGTGGCGTGGGCCACGCGGCTCAGTCCCGGTAGAGCTTGGCCGCGTAGTTCTCCGGCGAGTAGTAGCGCTCCAGTTCCTCCACGGTCTCGGTTACGTTCGTCTGCACCTCTTTGACCAGGCACGCAGCGCTCGGCAAGTTGTCCTCCGGCCACTGCTCGGGCTCCCACAGGTGGCTGCGCATGAACGCCTTGGCGCAATGGAAGAAGATCTGGTCGATATCCACCTCGACGGCGAGGATCGGGCGGTGCCCGCGCACCACCATGTCGTCGAAGTACGGCGCGTCGCGCACCAACCGGGCGCGGCCGTTGATCCGCAGCGTCTCGCGGCGGCCCGGGATCACGAACAGCAGGCCGACATGCGGGTTGGCCAGGATGTTGAGGTAGCCGTCGGCGCGCCGGTTACCGGGGCGCTCCGGCACGGCGAGGGTGGTGTCGTCGAGCACCCGCACGAACCCGGCCGGATCGCCTTTCGGGGAGGCGTCGCAGTTGCCGTTCGCATCGCTGGTGCTCATCACCAGGAACGGGGAGGCGGCGATCCACTCCCGGTCCCTGGCGTGCAGCGCGGCCCGCTCCTTGGTGGCGGTGCGCGGCGCGACTTCGCCGAGCAACGCCCGTAGATCCGCCGCGTCGGTGATCTGATAGGGGGCGGTGGTCTCGCGCATAGTCCGATTCAAGCACCGTTTCGCCGGGGACGGCGATCGAATTCCATTCCGGCGAAGGCAGATCGGTCACATGCGTTCAGGCGGGGAGTCGCACAGGCGCTCCGGTCGGTCGCTCCGTCGCAGACCTTCGATACTGGCAGGATTTCGGTCATCTAGCGATGAAGTCCACAGGCGTTTCCACATTGCCTGGCTGCATTCCAGCATCGGTCAACACTTTGAAATCGCATCGACTACGCAGCTTGTACCATCCTGTAGCCGACCTGGCCGGTGAATTTTGCGATGTTATTCTGGTATTCGCGCTATGCGGAATTTGCTGTGAACTCCGGGTCGGCTGGATTGGGTTCGGCAACAGTGAAGTTCGGCACGCACAGAGTTGCGGCAATGACGAATGCAGCCGCAATAAAATATTTCATTATCCCCCAGTAAAGGCGTGATCTACAACCGGTCTATTCTTACTGCGCGCAGAGTATGGGAGTCTTGCTGGGCGAATTCGTACTCGACCTCGACGTTGTCACCTATCGAGATGTCGTCGAAATCCCTCCCGCGCAACGAGTCCAATCCGAACCAGATGTGATCTCCGGTGGCCGACTCGATGATCCCCGTCGCGCGCTTGTTGTTCCAGCGCCAGATTTTTCCCCGCGTTATCAACTCCCCCTCTTTCCCATGCATAGTCAGGCACTATCGCCTCGATGACGGCGGCGCAATGAAATCATCCGAGCCCGTGCCGGCAGATCTCACACCCTGCCGTGTCCATTGATCGCGATTCAGACCGGCACGTCGAACAGGTTCGGCTGCCCCGCCGCGTAGCGGTCGGCGTCGATCCGGCGCAGCGGTTCCAGTTCGGGCGCGCGGAAGAGGGTGTACGTCCGGCAGCGCTCCGCGTTCGAACCGGCCACGTCCAGCAGCGCGTTCACCGCGGCGCGCGCGGACTCGTTGGCGCCCTCCATGGTCGCGAGATCGACATTCGTGCGCACGTAGTCGCCCGCCAGGAAGAGGTTTTCCACAGCGCCGTGCGCCTGCGGACGGTACTCCCACGACCCGGCGGTGTTGATCAGCAGCGGGTCGGCGTTGGCATTGCGCCGCTGCCCCTCCTGCCAGGTGATGCCGGGGTCGAGGAACCAGGAGTGCAGGTCGGCGTCCCCCAGCACCTCGCCGCGGTCGTCCAGGTGCGCCCGGATCTGCGCCCACGCCTCGCGCGCGATCTCCTCGTGCGTGCACTCCTTGGCCGGTTTGCCGAACAGGATGCCGGGGGTGTTCCAGTCGGAGATGTCCACCGACAGGCAGTCCCGCACAGCTCCGTCGCCGAACTCGGTCAGCTTGCGGCGCCACAGCTGGTTCTGGCTGATCGAGGTGAGCGACCACGGCGCGTCGATATAGGCGGTATGGCCGCGCGAGATGTCGGCCGACCTGCGCAGATAGAACTGGATGCCGTTCATCCAGTCGGTGACGAGGTTGTCCATCCCCGCCAATTCCGGCTGGACGGCGAGCACCTGCGGCGACCACAGGGTGCGCGCTCGTTCGGCGGGCAGCGCGACGACGAAATAGTCCGCCTCGATCGTGCGCTGCGCGCCGGTTTCGTCGACGACGCGGGCCGCGACGATCCTGCGGTCGCGCACCTCCAGCTCGCGCACCTCGGTGCCCAGCGCGAACTCGGCCCCGAGTTCGCGGATCCGCCGCATCCACGGCTCGATCCAGACCGCGGTGGTCGGGCCGTTGAGCACGCGGTCCAAGCTGCCGTCGTTGCCGATCCCCATCGGATTGCCGAGGAACTGCTCGCCCATCGTGCCGATGGTGCGCACGCTCGCCACGTTCTCCTTCGCGGCGACCATGATGCTGGTCAGCGTGCGCGAGAGCAGCGCGCGGAACTCGTGCGAGCGGGCGTGGCCGCCGACGAAATCGTGCCAGGAGGTGCGCTCCCACTGGCCGACGCGGCGGGCATCGCAGCTGGTGTTGAAGACCAGCAGGCGTTCGGCGAAGTAGATGCCCTCGTCGGGGGGCATCTTCAGCGCGGTCGACAGCGCAGCGCCGAGCGTTTCGCGGAAACTGTCCGGTGCGAATTCGGCGCGGGAACGCGGACCGAGCGGGACGCGGAAGTCGTCGCCGCCGCGGCGGGCGAATCGCGCTTCCGGTACCGCGACGAGGTTGTCCCATACGCCGTTCGCGTTGCCAGGGAACGGGATTCGGCGCATGGTGTCGGGCACGTGCTGATAGAAGCCCGGAAAGAAGCGGAAGCCGTGTTCACCGGGCAGGTCCGGTCGTCCTTCGACTCCGGTGCCCGGTACGCCGACGCTGCGGGCTTTGCCGCCCCACGCGCGCTTTTCGTAGACGGTGACCTGGAATTCGCGTTCGGCCAGCTCGTGCGCGGCGGTGAGACCGGCGACACCGCCACCCAGCACCGCGACCCGTCTTCCGCCGGGATTCGCCGCGCCCGGCGTCGGTCGCACCGCGCCCGCCGCCAGCGCACCTGCCGCCACTCCCGCCACGACCGTGTTACGAAGCAGTGTTCTTCGCGATACGGTCCATCGATTTTCTGCCATGCGCCGCTCTGTTGCTAGAACCGGGACCAATTTCCACGCCGGGCACTACTGTAAGGCGGCAATTCGAGGATCTCGCACCGACCCCGCGAAGCGATCGGTGCGACGTATGGAACTCGTGCGACCGAGCACACGCGGGCGCGGGCGCTTCGACGTCCGTGGGGTCGACGCCGATCAGGTCGCGCGGGTCCGTCCCGGCCCGCGGCGTCGCTGCCGCCGACCGGATCCGGGCGTGACAGCCGGTCAGGCCGGGTGGCCGGAGCCGGCCGGCACGGGGACGCTCGGTGCCCCGGTGCGGACGTCGGCCGTCCCGGCCCGCGGCCTGCTCGACGTGGCGGCGAACGCGCCTGCCAGCACCACCACGCCTCCGACCAGCGACAACGGGGTCGGTATCTCGCCGAGTGCAATCCAGGCGGCGGCGATGCCGACGACCGGAACGAGCAGCGAGAACGGCGCGACCAGCCCGGCGGGATAGCGCCCGAGCAAGTAGGTCCACAGTCCCGTGCCCACGACGGTCGCGAGAACGGCGATATAGGCGAGAGCCAGCAGCGCGGGCAAACCCTCGGCTGTGCACGACTCGGCGAAGGCGTGAGCCCCCGTGGTCGGCCCTTCGGCGACCACGGACAGCGCGAACAGCGGTACCGGCGGCACGGCGGTGGTCCACAGCATCAGATGCAGCGGGTTGACGCCCGGCGTCTCGGTACCCGCCAGGCGCGCGCCGATGTTGCCGAAGGCCCAGCCGAGCCCGCCCGCCAAGGTGAGCAGCACCGGGAGCAGGGTCGCGTGTTCCAGCCGGTCCCAGCCGATCACCGCCATGCCCGCCACCGCCACGGCGATCCCCGCGACCTGCGCCGGGCGAATCCGCTCACCCAGCAGCAGCGTGCCGAGCAGCACGGTGAACGGCGCCGAGGACTGTAGGACCAGCGAGGCCAGCCCGGTCGGCATGCCCACCCGCATCGCCGTGAACAGGAACGCGAATTGCAGGATGCCGAACCCGGTGCCGTACAGCAGGATCCAGCGCATCCGCACCGGAGGGCGCGGAACGAACAGCAGCGCGGGCACCGCGAGCACCGCGAAGCGCAGCGCCGCGAAGAAGAACGGGGGGAAGTGGTCGAGCCCCACCCGGATGGCGAGGAAGTTCAATCCCCAGAGCAGGACGACGGTCAAGCCGAGCAGGCGGTCGCGGTTGGTCACGCACTACATCGTGCGGCTCGCTAATCATCAGGACAATCGAATAATTATGGATGAATAATGTAGTTTCACTTAATGGATGACCCGGGCACATCTGGTCCGCCCATGGCCCTGGAGCGGCTGCGGGTGCTGCGTGAACTGGCCGATCGAGGCACCGTGGCCGCCGTCGCGGCGGCGCTGTCGATGACGCCTTCCGCCGTCTCCCAGCAGCTCAAGGTACTGGCCAGGGAAGCGGGCGTGGCCCTGCTCGAACCCGACGGCAGACGGGTGCGGCTCACCGATGCGGGCCGCGCCTTGGTGGTGCGCGCCGACGAAGTGCTCGCGGCGATGGATCGCGCGGTCGCCGAGATGGCGCACTATCGCGGCTCACCACGCGGCCGGGTCCGCGTCGCGGTGTTCCCCTCCGGCGGCGCCCTGCTGCTGCCGCATGTGCTGCCCGGCATGGTGGACAGCGGTGTCGAGGTGATCGCGCGGGACGAGGACGTGCCACCGTCGGAGGTGGCGCGACTGCTCGCCGACTACGACGTGGTCCTGACCCACCGCGACGAACGCGCCGCGCCCATCGCCGATCCGCGCGTCGTGACCCGGGTGCTCATGCGCGAGCCGATCGATGTCGTCGCGGCGCCGACGCATCGGCTCGCGGGCCGCTCGGCCGTGACGCCGGAGGAGTTGGCCGACGAGACCTGGCTGAGCGTGCGGGGCGGATTCCCCGTCGACGACGTGCTGCGCTCGATCGCCACCGTGACCGGCGTGCAGCCGCGCATAGCGCAGCGCCTCAACGATTTCCGCGTCATCGAGACCTTGGTCGCCGTCGGCTACGGTGTCGCGCTCATGCCGCGCTACGCCGTGGGCCACCCCGACCTGGCGGTGCTGCGGCTGTCCGGTGTGCGTGCCGCCCGGATGTACGAACTGGTCACCCGGCCCCGGGCCGAGGCCCGTCCGGCGATCGCGGCCGTGCTCGCTGCGTTCGAATCGGCCGCCACGTCGGCGACGGCCGATTCCGGGACGCCGCGCGGAAAAGGCACCGCCGCCCGGGCATAGCTCCGGGCGGCGGCGCCGAGTCGGCCGATGAACCGATCAGAATCCAGGCGGCGGCTGGTGCCGGTAGGGATGCTGGGACTGCGAGCTGACGTAGCCGAAGTCGTCGGCGACCATCGCCGCCAGCTCCAGCAGCGCTCGCCGCGTCGGCTTGCTCACCAGTTCCAGATCGATCTCCGCGCCCTCGGCGAGGTGGTCGTCGAACGGCACCACCTGCACCGCGCGGGTGCGGTCGAGGAACAGCTTGCGCAGCTGGTCGAGATCGACGGTGGACGCGCCGCGCCGGGAAGCGTTCACCACCACGACCGTTCGCTCCACCAGCTTGCCGTAGCCGTGGTGGTCGAGCCAGTCCAGCGTGGCCGACGCGCTGCGCGCGCCGTCGATGGCGGGCGAGGTGACCAGCACCAGCGAACTCGCCATATCCAGCACACCCGCCATCGCGGAGTGCATCAAGCCGGTGCCGCAGTCGGTCAGGATGATGTTGTAGAACGACTGCAGAATGCCGATCGCTTTGCGGTAGTCCGCTTCGCTGAACGCCTCGGAGACCGCCGGATCCTGTTCACTGGCAAGTACTTCCAAGCGGCTCGGCGCCTGCGAGGTGTGCGCCCGCACATCGGAGTACCTGGTGATGTGCTGGTCTTCGAGGAGGTTGCGCACGGTGGAGCGGGTCTGCCGCGGCACCCGGTGCGCGAGCGTGCCCAGGTCGGGATTGGCGTCGATCGCGATGACCCGGTCGCCGCGCTGCGAGGCGAAGGTGGAACCGAGACCGACCGTGGTGGTGGTCTTCCCGACGCCGCCCTTGAGCGAGAGGATCGCGATCCGGTAGTCCCCGCGTACCGGCTGATTCACCCGGTCGACGAGGTCCTGGTAGACGACGTCGGCCGCCGACTCGCCCGGGTTGATCATGCCGCCGGACGCCTTGTGCACGGCACGGCGCCAACCGCTGCGCGGCGCCCTGCGGGCCCGCCTGAGCAGGTTGAGGTCGTTCACCGAATGTCCCGGCTGGCCGGGCTGCGGCACATGCTGCGGTTGGAACGGCGGTGCGGACAGATGCGGCGGACCGCCCTGCCAGCTCGGCATCTGCGGTTGCCCGAGCGGCGGCGGAGGCGGCGGTTGGTAAGGGGGCGGCGGAGGCTGATGCGTCACCGGCGGGGGCGGCGGCGCCCAGCTGTAGATCGGGCCGCTGGGTTGATCCTGCTGCGGCGCACCGGATTCGGGCTGCGCGGAATCCACCGGAACTCGCCGGACCAAGCCGTCGCCGCCGATCTCCTGGCGGTACTCCCCGTAACCGGGATGGGGTCCGTCGGGAGGTGGGGCTATCGGGTGGCTACCGCTGTGACTCTGCTGCGGCTGAATTGCGCCGGTAGGGAACGGCTCCCCCGGAAACGGCGACGGAGGGGGATACGGGCCCGGGCTCGGCGGGGCGTACGAACCGTAGGGCTCGGCCGGTCCGGCCTGCGGGGGAGCCCAAGCCTGCGCCGGTGCGCCTGCTTGCGAGTAGACCGTGGTCTGCTCCGTCGAGCCTTGCGGCTCCGGCTGTTCGGGCTGTGCGTCCGGCTGGGCAGGCCCATCCGCCACGTCGGATTCCTTCGCTTCCTCGCCGCCGATCGGTTCGGCCGACGGATCGGTGGCCGCTGACTCCGCGTCGCTGACTTCGGCCGTCTCCACGGAATGACTCTGCAGCCAGGGCGGTGAGGTCGGATTGTGGTCGTTAGTTGTCACGGTTCCCCCATCTGCTCGGGAATTCGAGCAGAGAGCTCGGCGCTTGGAGTGCGAATCCCACGCTAGCACGGGGTTCGCTACGCCGTGTCGCGGAAGGCGTGCCGGACGTGGGGAGCGGCGCGGCCCACAAGCGGTCTGCGCCAGCGGGATCGGGCGCCGCGCGGTGGAACCGTCGCGACGCCCGTCCGAGTCCTTCCGGAATGCGCTGTCAGTGCGCCCGGTTCACCGCCGACACCACCGCGCGCAGCGACGCGGTCGTGATCGAGGTGGCGATGCCGACGCCCCACACCACCCTGTCGCCGATCGCGCATTCCACGTAGGCGGCGGCCTGCGCGTCGTCGCCCGCGGACATCGCGTGCTCGGAGTAGTCCAGCACCTCGACGTCGAAGCCGACCGCGGCGATCGCGTCGACGAACGCGGCCAGCGGTCCGTTGCCCTTGCCGGTGATCTCCTGCTCGACGCCGTCGACCTTCACCACGGCCACGATGGAGTCGACCCCGCCGTCGGTCTCCGAGGCGGTGACCTTCTGGCGCATCCGCTCCAGCGGGCGGATCGGGCTCAGGTACTCCTCGTGGAAGACATCCCACATCTCCTTCGGCGTCACCTCGCCGCCCTCGCCGTCGGTGATCTTCTGGATCGCCTGGGAGAACTCGATCTGCAACCGCCGGGGCAACGCCAGCCCGTGGTCGGTCTTCATGATGTAGGCGACGCCGCCCTTGCCGGACTGCGAGTTGACCCGGATCACCGCCTCGTAGGTGCGGCCGACGTCCTTCGGGTCGATCGGCAGGTAGGGCACCTCCCAGACGATGTCGTCGACATCCGCCCCGGCGGCGTCGGCCGTGGCCTTCATCGCGTCCAGGCCCTTGTTGATGGCGTCCTGGTGGCTGCCGGAGAACGCGGTGTAGACCAGGTCGCCGCCGTACGGGTGGCGCTCGTGCACCGGCAGCTGGTTGCAGTATTCGACGGTCCGGCGGATCTCATCGATGTCGGAGAAGTTGATCTGCGGGTCGATGCCGCGGGAGAACATGTTCATCCCCAGCGTGACCAAGCAGACGTTGCCGGTGCGCTCGCCGTTGCCGAACAGGCAGCCCTCGATCCGGTCGGCGCCCGCCTGGTAGCCCAGCTCGGCGGCGGCCACCGCGGTGCCGCGGTCGTTGTGCGGGTGCAGCGACAGCACGATCGAGTCGCGGCGGGCCAGGTTGCGGCTCATCCACTCGATCGAGTCGGCGTAGACGTTCGGCGTGGCCATCTCCACGGTGGCGGGCAGGTTGATGATCAGCGGCTTGTCCGGCGTCGGCGCGATGATCGCCGAGACCGCGTCGCAGACGTCCTTGGCGTACTCCAGCTCGGTGCCGGTGTAGGACTCCGGGCTGTACTCGTAGCGCCAGGAGGTGTCCGGGTAGCGCTGCTCGATCTCCAGGCACAGCGCCGCGGCGTCGGTGGCGATCTTCTTCACCGCCTCGCGGTCGGCGCGGAACACCACCTTCCGCTGCAGGATCGAGGTGGAGTTGTAGAAGTGCACGATGACGCTCTGCGCGCCCGCGCATGCTTCGAACGTGCGTTCGATCAACTCCGGGCGGCACTGGGTCAGCACCTGGATGGTCACGTCGTCGGGGATCGCGCCGTCCTCGATGATCTCGCGGACGAAGTCGAAATCGGTCTGGCTCGCCGACGGGAACCCGACCTCGATCTCCTTGTAGCCCATCCGCACCAGCAGGTCGAACATGCGGCGCTTGCGGGCGGGGCTCATCGGGTCGATCAACGCTTGGTTGCCGTCACGCAGGTCGACCGCGCACCAGCCCGGCGCCCGGTCGATGACCCGGTCCGGCCAGGTGCGGTCGGGCAGCGCGATCGGCTCGACCTCCTCGGCGAACGGCCGGTACCGGAACGTGGGCATCGAGGAGTTCTTCTGTTTGTTCCACCCGGGCTGGTCGGCCGGGGCGGGCTTGCTCGGCGCGGTGGTGGTGCGCGCGGCGGATACGAATGCGTCAGCAGGGGACATGGGGGTTTCTCCCGAGGATGTCGTTTTTCCCAATGGGCTGGGTCGACCGGCGCGGCAAAACCCCGCGACGGGAGCCGGTCCGATCAGACCCCGTCGCGGCGGTCGAGAAGAAGTGCCCGCTGCATGATGTCCGCGAGTTTACCGTGCCGCTGTTCGGGCGGGAAGGGAGGTCCGTCGTCGGGTGATCCGACGACCCGGCTACCGTTCGGTCCGGCAGTGGACAACGCTTGTACGGGCCCGTGGTCCGACGGGACGTCGAAGGATTGGCTATGACCTGGCTGGAGCAACTGGCCGTCTTCGGTGCGGGCATCGCGGCGGGCGGCATCAACACCATCGTCGGCTCCGGCACCCTGCTCACGTTTCCCGTTCTGCTGGCCTTCGGCCTTCCTCCGGTGACCGCGAACGTCTCCAACACCATCGGTCTGGTCCCCGGCTCGATCAGCGGCGTGCACGGATATCGCAGGGAACTCGCAGGCCAGCGCGACCGGCTGGTGCGGCTGGGCACCGCGTCGTTGCTCGGCGGCATCACCGGCGCGGTCCTGCTGCTGGTCTTACCGGCCGGAGCGTTCAAGGCGATCGTGCCCATATTGATCATCCTGGCACTGGTGCTGGTGGTCGTGCAGCCGCGATTGGCAGGCTGGGTCAAGCGCCGCAGGGAGAACGACGGCGCCCCGGCGCCCGCGCACGGCGGCCCCGTCCTGTTCGCGGCGATCTTCGCCACAGGTGTCTACGGCGGGTACTTCGGAGCCGCCCAAGGCGTGCTGCTGATCGGTTTGCTGGGCGTTTTCGTGCACGACGACATCCAGCGCCTCAACGGAGTGAAGAACGCGCTCGCCCTGATCGTGAACGCGGTGTCCGCGCTGATCTTCATCGTCGTGGCGGACGTCGACTGGCGTGCGGCGGTGCTGATCGCGCTCGGCTCGATCATCGGCGGGCAGCTCGGCGCACGGCTGGGCAGGAGGATGCCGCCGGTCGCGCTGCGCGCGGTCATCGTCGTCGTCGGCGTCATCGCGGTGATCCGCCTGATGGCGTCCTAGGACGGGCCGCGCCGGGTGCCGAGGTAATGTCGCGAAGATCTCAGGGTGGGATGTCAATCCTCAGGGGGACGACGCCCGCCCGCACGGGGCACAGGATGAGTGCCGTGCCTAGCTGGAAGATCGTCATCGCCGCCGCCCTCGCCGCCGCGCTGCCCGCGGTGAGCGGCTGCGGCGGTCCGCCGAGCCGACACGAGTCGGCGGTCGCGGAACTGGCCGCGCAGGCCGACGCGGCGCCGACGCCGCTGCTCGAGTGGGCTCCGTGCGCGGAGCCGAAGCTGAACAGGTTCCAATGCGCGACCGCGCAGGTGCCGGTGGACTATGCGCACCCGGACGGGCCGACCCTCGGGCTGGCGGTGGTGCGTCAGCAGGCCACCGACCCGCAGCGGCGGATCGGCACGCTGTTCTCCGCCGTCGGCGGTCCCGGTGGCTCGGGGCTGCGCTGGGCGGAGCAGGGGGAACTGCTCGGCGGCGAGCTCGCGCGCCGCTTCGACGTGATCACCTTCGACCAGCTCGGTATCGGCCGGAGCGGGCAGGTGCGGTGTTTCGCGGACACCGAGCAGCAGCGGCGGTTCTGGTCCGGCGCTTTGCTGCCGCCGGCGAACCCCGAGCAGGAGCGGGCGGCCGACGCGGCGAGTCGCGAGCTGGCCGCCGGTTGCGCGGCGCACGGCGGCGCACTGCTCGGGCACCTGACCACTGTCGATGCGGCACGCGACCTGGACCTGCTGCGCCGAGCCGTCGGCGACCCGCAGCTGACCTATGAGGGCGGTTCCTACGCGAGCTACCTGGGCCAGGTGTACGGCGCGCTGTTCGGCGATCGGGTGCGCGCGCTGCACCTGGCGTCGGTGATCGACCCGGACACGTACACCAACGACACGCGAAGCGCCGTCGAGAACCGCGCGGCCGGAACCGAAGAAGTGCTCGGTGAATTCCTGCGGCTGTGCGCGGACGCGGGACGGGAGCGCTGCGCCTTCGCCGCGCCCGGCGGCCAGGGCGATGCCGTCGTGAGCGGAGGTGCGGGCGCTCCCGTCCGCCCCGCCGACCTCCGCACCCGCAATGACGCTGTGCTGCAACGTCTTCGCGAGGGTCCGCTCGTGGTGGGGGCCGGAGAGCGGGCGCGGACGGTCACCTATGCCGAGGTGCTGTCGTCGCACGCGCTGTTGCTGTACGACCCGGAGCGGGGCTGGCCCGCCTTGGCCGAACTGCTCGCCGAACTGGAACGCGGACCGGCGGGCAACCCGGACGTGGTGGGCGAGATCCTCTCGGCGACCGCGCAATCGGACGGATTCCTCGACTCTTTCACCGCGATTTCCTGCGCGGACAACACCTTCCGCGTGATCCCGGCCAATGGTCCGGCATGGCAAGGGATCTGGTCGGCGTCAGCCCGACCTACGGCGCGTTCTGGTTGTCGTTGCTCCACGCGTGCGCCTTCTGGCCGTCCCCGCCCGAGGGGTATGCCCAGCGGTATACCGGGCCGTGGATCCTGCGATCGGACACCCCGGCCGTGTTGGTCGACAACCGATTCGACCCGGTCACTCCGCTCAGCGGCGCGCGGCGCGCGCAGCAGGAATTGGTGAACGCCCGGTTGGTCGTCGTCGAGGACGGGTACGGGCACACCCCCCTGAACGACTGCACCCGGAAGCTGCGCGAGCGCTATCTCATCGACCTACAGCTACCCGCCCCCGGAGCGACCTGTCGCCCCGATGAGCTGCCGTTCGACCGATAGCAAAAACGGATATCTGTTCACAAAACGGGAATACCGGTAATCTGCGCACGCTAAGCCTGATGATGGAAGGTGACCGGTGCGTAGACGTGCCTTGTTCAAGGCGGCGGGCACCGCAGCCCTGCTCGGTGCTGTGGGGACGATGACGGGGACGAGCAGGGCGTCCGCCGACCCGATGTGGGAGGCCTTGTTCCGCGCCTGGGTGCCGGAGATCTTCGCCCCGATACCCGACCCGGCGGAGCACTCGCCCGCGATCGTCATCGGCTCGGGCTTCGGCGCCGCCGTGACCGCGTTGCGCCTGGCCGAGGCCGGGATCGTCACCACCGTGCTGGAACGCGGTTCGCGCTGGCCGAACGACCCGTGGCGGGAGATCTTCACCGGCGACGACCTGCCCGACGGCCGCGGCTTCTGGCACCGCACCCAGTTCACCGGCGTCACCAAGGTGCCGATGCATTTCGCCAGTTTCGGCGGCGTTCTGGACTGCACCGAGTATCCGGGCATCGACGTCTGGCGCGCGGCGGCGGTCGGCGGCGGCTCGGTGATCTTCAGCGGGGCCATGATCGCCCCGCAGCGCCGCTTCTTCGACCACGTCTTCGGTGGCACCGTCGATTACGGCGAAATGGAGCGCGTCTACTACCCGCGCGTGCGGGACATGCTGCGGCTGAGCCCGATGCCCGCGGACATCTACAACTCCTCGCCGTTCACGCATTCCCGCGCCTGGGACGACCAGGTGCGCAAAGCCGGCTACCAGCCGCAGGCGAACGACTCGATCTTCAACTGGGACATCCTGCGCGCCGAACTCGCGGGCGGCGCGAAGCCTTCGGCCACGGCGGCCAGGAGCAACCTGGGCAACTCCAACGGCGCCAAGTTCGACCTCAACCAGAACTACTTGGCCTACGCGCAGGGCACCGGACGGTGCGGGGTCTTCCCCGGCCATCAGGTGGACGCCATCGCGCAGGAATCCGGCGGCCGCTACGCGGTCACCGTGACGAAGCTGTCGCCGACCGGTGAGGTGCTGTCCACCCGCACCCTCACCTGCGACCGGCTCTTCCTCGGCGCCGGATCGATCGGCACCTCCGAACTGCTGGTCCGCGCCCAGGCCACCGGCGCGCTGCCGAACCTGAACGAACACGTCGGCGACGGCTGGGGCACCAACGGTGATGTGGTGCTCGCCCGCGGCGCCAGCGCGCTCGCCGGTCACGGCCAAGGCGTGCCGAGCGCGAGCCGTATCTTCGACGAATCCGGCGTACCGCTGACCCTGGAGAGCTGGTATATCCCCGGCATCCCGTTCGAGACCGGCGCGCTTGCCTCGCTCGGCATGGTGCTCGATCCGACCCGTACCCGGTTCGGCTACGACCGGGCCGCGAACCGGGTAGGCCTGAGCTGGTCGGCCGAGAACCGGGCGGACACCGTGGCGGCGGCCAGGGCGGTCGACCACCGGATCGCCGAACGAGCGGACGCCCTCGTCGAGTACAGCGCACTCGGCTACGACGCGAACGCGCTGTTCACCGCGCATCCGCTCGGCGGAGCGGTACTGGGGCGGGCCACCGACGGGTACGGCCGCGTGCACGGTCATCCCGGCCTCTACGTGATGGACGGCGCGGCGATACCGGGCAGCACGGGCACGGTCAATCCGTCGCTCACCATCGCCGCGCTGGCCGAACGCAATATCGAGGCGATCGTTCGCGCCGGTCGCTGAGCACGTAGGCCTCCGGGCGGTGCGTCCGGGAGTATCGCCAACCGTGCCGAGCATGCTTTCGGCGTACTAATGTCGGCGGCACCGTTCGGCGTCGAAGGGATTCGCAGTGTCCGCTCCCGCTTCCAGCTCGGGCATCGAGAGTTCCTCCGCTGATCGATACGGGCTGCGGGAATCGCCGCAGCCGCAGGACTATCCGCGCAAGCCGCCGATGCTGTGGACCGATTTCGTGATGCTCGCGCTGGCCGTCATCTCCGTGGCGCTGGTCGCCTGGATCACCTTCTTCCCGGTCTCCGGGCACACCTACCACGCGGTAGTGGTCGCCGATTGGTCCTTGTGCGCGGTGTTCGCGATCGAGTTCCTGTGGCGCTGGCGCCGCGCGGGCTGGCCGTGGACATTCCCGCTCGTGTACTGGTACGAGGTCCTCGGGATGATCCCGGTGACCAGCCTGTTCTTCCGCGGCTTCCGGCTGTTGCGGATCGTGGTGATCGTCGTCCGGCTCGCCAGGGTGGCCGATCGCCTGTTCGGCGACAGGGTGACGGCCGCGGTGGTGAACCGGTTCGTGGCGACCATCGTCGACACCATCCGCCGTCCGATGACGATCGCGGTGATGGACGAGGTGGCGCAGGTGCTGCGCACCGGCCACTACACCCGCAACATCGCGGCCGCCCTCGAGGAGAACCGCGCCGAGCTGGACGAGATGATCCTCGAGCTGATCAAGAAGGACCCGCAGGCGGGCCGGGTGCGCTACATCCCGTTCCACGACGAGATCATCCGGCTGATCGCCGACACCACCTTCCGCATCGTGTTCCAGGTGCTGGAGGATCCGCGCACCGACGAACTCGTCGCGGACGTGCTGCGGGAGAACATCGATCAGATCCGCGACGCGGTCCGCGACGGTGTGCGGGTGCCGCCGTCCGCGTACGGGCCGACACCCGAAGAGGACTGCGTGCGGCATCACGTCACTCGGGCGCCGCGTGCCTGATCGCGTCCCGCGGCTGCGCCAAACGCACGGTCTCCCAAGCGATCAGCGCGATCAGGACGACGCACAGCAGGGCCAGCGACGCCAGCGCGGGCAGGGCGCAGGCCAACGGGATGAGCGCCAGCAGCACCGCCACGGCGACCACACGGGGCGTCGTGACGGTGCCGGTGGCGAAGTGCTTGAACCCCACCAGACCGATCAGATACAGCACGACGCCGCCGTAGAGGGCGTAGAGCGGGATGCCGTACAGCGCGTCCTTCAGCGTGTGGTGCGAGGAATCCCCGACGTAGTAGAGGACTTTCTTCAGCCCGAGGGACAGCGCGATGATCCCGACGATCATCGGGAAATGCCAGAAGGTGTAGGAACCTTGCGCGATCTTGATCTGCCGCCTGCCCTCGGCGTGGACGAGTTCGTGCTCCACCGCCAGAGCGGCGACGTCGAAGTACGCCCACCACAGCAGACCGGAAATGGCGAGGCCCAGTAGCGAGCCGAGAGCGATCGGCCAAGAGATCGGCAGGCCGGCCACCCCGATGCCGATAGAGACGATCGATTCACCGAGCGCGACGATGACGATCAGCCCGTATCGCTCGACGAAATGCCTGGCCGACTTCAACCGCCAATCGGTGCCTGCGAACAACGTCCACAGGTAGTCGCCCGCAATCGCGGCGATCCACAGCGCGATCTGCACCCTGCCGGTGGTCAGCGCGGCGACGACCAGCAGCGTAGTACCGAGGGTGATAGAGCCGAGCGCCCAGCGCAGCAACTGGCCGCGCAATTGCGGATCATCAGCACTGGCCAGCCAGAACATCCCCAGGTGCACCAACCGCACCACCAGGTAGGCGACGGCGAAGACCAGTGGGCCGAACCATCCGCCGGGCTTGTCGTCGAACGCCTCCGGGATGGTGAGCGCGGCGAGGAACGCGCCGCCCATGGCCGCGAACATCGCCACCCGTGCGACGCCCTCGTCGGCGCGGACCACATTGCCGAGCCAGGAGTACGCGATCCACAGCCACCACATCACCGCGAGCACCAGCCCCGCGCGCAGCGCGTTCTTCGCGCTGGTGTCGTCCGCGACCAAGCCGGTGACCATGGTCAGCGCGAAGACGAGCACCAGGTCGAAGAACAGCTCGAGCTGCGTCACCGAGGCGTCTTCGGCCATCGGCTGGAACCGCACTCGTTTGGAACCGATCATGCCGCTCATCGTCGCACCCCGATCGGTTCGGCGCCGGTTCGCTGCCGCACCCGCCCGCCGATTTCGCGCAGAGCACAGCGCGGCTACACGGGTTGATAGGTCTCCGTTTCGGGGAACCGCTCGGCGAAATCGATGAAACACTCCGCGACCACTTCATTGGCCTTGCGGAAAGTGCGTTTCAGCAGAAATCCGGGAACAGGGAGGGGCAGATAGAGCTCGACGTGGTACCAGACGTGCGTGCCGTCGACGCTGTCGGACACTTCGAAAAAGCCGCCGCCCCGGACGCCACGGGTGCTGTCGGCGACAACCCAGGAGGACCGGTCATCGGTCCAATCATATTCGAGCACTTGCAGATCCGAGCTGCCGAGCAGTTCCGCCTTGAGGAAAACGCGCCGCGGCCTGCGCCGGGCGTCGCGGGTGGCGACCCGGACGTCACTGTAGGAGGACGACCATTCCGGCAGCGATTCGACGGCTGTCAGGGCATCCATGACCTGGTCGGGATCGGTATCGACGAAGAATCGGATATCCGTTTTGGTGCGCATGGCATACCTCCGACCCCCGGTTGGACAAGTCGGCCGATTGTCTCCGCGATTTGTCCGGTTCGTCAACCTGACTGTGCGAGACCACATCTCGGCTAACCGGATAACGTGCCGTTATCAGGTCGAGATCGGCGATCGGCTACCGCCGGAACAACTTCCGGACGGAAGGATGGGGTCGTCCGGAGGTTCGCGCGCCTACGATCGGATCCGAATGGGCGCCGGTCTGCGGCGCCGTCGGTCGGGCGGGAGGATGTCATGAAATACGCCGAACTGCTGGCGCAGGCGCGGGATACGATCACGGTGCGCCGGGTCTACGGCGAGCCCTACGAATCCGATGGGGCGATAGTCATTCCCGCCGCCTCGGTCGGTGGCGGCGGTGGTGGAGGCGGCGGCACTGGGAACGGTCCGGACGGGGAGGGCGCCGGGGAAGGCGTGGCGTTCGGAGTAGGCGCCAAGCCCGTCGGCGCCTATGTGCTCCGCGACGGGCGATTGACCTGGCATCCGGCCGTGGATGTCAACGCGATCATCGAGACGGCGGGCAAGGTGCTGATCGCGGGGGTGCTGGCCTTCGCGCTGACTCGCTACGCCAAACGCCGCGCCTGACCGGCGTCTCCCGTCGGAGAGCGCCGGATCGAGCGCGGGCGAGGCCGCCCGCCGCACGATCCGGCGCGGCGTTCATTCCGATGTGGCGGGCTCGACGATAGCGTCGGGCCCTGGATACACCAGCGACTCGTGACCGTCGGAGAAGCGCACCACGTAGGGCGGCGTCCCCTCCGGCCCGCGGACCTCGATGATCTCGGCCAGGTGATCCACTTCTCCCACCACGTGTCCATGCACGCAGAGTCGATCTCCTACATGTGCGATCATCGCCCCATTATCGAACGCCAGTGGTGCGCGTCACAACCATTCGGGCAGGCGCCGGATCCGATTCAGTCGTCCGCGCTGATCACGCGCTCGACCGCGGCTTCGATCAATGCCCGGCTCTGCTCCTCGGTGAACACGTCGGGCAGCGTCATCCGGTCGACGATCAGCCAGTTCACCGCGAGGTAGAGCAACAGCACCGACTTCTCGTCACCGGGCAGGCCCGCCGCCAGATGGTTGCGCACGTTGTAGTCGATGTCCTCGCGCACTCGCTCGGTCAGCACCGCGCGCAATTCCGGCCGCCGGGTCGCCTCCAGGCGCAATTCGAGCAGCGCGAGGTAGCCGGTGCGGAAAGCCTCGATGCGTCCGACCGTCTCCGTCATCAGTTCGACGATATTGGCGCGGGTCTTCGGCCCGTCGGTCAGTTGGGCCATCGTGGCTTCGCTCGGCTGTAGCCGCTCGTAGAACCGTCGGCCCGCCTGAGTGAGCAGGTCGTCGCGGTTGGCGAAGTAGTTCGACGCCGTTCCCGCGGGTACCCCGGCCTCCTTGTCCACCGCACGGAAGGTCAGTCCGCGCGCCCCGTCGCGCGCCAAGACCTCGATCGCGGCGTCGACCAGCGTCTGTCGTCGCTCCGGATTGGTCCGCACTTGACACCACTCCATTCGTAGTACTATCTTTCAATCACTACAAACAGAGTACTACAAGTGAGGTGCTGGCATGCGAAAGCTTGTCTACTACGTGGCTGTGTCGCTGGACGGCTACATCGCGGGCCCCGCGGGGGAGTTCGACTTCTATCCGTCCGACGCCGAAATGGGCGCGTGGCTCAACGGCCGGTATCCGGAATTCGTGCCGAGTCACTTGCGTCCGCTCGTGGGGATGGCGGTGGACGAACCGAACAAGCGGTGCGACACCGCCGTGATGGGCCGCCGCAGCTACGAACCGGCCCTGTCCGAAGGCGTGACCAGCCCGTATGCGCACCTGAAGCAGTACGTGGTGTCCAGCACGCTCGGGCGCATCGACGATCCGGCCGTCGAGTTGGTCGAACGCGACCCCCTGGGCCTGGTGCGGGAGCTGAAGCAAGCCGAAGGCGGGGACATCTGGCTGGTCGGCGGTGGCGAACTCGCCGCCCAATTGCTGAGCGAGATCGACGAGATGATCATCAAGAGCTATCCGGTGGTCGCGGGCAGCGGGATATCCGCGTTCTCCGGCGTGTTCGGTCCCACTTTGTTCGCCCCGGTACAGCGCAGGGAGTTCGGCAACGGCGCCCAGGTCACCTGGTTCACGCGGGCCTGAGCCCCGACCTCCATCCGAAAGGTACTTCATGCGAAAACTCGTCTATTTCGTCGGACTTTCCCTCGACGGCTATATCGCGGGGCCGAATGGTGAGATCGACTTCATTCCGGTGGGCGATGACATGTGGGAGTGGCTGCGCGCGGAGTATCCCGAGACGCTGCCCACCCACGTGCGGCCACACATCGGCCTCGCCGCGGACGCGCCCAATCAGAAGTTCGACAGTCTCGTCATGGGCCGCGGCACCTACGACCCCGCCCTGGCCATCGGCGTGACCAGCCCGTACGCCCACATGAAGCAGTACGTGGTGTCCAGCACGCTCGGCCGTATCGATGACCCGGCGGTCGAACTGGTCGAGCGCGACCCGGTCGGGCTGGTCCGCGAACTGAAGCGGCAGGACGGTAAGGACATCTGGCTGGCGGGTGGCGGCTTGCTCGCCGCCGCGCTGCTGGCGGAGATCGATGAGTTGGTGATCAAGAGCTATCCGGTGGTCGCGGGCACCGGGGTACCCGCTTTCGCGGGCGAGTTCCGTCCGACGCTGTTCCGGCCGACCGAGCGCAAGGCCATCGGCGACGGCGTCCAGGTCAGCTGGTTCACCCGAACCTGAGCCGGCGCTCGGCCTCTGGGACGCGGCCGGCCGCGGTGGCCGGGTCGGCCGCGATCTTTCCGTTATCGCTCCGCCCGGAGAAATCCGGGTCAGGTCGCGTCGGTGAGGAACGACAGTCGCACCTGCCGGTCCGGGTTGTCGACATTGAGATCGACCAGCGCGATCGACTGCCAGGTGCCGAGGGCGAGCTTCCCGCCGAGCACCGGCACGGTCGCGTACGGCGCGATGAGGGCGGGCATGACGTGGGAGCGTCCGTGTCCGCGCGAGCCGTGCGCGTGCCGCCACCGGTCGTCGGCGGGCAGCAGATCGCGCAGCGCGGCCAGCAGATCGTCGTCGCTGCGCGCGCCGAGTTCCATGACCGCGATTCCCGCGGTGGCGTGCGGCACGAAGACGTGCAGCAGCCCGTCGCCGCCTGCTTCGTGCGCGAAAGTCGCGCACTGCGGCGTGATGTCCTGTACCACTTCATTGTGGCCTGTTCGCACCTCGAGCAGTGTGCTCTTCATGTGCACATCGTCCCTCATCCGCCGCGGCCCGCACGGCGCGACCGGGATGGGATGCGGCTGTGGGCTTTTCCACAAGCCGGGTAGGTAGCGGCAAAACCGCTGGCCCCGGCCGGTACCCTGAATGACTGTTACCAGTTTGTTGTCGATCTTGGAGGACCCTGTCGTGGCTCTCGTGGTTCAGAAGTACGGAGGATCCTCGGTGGCGACCGCCGAGCGTATCCGGCGCGTCGCTGAACGGATCGTGGAGACCAAGAAGCAGGGCCACGATGTGGTGGTCGTCTGCTCCGCCATGGGTGACACCACCGACGAGCTGCTCGATCTCGCGCAGCAGGTGGCGCCGTCGCCGCCCGCCCGCGAGATGGACATGCTGCTCACTTCCGGTGAGCGCATCTCCAACGCGCTGGTCGCCATGGCCATCCACTCCCTCGGCGCCGAGGCCCGCTCGTTCACCGGTTCGCAGGCGGGTGTGATCACCACCGGCGCGCACGGCAACGCGAAGATCATCGATGTGACGCCCGGTCGCGTCCGCGCCGCGCTGGACGAGGGCCTCGTCGTCCTGGTCGCGGGCTTCCAGGGCGTGAGCCAGGACAGCAGGGACGTCACCACGCTGGGTCGCGGCGGCTCCGACACCACGGCCGTCGCGCTGGCGGCCGCGCTGCAGGCCGATGTGTGCGAGATCTACACCGACGTGGACGGCGTCTTCACCGCCGATCCGCGGATCGTGCCCGACGCGCAGCGGCTCGAGCAGGTCTCCTACGAGGAGATGCTGGAACTGGCGGCCTGCGGGGCCAAGGTGCTGATGCTGCGCTGCGTCGAATACGCCCGCCGCTACAACGTGCCCGTGCATGTGCGCTCGTCCTACACCGACAAGCAGGGCACCTACGTTTACGGATCGATGGAGGACATCCCCTTGGAGCAAGCAATCCTCACCGGCGTCGCGCACGACCGCAGCGAGGCCAAGGTGACCGTGGTCGGGCTGCCGGACGAACCGGGTTACGCCGCCAAGGTGTTCCGCGCCGTCGCCGACTCGGAGATCAACATCGACATGGTCCTGCAGAACATCTCGAAGATCGAGACCGGCAAGACCGATATCACGTTCACGCTGCCGAAGTCAGAGGGCGCCCGCGCGGTCGAGATGCTGACCAAGCGCCAGGCCGAGATCGGCTTCTCCCAGGTGCTCTACGACGATCACATCGGCAAGGTGTCGCTGGTCGGCGCGGGCATGAAGAGCCACCCGGGCGTCACCGCCACCTTCTGCGAGGCGCTGGCCGAGGCGGGTGTGAACATCGACCTGATCTCCACCTCGGAGATCCGGATCTCCGTGCTGGTCAAGGACACCGAACTGGACGAGGCCGTGCAGGTGCTGCACAAGGCGTTCGATCTGGGCGGCGACGAGGTCGCTGTGGTCCACGCGGGAACGGGGCGATAGGTCATGGGAGTTCGCGTAGGAGTCGTCGGCGCGACCGGGCAGGTCGGCGCCGTCATGCGGAAACTGCTGGACGAGCGCGACTTCCCGGCCGACGAGCTGCGGTTCTTCGCCTCCGCCCGTTCGGCGGGCAAGACGCTGCCCTGGCGCGGCCGCGAGATCGTCGTCGAGGACACCGAGACCGCGGATCCGTCCGGCTTGGACATCGCGCTGTTCTCGGCGGGCGCCACCATGTCCCGCGTGCAGGCGCCGCGTTTCGCCGCGGCGGGCGTCACGGTGATCGACAATTCCTCGGCGTGGCGCAAGGACCCCGAGGTCCCGCTGGTGGTCAGCGAGGTCAACCCGGAGCAGACGCGCAACCTGGTCAAGGGCATCATCGCCAACCCGAACTGCACCACGATGGCGGCCATGCCGGTGCTCAAGCCGCTGCACGACATCGCCGGTCTGCGCCGTCTGATCGTGTCCAGCTACCAGGCCGTCTCCGGCAGCGGCCTGGCCGGTGTCGAAGAACTGGCGAGCCAGGCCCGCGCGGTGATCGGCGACGCCGAGAAGCTGACCCACGACGGCCGCGCCGTGGACTTCCCCGCCCCGAACAAGTACGTCGCCCCGATCGCGTTCAACGTCCTCCCGCTGGCGGGTTCGCTGGTCGACGACGGCTCCGGCGAGACGGACGAGGATCAGAAGCTGCGCAACGAGAGCCGCAAGATCCTCGGCATCCCGGATCTGGCCGTGAGCGGCACCTGCGTGCGCGTGCCGGTCTTCACCGGCCACTCGCTGTCGGTGAACGCCGAATTCGCCGAGCCGCTCTCGGTCGAGCACGCGAAGGAGATCCTGGCCAAGGCGCCCGGCGTGAAGCTGGTCGACGTGCCGACCCCGCTGGCCGCGGCGGGCATCGACGAGTCGCTCGTCGGTCGCATCCGCCAGGACCCGGGCGTGCCGGACGGCCGCGGGCTCGCGCTGTTCATCTCCGGTGACAACCTGCGTAAAGGCGCTGCCCTCAACACCATTCAGATCGCCGAGGTACTGATCGGCGACCGCTGAGACGGATCGATCGAACGGGCCGCGGACTTTCCGCGGCCCGTTCGTCGTTTCCGGAACCGATCAGCGGGCGCGCAGTCCGTCGAAGACGACGGCGAAGGTGCGGTCGCGCTGCGCGGGAGTGGCCGTGCTGCCGTGGGTGGCGAGGAACGCGCCCTTGACGAGGCGCATCAGGTCATCGACATCGATGTCGGTGCGTACGCCGCCCGCCTCTTGGGCGCGGGTGAGCAGCGTGCCGATCACCGTGTTGAGTTCGTGCACCGGCCGCAGGTACGCCGGGGCATCCGCGCCGCCCACCGCATCGGCGAGATCGCGTTTGACGCTGCCCTCCGCCACGAGCCTGGCGAGGAAGTCGAAGAACGCGGGCACCGGGTCGGCGGCGTCGGCCAGTTCCCGGGCCGAGGCGATGATCCGGTCGACTCGATCCACGATCGCCGCCTCGAACAGCGCCTCCTTGGTCGGAAAGTGCCGGTAGACGGTGCCCGCGCCGACACCGGCTCGCCGCGCGATCTCGTCCAGCGGCACCGCGAGCCCCTCCGCCGCGAACGCTTCTTGCGCGGCTGCCAGCACCCGCTCTCGGTTGCGGCGGGCGTCGGCGCGCAGCGGTCGGCGTTCGGGCTCGGTCATGGGGGACGAGTTTACTGTTGACAAACGGGGCGCTCGTTCCGAATGATAAGCGGATCGTTCGTTCCGCTTATTCGGAGGTGTGTGATGACTCTCGACTCGCCCGTCGAAAGCCCGCGTGAGGTGGTCGAGCGGCTGTTCAGCGAGCTACGTTCCCGCGACGCGAAGGCGTTCGTCGCGCGGTTCGCGCCCGATGCCATCTTCGAGATTCCGTTCACCCTCCCCGGGCTCCCGGCCCGCTTGGAAGGCCGCGAGGCGATTCGCGAGCACTTGGCGCAGCGCTGGTCGGGACTTTCCGGAATCGAAGTGCACGCCATCCATCCCCAGGTCTACGAGACCACCGACCCCGAGGTGCTGCTCGTGGAGAACGAGGTCGACATGACCGTCCCGGGAACCGGCCGCGCCCGAGTTCGCACGTCTGTCAACGTCGTCCATGTCCGAGACGGCGAGGTCGTGCTCTTCCGCGACTACATGGACACCGCCCGCTTCGCCCGCTCGGCGAAGCGGTGAATGACGCGTTCGCTCGGAACGTCGCTCTTGCGGGTCCCTGAAGCTGTCGGATGGGTACGGCACGGGGGTAGTGGTACCATATCTCGTACTACTGGCTGGAGGGACTCATGGCTGCCGCGATTACCGTCAGTGAGGCGCGCAAGAACCTGTTTCCCCTGGTCAGGAAAGTCAATGAGGATCACGACACGATCGAGATCGTGTCGAAGGGGGGGAACGCTGTGCTCATGTCCAAGGAAGACTACGACTCCCTGATGACTACCGTGGAGTTGCTCAGCGGGCGCGATGGGGCGCGCCTACGCCGATCGATTCAGGAACTCGAGGATGGTGGCGGCGCCGAACGCGACCTCATCGAATGAAGGTCGTTTTCTCCGAATCCGCGTGGGAAGAGTATTCGGCATGGCTGCGGCGCGACCGTCTCGTGCTGAAGAAGGTCAATGTACTGATCAAGGCGATCATGGCGGAGCCCTTGGAAGGCATCGGTAAGCCCGAGCCGCTGAAGCACGACTTGGCGGGGTACTGGTCACGACGGATCACGCAGGAGCATCGCATCGTCTACCGCGTCGTCGACGATGCGATCTGGATCGCCAAGGTGGGCAAGCACTACGACTGACCTCGGTCTGCCCGCCGAAAAGGCCTCGCTCGGTGCACGGCGCGGCTGTTAGCCTGCGCCGATGGCGAATCCTCATCCTCATGTGTATCTCGGCGACCGGATCGTTGCGGCCGATGCCGCCACGGTGGGCGTCGCATCGTCGGCGGTGTTGTACGGTCTCAGCGTCTACACCGTTTTCCCGGTGCATGTGGATGGAGCAGCGCGTACGGCATTCCGCCTGGACGACCATTTCCGCAGGCTCGAGGAGTCCTGCAAGATCATCGGGATCGATCGTTTCGCGGCGGAGTGGGATTTCGAGCGGTTCCGTGCGACCGTCGTGGAACTGATCGCGGTGAACGCTCCACGCGAGGACGTTTTCGTCCGGGCGACGGTGCATGTGGTCGAGTCCATTCCGGGCACCCGGGTGCGGGGCTGCGCGATCCAGGTCAGCATGTTCGTCTACGACGCGGTGCCCATCGTCCCGCAGGACGGCATGCGCCTGAAGTCGAGTCCGTGGCGGCGCATTCCGGACAACGCGATTCCGTCCCGCGCGAAAGTCAACGGGGCGTATGTGAATTCCGTGCTGGCCAAGCAGGACGCGATCGACAGCGGCTACGACGACTGTGTCTTCCTCGATGGCAACGGGCACGTCTGCGAACTCAGCGCGGCCAATATCTTCCTGGTCCGCAACGGCACGCTGATCACCCCCGATGTCTCCTGCGACATCCTCGACGGCATCAACCGCAGGACCGTACTCACCTTGGCGGCCGAGGACGGCATTCCGGTGGTCGAACGCACCGTCGATCTCACCGAGTTGTACATCGCCGATGAGGTTTTCGTGACCGGAACGTCGGCAGGCGCGGCGCCGGTCGTCGAGGTGGACGGCCGCGTCGTGGCGAACGGCGTGCCCGGTCCGATCTCCCAGGGGCTGCGCAAACGCCACTACGCGGCACTGCGTACCGACAGCGTGCACGGCTGGGTCACGGATTTGTCCGCGGCCCGGTAGTCCACCGCGCCGCTCAGCGGATGCCCGGGGTGCGCGGGTCGGGTCCGAGGCAGACCAGGATGGCGCACCCCGGCGGGGTGTCCGCGAACGGCGGGTCCAGCGGGTGATTCAGGCAAGCGAAGACATTGCAGCCCGGATATGCGGCGGGACCGAGCCCGAACACCGCGATCAGGATGTCCGCGTCGACGAAGCGGCGGGGGTCCAGCCGCAGCGGCGGCTCGACGTACGGCCCCGGGTCGGGCACCGGCCGGTCGTCGAACGCGTCGAACACCTTGCGGAAGAACTCGTAGGGCAGTTCCTGGGTGTTCTGTACGACGCCCGACATGCCCTGGCTGCTGACGTTTCCGAAGACGCCGGTCCACACCACCGTGAGATCGAGGCTCGGAATGACGAAGACGTTCTGCAACCCGAGCCCGGCCATCGCGTACACGTCACGGGGCAGGAAGTCGGCGATCTCGGCGCAACCGCTGCCGAGCCAGAACAGGTAGCCGTAGCACGCGTTCGTGGGTGACGGCGTGCGTGCCATGGTCAAGTATTCGGTGGAGACGATTCGCTGCGCGCCCCAGCGCCCGTCGTTGCCGACCAGCAGGCCGAGTTTCGCGAAGTCGTTCGGCGGGATCATCAGGTGCGCGTAGCCGTAGGTGTGCCCGGAGCGGTCGCGCGCCCAGTAGTAATCGCCGCGGAGAATGCCGAGCGGATCGAACAACTCGCGTTGCGCGAACCGTTGCAGAGGCTCGCCGACGGCCAGCTCCAGCACGTAGGCCAGCAGGTCGACATTGCGCTGGCTGTAGGTGAAGACGGTGCCCGGCGGATTGTCCAGCGGCACGCCGAGTGCCTGCACCGCGCTGTCCGGGTCGACCGGGATCACACCGGTGACGCCTTCGGTCAGCACGCCGACCCGCATGCCCGAGGTCTCGGTGAGCAGGTTCTCGACAGTGATCGACCGGTGCGCCGCATCGCCGAGCCCGGCGGGCAGATAGCGGTCGATCGGTGCTCGGAGATCGAGTTTTCCTTGGTCCCAGGCGATTCCGGCGAGCAGGGAGACGACGCTCTTCGTCGCACTCCAGATGTTCCAGGCCACGTCGCCGGTCTGGTCGTTCGTCGGTCCCTCGCCGATGAGGCAGTTGTGCCGGAACACCTGCACGTTGAACCGGTTTCGGCCGGACGCGAAGGTCAGTGCGTCCTGGAGCTTCACGGAATCCAGACCGACCTGTTCCGGCGCCGCCCGCTCCAGATCGCGTCCCGAGCTGACCGCGCACCGCACCTGCTCGTCGGGCGCGGCCACCGCGCTTCCGGCGAACACATTGCCCGCCACCAGCGAAACTGCCGCGATTCCCGCCAGGAATCCACCGAAACGCCCCATATGCAAGAGGCTAGCGCCCTTTCGCCTGATCACACGGGCAACAGGCGGGGAACTGGACGTCTGATATCCGCGCGGGCCGGGCCGGGCTCCTCGTCGTTGAAACTCGATCGGCGGACACCCTTATCGCATACCCGCCGCGCAAACGGGCGAGTGTGCCGACCGATCGGGGACGCGCGGCCGCTATCGGCCTGCCGAGCACGTGCGGTGCCGGGCCTGGTCCGTGCCGCGACGGGCGGGCGTCATCGGCGGGAGCGCCTGGCCAGGCCATATAACGCGGTGCCGAGTGCCAGCGCACCGAGCCCGGCGAGCACGGAGCCGAGGGGCAGGGAGAACCCGACGACGACGCAGCCCACCGCGCCGACCACGGGGACCCACCGGGGCGGGCGGTTCTCCTCGGTGGTCAGGGTCGCGGCGGAGATGTTGGCGATCAAGTAGTAGAAGAGCACGGTGAACGAGGAGAATCCGATGGCCGCGCGCAGATCGAACAGCGCGGCCACCACGGCGACCATCGCGCCGACCACCAGTTCCGCGCGGTGTGGCACCCCGAACCGCGGATGCACGGCGGCGAGCGCGCCCGGCAGATAACGGTCCCGCGCCATGGCGAGCACCGTGCGTGACACGCCGAGGATCAACGCGAGCAGCGAACCGGTCGCCGCGAGTACCGCGCCGATCCGCACCACCGGAGCGGCTGCGGGGACGCCTGCCGCACCGACCACTCGCGCCAGTGGATCGGTGGCCTGGGCCAGTCCGGCGGAGCCGAGCACGCTCAGCGCCGCGACCGCCACCAGCGCGTAGACCACGAGGGCGAGTCCGAGCGCGATCATGACGGCACGGGGAATGGTGCGTCGCGGGTCGCGTACCTCCTCGCCGAGCGTGGCGATGCGGGCGTACCCCGCGAACGCGAAGAACAGCAACCCCGCCGCCGTGAGCACCTCGCGCGGGCCGATCCGGTCGGGCAAGGCCGTTGCCGCCGAGTGCGTTCCCGCCAGCCCGATCACGATGACGATGGCCAGCACCGCGAGCACCACCGCGACGAGCACCCGGGTCACGAACGCCGACTTCTGCACCCCGGTGTAGTTGACGGCGGTGATCGCCGCCACCGCCCCTACCGCCACGGCATGCGCCTGCTCGGGCCAGGCGTAGCTGCCGACGGTCAGCGCCATCGCCGCACACGAGGCGGACTTGCCCGCGACGAATCCCCACCCCGCGAGATATCCCCAGAACGGCCCTAGCCGCTCCCGCCCGTAGACATACGTTCCACCGGACACGGGATACCGCGCCGCCAGCCGTGCCGACGACGTCGCATTGCAGTACGCCAGCACCGCCGCCACCGCGAGCGCCACCGGCAACCAACTTCCGGCCGAAGCCGCCGCGGGCGCCAGCGCCGCGAATATCCCCGCCCCCACCATCGCGCCCAACCCGATGACCACCGAATCGGTGAGCCCGAGCCTGCGGTGCAAGGTCCCGTCCTGCGACGCCATGAAGTGCATCCTCCCGCATCGCCCCCCGCCGCCGCAGAGCGAGCACGACTCGGCGAAGAACTCCGTCGGTGGCACGCTCGGGTGTCACTCGACGATGTGGTCGGAAATGACAACGCCGCCGGATTCGCGAGGAATCCGGCGGCGCTGCGAGCTCGGACACCATATCGGTGTCACAACCGTCGACGTCCCACAAGCGCCTCTCGGCGGGTGGTCGCTCGTAGCGACAAAGGGGTGCGGCCCGGGGCTGTCCGGACGCCGGCGGTGGGTGTCGACGTCCCACAAGCGCCTCTCGGCGGGTGGTCGCTCGAAGCGACGAAGGGTGCGGCCCGGGGCTGTCCGGACGCCGACAGGGGGTTCAACCACCGGCTCCCGCAAGCTATTCCGAGGCAGATTTGTGACGTCGGCCACTTCGGGGCGGTCGTGTTCGCGGTCGTGCTCGGCGAGTCGCGGCCGGTAGACGCGGTCTTCGGGCCGAAACTTTTCTTGAATGATTCCAGATTGTTTTCTTGACTTATTCCAGAAAATGGCAAGAATCGAAGCATGCACACCAACGGCGCCGATCCACGCGAGTGGCTGCGAGCAGCGGGTTTGCGGGTCACCGCCCCGCGGATCGCGGTGCTGGACGCGGTTGCCGCGCGGCCGCATTCGGATGCCGACACGGTGGCCGCCACCGTCCGGGACGCGCTGGGCTCGGTGTCCACGCAGGCTGTCTACGACGTCTTGCGCGCTTGCGTGCGCGCCGGGATCCTGCGGCGGATCGAGCCCGCGGGCTCGTCCGCGCGATACGAGACCCGGATCGGTGACAACCACCACCATCTGGTGTGCCGAAGCTGCGGTGCGGTCGCGGATGTCGACTGCGCCGTGGGCGAAGCCCCATGTCTGGACCCTTCGGACGCTCACGGATTCGTGGTCGATGAAGCCGAGGTCGTCTTCTGGGGGCTGTGCCCGACCTGCCGTTCCGAGTAGCGGTCCGCACCCTGCCACCCCGGGTAGCACTCCCGGGACGATGTTCACCAGCCGAGGAGTCCGATGACCGAGCCGACCACCACGAACACCGGTATCCCGGTAGAGAGCGACGACGAATCGCTCACCGCGGGCGCACAAGGCCCGATCCTGCTGCACGACCACTACCTCATCGAGAAGCTCGCCCAGTTCAACCGGGAACGGGTGCCGGAACGCATCGTGCACGCCAAAGGCGCGGGCGCTTACGGCGAACTGGTCGTGACCAACGACGTCAGCAGGTACACCAAGGCGAAACTGTTCCAGCCCGGCGCGCGCACGGAGTCGCTGGCGCGGTTCTCCACCGTGGCCGGTGAGCAGGGCAGCCCGGACACCTGGCGTGACCCGCGCGGATTCGCGGTGAAGTTCTACACCGAGGACGGCAACTACGACCTCGTCGGCAACAACACGCCCGTCTTCTTCATCAAGGACCCGATCAAGTTCCCCGACTTCATCCGGTCGCAGAAGCGCCTGCCCGGCAACGGTCTTCGCGATCACAACATGCAGTGGGATTTCTGGACCCTTCGCCCGGAGAGCGCGCATCAGGTGACCTGGCTGATGGGCGATCGCGGCATCCCGAAGACCTACCGGCACATGAACGGTTACGGATCGCACACTTATCAGTGGATCAACGCCGCGGGCGAGCGCTTTTGGGTCAAGTACCACTTCAAGACCGACCAGGGCATCGAATACCTGACCCAGGCCGACGCCGACCGGATCGCGGGCGAGGACGCCGATTACCACCGCAAGGACCTGTGGGAGGCGATCGAGCGCGGCGACTTCCCGAGCTGGACGGTGTACGTACAGGTCATGCCGGTCGCGGAGGCGGAAGGCTACCGGTTCAACCCGTTCGACCTGACCAAGGTGTGGTCGCACAAGGACTACCCCTTGCTCGAAGTCGGCAAGTGGACGCTGAACCGCAACCCGCGCAACTACTTCGTCGATATCGAGCAGGCCGCGTTCGAGCCGTCGAATGTGGTTCCCGGCATCGGCTTCTCGCCGGACAAGATGCTGCTCGGCCGCGTCTTCGCCTACGCGGACGCGCACCGCTACCGCATCGGCACCAACTACGCGCAGTTGCCGCCGAACCAGGCCAGGGCGGCGGAGGTGAACTCCTACTCCAAGGAGGGCGCCATGCGGTACCACTACAACGAGCCGAATGTGCCGGTGTACGCGCCGAATTCGTTCGGTGGGCCGCACGCCGCCCCCGAGCGGGCGCCCGACGGCGGAATCTGGGACTTCGACCCGGCCATCGTGCGGGCAGGCTACCTGCGGCACGCCGAGGACGGTGACTTCACCCAGGCGGGCACCCTGGTCCGCGAGGTGCTCGACGACGCGCAACGCGAGCGGCTGGTGCGCAACATCGTCGGCCACGTGCTCGGCGGTGTGCGGGAACCGGTGCTCGGCCGGGTTTTCGAGTACTGGAAGAACGTGGACGCCGACCTCGGCAAGCGGGTCGAGGAGGGCGTGCGCGCCGGGCTCGACGACAGCTCGCAGGGCTGAGCGCCCGCATCGAAGGCAGGTGTGCGTCATCGGCGCGCGCCTGCCTTCGGCGTGTCCGGCCGATCCTGTTTGCCCGGTAGGTGCCCGGGTGCCAGAGTGATGGCATGTCTCGGCTGACACGCGACCACCGGGTGGCGCTCGCCGCCGCATTGGCTCTGCTGGCCGGTTGCGGCACGGGCACGGATGCGGCGCAGCCGGGTTCGATCACATCCAGCGTCCAAGTAAGTCCCGCCGCGAGCACGAGCGTGGCGGACCTGGAGGCTCGCTACGGCGCGCAGATCGGGCTGTTCGCGGTGGACACCGGCACCGGCAGGACGGTGACCCACCGCGCCGACGAGCGTTTCCCGTTCCTGTCCACCTTCAAGGCGCTCGCGGCGGCCGCCCTGCTGCGATCGCATCCGCTCGACACGGGATATTTCGATCGAGTGATCCGGTTCGACGAAGCGGATCTGGTCGAGCACTCGCCGGTGACCAGTGCGGGAGTGGTCGACGGGATGACCCTGGCGCGAGTGGCCGAGGCCGCGATCACCCGGAGCGACAACACCGCGGGCAACCTGTTGCTGCGCGAGATCGGCGGGCCTGAGGGGCTCACGGCATTCCTTCGCACGCTCGGCGATCCGGCGAGCAGGCTCGACCGCTGGGAAACGGAACTCAACACCGCGATCCCCGGTGACGAGCGGGACACCACCACGCCCGCCGCGCTGGCGGCGGACTACCGCGCTTCGGCGCTGGGCGACGCGCTCGGCGCGCCCGAACGCGATCAGCTGGTGGCCTGGCTGAAGGCGAACACCACCGGCGGCGAACGCATCCGCGCGGGGTTGCCCGCGAACTGGGTGACCGGCGACAAGACCGGCACCGGCTCCTACGGCTCGGCCAACGACGTCGCGATCGTCTGGCCCGAGGGTGGCCGGGCGCCGATCGTGATCGCGATCATGAGCCGCAAGTCCGACGCGGACGCCGAGGCGAACAGCGACTTGCTGGTGGAAGTGACGAAGGTAGCCGTAGAACGTCTGCGGTGACCCACGGCGCCCGCCCCATCGAACCGATCGGCATCGCAGGCTGCGCGCTTCCGTCGCCGCGGTGCGCCGGACTTTCGCGGGGACTGTAGTGGACCTGGCCGGGTTCGGGCGGCCAGGTTCGTACACCTACAGCAGGCCCCACCAGTACAGCAGGCTGGCCAGAATCCAGACCACCACGGTTTCCATCGTCGCTCCCAATCGTTCGGCGCACTCGTCACCATCATCCCGCGATCCGGCCCCGCGCGGTAGGAGCTTGCCGGGCACCGCTTGGTAAAGGTGCGCTCACCTGCGGTTTCGATCTTGCAAGGTCTTCTTAAGTGCGTGCCAAGCGCCGGCCTGCATTGTTTGTCTCGCGGGAGGAACAAGCCCAGCACCGAAGGTGCGAACCGGGGAACGACCTGTCTCGAGGGGTGACAGGCCGGACCTCGGGGGTGGTGTCCGCCGGGCCGGTCTACGAGGGGTGGCCGGCCCGGTGGACGCGGATGCGGAGCGGACGCTCGCACCGGCTCTTCCTGGAGCTGACCGGCAACGACACGGTGGTTGCCGCTGCCGAAGGTAACCGGTGGGTGGCGGCACCGGGTCCGCAGCGGAAAGGTGCGGCTGGGCTGGTCGCGAGGGCGGACAGCCCGCCTTCTGGAACCTGTTCTAGACAGATCCTTAGTTCTGTCTTACGGTCGATACATGGTGAACGTTGCGTATCGGTCGGCTCCAGTGTTCGAACTCCGTTCCGGCGCCACTTGGGCATCGCCTTGGGAGATGTACGGGGCGCTGCGTGAGCACGATCCGGTGCAGCACGTCGTGCCCGCGGCGCGCCCGGAGAACGACTACTGGGTGCTCACCCGGCACGAGCACGTGTACGCGGCGGCACGCGACAGCGAAACGTATTCCTCTCGCGACGGGCTGACGGTGGAATACGGCGAACTCGACGAACTCGGCCTGACCGACAACCCGCCGCTGGTGATGCAGGACCCGCCGCAGCACACCGACTTCCGCAAACTGGTCGCTCGCGGGTTCATCCCGCGTCAGGTCGAGGAAGTCGAGCCGGTGGTCCGCCGGTTCGTGCGCGACCGGCTCGACCACCTCGGGGCACAGGGCGGCGGTGACATCGTCGAGCAGCTGTTCAAGCCGCTGCCGAGCATGGTGGTGGCGTACTACCTCGGGGTGCCCGAACAGGACCGGGCGAAGTTCGACGGGTGGACCGACGCCGTCGTCGCGGGCAGCATCGACCGGACGAACACCAAGGCGCAGGCGGCGTCGGCGGAGATGATGGGTTACTTCGCCGGGCTGATCGAACGCAGGCGCTCCGATCCCGGCGACGACACGGTGTCACTGCTGGTCCAGGCGGGAATGGCGGCCGACGACACGGACGTGCGCGGGCTGATCCAAATCCTCGCCTACGCCTGGACCATGGTCGCGGGCGGCAACGACACCACCACGGGCCTGCTCGGCGGCGCCGTGCAACTGCTGCAACAGCACCCGGACCAGCGCGCCGCGCTCGCCGCGGAGCCGGACCGGATTCGCGTCGCGATCGAGGAGTTCGCCCGGCTCACCTCGCCGGTGCAAGGGTTGGCGCGAACCGCGACGCGCGATGTCGAACTGGCCGGGAAGACGGTGCGAGCGGGGCGGAAAGTGCTGCTGGTGTTCGGGTCCGCCAACCGCGACGAGCGGGCGTTCGGCGCGGACGCCGCCGAACTGGACATCGACCGGAACCCGCAGCGCATCCTCACCTTCGGGCACGGGCCGCACCACTGTCTCGGTGCGGCGGCGGCGCGGATGCAGGCCAGGGTCGCGCTCGAGGAGCTGCTCGATCGGTTCCCCGAGTACGTGGTCGACATCGACGCGGTCGAGTACGCGAGCGGTCCGTACGTTCGCAGGCCGACTACTGTGCCGTTCCGGTGCAGGGCCTGAGCGGCGAGGTGGCGCGACCCGGACCGCGCGCGTCGCCCGCGCCGCAGCGGGTGAACCCGGCGTCGGCGGGCCGGAGAACTCGGCGCGGCGGTCGGTACCGCTGTCGGAGTGGCGCCGCGGTGCGGTGAAGTAGGAGAGGACACGGCATGAGTGGCGATTGGCTGGCCGACGGCCGCACCGAGCTGGCCGGTGAGCGCATTCTCGACGCGGTGCGCGCGCTGTTCATCGACAAGGGCGTCAGCGGGGTCGGCATGGCCGAAGTCGCGGACGCCGCAGGCTGTTCCAGGGCGACGCTGTATCGCTACTTCGAGAATCGGCAGGCGCTGTATGTGGCCTTCGCGGGGCGGGAGGCGCGGCAGTTGATCGAGCGAGTCTGGCGCGACCGCGCGGCGCCCGCGGGCGCGGAGCCGGGGGAGCAGTTGCTCGACACGTTGACCGCGCTGCTCGCCGAGGTACGGAAAACGCCGCATCTGGCGGTCTGGTTCGAACCGTCCAACGCGGGCATCGTTGCCCAGCTGGCGAATTCGGCGGGCGTGGTGGACGCGCTGGCCACGGACTTCGTCGCCGGATTCCGCCCCGGGCTGCCCGCCGTCGCCGCCGAGCGCGTCGGTCGGTGGGTGGTGCGTGCGATGGTGTCGTTGCTGTCGCTGCCCGGTGCGGGGGAAGACGAGGAACGGGCGATGCTGCGCGACTTCGTGCTGCCGTTCCTGCTCGACGACCGGACGGTGATCGCCTGATCCGGCACGTCGTCGACCGGAGCCGCGCGGGACTCCGGTCGAAGCGCGAGCCCGCCGCGCGTGGGCTCAGACCGTCGCGGCCGAGTAGTCGGGCAGGTCGTAGCTCTCGGTCTTGCTCAACATCCGCATCATCACCGGGCGCATCGCCTTCGACATCATCAGCTTGCTGAGGGCGTGGCCCGCGCGGATGCCGAAGCGAGACTTGGGCGTCATAGCGTTCAGGCCGCCCGGCTGCAACTGCTGGGCCGTCTTCACGAAGGGGCGCAGCACTTCCTGGTAGCGGGCCAGGCCCCGGTCGGGGTTGTCGGCGTGCGCGGCCAGCTCACCGGCGAGGACGTACGCGCCCACCAGCGCCATCGCGGTTCCCTGGCCGGTGAGCGGTGAACCGCAGTAGCCCGCGTCGCCGAGCAGGACCACTCGGCCCTCGACCCAGCTCGGCATGTCGATCCGGGCCAACTCGTCGAAGTAGAAGTCCGGCGCCTCGGACACGGCCGCCGCGATGCGAGCCGATTCCCAGCCGCCGCCGGCCAGGCGGTCGCGGATGAACTGCTGCTGTGCGGCGACATCCCGGCGCAGCGCGGGATCGGCGGCCGCGCGGATCACGACGAGCGCCTTGCAGGTGGCCGGGTCGGCGTCCGGACGCATGCCCAGCCCGGTGGCGCCCACCAGCGAATGCATCGTGAACCAGTGCGGCTCCAGGTCTTCCGGGCGCGGCAGCGTGAAGAACGACATGTATCCGCCCAGGTACGTCGCGAACTGTTCCTCGGGGCCGAAGACCATCCGGCGGGTGGCGGAGTGCAGCCCGTCCGCGCCGATTACGATGTCGAACCGCTCGGTCGCACCGGAGGCGAAGGTGACGTCGACGCCCGCGTCGTCCTGCCGGATCTCGGTGATCCACTCGCCGTACCGGTAGTCGACGCCGCCTTCGGCGGCGAGCAGGTCGAGCAGCACCTGGTTGAGATCCCCACGGGTGATCTCGATTTCGGCGACCCCGCCCTTGCCGTCGAAGAGTTCGGCGGGCATGCGAAGGATCTCCCCGCCCGCGGCGTCCACGTACTTCATGCCGCGCTCGTCGAGCTGGTTCGCGCGGATGCCCGGCATCATGCCCATCCGCGCGGCCACCTCGCGACTGGGCCCGCGCAGGTCGACGGCCTGCCCGCCGGGCCGCGGCGCCGAGGCGCGCTCCACGACGGTGGCCCGGATGCCGGACCGGAGCAGTTGCAGCGCAACGGCATTGCCGCCGATGCCGCCGCCGGCGACGAGCACGCGGAGCTGGCTTACGGATTTGGCGTTCATGACTTTCCTCGACTCCCACTGGATTGACCAAATGTCTTAGACATATGTCTAACACAGACTGGCACAACTGTCTAGAACAAATGTCTAATCAGGTGGGCAGCGCAATGGCCCATGGCGGCGAGGAGCCCTCGCGGCCATGGGCCATCGGTGAAAAGCGCGACCTAGGAACGACGCTGGAGGTAGGTGCGCCAGCTCGCGAGATGGGTGATGTCGGTAGCGGCGCTCGCGGCATCGTAGGTGCAGGTGAAACCGACGACCTCGCGGCCGTCGGCGAGTTCGATGCTGGTCAGGGCCATGGGAGCGGGAAGCTCGGCGAGGAACGCACCCAACCCGGCGGCGGAGACGCGGAACAGTTCTCCCTCGATCGGGGCGCCGCGGCCCGGTCCGTGCCGCACCAGCCCCGGCTTGGGCGGCGTGGTGTCGAGAGCGGTCAGCCGGTAGGCGTCGGTGGTCCGGATCTCGCCGAGAAAGCGGGCGCCGAGTTGCTCGAGCTGGAAGTGCAGCGGCTGCCCACGCAGGTGTGCTCCGAAGACGGCGAGGTCGACACCGCGGTCGACCAGCAGCGGCGAGCTCTCCGAACCGAGCAGGCGGGCGGCGAGGTCGACGGCCACCTGATCGGCGAAGGCGGGGGTGACCAGCATGACTCCGAACGGCGCGCCGTCGGCGGTGGACGCGCCGGGGACGGCGACGGCGGCCATGTCCAGCAGATTGCAGAAATTGGTGTATGTGCCCATCCGCCGGTTGATTCCGATCGGATCGGCTCGCACCGCTGCGATGCTGGGGTGTTCGGTGGTCGTCGGCAGCAGCAGTGCGTCGAAGCCGTGCAGCAGTCCTGCGGCCGCCGCCTTCGCGCGGGCCAGCCGCTCGAGATCGGCGGCGAACGCCGTGCCGGTCTTCTCCCGCGCCGCGCCGATGATCGCGGTGACCGTGGGGTCGGCGCCCGCCGGAGCGGTGTCCAGGAACGCGCCCACCGCGGCATGACGTTCGGCGACGAGCGCACCGTCGTAGAGCAAGAGCGCGGCGTCGATCAGGACGGAGATGTCGATTTCCCCGGTCTTCGCGCCGATTTCGGCGACACCGGCGACGGTGCGGGCGAACGCTTCCCGATACGGCTCGCCGAGCGCGGTCAGGTCCTCCGGGCGCGGCACGGCGATGCGCGGCGCGAGCGGGGCTGCCAGCCGGACGTCGGCGGGCCAGGTCCGGCTGCGCGGGTCGCGCGGCTCGGGGCCCGCCATCACCGCGGCCGCGGACACCGCCGAGTCGAGGTCGGTGGCGAAGACCGTGACGGCGTCGTAATCGGCGCAGGCGGGCACGGTCCCATGCGCCGGGATCACTCCCAAGGTGGGCTTGATGCCGACGATCCCGTGCAGTGCCGCGGGCACGCGGCCGGACCCGGCTGTATCGGTGCCGATGCCGATGTCCGCGATGCCGAGCGCCACCGCGGCGGCGGAACCGGAACTGGAGCCACCCGCCACCAGCTCCGGATAGCGGGCGTTGCGCACCGCGCCGTACGGGCTGCGCGTCCCGACCAGCCCGGTGGCGAACTGATCCAGGTTCGTCTTTCCCAGCACCAGCGCCCCGGCCGCGAGCAATCGCTCGATCGCCGCCGCGGTCACCTCCGGCAGGTAGGCGAACTCCGGGCAGGCCGCAGTGGTCGGCAGCCCCGCCACATCGATGTTGTCCTTCACCGCCACCAGAACTCCGGCCAGCGGCAAGGACTCTCCGGCGGCGAGCCGCCGCGCAAGGGTGGCCGCTTCGGCGGCGACCTCGGATTCCGGTCGCAGGGTGATCCACACCTCCGGCCGATCGACCTCGGCGATCCGCCGATAGGCGGCCGCGACGCGATCGACGGGGTCGGCCGCCGTATTGCCTAGGACGCCTGCGGGCATTCAGTCGACTCCGATCACGATTAGTGGCGTCCCCGGCTCCACCTTGGCGCCGGGGGTGGTCAGTACCTTCAGCACGGTGCCCGCGCTCGGGCTGTGCACGGGCAGTTCGAGTTTCATCGCCTCCAGGACGGCCACCGGTGCACCGGCCTCGACCTGCTGACCTGGTTCGACTTCCACCCGCCAGACATTGCCGATCATCGGCGCCGACACCACGGTCGCGTCGGCGGGCAGCCCGGCGAGCGGGTTGTCGATCGGCGTGGCGACGGGCGCGACGGTGCTGCGTTCGAATTCGCCCGCCGCCCGCCACGCGTCCTTCTCCGCCTCGAACGCGGCGGCCTGCCCGGCCTCGAACTCGGCGATGGCGTCGGCCTCGGTGCGCAACAGGCGCAGGTGGTCGGCGAGCGCGAAACTGCCCTCGCTCACCTCGGCGTCGAACCTGCCCGCCTCGGCCGCGCGCCGGTACTCGAGCAACTGTTGCGCGCCGACCGGTTCCCAGACGATGCGATCGAAGAACCGGAACAGCCAGGGCGTGCCCGGTTCGAACGGCGCGGACTGCCGGTAGCTTGACCAGATCGGCACCGTGCGGCCGATCAGTTGATAGCCGCCCGGGGAGGCCATCCCGTAGACGCACAGGTACTTGCCGCCGATGCCGACGGCATCCGACGGGGTCCAGGTGCGCGCCGGATTGTATTTGGTGGTGACCAGGCGGTGCCGCGGATCCAGCGGAACCGCCAGCGGCGCACCGAGGTATACGTCTCCGAGTCCGAGCACCAGATACTCGGCGTCGAAGACGGTGGTGCGCACATCGTCCACGCAGGCGAGCCCGTTGATACGGCGGATGAACTCGATGTTCGACGGCAGCCATGGCGCGGTGTCGCGCACACCGCTGCGGTAACGGTCGATGGCTTCGGCGATGGACGGGTCGTCGAACGACAGCGGTAACCGGATGGTGCGGCTCGGCACCACCAGGTCGGTCGTGGCGGGCAGCTCGAGTTCGAGTTCGGTCAACGTGCCGAGCAGCCGATACAGCGGCAGCACCGCGGGGTCGAAGTGGATGTGCAGGGACCGGACGCCGGGCGTCACGTCGAGAATGCCGGGCAGCCGGACGCCGGCGAGGCTTTCGGCCAGCGCGTGCACCCGCATGCGCAGCCCGAGATCGAGCACCATCTCGCCGTATTCGACCAGGATGTTGTCGTCCCCGGCGCGCAGGTACCGCACCCGCGGACGGTCCCGCGACGCGTCGAGTCCGCCGAGAACACCGCGATCACGCAGGGCCGCAGCAGCATTGGTGACCAGATCCGGCACGCGACCGCCACCGGACGAACGCAACGCGGCCGCCTTGTCGTCGTCGACCGGCACGAACCGCACCGAGTCGCCGGGACGCAACTGTCCCATCCGCCAGCGATGCGCGGACACCACCGTCAGCGGGCAGGCGAATCCGCCGAGGCTCGGGCCGTCGGGTCCGAGCAGGATGGGCGTGTCACCGGAGACGTTCAGCGCGCCCACGCTGTAGGGGTTGTCGTGCAGGTTGGACGGGTGCAGCCCGGCCTCGCCGCCATCGGTGCGCGACCAGGCCGGTTTCGGGCCCTCCAAGCGGATGCCGGTGCGATTGGCGTGGCTGCCGACCCGCCACGGGTGCGTGCAGAACTGGATCATGTCGGCGTCGGTGAAGTACGCGGAGGTCTGCGGGCCGACGCCTACCGCGAGCTGCCACTCGTGGGTGAAACCGGGCCGCTCATCCGGCGGCACCGCGGCGGGAGAGCCGAGTGCGCTCGCGTCGACCGGGGCGATGCCGAGCACGTCGCCGGTGGTTACGGCGCTACCGGTCACCCCGCCGAATCCGCCGAGGGTGAAGGTGGCCGCGCTGCCGTGATAGAGCGGCGCGTCGATACCGCCGCGCACCGCCAGATAGGTGCGCAGGCCGGTGTCGGTGGGTGCGCCGATGTCCAGCACCGCGCCCGCGGCCACCCTGACGGGCTCCCACATGGACACCGAGCGACCGTCCACGGTCACCGGAGCAGGCGCACCGGTCACGCACACGAGGGTGGTATCGGAGAACCGCAATCGGGGGCCCTCCAGGGTGCATTCGAGCGCGGGGGCCCCGGCCGGGTTGCCGACCGCGGTGTTGGCGAGGGTGAAGGAGAGGTCGTCCATCGGGCCGGACGGCGGTATGCCGACGTTCCACAGGCCGATCCGACCGGGGTGGTCCTGCACCGTGGTCATGGTCCCGCCGCGCAGAACGTCGATGCGTCGGCCGACCGGGCGGATCTCGGCCACCGTGGTGGTGGTGTGCTCGGTGCGCAGGACCCGGCCTTCGGCCGTGGCCTGGCGCAGCTGCGGCAGGTTCGTCTGCACGCCGTAGATCCGCGTGGCGGCGAGCGCGGTGCGCAGCGCGGCGAAGGCGTCCGCTCGGCTCTCGCCCGCGCTGATCACCTTCGCCAGCAACGGGTCGTAATACGGGCTGACCTCAGAACCGGTGTCGACCCACGTGTCCACCCGTACGTCGTCCGGGAAGCGCGCGGCCGTGATCAGGCCCGCGCTGGGGCGGTAATCGTGGCCGGGATCTTCCGCGTAGACGCGGGCTTCCACCGCGTGACCGGTGATCGCAGGACCGCTCTCGGGCAGTTCGTCCACCATCGAGGTGTCCCCGCCTGCCAGGCGCAGCATCCACTCCACCAGATCGACGCCGGTGACCGCCTCGGTGACCGGATGTTCCACCTGCAAGCGGGTGTTCATCTCCAGGAACGACGCGGCTCCGTTGTCGGCGTCGTAGACGAATTCCACCGTCCCGGCCGAGCGGTACCCGACCGAGCGGGCGAGTTCCCGGGACGCGGCGAGCAGGCGCTCCGACAGTTGCGCGGGGAGTCCCGGCGCGGGCGCCTCCTCGATCACCTTCTGGTTGCGGCGTTGCAGCGAGCAGTCCCTGGTGCCGAGGCTGACGACGCGGCCGTGGCCGTCACCGAACAACTGCACTTCGACGTGCCTGGCCCGCGCGACGAAACGCTCCAGGAAGACGCCCGCCGAACCGAAGTTCGCCGCCGCGATGCGCTGCACGCGCTCGTAGGCCGCGCGCACCTCGTCCGGGCCGAAGCAAGCCTGCATGCCGATGCCGCCACCGCCGCCGACCGCCTTGAGCATCACGGGAAAGCCGATCCGCTCCGCCTCCGCCACCGCGTGATCGGCCGCTTCGAGCAGGTCACTGCCCGGAATGAGCGGTACGCCGACCGCACGCGCCGCCGTACGGGCGGTGTGCTTGTCGCCGAAGACGCGCAGCTGCTCGGCAGTGGGTCCGACGAACGCGATGCCCGCCTCCTCCACCACCGTGGCGAACTCCGCGTTCTCCGAGAGGAATCCGTAGCCGGGATGAATGGCCCCGGCCCCGGTCGCCAGCGCCGCGTCGACCACCAAGTCGGCGCGCAAGTATGACTCCGCGGCCGGGCCAGGACCCAGACGCACGGCGACGTCGGCCATCTCGACGTGCGCCGCCCCGACATCCGCGTCGGAGTACACCGCGACCGTCTTCAGCCCGAGTGCCCGGGCGCTACGCATGATGCGGCACGCGATCTCGCCGCGGTTCGCGACGAGCACCGCATCGAATTCCAGCCCCACTACCGCTCCCCGCTAATCCGTGGCCAGCGACATCGCCGCGATCGCACGGGTGACCCGTTCGAGCACCACGTCCAGCGATTCACCGATGTGCGTGTGCAACAGCCGATACGCCAGCGGGAGATCGTCCGCCAGCACGGCGTCGAGGATGCCCAGATGCTCGGCGATGGTGGTCTCGATCCGGTTGTTGACCATGAAGTCGTACATGCGCACGTGACGGATGCGGGAATTCACCGCTTTGAGTGCCCGCACCATCTCGGTGTTGCCCGCCGCGGTGAGCAGCGTGACGTGGAATTCCTCATCGCGCACCACGAAACCTGGCTCCTGTTCCGGTGGGTCGGCGCGCAGCTCCAGCCAGGCGGCGCGCTCGGATTCCAGCAGCTCCCGGTCGTGCGCGACCGCGGGATTGGTCATCGCGCGCTGAAGACCGCCCAGTTCCAGGGTGATTCGCAACTCGTACAGGTCCCGGATCAGCGGAATGCTCGGCCGGACCGGACTGAAGCCGTATTCTTCGCGTTGCAGCAGTCCGTCCGAGCACAGGACGGTCAGCGCTTCGCGGATCGGCGTGCGCGAAATGCCGAATCGCGCGGAGAGTTTCGGCTCGGTCAGACGTTCGCCGAACTTGATGTCCCCGTTCATGAGCTCGCTGCGCAGTGCCTCGTACACCACGTCGCGCAGGGATTTGCCCGCCGCGTCCGCCAGGGTCGCTATCCGTGTCGACATGGCTGTATACGCTATTGACCTCGCATGTCGATGGGGTGTCCGTAAGTTATCGCCGCGTTAGCGTCTGCTCACCGCGCCGTGCGTGGCGCGGTGCCCGGACGACCGGTCGGTGGGGCCCGGCGAAACGGAATCCCGTCCCGGTTCGACAGACTCAGCAGAGTCATCGGACCGGTTGTCCATCAGCGAAGCAACAGGGAGACAATATGAAGCGCAGCACGAAGTTCGCCGGAGCGCTCGCCGCGGTGGCGGCGGCGCCGATCCTCGCGGCCGGTAACGCCCAAGCGGACGCGGGCACGGTCTACTTTTCGGTGGGCAGCACGAACTGCGCGATCTTCGCGAACGGCTCGCTCGGATGTGATCTCGCCTCTCCCATGTATATGAGCTACTACATCGGCGACACGTACGTGCCGGTGCCGGTGCCGGTAAACGAAATCGCGATCGACCAGCCCTGGCTGCCCGCGCATCCCACCTTCGATCCGGGCACGCCGTACACCCTGCCAGGTGGCAATCCTCGCATCGACGACGTGAAGACCGGCTCGGGACCGTGGGGTCCGATCATCGAGCACGCCGGAGCGTCGTGCCAGGTCGGTTTCCACGGCAGCTTCACCTGCCAGGCGCTGGGCCGGGGCTTCAGTACCTACGGCAGCACGATCGTCGCCTGACCGTCCTGCGGCGCGCTCGCTGCGGCGGGCGCGCCGCAGGGCTAGCGGCCGCCGGTGCCGTTGAGCCGGATCACCTGCGCGTTCACCGTGCTCGCCCCGGCGCCGGCCAGATAGGCGACCACCGCGCCCGGCTCGGCCGGCTCGAGCGCGGCGAGGGCGGTCTCGAGTTCCGCGTTGTCGGTCGTGCCGACGCCGTAGCTGACCGTGTTGACGGTGATCCGCCGCGGCACGAAGTCCGGGGCCACGGCCTGGCCGAGCTGCTCGACCGCGCCGCGCGTCGCGTCGTGCACCGCGCTGCCCGGGTCCGCGGGATCGCAGACCGTGATGATCCGGCCCTCGTCGGCCAAACGCTGCAAGGCCAGCTGCAGGCCGTGGAACACGCCCTTCACCGTCGCCGCGAAAGCGCTGTCGAACGCCTCCGAGCTGAGCTTCGGGAACGGCTCGGACTCCGGTACCGCCGCGGTGTTGACCAGCACGTGCCAGCCGCCGCATTCGTCGAGCAGCGCCTGCACCAGTTCCTCGTACTCACCGCGATCGGCGATGTCCGCCGCCAGTGCCAGCGCCGAGCCGCCTGCCTCGGTGATCTCCTTCACCACGTCCGCGGCGGGCTCGGGAAAGTGCGGATGGTGCACCACGACCTGTGCACCCTGCGCGGCAAGCGTTTTCGCGATCGACCGGCCGATTCCGGTGTAGGCCGCCGTAACCAGGGCGGTCTTCCCGGACAGCGGTTTGTCCGCGGGCACGCTATCGGCGGGCTTGCTCATCTGCCGACCTTTCGTCGATTGCGGAAATAAGTATCCAGCGATGATATTCCCGCATACCAGCGGTCCAACCTACGACGGACCGCCGACCGTCATCGTGTCGGGTTCGTCGGCAATGGCGAGCGGCCGCAGTGGCCGCGCGACGGGCAGCGCCCAAGTCCGGTCGCGCGCAGGCCTGCATGGTGCCGGGCCTACGCATCCGGATCGGCCCACCTCACTAAAGCTGCTGGTGCACAGACGAATTCGGGCCAGCGCGGGTAGCTATGCGTCGGTGAACGGGTCGTCCGCCATTGCGGACATCGGATCGACGCGGTGTCGGCGCGGGTAGGAGCGTCGTCACGGCGAACCCCATTCTGTCGCGGGTGGCGTTCGACCCTGCTTTTCGCTGCCCTCCGGCATCGGCGTCGCCACCGCTGCCTCGATAACGAGGAAGGCCCCCGACCGTGAACCGGTCAGGGGCCTTCCCGTCGTCTCAACCACGAGTCGGGGTGACAGGATTTGAACCTGCGACCTCTTCGTCCCGAACGAAGCGCGCTACCAAGCTGCGCCACACCCCGTGAAGTGGACCTGGAGTAGCTTACAACAGGGCGGCCCGAGACGTTAAACCGGCAGGTCAGTCAGCCTGCGAGGGGGCGGATGCTGGTGAAGATGCGCTTGGCGGTGTCGGCGTCGATGGCGTGCGGTACGCCGGTGTCGGCGGCGATCACCATGACGAAGTTCCCGTTGTCGTTGGGGAACGCCGCGGTGTACACGGAGTACGCCTTCGCGCAGCCGGGCTTGGCGTCGGTGACGGTGCCCTTGGTCTCCACGAACATGCCGTGCTGGGAGCCGTCCAGCGAAGCCAGCGGCATGGGCAGAGCGGGTGTGCCGCCGGGCGTCGCCTTATAGGCGAGTGTGGCGGTCTTGACGCCGAGTTCGGTGGCCGCTTTTCCCGGGTCGGAGGTCCCCGAGCCGGTGAGGAAGGCGACGGTGCGGGTCGATCCGGGGCAGTAGCCCTTGCCCTCGCTGGCCAGGCCTTTACCCGCGACGGCGTTCGGGGGCTCGCCGAAGCCGCCGATGGTGCCTTGCGGCGCGATCGTCCAGTCGCCGGGCACGTCGTAGGCTGCGCCGCTGTCGGGTGCTCTGACGACCTGATATCCGGGGATCACCGGTGTTTTGTCACCGGAGCCCCGCGCGGTCGTCGTGGGTGCCGCTTTGGTCGTGGTCCGGGTGGGCGCGTCCACCGTCGTGGTGGTGAGGGCGTTCACCATCGATGGAGCGGTGTCCCGAGCGGAATCATCGTCCGTCTTCATCGTGCTCAGGGCTACTATTCCGGCCACGAGACCGGCCACCAGCAACACCGCCAGGCCGGCCGACAGCACGAGCTTTCCTCGGCCGCTCCCGTTCGGATGGTTCGGTGGTGGTCCTCCGAATCCGCGCTGCGGACCGTAGCCGGACTGATACCGGCCATCCGGCGGCGTGCCGTACCGCACCGGGCCGCCTGCGGGTTGCCACTGCGAAGCCTGGACCGGCTGACCGAACGGACCGGCGCCCGGATAGCCGAGCTGGGGTGGCGCCTGGCCACCGGGGCCCGGCGTCCGGTTGCCGAAGGGGGCGGGCTGGTCGAGTGCGCCGAGCGGCTGTCCGAGCATCGTCGGATCGTTGCGCCCGTGGACGAGATCCGGCGGGGTCTGCCACTGGTCGGAGGGTGTCTGCCCGAGGGGTGGGGCCGACCTGGTGGGATCGTCGCGGCCCGGGGTCCCCGGCCGTCGGCTGACCCACTCGGCGAGCACGGTCGGCTCGGCCGGTGTGTGCGGCTGCGAGCCCGAGTCGCCGTCCGACAGCCGAGATGTCGGTGGGTCGCTCTGGACGCCGGGTTGCCACTGGAGTGTCGGGGCGGGCTCTCGGTTCGGCTGCCACTGCGTGGCTGGGTCGACCTGCCCCGGATCCAGCGGCCCGTCGCCGTCACCTGTCGCGGCTCCCGGTTGCCACGGGGACATCGGGGCAGGCCCGTTCGAGGTCGGCTGCTCCGGTGCGCCGCGCTGCCAAGGCGTGACAGGAGGGCGGGCCGGTTCGTCGTATCCGCTCGGCTGCCAGGGGGACCACTCTCGGGGGCTACCGGCTCCTGCCTCCGGTGGCCGGGCACCTGCGTCGTCTCCCGCCGGAGGAAACGCGGAATGCGGTGCGCGGAAGGGCTGTTGCCGGGGATCCGGCGGCCCGGCGGGCCGTCCCATGATCGTCGGGTCGTCGCGCCGGTCGTCGAATCCACTCACAGTTGTCCCCTACCTGCCACACGTCTCGGCAGGGGACCTTAGCGGGCGACGGCCTCCGATGCCGACACTCCGTGGCCCGTGTCGGCTCCCGGTCGCTTCGGCGGTGCGGCGACCAGCGTCAACAAGGTCGCCTCCGGACGGCAGCAGAAACGGTACGGCGCCCACGGGGAGGTGCCGACACCCGCGGAGACGTGCAACCGGGTGTGCTCGCCCCACTTCGAGGAACCCTTCACCCGGGACCGGTCGATTCCGCAGTTGGTGACCAGCGCGCCGTAGCCGGGCAGGCACAACTGGCCGCCATGGGTGTGCCCGGCCAGCACCAAGTCGTACCCGTCCTCGGCGAAGCGGTCCAGCACTCGGGGCTCGGGGGAGTGGGTGAGGCCGAGCCGCAGATCGGCCAGCGGGTTCGGGGCGCCTGCGACGGTGTCGTACCGGTCGCGCTGCAGGTGCGGATCGTCCACGCCGGCGGTGGCGATGCGGATACCGGCCACCTCGAGGTCGCGGCGCACGTGTGTCAGGTCGAGCCAGCCGCGCTCGGTGAAGGCCGCGCGCAGGTCTTTCCACGGCAGCGGAGCGCCGTAGGTGCGGCGGTGGTCCTTCTTGAAGTACTTCAGCGGGTTCTTCGCCACCGGCGCGAAATAGTCGTTGCTGCCGAAAACGAAAAGCCCCGGGCGGGAAAGCAATCCGCCGAGGGCCTGGACCACCGCGGGCACCGACTTCTGGTGCGAGAGATTGTCGCCGGTGTTGATCACCAGGTCCGGCTCCAGCCGGTCCAGTTCCCGCAGCCACTGCTGCTTGAGCTTCTGCCCGGGCGTCATGTGCAGGTCACTGAGGTGGAGCACCCGCAGCGACGACGACCCCGGCGCCAGCACAGGCATGGTCGCCTCCCGTAGGACGAAGGCGTTGCGTTCGACCAGCGAGGCGTAGCCGATTCCGGCCACCGCGGCCCCGGCGGCTCCCAGCGCGGTCGTGCGTACAGCAGAGGTCGAGATCACGGGCATTTGCCCAGCATAGGTGACCTCGCTCAGGAGCGCCGAGTGTGTTTCCGCACAAGCGCCCCTTTTCTCGGCGGGAAATCGGGCCGCGCGGCAAATGTAGTGGGACCACCGCCCCGGAGCCGCTACCGTGAGCGGCATGTCGGAACTCAAATCGCAGCTGCGAGCGGATCTCACCGCCGCGATGAAAGCCAAGGACACGCTGCGCCTTTCCACGTTGCGGATGTTGCTGTCGGCGATCCAGACCGCCGAGGTCGCCGGCACCCAGGCGCGTGAGCTCACCGACGCCGAGGTCGTCTCCGTGCTGCAGAAGGAGTCGAAGAAGCGCAGCGAATCCGCCGAGGTATACACGCAGGCCGGGCGCGGCGAATTGGCGGCGAACGAGCACGCCGAGGCGCGCATCATCGACGAGTATCTGCCGACCCAGTTGACCGACGCCGAAGTCGCCGACCTCGCCGACACCGCCATCGCACAGGTCGCCGAGGAGATCGGCGAGCGTCCCGGCATGCGTCAGATGGGGCAGGTCATGAAGATCGCCACCGGGCTCGCCGCGGGCAAGGCCGACGGCTCGCGCATTTCGGCCGCAGTGAAGGCGCGGCTGTAGGACCGCGACGAGAAAAGGGGCCGCGAACCGTGTGGTTCGCGGCCCCTTTCTCCTGTCAGCGCGGGATCGGAATCGGAATCGGGATCGGTGGCAGCTGCGGCGGTAGCGGCAGTCCCGGGATGCCCGGCGGCGGGGCGGGCGGCCCGGGCGGCGGCGCGGCCCGGACGGTGCCGTCGCTGATGTACAGCGTGATCACCGAGCCGGGGATCGCCGATCCGTTCGGCGCGGTGCCCATCACGGTGCCCTTGGGGCGATCGCCCGCCCCGGTCACCGGCGACACCTGGAAGCCTGCGGCCACCAGCGCCGCGGTGGCCTCGCCCTGGGTCTTGCCGACGACATCGGGCACCTGCGCGTTGTTCGCGCCGCGCACGTACTTGTCGTCCAGCGGGGGCAACCCGGGCGGCGGGAACAGCGGTATCACCGGTTTGATCGCGTTGAACCAGGTGCGAGCGGGCTCGTTACCGCCGAACAGGTTGCCGTCGCCGCAGTTGCGCAGCGGGAACGAGCAGATCTCGCCGGGGGTGGGGCTGTCGCCGTAGGCGTAGACCGCGGCGGCCAGCGCGTTCGTGAAACCGAGGAAGGCCGAGGAGCGGTGACTCTCGGTCGTACCGGTCTTGCCCGACATCGGGAAATTCCAACCCACCGACTGGGCCGCGGCCGCCGCCGTGCCCGAAGTGTCGTCTTTGCTCATCGCGTTGGCCAGAGTATTGGCCAGGCCGGGCTCGACCACCTGCTCGCAGGCCTGCTGGGTCAGCGGCACCTGCTTGCCCTCGCGGTCGATGACCTCCTTGATCGGGTTCGGCGGGCACCACCGGCCGCCGGAACCCAGCGTCGCGGCCACGTTGGACAGCTCCAGCGGGTTGATCGCGACCGGGCCGAGGGTGAACGAGCCGAGGTTCTGGTCCTTGATCATGTCCGCCAGGCTCTGGTTGCCGTGGCCCGAGGTGCCCGCCTCGGTGAACGAGCGCATGCCGAGCCGGACCGCCATGTCGACGGTGGGGGTGACCCCGACGGCCTGGATCAACTTCACGAACGCGGTGTTCGGCGAGGTGGCCAGCGCCTCGGTCACCGACATGGGCGACTTGTACCGGCCCGCGTTCTCCACGCAGTAGGTGGCGGCCGGGCACCCGCGGGCGCCACCGTTACCCATGCCCTTGGCCTCGAACCGCCCAGGCACCTCGAGCTGGGCATCGATGCCGAGGCCCTTCTCCATGGCCGCGGCGGTGGTGAAGATCTTGAAGATGGAGCCGGCGCCGTCGCCGACCATGGAGTACGGCTGCGGCTGCACGGTCTCGCTGGCGTCCCGGTTCAGGCCGTAGGTGCGGCTGCTGGCCATCGCGAGCACCGGATGCGTGTCCTGCCCCGGCGCGACCACGGACATGACCTCCGCGATGTTGTCGAGGTTCGGGTTCGCCGCGTCGGTCACCGCTCGTTTCACCGAGTCCTGGACGGCGGGATCGAGGGTGGTCCTGATCAGGTAGCCACCCTTCTCGATCTGTTCGCGGCTGATGCCTGCGTTGGCCAGGTACTGCAGCGCGTAGTCGCAGAAGAAGCCGCGGTCGTTGGCCGCGATGCAGCCGCGCGGCAGGCCCTTGGGCTCCGGCAGCACGCCCAGCGGCTTGGTCTTCGCCTCGCGGAACTCCTCGTCGCGGCTGGGAATGTTCTGGATCATCGTGTCCAGCACCGTGTTGCGCCTGGCCAGCACGCCGTCCGGGTTGGTGTAGGGGTTCAGCTTGGACGAGCTCTGCACCATGCCGGCCAGCATCGCGGCCTGTGAGACGTTCAGATCGGCCGCGTCGACGCCGAAGTAGGTCTTCGCGGCGTCCTGGATGCCGTAGGACGAGTTACCGAACGGGACGAGGTTGAGGTACCTGGTGAGGATCTCGTCCTTGGTCAGCTCCCGGTCCAGCGTGAGCGCCATCCGGATCTCCCGGATCTTGCGGGCCGGAGTGGTCTCGATGGCGGCGCGGCGCTCGGCGTCGGTCTTGGCCACCACCAGTAGCTGGAAGTTCTTCACGTACTGCTGATCCAGTGTCGAGGCGCCCTGCTGGACCTCGCCGCTGGCGCTGTTGGTGAGGAACGCGCGCAGCGTGCCCTGCCAGTCGACGCCCTCGTGGTCGGCGAAGCGACGGTCCTCGATGGACACGATCGCGAGTTTCATGTCGTTGGAGATCCGGTCGCTGGGGACCTCGAATCTGCGCTGCTCGTACAGCCAGGCGATCGGATTGCCCGCAGCGTCGACCATGGTCGAGACCGCGGGCGCCGTGCCCTCGACCAGCTCCGAGGAGACGTTGTCGACGGCGTCGGCGGCACGGTTGGAGACGAACCCGAAGCCGCCGGCGAGCGGGAACAACAACCCGGCGACGAGCACGGAGGCCAGCACGCAACTGCCGGCCAGCCGCGCGAGCGTATGTGTGATCGGCACGAAACAAGACTACGGGTTGCCATTCGAGCCTTCTTGGCGGCATTTGTCCGGAGGCCGTAACTGGTTGTTCGCGAACCGGAATGGGCGTGTCGCGCGATCGGGGGCGGCGTGTCGCATGAGGGCGCGTACGCAATCTGCCTGCCCGTCCAGTGCGTGCCCCGCTTTGCAGGGACGGACGTACCAAAAAATCTCGAGGTGGTCTTGCGCAAGCGCCATACCTTTACCTAGATTGAGAACCCAGTGTGATAGAGCTAACACTCAAAGTGGAATGTGGTGCACTTCGCAGCGGGGTTTGGGTGCTGCGCGGTGGCAACGCGATTCTGGAGCGCCGTTGACCCGGTGTTCGGACTGCAAAGGGGCACACCAAATGCACATGACAACCCCCATCGCTCGATTGGACGTGGAGCAGGCCGAAGCGAGGATCGCCTGGGTAGCCCAGGCCCGATGCAAGGAAGTGGATCCCGATCAGTTGTTCGTCCGCGGCGCGGCGCAGCGCAAAGCGGCGACGATCTGCAGGCACTGTCCCGTGCTCATGCAGTGTGGTGCCGACGCGCTGGACAACCGCGTCGAGTTCGGTGTGTGGGGCGGCATGACGGAACGGCAGCGTCGCGCCCTGTTGAAGCAGCATCCGGAAGTGACCTCGTGGGCCGACTTCTTCCAGGCCCAGCGCCAGCATCAAGTGGCGATGTAATCCGGCCACATCGAAACGGAGCCCGCGCGAGCGGGCTCAGTTTCGTTTCAGGAGCAATATTTCCGTTCGGAGCAATAGCGGATACGCCTAAGTATCAAGCGGTCGCGCGCGCCGTGCCGGTGAGCTGATCGCCCACGACGCGCAGCGCGTCGAGATCGGACACCTCGAACGGGAGCGCGGTGACCGACACGATCGGCACCCGCGGATGCGCGCCGGTGAAGCGGTGCAGCAGATGCTGCTCGCGTTTATCGGTGACGACCCGGCGGGCGTGCACCCGCAACACCGCCGCGGTGCGCGGATCGGAATCCGCCACCTGGTCGGCGGCGGTGAGCGCGTGATCGGCGGGCAGCGAACTCAGCACCGGATGGGTGCGGTTGAGCACCAGCCCCGCCAGCGGCATCCGCTCGGTGGAGAGGCGGTCGACGAAGAACGAGGCCTCCCGCAGCGCGTCCGGTTCCGGCGCCGCCACCACGAGGAAGTGCGTACCCGGCTTCGACAGCATGGCGAAGGTCCGCTCGGCCCGCTCCTGGAAGCCGCCGAACAGCGACTCGAGGGATTGCAGGAAGTTCGACGCGTCCTTGAGCATCTGCCCACCGACGACGGTGGACACACCCCGCACCGCCAGGCTCATCGCGCCGGTCACGAGACGGGTCACGCCCCGGCCGGGCGCCATGATCACCCGGATCATGCGGCCGTTGAGGAAGTTGCCCAGCCGCTTGGGAGCATCCAGGAAGTCGAGGGCGTTGCGCGAAGGCGGGGTGTCGACCACGATCAGGTCCCACTCGCCCCGGTGGGCCAGCTGCCCCAGCTTCTCCATCGCCATGTATTCCTGTGTGCCGCCGAAGGAGGAGGCGACCGTTTGATAGAAGGGGTTGGCGAAGATCTGCTCCGCCTTCTCCCCGCTGGTGTGCTCGAGCACCATGTCGTCGAAGGTGCGGCGCATGTTGAGCATCATCGCGTGCAGTTCGCCCTTGGCCTCGGGGCCCAGCGCCACCCGCTGCGGGTTGTTGCCGAGGTCGGCGACGCCCAGTGACTGGGCCAGCCTGCGCGCGGGGTCGATGGTGAGCACCACGACCTTGCGGCCTTCCTCGGCGGCGCGCAGCGCGAGGGCGGCGGCGGTGGTGGTCTTGCCGACGCCACCGGAGCCGCAGCAGACCACAACCCGGGCGGACGGGTCGGCGATGATCCGCGAAATATCCAGCCGGGTAGCCGTGGGATGGGGCGGCGTGCTCATCGGACTCCCTGTGCGGTGAGGTGTTCGGCTAGTTCGTACAGTCCGCCCAGGTCCATCCCGTCCGGGAGGGCGGGCAGGTAGAGCCGGGAGATGTCGACCCTGGCCAGTTCCTCGGCGCTGTCGTCCTGTGCTTGCAGCGTGGCGGCGTGCTCGATCGTTTCGGTGAGCAGCCCGTCGAAGTCGCCGTCGGTGAGGGTGATGCCCGCGGAGGTGAGGCCCGCGCGGATGGCGTCGGCGTCCAGTTCGCCGCGAGCGGCCTGGGCGCCCAGTTCGGGCGGGAGCTGGCCTTCGGTCGCGCGGTTCACGATGACGGTGCCGATGCGCAGGTCGGCTGCGGTGAGTTCGGCGATCGCGTCGGCGGTCTCCTGCACCGGCAGCGCCTCCAGCAGCGTGACCAGGTGAATCATGGTCTGATCGGAGTGCAGCAGCTGCGACACGCCCTCGGCCTGCGAAGCGATCGGCCCGCCCTTGGCCACCTCGGCCATGGCCTTGGTGACGTCGAGGAAGCCGGCGATCCGGCCGGTGGGCGGTGCGTCGACCACGATTTCGTCGTAGACCCGCTTACCGGACTTGTCCACGCGAACCGCGCATTCCTTGATCTTGCCGGTCAGGATGACGTCGCGCAGACCGGGCGCGATCGTGGTGACGAACTCGATGGCCCCCATGCGGCGCATCGCGCGGCCCGCGAAGCCGAGGTTGTAGAACATGTCGAGGTATTCGAGGAAGGCGTGCTCGATGTCCAGCGCCAGCGCGACCACTTCGCCGCCGCCGTCGGCGGTGGCGATCCGTGTCTCGGTCGGCGGCAGCGGCGGCAGGTCGAACAGCTGCGCGATCGATTGTCTGCTCTCCACCTCGACCAACAGCACCCGGCGCCCGCCCGCGGCGAGCGCCAGGGCCAGCGCTGCGGCAACCGTCGACTTGCCCGTGCCTCCCTTGCCGGAGACGTAGTGCAAGCGGGCCTGCTCAGCGCGCTTCGGCCACCTTGTGTCCAGTCCCGGCTCCGCCGAAAGCGGCCCTGCAGTTGGTACTCCCACGATCGCGAGCCTATAACTGGTCCGCCACAGCGGGGCACCGGCCGTACCAGACGGGTGGGTCGCGCGGGCCGGTCTCAGCTCCTACCCCCGCACATCCACGACCACTCAGTACCGGTCCGCCCCGACGATCCGCTCCGAGCGCACGGCCAGTGTCCCGAGCGCGAATACCGACGCCCCCAACGCACCCCAACCATGTCTTTCGAGCGAAGCGAGCCCCGTGCATCCCCCGCTGACGTCGGCAAATCAACACAGCCCTCGCATGCGAGAGCGGCCGCACTTCCAGAGCAACCATCCCGTACCGGGCGGAGTGATGATCAACTCGCTCCAGCCGCATGCCCCGTGTCCGGCGCCCGAATGCCGACGCACCCAGCGCACCTCAACTCCCGGTTTCGAGCGAAGCGAGACCGAGCATCCGCCGTTCGCGGCCCGGCTCGCGTGTGCGCGGCCGTCGCGTCCG
>NZ_BDBM01000019.1 GCF_001612985.1 Nocardia gamkensis NBRC 108242 | reverse complement strand
TTGCTGATCGGTTCGGCCAATCGTGATCCCGCGGTGTTCGACGACGGTGACAGTTTCCGTATCGATCGTGCCGACAAATCCGGGCTGGCGAGTTTCGGTGCGGGAGTGCACTTCTGCCTGGGCGCGCACCTGGCGCGGCTGGAAGCGACCGTCGCTCTGCACGAGTTCGGCTCCCGGGTGCGGTCCTACGACGTCCTCGAATCCGGGATCGCACGTGTTCATTCGTCCAATGTGCGTGGGTTCGCCCACCTTCCCATCACCGTGGAGACTCGATAATGCCAAGATTCGCACCCCATCCCGAGCGCAGGCCCGCGCTCGTCTCCGGCGCCTCCTCCGGGATCGGCGCGGCCACCGCCGTGGCCTTGGCCGAGCTGGGTCACCCGGTCGCGCTCGGCGCGCGCCGCGCCGAGCAGTGCGCCGAACTGGCGGACAAGATCCGCGCCGACGGCGGTGAAGCCTTCGCCCACCGCCTCGACGTCACCGAGCCCGACTCGGTCGACGAGTTCGTGCGCGCCGCCGAAGAAGCGCTCGGACCCACCGAGATCCTGGTGTCCAGCGCGGGTGACATCGAGTTCGGACAGGCATTCGCGATGGATCCGGAACGGTTCGTGCGCCAGGTGCAGGTGCATCTCGTCGGCGCGCAGCGCCTCGTGCACCGGGTGCTGCCCGGCATGCTGCGCAGGCAGCGCGGCGACGTGGTGCTGATCAGTTCCGACTGCGCGTCCGAACCGCGTCCGCGCACGGGCGCCTACAGTGCCGCCAAGGCGGGGCTGGAAGCGATGGCCGCGCAGATGCGCATGGAACTCGAGGGCAGCGGCATCCGTCTGTCGCAGGTCCGGCCCGGCCCGACGCTGACCGGCATGGGCATGGACTCCACGCCCGAGATCGTCGGCCCGGTGCTGGAGGACTGGAAAGCCTGGGGTTTCGCCAGGCACCCGTACATGCTGCGCGCCGGTGACCTGGCCGCCGCGGTGGTGGCGGTGGTGTCCACGCCGCGCGGCTCGCACCTGGTGCTCGTCGAGGTGCAGCCCGAGGCGCCGGTGCGTCCGCTCGCGGACGACCCGGGATCGAACGAACAGTAAGGAGCGACGATGCGAGTGCTGGCCGATCTGGATCTGTGTCAGGGACATGCCGTGTGCCAGGACGAGGCGCCCGAGGCGTTCCACGTCCCCAAGCACGGCAAAGTGGAGATCCTCGATGCCGTCGCCGAGCCGCGAGCACGGGCCGACGTGCAGCGCGCGGTCCGCTACTGCCCCACCCAGGCGTTGACGATCGCCGCGGAGGAGTGAGCGGGATTCTTCGCACGCGGCGGGTAGGCAGGGCGGGCGGGGACGAATACGATGAATCCGAAACCGGAACGTGTTCTAATTCAGGCGCACTGTCCGGCCCGGCACCTGCGGCGATGCCCGACGTCATGGAGATGATCCGATGAGCACAGCACACACCGACAAGGCGACGGGCGCCCTGCCCGCCAGGATCACCGGGGAGCTGATCACCCGGTTGACCAGCCTGGTCGCCGCCGACGGGAGCGCGGCGCCGTTCGAGATGACCGAGGTCTACACCGGCGCGCCGGTCGGTGCGCTTCCGCAGTCCACCCCGCAGGACGTCCTGCGCGCGTGCGCCGCCGCCCGGGCCGCGCAGACGGAATGGGCCGCGCGGCCACTGCGGGAACGACTGCGCGTGTTCGAACGGCTGCACGAGCTGATCCTCGGTGAAGTGGAGACCATCGCCGATCTCATCCAGATCGGATGCGGCAAGACCCGTCGCATGGCCGTCGAGGAATCCTGCGACGTGCCCATGGTGGTCAGCCACTATCTCAAGACCGCGCGCCGGGTGCTGCGGCCGAAGCGGCGCGGCGGCCCGATGCCGCTGCTGACCACCTCCACCGAGCAGCACCGTCCCAAAGGGCTCGTCGCGGTGATCGCGCCGTGGAACTTTCCCTTCGCCATCGCGCTGTCCGACGCCATGCCCGCGCTGATGGCGGGCAACGGCGTGGTGCTGAAGCCGGACAACAAGACCGCGCTGTGCGTGCTGTTCGGCGTCGAGCTGTTGCACCGGGCCGGGCTGCCCCGCGGTCTGGTGCAGGTGGTGTGTGGCGAAGGACCCGATATCGGGCCGACCCTGATCGACAACGTGGACTTCGTCATGTTCACCGGGTCCACCGCCACCGGCCGGATCGTCGGCGAGCAGGCCGGCCGCAACCTCATCGGGTGCAGCCTGGAGTTGGGCGGCAAGAATCCGATGATCGTGCTCGCCGACGCGAACCTGGACGAGGTGGTCCCCGGCGCGGTGTTCGCTGTGTTCGCCAACTCGGGGCAGGCGTGTATGCACATCGAGCGGATCTACGTGCACCGCTCCATCCATGACGAGTTCCTTCGCCGGTTGGTCGCCGCCGCGGCGGAATTGAACGGAAAGATCGGCGGGGCCTACGACTACACGCCGGAGTTCGGCTCCCTCGTCTCCCCGCAGCACCTGGAACGGGTCGCCGCCCATGTCGAGGACGCTCGATCGAAAGGGGCCACCGTGCACGTCGGCGGGCAGGCGCGGCCCGATATCGGTCCGGCGTTCTACGAGGCCACCGTGCTGACCGGGGTGACCCCCGAGATGACCCACGCGACGCTGGAAACCTTCGGCCCGGTCGTCACCGTGTACCCGTTCGACGACGAGCAGGAGGCGGTGCGCCTGGCCAACGCCACCGACTACGGCTTGAACGCCAGCGTCTGGACCCGGGACTTCGCGCACGCCGAGCGGATCGCCGCCCAGTTGCAGGCGGGCAATATCAACATCAACGACGGTTTCGTCGCGACCTACGCCGCGAAAGGCACGCCATCGGGTGGCGTGAAGCAGTCCGGTGTCGGCACCCGGCACGGTGACCAGGGCCTGCTGAAGTACACCGACACGGTGAACGTCGGCGTGCTCAAGAAACAGGTGCTCGCCGCGCGGGCAGGTCAGCCCTACGACAAGCAGCTGAAGATGACCCTGACGTCGCTGCGGCTGATGCGCCGAACCAGGTTGCGCTGAGCGCGGTTCCCCGCTGGAACCCGCCGCGCCCGCAACGGTCACAGCCCCGCCGATCCGGTAGCGTGGCCGTCGGGGTGGATCCACGGCATCGAGAACGGATACGCATGAGTCTTCGAGAAGTTCCGCTACGCACGCTGTCCGGCGAATCGACGACGCTGGCCGACCTGGTCGGCGACCGCGCCGTCCTGCTGGTCAACGTGGCCTCGAAATGCGGCCTGACGCCGCAGTATTCCGGTCTGGTCGAGCTGCACGAGTCCTTCGGTCCGCGCGGTCTCAGCGTGGTCGGCGTGCCGTGCAACCAGTTCATGGGCCAGGAGCCGGGCACCGCCGAGGAGATCCAGGAGTTCTGTTCCGCCACCTACGGCGTCGATTTCCCCTTGCTGGAGAAGACCGACGTCAACGGCGACCAGCGCCACGCCCTCTACCAGCAGCTGGTGCAGACCCCCGATGCCGAAGGCAACGCGGGCGACATCCAGTGGAATTTCGAGAAGTTCCTGATCGACCGCGACGGCAAGGTCGCGGGCCGCTTCCGCCCGCGCACCACCCCCGAGGCGCCGGAATTGGTCGCGGCCATCGAAGCCGTGCTCTGAAGCAGTCGCGAGAAGCGGAGCCGTCGTCCACCCGGGGACGGCGGCTCCGCTCGCGTCCGCCCGCAATTCATCAGCGGTCGGCTTCCGATCCAGCCCGGAACGCGCGGCGCATCCTTTCGGCGATGTGCCACTCGACGACGTCGGCGTGAGGATCGTCGAACGGCGGCCCGGCTACCGCGCGGCGCGGGCCGCGAAAGCCGCCGCCACCAGGACCGTGCAGCCCTCGGCGATCGCGGTGCCGCCCAGCGCGTGCGCCGCGCTGGTCACCGTGCTGCCCGCGAGGCCGAGGAACAGCGAGCCGAAAGTGGCGATCCCGACCACGATGCCCAGTTGCACGTTGGTCACCAGGATGCCGCTCGCGTCCGCGGCCGAAGTCGTCGGGACCTTGGCCAGCGTGCGGGTCATGAGCGGACTGAACGCGATGCCGTTGCCCGCGCCGCACAAGCCGAGCAGGGTCAGCGCGAGCGGACCGACCTCGGCGCCGTCGCGCAGCAGCGCGCCGAGGGTCACCATGCTCGCCGCGCCGAGAACCAGCCCCAGCGGGATCATCGCCGGGTGGAAACGAGCCGGGATGCGCTCCCAGTTCAGGCTGGCGACGGCGAAGGTCACGCCGAGCGGGACGAACAGCAGGCCCGCGTGCAGGGCGCTGTAGCCGAGCGTGCTCTGCAAGTGGATCGCCATGACGAACATCCAGCCGCCGAAGGTCGCCATGATCACGAACAACGCGACCGCGGCGGAGACCAGCCCCGGCGCGGTGAGCACCGCCCGCGCGAACAGGGGTTCGCCGCCACGGGACGCGACGATGCGCTCGATCACCACGAACAGCGCGAAGCCGATCGCACTGGCGATCAACGCGATCCACGACCACATCGGCCAATCCAGCTCGCGCCCGAGCACCAGGGGCAACACCAGCAACAGCACCGAGGCGGTGAGGGTGGCCAGCCCGGGCAGGTCGAGCCGCCGCTCCAGACGCCGGGCCGAGGGCGGCAGTATGCGCGGCGCCGCGACCAGCAGCGCGACGCCGATCGGCACGTTCACCAGGAACACTCCGCGCCAGCCGCTGCCGAAGAGGTCCGCGTTGACGATCAGTCCGCCCAGCACCTGCCCGGCGACCATGCCGCCGGAGATGATGGCCGAGTAGACGCTCAGCGCCCGCGCGCGGGCATGACCGGTGAAGGTGCGCTGGATGAGCGTCATGATCTGCGGCACCATCGCGGCCGCGCCGACGCCCTGGGCGAACCGGAAGACGATCAGCGAGGTCTCGTTCCAGGCCAGTCCGCAAGCCAGCGAGGCGAGGGTGAACAGCGCAAGTCCGGCGACGAACGTGCGGCGCTGGGTGAACCGGTCACCGAGCCGTGCGCCGGTGACCAGCAGGACGGCGTAGGCGATGACGTAGCCGGCGACGATCAGCTGCAGGGCCGCGCCGCTGGTGTGCAGCGAACCCCGAATGGAGGGGATCGCGACGTTGACGATGGAGGAATCGAGCACCGCCATGAACTGGCCGGTGAGGATGACGGCCAGGACGGCGAGCGAGCGCCGCGCTCCGAGCGCGGCGGGTGGGGCGGCCGGAGCGGCGGCGGGCGTCGTTGCCGCCGCCGGACCCGGCGATATGGTCTGTGTCATGCTCCGAGCATGCGGTGCGCCGTGCACCGGTAACAGGAGCCCGTTGACACTGGTACCGGCAGCACCAGGCTGAGCGTGTGCCGCAAGGGGATACCGCACGACTTTGGGACATATCCGGCACTGTGTCCGGTGTCACGGACCCTTGCCTCCGCTATCGCCCACCCGAAGTACTTAGGCGAGCTAACGTGTTTGGTGAACGCGCGTTCCCGGACGAAGGAGGTCGTCGTGGCACTCGAAACACGCGGGGAGCGGCTCATGCGCCGCATCACCCGGCTGATCGCGGAAAACGACGACATTCGCAACGCCACCCCGCGTGCGGAAATCGCCGAGAAGCTTCGCGAGCCCGGCGCGGGGCTCGCCCAGATGGTGGAGACGGTCATGGTCGGCTACGCCGACCGGCCCGCCCTCGGCACGCGCGCGACCGAACTGCGCACCGGCGAGAGCGGCCGCACGACGCTGAGCCTGCTGCCGGAGTTCGACACGATCACCTACGGCGAGCTGTGGGAGCGCGTGCGCGCCGTGGCCGCCGCATGGCACGGTGATACGCGCGAGCCGCTCCGAGCGGGCGATTTCGTGGGCATCCTCGGCTTCACCAGCAGCGACTACACCACTCTCGACCTGGCCTGCATCCACTTGGGGCTGGTCGCGGTTCCGCTGCAATCCAATGCGCCGGTCGCCCAGCTGTCGGCGATCGTCGCGGAGACCGCGCCGCGGGTGCTCGCCGCGACGCCGGAGCTGCTCGACGCCGCGGTGACGTGCGCGCTGTCGCAGGCCGGGCCGCAACGGCTGATCGTCTTCGACTACCACCCGGGAGACGACGACCAGCGCTCGGCGTTCGAAGCGGCCCGCGCCCGCCTGGCCGAGGCGGGCAGCTCCGTGCTCGTGGAACCGCTCGACGAGGTGCTCGCGCGAGGTAGGTCGCTGCCACCCGCGCCGCTGTTCTCCGCCGAGCAGGGTGTGGACCCGCTGGCGCTGCTGATCTACACCTCGGGCAGCACCGGAACCCCCAAGGGGGCGATGTACTCCCAGCGGCTGGTCGCGAGGGGATGGGTGAACCGGCGCGATGTCGCCGCGATCAACCTCAACTACATGCCGATGAGCCACGTGGCCGGTCGCGGGTCGCTGACCGGCGTGCTGGCCCGCGGCGGCACCGCCTATTTCACCGCCGAGAGCGATATGTCCACGCTCTTCGACGACATCGCGCTGGCGCGGCCCACCGAGCTGTTCTTCGTTCCACGGGTGTGCGACATGATCTTCCAGCGCTTCCGGGGTGAGGTGGATCGGCGCGACGGGCCGGGCGTCGACCGGGCTGCGCTGGAAGCGCAGGTGAAAACCGCACTGCGCGAGCACTTCCTCGGTGGACGCATGGTCATGGCGATCTGCGGAAGCGCGCCGGTGTCGGCGGAGATGAAATCGTTCGTGGAGTCGGTGCTCGAGCTGGAACTGCACGACGGGTACGGGTCCACCGAGGCGGGCGGCGTCGTCGTCATCGACGAACGGGTGCAGCGGCCGCCGGTGCTCGATTACAAGCTCGCCGACGTCCCCGAGCTGGGCTACTTCCGGACCGACAAACCGCATCCGCGCGGTGAGCTGCTGCTGAAGAGCACCACCCTGATCTCCGGCTACTACAAGCGGCCGGAGCTCACCGCCGAGATCTTCGACGAGGAGGGCTTCTACAAGACCGGTGACATCGTCGCCGAACTCGCCCCGGATCGCCTGGTCTACGTCGATCGGCGCAACAACGTGCTGAAGCTCTCCCAGGGCGAATTCGTCGCGGTCTCGCACCTGGAGGCGGTCTACGCGACCAGTCCGCTGATCCAGCAGATCTTCGTGTACGGCAGCAGTGAACGCGCGTATCTCCTGGCCGTGATCGTGCCCACCGAGGACGTACTCGGCTGGGGCGACCTCGAGAAGATGAAAACGGCGCTGAGCGAATCGCTGCGGCAGCTCGCCAAGGACGCCGAACTGCAATCCTATGAGATCCCGCGCGATTTCCTGATCGAGCCGGAGCCGTTCACCACCGCCAACGGTTTGCTGTCGGGCATCGGAAAGTTGCTTCGCCCCAAGCTGAGAGAGCGGTACGAGCCGCGCTTGCAGCAGCTGTACGCCGACCTGGACGCCGGGCAGGCGAACGAACTGCTCGATCTGCGCCGCAGCGCGGTCGATCTGCCCGTACTCCAGACGGTGGGCCGCGCGGCGAAGGCCGTGCTGGGCTGCGCGGACGCCGATCTGCGTCCCGACGCGCACTTCACCGATCTCGGCGGCGATTCGCTGTCGGCGCTGTCGCTGTCGAACCTGCTGCACGAGGTCTTCGATGTCGAGGTGCCGGTGTCGGTGGTGATCAGCCCGGCCAACAATCTGCGCGAGGTGGCGGATTACATCGCGGCCGTGCGTGTCTCCGGCGGACGAGGCGCCACGTACACCACGGTGCACGGTGCCGGGCCGCAGGTGCGTGCCGCCGATCTGACGCTCGACAAGTTCCTCGACGCCCGCACGCTCGCCGCGGCGCCGTCGCTGCCGCGCCCCACGGAGACCGCGCGGACGGTGCTGCTCACCGGCGCGAACGGCTATCTCGGGCGTTTCCTGTGCCTGGAGTGGCTGCGGCGGATGCACGACACCGCAGGCACACTCGTCTGCCTGGTCCGTGGCTCCGACGCAGCCGCGGCGCGCCAACGCCTCGACAGCGCTTTCGACACCGGGGATCCCACGCTGGTCCGGGAATTCCGCGAGCTGGCCGCCGCGCACCTCGAGGTGATCCCCGGCGATATCGGGGAGCCGAACCTCGGCCTGGACGATCGGACGTGGGATCGGCTGGCCGACCGCGTCGACCTGATCGTGCATCCCGCCGCGCTGGTCAATCACGTGCTGCCGTACCGGCAACTGTTCGGCCCGAACGTGGTCGGCACCGCCGAGTTGATCCGCCTCGCACTCACCACGCGGCTCAAGCCGTTCACCTATCTGTCCACGGTCGCCGTGGCCGCGCAGATCGATCCGGCCGTCTTCGCCGAGGACGGGGACATCCGCGAGATCAGCCCGGTCCGCGCGGTGGACGACAGCTACGCCAACGGCTACGGCAACAGCAAGTGGGCGGGTGAGGTGCTGCTGCGTGAGGCCAACGACCTGTGCGGACTGCCGGTGGCGGTGTTCCGGTCGGACATGATCCTCGCCGACCGGCGCTACGCCGGCCAGCTCAATGTGCCGGATATCTTCACCCGGCTGCTGCTGAGCCTGATCGTCACGGGGATCGCGCCGTTCTCCTTCTACCGCACCGACGCCGACGGCAACCGCTCGCGCGCCCACTACGACGGCCTGCCCGCCGATTTCACCGCGGACGCGATCACCGCCCTCGGCGCGACGGCAGGCACCGGCTTCCAGAGTTTCGATGTGCTCAACCCGCACGACGACGGCCGCTCGCTCGACGAGTTCGTCGATTGGCTGATCGCCGCGGGCCACCGGATCGAGCGCATCGCCGACTACCGGGAGTGGTTCACCCGGTTCGAGACCGCCCTGCGGGCGCTGCCGGAATGGCAGCGCCAAGCCTCCGTCCTGCCCTTGCTGCACGCGTATCGGCGACCGGCCCCGGCCGTTCGCGGCTCGGCACTTCCCGCGGAAAGGTTCCGCTCCGCCGTCCGAGCCGCGAAAATCGGCGCCGAGCACGATATTCCGCAGATATCGCGGGAACTCATCGAGAAATACGCGACGGACCTGCAATTACGGGGCCTGCTGTAGGAGTCAGGACGGCCTCGGCACGGCATCCAGCAGCGCGTTGCCGATCCGTTCGGCTTGCACCAGGATGTTCGTCTGCGCCGAGATGTAGTCGCCGATGCCTTCGTCCTGGGCGGCCCGCAGATACGGCGGCAGCGGTTGCTGGATCTCGGTGCGGATGACGTTGTCGAGCAGCGGCTCCATGTCGCCGCGCAGCGGATTCCCGGTCGCCGCCTGGTTGTCTAGTTCGAGCCGGCCGCCGTCGGTGCTGTAGTCGTAGAGCTCGAACTCCTGTGGGCGCGTCGAATCGATCTGGATCCGGCCGTGCACCCACTGGGAATAGGACGCGAACTTCGCCTCGGCGGTGCGCACCATCGCGACGTGGCCGGGGGCGTCCTGGTTGAACAGGATCGCGGCTTCCTCGATCGACGCCTCGTCGGTCGTGTGCGCGACCCACGGGCGGCCCGACGCGCCCGCGTCGCGGCAGAGCGCGGCGATGTCGAAGCGCCCGCTGAGATGTTCATAGCGTCCGTCGCCGCGCCATTCGTTACCGCCGGTGCCGATGGTGAGCAGCAGGGGAGTGAAGTCGACGCTGGAGGTGAGCTGGTCCCTGGTGGTCGTGCCGTCCACCGGGCTCAGGTATCCGCGCGGGTCGTGGACATAGAGCGGCACCCGCAGCGCCTCGTCGTAGGCGGCGCCGCCTTTGCCGTGCAGGCCGTGGGAACCGGCGTAATCGCCGTGGTCGGAGGTGAAGACGACGACGGTGTTGGCGGCGACATCGGGACGGGAGTGCAAAGTGTCGAGCACGCGACCGATCTGGATGTCGACCTGCTGCTGCGCCCACAGATACAGGTTGCGCATCTCGATCCAAGCCTGCATGGCTTCCGGTGTCCCGTAGGGCGCCACCCCGAACGCCACCGCCGAGACCTCGACCAGCGCCATCTGCAGGCGGGGCTTGCGCGAGAGCTGTTCGAGGGATTCGAAGTTGGGCGGCAGTTCGTTCATCCACCGCGGGATGTCGGCGTTGAATTGGTCGCGCCGGGTCCAGCGCGGCCACCACTGGATGTCGTGCGGGTTGACCAGCGACACCGTCGTACACCATGGCGCGGCGCCGGAATCGTTGTGGAACCAGTCGGCGAACTGGTCGACGATCTTCGGGTCCGCTTGCAGCCCTTGCCCCGGCGCGCCGTTCGGAGAGGGATAGGTGCCGCCGTGGAAACCGTAGGCTTCCAGCGCGCCCGGGGTGCGATCCGGGTAGCTGCCGAGATGCCACTTGCCCCAGTACGTGGTGTCGTAGCCATGGTCGCGCAGCATGGATCCCCACGTCGGGAACAGCGGCGACAAGGTCGACTCCGACACGACCATGACCCCGGTCTGCTGCGCGTAGAGGCCGGTCAGCAGGCAGCCGCGAGCGGGCGTGCAGTCGTTGGCCGCCGTGTAGTGATTCTCGAACGACACACTGCCCCGGCGGATCCGGGCGATGTTCGGCAAAACGGTGTCCAACGTCTGCTGATCGGGAAACCACACGGGGGTCCGCATCTCATCCACGATGATCACCAGGATGTTCGGCTTGTCCGGATCGGTGTCGGCGCGCGCTCTGCCCGGAGCGGCTCCGGTCGAGACGGCGGCCGCGGCCGTCGCCGAGGTGGCCGCGCTGGAGAGAAAACCCCTGCGAGTGAACGAGCTCGGCAATGTTCCTCCACGAATGAGTGATTTTCGTCGGGCGAATGGAACGCGGAGAATCTCGGTGCTGTCACCGTAGCGCTGCCCGGCTCGCGGTAGCCGCACTCCGGTGCGGACACGCCGCCGGGTGATCGCCGCAGGTGAGCCGGTCGGGGGCAGGTCGAGCCCGTTCCGTTCGGCCCAGGACGCTTGCGACGGTGCGCAGTACGTCGTGAGAGCCGGAATCCGGGGTTACGGCAGGCCGACCAGATCGGCCATCACGTTCATCTGGTGGGCGAAGTAGTCGGCGCGGGCATCGATGATGCCGTTCAACCGGCCGAAGACCTCGAAGTCGAGCAGGCCGAACAGCTGGGTCCACGCCACGAAGACCCGGTCGAGCACGTCCTCGGGCAAGTCGGAGGACTGCTGCTCGATCAGCCGGCGCAGGTCGGCGTGCACGGGTGCGGGCAGCGCGGACGAAAGCGGCGGCGGCGTCAGCTTTTCCGCACCCGCCTGCGCGATGGCGACAAGCCGGAAGACCACGGCCGCGGCGGCGGCCACGGTGTCGTCCGGGGCGTCGTATCCGGGCACCGGACTGCCGTAGAGCAGGCCGTATTCGGCCGGATGAGCCTGCGCCCAGTCGCGCACGGACGAGCACACCGCCATCCAGCGGCCGCGCAGATCGGCGGCAGGCAGCCGCGTATCCGCGGCTTCGGCTTCGGCGGCGAGCGCTCGGTAGGCCTCCATGATCAACGCGGTCAGCAGGTCGTCGCGGCTCGGGAAGTACCGGTAGAGCGCCGAGGCGACGATCCCCATGTCCCGGGCGACCCCGCGCAGGGACAAGTTCGCGCCGTCCACCGCCAACCGTTTACGCGCGGCGGCCTTGATCTCCTCGATCATCTCGGAGCGGACGCGGGCGCGCAGTGACTGGGCGGACATTCCTCCCAGTGTAGGGAGCATAGGACGGAAAGGAGAACGTCTGCACGGAATGTGAACAGTGTTCTTGACTCGGATAGGTGTTCTGGCTTAGGCTCGGGATGTCAATTAGAGAGCAGTGTTCTCTATAAGTACGTCAGACAGGTTGGAATGCCATGTCCCTGCACGTCGTCATCGGAGCAGGCCCGGTCGGAACGGCCACGGCCCAGTTGCTCGCCGCACGCGGCAGCCGGGTGCGCGTGATCACCCGGCGCGGCAGCGGTCCGGACCACCCGCTGATCGAGCGCGTCGCCGCCGACGCCACCGATTCCGAGGCATTGATCCGGCACTGCGAGGGCACGGAGGTCGTCTTCCAGTGCGCTCAGCCGCCGTATCATCGCTGGGCGACCGACTTTCCGCCGCTGGCCGCCGCCGCGTTGCGGGTGGCGGCGGCGACCGGCGCCGCGCTGCTCAGCGTCGGAAACCTGTACGGCTACGGACCCGTCGACGGCCCGATCAGTGAGCGGCACGCACTGCGCCCCAACAGCGTGAAGGGGCGGGTTCGGGCGGAAATATGGGCTGAGGCGCTGGCCGCGCACGAGGCGGGCCGCGTCCGCGCCGCCGAGGTGCGCGGATCGGACTACCTCGGCGCGGGAGCGAAATCGGCGTTCACCATGGTGGCGCTGCCCGCCGTGCTCGCGGGGCGCCGGGCGCAGTTCCCCGCCGATCCGGACGCCGCGCACAGCTGGACCGACGTCGGTGACACCGCTCGCACGCTGGTCGCGGTCGCCGACGACGAAAGTGCTTGGGGCCGAGCATGGCACACGCCGACCGCGCCGCCCATGTCCATCCGTGAACTGGCCGGACTGGCCGCGACGGTGGCGGACGCGCCGCCCGCGCGCGTGAGCCGGATGCCCACCGCGATGCTGTGGGCCGCGGGGCTCTTCGATCCCGACGCCCGCGAGATGCGCGAGATGCGCTACCAGTTCGATCGCCCGTTCATCATCGATTCCTCCGCCGCGACCGCGGCCTTCGGCATCGAACCGACACCCACCGCGGAGTCCCTGCGCGCGACGATCGCCGCGCTTCGCGCGGATCCGGCGTAGGCCGGCGGCAATCTACGCCCTGGTCAGGCGGTTTGCCAACCACGTTTCGATACCCCGAAGGGCGACGGCGGCCATGCCGGTCGGACGGTAGGTGAACGCGTGCGGGGACTCGGGATACACCCGGATGTCCACCTCGTTGCCCGCCGCGGAGAGCCGGGCGGCCATCGCCAGGTTGTCCTCGAGCAGGATATCGAGTCCACCGACCACCAGCAGCGTCGGTGGTAGGCCACCGAGGTCGCCGTAGAGGGGGGAGATATCGGGGTCGGTCCGATCGGCGACGTGGCCGGCGTACGCCTGAATGAAGAACTCGTCGGCGTACAGCTTGCCGCCGGGAGATCGCCCGCTGAGGTCATAGGCGCCGAACTGCAGGACGGCACCGGCGAACGGATCGGTCAGGCTCCGCTTTCGCAGCCGTAGCAGAGTGCTCACGGCCAACGTGGATCCCGCCGATGCTCCGCCGATCGCCAGTACCGTTGTCCCGAACAGCGACTCCGCCTGTTCCAGGAGCCAGAGGGCCGCGGTCTCGCAGTCGTCGGGCGCCGCAGGCCACGGATGCTCGGGCGCCAGCCGATACTCGACGCTCACCACGGCCACTCCGAGGGCGTCGGCGAGATGAGCGTTGCGAGCATCCCCGCTCGCCGCCGATCCGAGATAGAAGCCTCCAGCGTGGATGTCGAGATAAGCGCCCCGGATCTCGGTCTCCCGGGGGACGGTGATCCGCACGGGAACTCGACGCCCACCGGATTGGGCGGTGTGCTGGGTAGCCCGGTTGCCCGCCGGCGTGCGGGACCCGGCCTGCCTCTCCCGCGCCTGCTGTAGCTCCTCGACAGTGGTCGGGCCCGCGACAGCTTTCGCGGCCGCATTGAACTGTCTGCTCTCCTCGACATACGCGCCCGATTGCTCATCGATCAGCCGCTTCAGTCCGATCTCCATGTTCCTCCGTTCGAGATGCGGGCCGTGCGGAGTGCCGGGGGAGCGGGGGGAACGCGTCGACGCACCACCAAATCCGGACAATCCCGCATTGATCGAAGGCAATGCAACCAGGGGAATGGGCGATCAAACAACCGAACCAGCTGTCGGTCACAACGTTTGGTTGAGTTCTCGGGCTGTAGGGAGACAAGCCGCACGAGCGGTCGGTCGAGGTGTGCCTCGGATATCGGTGTGCAGGCCGGTCGGACGGCGTCGAGGAAGCTTCCACTGTCCCGGCGTTACGGACTCGAGGAACGCCGGGGCCGGCCTGCGGGCGCGTCAGTCCTTCACCGGATCGGCTCCCACGTGCTTGGTCACCGAATCACCGGCTCGCACTGTTTTCCACAGTTTCCGGTCGACCCGAACGTTCACGGTACTGCCGTCCGACAGCCGGACGGTCAAGCGCCGGTACAGGTTCGCCCCGTCGAACAACCCGCGCGACTTCTCGACAACCGTCCCCCGCCATTCCTGCTGTTGCATCGGTCGACTCCTTGTTTCGCTGAGCATTCACGCCACGGGATCCCGTATGACGTGATTCCAGTGTTTCCTGTCGCCGCCGCTGCGACATCCCCCTGCCGGGGTGTATTCGCCTCTGTCGAAAGTCGTAGATCACCGTCGAAAGGACTACCGGTCAGCGGGTGATGGCGTCGGCCGTGACGTGATCGGTGCACCGCCGAGCGCCGGATCTCGCCGCGGCGCCGTGCGGTCCGATCCGAAACCTGCTCATCTCGGTTACGACCGGACCGGAAGCCATGTCGCGACGCGAAGCCACCAGCAGTGCAAGGGCCTGCCTCGAATCGACCGCCCAGCTCGGCGGCGCGCCGGCGCATGCCGTCGAGTCCCCGACCGCTGCCGTGCTCGAGCCGGCTACCGCCGCCGTTGTCGGTGATCGCCACCATGTGTTGCCCGGCGGCGATCCGGACGTCGACCTCGGCTCGATCGGCTCTCGCGTGGCGCAGGACGTTTCTCTCAGCCGGTGTGCAGGACGCGAAAGCTATCGGGTCGCACCGGATCCCGGTCCACGACTTGGATCGGCGCTCGAGCCCATTGCCAAACGCTGATGCCCGGCGTGCGGGAGAACCGGATCATCCCGCGGGTGCCTTCGACTGCGACGCGCGGCCAGGATTCGGCGGTGCGGGCCCGGTCCGCGCCGTGCGAACGCAGTATGTGGGCGAGGACGGTCACCGTGTCGTAGCCCTCGAAGGCGACGAAGGAGGGCGCTTCGGTCAGCCGCTCGCGCAGGGCCTTCTCGACTCGCGTGCCGAAGGGGCCGAGGCGCTCGGGCAGATAGCGCAAGAACGGGATCTCGGCGCTGTGCTCGCCCAACAACCTCGCCCATTCGGCGAACTCCGGTTGCCCGGCGGGAGCACCGATCATGATCTCGGCGAGGCGCTTGTCGCGGCGAACAGACTCGACGATCGACACTGCCTGCTCCGGGTAGCCGACCAGAAGAAGCAGAGCTGTCGCGCGATTGTCGGCGAGTTCATCACACACCGACGTGGGGGTGAGCGCGCGCATGTCGAGTTCGATGACGGTGCCGCCGCGTGGAGCGAGGTAGTCCCGCAGAATGCGGACACCGGCCGCCCAGTAGACGCTCGATTGCGCCGCCACGGCGATTCGGCTGTGGCCCGCGCTGAGCAGGAAGTCCGCGTAGATCCGCCAGCCCCGAGACTGCGCCGGGGCCAGGCGCGCGACCCATCGCGTCGGCTGTTCGGTGAGCGCGTCGAGAACCGCCGATGAGCAGAGGAAAGGCAGGGCGAGGGCGTCGGCCCGGGCGGCAGCGGCGCGAGCGACGACACTGTGATACTCGCCCGCCAAGGCAGCCACGCCGAGGCTAGCCAATTCGTCGACGGCCGCCGCGGCCCGCCGCGGATCAGCCGCGGTGTCTCGGACCACCAGCTCGAGTGGTCTTCCGGCGATCCCACCGGCCTCATTGACTTCGCCGACAGCCAGCTCGAGTCCGGCGAGCAGGTGCCGGCCTGCCTCGGCCCAGCCAGGCCGGGTCAGCGGAGCGAGAGCGCCGATCCGGACCGATGATCGATCGGCCCGGATCGCTTCAGCCTGCGGTGGTGGCGTATTCATGCGTCGGCGTCTCCCCTGCGGCGATTCGGTTGCAGCTTGTCCGGAGCCCGGAATGGCAACGCCCGTAGTGCGTGTGCATCTCGATCTCGCCGTGGCGGGCGCACCTGAACGACCATGCCGCACATTGGATCCAGCGTCCTCGTCGACAGGCAACCGATTTGTTATGCGGGCAGGTGGCCGTAGCCGAAGATGTTGATGAAGTAGTTGCCGGGGATCAATTGGTTCATCGCATGCCACTGTCCCGCCGGGTCGCGCTGGTAGTAGCTCACCGGCATCGAACCGACGTCGTAGCAGACGATGTCGGCGGTGCCGAACGGGCTCCAATAGGTGCTCGTACCGGGGCGACCGGGTTCGAGCGGGGTGGTGAACAGGTGACTGCACGGGGTGATGCTCGGTTCGTAGATCGAGGGCGCGGCCGCGGCGGTCGGCGCGAGGCCGGCCATGCAGATACCGCCCCATCCCACACACACCGCCGCGGTCAACGCACGAGGGACAAAACGTCCCATGCCGGTTCTCCTCAACTATTCCGATCGGTAAGAGTGAGTCCACGATAGTGGCAGGAAGCGAGGGCCAATTGCGCGTTGTCGCCGGGACGGATGCGGGTGGGCCGCCATGCCCTATGAGCGGCGCACCGCTACTACTCCTGCGCAGAAAGGTGCGGCGGAGCTGCGCACGATGGGCTCCGCGAATCGGTACTGACCTCGAAGACCGGGAACCTGCCTTCCGGGGGATGGGGCTGGAATCGCACGCGTACCGACCGGCCCGAAGACGAGGGGATCTCCCCTTCGAGCGATGTGTAGACCCACGGGCCTTCGTCGAGTTCCACGATGGCGATCGTCAGCGGCACCAACCCGCCCTGCCTGTCGGTGGGGGCGCGATCCACCACCCGCCACGACACGACGGAACCGGTACCCGACGAGGGCACACGCTCGAGCTCACCGGATCCGCAGGACGAACATCCGGACGCTATCGGCGCGAGCAGCTTGTCGCACCGCACGCAGCGGTAGATCATCAGCCTGTCATCCATGCCCGGTGCGCTGCCGCTCCTGACGGCATTCGGACTGTGCGTCGCGTGGTTCGTGTGCATACGAGCTTCTCCGGAACGGTGCTGGCAACTTCCGCTCCCAGACTCCCCCGACCAGCCACGTCGAGCGACGGTGGAATGACCCGGGGGTATACCTGTTTTTCACGATGGCCGGGCCGGTAGCGATGGTCGGCTAGTCCGCGACGGGTTCCGGGGGCGCCACCCGCTGGTGGATGGTCAGCAGCAGATGATCGAAGCGGGTGCGTTGCTGAACCAGGGCACCGCCCATCCCGACGACGTCGGCGACGAGCTGCTCGGCCAGCGTGCGGATCTTGACATTGGTCTCCTGCGAGCGCCAGCGCAGCACCCGGAACGCCTGATCGGCGTTGACGCCGTAGACGAACATCAGGACGCCCTTCGCCTGTTCGATCACCGCGCGCGCGTCGATCACGTCGGGCAGCAGGTCATCGAGGGCTTCCTGGAGGTTGCCCTCGAGCGTCTCGGTGACGTCGATGAAGTAACCGGCGGAGCCGACCACGGTGCCTTGCTCGTCGAACAGCTGGTCGCCGATGACGATCACGTCGTGCGTCTCGCCCTCGGTGTCGATGATCCGGTGGCGGGTGCAGAACGGAGTCGCGGTCTCGATGGCGTCGGCGAGGGCCTCGGCGACCCGCTGGCGGTCGTCGGGGTGCTGGTGGTTCTGCAAGAGTTCGGTGGACGGCTCGACCTCGTCCGGCGCGTACCCGAAGATCCCGGCGGCTTCCTCGGACCATTCCCACCGCTGGTCCGCGAACCAGAACCGAAAGTTGCCGATATCGGGGCAACCGCCGAGCATCCTGCGTGCAGTCTCCCGCTCGCGTTGTCCCATCTCCGTCACCGGTCCAGTATGGCCCGAATACAACCCCAGGTCAGGCGGGAGGTGTGACGTTGTGTGGTGCGCACCTCCCGGATCGGGGCCGCCGCATCGCCGGGTCGGCGCGAAAAGTGAAACAGGAATGGCCGCGAACCTGGTCTTTTGGTATCCCGAAGATCGGGAAGGCTAGCGTCGACAGTGTCGTCGCAGACGATCCCGGCGTGCGGGGTCGGCGTCCGGCAGCACTCGGACCAGCGTGACAGGACTCATGACCGAACCCGGCCCGCCGGGTTCCGGACGAGGAGACAACAGACCATGCCGAAAATCCTTTTCGTGATGACCGGAGCCGATCACTGGACGCTGGCCGACGGGACCCAGCACCCGACCGGCTTCTGGGCCGAGGAATTCGTGGTGCCCTTCGAGAAACTGAAAGCGGCGGGTTACGAGATCGTGGTGGCCACCCCGGGTGGCGTCGTACCGACCGTGGACAAGAGCAGTCTCGCGCCCGAGGCCAACGGCGGTCAGGAGAACGCCGACCATCGAGCGCACGTGATCGGCACGAGCACCGAACTGAACAACCCCGTGGGCCTGGCGGGGGTGGACCTCGCCGACTACGCGGCGGTGTTCTACCCCGGCGGGCACGGGCCGATGGAAGACCTCGCCGTCGACGCCGACTCCGGTCGGTTGCTCGCCGACATCCTGGCATCCGGCAAGCCGCTGGCAGTGGTGTGTCATGCGCCCGCGGCTCTACTCGCCGCGCAGGGAGAAGACGGAGCGAACATCTTCGCGGGCTACGCCCTGACCGGCTTCACCAACGCCGAAGAGACCCAGGCGCGCTTCGCGGACAAGGCCGAGTGGTTGTTGCAGGATCGGCTCGTGGCGATCGGAGCCGACTTCCGCGAGGGCGAACCGTGGGCTCCGAAGGTCGTCGTGGACCGCACTCTGATCACCGGCCAGAATCCGGCATCCTCCGGGGGTGTGGCCGACGAGCTGCTGAAAGCGCTTTCTTGACCACGGGTACCTGTCGGTCCTGCCGGGGAGCGGGCGACGTACCTGTCAGGGGCGGTGACAGGCCGGTGGCAGCCGATACCCGCGGTCGGACAGGAGCGCACGCAGAACGTCCGGCCGGTCGGTGATGAGGCCGTCCACGCCGAGGTCGAGCAGGGCGGTCATGGTGGGCCGGTCGTCCACCGTCCAAGGCACCACCCGCATGCCGCGGCGGTGAGCGGCGCGAACGAGGTCCATCGTGGTGAAAGGCTGGTAATCGGGGGCGTCGACGCCGGCGTTCTGCGGAGTGCCGTGCACCGGTGAGACCGCGGCGGCGCCGATGGCGGCCGCCGCCGCGACGTACTTCTCCTGCAACGATCCAGGGAAGTCGTCGATATCCATGCCGCCCAGCCACGGGGAGCCGCCGGGTTCGCCCGGACGCAACTTCGGCCGACCATCGGTCAAGACGATGATCGGCAGGTCGGGCGCCACCTCCCGCAGCCGTAGGAGGGTGCCGAAGTCGAAACTCTGGATGGTGACCTGCCGCCCGATGCCCGCCCGGCGGATTTCCGCCACCACGACGTCCACGAACTGCTCACGCGGCGCGGTCTGCTCGGGGGCGGCTGCCTCGACCTTGGTCTCGATGTTCAGCTTCACCTGATCGGCGCGATACACGCGCACCAGGTCGAAAACCTCCGCGAGCAACGGTATTCGCGCTCCCGGCGCCCTCCGCTGCTCGGGTTGCTCGGCGGACGGCACCGAGCCGCAGTCGATCGTCCGGACCTGAGCCAGGGTCAGATCCCGGATGTAGGTGGTTCCCGGGACATAGGGGAACTTCGGGTCGCCGGGAACGGCGGGTGTGGTGTCCACGCACTTCGCCGGATTCGGATCGCGATCGTGCGTGACCACCGCATAGCCGTCCGCGGTGATCTGCACGTCCAACTCCAGCGTGCTCACCCCGAGCTCCAACGCGTTCGCGAACGCCGGCAACGTATTCTCTGCCACCAGCCCCAACCCGCCCCGATGGGCTTGCAGGTCGAACGCGGCCGGACCATCGGCCGCTCCCGGGGCCACACCGACCATCAGGACACCGGCCGCCAGCACCCCTGCCACGCATATCCGCCACACCGGCCCATCCTCTCGCTGGACGGTAACACCCTGGTGAAGAAGCGACGATCGGCGTAACTTCACCGCCGCCGCGGTCGGGACACAGATGTAGTTTCGGGCATTCGAGAAATGGCGGGAAAATCGCCACCGGCTGACATTCTCTGCTCGGCTACGCCATAATGATGGCCGTTCAAGATCTCGCCATGTGTCGAGGGCTCGATAGCAGCTCTCCTGCGGGGGAAGGCCGGGGGTACGTGAATCGTTATCGGATATTTCTCAGCTATCGCAGGGATGGCACACACCACTTCGTCGGCCGGCTTCGAGCTACCTTCGAAAAGGAGCTTCCGGACGATCTGACCTTCTTCGACAGAGACTCTATCGATGTCGCGGTGCCCTTCCGTGAGGCGATCGTGCAAGCCATCGCCGGGTCGGCCGTGGTCATCGTGGTCATCGGATCGGAGTGGCTCAGCGCCCACAACAGGAGCCGGTTGCACGCCCCCGACGACCCGGTGCGCATGGAAATCGAGACCGCACAGCGTCTGGGGAAGGTGATACTCCCTCTCCTGATCGATGACGCCCGACTGCCCCACGCGGGCGAATTGCCGCCGAGTATCCGGAATCTGCTCGAGCACAACGCGGCCAGGATCAGGTCGGAGGTGTACGACGACGACACCGACAGGCTGATCCGCATCGTCGACGGTCTGGTCGCCCAATCGGTCCCTGATCGCAGGGTCGAGAGCGGCACCGTCTTTCCCGATACCGGAGAGAACGCCAGTAGATTTCTCAACGTGGCGATCGCGGGCACAGTGATCCCGTTGTTCGTCTGGTTCGTATTCCGCGTGCACGGCGAACTGCGCGATCTGCTCTCGGTGCTCTTCGGTGTCTCCGTCGTCGCCGGACATTTCTACATGCTCAGTCGCGGCGACAAACTGGCGATCGATGCGGGCGGAGTCGAGGTCCGGAAAGTCGGCGTCGTCCACCGCTTCTCGTGGCGCGAAATCGACCGATTGGCGATCTATCCCACCGGCAAAAGTGTCTTCCTCGTCGCGCGTATGGTCGATCCCCAGGTGCAAGAGAAGTACAAGCACACCGGCGGCTGGCCCCGCTGGGACGCGAGTACACGCCAACTTCTCATTTGCGATCTGAAAGTCGAAGCCTACCGCAACACCGGGGGTAAAGACGGCGGAACCTTCTCCTTCACCACGGACCGATATTCGGGTGGGAGCGAATATGTATTGGAATCGGTGAAGCGCTACCGGCCCTACGGCGGCTTCGGTGGCCTGCCACCGCCTACTCCGAACACGGATCCGATTCCGCGCAGATTGATCGGCGTGGCATTCGCCGTTGTGCTGGCCGTCCTCGTCACGCTCATGGCGGTGTCGGTCTCCCGATCGACGGATACCGGGCCGACCAGAAGCCGGCACGTCGGATCACAACCTGTGCAGACGATGCCGCCGGCAGTATGTGCTGCCGGTCAGGCAGAGGGCTGCACCGAGTGCGATCCACACGGCCAGGACGGTGACGGCGTGGGTGGCACCGTGGCCCTCGAAGAAGGCGGTGGAGCGCAGCAGGCGGCCGCCCGCTCCGGGCGGTAGCAACTGACCGAGGGTGCCGGACCAGCCCGGCAGCATCTCGGGCGCGGTCGCGGTGCCGGAGAGGGGGTTGCCGATGAGCATCATCGCGATGGCGCCGATCCCGATCCCCAGGTATCCGAGTAGGGATTCCAGTCCGAGGACGGTCAGTGCGGTCGCGGCGATGGTCAGCGCGACGGCACCGGCGTTGGCGGGATACGAACCACTCAGTGAGCCGAACCAGAATTGGAGAATCGCGGTCACGGCCAGGCCTCCGGTCGCCGCGAAGACGATGGCGCCGGTGATCCGGCGTGCGGTGCCGCGGACGAGCCTGGTCAGTAGCACCGCGGCCAGGAGACCGCCCATCACCAATGGCAGGGCGCCTGCGGCCAGGCCGGCGCCGCGTGGGTCGTCGAGGGGCAGCGCAGCGAGATCTCGGACAGTGGTGGGATTCCCGGATTGCGTGTGGCCGCTTGCGATGGCCTGCAGGGTTTGGGCGACCGCGGTACTGGCGGCGGAGGCGATGATGATCTGCGGCGCGCCGGAGCTGAGATCGATTGCCCCGTAAACCTTTCGGTCGCGGATGAGTTGTTCGGCGGTGGCGGTGTCGGCGACTTCGGCGATGTCGAAGCCGCCCGGCAAGCGTTGATCGAGTGTCGTGCGTAGCTGCGCGACCGCAGCGGGCGGGCCGGCGACGGCGATGGGCACATCGTGTACCGACGATCGCACCGATGGCCACGCGAAGGCGGTGAGCAGCACGCTGGTGATCACCGTGAGAAGGGCGACCGTCGCAGCCACCGTCGGCCACGGCGACGGCGACGTATCGGTGGTGCGCGTCGTTGTCTGCGGGGTCATGTCTACTCCTCGAAAAGCGGATTCGCGCCACGGCTCAGTGCGAAGTGAGCGCATTTGCGGCCGAGCTGGAAGATTCCGGCGTCGCGGCCGAAGCCGGTCCGCAGGGGGGGGATCATGATGTCCGCTCCTTCGTTGCAGGGGGTTCGTCCACATGACGGCATGGCAACGAATTTCCTGACACCTGGTGACGCAGATCACTTTGATAGTTGTCAGGAATTCAGGGGCTGTCGCGTTCAGGAAGCACGCGAATCAGACAGGAGCGAATCATGAAGCACCGCATCGTCGTTCTCGGAGCCGGATACGCCGGAGCCTTCACCGCCGGATATCTGGCCCGCACGCTGCACTCGGACGATTTCGAGATCGCCGTCGTCAATGCCGAACCCGATTTCGTCGAGCGGCTGCGCCTGCACCAGCTCGCCGCGGGGCACGATCTTCCCCACCGACCGCTGGCGGAGGTGTTCGCGGGCACCGGGATTCGGCTACGCGTGGCCCGGGTCACCGACGTCGACGTCGTGCGGCGGACCGTCACGGTGGCCGATGGCGAGGGCATCGACCGGATCGGTTACGACACCCTCCTCTACGCGCTCGGCAGCACCGCCGCCGACCATGGCGTGCCCGGCGTCGCCGAGCACGCCTTCCACGTGGCCGCACGGCCGTCCGCCCTGCGCCTGCGCGCCCGCCTGGATGAGCTGGGTGAGACCGGGAAGGTGCTGATCGTCGGCGGTAACCTGACCGCGATCGAGGCCGCCACCGAAATCGCCGAGGCCCGTCCGGGTCTTCGGGTCGGCCTGGTCACCAGCGGCGAACTGGGGGGTTGGCTGGGTCCGAAGGCGCGCCGGCACCTGCTGCGTTCCTTCGAACGATTCGGCATCGCGGTCCACGAGCACACCGAGATCGAGCGTGTCGAGGAGACGAAGGCCGCCGCCGCCGACGGCAGCGTGTTCGCCGCGGATGCGATCGTGTGGACCGCGGGCTTCGCCGTCCACCCGATCGCCGCCGCCAGCGGTCTCGCGGTGGAAGCCGACGGACGGATCACGGTAGACCGTCAGATGCGGTCGGTCTCGCACCCGGATGTCTACGTCGCCGGTGACAGCGTCTTTGTCATCGGTGAGAACGGTCGGCCGTTGCCGATGTCGTGTGCTTCGGCGGGGTTCACCGGCACGCAGGCGGCGGCCGCGATCGTCGGGGATCTGACCGGCCGCAAGATCAAAGCGACCGCGCTGCGCTATGTCGGCAACCACATCAGCCTCGGACGCAAGGACGGGATCTTCCAGCTTGTCGACGGCGCCGGGCGCGCGAAGGCCGGGGCCCTGTGCGGCAGGCTTGCGGCGCGAGTCAAGTCGGCGATCGTGGCGACCAGCGCTTGGGCCATCAGCCGACCGACCTACGGAATGCCGACTCGCCGGCACCGCTCGGCCACCAACCGAGAGCGCTCGCCCGAAGTGCTCACCGCATAGGGTCGGGCGCATGAACACCGCCACCGTGACGCGTTTCGAGGCCAGCCGGAACCGCCTGGCCTCGCTCGCCTACCGGCTACTCGGCTCGGCCGCCGACGCCGAGGACACGGTGCAGGACGCGTTCCTGCGGTGGCAGGCCGCCGACCAGGAGTACGTCGAGGTCCCCGAAGCTTGGCTGACCAAGATCGTCACCAATCTGGCCCTCGATCGCCTTCGTTCGGCGCAGGTGCGGCGCGAACGCGCCGTCGGCGCCTGGATGCCCGAACCGCTGCTCGACGGCGACCCGATGCTGGGCCCTGCGGAGACCGCCGAGCAGCGCGAATCGGTGACCCTGGCGGTGCTGACCCTCATGGAGCGCCTGTCGCCGACCGAGCGAGCTGTTTACGTTCTGCGCGAAGCGTTCGCGTACAGCCACGCCGAGATCGCCGAGATTCTCGGCATCACCGAGGCCGGGAGTCAGCAACACGCGCACCGCGCCCGGCGTCGAATCGCCGCCGCCGGCAAACGCACCGAGGTCGATCAGGCCTCCGCGCGTCGAATCGTTGAGGCGTTCGTTGCCGCCGCCTCCTCGGGCCGGACCGAACGGCTGGTGGCGCTGCTGACCGACGACGCGAGCGGTGTCTCCGACGGCGCCGGAGGCATGGCCGAGAAGCTGATCCGCTACCTGAACCCAGGACAGATCGCCCGTGCGGTGCGAGCCGGCTTCAAACCTTCCGTGGCCAAACGCAAACTCGTCGGCGGCTCTCCCGCTGTCCATGCCGCCGTGATCAACGGCTGCCCGGCCGTGCTCTTCACACTCGACGCCCGGGTCCTGGGCGTCACGATCCTGGAGATCCGCGACGACAAGATCGCGGGCATACGCGGTATCGCCGCCCCGAGCCGACTCGGCCGCCTCACCGAACAATGGCAGCGGCGCCGGCAGGATGCCCCGCTGATCGAATCCTGGTAGCCGACAAGCTTGTAGGCGCGGCCGACCGACGGCGGCCGGCACCGGCGGCCGACCAGAGAGAAACCTTGAACGAGCTGTCACGCCCAGTGGGCAACACGGCTGACGGCGGTAGAACGCGCCCTACGGACAGCGGGCCTGCGGGGGCCGCGCAACTCCCATCAAGGCGCTCCACTCGGTGTCGGTGAGATCGGTGCCTGCATGCGCGCAAGCGGTCCGGATCAGGCCGTCCGGTGAGATGTCCCGTTCTATCAGCGTTCCATCGACGCCGCCGGGGAACGCTGGACCGGGATTAACCGTCACGAGATACCGTCCGTCAGCGGACAAGGCGACGGCGGATGCGACGTGCCAAATGGAATCCGGCTCGAGTTCGCCCAGATTCGTGCCGTCGGCGGCGAAGAGGGTGATATACCCCGCCTGGTCTTTCGCGGCGACCACGGTCGCGTCCGCTGCGGCGGCGAGCTGCGCGGACGCGTCGCGGGTGCTGCGGAAAGGGATCGTCCGCTCACGCTGCGAGCCGGTCCGATCCCATATCTCGATGCTGTCTTCCCGGCGGATCAGCAGATGCCGCCCGGCGAACAACACCGCCTGCACGTCCTTGCCGTCGATATCGTGTGTGTTCTGCTGTCCCGACAAGTCGTAGACCGATATGTCGTCGGCATCGCGCATGACCAGGAACTCTCCGGCGGCGTCGATTCCCGCTTCCGAGAATTGGTCGGTGTCCACCGCGCCGCCCAGCGGGATGAATTCGGAATCGATGCGGCCGGTGGCCAGATCGTGCAGATACGCCCGTCCCGTGCTTGCCAGAGAAACAGCGGTCGGTGATGAGGACGACACTCCGGCCGCCTTGACGCTGACATGCGGCGGCGGCGAGGACAGGATCGCCACCTCGAACGGAGTCTCCGCCTGTGGCCGGTGGGCGGATACCCGGCGTTCGTAGCCGAATGCCGGATTCGCGGCGATTGCCAACAGGGCGCCATCCGCGCGCCATGCGGGAACACCGGACAGTGCCGGTATGGAGCGCTGCCGGGATGAGTCCGGCCTGAGCTCCTGCACGATCACGACGTTGTTGTCCAGCGCCGAACCATCCGGGTCCTTGCCCACGCCTGTGATCACCGCTGTGCGTCCGTCCGGGGACAGCGACAAGCTGGGCGGACATGAATTGCATCCTTTGACGATCGGCACGGGAAGGGATTTCGCCAGCCGGTCGCGCTGCGCGAGATCCCACAGGGTTATCAGCCGCCCGGACGCCGAAACCAGTTGGGTTTCGGAGGTCCCGAGGAAACGCAGTAGCTTTCGGTCGAAGTCGACGGCAGTACCGGTGATCAGTGGTGGCGGCTTCGCAGGCGTTGGCTCGCCGGTCACGGGCGCTACATAGAAGCCGGCGTCAGCACTGGGCACCGCTGCTATACGCCCCGATCGGCTGAGCACGGCGGAAGCAGACCGCCTGGGCATGGCGACACCTACATATTCCGGCTCCGGGCGGACAGCATCAGGCGACGGCCGCAGCCGGAAGACGGGTACCGGAATGCCGGGCAAGACCGCGCAGGTGAACGAGGACCCGTCGGGAGACAATTCTCCGACGCCTTGACCTACGCCGCAGGCGTTGTCGGTGTCGAGGGGGGAGAGGTCGACGGCGGCGCCGTCCGGAAGCGGAACCTGCCGCACCTTGCCGTCGGTGCCCAGCAGACGCAAGGTCGTGTCGTCGATGAACACCATGCTGTTCATCTCGCGATCGGTCGGATGTGTGGCGATGACCGCTCCAGAGGCGATGTCGATGATGTCGACCGCCCCTGAAGTGCCACCCGCCGCACTGGATTCGCTTCGATGCACCGCACCGAACTTCCCGGACGCGGATATGGCGACGACTTTCACTTCGCCCGTGTCGGACACGCCGAAGTCCGGCCGGGCCGCATTGCTGCCCCACAGCGTGATCGAGGCGCCGTCCGTGGCGAGAACCGTTCGGCCATCCGCGGCGACGGCGACCGAGAGGATCTTGCCGGGTAAACGCGTGACCGTAGTCGTCTCCGGATTGCCGGGCGCCCATGTCACGACTTGTCCGTCAGCGAGTCCGGCCACCACAGTCCTACCGTCGGCGCTGCTCTGCAAGGTGGTGACCTCCGCGGGTGCGGCACCGTAACGGGCAACTCGCGGACTGGCCGAATTCGCGCGGAGCAGAGCGGCATGGTGTGCGGGGCTCGGGTCGAGACGGTAGGCCGCGACCGCCAGAAGCAGGGCCGCGCGGACATCAGTGGCCATCCTGGTATCGGCGACGGAAGCCATGAGCCGCGCCGTGGCGATCCTGGCCTCCTCTTCGGCGCGATTGCTCTGCACCCAGGCGATGAACGCTGCGACGAGCGCGATGACCAACAGCATGGCCAGTGCGCCGATGGCGATGTTCGCCACGCGCAAGTTTCGCTTGGTCTGCTGGTAGCCCTCGGATTTGAGGTCCGCCTCGGATACGCCGCGAATCACCGCGGCGATGCCGACGGCGATGGCGTCGATGTCCGGATGCGGGGCTCCGTCCGCACCCTCGCGCCACTTGATCGTCTTGTATACGGGTTCGGAGGCGAATACGCCGAACAGGCGTGGCGGGAGCGCGGTCGAGCGAACTCGGTCCCAATCTCTCGCCACCTCGTCCCATGCCAAGGTCCCGGCGCTCAGGACCAGCAATATCGTCTCGGGAGACCGATTCGCCAGCCACCATTCGATCTCGCGATCCACCCACATGGATGCGGCCGCCTCGGGCGAAGCCACTACGACGAGCCACTGGGAACGCGACAGGCCCGCGACGATCTTGCCCTCCAGTTCGGGACCGATCGAGATTCCGCTGTAGTCGAGGAAGATGCGCATGCGCGGGAAGCGGTACCACGGTCGTGGCAGCTTCTCGATCGCGTTCTGGATCAACGGAAGCACCGCCCGGTCCCGGTCACCGCTGTAGGAAATGAACGCGCCGTAGCCGGTGTCCGCGCGGACAGTACGCCGTCTCAGCGCCACACCCACAACCGCCCCTCGCGTCCTGCCGCGTTCGCGCCTGCTGTCCCACCACCGAGGCATCGCCGCCCGCCATCACGAATCATGCCTTCGACCGGCATCAGGCCCCTCCTCCCGATTGTCGAAGCTTCGGCACTCGCCTCGATACCGATTCAACCATCGCACCGGCGTACGACACCAGGCTCAATCACTGGCTCGCAATGGATTTCGGATCTGTCAAGTCATGACCGAAATCCGCTAACACCGCCTGGCGCCCAGTGCTGGGCGGCGAACCCGACACCCAGGACGGGAACTGAGGTCGCGGCAGTACGGCCGTACGTGCACGATGGAATGATCAGACCAGTTCTCGCCTACAGCCACTGGGCGTTCGCGGCGCACGGCCGAGCCGCTCATTCGCAGATGCACATCGAATTCATCCCATCCAGACGCGTTTGGCCCCGACGACCATGGTCAGCGCAGCACGTCCGCCGCTTCGGCCGCGATGGCGGCGGCGACGGCGGCGAGGGCGGGGGAGTCCAGCCGCCACTGCTGCCAGTACAGCGGGACATCGATGACGACGCGGGGGTCGATCGAGACCAAACGGCCGGTGGCCTGGTCGTCTCGGGTCTGCAGGTCGGGCAGCATGCCCCAGCCGAGCCCCAGCCGGACCGCCTCGGCGAATCCTGTGGAGGACGGTACGTAATGGCGCGGCGGATCCAGTGGTTTGCGACCGCGTTTGCGCAACAGGCGATCCTGTAGATCGTCTTTGCGGTCGAACAGTACGACCGGCGCGGCGGCGTAGGCTTTCGCGGTCGCGCCGTCGGCGAACCAGGTGGCGGCGAACTCCGGGCTGGCCATCGGCCGGTAGCGGATCGCGCCGAGCCGCTCGACCTTGCAGCCCTGCACCGGTTGCGCGGTCGAGGTGATCGCCGCCATCACGGTGCCGTCGCGCAGCAGGCGCGTGGTGTGTTCCTCGTCCTCGCGGTGGATCTCGAAACACACGCCCCGCGGCGCGCGGCCGAGCGCGGGCAGCACCCAGGTCTCCAGCGAGTCGGCGTTGACTGCGATCGGCACCCGGATCGGACCGTCGGCGGGCTCGCCGCCGAGTTCGCGCGCGGTGTCTGCCGACAGCAGCTGGATCTGCCTGGCCAACCGGAGCACGGCCAGCCCGGATTCGGTGGCGCGCACCGGTTTCGTGCGTTGCACGAGGATCCGGCCCGCGGCGTCCTCCAGTGCCTTGATGCGCTGGCTGACCGCCGACGCCGTCACGCTCAAGCGCCGCGCCGCGGCGTCGAACGTGCCCTCGGTGATCACGGCGTCTAGTGCGCGAAGCTGGTCGAGTTGCAGATCCATATCAAGAGATGCTAATGATACTTAAGATTCTTTAGCTTGCCTGGATATGATCAGCACCCTTAGCGTCGCTGGACGTGAGTGTTTCCTCCGCGGCGCTGGCCGCCGCCTCCGGTTTGGGCTTCGGTTTGTCGCTGATCGTGGCGATCGGCGCGCAGAACGCGTTCGTGCTGCGTCAAGGGATCAGCGGCGGGCATGTGCACGCGGTGGTGGCGGTGTGCGCGGTGTCCGACATCGTGCTGATCGCGGCCGGGGTCGCCGGCTTCGGCGTGCTCGTCGAGTCGGCCCCCGCGGTGCTCGTGGTGGCGCGCTACGCGGGCGCGGCGTTTCTGATCGGCTATGCGGTGCTGGCGGTCCGGCGGGCGTTCGGCGCCGCGGCGCTGCGCACCGAAGCGGGGCGGGCCGGCGCGGCACTGGGCGCGACGGTGGCGACAACCCTGGCGCTGACCTGGTTCAATCCGCACGTCTATCTGGACACCGTGGTGTTGTTGGGTTCCCTCGCCAGCACCTATGCGAGCCCGGATCGCTGGTTTCTCGGCGCGGGGGCGATGCTGGCCAGCGTGCTGTGGTTCACCGCTCTGGGCTTCGGTGCGCGCCTGCTCGGTCCGTTGTTCACCCGTCCGCTGGCTTGGCGGGTGCTGGATTCGCTGATCGCGGCGGTGCTGCTCGGCCTCGGAGTGGGACTGTTGTGCGGCGGATGAGCACCGCGATCAGAGCCGCGCTTCGATCTTCCTCGACGTCGGTCAGGCCCGTGAAGTCGTAGCCGCTCTGCCAGATCGACCCGATCGAACGTGAATCCTCCTGCAGGACAATACGACCCGATTCGAGAGGTGCTGGTCGTCATCGAGAACGCGTAGCCGAGCACGGCACCTGCCCCAGCGTCACCGTCTGCGCTCGGGGTCGGCGCAGCACGGCCGGGCTATCGTGATCTCCCGGTCGGCGACGCGGTGTCGGCCGGCGTTGCGATAGCGGCTATACACCGAGGTGCCCTCGGCTGGGGCAAGACGCTGACTCGTCAGTGAAGGGTCGCAACATCGCCGACTCGATGCTTACTCGGCTCGGGCATCGCAGTTTGCGTGCAGGTGGAAGAACAAGTGGAGACAAGTTCGCCACCTCCGGGTGACTCCGGTGATTGACCGGCGACCGGTGGGTGGTGGAGGGTGGAGCGATGGCGGGAGGCGAGCTGCGTCACGGGGTCGAACTGTCCAATCTGGATCAGCCGTTGTTCGAGGAGGCCGAGGCGAGCAAACGCGATCTGGTGGACTATCTGGAGTTCGTCGGGGAACGGTTGCTAGGAGTGCTGCGCGGACGGCCGCTCTCGGTGGTACGGGTGCGGCCGGGACAGGAGCCGTTCACACAGAAAAACCTTCCGAAGTACACGCCGGAGTGGGTGGCGCGGACGAAGGTCTGGGCGGAGAGTTCGCGGCGGGAGATCACCTACGCGCTCTGTGACGACCTGCGGACCCTGATCTGGTTCGGTAACCAACGGGCGGTCGAATACCACCCCACCTTGTTCCTCGCGGAATCCGCACCGGAACCCACGCATCTGGTGCTCGATCTCGATCCCTCACCGGGGCAGGTCTTCGCCGACGCCGTGGCAGGTGCCCGGCTGATCCGGGAAGCGCTGACTGCGGACGGGCTGTCCGGAGCGGTGAAGACGAGCGGTTCCAGGGGATTGCATGTGTTCGTGCCGGTGGTCCCGGGGATCGACGTCGAGGATGCGGCCGCGGCGACGCGGGCCGTGGCGGCGCGAGCCGAGCGGATCGATCCGTCGGTCGGCACGACAGCGTTCATCAGGGAAGATCGCGGCGGCAAAGTTTTTCTGGACGCCACGCGTGCGGGCGGTGCCACCGTGGCCGCGGCCTACAGCCCGCGTATCCGGCCGGGCGTCACCGTGTCCTTCCCGCTGCGCTGGTCGGACCTCGATGACGTGACGCCGGCCGATTTCACGGTGCGGACGGTGCCGGGCCTGATCGGCGACGACGATCCCTGGGCAACGGAAATGCCTGCCCCACAGGAGCTTCCACGCGACCTGGTCGAGGAGGGTCACACGATTCCGGTGGCCAGGGTGCAGGCGATGCACGAAGGCAAGCGGCGCGCCCGTGCACGGCGTGCGAGCGCGGACACGCCGCCCAGCTGATATCGCTGGGCGCCGGGCCGGGAATCGCCGAACGTCACGCGAGGCAGATCAGGAACGCGTTGACGTTTACGGCAGGCGGAAGGATCAAGGGTAAGCACGGCGGGGCCGAGAACCCGGCCATGACTTCTTGTCGCTCCGGTGCGGGCCCGGGTTCGGCGGTGGCCGTGGCCGAAGCGGCTGCGATGGCGGGGGCGACCATCAGGGCTGTCGCCCCAGCGCGCAACTTCTTGTACATGACGAACCTCGCTGTCGTCGGTGCCGGGCTCCTCCCCTCCCCGGCGAATTCGGCTGGTCGATGGATGGCTCGGGCCGCCGGGTGGCTGGACCCGGCGACAGAGCGGATTCGGTGCTTACCCGCTCTGATCGATTACCTCGCTCTTCGAGGTCATCCGCAAGGGCCGCTCGGTGAACCGCACCGTCGCATGAAAGGCTATTCTCTCCGTGAGAGAATCTCGATATCAGAGAATCCGGAGGAGGGAGACGTGATGTCGGCACCGAGCACGCGCGAGGAGACTTTGGGTGCGCTGCGTGAGGAGTTGCGCAGGCACGCGACCCAGACGGTGGTGTTCCATTCGGCCGTCGCCGCACGGCTCGGCATCACGGTCACCGATCTCAGCGCGCTGAACCTGCTGAGCATGCTGGGGCCGCTCACCCCGGGGCAGTTGGCGGATCGGCTCGGCATCACCCGCGGCGGCGCTATCACCACCGTCGTCGACCGGCTGGAGCGCGCGGGATACGTGCGAAGGAGCCGGGATTCGGAAGACCGGCGGCGGGTCCGGGTGGAACTCGTCGCGGTGCGGGCGGAGGTGGCGGTGGCCCCGCTGTTCGGTGAGCTCGCCGCGCTCGACGGAGGCCTGCCGGACGATGACGCGACCCTGCTGACCCTGCTGACTTTCGTTCGCGACGTCAACTCGGCGCTCGTCCGCGCGACCGGACGGGTCTCCGAGGCGCACGCGGTCTGACCGCTCATCGACACCGTCCCGAAGTGTCGCTTTCCAAAATGAGAATGCTATTCTCATATCGGTGCACGCGATGCTGCGAGAGGGAAGAGGGTCGAGATGCTGTTCGAGTTCGACGCCGACCAGCGACTATTGCGCGAGACGGCGCGTGAGGTCACGGCGAAGCAGTGTCCGCCCGCCCTGATCCGGGACATCGTGGACAAGGACCTCGAACCCGGCCCGTTGTGGCAGACCTATGTCGACGTCGGCTGGACCGAACTGACCGATCCGGCCCTCGGCGTCGAATTGGCCATCGTCCTGGAAGAACTCGGACGCGCCACCGACCCCACTCCTTTCCTGGCGTCGATGACCCAGTTCGCCCCGCTCGTCCCGGGCGCGGGGCGGATCGAGCGACCGTGCACGGCGGTGCATTCCGGCGTCGCCGTCCGGCGCGACGGCCCGGGATGGCGGTTGGACGGCACCGCGCGCAACGTGCTCGACGGCGACCGGGCGGAACGTTTCGCCGTGGTCACCGACGCCGGTGTGTTCGTGGTGCCCGCCGAGGCGGTGACCGCCGCCCGCACATCGGTCTTCGACCCGGTGCTGCACGTCGCGGAGGTCCGGTTCGCCGGTGTGCGGGTCACCGACGCGGACCGCAGCGGGGCAGATACCGAACGCGCCCGTCAGCACGCGCTCACCGGGCTCGCGCTGACCACCGTCGGCGCCTGTCAGCGCATTCTCGATCTCGCCTTGGAGCACGTGCGCGGCCGTCGTCAGTTCGACAGGCCGATCGGATCGTTCCAGGCGGTGCAGCACAAGGCGGCCGATATGCACATCGCGATCGAGCGCGCCCGCGCGCTGGGGTTCTTCGCCGCGTTGTGCCTTGCCGCGGACGACCCGCGGCGGCGGATGGCGGCATCCATGGCCAAGGCGTCCGCGGGGGAGTGCCAGGCGCTGGTCTTCCGCCATGGTCTCCAGCTGTTCGGCGCCATGGGATTCACCTGGGAGAACGACCTACAGTTCGCGCTCAAGCGGGCCAAGGCCGGCGAGCTGATGCTCGGCGGCGCGGCCGAACACCGGGCGCTCATCGCCGAGGAGTACCGTGCAGCTCACCTTTGATCCCGACGTCGAGGCGTTCCGCGCCGAATTCGTCGCGTTCCTCACCGCCCATCTGCCGAGCGAAGCCGAGGCCACGGAGCGCTCCCTCTCCAGCGCGCACGTGCCGGAATGGGCGCGGCGCTGGCAACGCCTGCTGTTCGACAACGGCTGGCTGCTTCCTGCGAATCCGCCGGAGTTCGGCGGGCGCAACGCCACGGTGCTGCAGCAGTACGTGCATCTGGAGGAGCTGTCCAAGCGGCGGATCTACCACAGCTTCAATCCGCAGGGGGTCGGGATCGTCGCGGCCTCGCTGCTGTCGTTCGGCACCGAGGAGCAGAAGCGGCGCTGGGCGGTGCCGATCCTACGGGCCGAGATCACCGCCGCGTTGGGCATGAGCGAGCCGGGAGCCGGTTCGGACCTGGCCTCGCTGCGCACCAGGGCGGTGCGGGACGGGGACGAGTACGTCGTCGACGGCCAGAAGGTGTGGACCTCCGGCGCCCATGCGGCCGACGTGCTGCTGACCTTCGTGCGCACCGATCCCACGGCGCCGAAGCACCGGGGCATCAGTGTCCTGCTGATTCCGACCGACTCGCCCGGGGTGACGCGACGCCCGTTCCCCTCGGTGTGCTCGCCGGACGATCTGGATTTCAACGAGGTCTACTTCGAGGGTGTCCGGGTGCCCGCGGCGAACCTGATCGGCGCGCCGAACCAGGGCTGGTCGGTGGCCACCGGGTCGCTCGGTCACGAACGCACGCTGCTGTGGCTGGGATACGCCGACCGGCTGGAGGATCTGCTAGGGGACTTCCGGCCCCGGACCGTGTTCGACCGCGACGCGTACGCGAAGCTGGTCATGGACGCGCACGCCCTGCGATTGCTCGGGTCGGCGGCCCTGGCGCGGGAGGCGCGCGGGGAGCAGGACGTGCCCGCCCTCTCGATTCTCAAAGTGCTGGGTTCGGAAGCCGTGCAATCGGCGTCGGAACAAGCGCTGAACGCCGTCGGGGTGGACGGGCTGGCCCACCCGGCGATGAGCTCCCGCCCGAATTTCCTGAATCTGGACCACTTCTCCGCCGGTTGGTTCGAGCGCTACATCCGGAGTTTCGCGGGCACCATCGCAGGCGGCACCTCGGAGATCCAGCGGACGATCATCGCCGAGCGCGTGCTCGGCCTGCCGCGCGGCTGACCTGCGAAAGTCGTCGCCCACCCGGTCCTTCCACGCGGAAGTGCCGGGTCGGCGACGACGGCGAGCGCTAGTGTTCGACTTGGACGCCGAAGGTGTTGAAGGCCATGGCCAGCGTGGTGTAGCCGCCCACCGTGAAGACGAGATCCATGCGTTGCCGCTCGTCGAGACGTTCGCCCAAGGCGGCCCAGGTTTCATCGGACAGCGCCGACTTCTCGCCGAGTTCGTCCACGGCCCGCAGCAGCAGGCGGTCGAAATCGTCGTCGGCGGCCGCCTCGCCCCGGGCCGCGGCGATATCACCTTCGGTGAGTCCGGCCGCGGCGCCCATTCGGGCGTGGTGATGCCACTCGTACTCGCACCCGCGCTGATGGGCTACCCGCAGGATGGCCAGTTCGCGCAGCCGGGGCTCCAGCGTGGACCCGAACAACAGATGGACATTGAAGCCGAGGAAGGCCTTCGTCAGGGCTGGATGGCGGACCAGGGTCGCGAGGGCGTTGCCCGCCGCCGTCGGGTTGCGGCGGTCGGCGGGCAGCATGCGGGACAACGCGGCGTTCACCGTGTCGTCCCACTGGTCCTCCGGAAGTGGGCTCACCTTCATCGCCTTCTCCTATTCTCCTTGAGAATATAACTCTCGCATTTGAGTACTACATTTTCAAACTCTTCGACCGCAGTCAACGTACGAGGGACGTGGCCGTTCGGCGCGGGCTGTCGCGAAGGGCGCGCTGGCGTCTCGTTGGGGAACTCCGTCTTCCCTTCCGTCCGACGTTCCGAGCGCCGTCGAGTATTGATTCTCCCTTGAAGAGAAGCTACCTTTCATTTGCGAGAGTGTGTTACCGAAGGTGGTCGGCCGCCTCCGCGGGGCACCACCCCGCCGCTCCGAGATCGGCCGATGGCCCAGTGCAGGGAGGGTGAGCATGGCTGCTCGAGACTTCGAATCCGTCGACCGGGGCTTCGGTGGAGCGCATTCGGTCACCGGGTGGCGCGCCCATGCGCGCAAGCATCTGCTGCGATACCGGCTGGCGGTGGTCGCGGTGAACGCCGTCGATGTGGTGCGCCATGCCGGCGGCTGGCTGTGCGACCGGACGATGGCGGGTTGGGAGGTGACCGTGCTGCTCGCCGACTGCTCCGACGCGCGGGCGCTGCAGATCCTCGGCGCGACCGTCCTGGATCTCGAGCGCTCGCTGGCCACACCCGTGCACGACACCTGGCCGCATGCGGTGGCGGTGGCCCCGGAGCTGTTCGCCGCCGACGCCCGGGTTCGGCAGGGTGTGCTGGACTGCCTGGACCACGGGCTGATCGAAGTCGCGCTGTGGGGCGAGGGGTTGCCCGAGGAACTCGACCGCAGGCTCGGCGCGGTGCATCACCCGCTGAGCGTCGCGGCGCAGGCATTCAAGAGCTGTGCGCTGACCGCGGCGGGTGTGCCCGCCTCCGACGTCGGTGCCGCCGAGGTGTTCCGCAGCGGGGAACTTCTACTGACCGGACTGTGGGGCGGCACCGACCTCGTCACGGCGGGCTGAACGCGAAAAGTGCGGCCGGGAACGGATTCGCCCGCCCGGCCCGCTACTCGGGTCAAGGCCGCGCCGGAGTCGGACCGGCGGGGCTCGTGGAGATCTGAGGGTTCCCCTGCCAGCCGCATGGAAGCCCGCAACTGGGCCTGACCTCGGTCTCCACCCGTCCGTCGCGCAGTTCCCGCACGGTCGCCGACGCCTGGGCGGGGTATCCGCAGTCGGGGCATTTCGCGAAGTAGTCGAGCACCTCCCGCACCGTCACACGCAGCGGAGCGTCGGTGTCCGGCCTGGCCTTCCCCGGCCGGTCGTGTCTCCACAAGCGTGCGCGGATTTCACGGGCTCGCGGTGCGCCCGCCCGGGCGCTCTCGGGGCGGCGCGCTGAACCAGAAGCGGGCAGACTCTGCTCGGTGTGCCCGAAGGGCACGGAATGGCCTCGTGCGAAACCGGTTTCGCTGTGCGCAGTCAGCGCGCTGCCTTCGTCCATATCTACGAGAATAGCATTCTCGTATTTGGAAAGTAGAGTTCTGAATCAGCCGAGATTCGCGGTCAACGGGGGTAGGTCGAGGGTGGTGCGGATCCCGGGCGGCGCGGCGCAGAGGTAGGTGACGGCGTTGACGGCGCGGTTGGCCGCGTATCGCGGCGACATGGCGCTCATCCGGCTCGGGTCCACCGGGTAGCGCAGATCCATCTCGATCGGTGTCTCGCCGTCGATGGCCACGTGCCATCCGGTCTCGCGCACCGGCCAGCCCGGCCGCAGTGCGGAGGTGCAGTACCACGTGGACCGTAAGCGCAGCAGGACACGGCCGCCGCCCCGTCCGGAGACCGTGATGCGCTGTGCGGCCACGGTTCCCGCCGCCAGCGTGGTGAACTCCAGCGGCACGTCGTGCTCGGCGAGCGCGACCTCGCCGACCACTTCGAACGCGTCGAGGGGCAGGCGGACGGCGTCGGCGACGAGCCGCAACGACGGACCGAAGGTATGGATGGCGTGGGCGAGGCGCTGTTCGTCGAACGGTGCCGGCGAGGTACCGAAACCCATTGTCTCCACGAGCAATCGCGACATACCCGGGCGGGCGAGGTCGACACTCTCCTCGATCGTCAGCCGGTCGATCCTGCGCTGGACCGAGCTGAGTGCGACGGGAAGCGTTTCGGTCACGAAACCCGGCGCGATGCCCGTGCTCAGGATCGAGGCCCCGCCGAACCAGCACGCCGCCTCGATCCGCGCGCATACCTCGGGGTCCACGGTGTCGGGGTGCCGCAGGTCGCCGTGCGTGGTGACCACGTTGACGCCGGCGACCAGGAGACGGCAGACGTCGTCCACGTCGAAAAGGCGCGGCATGTACAGCACGCAGTCGGCGCCCAGTGCCAGAATCTCGTCGACGTCCGTGGTCGCGGCGACGCCGGTGGTGCTGCCGGATCCGCACAGGACGCCGGCGTCGACGCCTGCCTTGGCGGGATCGTGCACCCGAACACCCGCGAGCACGAGGTCGGGATGATCGAGCACGGCGCGCAACGCGTGCGCCCCGACGCCGCCGGTTGCCCACTGGATGACCCGATAGGGGCCTGGTGTGGCGTCGTGACCGTGCGGCCGTCGATTCGGGTTCATGGGGGCGTCCATTCCGTAGTCGGGGAGGGAGGAGTTACGGCCGGAACCTGAGCAGGCCCTCCTGCGCGAATGATGCGACGAGCGTCCCGTCTCGGTCGAAGACGTCGCCCTTGCCGAAACAGCGGCCGTGTGCGACGAGTGGACTGTGGTGGCGCAACAGCAACCACTCGTCGGTGCGGAACGCGCGGTGGAACCAGATCGAATGCGTGATAGTCGCCGAGGTGAACGCGGTGCCGTTACCGCTCTGGCCGAATCCTTCCAACGGGCGCAACGCGGTTCCGATGGGGCTCAGGTCGGTCGCGTAGGCGGTCAGAGCGGCGTGTAAGTCCTCGGGTACCCGTGGGGTCCGCATCCACAGCTCGTAGTCGGGCGGATGCGCGTCGGTCGAATCGAGGTCGGTGGTCGATCGGGTCTCCCAGGGCAGGATCGGCACGTCGGTGCGGTGCCGCGGTCCGGGCACAGGGGGGATGCCCGGAACGGTCTGGTGCTCCGGACCGTCCTCATGGGCATGCATCGAGACGACCGCGGTGGCGACGACGTCCCGCTTCTGCCGGGCCGTGACGGTGAGCGCGGCGAACGAGCGGCCTTCGTGCTGGCGCTGCACGATGTAGAAGACCGGCGAGTCGCCCTTTCCTTCGTGGGCGAACACCACGTGCAGGGATTTGACCGCCTTGGCGGGGCAGGCGGACATGGCCGCACGCACGATCTGCGCCAGTAGCTGCCCCCCGTACAGCCAACCGTGGTCGAGCCGCTGGCTGGGACCCTCGTACACGGTCAACGTCTCGCGGCGGCGGCCATCGGTCGCGGGCCGGGTTTTCGCCGCTCCGGACGCCGGTGAAGTCGGCCGCTGGCGTAGGTCGAGGCAGGTGAGCAGCTCACTCCAGAGGTCAGGCATACCTAATTGTATGTCGATTCTCGTAAACGAGAATTAAATTTCCCGAAGCGGCCGCAATCGGCTAGACCGGGTCGAACGCCGAGATCCGCCATGCGCTGTCGGCCTTGCGCAGGGTGACCCGGACGCTGCTCGCGGCGAGGGCCGGGTCGGGTTTCTCCGCGCTCGTGGTGCTCTGGTTGATGAACACCAGGACCACCGCCTCGTCCTGCCGCTGTTCCGACACCGCGGCGCGCACGACGGTCGCGGTGGTCCGGACCGACTTCTGCTTGGCGGCGGGCGCCACGACCTGCTGGGTGAACTGGCTGTAATACGACAGGAAGTCGCCGGTGAGAAAGGACTTCGCGGAATCCAGATCCCGGTCGAGGGTGTCGGGTGCGTAGGACAGCAGCGCCACCGTGCCGCGCGAGGCGGCATCCAGCGCCGCCGCGGCGTCGTCATCGGTCCGGCTGTCGGGCCGGTATTGCAGGAAGAACAAGCACGCTGCGGTGGCGACCGAGGCGACGACGAGTACGGCGAGTAGGGCCGGGACGTACTCGGTCCGCAGCGTGTGGGACAAACCGCGCGCTGAGCCCGGCTTCCTGATGCGCTTCGTTCCGGGAGATTTCGTGTCCGTCGGCGCGTGCGCGTCCTGCTCGGTTCCGGTCTCACGCGCGACGACCGATGCGCTGTCGGTGGTCACGGTACGAACTCGACTTTCGACATCTTGAGCTGATCTCCGTCCCGGGTCACGGTCACGCTCAGCCGCCAGGCGCGAGGTTCTTGGCGTGCCCCGGCGGAATTGGTGACCTGCGAGGTCGCGGCGACGAGGACGACCGCGGAATCCTTCGTCATCGACTCGATCGCGGTGGCGTTCACCTTGCCCTCGGTGGCGACCTGCGATTGCTGGATCACGGTTGTGAAATCGGTGGCCCGCGCTTGGAAGTCGCCGCGGAAGGATCCGGTGGAATTGTCCAGGACCCGCTGCACGTCCTCGTTCGCCCGTTTGAAGTCGAGAGTCGTCAAAGCGACGACGCCTTGCCGTGCGGCGGCGGTGAATTCCGCTGCGCGACGGTCGTTCTCGGTGATGTCGTGATGGTGCCGGATCGAGTATCCGCTGCCTGTCAGTGCCAGGGCGATCACGACGAGGGCGGCGGCGACCATCGTGGAACGACTGCGGAGGCGGCCGATGAGAGTGCTGCGGAACCGGGTGCGCCGCGGAAGCGACTCGGCCTCGGCCGGATGCGCGATGTCAGCGGGGTGGTCGTCCGCCGACGTGGTTGGCTGCGCCGGATCGGCCGAGTGCGTGTCCGCGCGGTGGCCCGGCGTCTGTTGTTCGCCGGGTTCATCCTCCGCGGCTGCCTGCTCCGCAGGTGCCTGTGCGCTTTGCGTTTCCACAGCGACGGGCCGCTGCGGGGCGGTGCGCGCTCGGCGGCGCGACTCGGCCGCCCGAACCCGGGCGCGGGCTGCCTCGGCGCGCGCCTCGGCTGCCTGTGCCTCCGCCTCCGCGGCCTCGGCGGCCAGCGTGAGTTCTTCGGCGTCGGCCTCGTCGAGCGGGCTGCCGGCCGAAGCCTGTTCATCACCGTCCGACAGGGGTGGCGATTCGACGGTGCGTCCGGTGCTCGGGCTCATCACCACCTCCGCGGTGTCGCAACGGATCGTCGAGCGGGACTGGTCATCACGACTCCGATTGCGTCGACTTTGACGAGAATGACGTTATCACAGCAATGTGCATACGAGCCGCGATCGGCCGCTGCTGCCGCCGATAAACGCCAGTTAGCCAGCGAAAATAGCATTTTCGATGGATTCGGATGAGGCCGTGCCACCTTGGGTCAGTCCAGCGGTCCGCGCATGCGGATCATTCCTCACATGAGCGTCGCGCGGCTCGCGCGGCGACGACCTGCCGGACCGCCGTGGTGTCCGCGCCGAGCGCGGAGGCGCGCGAAGCGGGGCGGGCCTCCAGGCCAGCGCGGTCGAGGCCGGGATGGTGCGGCCGCTGAGCACCAGGTAGCCGGTTCGCCAGCGGCCGATGCGGCGGGTGACGCTGACCGTCCCGCCCGCCCCGGGGAGGAGCCCCAGGTTCAGTTCGGGCAGGCCGAATTTGCCCGGGTGCGGTTGTCGAACGCGTTGTGCCGCTGCGGCCGGTCGAAACGGATCGTCACCATGTGGCCGCCGCGGACGACTTCCAGCGGGCCGGACACCTCCGCCGGGATCACCGCCGGTTCGCGTTCACGCAGCCAGGTGCGGAACTCCGGCCCGCCTTGCAGGGTCGAGTACGCCAGCGACTCGGTGAGCAGGCCGGTCCGCACGTCCGTCGTCTGCGCGGCGCGCAGGACGTCGTCGCAGATCGTGGCGGCGATGAGGCAGCGTTCGAAGTGTTCGCGCAGTTCGGCCACGGTCTCCTCGACCGAAGCGACGGTGACGACCCGCGGATCGTCGCTCTCCGCTTCGGTCAGGGTGAAACTGGCGGTTCCAGCCAGTGCTCGGCCGCGGGCCCGGTGGGGTTCGTGGCGACCGCCACGACGACTCCCGATGGCGCCGCGTCGATTCCCGCGTCCGGTGCGGAGGTCGCCTCGATCACTCGGAACACCAGTCTTCGACCTTCCTCGTGCGTCGGCATCCTCGCCGGTGGCGGCCACGAAAGGGCTCCTCGGCCGACCTTGCATCCAGTGTGAATATGCTATTCTCCGAAATCGAGAATGACGATACCGTCGTGCGGAGGGTGCGGAATGAGCGTTTCGCTCTTGCTGGACATGGCTGCCTCGAGCAACCCGGACCGGCTCGCGGTGGTGTGCGACGAGGTGCGCTGGACCACGTCCGAGCTGAGCGCGCGCGTCCAGGGAGCGGCCGCGGTGATCGCGAACTCCGGCGCGCGGAGCGTGGCCTACGTCGGTACCGGCGGACACCTGCTGCCGTTGTTGATCTTCGGATCGGCGGGCGCGGGAATTCCGTTCACGCCCTTGAACTATCGGCTCGCCGCCGACTCCTTGGCCGAACTGATCGCTCGGCTGGAGGATCCGCTGGTGGTCTGCGACGAGGAGTACCACGACATCGTCGCGGCCTCCGGCGCCAGGATCATGCGCTCGTCCGCGTTGGTCGAGGCGGCGGCCGCCGTCGATCCGGTCACCGACGCCGAGCCGCCCGATCCGGATCAGGTGGCCGTCGTGCTGTTCACCTCCGGGACGACCTCCAAGCCCAAGGCGGTCGAGCTCTCGCACAACAACCTGGTCAGCTACATCACCGGGACGGTCGAATTCGACTCGGCCGAACCCGCGGACGCGGCGCTGATCTGCGTACCGCCCTACCACATCGCCGGTATCGGCGCGGCGCTGTCCAACCTGTACGCGGGCCGAACGATGGTGTACTTGCGCAACTTCGACGCGGCGCGGTGGATCGAGCTGGTCGCCGGTGCGTCGGTCACCACCGCGACCGTGGTGCCGACCATGCTCGATCGCATCGTGACCGAATTGGAGCGCTCGGGGGCGAGGTTGCCGACCCTGCGCACCCTCGCCTACGGCGGATCCAAAGTCGCGCTGCCGCTGGTTCGCAAAGCACTCGACCTGTTGCCCGAAGTGGGTTTCGTCAACGCATACGGCCTGACCGAGACCAGTTCCACGATCGCGGTGCTGGGACCGGAGGACCACCGGGCCGCGCATCGCTGCGCCGACCCGGCGGTCGCGCGGCGGCTCGGCTCGGTGGGGCAGCCGGTGCCCGGCATCGAGGTGCAGATCCGGGACGATCACGGGCGGGTGCTGCCCGCCTGCGCGACCGGGGAGCTGTTCGTCCGAGGGCCTCAGGTGTCCGGCCGGTACACCGGGATCGGCTCGGTGCTGGACGACGAAGGGTGGTTCCCGACCAAGGACGTGGCGATGCTCGACGCGGACGGTTACCTGTTCGTCGGCGGCCGCTCCGACGACACGATCATCCGCGGCGGCGAGAACATCGCGCCTGCCGAGATCGAGGATGTGCTGGTGGAGCACCCAGCGGTGCGCGAGGTGGCGGTGATCGGCGTGGAGGACGCGCAGTGGGGCCAGATCATCGTGGCGGTGGTGGTGCCCGCCGACGGCGCCGCACCGGACCCCGAGCGACTGCGCGACTACGTCCGAGCCGGGCTGCGCGGCTCCCGCACGCCCGACCGGGTCGTCTTCCGGGATTCGCTGCCCGCGACACCGACCGGGAAGGTGTTGCGCCGCGCACTCGTCGACGAGTACGGCCCGCAGCCCGCGGCGGATGTCGCCGTCAATACGTAGTCACCGTCAGGAAAGGATGACAATGGTCAAGAACGGCACTCGCCTGCGCAGCCAGGTGTGCGACACCGAGGTGATCGTGGTGAAGGCGGCGGACAGTCTCGCGGACCTGCGCGCCGGGGGCGTCCCGATGATCCCGATCGGCGCCGAACGCCCTGCGGGCGCCGAGCCCGCCGCGGGCTGCACCGACGGCAACCTGATGGGCAAGCGCTATGTCGACGATTCCGGCGCGGAGATCCTCGTGACGAAGGCCGGGATCGGCACGCTCAGCGTAGGTGCCACACCCTTGGCGCTGAAGGAAGCAAAGCCCCTGCCGGCCAGCGACTGACCTGACCGGGTTCTCGCAGCCTCACGGCTCCGGCGCGTGGCCGGTGTGAAGGCGAAGCGGAAGGAAGCGAAACGTGGCGGAATCGAAGATGCTGGTGTTCTCCAATGCCGTGGAGGGCCAGGACGATGCGTTCAACGAGTGGTACGACAATCAGCATCTCGCCGAGGTGGTCGACGTGCCGGGCGTGTCGAGCGGGCAACGGTTCGAGATCGTGCCCGCCGCCCTGCCCGGCGGAAGCGGCGAGGCGCCCGCGCACCGGTATCTGGCGGTGTACGAGCTGAGCGACGATCCGGACGCGGTCGTGCAAGTGTTCCTGGCCCGGGCGGCCAACGGGGAGATCCGGCTCAGCAAGGCGCTGGATGTCTCGACGCTCGCCGTGTCGGTGTGGCGCGCCCGCGGCGACGGGCACGCGGCGGACTGACGGATCCACCGGGGGCGCGTCGAAGGCGTCGCCCCCGGTGACTCATCGCCGTGCCACCGCCAGCATCTCCTCGACGGAGAAGAACTTGACCCGGGGTCGAGCGGCCGCGGCGCCGCGCTCGCGCTCCGCGGCGTCGATGGCACGCCACCCCGACCAGCCGACCGCGTCGGCGCCCCGCTCGGCCAGCCGTGCGCGCAAAGCCGCCCGGTCGGCCACCTCCCGGGACAGGGCTCCGCTGTGGAAGTCGGCCAGCAGCGCCGCGACGGTTTCCGCGGCGCAACCGCGGTTGGTGCCGATCACGCCGCGCGGCCCGCGTTTGATCCATCCGGTGACGTAGACGCCGGGCAGCGCGGCGCCGGTGTCGTCGATCACACGGCCCCGCTCGTTGGGGACGGTGCCGGTGCGCGCGTCATACGGCAGGCCGTCGACCGGACTTCCCGTGTAGCCGATCGACCGCAGCACCAGTGCGGTCTCGATCGAGTCGGTGTCGCCGTCGGGGGAAGCCGCGAGGAAAGCTCCCTCGGCGGTGATGTGGTTGCGGACGGTACGCACGTGCTCCACCCGTTCGCCACCGACGATCTCGACCGGCGAGGTGAGGAACCGGAACACGATCCGCTTGTTGCCGGAAGTGGCGGGGCGCGCGGCGAATTCGCGCGCGATCTCCAATTTGAGCGCCGTCTCCACGTCGTCGTCCTGGTGCGCGGCGAGGTCGCCGCCCTCGATGATCACGTCGACACCGGCGAGGTGTCCGAGCGCGTGGAACTCGCCCACCGAGAACGCGGCGTCGCGCGGACCGCGGCGCCCGAGGACGACGACCTCCTCGATGCGGCTGTGCGCCAGGGCTTCCGAGGCGTATTCGGCGATATCGGTGGCGGCGAGGTCCTCCGGTGTCATCAGCAGTACCCGGGCCACGTCCAGCGCGACGTTCCCGTTTCCTACGATCACCGCCCGGCGCGACGACAGGTCGAATCGGTGCGCGGCATGGTCGGGGTGGCCGTTGTACCAGCCGACGAAATCGGCGGCCGCGTGGTGGCCGGGCAGGCGCTCGCCGGGGATGCCGAGATCGCGGCTCGCGGAGGCGCCGACCGCGTAGATCACCGCGTGGTGGTGGGCCAGCAGATCGGCATGGGTCAGCGTCCGTCCGATCTCCACATTGAGATGGCAGGCGAAGCGATTGTCGGCGAAGGCGGCATCGAAGATGCGCACCACCGACTTCGTGCGCTGGTGGTCGGGCGCCACTCCGGCCCGGATCAGGCCGAACGGCGTTGGCAGCCGCTCGAAGAGGTCGACCTCGACGCCGCTGTCGAGGAGTTCGGCCGCGGCGTAGCAGGCCGCGGGCCCCGCGCCGACCACCGCCACGCGCAGCGTGCCCTGAGCGATCGGCGCGCGCGTGCTCGGCGGCTCGATCACCCCCGGCTCCAAGGGGTGGCGGCGGAAGTACGCCGCGTTGATCTCCCTGAACCGTTCCAATTCGGGCGGAAGGTCGTACTCGGAGTAGATCGCGTCGACCGGGCACTCATCGACACACGCGCCGCAATCGATGCAGGTCTCCGGATCGATGAACAGCATCTGGGTGCCGGGTGCGTCGGCCCCCTCGGTGGGGCGGATGCAGTCGACGGGGCATGCCGCCACGCAACTGGCGTCTTTGCAGCAGTTCTGGGTGATGACGTAAGCCACCGGCCGACCTCCTCGAAGTATGGCGCGAACCGCCAGGGCCCACCGGAAGTGTAAGTCAAATTATCTACATAGGAGAATATCATTCTTGCTCAGGACGTGCGGCGGCCCGTGATGCCGTGGGCGCAGAAGGCCCAGACCTCCTCGGGCGTGAGCGGTTTCGCGTCGGGATCCGCGTTCGCCGGCTGCGAGGTGAACATCACCGTATGCATGATCATCGCGGCGAGACGGCGCGGATTGGCGGCGGCGGTGAGCCTTCCCGCCGTCTGCGCGTCCGTCATCAGCTCGGTGAACAGGGCGAACAGCGACGCATGCGCCATCCTGACCTCGGTGGGATGGGAGCTGAGCAGCTGCGGTGAGAACTCGGTGAACAGCGGCCGCCGCGCGTCCGGATCCGGTCGGCACAACTGGAACAGCAATTCCACCGCTGTCCGCAATCGGTCCAGGGGTTCGCCGCTGTTGATCGTGGCCGCCCGGATCTGCTCCACGGTGCGGCCTAGCGCGTCCTCGTAGAGTGCGAGCAGCAGTTCGTGCTTGCCGTCGAACTGTAGATAGAAGCTGCGCAACGACTGCCGCGACCGGTCGACGACCTCCTGGACGGTGAAATCCGTACTGCCCTTCTCGGTGATGATCGCCTGCGCCGCGTCCAGGAACCGTTGCACTCGCTGCCCGGCCCGCAGCTTCGCTGTTCGCAGCGACCGCTCCACCGCGCGCTGCTTCCAGGCAGGCTCGCGCCGCCCCTCCACGTCAGTCATGGTCGCCGCGTCCCGCGCGCCGACTCGCCCGCATTCGCCGCGAACCACGCATCACCGCATGATACTCGTTCGGAACCCTCATTCTTCGCCTCCGGCGCTTAGCATCTGAGAATTGAAACTACTATTATCTTGAATGAAGAACCATATTCTCAATACGATGCGAGGGAACGGGTTTCCCGGACAGTCGTCGAGGAGGACGATCGGATGTTGCTGGAGTTCGACTCCGATCAGCGTTTGTGGCAGGACACTGTGCGCGAGGTGCTCGCGCGGCACTGTCCCGCCGCGCTGATCAGGGACATCGCCGATCGTGGCGCGGATGCCGGGCCCCTGTGGAAGGTCTATCGCGACCAGGGGTGGACCTCGCTGACCGACCCGGGTGACACGGTCGAGCTGACGATCCTGCTGGAAGAACTGGGGCGAGCCACCGATCCGACACCCTACCTGGCCACGATGACCCACTACGCGCCCTTGACCGGTGATCCCGACCCCGCGACGGCGGGAACCGCGGTGTTCGACGGCATCTCGGCGCATCGCGACGGGGCGACATGGATCTTGAACGGCACCGCCCAAGCGCTCGACGGCGACCGGGCCGAACGGGTGGCGGTCGCTACCCCGGCCGGGGTGTTCGTGCTTCCCGCGGATCGAGTCGCCGCGCGCCGGATCACGGTCTTCGACCCGCTGCTGCACGTCGCCCAGGTGACGCTGGAACAGGTACGCGTCGATGCGGGCGACCGGCTCGACCGCGATGTGCGGCACGCCAGGGAGGTCGCGCTCACCGGCCTGGCGGCCACCATGGTGGGAGCGTGTCAGCGGGTGCTGGACCTGGTCGTCGAGCATGTCGGCGTGCGCCGCCAGTTCGGGAAGCCGATCGGCGCGTTCCAAGCGGTCGCGCACAAGGCCGCCGACATGCACGTCGCCGTACAGCGTGCGCGCGCGCTGACCTATTGGGCCGCGCTGACCGTCGCCGCGGGCGATCCGCGGCGGCATCTGGCCGCCGTCATGGCCAAGGCGGCCGCGGGCGAGTGCCAGGCGGTGGTCTTCCGGCACGGCCTTCAGCTCTTCGGCGCCATGGGCTACACCTGGGAGAACGATGCGCAGTTCGCGCTGAAACGGGCCAAGGCCGGGGAACTGCTCCTCGGCGGCGCCGACGAGCATCGCGCCACGATTGCGAGGGAATACCGTGCAGCTGAGCTTCGATGACAATGTGGAAGCGTTCCGCGCCGAGTTCGTCGAATTCCTCGACCGGCATCTGCCGCCGCAGGCCGCGGCGGGCGAACGTCCGCGATCGACCTCCCATGTCCCCGACTGGGCGCGGCAGTGGCAGCGGTTGCTGTTCGAGCACGGCTGGCTGGTGCCGGGCTACCCGCCGGAGTTCGGCGGCCGCGACGCGGGAATCCTCCAGCAGTACGTGCATCGCGAGGAGCTGGCCCGGCGCGGCATCTACGAGAACTTCAATCCGCAGGGCGTGGGTATCGTCGCCGCCTCGCTGATCACCTTCGGGACGCCGGAGCAGCAGCGGCGCTGGGCGGTGCCGATCCTGCGCGGCGACCTCACCGCCGCGCTCGGGATGAGCGAGCCGGAGGCGGGCTCGGATCTGGCCGGCCTGCGTACCAGGGCGGTCCTGCGCGGTGACCGGTTCGTCGTGGACGGGCACAAGATCTGGACCTCGGGCGCGCACGATGCCGACGTCGTGCTCGCGTTCGTGCGGACCGATCCCGACGCGCCGAAACACCGGGGCATCTCGGCCCTGCTCGTTCCGACCGATGTGCCCGGAGTGCGCTGCCGTCCGTTCGCCTCGGTGTGCGATCCGGACGACCTGGATTTCAACGAGGTGTTCTTCACCGAGGTGGAGGTGCCCGCCGAGAACCTGGTCGGCGAGCTGAACAAGGGCTGGCGGGTGGCCAACGGCTCGCTCGGGCACGAGCGCACGCTGCTGTGGCTCAGTTTCGCCGACCGGCTGGACGGCCTGCTGGCCGACTTCCGGCCGGACACCGCCGTGGCCGCCGATCGCTACGCCGGTCTCGTGCTCGACGCGCACGCGCTGCGCCTGCTCGGATCCGACGCGCTTGCCAAGGCCGCCCGCGGCGAAGACGACGGGGCCGCGCTCTCGGTGCTCAAATTGCTGGGATCCGAAGCGGTGCAACGCGGGGCCGAACACGCCCTGGCGGCCGCCGGGCCGAACGGTCTGCCGCATCCCGATGTCACCGCGCGGCACAGCGTGTTCAACCTGGAAGAGACCGCGCCGGGTTGGTTCGAGCGGTTCGTGCGCAGTTTCGCGGGCACCATCGCGGGCGGCACCTCGGAGATCCAGCGCAACATCATCGCCGAGCGGATCCTCGGCCTGCCCCGGCAGTGACGGGCCCGCCCGGTCGGCATCGGCTCACGCCGCCGACCGTGAACCCATTGCGCACCAGCGTATTTCGAATCGACCGGCCGCCGGTCGGGTGTCGGCCCCAGGATCACTCGATGAGCGAGATGGCGGCGCGCGGGCATTGCGCCACCGCGTCACGCACGGGGGATTCGACGTCCGGGGTCACCTCCGGCCGCAGAACGTGCAGTTCGTCTTTGTCGTCCAGTTCGAACACCTCGGGGATGATGCCCACGCAGATGCCGTTGCTCTCGCAGGCCCGGTAATCGACCTCGATCCTCATCGCGCCGCCTTCGTCTCGCAGTGTGACCGGCCCGCCGTGCGAACCGCCGATGCCGTGGTTGCGGTGTGTTCCGCCCGCTTGCCGTGTTCGCTCATCGAACCGGCACCCGGTCTGCCCGGCGGATCGCCGACGCGGGGTGCCGATGTGCGCCGCCACGCTTGCCGTGCTCATTCATCGAAGCGGCTCCTGACCCGCCCCGTCGGCCGCCGGAACCGTTGGGAGAGCGGGGGCTTCGGGTTCGGGCATCGCGATGATGGCGTGCACGGGGCAATCCAGCAGCGCGCGCAGCACCGCGTCCTGGTCGGCCGCGGCCACGACACCGGTCCCCTCCAGCGCGGCGTAGCCCCAGTCGTCGAGCGAGAAGTGCGCGGGCGCGTGCTTGGCGCACAGGCCGAATCCGTCGCACAGCGTGCGGTCGAGACGAATCCTCATCAGGCCACCCCTTCCACGCCGAAGGGTCGCTCGGCCACCCGGACACCGCAGGCGCAGAGGGGGCAGCGGCCGTCGAGATGCGCGCTGACCTCCGCGCCGAACCGCGCCAGCAGTGTGGCCGCGGCGTTGGCCGCGCCGTCGAGGGTTCCGCACGCGCCGCGGCCGCGCAGCACCACCGACCATCGCCGCAATCGTTCGATGTCCGCGGCGTTGGCCTGCCCGTCACGCAGCGCGGTGGCCGCCGCCGCCATCGCGGCGGTCCCGTTGAAGCAGGACCCGCACTGGCCCGCGTTCTCGCGGTCGAAGTAGCTCAGCACCGCCGCGGCCACGGCGACGGGGCACTCGTCGGTGAGCACCGAGATCGCCCCGCACCCGAGCCCGCTGCCGAGGGCCCGGATCGACTCGTGGTCCAGGGTGGCCGTCAGCACCGCGCGGTCGAGCATGCCCGCGAAATAGCCGCCCATCAGTGCGCCGCGCACGCTCTCGGACGCCACGCCGTGCAGGGCGAGGACATCGGTGAATCTCGTGCCGTGCGGCAGTTCGTACAGTGCGGGCGGACGCCCGCCTCCCGTGACGGTGGCCAGGAAGGTACCCGGGGAATGCTCGGTGCCCACCGCACGGAACGCGGCGGCGCCGTGCCGCTGGATGAACGGCAGATGCGCCAGGGTCTCCACATTGCCGACCATCGTCGGCAGCCCGTCGACCCCTTGTTCGAACGGTCGCGGCGGCTTGTCGGAGGGCTTCGCGGGGCCGCCGTTGATCGCCCGGATCGCCGCGGTCTCCTCACCGGCGACATAGGCCGGGTCGACGGTGACCAATTCGATGGCGACCTCGCCGATTCCGGCGGCGTCGAGTTCGGACAGCGCGGCGTCGATACAGCGCGCGGACTCCGGATCCGAGACGTAGACGTAGGCCCGCCGCGCGTCGACGATAGCCGCTGCCAGGCGCACTCCGTCCAGCACCAGGTGCGGGCGGTGACGCATCAGCCACTTGTCCTTGACGGAGGCGGGTTCGCCCTCCTCGCCGTTGGCCACGACCACGGTCTCGCGCCCGCGCCGCCCGGCGTCCCGGACGCCGGTGAGTTTGATCGCGATCGGGAATGCCGCGCCGCCACGGCCGAGCAGCCCGCTGCGCCGCACCTCTTCCAGCACGGCCTCGACCGAGCCGAGCGGCAGGTAGCCTCCGGCCTCCCGGTACGCGGCGAGATCTTCGGCGCTGTCGCTCATCCGCAGCAGGCGCGGCACGCAGCCGGGCGCGGGGGCCACGGTGAGCCCCGCGACCGGCTCGACAGTTTCTTGCATGGCAACCTCTTCTGGCTGGATTCCGAGCGAGGGACGCCCCGTCGTCCGGATGCGGCGGTTACGCTTTCCGCCATGAGAACCGCGGTGCTGCGTATCAATGTCGACCCGGCCGGGCAGCTCACCGCGGCGCAGATGGCGGACGGGTCGGCCGAGCTGCGCGCCCACGCCGCCTCGATTCCGGCCCAGCTCATGGACGACGATCCGGCGGCGCGGCCCACGGGAGGACGTGAAGTCCGATTGCTGGTCGAGACAGACGATCCCGACGCCGCGATGGGCGAGGCGGTGCGGGTGTGCGCCGCGGCGTTCGGCACCGCCCCGGTGGCGGGTGTGGTCACCTTCGCCAGCCGAGGGACCGATGACGACGCCCACGGCGTCCTGGCCGGTTTCGGCGTGACCGGTGAGATCACCCGGGCGCCGGACGCCGACGGCTTCGACGTGGTGTCGGTGACGCTGCTCGAGTCCGACCTGGAACGGGTGCCGGAGAGCCGGATCCACACCGCCCTGGAGGCATCGTTGAACTGCGAGGTACGAATCCTCACCCGGTGAACGGGGCGAGCGGGCGCGGGGCAACCATGGGGGCCCGGCCATCAGCCGTCCAGGAACTTCAGGATCGCGGGCGCGGCAAGCACCCAGGTGTCGAACATGTTGTAGTGGACGACCTTCCCGGCGGCGCGTTCCTCGATCGCGCGCTCCCAGGCATCCTCCGGCCACGGTGGATCGATCAGCGTCGAGCCCTCGATCAGGCAGCTCACCTCGAGTGACGTGCGTTTGGGATGGTCGAGATCCCCCGCCCCGCCACGGATGATCAACGTGGGGACGCGGATGCGGTCGAACATCTCGTCGTCCACGCCGGGGATCGTCTGTCCCGGCTTCGGGACATAGGCGCCCAGCCAGCGCAACGACAGTTTCACGAACTCGTCGCGGTCCAGGTTCAGCAGGCGTTGCTCGTTGGCGGGGTTCGCGGCGATACGCTCGCGCCACTCCCGCAGCCGCGGCAAGCCCGCGACGCCGCTTCCGCGCACGACCTGCAGGCTGGGCAGCACGTAATACGCGCCCAGGTTGAACACCCCGTAGATGCCGCCCACGATGTTCCAGAGCACCAGTTTGCTCACCCGGTCGGGGTAGAGCATGGCCGTGAGCATCGAGTCGCGGGCGCCGCCGGATCCGCCCGCGAGCACGCACGGGCCCGCGCCCAGCACGGCGAGCAAGCCGTCGAGCGTCTGCGCCCGCATGTGCGACTCCGTCTGCCCGTAGAACTGCACATCGGAGCCGCCGCAGTTGGGGCGGTCCCACAGCAGCACCGTGTAGCCGCCGGCGACGATGGCTTCGGCCAGCGGGCGCAATCCCGGCACGTCCATGCCGAACCGGCCGCCCGGCGTCAGGACGACGAGTTCGCCGCGGTCACCGAGGACCTCGTACACCACCTTGCCGCCGTTGATCTCCACCGAGGACACGCCCGCGGCGCCGATTTCGCTGTTCACGCGGCGCCTCAGGCCATGACCACGACGTCGTCGCCGACGATCCGGACGGGATAGGTGCGGATGCTCCACTCGGGTTTCACCGCGGTGGTGCCGGTCGCCAGTTCGAAACCCCACTGATGCCAGGGGCAGTAGATGTATTCCTTGTCCCGCACCATGACCGCGTCACCGGGAACGGACTCGTCGACGACTGTGCGTCCGCGGGCGCGGCCCGCGCACAGCGGGCCGCCCTCGTGCGGACAGTAGTTCGCGATGGCGTAGAAGGTCCCGTCGACGTTGTACACGCCGACCCCGTGCCTGCCGATCGGCACCACCTTGGACGAGCCCGGGGGGATCTCGTCGACGGTCGCGACGACGTGCTCGCGCCCTTGTGCCAGCCGTGGCGTCTCGGATTCGTCCGGCACTCAGAACACCCGCCTCTGGCCGTCGATGGCGGGCACCGTCTCCGGCAGGTGATAGGTCTCGATGCCGTTGCGGTACATCACGCGGTCGCGGGCGTATGCCGGGAGGTGTTTGACCAGCCAGCGGGGGTCGTCGAAGGTCCAGTGCGGGTAGTCCGAGGAGTACAGCAGGATCTTGTCCGCCTCCATCCATTCGAACGCCCGGGTGAGTTCGGTCTTGTCCTCGGGATAGTCCAGTGGCTGGGTGGTGAATCTGATGTGCTGCTTGACGTATTCCGACGGTTTGCGCCGAATTCCGGTCCAGGACCTGCGCGCTGCGTAGATCGCGTCCATCCGCCACATCAGGGGCAGGATCCAGGTGAAGGCATGCTCCACGAACACGATTCGCAGCGTCGGGAAACGGTCGAACACCCCGTCGAAGATCAGGCTCATGATCTGGTTCGCCGCCAGCAACGAGTAGGTGACCATGAAGTCGTGGTTGTAGCTGGGGAAACCGACCGGCGGCATGGGCATCGTCTCGTAGGCGCCGCGGCCGAGATGGCAGCTGACCACCAGATCGTGCTTGGTGGCCGCCGCCCAAATCGGGTCGTACCTCGGATCGCCCCAGGCCGGGCGTGGTTCGGCCTTGATGAGGATCTGCGCCATGTACGGGTGCCCGGCCCAGTGCTCGATCTCGCGGACCGCGCCGTGCGGGTCGTCGATCGCCGCGCAGATCGAGCCGCGCCACCGCTGGTGCCAGTTGTTCTCCGGGTCCAGCCAGTGATTGGCCAGCCAGTGGTTGACTCCGGTCGCCAACGCCTGGGTGGCCTCGGGAAGGCGGGTGGCCTTGACCGTGGGCTCGAGGATCGCGATGTCCGAGCCGGCTTCCACGATCAACTGCCGGAAGGCCAGTTCCGGGTCGCTACCGGGGAATTCGCCGTCGGCGGGAAAGGTGTCCACGCGCATCGCGAAGGAATGCGCGTAGTCGGGAGCGTCGTAGATGATCGTCTCGCCGACCCGGTGGCTGAGAAAATACGAGCTGCGATACGGCTCCGGGATGTACTCCACGAGTTCGCGGCGCCGTGGCACGGGGTGCACGTCCGAGTCGACAACCCGGACGGCGACCTGATCGGGCGCCGGGGCGCGGTGCTGCTGGTGGGACAGCGTCATGGTCGTCTCCCTTGTTCGCGACTACTCGGAGACCAGCCCGGCCGGGACATCGATCCCGTAGAGCTGGGCGGCGTTGCGCCAGCAGATCTTTTCGCGCTGCTGGGTGGTGAGCGTGGACGGCAGCACATCGACATTCGCGCAGTGCCAGTGCGGATAACTGGAGCCGAACATCACCATGTCCTCCTTGCCGGTGAAACCGAGCCATTCGGAGGCCCATTCGGTGTCGCCCGGCCCGTCGAGGCTGCCGTGGACGAAGAAGACGTGACCGGGCAGGTAGTCGCTGGGCATCCGTGGCGCCCACGGCGTCTGCTCCAGGTGTGGCCTGCCGAAGGTGTCCATCCGCCAGGTGAAGGGGGTGAGCAGATCGGCCGCGCCGTCGGCCCAGACGAACCGCAACCGGGGCAGCCGCTCGAACACTCCTTCGGCGATCATGTTCATCAAGTGGTAGACGTAGTTCAGCGACATGAACCCGAGGTACTGCTCGTAGGTGCGGGTGTGCCCCGACGGCGTGGGCGGGAAGGCGATACTCTCGCCGGTTTCGATGTGCGCGGCCACCGGCAGCCCGGCTTCGGCCGCCGCCTCCCACAACGGCCAGAACTGCGGCTTGCCGTACAGTTCGCGCGACTGCAACGGGACACCGACCTGGACCACGCCGGGATGGTCCGCCCACCTGCGGATCTCGCGCAGCGCGCCCGGGGTGTCCTCGGGGTTCACCCGAATGGTGCCGCGATAGCGGGACGCGTACGCCCCGGAATCCAGCCACCGCCCCACCATCATCTCGTTGTGCGCCGACAGCATCGCCGTGGTCAGGTGCCGGTCGGGCAGGATGCCCCGGGTCATGGGATGCAGGATCGCGACGTCCACGCCTCGCGTCTCGAACAGCTGCTCGCCGACCACGTCCGGATCGGAACCCGGGTATCCGCGGGAAGGTCCCCTGGTTCCCTCGGCGTACTCCCCGCCGGGAGCGCCGTACCAGTCCAGCTCGGCATCCGGGATGCCACGGCTCTTGTACGGCTCGCGCAGGAAGCCGCGCATATCGTCGTTCGAAGCGAAGAAGATGTGCACGCTGCCGTCGATGACGGGCATGCTGGTGCCGTCGGAAAGCGTAATCATCCGATGTCTCCCGGTGGCGTCAGTCGATCCGCGCGACGTCGGGGCGCTCGGTCACCGGCGCCGCCAGTCGCTGCTCGTCGCAGATCCGCTGCAATCTCTCCAAGGTCTCCTCCAGTCCGGCGCCCAGGCGCGGCCCCGGTGTGAAGGTGGCGGGCAGATGCCGCATGCCCTGGATCACCCCGATGGTCTCGTAGTGCACGGTGCCCTCGGGATCGCAGCGGTAGTCGGGCATCCGGTCGAGCACGGCGGTGAGCATGGATTTGAACACGGTGCGCGCGACGTTCGACCCGATGCAGCGATGCACGCCGAGGCCGAAACTGAAGTGCCGGTTGCCCTTGCGATCCAGGACGACCTCGTTCGGATCGGGGAAGATCGCGGGATCGCGGTTGGCCATCGCCCAGGAAAGCCACAGGCGGTCACCCTCTTCGAATCGGGTGTTCTCGACGACACAGTCGGCCGAGATGGTGCGCCCGTCACCCGGCGCGGGGGTGAAGAAGCGCAGGAACTCCTCGGTCGCCGGGGCCAGCAGAGTGTCGCGTTCGCGGCTGAGCAGCTCGCGCTGGCCGGGGTGATCCGACAGCCATTCCAGCGAGTGCGCGGTGAGCGCGGTGGTGGTGTCGAATCCGCCGCCGATGATCAGGCCGAGCATGCCCAGCAGTTCGAGGTCCGGCGCGGGCTCGCCGTCGATCCGCAGTTCGGTGAGGGCGTGCACCAGGCCGGGCCGCGGGTTCTGCTTGATCTCGGCCAGGTTGGTCAGCAGATCGATGCCCATCGCGCGGTGCATCTCGGCGACCCGTGCAGCGTCGGGCGAATCCTCCGGCGTGTACACCGAGGCGTGCACCGGCTCGCTGTAGATGGACCACTGTCGCAACGGGATTCCGAGCATGGCCAGGGTCAGCACGGCCGGAACGACATTGGCGAGGTCGTCGACGAAATCGATGCGCCCGCTCTCGATCCTCTCGTCCAGGCTCGCCCGCACGATCTCGTCGATGACCGGCTCCCAGCGCCGGACCGCGGCAGGCGAGAGGTAGGGATTGAGCACCTGGCGGTAGAGCCGGTGCTCCGGATCGTCCATCTCCAGCATGCCGCCGCGCACCACCTGCGCGCGCCGGGCGGATGGGATGGAGATCCCTTTGTAGCCCTTGCGTTCGCCGTGCAGATCGTGGTCGTTGGAGACGTGCGGGCAGCGGGCGAGTTCGAAGACCGCGTTGCCGCCGCCGGCCACCCAGTGACCGTCGTAGGTGTCGCTCCACGCGATCGGGCACTTGGCGTGCAGTTCCTCGGTGATCTCCTGGAACCGGTGCCGGTATTCCGGTGTGTGCCGGTCGAACTGGTACCGGTTCTTCTTGCGGTCCTCGTCGGCGACTGCGTCGTCAATGCTCACAATGTGTTCCTCTGCTGCTCACGGAATGCGGCGCGCCCGACGCCGAGCGCCTCAGGCGAGGGAGATGGCCCGTTCGGGGCACTGCTGGTCGGCCGGGACTTCGCCAGCGATGGCCGTCGCGTGTCCGTCGACGTCGCTCAGCTCGAATGCCGCTGGTGCGTTGATCGAGCACGGGGTGTGTCCCTGGCAGCGATCCGGATCCACTCGGACCTTCATCGTTCGTTCCTCCGCAATCGTCGTGGGGTGCCACGGGGCCGGCGCGTCGATCAGCTAGGCGCCGGTGATGAACGCGGCCTCGCCTTCGGCTCGCACCACAGCTGAACCTTCCGTTCTCTTCGATGGCCACAGCGCCAGGCCGTGACGACCGATCACGCGTCGGCTGGTACGCCGCGGTGTGCCCGCACAGGCGGTGCGTCCGCCGGGCGGCCGACGTTCGCGCAGCCGGGGTCCTGGCGCAAGGCTCGCCGGATCGGGTACGGGCTGGCCGTCTCGGTGCAAGAATCAAACTTGCCGTCAATGAGAACGGTACTCTACCAAAAGTGTCGCCACAAGCCGCGCCTATTCAGCGGATTTCACCTGCTCAGGCGGCATCCGGGTGTGGCTCGGTGGATCAGTCGGACGCCTGAGGCAGCGCTGCCGACGCATGATCGGATGAATTGATCTCGTTTTTGGAGAATATTGTTTCCGTAATGGCGGGAAGCGGTTCGTCCGGACGCATCGGCCGATGCCGGCCGTGCCGGGTCGTTGCCCGCCGATACCGAACGGCCGCGCACGACGGCGCCGGTCCCGAGAAGTGAGTGAGAGTGCCGAGATGCGAACGGTTCCCGAGGAATTGCGAGTCCGCTATGAGCGGGAAGGCTGGTGGCGCCGGGAGACGCTGGGCGAGCTGCTGGTCCGTGGTCTCGCCGCCGCCCCCGGCACCGAGTTCCGGGTGCATTCCGATGTCCGCCCGTGGTCGGGCACTTTCGCCGATGTCGAACGCGTCGCCCGCAGGCTCGCGGCGGGTCTGCGGGCACGTGGCGTCGGTCCGGGTGACGCGATCGCGTTCCAGTTGCCGAACTGGATGGAGGCCGCCGCGACCTTCTGGGCCTCCGCGATCCTCGGGACGGTGGTGGTGCCGATCGTCCACTTCTACGGCCGCAAGGAAGTCGGGCACATCCTCGAGGTCGTCCGGCCCGCCGTGTTCATCACGGCCCACCGGTTCGGCAGGCTGAGTTTCGACCCAGACGTGAGCGCCGGGGTTCCGCTGGTCGGGCTGGTGGAGATCGACTTCGATCACCTGCTCGCCGACGAGCCCATGGCGGGGGTGGCCGCCGTGGATCCGTCGAGTCCCGCGTTGATCGCCTTCACCTCGGGAACCACCAGCGCGCCGAAGGGCGTCGTGCACAGTCATCAGACACTGGGTTGTGAAGCAAGGCAGCTCGCCGAGCGGACCGCGTCGGATCGGGGCAAGCAGCTCACGGCCACCCCGGTGGGGCACTTCATCGGCATGGTCGGCGCCTTCCTGATTCCGGTGTTGCACGCCAAGCCGGTGCACCTGGCCGACGTCTGGGACCCGGGCCGCGCGCTGGCGCTGATGCGCAGCGACGGCATCTCGATCGGGGGCGGTCCGCCCTACTTCGTCACCAGCTTGCTCGACCACCCGGACTTCACCCCCGAGCATCTGCGGCACGTCCGATATGTCGGACTCGGCGGATCCGCTGTCCCGGTCTCGGTGACCCGCAGGCTCGCCGATCTCGGCCTCGTCCCGTTCCGCGCCTACGGCAGTACCGAGCATCCGTCGATCACCGGGTCGCGGTACACAGCGCCCGAGGAGGAACGGCTCTACACCGACGGCAGGCCGATGCCGGGTGTGGAGATCCGGCTGGCCGAGGACGGCGAAATCCTCAGCCGCGGACCCGATCTGTGCCTCGGCTACACCGATGACCTGCTCACCGTCCGCGCCTTCGACGCGGACGGCTGGTATCACACCGGTGACATCGGCGTGCTCGGCGCGGACGGCTGCCTCACGGTCACCGACCGCAAATCCGACGTGATCATCCGCGGTGGCGAGAACATCAGCGCGCTGGAAGTGGAGGAGGTGCTCGCCGAACTGCCCGCGGTCGCCGAAGCGGTGGTCGTGGCCGTGCCGGACGAGCGCTTCGGTGAGACGGTCGGCGCCGTGCTGCGCATCCGGCCGGGGCGCGTGCTGCCGTCCGCGGAGGAGGTGCGCGCGCACTTCGCCGCCGCGGGCATCGCGCGCCAGAAGTGGCCAGAGCGGTTGTTCGAGGTCGAGGACTATCCGCGGACGGCGAGCGGCAAGGTGCAGAAACATCTCGTCCGGGCGGGGATTGCCACATCCGCGAGATGAGAATACCATTCTTCTCAGTTGCAAATGGAGGTCTCGCTACTTCGATCGCCCGCAGGTCGCTCGAAGCATCCGCCCGGCGGATTCGCGGTTCCCCCACACGCAGTCCTCCGGGCCCCGGCTCGGAGTCGACCGTGCCGATCCGATCCGGGCGCCCGCGCGGTCTCGACTTCGAATCCGTCGGCTCGGTAGGGGCCCCGAAGCGCCCGCCGAGTCCGGCTCCAACGAGCGGGTCCGGCGCGCCAGAGGCTCACCCGTGCAGCCGAAAGGAAGTCGCCGCAGTGCCTTCGCAGCAGCAGGAACGGTCCGCCAGCACGGCGGACGCCGAGGTCGACGTCGTGGTCCTCGGGACCGGCGCCGCCGGCCTGACCGCCGCCCTCGGTGCGGCGGTGCACGGCGCGTCGGTGGCGGTCTTCGAGAAGGCGGCGACCGTCGGCGGGACGAGCGCGGTGTCGGGCGGCATCGCGTGGATTCCCGCCCACGACCGCTGCGCCGACGGACCGCTGAGCGTGGCCGACGCGCTGAGTTACCTGCACGCCCAATCGCTGGACTCGATGGACGACGAGCTGGTCGAGGTCTTCGTGCGCACCGGTGCGGCGATGGTCGACTTCGTCGAGGCGCACAGCGGTGTGCGCTTCGAGATCGCCGACGGCTTCCCGGACTACAAACCGGAACTGCCCGGCGGCAGGCCCGGCGGCGGCCGCTCGCTGAGTCCGGTCGCCTTCGACCTGGCCCGGCTCGGAGTGTGGCGCGACCGCATCACCGCCTTCCCGGCGGACTGGAGCAACGTCGGATTCGACGCCGAGACGCGCGCACGGCTGCACGCCACGGTCGCCGACGAGTCGGCCGACCTCTGCGTAGCCGGAACCGCGCTCGTCGCGGGCTTGCTCGCCGGCGTGCTCGACGCCGGAGTGATCCCACGAACCGGGGCAAGGGCCACGGAGTTGATCGCCGAGGACGGCGCTGTCACCGGTGTCCGGATCGTCACGGCCGCGGGCGAATCGACGATCCGGGCGCGCAGCGGTGTCGTCCTGGCGACCGGCGGATTCGAATGGGACCCGACCCTGATCCGCTCCTTCCTGCGCGGCCCGATGCACGGCGCCGTGTCGCCGCCGAACAACACCGGAGACGGGCTGCGCATGGCGATGGCGCACGGCGCGGACCTCGGCACGATGAGCGAGGCGTGGTGGGTGCCGATCGTCCGGATTCCCGGCGACACCATCGAGGGCAAGCCGCGCAGCCGCAGTGTGCGCCTCGAACGGACGCGCCCGCGCAGCATCATGGTCAATCGCGCGGGCAGGCGGTTCGTCAACGAGGCGTCGGAGTACAACTCGATGGCAGGCGCGTTCCACTATCTCGATCCCAAGGGCGGCTACGTCAACGATCCCGGCTGGATCGTCTTCGACGCCGTCCATCTGCGACGCTACGGCTTCCTCGGTATCGCGCCCGGCGATCCGGTCCCCGAATGGTTCTGCGAATCCGCGGATCTCGCCGAGCTCGGGAAGAAGACCGGTATAGACCCGGACGGTCTCGCCGCGACCGTGTCCGCGTGGAATCGTCATGTCGCCGCCGAGGTCGACCCCGACTTCGGGCGCGGCTCGAGCGCCTACGACGGCTGGTGGGGCGACGAGCGCGCCGCCACCGTCGCCGGCCGCACCCTCGGTCCGATCGATACCGCTCCCTACTACGCCGTGCCCGTCACCGTCGGGGCGATGGGAACCAAAGGCGGCCCACGCACCGACCGGGACGGACGCGTGCGGCACGTCAGCGGGACGGTCATCCCCGGGCTGTTCGCCGCGGGCAACGCGATGGCCGGGGTGACCGGCCGGGCCTACGGCGGAGCGGGCGGAACCATCGGCCCCGGGATGGTGTGGGGCTTTCGCGCCGGATACGCCGCGGCGACCGGGAAATCGGTCGAGATCTGAGCACAGAGCGAGAGGCATCGCGCCTGCCCCGCCGCGATGGCGAACAGGCCTGGTTCTACGGAGGATAACGAGTTGCCGGAATACGAGAGCATCTGGAGCGATCTCCAAGGCGTCCCCTTCACCCAGGGATACCTGGACGTCGGCGGCGTCCGGACCCGCTACCTACACGCGGGCGATCCGACCTGCCCGGCTCTCGTCCTGCTGCACGGGTCCGGGGGGCACGCCGAAGCCTACGTCCGCAATCTGGAGTCCCACGCCGTGCACTTCTCGACGTGGTCGATCGACATGCTGGGGCACGGCTACACCGGCAAACCCGGGCATCCGCTGGAGATCTCGCACTACGTCGAGCACGTCATCGGATTCCTCGACGCGGTGGGCGCGCGCCGCGCCTGCGTCAGCGGCGAGTCGCTGGGCGGCTGGGTGGCCGCCCGCGTGGCGATCGATCATCCCGAGCGTGTCGACCGCTTGGTGCTCAACACCGCGGGCGGGTCCCAGGCCGACCCGGAGGTCATGCGCCGCATCGTCACGCTGTCGATGGCGGCGGCCACCGACCCCACCTGGGAGACGGTGCAGGCCAGGATCAAGTGGCTGATGGCCGACAAATCGAAGGACTACGACGACGTGGTCGCCAGCAGGCAGCGCATCTACCGGCAACCGGGCTTCGCCGCCGCCATGCGCGACATCATGGCCTTGCAGGACCCGGAGATCCGGCGGCGAAACCTGCTGGGGCCCGGTGACTACGGCCGGATCACCGCGCCGACCCTCGTGCTGTGGACCAGTGACGACCCCACCGCAGACGTCGGTGAGGGCAGGCGGATCGCGTCGATGATCCCCGGTGCGCGCTTCGAAGTCCTGCCGGGTTGCGGGCACTGGCCGCAGTACGAGGACGCCGAGACCTTCAACGCCCTGCACCTCGACTTTTTGCTGGGCGGCTGACCATGGCCGAGCGGAGGATCTCCACCGCCCCCGACGTCGACGTGCTCGTCGTGGGTGCGGGCCCGGTCGGCTTGACGCTGGCCAACATGCTCGGGATGTACGGTGTGCGCGCCCGGGTGGTCGAGGAACGCCCGAGCCTCATCGACTACCCGCGCGGCGTCGGCCTGGACGACGAATCGCTGCGGACGTTCCAGGCGATCGGGTTGGCCGACCGCGTTCTGCCGCACACCACCCCGAACCAGATCATGCGGTTCGTCGACGCCCGGCGCAGGCTGCTCGCCGAGATCGCCCCCACCGACGAGCAATTCGGCTGGCCGAAACGCAACGGGTTCGTCCAGCCGCTGGTCGACGCCGAGCTGCTCGCCGGGCTGGCCCGTTACCCGCACGTCGAGGTGGCCTGGGGGACGGCCATGGTCTCGTGCGCGGAGGCCGGCGGGCGGGTGACGGTCGAACTCGCCACCGACAGCGGGCCCTCCACCGTGACCGCGCGATACGTGGTGGGCTGCGACGGCGGGCGCAGCGCCACCCGGCGGCAGATGGGGGTCTCGTTCGAGGGCACCACCTCGCCGACGCGCTGGCTGGTGGTCGATCTCGCCTCGGATCCGCTGGGGCATCCCAACATCGAGGTCGCCGCCGATCCGGCGCGGCCGAACGTGTCGGTGTCGATCGCGCACGGCATCCGGCGCTTCGAGTTCATGATCCACGACGACGAACCCGACGAACTGGCCGAGGATCCGGCGTTCGTGGCGCGGATGGTCGCGCCGTTCGTCCCGCATCCCGAGCGGCTCGAGGTCATCCGGCGCCGGGTCTACACGCACCATTCCCGGATCGCGGGCGCCTTCCGGCGCGGCCGCCTGCTGCTGGCAGGCGACGCCGCGCACCTGATGCCGGTGTGGCAGGGGCAGGGTTACAACAGCGGGATCAGGGACGCGGCCAACCTCGGCTGGAAACTCGCCGCTGTCGTCCGGGGGCAGGCGGGCGACGCCCTGCTCGACAGCTACGACCTGGAGCGCCGCAAGCACGCCAGGGCGATGATCGATCTTTCGACGATGGTCGGCCGGGTGATCTCGCCGACCGATCGCAAAGTGGCGGCGGTCCGCGACGCGCTTGTTCGCGCCGCGGCCGCGATTCCCCCGGTGAAACGCTATGTGCTGGGCATGCGGTTCAAGCCGATGCCACGCTACGAGCGCGGGGCGGTGGTGCACGACTGGTCCCGTTCGCCGAAGTCCTCGGTCGGCACCCTGTTCGTGCAGCCCCGGGTGGACACCAGAGACCGCACCGACGTCCTGCTCGACGAGGTGCTCGGACCGTGGTTCGCCGTGCTGTGCTGGAACAACCGGCCCCGCGATGTGCTCGGAGCGACGGCGTTCGAACGATGGAAAGCCCTGGGAGCGCGGTTCTTCGAGGCCCGCCCGTCGGCCCAATTGCGCTGGACCGGTCACGACGACCCCGACGTCGTCGTCGTGGGCGACCGAACCGGCGCGCTGAAACGCTGGTTCGACGGCCAGCTCGACTCGGTGCTGTTCCTGCGGCCGGACCGCTGCGTGGCGGGGGCGTCCATCGCGCAACAGGCGCCGGAACTGAGCGCGGCCCTGCTCGACACGCTCGACCTGCTCCGAGGAGGAAACGATGCCGCTGGCCGTGTGCTGCGTCTCGCACAGCCCTCTTCTTGACCTCCCCGGGCCGGAACGAGAATTGCTCGAGGACATCGAGTCGGCCCTCGACGAGGCGTCGCGGTTCGTCCGCGACTTCGACCCGGAACTGGTCGTGGTGTTCGCGCCCGACCACTACAACGGGTTCTTCTACAAGCTCATGCCGCCGTTCTGCATCGGCACGGCGGCCACCGGAGTCGGCGACTACGGCACGCACGCCGGGCCGCTGGACGTCCCCGCCGACCTGGCGGCCGAGCTGGCCGAGGCGGTGCTCGCGGCCGGTGTCGACGTGGCCGTCTCGATGACGATGGAGGTCGATCACGGGACGGTCCAGCCGCTGCAGCGGCTGCTGGGCGCCGCGACCGCGCGACCGGTCGTCCCGATCTTCGTCAACTCGGTGGCCGTGCCGCTCGGTCCGCTGCATCGTGCCAGAGCGCTGGGCGCGGCCGTTGGCGCGTATCTGGCGACACTCGGCAGGCGGGTGCTGGTGCTGGGTTCGGGCGGGCTGTCCCACGACCCACCGGTGCCCGCGCTGGCCACGGCCACCGGACCCGCGCTGGAGCGGATCGTGCACGGCGGGCAGATGACCCCGCAGCAGCGAAATACCCGGCAGGAGAGGGTGATCGAAGCCGCCCGCGAATTCGCCGCCGGGCGCGGCGGGCTCCGGCCGCTCAACCCCGAGTGGGACGGGCGCTTCCTCGAGATCCTCGACCACGGGCGGCTCGACGAGTTCGACGACTGGGCCAACGCGGCGATCACCGAGGCCGCGGGCAACTCCGCGCACGAGGTGCGCACCTGGGTCGCCGCCTTCGCGGCGCTGGCAAGCCAGGGGCCGTACCGGACGACGGTGCGCTACTACCGATCCGCTCCCGCGCTGATCGCCGGGTTCGCCGTGCGAACCGCCCTCGCGGACGCGGGCCGGGACAACGATTCGACCGCCAGGAGGTGAGCGTGACATCCGAACCGATCGACGCACCCGTGTCCGGCACCGCGAAGTCCGGAAACACCGGAGAATCAACGGAGTTCGACCATGCCGTCGATGTCCTGATCGTCGGCTCCGGCGGCGGCGGGCTGACCGCCGCGCTGGCGGCCGAGGCGTCCGGACTGTCCGTCCTGGTGGTCGAGAAGGCTGCCTACTACGGCGGATCGACCGCGCTGTCGGGCGGCGGCATCTGGGTGCCCGGCGCCCCGGCGCAGAAGCGCGACGGCTACACACCCGATCCCGACGGGGTGGTGGAGTACCTGCGCGCGATCACCGAAGGCCTGGTCGGCGACGCTCGCCTGCGGGCCTATGTCGCGAAGGCGCCGCGGATGATGGAATTCCTCGAACAGCGCAGTCCGTGGCTGCGGTTCGTGTGGAAACCCGGCTACGCCGACTACTACCCGGAACTGCCCGGCGGCTCCGCGCAGGGCAGCACCATCAACGTGCCGCCGATCGATCTGCGCATGCTCGGCGACGAAGAGCAGAACCTGCTGCGTCCGCTGGCCTTGGCCCCGAAGGGAATCTGGCTGGGGCCCAAGGATCTGCGGCTGTTCTACCAGGTGCGCCAGTCCTGGCGCGGCAAAGCCGTGCTGGTGAAACTGGTCTGGCGGATGTTCCGCGCCAGGGTGTTCGGTGACCGGATCGCCGCCATCGGCCAATCCCTGGTGGCCCGGCTGCGGCTCGCACTGCGGGAGCGCGACATCCCGCTCTGGCTGAACGCGCCGATGACCTCCCTGATCACCGGAGCCGAGGGCGGCGTGGTCGGCGCGGTGGTCGAGCGCGACGGGCAGCCGTCGCGGATCCGGGCCGAACGCGGCGTGATCCTGGCCACCGGCGGCTTCGATCACGACATGGCCTGGCGCAAGGAGCACCAGCCGGTCGTGGACCAGGACTGGAGTTTCGGCAATCCGCAGGCCATGGGCGACGGCATCCGCGCCGGGCAGCAGGTCGGCGCGGCCACCGACCTGATGGACGAGGCGTGGTGGTTCCCGGCCATCCAATGGCCGGACGGCCGGCTGCAATTCATGCTCAACGAGCGCATGATGCCTGCCCAGTTCATCGTCAACGGCGCGGGCGAGCGGTACATCAACGAGGCCGCGCCGTACATGGATTTCGGCCACGCGATGATCGAGGGCCAGCGGTCGGGTACCACGCACATCCCGAGCTGGCTGATCACCGACGTGCGCTCCTGGCGCCGCTACGTCGTCGCCGGGCACCTGCCGTTGCCGAAGATCCCGTTCGCACCGGTGCCGACCGGCCGGAAGATCCCGCAGGCCTGGCTGGACTCGGGCGTCGTCGTGGCGGCGAACTCCTGGACGGAACTCGCGGCGAAGATCGGCGTGCCCGAGGATCGCCTGCGCGCCACCGCGAAGCGATTCGACGAACTCGCCCGCAACGGCCACGACGACGACTTCCAGCGCGGCGACAGCGTCTACGACAACTACTACGGCGACCCCACCCTGCCCAACCCCAACCTGTATCCGCTGGGCAAGCCCCCGTACTACGCGTTCCGGATCATCCTCGGCGATCTCGGCACCTCGGGCGGCCTGCGCACCGACGAGCACGCCCGGGTGCTGCGGTCCGACGGCACCGTCATCCCGGGTCTCTACGCCGTGGGCAACACCTCCGCGGCGGTCATGGGCCGCAGTTACGCGGGCGCGGGCGCCACGATCGGGCCCGCGATGACGTTCGGCTACGCCGCCGTCGAGCACCTGGCGGGTAGCGCGACGGCGGCCCACACCGAAACCGCCCGCGACAACTCGACATTCGATTCCATCGGAGGAAGTAAGTAAATGAAGATATCCCTGTTCTACGAATTCGCGCTGCCGCGGCCGTGGGTGCCGGACGACGAGCGACTGCTCTTCAAGGAAGGTCTCGCGGAGGTGGAGGCCGCCGACAAGGCGGGGTTCTCCACCGTCTGGCTGACCGAACACCACTTCCTCGAGGAGTACTGCCATTCCACCGCGCCGGAGATCTTCCTGGCCGCCGCCAGCCAGCGGACCGAGAACATCCGGCTCGGTTTCGGCGTCATGCATCTGCCTCCGGCGATCAACCATCCGGCCCGGGTCGCCGAACGGGTCGCCACACTCGACCTGATCTCCGATGGACGGGTGGAGTTCGGCACCGGCGAATCGTCGTCGGTGGGCGAACTCGGCGGATTCGACATCGATCCCGCCGATAAGCGCGGGCAGTGGGAGGAGGCCCTGGAGGTCGCCATCCGCTGCATGATCGAGGAGCCGTTCACCGGTTTCGAGGGCGAGCACATCCAGATGCCCGCGCGCAATGTGATTCCCAAGCCGCACCAGCGCGCGCATCCCCCGGTGTGGGTGGCCTGTACCCGGCCTTCCTCGGTGCAGATGGCGGCACGGTTGGGCGCGGGTGCGCTGAGCTTCGCCTACACCGGACCCGGGCCGCTGGCGGATCGGGTCCGCGGGTACTACCAGGAGTTCGAGGACAAGGCCGAGCCGTGGCTGCCCGTGCTCAACCCGAACATCCTGGCCATCGGCGGCGATCTGTCGATGATGGTCGCGCCCACCGACGAGCAGGCTCTCCAGCGACTGGGACTCGGCGGCGGGTTCTTCTCCTTCGGGATCATGCACTACTACATGACCGGCCAGCACACCCCCGGTCGCACGGGTGTGTGGGACCGCTACCTCGACGCTGTCGAGGAGGACGAGACGCTGGCCTACGGGCCGGGCCGGGGCGCCATCGGATCGCCGGACACCGTACGCGAATTCCTGCGCGGCTACGAGGAGAGCGGCGTCGACGAGATCATCCTGCTGCTGAACCCGCGCAGCCACGAGGCCACCATGGAGTCCATCGAACTCATGGGCAAGCACGTGCTGCCGGAGTTCATCGAGCGCGACGAGAAGGCCGTCGCCGCGAAGGCCAAGCGCCTCGAGCCGGTCATCGAGAAGGTCGAGGCGCGGCGTAAGCCGTTGGCCTCCCCGGCATTCGACGAGAACTACGCGTTCGGCGGCCTGCCCACCGGCCGGGGCGGCTCCTTCACCGCCAGCGAGATCCCCGAAGCCATGGCCGAGATCAACGAGGGCCGGGTGCAGGCCGCGCAACGCGCCAAGGAAGAAGCGCAGTGATCCCCGGACGAGAGGGAGACAGAGCAGATGCCCGAGGTCGAACGAGCAGATGAGCTGTGGCGCTACGACGGCAAGCGGGTCGTCGTGACCGGATGCTCGTCCGGGATCGGCGCCTGCGTGGCCCGTCAGGTCAGGGCACTCGGCGGCCGCGTGACCGGTCTGGACGTGGCAGAGCCGGCCGGTGACCTCGACGAATTCCATCGAGTGGACATGGCCGACGCCGCGTCGATCGAGCGCGCCGTCGCCACGCTAGGCGGCGGCGTCGACTCCCTGTTCAACGTCGCGGGCGTCTCCTCGGGCATCGGCGACCCCATCCGCGTGGTCACGATCAATTTCCTCGGCCTGCGGCAGTTCACCGATGCGCTGACGCGGTCGATGGCGCCGGGAGCCACGATCGCGAGCGTGTCCTCGCTCGCGGCGGCCGGCTATCTCGAGCACCGCGAGCAGGTCGGCGGCCTGCTGGACACCGCGGACATGCAGGCCGGAATCGCCTGGTGCGAAGCCCATCCCGACGCCGTGGCCGACGGCGGTTATCGGTTGTCGAAGGAAGCGATCATCTACTACACGATGCGTAACGCCGTCGCCCTGGGGGCGCGCGGCATCCGGATCAATTGCACGGGTCCGGGAGTGACGCAGACGCCCATCCTGGAGCAACTGCGCGCGGCCTACGGCCAGGAGTATCTCGACACCATTCCCAAGCCGCTGGGCCGGGTGTGCGAACCGGCCGAACAAGCGGCCGCCTTGCTGTTCCTCAACAGCCGGGCGGCGAGTTACGTCACCGGCCAGGTGCTCTGGGTCGACGGCGGGAATGTGGGCGCCCGGATCGCCGGTGTGGACGCGGGCTCATGACCGCCGGAATACCGGCACTCAGCGTGAAAGGAGAAGCAGCGTGGCCGATCTGACGGAATTCCGGCGTGTCGCCGACGGTGTGCGCAATTGGGGCCGATGGGGCGCCGCCGACGAACTCGGCACGCTCAATTTCATCACCCCGGACAAGGTCACCCAGGCGGCGGGCCTGGTACGGCACGGACGGGTGTTCCCGCTCGGCGTCGACTTCGGCTCGTCCGGACCGCAGGGCGCGTTCAAGTTCCGGCACAACCCGGTGCACGTGATGACGGTGGACGGCGGCGACGCGCGAACCTTGACCGAGTACGGCCCGAAGTGGTTGCGCAACAGCGTCGGACGCGAACTCAGCGGCTTCTTCGAGGACAACCCGTTCCGCTTCAACGACGATCTGATCATCATGCCGCTACAGGCGGCGACGCAGTGGGATGCGCTGTCGCACGTCTACTACGACGACCACCTGTACAACGGTTTCCCGGCGAGCTCGGTCACCAGTCTGGGCGCGTACCACTGCGGGATCGACAAGGTCGACGGCAAGGGCATCACGACCCGCGGCGTGCTGCTGGATCTGGTCCGCCACCGCGGCGCCGACACCTTCCTCGCGGCGGGCGACCCGATCACCCCCGACGAGCTGGACGAGGTCGCCGAGGCACAGGGCGTCGAAGTCGGACGCGGCGACATCGTGCTGATCCGCACCGGCTGGTGGGCTCGCTTCCTCGAGGCGGGCGACGGCACGGAACCGTACTCGGGCCTGGACTGGCGGTGCGCAACCTGGCTGCACGAACGGGAGATCGCGGCCGTGGCCGCGGACAACCTCATGGTCGAGGACCCGGTGTCCGGAGTGGACGGCACCTTCCTGCCGCTGCACATGCTCTGCCTTCGGGACATGGGACTGATGCTCGGCGAGTACTGGGATCTCACCGCGCTCGCGGCCGACTGCGCCGCGGACGGCGTCTACGAATTCCAGCTCATCGCACCGCCGTTGCGCGTGATCGGCGCCGTCGGATCCCCCATAAATCCGATCGCCATCAAGTAGGGACCTTCAGAGGAAAGCACGAGGTATCGGTCATGACCGCAGGCGCGAGAAGTGCGACCGCCCCCGAGGTGGCCGGTGACGGGCGGCCGTTCGTCGTCGGCATCGGCGGCACGTTGCGGGCGGGTTCGTCGACGGAGCAAGCGCTGCGGCACTGCCTGGCGGCGGTGGAACGCCACGGCGGGCGCACCGCGCTGTTCTGCGGCGAGGAGATCAACCTGCCGATGTACAACCCGCACGACCCGGTCCGCACCGAGCGGGCGACCGCACTGGTGGAGGCGCTGCGCGGCGCGGACGCGGTGGTGATCGGCTCGCCCGGCTACCACGGCGGCGTCTCCGGCCTGGTGAAGAACGCCCTCGACTACATCGAGGATCTGCGCGGGGACGCGACGGTGTACCTGGACAACAAACCGTGGGGCTGCATCACCTGCGCCTACGGCTGGCAGGCCGCCGTGGGAACGCTCGGACAGTTGCGGGTGATCGGTCACGCGTTGCGGGCGTGGCCGACTCCGCTCGGCGTCGCGATCAATTCCGCGGAACCGATCTGGGATGCCGAGGGCAGGCTGACCGACGAGACGGTCAGCGCTCAGCTCGAGCTGCTCGCCACGCAGGTGCTGACCTTCGCCCCGGCAGGCGGGGCCCGCGCATGACGACCCCGCCCCGGCAGGCGGCCCGGACCAGGGTGGCCGAGGCGACGGCCGCCCTCCGGGACGGGCGGATGATCCTTGTCCTCGGCGAGGCGGACGGTGGGTGCCGGGGCGATCTGGTGATGGCGGCGCAACGCATGACGGCCGAAGCGGCCAAGGCCATGACCATCATCGGATGCGGGCTCATCCACGTATCGATGCGCTCGGCGGCGCTGGACGTGCTCGGGATACCGCCGGCCGATCCGACCTCCACCGGGCCGGGCCGCGAGCTGTTCCGGGCGTCGGTGGGCCTGGCCGGAACCGAGGCGGGCGGCGTCCGTGCCTCCCACCGCGCCCACACGATTCGCGCGCTCGCCGACCCGGCGAGCACACCGAGCACGTTCACCCGGCCCGGACACGTCTTCCCGCTCGGCTGCGCCGCCGATGGTGTGCTGTCGGTGCCCGCATCCCCGGAGGCCGCGGTCGACTTGGTCGAGCTGGCGGGAATGGCGCCCGTGGGGGTGCTGTGCGAGGTCTGCGGCGCCGACGGCGAACAGGCCGGGCGGACCGAACTGCTCGACCTCGGTCGCGAACACGGGTTGCCGGTGGTGTCGATCGATGACCTGGTCGTCTACCGCCGCCGCGAGCTGTGCCGGGTGCGCCGACGCGGCGTCGCTCGGATTCCGCTGCCGATGGGGGAGTTCCGTGCGATCGGATTCACCGACGGACTGGATCGCGAACACGTCGCGTTCGTGCACGGCGATCCGTTGGCGGACCTCGCGCCGCTGGTATGCCTGCACTTCGAATGCCTCGCCGGTGACGTCTTCGGCTCCCGGCACTGCGGATGCCGGGCCGAACTCGATCACGCACTGGATCGCATCGCGCGGTCCGGCAGCGGCGTGCTCGTCTACATTCGCGCACGCAGCACCGCTGTGCGGGAGACCTTGCGCGCTTGCCGACCGGATGCCCAAACGCCCTGTGCACAGGCGCATTCCGCCGACCACAGCGACGTCCGATCGGCCTTCGACATTCTCGAGGAACTCGGGTTGCGCGAAGTCCGGTTGCTCGGCGATGCGGTCGACACCGCGGTCGAACCGGAGCAGGTGCGCATCGTCGAACGAATTCCGTTGCCGGACAGCCACCGAGGCGCGGTGACTCTCGCACCGCCGCACATCGACCGGATAGGAAGCGTCTCGTGATCGCGCAGCGCAGAACCGTCGTGGTGGACGGCTGCACAACCGCCTACCTGGAAGCGGGAGCGGGCGAACCGGTGGTGCTGCTGCACGGCGGCGAGTTCGGCGCCTGCGCGGAACTGGGCTGGGAGCACACCATCGACGCCCTCGCCCCGCGCTACCGGGTGCTGGCCCCGGACATGCTCGGCTTCGGCGGGTCGGCGAAAGTGGTCGACTTCAACGACGGCCGCGGTCTGCGGATCCGGCACATCGCACGCTTCCTCGCGACCCTCGGCGTCGAGTCGGCGCACTTCGTCGGCAATTCCATGGGCGCGATCAACCTGCTCGTCGACGCGACCTCGACGGCGCCGAGGCTCCCGATGCGCAGCCTGGTGGCGATCTGCGGGGGCGGGGAGATCCAGCGCAACGAGCACATGCGAGCGCTCTACGACTACGACGCCACGCTGTCCGGGATGCGAGCCATCGTCCGGGCGCTGTTCCACGCGGAGTCGTACCCGGCCGACGAGGATTATGTGCGCAGACGATACGAATCGAGCATCGCCCCCGGTGCGTGGGAGGCGTTGGCGGCCGCGCGGTTTCGCCGTCCGGGGGCGGATGCGCCGCCCGCCCCGTCGAGTGAGCGGGCCTACGAGCGCATCCGCGTGCCCGTCCTCCTCGTCGAAGGCGCCTGCGACAAGTTGCTGCCCGCGGGCTGGTCGGCGGACATCGCGGCGCGCATCTCGGACGGACGTTCCGTCGCCGTGGCGAATGCGGGGCACTGTCCCCAGATCGAGCAGCCCGAGGTCGTCAACGACCTGCTGCCGGCATTCCTCGGTGAGCTGACGAAAGGAAATATGGCATGACCGACGAATTGGCGGGCAAGGTCGCCGTAGTCACCGGCGGCGCGTCGGGTATCGGCAGCGCGATCGTGGCGCGGTTCGTCGCCGAAGGCGCCCGCGTCGTGGTCGCCGACGTCGATTCCGAACGCGGCGCGGCGTCGGTGGCCGGCTACGGCGCGGCGGCGATCTTCGAGCAGATCGACGTCGCCGATCCGGCGCAGGTCGAGCGGCTCGTGGACCGCGCGGTGCGGACCTTCGGCGGCCTGGATGTGATGTGCAACAACGCGGGCATCTCCGGCACCATGCACAGGAGCCTGCTGCACGACGATCTCGCCGACTTCCACCGGGTGCTCGGCGTGAACCTGCTCGGCGTCATGGCGGGCACCCGCTTCGCGGCCCGGCACATGGCCGACAACGGCGGCGGCTCGATCGTCAACGTGTCCTCGGTCGGCGGCATCCAGGCGGGCGGGGGAGTGCAGAGCTACCGGGCGTCCAAGGCGGCGGTCGTGCACTTCACCAAATCGGCGGCGATCGAGCTGGCGCGGTTCGGCATTCGCGTCAACTGCATCGCGCCCGGCAACATACCGACTTCGTTGCTCGCCTCCTCGGCGGCGACGATGTCGGCCGAGCACGGCGAGCGGTTCACCAAGGCGATGCGCGAGTCCATGGCGGCGGACCGACCGCTGCCGCGCGAGGGCACGCCCGAGGATGTCGCGGAGGTGGCCGTGTATTTCGGCAGCGACCGATCGGGGTACGTCACCGGCACGATGTTGCCGGTGGACGGCGGCACGGTCGCGGGTAAACCCCTGAAACCACGCAAGAAGCCGGCGGAGCAGTCCGTCGCGGCGGGCCCGCGATGACCCGCCGCACCGGAGTCCTCGTCGTCGGAGCCTCGGCCGCGGGCCTGGCCACCGTGGAGGCGCTGCGGCGGGGCGGGTACCGCGACCGCATCACACTGCTGGGCGCCGAACCGCACCTGCCCTACGATCGCCCGCCGCTGTCCAAGCAGATCCTCTCCGGCACGTGGCGGCCCGAGCGCACTCTCCTGCGTGCGCCGCGCCTGCTGGCCGAACTCGACATCGACGTCGTCCTCGGGTCGCCTGCCCTCGCCCTGGACGCCGCCACCCGCACCGTGCACACGGCGACCGGCGCGGTGACGGCCGAGAACATCGTGATCGCCACCGGAGCGCGACCGCGAAGGCTGCCCGCGCCGCCCGGACTACACGGCGTCCACGTACTGCGCACGCTCGACGACGCGCTCACGCTGCGCGACGACCTGGCGGCCCGTGCGCGCGTGGTCGTGGTGGGCGAGGGTGTGCTCGGCGCGGAAATCGCCGCCACCGCACGGCAGTCCGGCCACGACGTCACGATGACGGGTCCGCAGCGCGCCCCGATGGCGGCGCAGCTGGGCGTTCCGGCGGGGGACCTGCTCGCCGATCTGCACACCGGCAACGGAGTCCACCTGCGGCTCGGCGTCGGCGTCTCCGGTCTCACCGACCGCGACGGCGAAGTCACCGGCGTCGTCCTGGAGACGTCCGAGACGTTGCCCGCGGACCTGGTGGTGGTCGCGATCGGGGCGGTGCCCGCCACCGAATGGCTGGTCGGTAGCGGGCTTTCCCTCGCCGACGGTGTGGTCTGCGATGCGTGCTGCCGCGCCGCCGACGGCGTTTACGCCGTCGGCGACGTCGCCCGGTGGCACCATCCCGCGCTGCGGACGACCCTCCGGTTGGAGAACCGCACGAACGCGACCGAACAGGCAGGGGTGGTTGCGGCGAACATCCTCGGCGCCGAGCGGGCGTATCAGCCGATTCCGTATTTCTGGAGTGATCAATTCGGCACCAAGATCCAGGTGTACGGGACGATCACGGCCGACGCGCGGGCCACGATCGTCGACGGCGACCCGGACGACGGCCGATTCGTCGCGCGCTTCGAGCGAGGCGATGGCGTCACCGCGGTGCTGGGCTGGAACATGCCCAAGCAGGCCAGGATCCAGCGGCAGCAGGTGGCCGACGCGCACGCCGTGCTCGCCTCGCCCCCGACCCCCGCTCACTTCCCGTAGGAAGAAGGTCCCGATGAAAGTGACTGTCGATCAAGTCAAATGCGTCGCGGCCGGGCATTGCGTCATGCACGCGGCCGACGTGTTCGATCAGCGAGACGAGGACGGCATCGTCGTCCTGCTCGACGAGAACCCGCCGGAGGAACTCGCCGAGGACGTGCGCCAGGCCGCGGCGGTCTGCCCGGCCATGGCCATCCACATCGAGGAATGAACCTGCATCCCGCGGTTCTTCCGCACCCGATCACCCAGGAGCGAACAGTGTCCGAAGCATCGACCGATACGACCACCGCCGCGACGGAGGTTCCCGACTATCCCATGCCCAGGTCGGCCGGATGCCCGTTCGCCCCGCCGCCCGAGGCGTTGCGGCTGGGCCGGGGCAAGCCGCTCAACCGCGTCCGCATCTGGGACGGCAGCACCCCCTGGCTGGTCACCGGATATGCCGAATTCAAGACCCTGATGTCGGATCCGAGGGTCAGCGTTGACGATCACCGGCCCGGCTTCCCGCACTGGAACGAGGGCATGGCGGCGATCGTGGACAGCAGACCGAAGTCGCTGTTCACCACAGACGGCGAGGAGCACAGCCGGTACCGGCGGATGCTCACCAAGCCGTTCACCTTCAAGCGGGTGGAAGCGCTGCGGCCGGTCATCCAGCAGATCACCGACGAGCACATAGACCGGCTGCTGGCCGGGCCGCAGCCCGCCGACCTGGTCGAGGCGCTGGCGCTGCCGGTGCCGACGCTGATGATCAGCGAGATGCTCGGCGTGCCCTACGAGGACCACGAGTTCTTCCAGAAGCACGCCACCGTCAACGTCGACCGGTACGCGACCAAGGAGCAGGCCGCCGAGGGACGCGCGGGTCTGGCGCGGTATCTGGTCGATCTGGTGAAGAAGAAGCTGGAAAGCCCCGCCGAGGATGTGGTTTCCGATATCGCGGAGCGGGTGCGCGCCGGGGAGATCGATATGAAGGAGGCGGCCCAGCTGGGGACCGGCCTGCTGATCGCGGGCCACGAGACGAGCGCCAACATGATCTCGCTCGGAGCCCTGGCCCTGATGCGCAACCTCGATCAGTTCGCCCTGCTGCGCGATACCGACGATCCGAAGATCGTCGTCAGCGCGGTCGAGGAGCTGTTGCGGTACCTCAGCATCATCCAGAACGGACAGCGGCGCGTCGCGATCGGGGACATCGAGATCGCGGGGGAGACCGTCCGGGCCGGAGACGGCCTGATCTTCGACCTCGCACCGGCCAACTGGGACGAAAAGGCATGGGAGCAGCCGGATCGGCTGGATCTGCGCAGGGCCGCCGGTCAGCACCTGGGGTTCGGCTTCGGCCCGCACCAGTGCGTCGGGCAGCAGCTCGCCCGGGCCGAACTGCAGATCGTCTTCCGGACGCTGGTCCGGCGCGTTCCCACACTGCGCTTGGCGATTCCGTTCGAGGAAGTCCAGTTCAAGCACGACCGGCTCGCCTACGGGTTGTACGAGCTGCCGGTGAGCTGGTAGGGCGTCGAGCCGAATGCGCTCGGCCGCAAGATTTCCTGACGGGCCACTGAGAATGTTATCTCCAAAAAAGAGAAGAGGCGAACCACTGTGACTACAAGCGCGGCCAGCGACGTCTACTACGATCCGTACGACGTCGATCTCAATGCCGATCCCTATCCGATGTTCAAACGGCTCCGCGAGGACATGCCGCTGTACTACAACGAGAAGCACGACTTCTACGCGGTCAGTCGCCACGCGGATGTCAACGCGGCGCTGCTGGACAAGGACACCTACAGCTCCGCGCGCGGTGCGATCATCGAACTGATCAAAGCGAACATCGAGATTCCCTCCGGCGTGCTGATCTTCGAGGATCCGCCGATCCACGACATCCACCGCAGCCTGCTCTCGCGCATGTTCACCCCGCGCAAGATCCGCGCGCTGGAGGACAAGATCCGTGAGTTCTGCGCGCGCAGTCTCGATCCGCACGTCGGTACCGGACGGCTGGACTTCATCGCCGACATCGGCGCGCAGATGCCGATGCGCACCATCGGCATGCTGCTCGGCATCCCGGAGGAGGATCAGGAGGCCATCCGCGACTTCGCGAACGAGCAGATGCGGACCGAGGAGGGCAAGCCGATGAAGGCCGCCTCCGAGGGCATGGCCAGCGGCGACATCTTCGCCGCCTACATCGACTGGCGGGCCGAGCATCCCTCCGACGACATCATGACCGAGCTGCTCGACGTCGAGTTCGAGGACGAGACCGGCGCCGTGCGCAAGCTGCGCCGCGAGGAGTTGCTCACGTACGTGAACGTGGTCTCCGGTGCGGGCAACGAGACCACGACCCGGCTGATCGGCTGGGCGGGCAAGGTTCTCGCGGAGCATCCGGACCAGCGCCGCGAGCTCGTGGCGAACCCGCGGTTGATTCCGAACGCCATCGAAGAGCTGCTGCGCTTCGAACCACCCGCGCCGCATGTGGCGCGGTATGTGACCCGCGATGTCGAGGTGCACGGCCGGACCGTGCCGGAGGGCAGCGCCATGATGATGCTCATCGGCGCGGCCAACCGGGACCACCGGCAATTCCCGCCGGACGGCGATGTCTTCGACATCCACCGCGACACCCGCCAGCATCTCTCGTTCAGCGTCGGCACGCACTACTGCCTCGGATCGGCGCTGGCTCGCCTGGAGGGACGGATCGCGCTCGAGGAGATCCTCGCGCGGTTCCCCGAGTGGGAGGTGGACCTGGCGAACGCGAAGCTGTCGCCCACCTCGACCGTCCGCGGCTGGGAAACGTTGCCCGCGTTCACCTCCTGAACCGTTTCCGGTGCCGCGCGTGGCGGATGCGAGTGCACCACATGGATTTCCGCGGGCGACCGGGTGATGGAGGGGAGACCCGGACCGAAGATCAGCGAGCCGGCCGCGGCTGCCTCGGGACTCGGGTTCGCTCCCGCGGTACCGGTTCCGGCTCGCAGTCGGTGATGCCGCACGCCGCGCACAGCCGCTTCGCGACGGTGGGGGTCATCCGCGCCGTGCGGAGACGAGCGCGGAGGTCGTCCAGGCGCTGCGGGGGATGAGGACGCATCCGAGTAGCTGCGGAATGGTGGGTTGCTCTCCCAGGGCGAGGGCGCCGACGAGCGTCAGCATGAGCATGGCCGCATTCACCGCGCGACGGCGGGAAGGCCTCCGATGACGCCGTCGGCCTCCAGCGCGCGGATCTCCGTCTCGCTCACGCCGAGGGCGGTGAGCAGTTCGGTGTTGTGCTCGCCGAGCAGGGGCGCGTGCGTCCGGTGGTAGCGCCGCGGACCGGCCGAGGACCGGAACGGCACCGTGCTGTGTCCGGCCGTCCGGGCGACGGGGTGGGCGACGGCCTCGAAGAAGTCACGGAACCGCAGCTGTGGCAGTTCGGTCTGCCGATGCGGCTGCATGACCTTCGCGACCGGGACACCGGCGTTCCAGAGGACGCGGACGATCTCGTCGCTGTCGCGCTGCGCGCACCATTCGGCGAGCCGCTCGTCGATCAGGTCGTGCCTGCGGCGGCGCCCCGGTGCGGAGGAGAGTTCGGGATCCAAGGCCCAGAACGGGGTGCCGAGCGCTTCGCGCAATCGCCGCCACTGCGCGTCGGTGGCGACCGCGATCGCCACCCAGCAATCCTCCCGGCCGAATTCGTCCACTCCCGCCGCTCGATAGAGATTCTGTGGCGCCGCGCAGGGGCCGCGGTTGCCGTCGCGTTCCAGCAGCGCGCCGTAGGCCGAGTATTCGATCACTTGCTCGGCGGCCACGTTGAGCGCGGCCTCGACCATAGCGGCCTCCACCAGCACTCCCTGACCGGTGCGCCGCCGGTGTTCCAAGGCGAGCAGCAGGGCGTTGAGCGCGTGCACGCCCGCATTGGGATCACCGATGGAGTAGGGCTCCACGGGGTTCTGGTCCGGGTAACCGGTCAGCCAGGTCAAGCCGGACGTGTCCTCGATGACGTACGCGAAGGCGGGATTGTCACGCCAGGGACCGTCGAGGCCGAATCCCGGCATCCGGACCATGATCGTGTCCGGCCGCCGTTCCCGCACGGCCGGGTAGTCCAGGCCGATCTGTTCCAGGACGCGCGGCGTGTAATTCTCGACGATCACATCGCACGTGGCGGCCAGCCGCTTCAGCAGATCCCGCCCTCGCTCGGAACGGAAGTCCAGCGTGAGGCTCTTCTTGCCGGTGTTGAGCCCGGAGAAGATCGGGGACTTCTCCCACCATTGCTCTTCGGTCGGCGGCACACCCGCGATGAGGCGGGTGCCGTCGGGTCGCCCGGCCGACTCCACATGGATGACCTCCGCGCCGAGCATGGCGAGGAAGTGGGTGCACGACGGTCCTGCCCAGAACGTCGTGAGATCCAGGACGCGAAGTTCGCGGAACGGCAACGGATCCGGCACGCCGTCGCGGGCCGTGCTCGCGCGCTCGCGGCGCCGGGCTCGGTACTCCTCGGTGTGCTCACCGAGCCGGGGAGCGGGTTGCGGGTCGCGCAGCAGCGTGGGCCGGGTGCGGTACGGCGGGCCGGGCTGGACGAAGCCGTCCCGGGGATTGACCGTGAAGAACTTGCGCGCCACATGATGATCCATGGTGGGCGCGTCGGCCCCGTTGACCACGGGACCGTTGGGAATGCGGAAGGCCGTCGCCAGGTCGCGGATCACCTCGGCGGGCTGCTCGGCCATCCAGGCGAAGATCTCCGGCGCTTTCTCGTTGGCCCGCTGGGTGATCGCGGGGTTGGGGTCTTCCTCGATCCACTCCGGATGCCCGACCATCGCGCACAGGTCGAACCACTGCTGCGCGGTGCCGCAGCCCACCGCCACCAAGCCGTCGGAGGCGGTCGCGACCCCGGGCACGCTGCGCCGTCGTTCCGTGCGGAACGGCCGTCCGAGGGCGTCGAAGAACGAGACCGGGAAATAGGTGAGCCCGAGGATCTGGGTTTCCAGCACGGACAGGTCGACCAGTTCGCCGGCACCGGTTCCGAGCGTGCGCAGCCGCGAGGTCATGGTGGCCGCGCAGGCGTAGGCGCCGGCGAACCACTCACCGATCCGGCCGCCCACGTGCACCGGAGCGCGGTCCGGCGCACCCCGGCCGAGCCCGACGATACCGCCGGACCAGGCCTGCAGGGTGAACTCGGTGGCCGGGCGATCGTGCCACGGCCCGTCGAGACCGAAGGGGGTGATCGCGGTGACCACCAGGTGCCGGTGCGTGCGCCGCAGCGCGGCGGCGGTGAACCGGGGATGCTCGGTGAGCCGCGACCCCGGGGACCACACCACGATGTCGGCCGAGGCCAGCAGACCGTCGACGAGTTCCAGGTCGGCGGGCGCGCCTGGGTCGGCCACCACACTCTTCTTCGAACAGGCCAGGAAAGCGAACAGCGCGCCGTCGGCGCCGGGGGCGAGTTCGGTGTGCGAGGCCGACCAGCGCCGGAGCAAATCCCCCTCCGGCGCTTCGACTTTGATCACCTCCGCGCCGCCGTCGGCCAGTAGTTTGGTGCAATACGCACCGGCGATCCCGGAGGAGAGGTCGACCACCACGCATCCGCGCAACGGCGGCTCGACGGGGCGTTCGGCGCTGCTTGCGGATTCCTTCGATGCCATGACCCTCACCGTTCCGATCCCCGGCGCGCGGACTCAGACCTGCTTCTCGCGACCCGACTTGCTGAGCCGGAACTCCGGCGGGAACTGCGCGTCGTTGTCCTTGACCGAGTTGTTGAGCCCGCCCTCGAAGGCGTTGTCCAGCATGAGTTCGTCGTCGTCGGCGTGGATGTGGCCGCCCATCGACTCGAAGAACCCACTCAGCAAGCTGCCCATGTACTCGCCTTGGTGCTGCTTCATCACCTCGAAGAAGACCTTCTGCATGAAGACCGTGTCGGTGGGCCGGTTGCGCGCACAGGCCCGCGCGTACTTCTCGGTCTCGGCCTCGAGTTCCGCCCGGGGCACGACCTTGTTCAGGAAGTTGCACTCGTACATCTCCCGCGCCGTGAACGCCCGGCCGGTGAAGACCATCTCCTGGAACCGGCGCAGGCCCATCGTCTGCGCCCATGTCCACATCCGCGGTCCCCAGCCGTAGTACCGGAAGGACGGGTGACCGAAGAGGGCGTCGTCGGAGGAGATCACCAGATCGGCGTCGGCGGCCTGGTAGAAGTGCCAGCCGTAGCAGTAGCCCTTCACCTCCAGGATGCTGATCTTCTTGAACTCCTGCAGGCTGCGGCAACCGGCTTGGGCATTGGCGTACCACTGGCTGATGGTGGCGCCGTGCCGGAAGGACTCCCTGGGGGGATACCGCACCTCGTCCTCGCCGATCTTGTACTCGCTCAACCGCGGACCCTGGGTCGGCGCGTTCTGCACCGCCATGAACTCGGGGAGGTCGGCGCCGGTGCCCAGATCGTCGCCCGCGCCGCGCACGACGAGCACCTTCACCTCGTCGTCGACGTTCGCGCGGTGCAACAGGTCGGCGTAGCGCAGGCGCGCCGCGATGGTGGGCGCGTTGAGATGGTCGGGCCGGTCGAACGTGATGGTCGCGATCCGGGTCTCTGGGTCCTTCTCGTAGCGGATGATCTCCTCCGCCGAGGGCTGCTCGGTACCAGGCATGGGCGGGCTCCTTTGCCGAAGTCGAAAGGTGTCCGGAACCTCGTGCCGGACACGGTTGTTCGGTGCTCCGGCGGTTCCGGAGCGCCGAACCCTAGTGCTCCCAGTGCGGAGCGACGGTGAGCACCTCGGCGCCGTCCTCGGTGATCAGCACCGCGTCGCGTCCGAACACCGCGCCGACCCCCGATTCCCACACATACGCGGTGACGGCCAGCACCATGCCCGGTTCCAGGCGTTCGGCCTCGGCACTCGCCCGCAGCTGGGAGGTCACCACCGGCGGATCGAAACCCATGCCGAGTCCACGCGCCACCGGCATCGGCGGCAGCGGTTCGCCCGCGATCTCGTAGGCGGCGAGCAGATCCGTACCCGCCGATCCGGGACGGCAGGCCTCGATCAGGCGCGCCCACAACCCGTCCCAGCGCCGGTACAGCTTGCGGACGCCGTCGTCGCCTTCCCCGCCGACCGGCCAGGTGCGGCCCACCTCGCCGATGTAGCCCTCGCCGAGGACGCCGGAGGAGAAGGCCACCAGATCGCCCGGTCGCACGCGCCGGTCCGCGCCCGCCCGGCGCCACGGGTGCTCCCGTGAGGTCACCCAGGCCGAATCCTGCGACGCGGGGGTGCTGACGCCGCCTGCGGTCATCGCTTCCAGCAGCGCACCGATCAGCGCCTGTTCGGTGACCTCCGGCGCGAGCCGGGCCACCGCCGCGGACAGACCGGTCTCGGCGATCCGGAGCGTCCCGCGCAGAACTTCCACCTCGTGGGCGGTCTTGATGCGGCGCGCGGCGCGCATCGCGAGCTCACCGTCCACCAATTCGGCGCCGGGGAAGGCGGTCGGCAGCAGTTTCGCGAAGGTGGGCGACAGCGCGTCGGTGCCGACCCGCCGCGCGGTGGCGGCTCCCTCGATACCGCGCAGCACGGCGATGGTGTTCACCGGGTTCCACGCGATGCCGTACAGATGCTCGTGCGGGATGTCGTCGGGGACGCCTTCGTCCCAGGTGCTCAGCAGATGCACCGCGCGCGTCCGGCGCACCACCGTCGCCACCGGACCGAACGGGCGGGTTCCCGCGACCCACAGTTGCGGTGTGCCCGACACGTAACGGGCGTTGGCCTGACGTCCGAGAACGAGGACGTCCAGATCATGGGCTTCCATCTGTGCCAGGGCACGATCGCGCCGCCCATGTCGCAGGGCGCGATCGTCCGGCACGACCTCAACGGCCATAGGGGGCATAGGGATAGTCGGTGAGGGCCGTCCAGCCCTCCTCGGTGATCACGATGATTTCCTCGCTTCGGTAGCCGCCGGTGCCGTCCTCCCAGACGACCGGCTCCAGAACCAGCACCATGTTGGGTTCGAACACGAAGTTCTCGTCGAACTCGTCGCCGAGATCGGTGCCGATCATCGGCATCTCGGCGGCGCTCACGCCGATTCCGTGTCCCAGGTAGAAATGCGGCAGCCACGGCTTGGCGCCGCCGTTGGCGGCGATCGCCGCCCGGGCGAGGTCGGCCGCGGTGGCGCCGGCCCGGGTCACGTCCAGCACCGCGGTGAGGATCTCCCGCCAGCGCTCGAACTGCCGCTGCTGGCGTGCGCCGGGCTCGGTGCCCACCGTCCAGGTGCGGCCGAAATCGGAGCAGTAGCCGCCGTAGGTGATGCTGACATCGGTCCAGAGCACGTCGCCCGCGGCCAGTTCTCGCTCGGTGGTCAGCAGCGGGAGGGCGAGATCGCCGTGCGTGGTCCAGACGCCGTCGGCCTTGGTCTCCGGCATGACCTGCCAGATGGCGTCGAGCATGGTGGCGGTGGCGCCCAGTTCGAAGGCCCGGCGCACGAAGCTCGCCGACAGGTCGATCTGCCTGCGCCCGGGCGCCAGCGCCGCCTGCACGTCGACCATGGCCTGCTCGGTGATCCGGCACGCGGTGCGAATGCAGGCGATCTCGTCGGGCGTCTTGATCAGTTTCGCGGCGCCGATCACGGTGGCGGCGTCCGGCGGAGGTCCCCCGGGGAACAGCGTGGACCGCGCGCGCAGCATGGCGCCGGTGCACTCGTCCACCGCGATGGCCGACCCGGCCGGAACGAGATCGGCGATCAGCCGCGCGAAAGCCGCCACGCCTTCGTCGAATTCGAGGTAGACGGGTCCGTGCAGGTGATCGGCGGGAAGATCCGACTCCGCCGAGGCTCCTTCCCGGAAGGGCAGGAACAGGTGCGGCCACGGATCGCCCGCCACGACCACGGCGACGGGCCGCTCGACGTGGGCGAGTCCGGCGTCGCCGAGCGGCCAGTTCGCCCCGGTCGAATACACGACGTTGCTGTTGTTCAGCAGGATCAGGGCGTCGACGCCCTGCTCGGCCATGGCGGATCGCAGCCGCGCTCCGGTGTCGCGCCGCATGCGGGCGCGATCCGGTACCTCGGGGATCTCGATGGACGAGGTGGTCGCGACGGGGGACGACGTCATGACAGACCCAGGAATTCCGCCACGTTGCCGCTGACGATCCGGGCGGCGTCCTGCGCGCCGACGGCCTGCACGACGGCTTCCAGGGACTTCTCCGAGTAACCGAAGGTGCTCTCGTTGTGCGGGTAGTCCGACGACCACATGACGCGGTCGCGGCCGATGTGGTCGATCAGCGACAGGCCGAGCGGGTCCACCATGAACGACGCGCGCATGTGGTTGTCCCAGTAGTGGCGCACGTCGTGCTCGACCGGACGATCGAGCATGTGCTGGAAGGAGGCCAGCATGTGCTCGGCGTCCTGGATCGCCGAAGGCACCCAGTTCACCCCGCCCTCGAACCAGCCGATGCTGAGGCCGGGATGCCGGTCGATGATGCCGCTGAAGATGTACTTGGAGAACAGCTCACGGAACGGGGCGACGTTGTGCATCATGCCGACGGCGACACTGTTCACCTCGCAGGGGCTCGACAGCGGCGACTCACCGATGTGGTGGGAGACCGGCACACCGGACTCCTCGATCGCGTCCCACACCGGGATCATCGCGGTGCTCGCGTAGTCGATGACATTGCCCTCGTCGTCCTTGCCCGCCGACAGCGGCAGCAGGAAAGTCTTGAGTCCCAGCGACTTCAGTTCGGCGAGGGTGCGGCGCGCGCCGTCGGCGTCCCACCAATTGATCAGCCCGACGCCGTAGAAGGTGCCGCCGGACTGCTCCTGCAACTCCGCGATGTAGGCGTTGTACACCCGGAAGGAGAGCTCTCGAATCTCCTTGTCCGGGTAGAACAGCAGCGCGAGCAGGGCGTTGGGGAACGCGAGTTCCTTGGCGATGCCGTCGGCGCGCAGATCGGCGATGCGTGCGTCCAGGTTGGCGCTGCCGGATCCGTCCAGCGGGTCGTACTGCATCAGTACGTGGCTGAAGTCGCCGGGCAGGAACGACCTGCCCTTGCGGCCCAGCTGGTAGGCGCCGTCCTCGTACCACACCCGCGGGGCGCGGTCCTTCAGCGATTCCGGGAATCGCTCGTAGAAGATGTCGTGCGCCAGCGAGATGTGGTTGTCCGCCGAGAACACCTCGGTGCCGGGCGGCAGGCCCACCGAACCCTCGGCGTGGCCGCGGCGGTCCTTCGGCGGACCGAATCCGCCGGGCGGGTACAACGAGGCACTGCTGGTCGGAACCGACATCTTGACCCTCCCATGGATCTGTTCGCTGCACGGAACCGCGGTCACGTCGGCGGGGTGGCGAACGCGGACTTCGGCGGCGGCGTGCTGGACCGCGGCCGCGGATCCGCCCGGCTTCGGTGGCCCGGCTCGCGACGACCCGCGCGGCGGCGATCCTGCTCGAATCGCTGCGGCTCCATCGTGGGAATGACGTTATCACATTTCGAGAAGGTGACCTACGCATCCAGCTTGCGGAGCCGCACAAAACCGGTTTCAGCTGCGAGAATGTGATTATCGCTCAGAATGGTGAGAAAGAAACTGGTCGGACGGGGCGTCCATGGCTGGGCGAAGCTTCCGCTGGCGGCGTCGAGCTCCAGCGCTGCGGGAGAGGGGCGTTTCCAGGGAGCCCGGAACGGTCGTCATGAGACCCTTGTCACATCGGCAAAACCAACCTACTGTGTGTTCACTAGGTTTGATCGAAACAGGGATTCCCGTGACCACTCCTCGTCCATATGCCTCCCTGCTGGCCAAAGGTGAAGACCGCAGGCAGCGCATCCTCGCCGTCGCTCAGCGACTGCTGACCCGAAACGGTTGGCGCAGTACGACGCTGGCGCAGATCGCCCGCGAAGCCGGCGTGAGTCCGGCCGGACTGCTGCACCATTTCCCGTCCAAGGAGCAACTCCTGCACGCCGTGCTCGACGCCCGCGACGCCGACGACGCCCGCGAAGCCGACGTGACCGGAGACCTGTTCTCGGAGATCCGCAAGGTCGCCGACCGTATCCAGCGCTCACCGGAACTGGTGGGCACCTTCGTAGTACTGCTGGTGGAGAACCTGCTGCCCGAGGCTCCACTGCACGAGCGCCTGCTCGACCGTTGGAAGGTGGCCGTCGGCATCGTCGCCGACGTGATCCGTCGCAACCAGGAGATCGGACGGTTCCGGCCCGATTTCGATCCTGACATCCGGGCCGTGGAAATCGTCGCTTTCATCAATGGAATGGAGATCTCATGGATGCTCGACCACTCGATCCCGCTGGCCGAGGTGTTCCACGAGTACACCAGGTCACTGGCCCGCGACTTCGCGCCGGATGGGGAACGATGAGATACCGGCTCGACGTCGTCGCGACCAGTGTCGTCGATGTCGTCGAACACGCGGGCGGCTGGCTGTTCGACCGCTCCGTCGCCGGATGGGACGTCACGGTGCTCGTCGCCGACCTGTCGGATACGCGGCCGCTGCGCATCCTCGGCGCGGAGGTGCTGGAACTCGAGCAGGTGCTCGCCTCGCGGGGGCAGGGGCGTCAGCCGCACGCGCTCGCGGTCGCCGCCGACGTCTGCGAATGTGATCGCCGGGCGCGCCGGGGGCTGTTGAAGGCCCTGGACGACGGTGGCGTTCAGGTGGTGGTCTGGGGTGAGGGCTGGCCGTCGCCGCCGGAGCACCGGGTCGATCCGGTGCTGCACCGGCTCAGTGTGGCCGCGCAAGCGTTCAAAGCCCAGGCGCTGACCGCGGCGGCGGTTCCGGCCGCCTCGGTCGGGACCACCGAGGTCTTCCGCAGTGGGCTGTCGGCGTTCCCTCCCATCGGCGCCGACCTCAGTCCCGTCGGCTGACCCCCGCTCCGTCTCGAAACCGCTTCGCGCGCGGCTCATCCCGGCCGTTGCTCACCCCGTGCTCCGTGCCGCCGCTGCTGGTGACCGTGTCGCCGTGGCGGTCTGCGCCCCCGTCCACATCGGCAGCAGGAAAGTCTCGAGTTTCAGCGACCTCGGTTCCGCGAGGGTGCGGCGCGCGCCGTCGGCCTCGCCCGGTCGGCCGGATGGGTAGAGCTGCCTGCTCCCGGTAGGGCGCGTCATGGGAAGGGGGCCCGCGCCCCGAACCGATCTCCTCCGCGTATTGAATTCTCATATGAGGTGTGTCACCGTGTGCATATATGAGAATGGCATTTTCCACCGCCGAGAGGGTGATTAATGCAATCCGAGGCCGATACGACGCGGAGGCGTCGCCGCTTTCTATCGGGACACGAGGTGCGCAGCACGATCACTCGGGCTGCGGCGGGTCCGATGCAGGCCGTCGGAGGGCTGTTCGCCATGTCGGCGGACGCGGTGCGGTTCTTGTTCCGAAGACCGTTCCAGACCAGGGAATTCCTCGAGCAGGCGTGGTTCATCGTGCGGGTCTCGCTGGTCCCGACGCTGCTCGTGGCGATCCCGTTCACGGTGCTGGTGAGCTTCACGCTCAACATCCTGCTGCGCGAACTCGGCGCCGCGGATCTCAGCGGCGCGGGCGCCGCGTTCGGCGCGGTGACCCAGGTGGGTCCGATGGTCACGGTGCTGATCGTCGCCGGGTCCGGCGCGACGGCGATGTGCGCCGACCTCGGCTCGCGCACCATCCGCGAGGAGATCGCGGCGATGCAGGTGCTGGGCATCGATCCGGTGCAACGACTCGTGACGCCTCGGATGCTGGCCTCCGGCCTGGTGGCGTTCCTGCTGAACAACCTGGTGTGCATCATCGGCGTGATCGGGGGCTACGTGTTCTCCGTCTACGTCCAGGACGTGAATCCGGGCGCTTTCGCCGCGGGGATCACGCTGCTCACCGGGATCGACGAGGTGATCATCTCCTCGATCAAGGCCCTGCTGTTCGGTCTGGTGGCCGGGCTCGTCGCCTGCTACCGGGGCTTGATCGTGACCGGCGGGGCCAAGGCCGTCGGCAACGCGGTCAACGAGACCGTGGTCTACGCCTTCATGTCCCTGTTCGTGATCAATGTCGTCGTCACGGCGATCGGCATCCAGATGACCGTGCGATGAAGGAGCGGCGCTGGTGACTCTGATCGCGCGCTACCCCAAGACCATTCGGCGCATCCGGCGGCCGTACCAGGCGCTGGGCCGGATCGGCGACCATGCCGTCTTCTACGTGAAGGCACTGGTGTACGCACCATTCGGGGCCTGGCACTACCGTCGTGAGACCGTCCGGCTCATCGCCGAGATCAGCATGGGCTCCGGGGCGCTGGCGGTGTTCGGCGGAACGGTGGTGATCGTCGGATTCCTCACCCTGGCCACCGGCGGCACCCTCGCCGTGCAGGGCTACAGCTCGCTGGGCAACATCGGCATCGAAGCGCTGACCGGCTTCCTGTCGGCGTTCATCAACGTGCGCATCTCGGCGCCGGTGGTCGCGGGCATCGGACTGGCGGCGACCTTCGGCGCCGGGGCCACCGCGCAGCTGGGCGCGATGCGGATCAACGAGGAGATCGACGCGCTCGAATCGCTGGCGATCGAACCCATCCCGTACCTCGTCGGCACCAGGATCGTCGCGGGCATGATCGCGATCGTCCCGTTGTACGCCCTCGCGGTCATCGCCTCGTTCATCGCGAGCAGGGTGACCACCGTCGTGCTGCTCGGTCAGTCCGCCGGGTTGTACGACCACTACTTCGGGACCTTCCTGAACCCCATCGACCTGGTGTGGTCGTTCCTGCAAGCGATCCTGATGGCCCTGACCATCCTGTTGATCCACACCTACTTCGGCTACTTCGCCAGCGGAGGACCGTCCGGTGTCGGCATCGCGGTGGGAAACGCCGTGCGGACGTCGCTGATCGGGGTCGTGTCGGTGACGCTGCTGGTGTCGCTGGCGGTCTACGGCGCCAACGGAAACTTCGATCTGTCCGGTTGAGAGGTGCCGATGTTGTCGACGATGAAGTCGCTCGCCCGGGCGACGGCGCGCCCCGCCGCCGGGCTCGCCTCGATCGCCGTGGGAATCGCGGTGATCGGCCTGAGCGTGACCATGTTCAACGGCGGATTCGCCGACACCGTGCCGGTGACCGTGCTGTCGCCACGCGCCGGACTGGTGATGTATCCGGACGCCGACGTCAAGATGCGCGGGGTCACGGTGGGCAAGGTCGAGTCGATCGGTGAACGCGCCGACGGGCTCGCGTCGATCCGGCTGGCGATCGATGCCGGACAGCTGCACCTCATTCCCGCCGACGTGCGGGTCGACATCGCCTCCACGACGGTGTTCGGCGCGAAATTCGTGCAGCTCGTCCCGCCGGAACATCCCGCGGCGCAGGCGATGCGGGCCGGACAGGTGCTCGACGCCGAGCACGTCACGGTGGAGATCAACACCGTGTTCCAGCAACTGACCACGGTGCTCGGGCGCATCGAGCCGGAGAGGCTCAACGAGACGCTCGGCGCGATCGCCGCCGCCACCGGCGGACGCGGCGACAAACTGGGCCTGATGCTCGGCGACCTGGAAAGCTTCCTCGCCAGGCTGGAGCCGGGACTGCCCGCGCTGCGCGCGGATCTCGCCATGGCGCCGCCGGTGTTGAACGCCTATGCCGACGCGACCGACCCGTTGCTGGAGACCGCACGCAACGCAAGTGCGATCAGCCGGACGATCGTGGACGAACAACACAATCTCGACGCCCTGCTGATCGGGCTGATCGGCTTGTCGGACACCGGAACTCCGGTGCTCGCCGGCAACCACGCCGCGCTGGACAGCGCGCTGACGGCGCTGGTGCCGACCACCACGCTCACCGACGAATACCACGAGGCGCTGACCTGCGCGCTCGACGGGCTCGGGTGGTTGTCGCGGTCGAAACCGGTCGACGTGCCAGGGCTCGGCCTGTCGGCGAACTTCCTGTTCGGCACCGAACCGTACCGGTATCCGCGCAATCTGCCGAAGGTGGCCGCCACGGGCGGTCCGCAGTGCTCGGTGCTGCCGGTCCCGTACGAGGGGCGGCCGCCGTTCGTCGTCGCCGATGTCGGCGCCAACCCCTTCGAGGAGGGAAACCAGACCGTGCAGCTGAACGTCGGCAACCTGCCGCAGGCGTTGTTCGGCCCCTACGCCGGGCAATCGGGCAACGGCGGTCCGCGATGAGCCCGCGCACTTCGCCGCTGCTGAAATTCGGTGTGTTCGCGGCGGTCATGCTCGTGCTGTCCGGATTCCTGCTGCTCGTGTTCGGCCAATACCGCAGCGGATCGCGCGTGGAGTACGCCGCCGTGTTCACCGACTCGTCCGGGCTGCGTCCGGGCGACACCGTCCGGATCGCCGGCGTGGAGGTGGGCACGGTCCGGCGGGTGTCGTTGCGTGACGACCACCGGGTCAGGGTGAGTTTCGACGCGGAGCGCGGCGTCGCGCTGACGAACGGCACGGCGGTGGCCGTCCGGTATCTCAACCTCGTCGGCGACCGCTATCTGGAACTGTCCGACACCGCCGGACCGGCCGGAATCCTGGCCGCGGGCACCGAGATCCCGGTCGAGCGGACGTCGCCCGCGCTCGACCTCGACCTGCTGCTCGGCGGCTTGAAGCCGGTGATCCAAGGCTTGGACGCCCGCGAGGTGAACGCGTTGACCTGGTCGTTGCTGGAGATCTTCCAAGGCAAGGAGGGCACGCTCGACTCGCTGCTGTCGCGCACCTCGGCGTTCACCACCACGCTCGCCGGCCACACCGAGGTGATCCAGCAGCTGATCGATCACCTCGGCACCGTCATGGCGACGCTGGCGAAAAACGGCGACCAGTTCGCGGGCACCATCGACCGGCTCGAACAGCTCGTCACGCACTTGTCCGAGGATCGCGATCCGATCGCCGCGGCGATCGACGCCCTGGACAACGGCACCGCGACCATCGCCGATCTGCTGACCGGGGCCCGGCCGCCGCTGGCAGGCACTGTCGACCAGCTCGCGCGGCTGGCTCCGCTGGTCGACCAGGACAAGCGGCTGCTCGACGACGCCTTGCAGCGAGCCCCGGGCAACTTCCGCAAACTGGTGCGCACCGGCGCCTACGGCAACTTCGTCCAGTACTACATCTGCGCGGTCACGGTCCGGGTGACCGACGACTCGGGGCAGGTGGCGGTGCTGCCCTGGATCAAGCAGGAAACCGGAAGGTGCAGCGGATAGCCATGCTGGAGTACCGCGGAAGCCATCTGGCCCGGCACGGCGTGATCGGCGTCGTGCTCGCGGCCTGCGTCATCGCGATCGGGCTGCAATCCCAGCGATTCATCGAGTGGGCCGACAGCGTGCGATACCAGGCCGTCTTCAGCGAGGCGGGCGGGCTCGCGGCCGGCGACGACGTGCTCGTCTCCGGCATGCGAGTGGGCCGGGTGTCGGATGTCTCGCTGCGCAGGGGCGATGCCTGGGTCACGTTCGCGATCGATGAGACCATCCGGCTCGGGGACGAAAGCGCGGCGCAGATCAAAACCGGTTCGCTGCTGGGAAAGCGGGTGCTGACCCTGGTCTCCGCCGGGGAACACACCCTGCGGCCCTCCGGCGTCATCCCGCTGGAGCGGACTTCCTCGCCCTATTCGCTGACCGACGCGGTGGGCGATCTGGCCGCCAACGTCTCGGAGATCGACACCGGCGCGCTCAACCGGTCACTGGACATGCTGTCGGCGACACTGGACCGGATCGCGCCGCAGCTGGGCCCGGCGTTCGACGGACTGACCCAGCTGTCCCGGTCGATCAACAGCCGCAACGGCTCGCTACGCGACATGCTGCACGCCACCGCCGATGTGACCGCGATTCTCGGGCAGCGCGGCGAACAGGTGAACGCCCTGATCCTGAACGCGAATTCGTTGCTCGGCGTGCTGGCCGCGCGCAGGCAGGCGATCGTCGACCTGCTGGCCAACACCGCCGCGGTGGCCAGGCAACTCTCCGGCTTGGTCGCCGATAACGAAGCCGAGCTCGCGCCGACCCTGGACCGGCTGAATTCGGTGGTGGCGATGCTGGAGAAGAACCGCGACAACATCGCCGCGGCGATCCCCGGCCTGGCGAAAGTCGCGCTCACCCAGGGCGAAGCCGTGTCCGGCGGGCCGTTCTACAACGCCTACGTCGCGAATCTGATCCCGGCCCAGCTCATCCAGCCCGCCATCGATCAGGCCTTCGGCATCCAGCCGCCCAGCCAGTTCCCGATTCCGACGCCGGAGCCGCCCCGATGAAGAAGAGAATCCTGGCAGCGGTGCTGGTCTTGTCGCTGATCGTCATCGGCGCTCACCTCGGATACCGGGCCGCGTTCGGCCCCCGGACGATTCGTGCGGTCTTCGCCTCCGCCACCGCCATCTATCCGGGTGACGACGTACGCGTGGCGGGTGTGGAAGTCGGGCGGATCGTCTCCATCCAACCGCGCGGCACCAGTGCCGAGATGGTGCTGGCCGTCGACCGCGACGTACCGATTCCGGCCGACGCCAAGGTGGTGATCGTCGCCCAGAGTCTCGTCGGCGCCCGCTACGTGCAGCTGACGCCCGCCTACCGCTCGCAGGGGCCGACGCTGCCAAACGGAGCGGTCATCCCCTTGGAACGCACCGCCGTCCCGGTCGAATGGGACGAGGTCAAGACCCAGCTCACCCGGCTGGCCACCGAACTCGGTCCCGGACTCGACCTGGCAGGCAGTTCCACCGGCCGGTTCATCGACCGCGCGGCGGACGCGATGGCGGGCAACGGGGACAAGTTGCGGCAGACCCTGGCGCAGCTGTCCGGCATCGGACGGGTACTGGCCGACGGCAGCGGCGACATCGTCGGCATCATCACCGAATTGCAGCACTTCGTGACGGTGCTGCGCGACAGCGATGTGCAGATCGTCGAATTCCAGAACCGGCTGGCCAGCCTCTCGAGCGTGCTCGACGACAGCAGATCCGAACTCGACGCCGCGCTGTCGGAGCTGTCGGTCGCGGTCGCGGACGTCCAGCGGTTCGTGGCCGCCAACCGCAGCGGCGCGTCCGAACAGGTTCAGCGGCTGGCGGAGGTGACCCGGAATCTGGTGGATCACCGCGGCGACGTCGAGGAACTGCTGCATATTTTCCCGACGAGCATCGCCAACTTCTACAACATCTACAACCCCGACACCGCGACCGAAGCGGGCGTATTCGTAGTGAACAACTTCTCCAGTCCGGTGCAATTCGTGTGCTCGTCCATCGCAAGTCTGGAGCAGACGACGACCGCGGAGGCGGCGCGCAAGTGCCGCGATTACCTCGGCCCGGTGATCGGGCTGCTGAATTTCAATTACCTGCCTTTCCCGGTCAATCCGCTGCACGGACCGACCGCGCGCCCGGAAAGTCTCATCTACACCGAAGATCATTTGATTCCGCAGGTGGTGGCGACCGAGAGTCCTCCGCCGCCCATGCCCAGCACCGCGGACATCCTGTTCCCCGGCGGAAGGCGTTGACGTGAGAATTCTTCCGAGACGGGGTGGCCGACTGCTGGCGGTGGGCGCCTGTTCGCTGCTCACGCTCACCGGATGCGGCTGGCACGGAGTGAACTCGCTGCCACTGCCGGGGGCGCCCGGACAGGGCCCGGGAGCGACCGTCATCCAGGTCGAGATGGCGAATGTCGGTACGCTGGTGTCGAATTCGCCGGTGCTCGTCGACGACGTGGTGGTCGGCAGTGTGAGCGGGATCCGGCTCGACGGGTGGCACGCGGTGGTCGAGGCGTCGATCCGCGCGGACGCGGTGGTGCCCGCGAACGTCGTCGCGACGATCGGGCAGACCAGTCTGCTCGGTTCCAGTCACCTCGCGCTGAACACTCCCGCGGGGGCCGTACCGTCCGGGCGGCTGGCCTCGGGAACCCGGATTCCGCTGAACAAGTCCTCGACCTATCCCTCCACCGAACAGACGTTGGCGTCGCTGTCGGTGGTCGTGAACGGCGGCGGGCTCGGACAGCTCGGTGAGATCATCGGCAACCTGAACGACGCCTTCAGCGGGCATCAGGACCAGATCGGTTCGCTGCTGGTGCGCCTCGACACGATGATGGGCGTGCTCGACGGTCAACGCGACGACATCATCGCGTCGATCGACGCGCTCAACCGGCTTGCAGGCCGGTTCGCCGAACAGCGCGACGTCGTCACCGAGACCCTGCGACGACTTCCGCCCGCCCTCGACGTCCTGCTGGCGCAGCGGCCGAACATCACCGCGGCGCTGGATCGGCTGCGCACCTTCAGCGACACCGCCACGGCGGTGATCACCGATGTCCGAACCGATCTGCTGACGAACCTGCGCAACCTGGAGCCGACGCTGCGCGCGCTGGCCGACGTCGGCCCCCAGATCGACGCGGCGCTGGCGTACGCGACCGTGTTCCCCTACGGCCAGTCCGTCATCGACCGCGCGGTCCAAGGCGACTACCTGAACCTGTTCGCGACCGTCGATCTCACGGTGCCGCGGCTGAAACGGGAGATGCTGCTGGGCACGCCGTGGGGTGATCCGACCGCCGTGGTGCAGGCGGCGGTCGGGGACCCGGGTTACGCCCAGCAGACCTCCGACCCGCTCGGTGCCGGGATCGCGCCGCCGCCCACCGGAGGCCGCTGATGCTGCTGTCGCGTTTCGTCCGCGCCCAATTGCTGATCTTCGCGGTCCTGTCGGTGGTCGGGCTGACCACGATGGCGACCGTCTACATGCGCTTGCCCAGCCTGGCGGGTGTCGGCACCATCAGCGTGTCCATGGAGCTGCCCACGACCGGTGGGCTCTATCGCTTCGGCAATGTCACCTATCGCGGCGTCGAAGTGGGCGAGGTGAGCTCGGTCGACCTCACCGGCGACGGCGTGCGGGCCACGCTGAAGATCGACAGCTCCCACCACATCCCCGCCGACCTCACCGCGGAGGTGCGCAGCGTGTCCGCGGTGGGCGAGCAGTACGTCGAGCTGCGGCCCCGCACGGACTCGCCGCCCTACCTGCGCGACGGCTCGGTGATCGACCTGCGCCACACCACGGTTCCGCAGCCGGTCGGCCCGATGCTGGACGAGCTCAGCAGCCTTGTGGGCAGCATCCCGACCGACAAGCTGCACGAACTGCTCGACGAACTCTTCCGGGGCATGCACGGGGCCCGAGACGATCTGGACTCGCTGCTGACTTCGGCGCAGACACTGGCCGCCGAGTTGAACGGAACAGGGGACCGGACCCGCACGCTGATCGAAGACTCCCGGCCGCTGCTGGATTCCCAGGTGCGATCCGCCGACGCCATCCGGATCTGGACGCGCAGCCTAGCCGGCGTCAGCGGTCAGCTCGTCGCCGACGACCCCCGGATCCGCGCGCTGTTGCGGTCCGGACCCGGATTCACCACGGAGGTCGCGCATTTGCTCGACTCGGTGAAGCTCACGCTGCCGATCCTGCTTTCCGACCTGACGTCCATCGGGCAACTCGGCGTGACCTACAACGCCGGGCTGGAGCAGATCCTGGTGCTGCTGCCGCCGGCGATCTCGATGATCCAGGCGGTGCAACCGAATCGCAACGCCTCCGGGCTGGGCCTGGGCGACTTCCGGCTCGGCGGCATCTCCGATCCGCCGGCCTGCACGGTCGGTTTCCTGCCGCCGTCGGCGTGGCGATCGCCGGAGGAGACCGACACCATCGACACCCCGGACGGGCTGTACTGCAAATTGCCCCAGGATTCCGATATCGCGGTGCGCGGCGTGCGCAATATCCCGTGCGCGAACAACCCCGCCAAGCGGGCGCCGACCGCGGCGCTGTGCAACAGCGACGAGGAGTTCCGGCCGCTCGCCACCGAGCAACCCCTGCTGGGCCCCTACCCGCGCGACCCGGGCCTGGAAGGGCAAGGCATTCCGCCGGATGCACGCTGGTCCCCGGGTGCGCCACCACCGGCCGCTCCCGCGAACTCCGAGGGCCCCTCGATCGGCATCGCCCGATACGACCCCCGGACCGGCAACTACCTCGGCCCGGACGGCCGTCTCTACCAGCAGAGCGACCTGGCGTCCGCGCCCGGCCGGGGCTGGACCGACATGCTGCCGCACTGACCGTCGCGGTCTCGGCGATCGCCTTCGGCGCAGCGAGGCCATGCGCGTGGCGACGGTGAGCGCGAATTCGAAGCGCCCGTGGCGGTGGCTAATTCGCGTGACTCGTGCCGCCGAATGACACATACTCGACCCGCACGAGTCGAGATCGGGGAGGTAAGGGACTTGAAGCTGGCGGAGGCGTTGACTTTGCGCGCGGATGCGGCGCGGCGGATCGAGCAGTTGCGTGCTCGCGTTGTGAGCAATGCGCGATTCCAGGAGGGGGAGGAACCCGCCGAGAACGCGGCGGCACTGCTCATCGAGGCGCAGGAGGTGCTCGGCGAGTACGAGACGCTGATCCGGCGCATCAATCGCACCAACGCCGCGGCGCGGATCGGAACCGACGGCACCTTGACCGACGCACTGGCCCGCCGGGACGCGTTGCGCCTGCGGCACTCCCTGGTCACGGCCGCCGCCGACGCGGCGGCGGGCAAGGGGCAGCCGGGGTACGCGCGCCAGCTGCGGTCGGAGCTGAAGATGTTGTCCGCGTTGCCGGTGGCCGAACTGCGCGGGCAGGCCGACGACCTCGCCAGGCAGCTGCGTGAACTCGACGTGCGCATCCAGCGCTCCAACTGGGAGGTCGAGCTGCTGGACTGACCTGAGGGAGTGGAGCAGGTAGTCGTCGCGGAGGCGTGCACGAACCCGGGGCCGGACGGGATATTCCGGCCACTTTCCGGCGCACGATGGGCAGTGCGAGGGGTTCGACTCCCCTTCTCACACCGCAGCCCAGCATCGCGCACAGGAGACAGTGCACAGCGCACAGCACACCACCATGTGCAGATCCGTGACGGCGAGGGTGGGCAAGGGGCACTCCACGCCTCGTTAATCCCAGAGTTCCCCGCACGGCAGGGGAGGCAGGCCGGGGCGGACGTTGTCGTCGACGGTGATCACGAATCCGGTGTGGGCGCCCAATTCGGCGACCACGTCCGCGATCTGCGCCGCGCCCGCCTGGTAGTCCATGGCGAAAGCGCCCGTGTCGATGTGGAGGTGCCGCATTGGGCGGGTGCTCGCGATATTCCGGGTCATCAGGGCGCCGATCGGGCGGAGCGTTTACGCAGCAGGAGGGCGAGCAGCAGGGCGAGTACACCGACGAAGGCCAACCCGCTCAGGCGCGTGGCGCTGCTCGCGCCGGCGGTTCGGAGCAGGTCGATCGGCTCGGCCGGCTTGCGCGGCGCGGTCGCCGCGGGCGAGGCGGCCGGTGTCGCGGCGTCGCCGGCTTTCGAGACCGCTTCGACGATGTCCGCTTCCGGGGTGGCCGAGGCGGTGATCTCGTCGGCGAGATTGGTGGCGAACTGGCCGATGAGCGTGCCCGCCACGTCGGCGAGCGCGCCGCGCCCGAATTGCGCGGGCTTGCCGGTGATCGCCAGATCGGTGTCCACGAAAACGTCCGTGCTGCCGTCGGATTCGACGAGCCGGCAGGTGATGGTGGCCTTGGCCGTTCCGTTGCCGCGGGTTTCGCGGCCGCGTCCCTCCAGCACGGCGATCCCGGCGGCCTCGTCCTGGGAGACCACTTTGATGACGCCGCTGTAGCTCAGCCCCACGGGTCCGAGCTTGACTTTGATCTTGCCGTGGAAGTCGTCGCCCTCCCGGGAGGTGATCGTGGCGCCGGGAACGCACGGGGCGATGCGCTCCAGATCCAGCAGCACCTGCCAGGCCTGCGCAGCCGGAACCGGGATGGTGAAGGTGTTGTCGAGTTTCATGGAAGTCCTTCGGTGCTCACGCGTGCCTCGCGGGTCTCGGTCGCGGCGTTCATCGAATCGGCGGCGGCGCGCACCGCGCGGACGATGCCTTGATATCCGGTGCACCGGCACAGGTTCCCGGAAATGGCCTCGCGGATCTCGGTCTCGGAGGGGTCGGGATTGTCGCGCAGGAAGGCCGTGGCCGACACGATGAAGCCGGGGGTGCAGAAGCCGCACTGCAACCCGTGCTTTTCCCGGAACGCCGCCTGCACCGGGGACAGTTCGCCGTCCGGTCCGGCGATGCCTTCGACAGTGGTGAGTTCGGCGCCGTCGGCTTGCACGGCGAACACCAGGCAGGCCCGTACGGCCTGTCCGTCGAGCATGACCGTGCAGGCGCCGCACACGCCGTGTTCGCACCCGAGATGGGTGCCGGTCAGACCGCACTTGTCGCGCAGATAGTCGGCCAAGGTGAGCCGGGGCGGCACGCGGTCCCGGCGGAGGGCGCCGTTGATGCGCACCTCGATGTCGACGTCAGTCATTCCCGGCCTCCTCTACGGCGCGCCGCCATGCGCGCGCCACCATTGCCGCTCCGACCCTGCGCCGGTAGTCGGCGGAGCCGTGCACATCCGACGAGATCGCGTTCAGTCCCGCGGTCGCGCTGCGGCCGATCTCCTCCGGCGTCGCGTCGACGGGACGCCCGATCAGCTCGGCTTCGGTCCGCGTGGCCCGCAGCGGGGTCGGCGCCAGGCCGAACAAGCCGATCGCGCACCGCTCGACGCGGGAATCCGCGTCCAGCCGGACCGCCACGGCCGCGCCCGCCATCGCGAAATCCCCACTGCGGCGGGTGAATTCCTCGACGGCGAAGCCGCATCGGCCGTGCCACACGGGGAAGACGATCGCGGTGACCAGCTCGTCGGGCGCCAGGTCGGTGGTCCACATGCCGGTGAAGAACTCGGCTGCCGGGATCGTGCGCCTCCCGCGCGGCGAGAGTGTCTCGATGCGGGCATCGAGGGTCAGTGCCACCACGGGGTATTCGGCCGCGGCGTCGGCGTGCGCGATAGCGCCGCCGATCGTTCCCCGGTTGCGGATCTGGAAGTGCCCGATGAGTGGAGTGGCCCTGGCCAGCAGCGGCACTCCTCGGCGAACGTCCTCGGACCGGCCGACCTCGGCGTGGGTGGTCGCCGCGCCGATCCGGACGGAATCTCCCTCGGTCTCGATGCCACGCAGCTCGTCCAGGCGGCGCAGGTCGACCAGATGCTCGAAGACGGCCAGCCGCAATGCCAGCATCGGCACGAGACTCTGCCCGCCGGAGATGATCTTGGCCTCGTCGCCGAGATCGGCCAGGAGGGCTACGGCCTCCTCGGCGGTCGCGGGTGCGTGGTATTCGAAGCTCGCCGGCTTCATTCGGGACCCTTTCCGGCGGCACGCGCCTCGTCCAGCAGCGTCACGATCGTGGCCGGGGACAGCGGCAGCTTCGAGATCTCCACCCCGAACGGCGCCAGGGCGTCGATCACGGCGTTGAGGACGGCCGGGGTGGCCCCGATGGCCCCACCCTCGCCGACGCCTTTGAAATTGCCGGGGCCCGGGCTCGGGGTCTCGATGTGCCCCACCTCGATCGTCGGTGATTCGGTGGCCGTCGGCAGCAGGTAGTCCAGGAAGGTGGTGGCCACCGGATTGCCGCTTTCGTCGTAGGCGAGATGCTCGTAGAGCGCGCCGCCGATGCCCTGCACGGTGCCGCCGTAGATCTGGCCTTCCACGACGTTGGGGTTGATCATCGGACCGCAGTCCTCGCTGACGATGTAGCGCAGCAGCTTCACCTGTCCGGTCTCGATGTCGACCTCGCAGGTGCACACGTGGGTGGCGTTGGCCCAGATCGCCAGCTGCGGGGTCTTGTGGCGTCCGCTCGCCTCCAGCCCGGGCGGCACCCCCGGCGGCAGCGAATCGGTCTGGAAGTAGGCGATTTCGGCGATCTCGGCCAGTGACAGGCTCTTGTCGGGCGTCCCGCGGATGGTGGCCCGGCTGCGGCTGAACTCGATGTCGTCGGCGCTCGCGCCCAGCCGGTGCGCGGCGATCGCCAGGATGCGTTCCCGCAGCATCGACGCCGTGCGGGCGATCGCGCCCGCCGTCATCGAGCCGGACCGGCTGCCACCGGTACCGCCGCCGAACGGTGTGATCGCGGTGTCGCCCTGAATCGTTCGCACATCCGCCAGCTCCGCCCCGAGCGCGTCGGCGGCGAGCTGGACGACGGTGGTCTCCAAGCTGTTACCAGCGGAGCCGCCCGCGACGTAGACGTTCACCTTGCCGCTCGGCTCGATGCGGATGGTGGCGCCCTCGGTGCTCAGGAACGGGCTGCCGCCGGTGGTCGGCTCCACATAGGTGCAGGTGCCGACGCCCAGGTAGCGGCCTTCGGTGCGGGCTCGGCGTTGCAGGTCGCGGAAGCCTTCGTAATCCAGCATCCGGACCGCTTGCTCCAGCGTTTCCAGCGGTGAGATGTTGTCGAAGGTCATGCCGTTCGGGTTCGCCCACGGCAACTCGTCACGGCGCAGCATGTTCCGCCTGCGCAGCTCGATCGGGTCGATGCCGATCTGCCGGGCGGCGTGGTCGAGCAGGATCTCGCGGGCCACCGATTCGAACTGCCACGGGCCACGGTAGGCGAGGCGGCCGACGGTGTTGGAGTACCGGAATTTCGCGGTGAACGAGGCTTCCGTGATCCGGTACGGCCCGGGGAACAGGATCCCGACCACGACCCCGCCGGTGAGCGGCGACGGCGTCGGATAGGCGCCCACGTTCTGCACGTGGTCGATGGCGGCGGCGAGGATCTTTCCTTCGCTGTCGAACGCCATCCCGACGTCGGCGTGCTCATGGCGCGACATGCCCGCGGCCATCAGGTTCTCCTGGCGGTCCTCGATCCACTTCACCGCGGTGCCGAGTTTGCGTGCCGCCAGCAGGACGCAGGCGTCCTCGCGCAACGGGACCTGCTTGAGGCCGAATCCGCCGCCGGTGTCGCGGGCGATGACGCGCACCTGGTGTTCCGCGATCCCGAGCAGCCGGGCGCAGAACCCGCGCACTTCGTGTGGTGACTGGGTGGAGCTCCAGATCGTCATCTCCGCGGTCGGCGCCGACCAGTCCGCCACGATCCCGCGCGTCTCCAGCGGGACCGGCAGGTATGCCTGCTGAAAGATCGTCTGCCGCACCACATGCGCGGCTGAATCGAACACCGGCGCCAGATCGGCGGCGGGGCGTCCGCCCAATTCGCCCGCGGAGTTCCCGGCGAACGCGGCGTGCACCAGGTTCGGCGAATCCGCCGCGGTGACGTAGTCGACCACCGGTTCCAGTGGCTCGTAGTCGATGACCACCAGTTCGGCGGCGTCCTCGGCCACATACCGGTCGATTGCGATCACCAGGGCCACCGGGTCGCCGACGAACCGCACCTCCTCCTCGGCCAGCGGCGGCCGTGGCACCGGCGGGAAGCCGACGATGTCCAGCGCGTAGGAGATCTCGTGGACACCGGAATTGAGGTCCGCGGCGGTGTAGACGGCCAGCACGCCGTCGAGTTCGAGTGCGGCGGAGACATCGATGTCGCCGATCGTGGCGCGGGGGAGCGGGCTGCGGATGAAGCACGCGTGTGCCATACCCGGCCGGGTCACGTCGTCGACGAAGGTTCCCTTGCCGGTCACCAGGCGCGCGTCCTCGATGCGCGGCACTCGCGTGCCGACGACACCGGTCGTGGTACTGAACTCGGTCCGGGTCATCGGTGGGCTCGCAGGTGCATCGAGCGGGATCGGCCGCGGGGCGGCTCGGGCGAAGTCATCCGGTTGATCCTCCGTTCACCTCGGGCGCCGGGCGGCGCGCCCGCATCGCGGTTGTTACCCCGGCGAATCCGGACATCGGGGGTGGGGCCCAAGCCGGGGCAAGCCTCGTGCCGGGGTGCCGATCGGTTGCCGCTCGCGAATGCTGAGCACGTGTTTAGCATCGAGGTTCGCACGCTGTCAATTCCGCCTATGTCGAAAATGATTATGACGCTAGTATTGAATGAGAATAGCATTCTCACCGCTTCGGCAGGCGAAGACGCCGGACGGGGCGGCCGGAAGGCGCCTCCGTGCGGGGCGACGATCGCCGAGAGGTTCACCATGCGCGAACTCGCTACCCACCTGCTGCGCTGGCATGCCGCGAACGCCGAGTACGTGCTCGCCACCGTGGTGCGCGTGGCCGGTAGCGCGCCCCGGCCGGCCGGCGCGACCATGGCGGTGGACGGATCCGGGAATGTGCGCGGCAGCCTGTCGGGCGGGTGCGTGGAGGGTGCGGTCTACGAGCTGTGCCGAGAGGTGCTCGCGTCCGGCGAACCCGTCCGCCGGACGTTCGGCTACAGCGACGCCGACGCCTTCGTGGTCGGCCTGACCTGCGGCGGAGAGCTGGAGATCTTCGTACACCGGATCACCCCGAGCGAGTATCCGGCCGTCGAGGCCGCGCTCGATCCGGACGGTCCGATGACGTTCGTGCGCGACTTGGACTCCGGCGCCGTGGGCGCGCTGGGACCCGCGAGTGCCACCGGCGCCGAGTTCGATGACGCGGTGGTGCGCCAGGCGCGCGCGATGCTCGACCTCGGCGCGACCGGTGTGCGCGTCGTGGGCTGCGCGGACCGGGAGCGCACGGTGTTCATCGAATCCTTTGCCCCCGCACCGCGCATGCTGATCTTCGGCGCCACCGATTTCGCCACCGCGCTGTGCCGGGTCGGCCGGCTGCTCGGGTACCACGTCACCGTGTGTGAGGCGCGTCCCGCCTTCGCCGACCACGCCCGGATGCCGGACGCCGACGAAGTGGTCCGCGACTGGCCGCAGCGGTATCTGCGACGCACGCGAGTCGATGCGCGCACGGTGATCTGCGTACTCACGCACGATCCGAAGTTCGACGTCCCGGTGCTCACCGAAGCGCTACGCCTGCCCGTGGCCTACGTGGGCGCGATGGGATCCCGCCGGGCCGACCGGGACCGGCGGCTCCGGTTGCGCGCCGCCGGCGTCACCGAGGAGCAATTGCGGCGGCTGCACTCGCCGATCGGCCTGGAACTGGGCGGCCGGACGCCGGAGGAGACGGCCGTCGCGATCGGCGCCGAGATCGTCGCCGTGCGGCGCGGCGGCTCCACGCGGCCGCTGTCCGCGACCGATCGGCCCATTCATGCCGGTGTTATGTGCCTCGAGGCCGGTGACCCCATCGGGATCTGACGTACACGATCGACGCCATGAGTGTCGACGCCACCGTAGGAGGCGCGCCCGGTGGATCACGGCCCGTTCGACGCGGCCCGCGCCACCTTGTTCGTCGAGCGGGACGTGCACGACTGCCGCTCGGTTGACTCGGGACACGCCACGAACCGAGCGCGGCCGTACCTGCCCGCAGGCCGGTTTACCACGGGAATGGCGTATCGGCGGCCGTCCACGGCGGTGCTGTTGCCGACCCGACGCGGACCGAGTGCTCGTTCAGTCGAGAAACAAGTCCGGCGTAGGGTTTTCGCCGCCGCCGTATCCGGACAGATCGTCCACCCCGGCGTAGAACGAGAGCGCGTCCGCGTCGATGAAGCAGTTGCCGGTGACCTGCTTCGCCGGCCGGGTCAGGATGGCGAGGGCGGCGTCGGCCATGATCCGTGGGCTGCGGGCGGCCGCGAGCTGCCGCTCGCCGTCGGCCAGGGCTGCGACCGCCGAGGTGGCGATATAGGTCTGCGGCCACAGGCAGTTGAAACCTATTCCGGCGTCGGCGAATTCGGCTGCCCAGCCCTGCGACAACAGCGTCATGCCGTACTTGGAGAGGGTGTAGGCCGGGTGGGCGCCCAGCCAGCGGGGGTTCAGGTTGATCGGGGGCGCGATGGTCAGCACGTGCGGGTTGGCCGAGTCGCGCAGATGCGGCAGGCAGGCCTGGGTCAGCAGGAACATGCCGCGGATGTTGATGTCGTGCATCAGGTCGAACTTCTTGACCGGCAGCCGCTCGGTCGGTTCGGTGGCGATCGCACTGGCGTTGTTCACGCACACATCGATGCCGCCGAACCGCCGCACCGCGGTGTCGACGACGCGCCGCACGTCCGCTTCGTCGCGCACGTCGCCGACCACGGCGGCGGCGCGTCCGCCCGCGGCTTCCACCTCGGCGGCCGCCGTGTGCACGGTGCCCGGCAGGCGGGGGTGCGGCTCGGCGGTCTTGGCCAGCAGCACCACGTTCGCGCCCTCGGCGGCGGCCGCGAGGGCGATCGCCAAGCCGATGCCGCGGCTCGCGCCGGACACCACCACGGTGCGATCGGTCAGCTGTCGGTCCTGGTCCGGCATCGTTCTCCTCGGTTGTGGCGGGCGCGTCGACCCGGTGGCACCACTCGAATGGTATTGGCATTCTCATTTTTCGCAAGTACGGTATTCAATGATGAACAACCAAGTGCAGACCTCCTCCGGGATCCCGCTGCAGCCGAGCTACGGACCGGACGCCCGGCGGGATGAGCCGCCCGCTCCGGGCGCCTACCCCTTCACCCGCGGCAATTTCGCGACCGGCTACCGCGGGCGGCTGTGGACCTTCCGGCAGTACTCCGGTTTCGGGACCGCCGAGGAGTCCAACCGCCGCTACCGGTATCTGCTGGAGCAAGGCGGCACCGGGCTGTCGGTCGCGCTCGATCTGCCCACCCAGTGCGGGTACGACTCCGACGACCCGGAGGTGAGCGAAGAAGTCGGCCGGGTCGGCGTCGCGGTGGACACCCTCGCCGATGCCGAAGTGCTCTTCGACGGCATCCCGCTGGACCGGATCAGCACCAGCTTCACCATCAACGGCACCGCCGCGATCCTGCTGGCCTTCTACGTGGCGGCCGCGGAGAAGAAGGGCGTGCCGCGCGCGAAGCTCACCGGCACGATCCAGAACGACATCCTCAAGGAGTACGCCTCGCGGGGCACATGGATCTGGCCGCCGGAGCCGTCCTTGCGCTTGATCGCCGACACCATCGAGTTCTGCGCGGCCGAGGTGCCGCGGTTCAACGCGATCTCGGTGGCGGGCGCGCACTTTCGCGATGCGGGCGCGAACGCCGTGCAGGAGATGGCCTTCACGCTGGCCGACGGCGTCACCTACTGCGACACCGTGATCGAACGCGGCCGGATGACCATCGATCAGTTCGCCCCGCAGATCTCGTTCTTCTTCTACACGCACGGCGACTTCTTCGAGGAGATCGCGAAATACCGCGCCGGACGCCGCCGGTGGGCCACCATCGTGCGCGAACGCTACGGCGCGACCACCGACAAGGCCTCGATGTTCCGCTTCGGCTGCGTGGCGGGCGGCGCCTCGCTCTACGCGCCCCAAGCGCAGAACAACCTGGTTCGCGTCGCGTACGAGGCGCTGGCCTCGGTGCTCGGCGGCGTGCAGTCGATGTTCACCGCCGCGTGGGACGAGCCGTTCGCACTGCCCAGCGAGGAATCCGCGACGCTGGCGCTGCGCACCCAGCAGCTGCTCGCCTACGAGACCGGGGTGACCAGGGTGGCCGACCCGCTCGGCGGCTCCTACTTCGTCGAGGCGCTCACCGACGCCACCGAGGCCAAGATCATCGAGATCATGCACGACCTCGAGCAGCACGGCGGCATGGTGCGCTGTATCGAGGACGGGTACTTGCAGGGCCTGATCGCCGACGAGGCTTACCGGCTGCACCAGGCGGTGGAATCGGGTGAGCGCCCGGTGGTCGGGGTGAACAAGTTCGTCTCCGACGAGCCCGCGCCGGACATCGGCACCTACGAACTCGACGCCGACGGGCGCGAACGGCAGTTGAAGCGGCTGGCCCGCGTGCGATCCGAGCGCGACGCCGGGACCGTCCGCGACACCCTGGCCGCTCTCTCGCGCGCCGCGGAAGGAGACGAGAACCTCATGCATCGCCTCATCGATTGCGCGAACGCCTATTGCACGGTCGGCGAGATGACCGCCGCGCTGAAGTCGGTGTGGGGCGAATTCCAGCAGCCGGTGGTGTTCTGATGCCCGCTCGTGTGCTGGTCGCCAAACCGGGGCTGGACGGGCACGATCGCGGCGCCAAGATCGTCGCCCGCACGCTGCGCGACGCCGGATTCGAGGTCATCTACACCGGAATCCGCCGACGTGTGGAGGACATTGTCGCCATCGCGCTGCAAGAGGATGTGGCCGTCGTCGGCCTGAGCATTCTCTCCGGCGCGCACGTCGCGCTCACCACCCGTGTGGTGGACGCGTTGCGCGCCGCTGACGCGAGCGACATCGCGGTAGTGGTCGGTGGAACCATCCCGCAGGCGGACGTGCCGCGGTTACTGGAAGCCGGTGCGGCAGCGGTTTTTCCGACGAGCACTCCGCTGGAGACGCTCGTCACCGAGATCCGCGCGTTGACCGGGCACCCGGCCCCATGACCGGCCGGGTGCCGACTTCGGACAGCTTGGAGGAATCGTGCGCATCGGAGTGATGATCGGGCCGGAGAAGGGCGATTCGGGGCGCAAGCTCGAACGGATGCTGCGCGACATCGAGTGGGCGGAGTCGGCGGGTCTGGGCACGGCGTGGATTCCGCAGATCCCCACCGATTTCGACGCGCTGATCACGATCGCCGCGATGGGACTGCGCACTTCCCGGATCGAGTTGGGCACCGCGGTCGTGCCCTTACAGACGCAACATCCGATCGCCTTGGCGCGGCAGGCGCTTTCGGCGCATGCCGCGGCCGGGGGCAGGCTGGCGCTTGGCGTGGGCCCGTCGCACCACTGGATCGTGCGGGACATGCTCGGCCTGCCCTATGACAAACCGGCCGCCTACACCCGCGACTACCTCGAGGTGCTGCACGCCGGATTGCGCGGGCCGGGCCGGGTGGACGTGCAGAACGCGACGTTCACCGTGCACAACCCGCTCGATCTCGGGCCGGTGGCGCCCGTGCCGGTGCTGGTCGCCGCGCTGGGACCGGTGATGCTGCGCATCGCGGGCGAACAAGCCGACGGCACCGTGCTGTGGATGGCCGACGAGCGCGCGATCGCCGATCACGTCGTCCCGAAGATCAGCAAAGCGGCGGCCGATGCGGGCCGTCCGGCTCCGCGTGTGGTCGCCGGACTGCCGGTGTGCCTGTGCGAGCCCGGCCGGGTAGACGAGGCGCGCGAGCGGGCCAACCGCATCCTGGGCGAGGCCGAGATCTCCCCCAACTACCAACGGTTGCTCGACCAAGGCGACGCCCGTGACATCGGCGACCTGTGCCTGGCCGGCGACGAAGCGCAGATCGCGGCCGGATTGCGCCGCTACGCGGAGGCGGGCGCCACGGATGTCTCGGTGCGGCTGCTGCCGATCGGCGAAACCCGGGACGAACTGGTGGCGTCCAAGCAGCGCACGCGGGAGATGATCGCCGAACTCGCCAGGGAGTCGCGGTGAGTCCTGCGGGAGCGGGGCCGCTGGCCGGGATCCGGATCCTGGAGGTGGGGACCATGCTGGCAGGCCCGTACGCCACCATGATGCTCGCCGATCTGGGCGCCGAAGTCACCAAACTGGAACCGGCGGGCGGCGACATCTCCCGTCAGGTGAGCGACAGCTACTTCGCCAGCCTGAACCGCGGAAAACGCAGTATCCGCGTGGAATTGAGCACCGAGCAGGGACAAGCGCGGCTCGGCGAACTCGTCGCCGGGTCACACGCGCTGCTGGTGAACCTCAAACCCTCGGCGATCCGGCGGCTCGGTCTGACCTACGAGGCGTTGCGCCGGTGGAACGAGAAGATCGTCTGTGTCGCGATCACCGGCTACGGCCTGTACGGCGGCGACGATCCGGCCTTCGACTACGTGATCCAGGCGGCGGCCGGGATCGCCGCCCTCACCGGTGATCCCGCGGGCCCGCCGACGCTGCCGGGGTACTCGTCGGCGGACAACTCGACCGGTCTCACGGCGGCGCTGGGGCTGCTGGCGCAGATCGTCTCCGGTCGTGGCGGCCAGGTCGACGTGTCGCTGTTCGAAGTCATGCTCTCGCAACTGAACTACCATGCCGCCGCCTACCTGAACGACGGCAAGCGGCCGCAGCGCCGCCCTTATGGGGCGCATTCGTATTACGTTCCGGCGCAGATCTTTCCGACCGCCGAGGGTTATCTCGCGTTGTTCGTCACCCACGACGGGTTCTGGAAGACCTTCGCCGCGGAGGCGGGTGTCGACGGATTCGAGTTGATGGCCGACCGGGTGACCAGTCGCGTCGAGGTGCTGGCCGCGGTGACCGCCGCTCTCACGGCCGACACCGCGACCGGATGGGAAGCGCGGCTGCGCCCGCTCGGAATTCCCGCCGCCGCGGTCCGTGACCTGCCGGAGGCGCTGGAGGCGAGCCCGGAGGCCGTGGTGACGGCGGGGGACTTCCGGCTCGTCGGCAGCCCGATCCGGATCGCGGGCTATGAGCCGCAGTACGCGCCGCCACCTCTACTGGGCCAGCACGGGGGCTGAAAAGCGCGCCGCCGGATTCGGTGGGGGCGACCGCGCCGCGCGCCGCATGCTCGGGCCGACTCGACGCGGCGCGCTCGTCCCACGCCGACGGCGCAGTTGCGCGTCGGGACAGTGCGGTCGGGTGCCGCGGCGGCACAGCCGATGTCGAGGCGGAACCCGACTGCGCGGACCCGCCTCGCCGCTCACTCGTAGTCGACGGTGATCGAGTCGGTGTCCGGTACGGCCTGGCAGGTGAGCACGTAGCCGTCTTCCAGTTCGTCATCGGTCAGTGCGTTGTTCTGGCGTAGCGTCGCGCTTCCGGTGGTCACCTTGGCGATGCAGGTGGCGCAGTTGCCCGCCTCGCACGAGAACGGCGGGGCCAGCCCGCCCCGGCGGGCGCTCTCCAGCAGAGTCTCGCCGTCCTTGCGTGGCACCGTCTTCTTCTTGCCGTTGAGGATGATCGTCACGGCGCCCGCCGCCACGGGCGGTGCGGAAGGAGCCGTAGACGGGCGGGTCACGCTGTCGGCCGGGGCGGCGTCCACAGCGTCGGGAAGGGGCGCGGGCGCACCGAACCGCTCGCTGAACACCACCCCCGGACCCGGGAGCGCCAGTTCGACCATCTCCATGAACGCCTCGGGTCCGCAGACGTAGTTATCGGCGTGGCCATCGGTCCCGACGAAGGCGCGCACCGCCGTGGGGTCGAGGAAGCCGCTTTCGGCGTCCAGGTGCCGGACCACCTCGAGCCGATCCGGGTAGCGCCGCGCCAGCTCGGTCAAAATCGCTTCGAAGAGCACCGAATCGGCGTCGCGGTCGGCGCACAGCAGCCGGACCCGCCGCCCCGTGGTGGCCAACGCGCATTTGGTGAGCGACAGGATCGGCGTGATGCCGCTGCCGCCGCTGAAGCCCAGCAACGGTACCTCGGTCTCGCGCAGGCAGAAGCGCCCCGCCGCCTTGGTCATCTCCACCTCGTCACCCTCGGAGAGATGGTCGTGCATCCAATTCGACACGGCCCCACCCGGCACCCGCTTGACCGTCGTCATCAATTCGCCGTCGGTCTCCGGCGCGCTGGACATCGAGTACGACCGGAACAGCTCCGTCCCGTTCACGGCGATCTTGAACGTGCAGAACTGGCCGGCGCGGTAGGGGATCGGCCCGTCGTGCGGCGCGAGCACGAACGTGCGCGCGTCGGCGCTCTCCTTCACGATCCGGGTCACGGTCGCGCGCTGGAACAAAGAGGGTCTCGCCATGGACCGCGTCCTCCTGGTATGAAGATTCTATCCGAATGAGAATTATATTCTCACTCACGAGACGGGATCTCTCAAATGCTCTCGACCACCGCTTCGAGCGCGCTCGTCTTCGAGGGGCGGGCCTACCCGAGGACCGAACTCGACGATCTCGCGGCCGGTCTGGCGTCCGAACTGGCCGAGCGCGGAGTGCGCGCCGGAGACCGCGTCGCGCTCATGTCGTCGAACCGGCCGGAGTTCGTCGTCGCGGTGCTGGCCATCTGGCGGCTGGGCGCCGCGGCGGTGCTGATCAGCCCGGCGTGGAAGCACGACGAGGTCGCGCACGCGGTGGCGGTCGCCGGGCCGAGCCAGGGCGTCGGCGACAATCCGGTGCTGGCCGAGGTGCTGCCGATGCGGCACCTGGACGCGCCGATCGTCCCCGCCCGTCGCGGCGATGCGCCGCCGGACCCGGCCTCGGACGCCGTGCTGGTGTTCAGTTCCGGCACCACCGGAATGCCGAAGGCGGTGCGGCACACCCACGCGTCGCTGGCGGTCGCGGTGCGCCAGTGGACCGAGGTTCTCGGCCTCACCGCGAGCGACCGGATCCAGATCGCCACCCCGCCCTCGCACATCCTGGGGTTGCTCAACATCGTGACCGCGCTGCGAACGGGCGCGTGGATGCGCCTGCACCGCCGCTTCGACCTCGAGACGATGCTCGGCTGCATCCAGGACGACCGGATCACCGTCGAAATGGCCGTCGCGCCCATCGCTCTCGCCCTCGCCGGGCACCCGCAGCTCGAGTCCTACGACCTCGGTTCGCTGCGCTACATCATGTGGGGCGCGACGCCGGTGACGGTCGGCGTGGCCGAGACCGTCACCCGGCGCACGGGAGTGCGCTGGGTGCCCGCCTACGGCGCGAGCGAGTTACCGGTGATCGCGTGCAACCCGCTGGACGACGCGCGGCTGGACACGGTGGGCAAGGCCGCACCCGGCGTGCGCGTACGGGTGGTCGCGCTGGACACCGGAGAAGTCCTGCCGCCCGGGGAGATCGGCGAGATCCAATGCCGCGCGGAGTCGGTGATGGCCGGCTACCTTCCCGCCGAGGAGACCGCCCGCGCCTTCGACGACGGCTGGTACCGCACCGGCGATGTCGGTTACGTCGATGACGAAGGCTGGATCCGGCTCACCGACCGGGCCAAGGAGATGATCAAGGTGCGCGGTTTCCAAGTGGCGCCCGCCGAGATCGAGGCCGTGCTGCACGGTCACCCGGAGGTGACCGACTGCGCCGTGTTCGGTGAGCCCGACACCGCGGACGGCGAGGCGATCGTCGCGGCGGTGGCCTGCGCGGAGTCGGTCACCGCCGACGAGCTGATCGCCCTGGTCGGCGAGCGCCTGGCCCGGTACAAGCGGCCGCGCCGCGTCGTGTTCGTGCCCGAGATCCCGCGCCTGCCCTCGGGCAAGGCGCTGCGCCGAGTACTGAAGGAGCGCTATGGACGTCCGTCTGACGAGTGAACAACGGCAATTGCGCGATGCCGCGGCGAAATTGGCCGACGACCTCGGCCCCGGGTCGGTCGCGGGTCTCGACGAGGAGCCCCGCCTCGCGCGCCTGGAACGAACGGTCGCGGCCACCGGCTGGCGCGCCCTGCGCACCGACGGCGCCTCCGGGGTCGAGGTCGCGATCGTGGCCGAGGAGTTCGGCCGCGGTCTGGTCGACGTCGCCTTCCTCGGCCCGGTGCTTGCCGACGACCTGCGCAGGCGCTGCGGCGCCGACGATCGCGGCTGGACGATCGCGGTCGGTGACCGCGCCGTCGACGCGCGCGGCAGCGAAGGGGCGCTACTCGTCGCAGGCGAGCAGGTCCTGGCCGCACCACTGGGTGCCACACTGCCCGGCGCGGATCTGACCCGGCGCACCGCGACGGTCGCGGACGAACGCAGGCACATCGGGGAACTCGCGGCCGAGGAGGCCACCCGATGGCACGCGCTGGCCGTCACCGCGACCACCGCCGACCTGCTCGGCGCCGCCCGCGGCGCGCAGGATCTCGCCGTCGAGTACGCGAAGGTCCGCGAGCAGTACGGCCGCGCGATCGGGTCCTACCAAGCCGTGGCGCATCTGCTGGCCGAGAATCGCGCGCTGATCGAAGGGGCGATCAGCGTGTTGCGGCACGCGGCCTGGGCGGTCGACGAATTGGCTCCGGCGCGAGCACTACAGGCCGCGCGGATCGCCAAGGTCTACACCGCACGGGCCGCCCGCACCGTCTGCGAGACCTCGATCCAGGTGCACGGCGGCATCGGCAACACCTGGGAGTGCCTCGCCCACGTCTACCTGCGGCGCGCGCTGGTCTCGACCGAACTGTTCCCCGTCCGCCTGGAGGAGATCGACCTTGGACTTTCGTGATTCATCGCAGGAGGCCGAATTCCGCGCGCGGCTGCGCGCCTGGCTGGCCGAGACGGCGGGGCAGTTCCCGACTTCGGGCGACGACTACTGGGCGCGCCAGGGCGAATGGCATCGCGCGCTGTACGCGGCGGGATTCTTCGGGTTGTCCTGGCCGAAGGAATTCGGCGGACACGAGCTGCCACCGGTCTACGACGTGATCGTGGACGAGGAACTCGCGCTCGCCGGTGCGCCGCCGCGGCCCAGCCTCGGCTACCTCGTGCAGGGCTTGGGCCGCCACGGCAGCAAGGAACTGCAGCGCCGCTTCCTGCCCGGCATGATCGACGGCACCCAGCGCTGGTGCCAGGGCTTCAGTGAGCCGGGCGCGGGCTCCGACCTCGCCGCGCTGCGCACCACCGCGACCCGCGACGGCGACCACTATGTGGTGCACGGCCACAAGATCTGGACCAGCTACTCCGACGTCGCCGACTGGTGTCTGCTGCTGGCCAGGACCGACCCGCACGCGCCACGGCACAAAGGCATCTCGGCGTTCGTGATCGCCATGGCCCAGCCCGGCGTGCAGCAGCGGCCGCTGGCCATGATCAGCGGTGTCACCAGGGAGTTCGGGCAAGTGCTCTTCGACGGTGCGACGGTGCCCGCCGATCAGATGGTCGGCGAGCCCGGTGACGGCTGGAAGCTGGCGATGACCGTCGTCGGGCACGAACGCGAGCCGTCCACCCTCGGGTACGCGGCCCGTTACGGAAAACTGGTGCGCGAGTTGGCTTCCCGGCTCGACGGTCGCGCGCCGGAGGAACTGTCCTGGGCGGCGGTGCAGACCGAGATGCTGCGCTTGCACGTGCGGCGGCGGCTGTCCGAACAGCTGGACGGCGTGGTGCACGGTCCCGACGGCTCACTGGACAAACTGCTCATGACCTGGGTGGACCAGTCGGTCGGGCACGCCGCGCTCGCCGTCGGCGGTACGGACGATCCGGAACTGCTCGGCAGCTACTTCTACAGCCGCGCCCAGAGCGTCATGGGCGGCACCTCGCAGATCCAGAAGAACATCATCGCCTCGCGCATCCTCGGATTAGGAGTTTGACCATGTACGACTTGCCGGAAGAGATCCACGTCGAAGCCGACGGACCGATCCGCATCATCACGCTCAACCGGCCCGACGCGCTCAACGCCGTCAACGACGACCTGCACACCGGTCTGGCCCGCCTCTGGCCCCGCCTGTCCGACGACCGGGAGGCGCGCGTCGCGGTGCTCACCGGCGCGGGCAAGGCGTTCTCGGCGGGCGGGGACTTCGCCTATCTCGCCGAGCTGGGCAGCGATGCCGAGCTGCGCGCCAAGACGATCGCGCACGGCCGCGACATCGTGCTCGGCATGGCCCGGTGCCGGGTGCCGGTGGTGGCGGCGGTGAACGGCCCCGCGGTGGGCCTCGGCTGCAGCCTCGTCGCCCTGAGCGACATCGCCTACATCGCCGAGACCGCCTACCTGAAGGACCCGCATGTCCAGGTCGGCCTGGTCGCCGCGGACGGTGGCCCGCTGACCTGGCCGCTGCACACCAGCCTGCTGCTGGCCAAGGAGTACGCGCTCACCGGCGCGAAGATCCCCGCCGCGCGGGCCCGCGAGATGGGCTTGGTCAACCACGTGGTCGCCGATCCGCGCACCGAGGCGCTGGCCTGCGCGAAACGCATCCTGGAATTGCCACGCCAAGCGGTCGAGAGCACCAAGCGCCTGCTGAACCTGCACTTGGAACGCGCGGTGCTGGCAACCCTGGACTACGCGACCACCGCGGAGGATCTGTCCTTCCAGACCGCGGAGTTCCGGGCGGTGATCACCGCCCTCACCGCGGGACGGGAGTGACGCCGGATCGCAGGCCGCGATCGTTCTCGCCGCGTGATCGCGAAGAACATGGCCCGCAAGACAATTCGTAGCAAACCGTGCCCCCGTAAACTGTGCTTGGCCAAGTGAACATCCGCGGGGCACACTCTATGTAACGACGTCCGGCGCGGCCGGTCGAACGCGGGGGCGAGGTCCGACAGCAGATGAGGATTCGGCCGAGGCAGCAGTTGCTCGAGCTGTGGCGAGCGGTGCTCGCCTGTTCCTATCCGGACGGAACCTGGATCTGGGGCGGACGCGACGGCGCCAATTCCATCAGCGACGCCGAGCAGCTGCTGTGCCTGTTGTATCCCGCGACCGAGATCGAAGCGTTCGCGCTGGACCAACCGAACGACATGAGTCCCGACGTCAGGTCCGCGCTCGCCCCGTTCGGCGAGGAGACCCGCATCGGCGGGGTTCTGGTCGCCCTGGTGGAGGAATACCTGCGCCGCTACACCGGACCCGATGGCGAGCCGGTCTTCGCCAGCGGCTCCTACCTGCGCTCCGGCGACGGCGGCACGCTCACCGACGCGCAATCGGCGGTGGAGGTGGTCGACTCCTACTCGATGTCGCTGAGCCTGTGCATCGCGGCGCTGCGGTTCCTGCGCGGATTCCTGCGCTTCGTCAGCGGCGAGGTCCGGCTGGAGGCCCGGCAATTGCGCGCGCGGATCCCCGCGGTGATCGAGCTGGTCAGCGCGCGGCTCACCGCCGCGATGGCGGGCCTGGTCCGCAGTTTCGTCATCCACACACCGGAGCCGAACACCGAGTTCGGGCAGTCGATCATCTACATGCTCAACCAGACCCGCACGCCGCCCGACGAGATCATCGAACGGCTGTCGGCCCAGCTGGAACGCCTACGGGTGCAGGCGGCCAACGAGGTCAGGCTCAGCCAGACCACCGAGGTCGATATCGCCGACGACGGGCGGCTGTTCGAATGCGGCTGGAGCTGGGGCATCGTGCGCAGCGCCGAACCCATCGACCTCGTGCCGGGCCGGGTCAGCAGCGCGACCGGGCACGCCGAGCCCCGTCCGTACCTGTATTTCACCGCTGTCGCCCTCGACGGCATCATCGACCTGTCGTCGCAGCGCATCCGGGAACTCGATCTGCTGACCGACGAGCAGCGCACTCTCGCCGACGCGCTGCAACTGCGCTTCGAGCTGACCCGCAACTACTGGTCGAGGGTGGCTCGCTTCGGCAACGGCCGCTGGCCGCTGGAGGACATCCCGTGGCGCACCGCCGACGGCGAGGAATCGGAGTATTTCAGTCTCGTGGTCACCGCCATGCTGATCCAGGACCTGGTCTATCGGGAGAGCACCGAGGATCTGACCCGCACGGTGGCGGTGCTCGACCAACTGGCCCGCCGCGGACGCATCACCAGCCGGTTCACCGTGGGTGATCCCGCAGCGCCGCTGCACTATCCGGGTGTGCGCCTGAACCTGGCGGGCAGCGAGGACGCCGCAGAGGGAACCCAATTGGTCTGGTACGTGCCGGATTTCGCGACCATGCTGCTCAAACGCTGCCTGCAGGCCGCGCGCCTGCGCACCGACGTGGACACCCGCGACCGGCTGATGGCGCTGGCCGAGGCCGCGATGGATCATCTCGACCAGCGAGTGCTGCGGGACGGCCCGGTGATCGGCCTGTGGGACGACATCGGCCGGGTGGTCGGCGCGGCGGACACGCGATTGGACGGGCCGTCCTGGTTCGTCACCGAGCGAATGATGGAGTGCCTGGTCATCGCGTACAGCACTTTCGAGCAACCCCCGCTGGCCCCCCAGGCGATGGTCGCCCGCGCGGTGGACCTGCTCAGCGAGGCCGAGCATCTGCTCAATCAGGAGGAACTGGAGGTCGAGGGCCAGGACTCCTCGCCGAAACAGGCCGCGGTCACCCGCATCCGGCAATCGCTCGACCGAGCCCGCCGGGTGCTGCGCGAGCGTCCAGGCACCGCGTACAGCCTCGCCACCCAGGCGTTGGTCCAGCTCGACGAACTGGCGTACGCCCGCCGGGACGCGACGCGGTAGGGGCCAGGCATGCTGGTGTTCTCCACCTCCGACAAGGGCGGCACCGGACGCTCGGTGACCAGTTGCAACATCGCCTACCGGCTGTGTCTTTCCGGCCTCGACGTCGCCTACGCCGACTTCGACCTCGGCTCGCCCACCGCCGGTGCGCTGTTCGAGATCGGTGCGGCCGAACGCGGCGTGCCGCGCGGCGGCGTGCATTCCTACCTGCTCGGCGAGAGCGGAACCGTGGCCCGCGTCGATGTGGGCTCGGCGACCGATCGGCCGGACCTGCGCCGGATCGGTCCCAACTCCGGCCGGTTGGTGCTGCTGCCCGGCGACGAGGGCGGCGCGGAGTTCCTCACCGGTGACGACGCCGTGGTGGAGCGCTGCGCGGAACTGCTGGTGGCGCTGGATCAGGAGTTCCGCGTGGTGATCGTGGATCTCAGCGCGGGCCGGTCGGCCGCCCTGCAGATCGCTCTCCAGGCCACCGCGTCGCCGCAACTGCGCAGGCGCACCGCCCGCTGGTTGATCTTCCACCGCTGGACTCGCCAGCACATCGTGGCCGCCGCCGGTCTGGTGTACGGCCCGCACGGTCTGCTGAAGGCGGGCGCCGAATGCGGCCACGACCCGGAGGAGTTGCTCGGCTCGGTGCGTTATGTGCGCACCGCCGTGCCCGACTCCAACTGGGATGGGGTGGCCCAGCGCCCGGCGCAGGCGGCGTGGCTGCAAGAGCAGGACACCGCGTTGCGGCGGCTGGCCACCGCCAAACGGCTCGGCGCGACCGCGAAGCTCGGCGACACCCCGATGGAACCGGTGTTGCAGCGGCGCGAACAGCTCATCCTCGACGCCGACGTGAACGCCCAGATCGCCAACGCCGAGACCGCGCTGGCCTATGCCGAACTGGCTCGCCGACTGGTCGACATCGCCACGTGGGAGAGGCTGTAGATGCGGGATACACAGGGCTACAGCGAGGCGACCGAGCAGCCTCGGATCGCTTCGGTTCCGTTGTCGCACTTATCTATCGAGGTAGGGCACTTCTACCTCAACGAGATCACCTCCGATATCGAGCGGGTCACCGCGGAGTTCCGCCGCATCGTGCCCTTGGTGTCGGCCTTCATCGAGTCGGCCAAGGTGCAGTTCGGCCCGAACGCCCGCGTGAGCACCTGCTATCTGATCGACGACTACTTCCATCCCGACACCGATCCCTCCGCCATCCTCACCAAGCTGCTGGACGCCGCGGACGAATCCGGACTGGTCATCGACTACCTGGCGCGCGAGTCCGGCTGCTGGCGGGCCTCGAAGTTCGTCGAGGGTGTGGCGTTCGGTGAGCCGATTCCCGTGGCGGAGATGGTGGCCGCGCGTATCGTCGCCGAGCCCGCGCCGCCGAGTACCGGCCGCAGGCCGCCGACCGCGGAATCGGGCTGGCTGTGCAACGGACGCCGCTCCTCGGAGGACGAACACAATCAAGCCATGCGCCGGCGTACCTATCGGCCACCGGAGGAGTTCGGCCGCCGGGAGCATTCGATCTTCCTCGACGTGGAGTTGTGGAGCAGGCACGTCGTCGACGGGGTGACGGTCACTCGCTGGTCGTGCCCGTTCCTGGCCGCCGTCTGGCATCTGCTGCGGCTCGGCATGCTGCGCTATCACGGTGCCGCCGTGGCGGATCCGCAACCGTGGCGCCGCGAGGATCTCGCGCCACGGCGCTGGTCCGACCTGCCGCCGGTGGTACAGCTCAATCCGTCCGCGGCGCCGTTCGCCGCCTACAAGACGCTGTCGATGCTGCCCAAGCGGTACATCGGCATCGAGCACGCCGTGCGGCTGGTGCTCGACCACCTCGACCTCGACGACGACGTGGTCGAGCAGACCATCACCCGCGGTGCGGGCGAGGTGCCGCCGGTGCCGGTGCCGCGCAAGGTCAGCGATCGGCTCTCCCACCTGCTGCTCGACGGAGCTTGACATGGCCGCGACCACGCCTCTGGTCGTCCTCGGTGAAGTGCGCACCTGCCTGCTGCCGTCGTCGACCGCGCTGACCGGCGCGGAGGCCTGCGATCTGCTGGCGCTCATGCCGGGCTGCACGGTGCGCTGGCGGGAGCGGCCGGGCACGCTGGCGGTCTCGCCGACCACCGCGGTGGGCGTCGACTGTGATCTGGCCTTGGGCGAGCAGACCGCGCACATCGTCGGAACCGTGGCCACCAGCGCGGTCCTGTCCGGCGGACGCGTGCTGCAATCCACCGCGTGCACCAGGGTGGCGCGCGCGGCAGGCCGGCGCAGACAGACCTGGTCGCACTACCTCAGCCAGAAGGGGATGACCGAGGTCATCAGCCGCATTCCCGAAAGAGCCACCGCCGGTGCCGCTCTGGCCGAGGGGTTCCTCACCGGCCGCGCCGACGTCGACACACTGGATTTGGCCTCGATCAGCGAACGCCTGCTGACTCGACTGCGCGCCGACCCCAGGCTGGACCAGACGCCGCCGGCGCGGGCGGGAACCACTCGGCTGCGCTGGACGGCCCGGATCGGAGGCAGCGCGGGCCCCGCCGCCGCCCTGCACCTGGACGACGCCACCCTCCGCACCGTCCGGTTGATCGTGCGCGACGAGGCGGACCTGGATGATGCGCAACGGTTCTGTGAGGATCTGGCCGCGCACGACTGGCTGCTGACCGTCGTCACCGCCGCGCTGGCGGAGGCCCAGCGCTTCCCCTCGCACAGCCGGGAACGCACCGACATCCTGGCCCCGGTGCTCGAGGATCTCGCCGGGCTGTGGATGCCCGGAGCCCACACCCCGGCGTCGATGCGTGCGTTGTGGCGCGAGCTACAGGTCGATCCCGGATTGTCCCGTCAGTGGAACGCGCTGGTCGCCCAGCTACAGAACCGGATCGCCGTCGCGACACTGAACGCGTTGCGGCACAAGGAACTCGACACCGAATGGTAGCGACCGCTCCGGCTACATCCGGAACCATTTGCGCACCAGCAGCGCGAAGAACACCGACATCGATACCGTGCCCGCCCACGCTTCGACGGCGAACAGCGGCCGCGCGGCCGGGCGCAGATTCTCCGTGTCACCGGGGCCGAGTGGATTGATGAATCCGGTCACGCACGTGTAGACGGTGGCAGCCGGTGAGGAATCGCCGCTCAGCAGCAGAGCGGCGACGGTGAACAGCACCAGCTGCACGGCCACCCAGCCGAGCAGCCAGAACGGCCGGTAACCGTAGCCGCACAGGATGAAGGACAGTCGCCCCGGCCAGCGCCGTGGGCCCCGCGGCAGCGCGAGGGTGCTGGCCCGGGCCAACCGCAGACCGCAGCGGTCCTGTGCCTCGTCGTCCTCGTTCATCCGGTACAGCGCGGCCCCTCTCCGGTAGGCCAGCGCCGCGTGAGCGGGCAATCCGGCCGCCGAGAGTTGGGTACCCAGCCGTTCGTACTCCTCGGCCAGCATGGTGTTCTGCCGGCTGCTCAGCCGCAACGGACCACGGAATTCGACCTCGGCGGCCAGCAACGCCGCCGTGATCGCGCTCGGTACCCGCCAGTCCGCCTCGTCGGGCGCCGGTTGCCGCGCGGCCGCGTACAGGTGCCGGAAGACCAGCGAGTCGGAATGCCGCCGCGCGCTGGGCGGGTCGTAGTCGGCGAGGATCGCCTCGGCATGCGCGGTGAACCGCTCCAGCTCGGCCTGCTCGGGGCGCTCGCCCCGATCGATCTCGGCGGTGTATTCGTCCGCGCGCCTTGTGATCCGGGTCGAGACGGATGCGACGAAGGGCGAAATCTCCCCCATGTCACGAGTCTAGCGGGCGGCCCTTCAGCCGGTACTCGAAAACGTCTCGCGGCTCGCCCGGCCCGAAGTACCGGTCGTCGTGCTCGACGAATTCGAATCCCGCGCGCTGGAACAGGTTGCCGGCCAGCCGGTTGTCCGGCCGCACGGTCAGATACACCACCTCGGCGCCGATCTTCCGGCAGGTCTGCAAGGTGCGGGTCAGCAGGGCGTGGCCATACCCTTCGCCCTGGAACCTCTTGGCCACCGCGAACGTGAACAGCAATGCCCGGCCGGACTTCTCCAGCGTCAGCGCGTAACCGATCACGGCGCCCTCCACCTCGGCGACCAGCCATTCGGATCCGTGCAGGTCGAACAGCTGGCGCAGCATCAGGTACAGGTACGGCTCGGCGAACACCTCGGCCTCGATGGCCGCGATGTCCTCGATATCGGCGAAGCGGGCCTGCCGGTATTCCGGCTGAGGCGCTTTGGCGATGTTCATCCGCTCCCTACTGCCAGGGCATAGACCGTCCGCTTCCAGCTTAGAACACCCATTCGGCAGCGAATCGCCACGTAAGTGGGTTCATAGTGCGTAAGGTTACCGCAGGGCTTGCAGTCGCTGGATTATTGCTGGGCTCTGGGCTCTGGGCTCTGGGCTCTGGGTGCTGGGTGACAGCGGGTGTCGCGGGGTGTTCGGTAGGAGGGGATGAGGCTCACCGGTCAAGGTGACGAGTGCCTCGGTCACATCGGATCAACCTGTCGAGGGTGGCTCCTGACTCGTGCAGTCCAGCGCGGCCGCTGTCAGGCCACGGCTCCATCTTCGCGTCGCGGCCTTCGCGATCGCGAAGGCGATCTCGCGCGGGTAGCTGGGTCTCGAGTATCAGGTCGACCTCACGCACCCACGAATTTCCGGTGCCGAAGAGACCTGCGCGCAACTAGCCTCGTACCGTCACCACGGATCTGCATCGGGCGGCACTGATCACCGAAACCGACGCGCTCGCAGAACTTCTGCGTGAGGCTGATCCCGCAACCCCGATTCCCACCTGTCCCGGCTGGACACTGGCCGACCTCGCCACCCACGTCGGACGGGCCCAGCGATGGGCGGCGGCGATGATCACCGAACGATCCACCGAGGAACTCGACATCCGAGCAGTACCCGATGGAGCACGGCCCGCCGACCCGCAGGCAGCGGCACGATGGCTGTCGGAAGGCGCCCGGCTCGCCCTCGCCGCCGTCGACAGCACCGGCCCAGATGCCGAGATCTGGACCACTCTCGGAACGCCACGCCCGGTCCACTGGTGGATTCGCCGCCTCGCCCACGAGGCCGTCGCGCACCACGCCGACGCTCTACTGGCTCTCGGGCGACCGGTCTCGCTCGACCCCGCCGTGGCTGCCGATGCCATCAGCGAATGGCTCGACCTGCTGAGCGTCGGACTCACCCGCCGCGCCGAAACCGTCCTGGCCGCCGACACCACCTTGCACCTGCACGCCACCGACCCGGAACTCGGCCCCGACGGCGAGTGGATCATCCGCCCCTCCGGTCGCTCGATCACCTGGGAACACACCCACGCGAAGGCGACCGTCGCCGTGCGGGCACGCGCCTTCATCCTCCTGCTCGTCCTACTCGGACGCATTCGACCCGATGATCCCGGAGTCGAAATTCACGGTGAGCCGGGCATTCTGACCCGGTGGCTCGAACGAACCCCGTTCTGACCACGTCGAGCACACTGGCCCCGTCGATCTCGATGGACGGGACGCTGCGGAAGAGGTCCCACAGACTGTGGTGCTCGTCGCCCGCGCCGATCAGTACTTGTAGAAGCCCTCGCCGGTGGCGATCCCGAGCTTGCCCTTGTCGATGTAGTTCTCCTTCAACCACTGGGCCAGCCGCTGGGAGTCCTCGTCCTCGTTGTGGACGAGGATGTTGTAAGGCGTGGTCAGACCGATGATGTCGAGGATGCGGAACGGCCCGGCCGGGGCGCCGGTGCCGATCTGCCAGGTCTTGTCCACCGCCTCGGGATCGGCGTAGCCGCCCGCCGCCAAGCTCATGCCCGCGTTCAGCAGCGGTACCAGCAGCGAGTTCAGGACGTAACCGGCCTTCTCCTTGTGGATCTCGATCGGCACCATGCCGATCGCGGAGGCGAAGTCGACCACGGCCTGGTATACCTTCGGGTCGGTGTCGGTCGTGCCCATGATCTCGGCCGTGTTGAAGTGCCACACCTGATTGGCGAAGTGCAGCGCGAGGAACCGGTCCGGGCGGCCGGTGAAGTCCTTCATGGCGCTGGGCAGCAGGGTGGAGGAATTGGTGGCGAAGATGGCGCGCTCCGGAGCGACCTGGGAGAGCTGCTCGTAGGTCTGCTGCTTGATGCTCAGCACCTCGGGAATCGCCTCGATGACCAGGTCCGCGTCCTCCACCGCCTGCGCCAGATCGGAGGTCAGCGCGATACCGGCCGCCGTCTGCTCCGCCTTGCCGTCCCCGCCGCCGGGTACCTGCTCGCGGTAGACCGCCGCGAGCTTGTGAAATCGCTCCTCGGCTGCGGCCAGCGCCTTGTCGTCGATGTCGTAGGCCGTCACCTCGAAACCGCGGAAGGCGGTCTGAAAGGCGATCTGGGACCCGAGCACCCCGGTGCCCAGGACGGTCACCTTGCGAATGTCGATGGTCATTCGTTTCTCCTCTCGACTGTTGCGAAGAAGCCCGCGACGATCTGGGCGACCTGTGCCCGCAGATCAGCGCGGGCGTCGTGACCGGGATGCGCCCCGGTCGCGTGCCGGGCCAGCAGCAGATGCGCGGCGGCGAACAGGCTGCGCCCGGCCCATCGCGCCTGTTCGTCCAGATTCTCGGACTCGAGTCCCCGAGCGCGTGCGTCGGCCGCCATTCGCTCGGCCATCATGGTCTCCAGTCGGTCGACCAAGGCCAGGCCCTCGCGGCGGTACGTGTCAGCGGGCGATCCGAACAGCAACTCGCGCTGATATACGACGGTGTTTCCAGGATGGCGTTCACCGGCCTCCAGCAGCGGCCGGAGCATCGCGATCACCGCCGCCGCGGTATCCGCCTGCGCTCGAGCGGCTTCCGCGGCCTCGGCGAGGGCGGCCCGGAAGTCCTCGTTGTAGACCATCAGCAGCAGCTCACCCTTGGTAGCGGCGTACCGGAACAATGTCCCGGCGGCGATCTCGGCACGATCGGAAATCTGCTGCGTCGTGACACCTTCGAAGCCGCGTTCAGCGAACAGCGCCGATGCGGCCTCGAAGATGCGGGACTGCTTGTCATGGACCTTGCGGAGGCGCCGTCCGACCTGTGAGAACTCCGTCGATGCGAACATCCGAACACCTCCGGCCGACCAAAACTGAGTGGACTCATTTTCTAGCGTACTCACAGTAACCGAGCCCGCAACCTCGAGGACAAACCGGCGAAGGCCGCACCCGCTGGGAACCGACCGATCCGACGGCGTGGGAGTCCGGCTCAGCGCATCGCTACCCGGGTATGACGCGGCGGAGGCAAACAGCACATGCGGGACGTGCACGACTGCGAATCTCGCTGCGAAATCGCGGTCGGCGATCCGGCTCGACATCTATAGGTTTCCGCTGCGATAGCTAGGCATGGGAAGGATCGAGAGCACACTCCGTCACCGACCCGGGTCGGTGTAGAACCAGCGAAACCCGTTCCGCGGCGCAGCGGGCCGTCACGTGTCGCATCGACGACTCCGGGCGGCGATGCCGCGAAGTGGGCGGCCGAGGCAGTTCGGACTCGCCTGCGCGGCGGCGGTTATTTCGGCGGGAACCGCAAAGCGCCGTCGAGCCGGATGACTTCACCGTTGAGATAGTCGTTCTCGATGATGGCGGTCGCCAGCTTGGCGTACTCCTCCGAACGGCCCATACGCTTGGGGAACGGTACCTGCGGCCCCCAGTAGGCCTCCAATTGGTCGGCGGCCTTGCCGTAGGCGGGCGTGTTCACGGTGCCCGGGGCGATGGTCACCACGCGGATGCCCACCGGCGAGAGGTCGCGAGCGGCCACCAGGGTCATCCCGACCACGCCGCCCTTGGCCGCGGCGTAGGGAAGCTGACCGACCTGCCCCTCGAACGCGGCGATCGAGGCGGTGTTCACGATGACGCCGCGCCCGCCCTCCTCCTGCGGGTCGTTCTTCGCGATCGCGGCCGCGGTGAGACGCAGCACGTTGAACACGGCGGTCAGATAGAACTCGATGGTGGTGCGGAAACCGTCGAGGGGCAGTGGCGCGCCGTCCTTGCCGATCAGGCGGCCGCCTTTCGCGGGACCGCCGTGGGTGTCCACCGAGATGCGCAGCGGCCCGAGCGATTGCGCCTCCGCGATGGCGGCGAGGACGGAGTCCTCGTCGGTGGCGTCGGTGTGCACATAGCGGATTCCGAGCTCGTTCTCGAGCTGTTTGCCCTTGTCGTCGGCGACGTCCGCGACCACGACCTTCGCCCCGGCGGCGTGCAGGCGCCGCACGGTCGCCTCGCCCAGCCCTCCGGTCCCGCCGACGACGAGCGCGGAGCTTCCACTGATCTGCATGTCGTAATCCTATCTTGCAAGTCGTACTCTCATATTGAGAAAATAATATTCTCATGACTGTCGGCATGAGCACCGAAGAGTCGCCGCGCCGCAATCGCGTCGCCCGGAATGGAGGCCCCCAATGCCCGAAGCCGTCATCGTGTCCGCGCTGCGGACGCCCATCGGTACCGCACGGAAGGGAACGCTGCGCGACACCAACGCGTTCGATCTGGCTCACCACGTGGTCGGCGCGATCGCCGAGGGGCTCGACCCGGCCCGGATCGATGACGTCGTCCTGGGTGAGGGCCGTTACGGCGGCGGCGTGCTGGCCCGGCACGCGGCCGTGACCACGGGGCTGACCAGGGTGCCGGGCCTGGCCCAGAACCGGCATTGCGCGGCGGGAATGTCCGCGGTGCAGACCGCGGCGGCCGGGATTCGCTCCGGCATGGACGAACTCGTGATCGCGGGCGGGGTGAATTCCGAGTCCACCGCACCCAAAGCACGGTTCAGGGTCGGCGCGGACGAGTGGATCGATCCGTGGGTGTCGCCGAGCCACCCGGACCGCCCGGACGCCCCCGCGCTGGACATGTCCATCACCGTGGGCTGGAACGCCGCGGTCAAGGCGGGCATCTCCCGTGCCGAGATGGACGCCTGGGCCCTGCGCTCGCACCGCAACGCGATCGCCGCCATCGACGAGGGCCGGTTCAAAGAGGAGATCGTGCCCATCGAGACCCCGCACGGCCTGTTCGACACCGACGAGCATCCCCGGCGCGACACCAGCCCGGAGAAGCTGGCCTCGCTCAAAGTGCTGCATCCGGAGATCGAGGGCTTCTCGATCACCGCGGGCAACGCCTCCGGCGCCAACGACGGCGCCGCCGCGCTCGCCATCGCCAGCGATCGGCTGGGGCTGCCCGCGCTGGGTTACATCCGTGCCTGGTCGTCGGTGGGAGTCGATCCCGCCGATACCGGTCTGGCTCCGATCGAGGCGATCACCAAAGCGGTCTACCGGGCGGGGATCTCGCTGTCGGCGGTCGCGCTGATCGAGATCAACGAGGCCTTCGCCTCTGTCCCGATCGCGGCGATCCGCGCACTGGACCTCGATCCGGACAAGGTGAACGTCAGCGGGAGCGGCTGCTCGCTCGGGCACCCGGTGGCCGCCTCGGGAGCGCGCATGATCGTCACGCTGGTCCACGAATTGCGCCGTCGCGGTGGCGGTTTGGGAATCGCGGCGATGTGCGCGGGCGGTGGCATGGGCGCGGCCACCGTCATCGAGGTCCCCGCTCCGTGACCGCATCGCACTGCGGCGCGGCGGGATGGGCGTGAGCCTGGCGTCGGCGACCGTCGCCGAGTTGCTGGCCCTGGCGCGCGCCGGGTCGGCGCGGGCGACGGGCCGGTTGCTGAGCCTGGTCGAAGGGGACCGCCGGGAGGAGGTGCAAGCCGCACTCGAGCCGCGCGCGGTCCGGGTGATCGGCGTGACCGGCCCGCCCGGAGCGGGCAAGTCGACGACGATCACCGCGCTGGCCGGCGTCTACCGCGCGCGCGGGCTGCGGGTCGCGGTCCTGGCGGTCGATCCGTCCTCGCCGTACAGCGGGGGAGCGCTGCTGGGGGACCGGATCCGCATGGCGCAGCACATCGACGACCCCGGTGTGCTGATCCGGTCGCTGGCCACGCGCGGACACCTGGGCGGGCTGGCCGCCGCGGTTCCGGCCGCTATCCGGCTGCTCGCCGCGCTGCATTACGACGTCGTGCTGCTGGAGACGGTGGGGGTGGGGCAGTCGGAGATCGAGATCGCCGCGGTCGCGGATCCCACGCTGGTGATCCTGAATCCCGGTGCGGGCGACGCTGTCCAAGCCGCGAAGGCGGGCCTGCTGGAGGTGGCCGACCTGCTGGTGGTGAACAAGGCGGACCGGGAGGGCGCCGAACAGACCGTGCGTGATCTGCGGGCCGAATCCGACGTGCCGATCCTCACCTTGGTCGCCGCGCGCGGCGAGCGGGTCGCCGAATTGGCCGAGGCGATCGAGGCGCACCATCGCGCCGACAGCCCGGCGCGGCGCACGGCGCGGGCCCGCGCGCAGATCCTCTCACTGGCGCAGACGCGGTTGCGCGCACATGCCGAGCTGGACCGGCTGGCCGCCGCCGTCGCGGCGGGCGAATGCGACGCCTACCGCGCGGCCGAACAGTTGCTGCCCGCGCCGCGGTGACACCGTCGTCAGGTCTGGGGGATGCGCACCATGGCTTCTTGGGCGTAGGAGGCCACCAGCGTGCCGTCCTCGGTGAGGATGTCGCCGCGGCCGTAGGCGCGAGCCTGCGCGAGCAGCGGGCTGTGCTGGCGCAGCAGCAGCCATTCGTCGGTGCGGAAACGGCGATGGAACCAGAGGGTGTGCGAGGTGACGGCAGAGACGAACGCGGTGCCGTTGCCGCCCTGGGCGTATCCGTCCAGCGGCAGCAGCGCGGTGCCGATGAGCGTGAGGTCGGTCGCGTAGGCGGTCAGCGCGGGCGCCAGCGCCGGATCGACTTGCGGGGTGCGCATCCAGAACTCGAATTCCGGTGGGGCGGCGCCGAGATCGTCGAGGTCCACGCTCGCGCGAGTCTCCCAGGGCAGCAGGTCCCACTCCACCTTGTGCTCGGCGGACAGCAGCTCCGGCGGCGCCGCGACGGACTGCCGGTGCGGGCCCTGTTCCTCCGCGTGCAGGGAGACCGAGGCGGTCGCCACGACGCCGGTGGACTGTTCGGCGACCAACGACAGCGTGGCGAAGGAGCGGCCCGCGTGGTGGCGGTGCACCCGGTAGCGGATCGGCTCGTCGGTGCGGCCCTCGCGCGCGAACACCGTGTGCAGGGACTTGATCGACTTGTCCGGGATGCCCGCGGTGGCCGCCCGGACGAACTGGCCGAGCAATTGGCCGCCGAACACCCGGCTGTAGGGCAACCGCAGATTGCGGCCCTCGAACACATCGTCGCCGGAGGGTGTCGCGGACAAGTCGAGGCAGGAGACGAGATCACTCCACAGATCGGGCATGAGCCCGAGTGTAAGTCAAATTCTCCTTCAGGAGAATAGCGTTCTCAACCGCGAGCGAAACCGTGCGCGCAGAAGTTCCATACTTCGGACGCGGTGATCGGATGCTGCGTCTCGTCGTCGGAGGCTCCTGCGGACTGCGCGGTGAACATGACGGTCTGCATCACCATGGCCGCGGTCCGGCGGGAGTTGACCTCCGGCCGCAGCTGCCCGGCGTCCTTGGCCAGATCCATCAGTTCGGTGAACAGGGCCAGCATCGGCGCGTGCGCGACCTTCACGTGGTCGGGATGCGAAATCAGCAGCTGCGGTGCGAAATCGGTGAACAGCGGCCGCTGCGCCGCGGGGTCCGGCCTGCACAGCTCGAACAACAGCTCGACGGCCACCTGGAGCTTGTCCAGCGGGTCGGTCTGGCCGTCCGCGGCGGCGCGCAGCTGCTCGGACGTGCGGCTCATGGCGTCCTCGAACAATGCGAGCAGCAGCTCGTGTTTGCCGTCGAACTGCAGGTAGAAGCTGCGCAGGGATTGCCGGGAGCGGTCGACGACCTCCTGCACCGTGAAGTCGGTGCTGCCCTTCTCGGTGATGATCGCCTGAGCGGCGTCCAGGAACCGTTGCACGCGCTCCTCGGCGCGCAGCTTGGCGGTGCGGAGGGAGCGCTCGACGGCGCGCTGCTTCCAGGCCGGTTTCTCGCTCGGGCTGGTCACGGGCGCCTCGGTCCTCGGTCACATGAAGAGAACATGAATGCACTGTACCGGAGAACGGTGTGTCATCGGGTTCCTGGGTCATCGTGTCCGACCTCCTGACGAGACTACCCTTTCCGGTATCGAGAATGCTATTCTCGCAGCCATTCAGGCATCGGCGCGGGAAGGAGGCAGGCCGTGATGATCGTCGGACACCGCTCCGGCCGGCCCGGCCGCATTTCGGCGCGCCGTCGTGACCGGGCACGCGCCCGGCTTTCCCGGACTCGAGGAGCTCGTTTTGTACATTCGCTATGAGGTCGCGGACCGGATCGCCACCATCACCCTGGACCGGCCGGAGGCGGCCAACGCGCAGAACGGCGAACTGCTCGACCAGCTCGACGCCGCCTGGGTGCGCGCCGCGGAGGACGACGACGTCGCGGTCATCGTGCTGCGCGGTGAGGGCAAGCACTTCTCGGCGGGCCACGATCTGAAGGACAAATCGTGGCCGGACCCGAGCAAGATCACCCTCGACCGCATCTACGGGCTGGAGTCGCGCCGCTACCTGGAGTACTCGCTGCGCTGGCGCAACGTACCGAAACCGTCCATCGCGGCGGTGCAGGGCCGGTGCATCGCGGGTGGCCTGCTGCTGTGCTGGCCGTGCGATCTCATCGTGGCCGCCGACGACGCGCTGTTCTCCGACCCGGTGGTACTCATGGGTATCGGCGGCGTCGAATACCACGGCCACACCTGGGAACTCGGCGCGCGCAAGGCGAAGGAGATCCTGTTCACCGGCCGACCCGTGACCGCCGAAGAGGCGCGGCAGGTCGGCATGGTGAACAAGGTGGTGCCGCGCGCCGAGCTCGACCAGCAGACCAGGGAACTGGCCGCGCAGATCGCGACGATGCCCCCGTTCGGGCTGCGCCAGGCCAAGCGCGCGGTCAACCAGACACTGGATGTGCAGGGTTTCTACGCCGCGATCCAATCCGTGTTCGACGTGCACCAGACCGGTCACGGCAACGCGCTGAGCGTCAACGGATTCCCGATCCTGGTCCGGCTGGACGACATGAAGGCCAACATGCAGTAAGCCGGTTCTCCGGCTCCATCGTCTGCCGGAGCGTTCCGGCAGTATTCGCACGGCCCTTGCCGCCTCGAAAGGGACACCGTGTCCGTGCGATCCACCGGCGATCGGGCGCATACGCGTCCGGCGCCCTCGCTGTTCCCTTTTCCGAAAACGAGGATTCCATGCGCGATTCCATCCTTCGCAAGGCCGTGGCGTGTTGTGGCCTGGCCGTCGTCGCGGCCGCGGCATTGTCCGGCTGCGGCGACGACGACGAATCGACCGGCACCGCGTCCAGCACGTCGGTCGCCGCGGCGACCAGTGCGGCGCCCGCCCAGGCCGACGCGGCGACCACCAAGGCGATCACCGACGTGTACACCGGCTTCTTCAGCCCTTCGACCCCGCCGGACCAGAAGGCCGCGCTGGTACAGAAGGGCGATGTCTTCCTGCCGATCCTCCAGGCGCAGGCTGCCAACCCGCAGTCCCAGGGCACGTCGGTGACGGTCTCGGCGGTGAAGCTCGTGGACGCGAACAACGCCGATGTCACCTACACGCTGTTGATGGGCGGCAATCCGGTGCTGCCGAACCAGACGGGGCAGGCGGTCAAGGACGGCGGCCAGTGGAAGGTCGCCACCGCCACGTTCTGCGCGTTGATGACACTCCAGGGCGGTACATCGCCTGCTTGCTGATCGCCGCTGCGCACCGAAAGGCCCGGCACCGGAGTGGATTCCGGTGCCGGGCCTTTCCCGGTGCGCCGGCTACAACTGCGCCATCCGAGGAGCACGACCCGCGGTACGAATCTGCGCGCCCGCCTCGCGGATGAGTTCCCTTGTGCTGCCGAGCAGTCCGTCCAAGACCAAGGTGCGGCGGACGTGCCGGTGCAAGTCGTGCTCGGCGGTGAATCCGATGCCGCCGAGCACCTGCTGACAGTGCCGGGCGGCGGTGAGCGCGGCCTGGCCCGCTGCGGCCTTGCCCAGCAGTGCCCCGAGTTCGCCCTCGGCGGTGTCCAGCGCGGCCTCGGCGCCCTCGAGCGCGACGAGGGTTTCCGCGAGCCGGTGCCGGACCGCCTGGAACGAGGCGAGCGGGCGTCCGAACTGGGTGCGTTCCAGCGCATGCCCGCGGGCCAGCGTCAACATCGCTCGGCCGGTGCCGAGCAGCCACCACCCGAGTGCGCGCCGCCCGGCCGCGATGGCCTGCGCGGGTAGCTCGGTTCCGGCCGCCACGGTGCGCAGCGGCAGCTCCTCGTCGACGGCTGCGCCTGGCTCGCCGTCGCGCTCCCACACCACCCAGGCCTCACCCGCGAACGGCAGGGGAACCGGACCGGGATCCGCGTGTCCGGCCGCGTGCCGGACGACGTCGTCGAGGACCGCGGCGTGCGCGCCGGTCTCGCCGAGCAGCCGGAAGACGAGGGGGACAGCGAGTTCGGGCCACTCGGCGAGCAGGTCGGGCCAGCCCAGTGCGACCAGCGCCGTGTCGAGCTGCGGCCCGGTGGCGGCCGCCATGGTCTTGCGCAGCGTTTCGGTGAGCAGGGCGAGTTCGGCCCGGTCGAAGCCGGATTCGGCCACCGTCACTCCTTTCCCAGGTCCAGCAGGCGGCGGGCGATGATGTTGCGCTGGATCTCGGCGGTGCCGCCGTAGATCGTCGCCGCACGGGAGTAGAGGAACTCGGTGCGCCACGGCGAGTCGGTGAGTTCCACCGCACCAGGCAGCAGATCGCGCGCGGTGTCGAACAGCCGCTGCTCGGCGGTGGCCAGCAGCACCTTGTCGACCGACGTCTCCGCGCCCAGCCGTGCGCCGCCCGCCAGGCGCCGCTGCGTCGCGTGCGAGCGGCATCGCACCGTGTGCAGCGCCAGGTACGCGGCGCCGAGTTCGGCGTCGTCGGCGATCGTGGACTGTTCGAGCACCCGGTCCAGCCGGGTGAACAGATAGGCGATCCGGTGCCAGAAACAGGTCGAGCGCTCGTAGGGCAGCAGATCCATCGCCACTCGCCAGCCGTCGCCGGGCTTGCCCAGCATCCGCTCGCCCGGCACCGTCACGTCGTCGAAGAAGACCTCGGCGAACTCGTCCACGCCGTGCATGGTGCGCAACGGGCGGACGGTGATGCCGGGGGAGTCCATGTCCACGAAGAAGGCGGTGATGCCGTCGTGGCCGGGCCCGGTGCGGGTGAGCAGCACACAGCGAGCGGCGTACTGGGCCAGGCTGGTCCACACCTTCTGGCCGCTGACCACCCAGTCCGCACCCCGCGGCGTCGCCTTGGTGGTCAGCGAGGCCAGGTCGCTGCCCGATCCGGGCTCGGAGAATCCCTGGCACCACTGCTCGCGGCCGGACAGCAGCAGCGGCACCATCGCGGCGGCCAATTCGGCTCGCGCGTAGGAGATCACCGTCGGCGCGAGCACTTCGATCATCGAATAGATGCCCGGTTCGGCCAGGTCGCGCGAGGCGACCTCCTCGCCGAGCACCGCGCGCAGCGCGGCGGGCCCCCCGAGCCCGTGCACGGCGGCGGGCCAGCCGTAGCGCATCCAATCCGCGTCGTACAAGGCGCGTCGCACCCGCAGCAACTGTTCGACCTGGCCGTCGAGCGAGTGGTCGTTGCCGGGGGTGAGGTCGTTGTCATCCAGCCAGGCGCGCAGGTCCGACCGGAACGTGGCGACATCTCTCATGCTTTGGAACGCTCGAAGGCGTGCGGGATCCCCGAGTCGTGCTCGCCGTTGCGGCGGATGAACGTCATCGCGCGCGTCCGCAGCCGCCATCCGTCCGCGGTGCGTACGAGGGTGTCGGTGTAGTACCCGATGCGCATGTCGTGCGTGCTGTGCTCGACGAAGCACAGCGGCTGGGTGCCGGTGGCGGTATCGCCGTCGATGTCGAGAGCCGGTATGCCGGTGAGGAACAGGCCCTTCGGCGCGGCGGCGACCAGTTCCGGGAACAGATCCAGGGTGTAGGTGTCGCCGAAGGCGCTGTAGCTGCCGTCCGGCGTGAACACCGCGAGTAGGCCCTCGATGTCCCCCTTGGTGATGGTCACCGCGTACCGGGCCAGCACCTGCTGGATCTCCAGCAAGTCGTCACTTCTGGACATGAATTCTTCCGCCTTTCATCACGAAGCGCACGTCCCGGGTGATGGTGATGTCGCGCACCGGGTCGCCGGGAACGCCGATCACGTCGGCCAGCAACCCCTCCGCCAGCCGGCCGCGGTCCTGCACGCCGACCAGCTCGGCCGAGGCCACCGTGGCGGCGCGCAGCACGTCCAGCGGCGGCAATCCGCGCTCCACCAGCGCCACGAGCTCGTCGGCATTGCGGCCGTGCGGAATCGCGGGCGCGTCGGTGCCCACCGCGATCTTCACGCCCGCCTTGTAAGCGGCCAGCACGGAAGTGCGGGCCTTGGGGAACATCTCGGCCGCCTTCGCCTGGAGCGCGGGGTCGGCTTTCGAGACGTCCATGGCGTCGGCCAGCCGGGTGGTCGGTACCAGCCAGGTGCCGTGCTCCACCATCAGGTCGATCGCCTCGTCATCGATGAGGAAGCCGTGCTCGATGCAGTCGATGCCCGCGTGCACCGCGTGCTTCACCGCGTCGGCGCCGTGCGTGTGCGCGGCCACCTTGAGACCGCGCCGGTGCGCCTCGTCGACGATCGCGCGCAGCTCCTCGTCCGAATAATGTTGCGCCCCCGGCGCTCCGGTGAGCGACATGACCCCGCCGGAGACACAGATCTTGATCAGCTGCGCGCCGTGCTTGATCTGGTATCGCACCGCCTTGCGCACCTCGTCCACGCCATTGGCGATGCCCTCCTCGAGGGTGAGTTTCAGTACGTCGGGAGCGAAGGCGGAGAACATGGTCGGGTCGAGATGACCACCCGTGGGCGTGATCGCGTGCCCGGCGGGCACGATGCGCGGGCCTTCGATCCAGCCCGCGTCGATCGCCTTGCCCAGCGCCACGTCCAGCAGGTAGCCGCCGGTCTTCACGAACAGCCCGAGATTGCGGACGGTCGTGAAACCGGCGCGCAGCGTCCGGCGGGCATTGCCCACCGCGCGCAGCACGCGCAGTGCCGGATCGTCCTTGACGCTGGAGGCCAGACCGGTCTCCCCGCGGCCGCCCATGAGGAGGTTGACCTCCATGTCCATCAGACCCGGCAGCAGGACGAGGTCACCGAGATCGACGACCTCGCCCGTGACGGCGCCGCCGACACCGGCGATCCGGTCGTCCTCGATCCGCAGGATGCCGGGCCGGACGATCGAACCGGTGTCGAGGTCGAGCAGACCGGCGGCCTTCAAGGTCAGCGCCGCCACGGGTCAGACCACCGGCTCGCGGACGATATCCAGGTACGCGGCACCGGAATCCGGCACTCGCGGCTGCTTCCACACTTCGATCGGGAACGACACCATCACCAGCGACTGCAACAGGTGGAACAGGTTGCGAACCTCGTCGGGCAGGTCGTTCCAGTCGTACTTGTCGATGTAATCCATGGCGGGCTGCAGGCGCGGGAAGACGGTGTCGTACAACCGCTGCATCTCGTCCATGGAGGATGCCAGTCGTTTGGCGTAGCGTTCCGGCTCGGTGGCCAGGATCCAGTCCGAGAACGGTGCCAGGTCGGCGAACTCGGCGGGCAGCGGCGCGGTGTGCGCCCGGTCGGTGGGCTGGTCAGTGGGCGCGGCCATCGCGGTACTCCTCGACGATCTTCTGAGCGGTCTTGTGCAGGTGGCGGAGCAGGATCTCCTGGTCGTTGAGCGGGAACTCGGTGACCTCACGGGTAGCGATCATGGTCTGGGTCGCCTCCAGGGTGTTCGCGTCCTGCAGCGCGTATTCCTTGAAGGTCACCGCGGCCAGTTCCTGGGCCAGCCGCTCCCTGGCATTCGTGGCGGGCACGAAATACAGGCTCGCCTCGAAGATGTGCCGGTCCACCGCGGTCGGCCAGTAGTGGTAGGTCAGGTACCAGCCCGGCGCCCAGAACAGCAGGGAGAAATTCGGGAAGAACTCGAATTCGTCGACGCCCCAGGCGCGATGCTTGGCCGGGTTGATGCCCTGCGGCAGCGGCTCCAGGCCCTCGATGTCGGGGCGGTCCCACGGGCCGAACAGGCCGCTGCGCAATTCGCGCTCGATCGGCTTGACCATCGTCGGGTCCTTCGGCGGTGCCATCCCGCCCCAGGACGAGATCATCGAGTGCGGAGCCGCTATCTCGTAGTGCAGCGCTTCGTAACCGACGCCGTAGAGCTTGTCGGCCTCGTCCTTGACCGCTTGCTTCTGGTGCAGCACGGGTGCGTGATAGAACTCGGCGAACGCGTCGATGAACAGCTTCCAGTTGCTGCCGATTTCGGCCCGGTAGCTGAAGACCTCGGTCATCCGGTCGAACGGGTACCCCTCGAGACCCTTGGCCAGCGGACCCAGGTATTCGGTGAGCGGCTTGGCGTTGTCGTCGAGGTTGACGAAGATGAAGCCCTCCCACACCTCGCAGCGCACCGGCTTCAGACCGAACTTGTCCTTGTCCAGGTCGAAGAACTCCTTCTCCTGCTGGACGAAGGTGAGCTCGCCTTTGAGGCTGTAGCGCCACGCGTGGTACTTGCAGGTGAACTGGCGGCAAGTGCCCGCGGTTTCCTCGCCGGGGTAGTCGTCCCAGACGAGCTTGTTCCCGCGATGCCGGCAGATGTTGTGGAACGCCCGCACCGCGCCATCGTTGTCCTTGACGATGATCAGTGAGGTGCCGACGCAGGCCAGTTCCTTGGTGAAGTAGCTGCCGATCCGGGGCAGCCGGTTGATCCGGCCCACGTTGAGCCAGTTCTTGCGGAAGATCGCCTGACGCTCGTCCTCGTAGAAGGCGGGATCGATGGAGTCGGTGTAGTCCACCGGCTCGGTACCCAGCTCGGGATAGTTCTGCGTCCAGCTCCCGGCAGCGGGTTTGGTGAAGTGTGCCAAGGGATTACCTTTCGTGGTCCGGCGATGCGCCGGAGGTGTCGAATGCCGTGACCGGTGGGCCGTGCCGGCCGAGCGGCGACGGGGTTCCTCGGCTGTCACCGGGCGCATCCCGCATGACGGGTCGCCACCGGCCTTTCGTCAGCCGTTCCGGATGACATGCGCCTCCGTTCGTCCAAATGAGAATAGCATTCTCAAATTCAACTATTAGATTTCCATGTGGCTGCGCCACTGTCAACGCCGATCGTGTCAGCTCTTCCGGAGCGAGGCCGGTCAGCGCCTGGGCGTCCCGATCGCTACGGTTGACGACCTCGCTCTCCAAAGAGCAGATATTGATTATCCGAATCTGAGAAGATAGTTTCCCTGACAGCGAGTGTGCCCTCGGGGCACGTGCTGCTCATCGACGAGCGAGGGGCGAGATGCCGGCGACGGCCCGGACCGATCGGATGCCGGAGCAGCCCACGGAGGAGGAACTACGGTGAAACCGCAGCGAATGGTCGTTGCCGCGATGGCGGTCGCGCTCTTGGTGGCCGGCTGTGGCCGCGAGGGCGGTGGACGCGGAACCGATGAGGGTCCGGGCCAGGCCGCCTCCGGCAACTTCGGAGACCTGACCAGCGTCTGCCGGCCCGGAAACGCGAAAAGCGCGTCCGCGCAGGGCGTAACGGCCGGCGAGATCGAGGTCGGAGTCTTCTCCGACATAGGTTTCACGAAGAATCCCGACCTGGTCGACGCGGCGAAGGTGTTCACCTCCTGGTGTAACGCCGCCGGTGGCATCAACGGGCGCAAGCTGGTGACCAACCTGCGCGACACCAAGCTCATGGAGGTGCGCCAGCGCATGCTGGAGGCCTGCCGGGAGGACTTCGTCCTCGTCGGCGGAAGCGCCGCGCTGGACGGGCTCGGCGTGAAGGACCGGCTGTCGTGCCTGCTGCCGGAGTTCCCCGCCCAGGTGACCCAGACCGCGAACACCGGGTCCGACTTGCAAGTGGGCGGCGGCTCCTCGGCCTCCGAAGCGGTCAACCCGTACACCGGTTTCCAGGACTGGCTGATCAAGGAGGCCTACCCGAGTTCGGCCGGTGCGGTCGGGATGATCAACGGCGACTCGCCGATCACCAAGGTCATGGGCGAGAAGCTCACCGAATCACTGACCGCGAACGGCGCGAAGATCGTCTACAACGACCTCTATCCGCTCGCGGGCGTGTCGGACTGGACGCCGTACGCGCAGGCGATCAAGGCCAACAACGTCAAGGGCCTGATCTTCTTCGGGGAGTTCCGCTACCTGGCCAAATTGCAGGACGTGCTCACCAGCATGAACTACGAGCTGGACTGGATCGACGCCAACGCCAACTCCTACAACCAGTCGTTCCTCGACGTCACGAAGGGCTCCCTGGCCACCCAGAACAACTATGCCGATCTGAGCGGGACCGCACCGCTGGACGCGGCCGCGCAGGTGCCCGCGGTGCAGCAGCTGAAAGACCTGTTCGAGCAGTACGCGCCGAGCAGCGCGATCACCTTCCAGGTGCTGCGGGCCTTCCAGTCGTGGTTGCTGTTCGCCAAAGCGGCGACCAGCTGCGGTGACAACCTCACCCGCGCGTGCGTGTACGACACCGCGAGCAAGGAGACCGCGTGGACCGGCGGAGGCTTGCAGGCGCCGGTCGATCTGTCCCGGCCGCTGGCCGAGCAGACCCGGTGCTTCAACGTCCAGCAGGCCACGCCCGACGGCTGGAAGACCGCGGATTTCAAGCCGAACACCGGCGTATTCCGCTGCGGCTTCACCCCTTACAAGTACACCCGGGATTTCGGCAAGCCGCTGACCCTCGCCGATGTCGGCAAGAGCCGAAGCGACCTGAAGTGACGGAGCGTTCGCGCTGATGGAGCAGTTCATCGCCTTCGGGATCGTCGGCCTCAGCACCGCGGCGATCTACGCCGTGATCGGCAGCGGTCTGGTGCTCACCTACACCACGACCGGCGTGTTCAACTTCGCGCACGGCGCCGCGGGGATGATCTCGGCGTTCGTCTACTGGCAGCTCACCGTCGGCTGGGGCCGGCCCGCGCCGATGGCGATCGTCGCGGTGCTGCTGGTCTTCGCGCCGCTGTTCGGCTTGCTGTTCGGCAAGGCGCTGGCGCCGACGCAGGGGCTCGGTGACGCCGAGAAACTCGTGATGACGATCGCCTTGCTCAGCGGGCTCATCGTGCTGGCGCGCTGGATCTGGAACCCCAACGAGTCGCGGTCGCTGACCAGGTTCTTCGCCGACAAGCCGTCGATCGACCTCGGCCCGGTCATCATCACCTGGCATCAGGCGCTGACCATGGCCGTCGCCGTCGCGGTCGCCGCCGCGCTGCGCATCCTGCTGTACCGCACCAGGATCGGCGCGGAGATGCGGGCCACCGTGGACGACCGCGCGCTGGTGGGCCTGACCGGCGCCGATCCCCGGCGGGCCAACCGGATCGCCTGGATGCTGGGCATCGAGCTTGCCGCGATCGGCGGCATCCTCATCGCGCCGACCGTGGCGCTGGATGCCGCGCAGCTGTCGCTGCTGATCGTCAGCGCCTACACCGCGGCCATCTTCGGGCGGCTGCGCAATCTGCCGATGACGTTCGCCGGCGCGGTGGTGGTCGGCCTGCTGGAGAGCTACCTCACCGGATACCTGCCGCAGAACGAGTACCTGCCCGGCCTGCGGCTGGCAGCCCCCGCGCTGCTGTTGTTCGTGGCGCTGCTGATGTTCCCGCACGGCAGGTTGCGCGGTCGCGACCGCAAGCTCAGCCCGGTGCCATCGCCATCGATCAACGGTTCGCTGGCGTTCGCCGTGGTCGTGGTCGTGGCCGGATTGATGCTGGCGACCATGCTCACCGAATCCGACCTGATCACCTACGGCGCGATGTTCGCCTGGGGCGTGATCGCGCTGTCGTATGTGCCGCTGCTGGGTTTCGCGGGCCAGATCTCGCTGTGCCAGCTCAGCCTGGCCGGTGTGGGCGCGGTGGCCTACGCGCATCTGGGACCGGAGGGCCAGTGGTGGGCGCTGCCCGCCGCGATGGGTATCGCCGGCGTGGTCGGGGCCGTGGTCGCGGTGCCCGCGCTGCGGCTGTCCGGGGTGTACCTGGCCCTGGCGACGGCGGCATTCGCCGTCATCCTGGATCGCTGGATCTTCACGCTGCCCTCCTTCGAGATCCTCGGCGTGCGGATCTCGCTGTTCGACCAGGGCTCGGTGTCGCTGGTCGGGCCGGATCTGTTCGGCATGGAACTGGACACCACCGCCGAGGTGACCGTCTTCGCCGCGGTGTGCCTTGCGGTGGCGGGCCTGGCGGTGGCGCTGTTGCGGCGCAGCCGATTCGGGCGTCGCCTGATCGCCTTGCGCGACAGCGAGGCCGCCTACGCGACCCTCGGCGGCAGCCTGCTGGCGGCGCGCGTGCTTGTCTTCGCGCTGGCGGCGGCCATCGCCGGACTGGGCGGCGCGCTGTACGGCATGCAGGTGCGGGCCGTCGCGCCCGAACAGTTCAATCTGGTCGCCGGACTGCCGATCTTCCTCATCGTCACCATCGCCGGTCTCGGTGCTGTCGGTGCGGGCCTGTTCACCGGCGCTGTCTTCGCAGGCCCGCTGAACGTGATCCCCGTGCTGTGGCCGGGGCTGCAAAATCTGGCGCAGGTGCTGCCCGCGCTCGGCGGCATCGCCTTCGGTGGCGGCGTGCTGAAGGACGGGGCGATCGCCTCGATGCGCGACGAATGGTTGCCGATGCTGCGCGACCGGATCGTCGCCCCGCTGCTCGCGCTGCTGGTCCTGGGACTGTGGGGGCTGCGTCTGATCGACGTCGTCGACGGGTGGGGATTCACCTTCGGTGTGGTGGCCGCCGTGGTGGCGGCGCGCGTCTTGCACGGAGTGCGGGCGCGGCCCGCGCCGGACCCCGCGCAGGTCCCGGTGGAGTGGTGGGGCGTGCGGCGCCCGTGGACATCCGACGACGAGGAGGTGCTCGATCGTGCCGTCGCTACTGGAAGTTGACGATGTCACCGTCGTCTTCGGCGGCAACCGCGCGCTCGACGGCGCCGGATTGCGCGCCGAACGCGGCGCGGTGACCGGACTGATCGGCCCCAACGGCGCGGGCAAGAGCACGTTGTTCGACGTGATCTGCGGACTGCGCAAACCGACCCGGGGACGGGTGGCGATCGACGGCGCCGACGTCACCCGGCTCGGCCCGTCCCGCCGCGCCCGGCACGGGCTGGCTCGCACCTTCCAGCGGCTCGAGTTGTTCGGCAGGCTGAGCGTGCGCGACAACCTGCTGGTCGCGGCCGAACTCGGCCCGCAGCGCAGGCACGCCGCCCGGATCGTCACCGAGATCATCGACCGGCTCGGCCTGCACGAACTCGCCGACGCCTGCGCCGACGAGCTGCCGACCGGCACCGGCCGCCTGGTGGAAGTGGGCCGGGCCATCGCGGCGCGGCCCAGCCTGATCCTGCTCGACGAGCCTGCCGCGGGCCAGGACCACACCGAGACCGAGCGATTCGGCGAACTGCTGCGGTCGCTGGCCGACGACGGCACCGCGGTGCTGCTCGTCGAACACGACATGGGCCTGGTGATGAACGTCTGCGACGAGGTGTTCGTGCTGGATCTCGGCAAGGTGATCGCCTCCGGGCCACCCGCGGTGATCCGCGCCGACCAAACCGTGCTCGCGGCCTATCTGGGAGACATATGAGCGTGCAGAGTGCAACCGAACCAGCGACGGCCACAATGTCTTCCGGACCCGTCGAACTCCTCGGCCTGCGCGAGGTACGCGCCGCCTACGACGCCATCACCGTGCTGCACGGCGTGGACCTGGACGTCGCGGCCGGGCAGGTGGTGGCACTGCTCGGGCCCAACGGCGCCGGCAAGACCACCGCGCTGAAGGTGATCGCGGGCATCCACCCGGTCGCCTCCGGACGCCTGACGCTCGGCGGGCGCGACGTCACCGGAGCGGACCCGCGCGAGCTGGCCCGCGCGGGCGTCTGCCTGATCCCCGAGGGCCGCGGGGTGTTCCCGAATCTCACCGTGCGCGACAACCTGCTGATGATGACGTTCACCGGACGGTCGAGGGAGGAGATCGAGGAGATCGCCTTCAGCCGGTTCCCGATCCTCGGCAAACGCGCGGGTCAGATCGCGGGAACCATGTCCGGCGGCGAACAGCAGATGCTGGCGCTGGCGCGTGGGCTGGCGACCGATCCCGCCGTGCTGCTGCTCGACGAATTGTCCATGGGCCTGGCCCCGCTGGTGGTCGGCAGGCTCTACGACGAGGTCGCCGAGATAGCCCGCCAAGGTGTCGCGGTGCTGGTGGTCGAGCAGTTCGCCGCCGCCGTGCTGGACATCGCCGATCACGCGGCCGTCCTGGTACGCGGCCGGGTGATGCGGCAGGGACACCCCGACAGCGGAATCCGCAACGAATTGGCAGCCCTCTACCTAGGAAGTTCCACATGACCGAATCTCGCGCGGAGCGTTTCGTCCGCGAACTGCAGGACTTGAAGATCCCCGATCCGGCGGCAGGCCGCTCCGGGCTGTGGCTGCGCACCGGCGTCACGCTCATGGTGGCCGGTGTGGCGGTGGCGGTGCTGGCGTATTTCATGTCGCACGGCACGACCGACGCACTGGCACAGCGCGACGCCATCACCCTCGCCCTGGGCGGGGTGGCGGCGAGCGTGGTGGGTTCGGCGCTGTTCCTGCGCTATTCGCTGACCAATTTCCTGCGCTTTTGGCTGGCGCGCCAGTCCTACGACCTCGACGAACTCGGTAATCGGGTGCTCGGCGCGGAGATTCGCTACGACGGGGTGGCCTCGGCGCCGCGCTGAGCCACCGGCTGCGGGATCGAACGAACACCCGCAGGCCATCACGGACACGCCTGCTCCGACCGGGGCCGAGGACAGGCGGTGCACGCCGTGCCCGGCGAAACCTCGCCGGGCACGGGAAACGCCTCGGTGCACTGCCGCGCCGGGGGACGGGGATCGGCTCGCGCGTCATCCGCCTCGACTGGGGAGACGGAGGGCCGAACGCGCGGTACCGAGCGGTCGCCGTCGGGTGCCGCCGGTGCGGGAGGGCTGGATCGACCTTCCGCACCGGCGTGTACCGCGAGCGACCGCGATACGAGGAAGTGGAGGTGCGGAAGTGTCCGGTGACACGAACGCCGAGGGCATGAATTTCGAGCTCTCCGAAGACCAGGAGCTGATCCGGAGATCGGTGGCCGAGTTGTGCCGCAAGTTCGACGACCAGTACTGGATGGCGAAGGACCAGGCACACGAGTTCCCCACCGAGTTCTACGACGCCGTCGCGGGCGGCGGCTGGCTGGGCATCACCATCCCCGAGCAGTACGGCGGCCACGGACTCGGCATCACCGAGGCCACCCTGCTCGCCGAAGAGGTGTCGCGCTCCGGCGGCGGAATGAACGCCGCCAGCTCGATCCACATGTCGATCTTCGGCATGCATCCGGTGGTGGTGCACGGTTCCGAGGAGTTGAAGCGACGGACCCTGCCGCGCATCGCGACCGGCGAGCTGCACGTGTGCTTCGGTGTGACCGAACCCGGTGCGGGCCTGGACACCCCGCGCATCACGACGTTCGCCCGCCGCGACGGCGACCACTACGTGGTGAACGGGCGCAAGGTGTGGATCTCGAAAGCGCAGGAATCGGAGAAGATCCTGTTGCTGACCCGCACCACCCCCTATGACGAGGTCGCCAAGAAGACCGACGGCATGACGCTGTTCCTCACCGACCTCGACCGCGCGCACGTCGACATCCGGCCGATCGCCAAGATGGGCCGCAACGCCGTCACCTCCAACGAGCTGTTCATCGACGACCTGCGCGTGCCGGTGGAGGATCGGGTCGGCGAGGAGGGCGCCGGGTTCCGCTATCTGCTCGACGGGTTGAATCCCGAACGCATGCTGATCGCCGCCGAGGCGCTCGGCCTCGGCCGGGTCGCGTTGGACCGGGCGGTGCGGTACGCGAAGGAACGCGTGGTCTTCGACCGGCCGATCGGCATGAACCAGGGCATCCAGTTCCCCCTGGCCGATTCGCTGGCCCGGCTGGACGCGGCCGAGCTGATGCTGCGGAAGGCCACCTGGCGCTACGACAACGGGAAATCCTGTGGGCGCGAGGCGAACACGGCCAAATACCTGTGCGCCGACGCCGGATTCACCGCCGCCGACCGAGCGCTGCAGACACACGGCGGCATGGGATACGCCGAGGAATACCACGTGTCCCGCTACTTCCGGGAGGCGCGCGTGATGCGCATCGCCCCCGTCAGCCAAGAAATGATCTTGAACTACCTGGGTTCGCACGCCCTGGGATTGCCGAGGAGCTACTGATGGCGCAGCAGACACTGTTCGATCTCACCGGGCGTTCGGCGCTGGTCACGGGCGCCGCGGGCGGGATCGGCTCCGCGGTGGCGCAGGCGCTGGCCACCGCGGGCGCGGCCGTGCTGGTCACCGACGTCGACGGCGCGGCGGCCCGCGCCGTCGCGGAGAAGATCGTCGCGAACGGTGGCACCGCGGCAGGGCGGGCGCTGGACGTCTCCGACCGGGACTCCGCCGCTGCGGCCGCCGAGCAGGCCGCCGGACTCGCCGACGGCGTGCTGCACATCGTCGTGAACAACGCCGGGGTCACCGCACCGGCGATGTTCGCCGACACCACCGCGGAATCGGTGCGGCGGCTGTTCGACATCCACGCGCTGGGCACGATCAACTGCGCGCAGGCGGCGTTGCCGTTCCTGCCCACCGACGGCACCGGGCGGATCATCAACGTCACCTCCGCCGCGGGCATCGTCGGCACGCTCGGCCAGGTGAACTACTCCGCCGCCAAGGCCGCGATCATCGGCATCACCAAATCGCTGGCGAAGGAACTGGCGCGCAAGAACATCCTGATCAACGCGCTCGCCCCGCTGGCGGCGACGCCGATGACGCACACCATACGTACCGACGATCGGTTCTCCGAGCAGATGCTCAACCGGATCCTGTTGCGCCGCTGGGCCGAACCGGAGGAAGTCGCGGGCGCGTTCGTCTTCCTCGCCTCCGACGCCGCCTCGTTCATCACCGGCCAGGTGCTGCCGGTGGACGGCGGCACGGTGATCTGATGACCGCCCCCGCGCAGCGTCTCGCGCCGGATGGCGGGTCCTCCGGGCCGGGACCACTCGCCGGTGTCACGGTGATCGCCTTGGAACAGGCCGTATCCGCGCCGATGTGCACCCGCAGTCTGGCCGATTTCGGCGCCCGGGTGATCAAGGTGGAGCACCCGGACGGCGGCGACTTCGCCCGGTACTACGACGATGTGGTGCTCGGTCAGGCCGCCCACTTCGTCTGGGTCAACCGCGGCAAGGAGTCGGTCACCCTCGACCTGAAATCGCCCGCCGGGGTGGACCTGCTGCACCGCTTGCTGAGCCGAGCCGACGTACTGGTGTCCAACCTCGCGCCAGGCGCCGCCGCCCGCCTCGGCCTCGCGCCCGCGGACTTGGCCGCGCGACATCCGGACCTGATCGCGGTGGAGATCGACGGGTTCGGCGCGGGCGGTCCGCTGTCCCACAAACGCGCCTACGACCTGCTCGTCCAAGCCGAATCCGGCGTCTGCGCGGTGACGGGCACCGCGGACGCGCCGGCCAAGCCCGGCCCGCCGGTCGCCGACGTCACCACGGGCTTGTACGCGGCGCTGTCGATCCTCGCCGCACTGTGCGGCCGGGGTCGGGGCGCGGCTCACGGCAACACGATCTCGGTGAGCCTCTTCGACACCATGGCCGAGATGATGGGCTATCACCTGACCTACGCGCGGCACACCGGTGTCGATCAGCAGCCGCTCGGGATGAGTTCGCCCGCCGTGGCGCCCTACGGCGCGTATCCCACCGCCGACGGGCGAACCGTGGTGCTGGGCACCACCAACGACCGGGAGTGGCGGCGGCTGGCGACCGACATCCTGGAACGGCCGGATCTCGCCGCGGACGAACGATTCCGCACCAACCCCGGGCGGGTGCGCCACCGCGGCGAGATCGACGACGCGATCGCCGCGTGGTGCCTGCGCCACGACCTGGCCCGGATCCAGAAGATCGCCGACGACGCCGGGATCGGCAACTCCTGCTACCACCGCCCCACCGAGGTGCTCGACCACCCGCAGCTCACCGAGCGCGACCGCTGGCGCAGCATCGAGACCCCCGCGGGTCCGATCCCGTCGCTGCTGCCGCCCGCGATCCTCGCCGGGTTCGAGCCGCCGATGGGCCCGGTGCCCGGCCTCGGCGCGCACACCGACGCCGTGCTCACCGAACTGGGTTGCACCGCAATGGATATCGAAGCGCTGCGGGACGCCGGAGTGATCGGATCACGCCGATGACCGGCGAGTCCGTGCTGCTTTCGGAGGATCGCGACGGCGTGCGCACACTGACGCTGAACCGGCCGTACCGCAAGAACGCGATCGATGCCGAACTCTGGGCGGCGCTGGCCGACGCGCTGCGCGCTGCCGCGGCCGACCGCGCGGTGCGCGCCCTGGTGCTCACCGGCGCGGGCAGCGCGTTCTGTTCCGGCGCGGACATCTCGACGCCCGACAACGCGCACCCGGTCTACCGGATGCGCGCCCTCACCGACGTCGCTGTCCTGCTGCACGAACTTCCCCTGCCCACCGTCGCGAAAGTCACCGGCGTCGCGGTCGGCGCGGGCTGGAATCTGGCCCTCGGCTGCGATCTCGTGGTGGCCACCCCGCAATCGACGTTCGCGCAGATCTTCACCCGCCGCGGACTGTCGCTGGATCTGGGCGGCTCCTGGCTGCTGCCCCGGCTGATCGGCCTGCAACAGGCCAAGCGGCTGGCGCTGCTTGCCGAGACGATCGACGCCGAACAGGCTCGCGATCTGGGACTGGTCACCTGGGTGGTGGCACAGGAGGAGATCGACGGGTTCGTCACCGAGCTCGCCGCGCGCCTGGCGGCCGGACCGCCGGTGGCGCTGGCCCAGACCAAGGCGCTGCTGCACGAAGGCGCGGGCTCGACACTGCGGGAAGCGCTCGCGGCCGAGTCCAGGGCGCAGGGACTGAACTTCGCCACCGCCGATGCCCCGGAGGCGTTCGCGGCCTTCGCCGAACGGCGCGAACCACGGTTCACCGGCCACTGGACCGTCCGGCGGCCGCCGATCCGCGCCGCCGGTAATTCCGAGAACGGGAGATGAGATGCGTGAGGTAGTCATCGCCGGGGCGGTCCGCACCGCCGTCGGCAAACGTAACGGAGGACTGTCCGGTGTGCACCCGGCCGACCTGTCCGCGCTGGTGCTCACCGCGCTGGCCGAGCGCTGCGCCCTCGATCCGGCGCTGATCGACGACGTGATCTGGGGCTGCGTCTCCCAGGTCGGCGACCAGTCCAGCAACATCGGCCGCTACGCCGTGCTGGCGGCGGGCTGGCCGGAAAGCGTTCCGGGCACCACGGTGAGCCGGGCCTGCGGTTCCAGCCAGCAAGCGCTCGATTTCGCGGCGCAAGCCGTGCTCTCCGGACAGCAGGACATCGTGATCGCCGGCGGAGTCGAAGTGATGAGCCGGGTGCCGCTGAACGCGGCGAAGGCTTCCGGTGCTCCCTATGGGCCGAAAGCGTTGGCGCGCTACGACGGCTTCGCGTTCGATCAGGGCATCTCGGCCGAATTGATCGCGAAGAAGTGGGGATTCGGCCGCACCCGGCTCGACGAGTACTCCGCGCGCTCGCACGAGCGTGCCGCCGCCGCCCAGGACGCGGGCGCCTTCACCGACCAGATCGTGCCCGTGAGCACCGAAGCGGGCGTGGTGGACGCCGACGAGGGGATCCGGCGCGGCACCACCGCGGCGAAGCTCGCCGGGCTGAAACCCGCGTTCCAGGACGACGGTGTGATCCACGCGGGCAACGCCTCACAGATCTCCGACGGCGCGGCCGCCCTGCTGGTGACCACCCCGCGCAAGGCGCGCGAGCTGGGCCTGACGCCACTGGCCCGCTACCGCGCGGGCGCCGTAGCCGGCTCCGATCCGGTGCTGATGCTCACCGGCCCGATCCCCGCGACGGAGAAGGTGTTGCGCAAAGCCGGTCTCGCGCTGGGCGATATCGGCGTCTTCGAGGTGAACGAAGCGTTCGCGCCTGTCCCGCTCGCCTGGCTGGCCGAGACCGGCGCCGACGAATCGCTGGTGAATCCACTGGGCGGAGCGATCGCGCTCGGGCACCCGCTCGGCGGATCCGGCGCCGTCCTGCTGACCCGGATGCTGCACCACATGCGCGACAACGGCATTCGCTACGGCTTGCAGACCATGTGCGAGGGCGGCGGCACCGCCAACGCCACCGTCGTCGAACTGATGTCCTGAACGGGAGGCCCGCCGTGCGACGAGAGCTGTTCACTGCCGACCACGAGGCGTTCCGGCAGCTGGTCCGGGATTTCGTGGAGAAGCGGATCGTGCCGGACTACTCCGCGTGGGAGAAGGACGGCAGGATGCCGCGCGAGATCTTCAGCGAGATGGGCGAACTCGGGCTGCTCGGCTTCGCGGTACCCGAGGAATACGGGGGAGCGGGCATTCGCGACTACCGCTACAACGTGATCCTGCAAGAAGAGGCGGGCCGGGCCTTGGTCACCCTCGGCACCGTGCGCACCCAGCTCGACGTCATCCTGCCGTACTTCCTGGAGTACGCCGACGCCGCGCAACGGCGGCGATGGTTTCCCGGGCTGGCGTCGGGGCAGCTGCTCACCGCGATCGCCATGACCGAGCCGGGCACGGGCTCGGATCTGGCGGGGATGCGAACCAGCGCGGTGCGCGACGGCGACGACTATGTGCTCAACGGCGCCAAGACCTTCATCACCGGCGGTCTGCTCGCGGACCTGGTGATCGTGGTGGCCCGCACGTCCACCGACCCGGACAACCGCCGCGCGGGGCTCACCCTGCTGGTGGTGGAGGACGGAATGCCGGGCTTCACCCGCGGCCGCATGCTGGAGAAGATGGGCTGCAAGGTGCAGGACACCATGGAGCTGTCGTTCCACGACGTCCGGGTACCGGTCGCCAACCGGCTCGGCGCCGAGGGCGCGGCGTTCGGCTATCTCGGGCACAATCTGCCACAGGAACGGCTCACCGTCGCGGTCGGCTCGGTCGCGCAGGCACGGGCGGCGATCACCGCGACCGTCGACTACACCAAGCAGCGCAAGGCCTTCGGCACCCCGGTGGCCTCGTTCCAGAACACGAAGTTCGAACTCGCCGCGATGTCCGCGGAAGTGGAAGCGGCGCAGACGATGGTCGACCGTGCGGTGCTCGACCTGGTCGAGGGCGCCTTGTCCGGAGCGGACGCCGCCCGGGTCAAGCTCTTCTGCACGGAGGTACAGGCCCGCGTCGTGGACCGCTGCCTGCAATTGTTCGGCGGGTACGGGTACATGATGGAGTATCCGATCGCCCGGTTGTACACCGACGCGAGGGTGGCGCGAATCTACGCGGGCACCAGCGAGGTCATGAAGATGATCGTGGCCCGGGACCTGGGCTTGTCCTGAACATCGCCGCGCGGCGTAACGGCTCTGGTGCGGCGACGGATAAGACGTGCAGCCGCAGTACAACTGGGCATGCCGATCAGCGAACAGCAGAGGGGAACTCATGCGCTCGGTCACCAGGTTCGTCACAACCGCCGCAGCCGCCGTAGTGGCCTGCGCTCCGGCATTCGTCTTCGCGGGCACCGCCTCGGCGGAGGCCGTCGATCTCCCGGTCCTCTACACCACGGCGACCGAAGCGGGCTTGTGCTACGGGACGATCCGCGGGAACGTGGATCAGGACTCCTCCTCGGGACTCCATCTCACCAGCGCCTTCGAAGGCATCGGTACCTGCGCGACCACCGCCTACGTCTCCTGGCACAACATCGACACCGGTGCCCGCGGCAACACCACCATCAAATTGGTCGGCTCGTGGTACAACTCGGCCACCATCCCGTCAGGTCCCGGCCACATCGAATTGTCCGTCACCACCAAGGAATTCTTCCACTCTCCCGATTCGGTCCAGGTGCAATACGTCATCCCGGGATAGACCACCGGCAGGCGGCGCCCGCCGCGATGTCCCTGGGACGAAGCCCGCACCATCGCTATCTCGCGGGCGGCGGGCACCGCACCGCTGGGGAGCGTCCTCGAGCTGGGCCACAATACGTCGCGTGAACGCAACACGCCCCGGTCCCAACCGAAGCCGACCACGCGGCCAGGCGTCTGCGCCGCGGGCCGCTGTTCCGGACGAGGCGGGGGAGAACCGCCTCGCCCTGGCCGCGACGACCGACGCCCTGATAGCGCTGATCGTCGGATTGGCATTGTCGCAGCGTGTCTTTCCTGCCTCCGACGGTGTCGCGGAATTCCTCGGCGCGTTCGTTCCGTGCGTGCTCGCGGTGTCATTCGCCAACCACGTACTCGGCACACTCCTGTTGCGCGGCAGTCTCGCGAAACTGGTGTTCGGAATGCGGGTAGTGCGATGGAAGGACGGCCGACGTCCGCGTATATGGCAGACGGTCGCACGATGGTTGTTCGGATTCGTGGTGATCGGGCTGCAATACCTGCTCGAAGGCGCGAGCGTGGGCCAAGCCTGCGGGTTGCGTACGGTGCGCCGCCGCGACCAGCGCCACCCGGCGCATCAATCAGCGGCAAACCAATGAGCGCCGCTCAGCCCCACTCCGGTGCACCGCTCACGTAGGCACCGAACTCACCAGACCGGAATTCGAAAGCGGCTGAACAGCGCAACTATCGCGTCCTTTTCCCGCCGGAGTCTTGGGCCCGGTGCTCCTAGCGTCGGTGCGATGAAAACGGATTCGATTCCGGACACGCGGGGCACCGCGCTGCGGACACCCGTCGTTTGGTTCATGTCGCTGGCGGCCGCGCTCGGCACCGCGACCATCTATCCGCTGCAACCGGCCATCGCGGAAGTCGCCGGTTCGCTACACGCCTCACTCGCGGCGGTGGGCACCGCTCTGGCGTGCGGGTCGCTCGGCTATCTGGTGGGGCTGGCGCTGCTGGTACCGCTGGTCGACCGGTTCTCGCCGCGGGTGGTGCTGTCGGCCCAGTTCGGTGCCCTGGCCATCGCTCTGGCGGCGAGCGCGGTGGTCGGTTCGGCCTGGCTGCTCGGCCCGGTCGTCGGCCTGATCGGGGCGGGATCATCGGTCGGTGCGCAGTTGAGTTCGGTGGCCGGACGTCTCGCGCAACCACGACGGCGGGCCACTGTCCTGGGCGTCGTCACGGCGGGCATTTCGGCGGGGATCCTCGCGGGGCGGATCGTCGGAGGTTGGCTGGCGGATGCGATCGGTTGGCGCGGAACGCTTCTCGCGTTCGCGGTGGCGTGCGCGGCTATCGCGGTCACCGCCCGGTTCGCGCTTCCCGCCGTAGCGGGGAATGCCACGGTGGGTTATCTGGCAACGGTGCGCGGACTTCCCGGACTGCACGGCCGATATCCGGCCCTGCGTCTGGCGGCCGGTCGCGGCGCCCTTTGGTTCTTCGCCTTCTGCACGATCTGGGCCGGACTCCCGGTCGCGCTGTCCCAGCCGCCGTTCTCGTACTCGCCGGAACGGATCGGCATGTACGCCTTCGCCGGACTCCTCGGTGTCGCCGCCACTCGCGTCTCGGGGGCGTGGACCGACCGCATCGGCGCGCGGCGAGTGATCGCGATCGGGCTCGTGCTCGCCATCGCCGCCTCGGCGGCTCTGGGCGCCTTCCTGTCGAATACGGTCGCAACCCTCGTCTGCCTCGGCCTCTTCGACGCCGGACTGTTCGCGGCCCAGGTAGCCAACCAGAGCACGGTCCTCGCCATCGACCCGGCCGCCCCGGCTCGCTTCAACAGCGCCTACATGATCGTCTACTTCATCGGCGGCAGCTGCGGCGCCGCGTTCGGCGCCGCCGCCGTCGGCTGGTTCGGCTGGCCCGCCACCGCCGCACTCGCCGCCGCGGCCATCGCTACCGCCATGGTGGTCACCCTGACCACGTCGCGCACCGGACCCGATCTCCGGGCGGTTGCGGGACGGCGCGCGGGAGATCGTGCCCTCGAGCGCGGAGTGCGGGATGTGTCGGCGATGGACGGTAGGTAACCGTTTGGACGGTGTGGGCCGTCGCTGAGGTTTCGGCGATACGCTGGGCAGTGGTGAAAGGTGCGCGCATGTTGCCTGCTGTCGGAGACATGCTGGTGGGGTCACGCCCGAGCGATGACCGATGACGATCCGCTGCGGACACGCCGTGAGGTGACAACGCCTCTCACGGCGGAGCTGGCCACGGCTGGTTTCGAGAACGCGGTGGAGATCGGTCGCGGGGGTTTCGGTGTGGTGTATCGCTGTCGGCAGGTCGCGCTGGACCGGACGGTGGCGGTGAAGGTGCTGTCCGCCGAACTGGACGCCGACAACCAGGCCCGGTTCGCGCGGGAGCAGCGCGCGATGGGCAGGTTGACGGCGCATCCGAACATCGTCACCGTGCTGGAGACCGGTGCGATCGGTAGCGGGCAGCCCTTTCTCGTGATGCCGTATCACCCGCTGAATTCGCTGGACGCGTGGATACGACAGCATGGTCCGCTTCCTCTGGAGAGGGTGTTGTCGATCGGGGTGAAGATCGCCGGTGCACTGGCCAGCGCGCATCGCCTCGGCATCGTGCATCGGGACGTGAAACCGGGAAACATCCTGCTCACCGAGTACGGGGAGCCCGCGTTGACCGATTTCGGTATCGCGCATATCGCCGGCGGATTCCAGACCGCTGCGGGCATTGTGACCGGGTCGCCCGCCTTCACCGCACCGGAAGTGCTGGAAGGCGTCGATCCGACCCCGGCCGCGGACGTCTACGGGCTCGGCGCCACGCTGTTCTGCGCGCTGACCGGCCATGCCGCCTTCGAGCGGCACAGCGGGGAGAACGTGGTGGCACAGTTCGTCCGGATGTCCACCCAGCCGGTGCCGGACCTACGGGAGAAGGGTCTCCCCGAGGACGTGTCGGCGCTCGTGGAAGCCGCGATGAGCCGAGACCGCCACGAGCGGCCCTCGGCCGCGGCGCTGGGTGAGGCCATCCGGCAGGTGCAGCAGGGCCGCGGGTTCTCGGTAGGTGAGATGGCATTGCTGGGCGAATCGGATCTCGAGCATCCCGACGGGATGCTCGGGCGTCGGGGCGAGAAGCCACCGTCGCGGGGGTGGCGTACGCCGATGGCGGCTGCGCGGGACCACAGCGGCGAGCTGCCGCTCGAGCTGACCAGTTTCGTCGGCAGGCGCGCCGAAGTGTCGCAACTGAAGAAATTGCTGTCGGCCTCGCGGCTGGTGACGTTGACCGGCATCGGAGGTGTCGGCAAGACACGGCTGGCGCTACGCGCGGCGACGCAGGTGCGCCGCGATTTCGCAGACGGGGTGTGGCTGGTCGAGCTGGCCGAGGTGTCGGATCCAGCCCTGCTGGTCGACGTAATGGCAGCCGCCCTCGGCGTACGGAACCAGTCGGCCGCGCCGCTGCTCGAGGTCCTGACCGACTTCCTGGCCTCGCGCGAAACGCTGCTCGTGGTGGACAACTGTGAGCACGTGGTGGAGGCCGTGGCCGGGCTGACGGAGACGTTGCTGCGGACTTGTCCGGATCTGCGGATCCTGGCCACCAGCCGGGAACCGCTGAATATCGCCGGAGAGACGGTGCTGCGGGTGGCGCCGTTGCTGGTGCCGGACCCGGAACGGGAGCCCACCCTGGCGGGGTTGCCGCGCTTCGACGCGGTGACGTTGTTCGCCGACCGCGCCGCGGCCGCGGTGCCGGACTTCGAACTCGACGAGGGCAACAAGGCCGCCGTCGCCGGAATCTGTGCCCAGGTGGACGGGTTGCCGTTGGCGATCGAGCTGGCCGCTGCGCGGATGCGCACCATGTCGCCGGAGCAGATCCTCGCCCGGCTCACCGACCGGTACGCGCTGCTCACCCGCGGCAGCCGTACCGCCCCCGCACGGCAGCAAACGCTGCGGTGGTGTATCGCCTGGAGCTACGAGTTGTGCACCCGCGCCGAACAGCAGCTGTGGGCACGGCTGTCGGTGTTCGCCGGCAGTTTCGAACTCGACGCCGCCGAAGAAATCTGCGGTCCCGACAGGGGGGCACTCGACGCCGCTGCGCAAAGTCCGCTGGATGTGCTGTCGGCCCTGGTGGACAAATCGATCCTGATCCGGGAGCAATCGCATTCCGTGGTGCGCATCCGGATGCTCGAGACTTTGCGAGACTACGGCCGGGAGAAACTGCGGGAGTCCGGCGAGGACACCGAGCTGCGCCGTAGGCACCGCGACTGGTACCAACGCATGGCGCTGAACGCCGAGGCCGAGTGGATCAGCCCCCGGCAGCCCGATTGGATCGCCCGGCTCGAACGTGAACAACCCAACCTGCGCGAAGCGCTCGAATCCTGCCTGACCGACAACAGCCGGGCAGCGGCTGAAGCAGGGTTGCGCATCGTCTCGGCGCTGCACGAGTTCTGGAGCTTTCGCGGCCTGTACGGGGAAGGCCGATTCTGGATCGACCGCGTCCTCGCCCACCCCGGCGCGCAATCGATACCCGACCGCATCAGTGCCCTCCGCGCGGCCTGCGAGGTTGCCGCGCCACAGGGGGATTTCCAGGCCACCGCCGCTTTCCTGGCGGAGGGACGAGCACTCGCCGCCCAGGACCCCACCCCCGCCATCGAGGGACAGCTTGCCTACGCCACCGGCATCGTCGCACTCGCCATGGGCGAAGCGGCCGACGCGTCCTCGTCCCTCGAACGGGCGGTGGATCTGCTCAGCGCTGACCCAACCGGGGAACTGTACGTCAGTGCGCTGGCCATCCTCGCATGGTCATACGAACTGCGCGGCGATATGACCCGGGCGTGCGAGCATTACCGCCGAGTGCTTTCCATTACCGAAGCCCGAGGCGAACTGCTCTATCGTGCGACCGCGTTGCGCGGCTTGGGCGTCGCCGCACGCCAGCAGGGCGAGCGAGACCGTGCCCAACGGTTGCTGGAGGAGGCGTTGCGAATCAATCGGCGGTCCAACAGTCCGGTGCTCACCGCGTTCGGCATCGAGGCGCTGGCCTGGACCGTCGCCGACCGGGGCGACGTCGAACGCGCCGCTGTGCTGCTGGGAGCCGCCCAGGGAAACTGGCTGGCGGGCGGCAGCGTGCGCGCCGTCTTGCTGAGCATGTCGCGCTTTCACAAGGAATGCGAGCGAACGACGCGAGGCGCGCTCGGTGCTCGCAGATTCGACGCCGCCTTCCGGCAAGGCCAGGCGATGGGAGTGGACGCTGCCGTCGCCTACG